>CAWFRX010000014.1:0-808204 GCA_963818345.1 uncultured Acidobacteriota bacterium | reverse complement strand
AGAGCCAGCGCTTGGCCGCCAGATCGCCCGGCGGAGGTCGAGCGGTCGCACGTCACTGCTGGCGTTGCAGGCCGGGCCCGGAATGCCGCTCGGGCGAGAGTACGCGGGCTCCTCGACCAGGCGACTCCCGACTACGTCCTGGCAGCGGTCGGTGCTGCCTGCAAGTGGGTGGATGTCGAGCATTTGATCGGTGAGCTTCTGCGTCGACGCCCTGGCGCTGTGGGACCTTTCCGGAACCCGGACGCCCGCCGAGCTTCTGGGCGTGCACCCGATCGCCTTTGTCGACGGCGAGCCGAGCTCGTCCTTGGGCTGGACACTCGCCCTGGTCGGTCGGGCGATGGACCGCGGCGGCCGATGACGCGTCGAGACCTTCAATGGTTCGTCGGCGAGGTGCTGCGCTACCGCCCCGTGGCCACGGTGGTGCTGGCAGTCGCCGTGGTGCTGCCATCCCTGTGGGAGTTGGCGACCGGCAACTTGTCCGCTGTCACCCTGCTCGGCTCGCCTGGCGCTCGCACTGGCTGTCTGCTGCGTGCTCGTGTGGGCGTTGACCGGCATCGTTCTCAGATACGCCCGGATGCACGCACGGCGTCCCGCCGAGGCTGATCGATTCGGCGACGTGTCCATCGAATTGGACGGCTGACCCCGCAACTCGGTGCGCCCCCGGGTCGTTGTTCAAGGCGATGAGTACCGAAGACCTCCTCGCACAGTTGATCGAGGCGTTGGACGACGAGCTCGAGCAGTTGGCGCTCCTGCGATTCCGGCTCGTCGTGCTTGGCTCCCTGGTTGCGGCTGACCAGGCGGTTTGGCTGCCGATATCGGTCCGCGAGCTCCAGGCAACGACCGATCAGCTCCGCTTGATCGACCTGCGCCGGGCAGCTGCCACCTCCGGCATCACCGATGCGTTCTTCCTCGACCCGGAGGCGCCCCTGCCGCAGATCGTGGCCCAGGTGGACGACGGCTGGGGGAGATGCTCCACGATCGCCGCCGTCTCCTGATGGAACAGGTGGCCAACATCCGAAGCGTCGCCGACCTGACTATCTCGGCCTTGGGCCGCCGTTCGACCCTGTTGAAAGAGGCGCTGAGCTTCGTTTCAAGCGGCGGCGGTTCCACCTACGGGCGCCAGAGGCCCGCTCGAGCCCAGATCGTGCAAGGAGCCATGTGAGCGACTTCGGACTCTCCATCGCGGCGAGCGGGCTCAATGCCGACACCGCCGAGCTCGATACGGCCTCGAACAACCTGTCGAACATCAACACCCCCGGCTACGCGGAGGAAGTCGTCAACCTCTCGCCTGAGGCTGCGGCGGGGCCGCTCGAAGCTGGTCGCGGGGTCACCGTTGCCTCCGTCTCTGAGCTCACCGACGCCGTCTACGAATCGGCCAATGTCGCGGCCGAGGGGGTGCAGGGCGCCGCCAACCAGACGAACCAGGTGATGACCTCCATTGAGGCTGTCTTCCCCGAGCCGAGCAGCGACGGGCTGTCGGCCCAGCTTTCCACGTTCTGGAGCGACCTCTCCACGCTGGCTGCCAACCCGAACCAGGCCGGTGCCCAGCAGACCGTCGCGGCCGACGCCAAGGGTCTGGCCCAGGCGCTCAACACCACCTCGACGCAGCTCTCCGATCTCTCGGCCTCCCTGCAATCGGAGGTCGGCACCGGCTCGGCAGATTCGGGACCCTGGCCCAGGCCAACGCGCTGCTGCGCCAGGTGGCCCAGCTCAATCAGGGGATCGTCGCCGGCGACTCGGCCGGCCAGAACGTCAACGCCCTGAGTGACGAGCGACGATCGGCGGTCGACCAACTGGCCGGTCTCCTCGGCATCAGCACGTCCACCGCGCCCGACGGTGCGTTGACCGTCTACTCCGGTGGCGTGCAGCTGGTGTCCGGCAACGTCGCCCAGACGCTGACATCGACCGGCTCAGCCGCCACGGGCAACCTCGGCGTCGCCACGTCGTCAGGCATCGCCCTCCAGCCCAGTGGTTCGATCGGCGCTGACCTCACGGCGGTGAACACGACCCTGCCCGGATATCAGTCCCAACTTTCCGCTGTCGCCAATGCTCTGGCCGGGAACCTCAACACGCTCCAGGCCAACGGCATGGATGCGAACGGCGATCCTGGTGCGGCCATCGCAGGGGGCTACACCGGGACAGTTCTGCCGAACATCTTCGTCGACCAGGGTTCGGCCTCGTCGTACACGCCCAGCGCCATGTCGGCCGCCACCATCGCCGTCTCGTCTGCCTATCTCGTCAGACCCTTCGCTCATCGCCACTGCCGCCGCGCCCGGGCCGAGCAACTCCAACGTCATCGGCACGGCCACGCTCGACAGCACCAACGCGCAGGCGATGGCGGCGGTGGCGGGCTCGGCGACGGGCCCCGACCGCTCTACCAGTCGCTCATCGGCACCCTCGGCACAGAGGCGTCCAACGCAGTCGGGTACCTCGACTGCGGCATCGAACCTGGCCACCACGGCCTCCAGCAACCTGGCTTCGATCTCCGGCGTGAACCAGAACCAGCAGGAGGTCGACATTCTCAGCGCGCAGAACGCGTTTCAGGCGGCCTCCCAGGCGATCAACGCCATCAACCAGTCCTTCCAGTCACTCCTGCAGGCGGTGTGACGTGGGAGTTGCCGATATCACGTTGTCGCAGGCGATCACCCAACAGCTCAACCAGCAAGAGCAGAGCATCGCCAATCTCGAAGAGCAGGTCTCTTCGGGCCGGTCGCTCAACAAGCCGTCCGACAATCCGGCCGCGGTCACGCAGGTTCTGCAGCTGTCCTCGCAGGCCAGCCAGCTGTCGAACTGGCAGGCGAACGCCCAGACGGCCACCTCCTGGCTGGGTATGGGAAATGACGCCTTGAACAGCGTGCTCGACGACATGCAGAGTGCCCGGACGCTGATTCTGCAAACGCTCAACCAGGGGACCCAAAACGCAACGACCTATCAGGCCGCGGCACAGCAGTTGCAGGGGATCAACGCCGACCTGCTCTCCACCTCCAACACCCAGTACGAGGGGCGGCCCATCTTCGCCGGCACGTCGGCATCGAGCCAGGCGTACGACGCCTCGGGCAACTACCTGGGGAACACCGACACCCCCAACGTGGTCGTGGGCTCGGGCCCCGGATCGGGTCAGACGGCCGCACTCTCCGTGCCCGGACCATCGGTCTTCGGTACCGGTGCAGCCAGCGTGTTCAACACGCTCAGTACCGTCGTCGGCCAGCTGGGGTCCGGCACTCCGACGGCCACGCAGTTGAACGCGGCCCTGACTGCGCTCGACGCCAATATCAGCACCGCCGAGCAGGCGAGCGCTGTGCTCGGGAACGGTTCAGATCAGGTGACTGCGGTCTCCGCCTCGTTGACGACCCAGCTCACGACCGTGCAGAACACTCAGGCTGGGTTGGAGGACGTGAATGTGGCGACTGTCACCACGCAGCTCGACTCGGAGATGACCAACTACCAGGCCGCCATGTGGGCAGCCTCGCAGGCCATCCCCGAGACACTGGTGCATTTCCTGTGACACGGAGAAACGCCACGTCAACGGGTGGAGTTCGATCTTGAGGATCGGGGCCGCCCATCAACTGGAGCGCCGTTCGACCAGCTGTCGTCGGCTTTCCCCATCGCGAAGGAGAAAGCAGTTGCAGACGACAGTCACTCTTCCGGTCACCCTGTCGTGCATGGAGATCACGTTCCGCCGCGAGATGCTCGGGTGGATCGGGGCGACTCATTTTCTGCTCGAGCCCATGGAGGGCGACGTGCCGGACATGTTCGCCGAGCTGCGATGCTTGGACGAGGACGTGCACCTGCGGAGCGGAGCGGCGGTCCCGAGCCCTCGGTTCCTCGTGCTGACGCCTTGGTACGTCTGGCCGAGTTACCAGGTGGCGCTGGACGACGAATTCGCCGATGCGCTGGACATCAGGATGGAGGAGGATGCCACCCTGCTGACGATCGTCACCCAGCGTGTGCCGCTCGAACGATCAACCGTCAATCTTTTCTCTCCGATCGTGGTCAACCGTCACAACGGTTTGGCCGATCAATTCGTACCGGCTGCGAGTGAGATCGAAGTGGGCTGGCGGGTGCGCACGCCGCTGCTCCCGCCACGGCTCGCCGACGAGGCGGGAGAAGGAGGGATCGCGTGCTGACATTGACCCGAGAGGTCGGGGAGAAGATCATCATCGGGGACGACGTCGTGGTGACCGTGATCTCGGTGTCCGAGAACGGCCGTGTGCGTCTTGGGATCGAAGCGCCTCGCCAGATCCGTATCGATCGCGCCGAGGTACTGGAGCGGATCCGCCGGGAGAACCTCGAAGCTGGGGAGCCGTCGGACCGCCGCGCCTTTGCCGCTTATGCGGCTCGCCAGGCGAACGAGAGGTCGGGATCGAAGAAAGAGGTCGTCGTCGGACGCTGACCAGCTGGCCGTGACGCAGTCCAGGCACTCTGCGGTCGGGAAGGAGGTTCGCTGTGACATATAGCCGTCGTGTCAAGCGACTCCGTGCCGGCTGGGAGGGAATCTGCCATATCGAGGGCGAGCCCGGCGAACGACGGTGCCGAATCGACGACATCTCGATGCTGGGCATCGGGGTCACGTTCACCCACTCGTCGCCATCCCAGCTCGCCGGCCGTCGCATTTCGGTTGATGTTCCTGCAATGGCCCGGCTCGAGGGCCAGATCACGCATGCCGAAGTAATTCTCGGAGGCGCTGTTCGGGTTGGAGTCGTGTTCAACGACGACTCCGGAGCGACGCTGGACGTCACGACGTCGCAGGGCGCCGGAGGTGACAGCAGCGGGCCTTAAGGGGTGTTGAAAAGGGCGGAAGGAGTCGCCTCTCGTCCCCTGTGATCCACTGGGTCCCACTTGCGGACAGGTCGGTCACGACAATCCAAGACGGGGCTGGTCGCATCGGCGGACGACAGCCTCCAGGGTTCTAGCCTGGACGAAGGTCGTTGTCAGGAAGTTGTGGACTCGGTGTCCGAGGGACTTCTGAGCGATCGGCCGCGCCCGGTAAATCGTAAGAAGGATCGGCTCTCCCCGTTCTCCATTCAGTATGGGCAGCGATCCGACCGCGCAGTTCCTCTGGCGTGGCAAGAGAGCAACCGTCGAGCGACATCTCACGTTCGACGAGAGCCACATGTCAATCTCGTTATGTGTGAGCGTGAGTGAAGCCACCATGTGTCGTTCGATGGAGGCGGCAGAGACAACTCCGGGTGGCATCTGCGCGGATATGGAACTCGGTGCTCACGTTGCGCATGTCGGACGCTCCGGCATTTCGACCGGGCCCAGAGGACGACAAGGGTCGCTCAGCACGGCACTGGCCCTTCGTCGCTGAAGAATCTCCCGGTGGGTCACTCGGGAGCACCCGGTGCCATCTCGACGATGATCTCGGGGCCTTGCGGGGCGCGCAACGTTCAACGAGAGCACCGGGATTCCCTGAACTGCCCGTGACGAGGACCCTTCCCTCTGCCACGACCTGAGGATAGGTCGCCGCGCTTTGCCAGGCATCCCCACGTCGTATTGGGCAGTATCCGTACACCGGGACTCACGCACGTCGGGGACGCGCGCCCTGTCAACGAACGCCATGAGCGAGGTGAGGTCAGACTCCACCATCGGCGAGCCGGAGCGGTCAGGCGAGCGAACTATGTTGCGTGGAGGACCGGTTCGGAGGCGTCGCCATGGCCAAGCTCATCTACATTGCGAACACGTCGCTCGACGGTTACTGCGAGGATCGGAATGGCGGGATCGATTTCGGTACTCCCGATGAGGAGTACTTCGGGTTCATCAACGAGCTTGAGCGCCCGGTCAGCGCCTACCTCTACGGCCGTCGCATGTACGAGGCGATGGTCTACTGGGAGACTGCACCCATCTCTGATCAATTGTCCTGGGTGGCGGACTTCACCAACATCTGGCGGAGTGCCGACAAGTTCGTCTTCTCGAAGACGCTGGCATCGGTAGCAAGCGCGAGGACCACCCTTGAGCGGGAGTTCAACGTCGAGGCGATTCGGCGGATGAAGTCTGACGCAACGCACGACCTCACGGTCGGCGGAGCTGATCTTGCTGCCCAAGCGTTTGGGGCGGGCTTGGTGGACGAGTGCCACTTATTCCTCTGGCCTCTCGTGTTGGGAAGCGGGAAACCAGCTCTTCCCAGATACGGGCGTTTCGACCTTGAACTCCTCAATGAGCGACGCTCCAGTCGCGGAGTCGTCCACCTTCACTACCGACTCGCGGAGTGAGGGCCTTCCGCCTGACGCCGCAATGTCTGATCCTGGTGGTCTCGGGTATCGGAAGTGGCCCCGTGTTGACCGGTCCATCGAACTGGTGCTCGCGGAAAACCTCCGGGTGGTACCTTCTCTCAGAATCGGTGCGAGCGCTCATCGAGTGTCACGCTGTCGACTCAACCAGAGATCGACCGAAGTAGTCGGATGTCGACGTTGTCGAGGTGGCTCCATCCACCAGAGCGATTGCCACCACGACGCCGATGACGACCGCAGCAACAGCGAGGCCCCAATCAGGAAGGTTCGGGCACTGTGCTGGGTCTTCGCGGTCACGACGTATCATCCCGCGGGTCCGTCCCGCTTCGGGAGGTGAAGGCCGCACCGGACGAAGGTGATCCCTGGTCAGGCCTTCGATACGGCCGACGCCGGAGGGATGGTGCCGGCTCCAGTGGTCAGACACCCAGCCTTGAGCTCGGGGTTCGCGGCCGCGGGCAGTTTGGGTGGTTTCAAGAATGCCGGCTTGCGGTGGAAGTCCAACATGTCGAACAGGCTGTTGGCATTCGCATCACGCCGGGTCAGCGTGGGTAGGTTCCACTTTTCCTCGACGGTCTTGAGGATCGACGTGTGGTCGTAGATCGTGTGGGAGACGTAGTTCTTCTTGGCGTACGGGCTGACGACCGCGCAGGGGACTCTGAATCCGTACCGGTCGAACCCTCCAGGAGGGTCGCCGGCCACTAATGCCGGCGGCACGTCATCGGGGGGAACTGCGGCGGGTGGCGGCACGTGATCGTAGTAGCCGCCATGCTCGTCGTAGGTCCAGATCAGCATCGTCTTGGGCCAATTTGGACTTGACATCACGGCATTGACGACTTTGCCCACGAACTGATCTCCGAACTGAATGTCCTGGGGGTTCTCCTCAGACTGCTCGTCGTAGTTGGGCTCCACCAGGCTGAATGAAGGAAGGTTGCCAGCTGCGGCATCGACGTAGAACTGATCGATGGGGACCACACCACTGCGGAGCGCCGGGACAGTGAGGAGCGGGAGGAAGACGCCCAGGGTCGGCCGATCCGAGTAGTAGTCCTTCCAGCTGATGTTGTGCTTGTTGAACTGCTCGAAGATCACGCCATTGGGTGGCAACTCCAATGGGAACGAGTCGTCGATAAGGCCGAGGGAAGTCCCAGCGATGAGATAGCGGCGATTTGGGTCGGTTTGCGCCATGGTCGAACAGAAGTAGCGGTCTGCGATCGGAAAGACGCTTGCCATCCCACAGCTGAAGGGAAGGTCGTCCTTGGTGAAGTAACCCATGGCCTCGGCTGAAGTGCTGGTGACGAATCCCTGGCAGGATCCTCCGTCGTACGCTTCGTGGGTCACCTTCCAATCATTTCCAACGCCATCGGTTTGACACTCCGTCGGCATGTGGAAGGCGTGGATGTCGTTGCCCTGACCGTCAGGGTTCTTGGCTGTGGGTTGGCCGTTGGACCCGAGAGTGAACCCGTCGCCCCAGCCGATGCGCCCTAGAATGTTGTCAAACGAGTGGTTCTCCATCATCACCACCACGAAGTGGTCGATCTCCGGCACCTGATCAGTGCCGGGAGCACGTTGGGGATAGGGCAGCGATCCGGCTTCACGAACTGTCTTGCGCTTGAGAACAGTCGTTGCGCCTGCGCTGACCGTTGACAACGATTGGCCGTACGACCCGAGCAGCAATGATGCACCGGTCAATCCACCGCCGAGGAATTGCCGTCGATTCAGTTTCACCTGACACCTTGTCTTTCGGTGTGTCGAGTCGCGATGGCATGACATTAGACGGACGGAATAGGTGGGCGATGAAGCTCCGAGTCTGCAGTTCTCTCGATCTCGTACGCCCGACCACCCGGGGACTGGCCCGGATTCTCGGTTCGTTCCGATCGGTGTCGCAA
The DNA here is from genome assembly GCA_963818345.1 of uncultured Acidobacteriota bacterium. Lineage (GTDB taxonomy): Bacteria > Acidobacteriota > Terriglobia > Acidiferrales > UBA7541 > Palsa-189. Next base: position 800,091 of record CAWFRX010000014.1, on the reverse strand, counting down.
GGTGCCATGCCGACCGTCAGGGCGAAGCGCTCTTCGCGAATTCGGTGGATGCGCGGGCTCCAGGGAGTCGGCGGAGTTCCATGGGTCAATCCGGTTGTCCTGCCGACTGCCAATCAAGTGATTGTTCAGGTCAGCGACGCTGTAGCGGACTCCGCCATTGCGCGCCCGTACGCGAGGACGTATTCGTCCACCATTCGGTTGCTGTCGAACCGCCGAACAGCGTCAGTTCTCACTGCCTCGCGGTCGAGTCGACCGACTCGCCGCACTGCTTCGGATGCAGCTTTCACATCAGTCACGACGAAACCGGTGGAACCTTCACGGATGATCTCTGACATGGAGCCTCGGTCGAAGGCGATCACTGGGGTGCCGCAGGCCATCGCTTCGACCACAGAGAACCCGAATGGTTCGTCAAAGTCGATCAAATGGAGGAGAGCCATCGCGCCCGCCGAGAAAGGATGAGCGATCCTCGGCGCGGACCGGCCCGATGAATTGCACGTGGTCGCCGTCAAGGCGCGGCGCGATCTCCCGCTTGAAGTACAGCTCATCCTGAATGATGCCGGCGATCCGCAGGGGAATTCCCGTCTCGTTGGCAGTGTCGATCGCGGCGACCAGGCCCTTGTCCCGGTGGATGCGTCCGAAAAACGCTAAGTAGGACCCGGCATCTGGGCTGTAGGTGAACCGCTCCGTCTCTATGCCGTGGTGGATCGTCGCCAGATAGGTGAGCGAGGGGTGCCTGTCGGCCTCGCTGATGGCCACGTAGAACGTCTTCTGGTTGTACCTTTCGTACACAGGGACGATTTGGGGTGAGGAGAAGCCATGGATGGTGGTGATGACTGGCGTCGAGATCAACCCCGAATAGGTGAGGGGTAGGAACCCTGCTGCTGAGCCAAATCAACGAAACCACGCTCGGCGCCTATCAGAAACTGGTCGACGCGGCCGTCATTCTCTATTTCATTCCGTTTCTTTACATGTATGCGGCGGCCATTAAGCTGGCCTATCGCGCCGACCGCCAGCAAACTCCTGGAGCTGTCCTGATTCCCGGCGGCCCGCTCGGCGTATGGATCGCCTCAGGCCTTGGGTTTCTGGTTGTTTTGCTCGGCATCGTTCTTTCGCTCATTCCGCCCGGCGAGACGCAGAATAAGTTTTCGTTTGAGATGGAGCTGGTGGGCGGAACTGGCTTCGCCATCCTGCTGGGTTTGCTGCTGTATTATCGGGAATGGCGCTGGCACCGCAGTGTGACGAATCGAGGCTGATCAAGCGAGCTGCTGGAAAGCCTGTCGCCGAGAACGGCGGTTTGCGGGTGTATGATCGGTCCCACCCACAAAACGACCCGCAAACGAATTCAATCGAGGAGCGAGCAAATGAAGCGACAGCACTCGGCCTGGACCGCATCGCTGTTGAGCGTCATCTTCCTATTGCTGGCGGGTCCAGCAGCGTTCGCGGACGTGCTCGACAAAACCGATACCGTCTCCGGAGTCAAGCTGCACTACAAAGTGGTTCTGCCCAATGGCTATGATCCCGCTAAGACCTATCCTGCCGTTCTCGCGTTTCCCGGCGGGGAGCAGTCCATGGAGACGGTTGAACGGACGCTTGAGAATAACTGGAAAGATCAGGCGGAAAAGCGCGGCTATATCGTGGTGATTCCTGCGGCGCCTGGCGGGCGCCTGTTTTTTGAGGGCGGCGAAAAAGTGTTTCCGGAATTTTTCACCAAGCTTCTGGCCGACTACAAAATTCTCGACGGTAAGTTTCACATCGCCGGCGTTTCGAATGGCGGCATCAGCGCGTTCCACATCGCGGCCATGTATCCGCAGTATTTCTGGTCGGTGACCGGCCTGCCGGGTTTCTTGCCTACGCATGAGTTCACGCCGCAGGGGCTCCACGCTCTGGCGGGCATGTGCATCAACCTTTTCGCTGGCGAACGTGATCCCGACTGGGCCCAGGAGGAAGCGGAAGAAGCTGACGCATTTCGCAAGCAAGGGATGAAGGTGCAGATTGCCGTGGAAAAGGGCCAGGGGCACGCCATGGAAACGCTCGCTGGCGCGGGCGCTGCGCGATTGTTCGACCAGTTTGAGGCCGCCCGCGGGGGCGGCTGCGGAAAGTAAATCCCGCGACGCAGACTCAGACGCACACGCGATGCGGACTGAATGACCGCTAATACATAGGCCAAATCCCAGGTGTGGCCAGCTCAACGAGGTGGCCGTCCGGATCACGGAAGTAAATGCTTTGGCCGCCGCGTTCCCAGCGCACGCGGCTCTCGATGGCAACTTCGGCTTCGGCCAAGCACGTTCCCCAGGCGGCCAGCTCCTCGGCGGGAATGGCAAACGCGAAATGCGATTGGCCGCTGCCGTCGTGCGCAGGAACGACGCCGCCGGACAAAACTACCGGCTCGGTGGTGCCTCCCTGGCGAAATAGAATCAGCACGCTGCTCTTCCCGGCGGCAAACGCGCACAGACGGTCGTCGGAAAGCATGCGCGTGAAGCCAAAGATGCGTTCGTAGAAATGCGCGCTGCGCTCGACGTCCGCCACGTACAGGCAGGTCTCGAGCACTCCGGTCACGCGCGGCACGTCAGAAGCCTTCTTCGATCAAGCGCGCGGCCGTCAGACGCGAGGCCGCCGGCGCGTGGCGTGCTTCGAGCAGCTTCTCCACGTATTTCGCGAGGATGTCCACTTCGAGATTCACGGCGTCGCCGGTGACCAGCCCTTGCAGATTGGTGTTCGCGTAAGTGAACGGGATGATGGCAACTTCCACGACGCCGTCCACGAGGCTGGCCACCGTGAGGCTGATGCCATCGATGGCGATCGAGCCTTTCATGGCCACGTAGCGCTCGATTCGGCGGGAACGCGCACGGCCAGCCACCAGTTCGCCCCCTCGGGCGTGAGGCGCGCGATGCGGCCGATGCCGTCCACGTGCCCCTGCACGAAATGCCCTCCGAGTTCTTTCCCGGCGGTGAGAGGCCGTTCGAGATTGACGCGCGCACCTGGCTTCATTTCGCCGAAGGCCGTGCGCTTAAGCGTTTCGGAAGAGAGATCGGCAGCAAAGGTTTCGCCCGCGAGTTCGATCACCGTCAGGCAGCAGCCGTTCACCGCGACGCTGCCGGCGATTGCCAGCGACGCTGCGAGCGGTCCTGCATGAACGCGGAGGCGGCCGCCTTCCGGGCCTTTTTCGAGCGATTCGATGCGGCCGACATGTTCAACAATTCCGGTAAACATGGTGCGCTCCTGTCGCCAGGTTACTTTCTAACGGATCGCCCGTCGAGAACAAGGCAAAAGATCGGCGCCAAGAACAAAGTGATCGCCGAGGGATGGGGTAGACTATGCGGAGCACTGGAGAAAAGACATGAATATCGCAACCACCATCGAAAGCGCGAATCAAGTTCGCTGGGATCTCAGCCCGCTGTATTCGGACATCGAGGATCCGCGATTAGATGCGGACCTGAAAACTCTCGCGGCCATGGCCAAGCATTTTTCCGCGACCTATAAAGGAAAGCTGGCGGAGCGGCTGGGCCCGGCGATCAAAGACTACTCGGAAATCGAGATGCTCGAGCGGCAAGATCACCACCTATCTGTTTTTGCGGGAGAGCACGGACCTTTCGAACGCTGCGATCAAAGCCAAGCATGCTCGTTTTCAGCGGGAGCTCAGCGCTCTGAAGGGCGAGCATCTCACGTTCTTTGAACTCGAACTGGTTCAGCTCAGCGATGACGTACTGAAGATGTGGTATGAAAGCGACGCGCTGGTGGCCAAGCATCGCCCGTGGATCGAGCACGTCCGCCTATTCAAGCCGCATTTTCTCAGCGAGCCGGTCGAATCGGCGCTGACCAAGCGCTCGCCATTCGATTCCAGTTCTTGGAGCGATTTTTTCGACGAGGTGGAAGCGGACCTCGAATTCAAATTTCGCGGCGCGCCCGCGAACCTGACCGAGATGTTGCATTTGATGACCGAATCCAAGGACGCCGACGAGCGCGCGGAGGCCATGAAGTGCGTGAATGACGGCCTGGCCGGGCCGTTCGCGAAGTATTCCGCGCAGACGTTGTACATGGTCGTGGGCCTGAAGGCGGTGGAGGACAAAGAACGCGGCTATGCGCACCCGATGGACTGTTCGCAACATGTCCAATCGCATTCCAGACGCGGTCGTGGATGTTTTGCATAACGCCGTCACCACGCTGGGCGGTTCGCTGACCCGGCGCTACTACAAATTGAAGGCGCGCCACTTGGGCCTTCCGGTGCTGCGCTGGAGCGATCGCAACGCGCCGATGCCCTTTGCCGATACCACGGTGATTCCGTTCGACGAGGCGGCGGACATCGTCACCACGTCGTATGAAAGCTTCAGCCCGACGCTGACGACCATCGTGAAGAGCTTCTTTGCCGACCGCCGCATCGATGCGCCCGTCGTGAAGGAAAAGCGCCACGGCGCGTTCAACTCCTCCCACGTGCTGCCCGGCGGCAAACCGGTGTCCTACACGCTGATGAATTATCTGGGCAGCAACAAAGACGTGATGACGTTGGCGCACGAACTGGGACACGGCGTACACGGCATTCTGGCTGGCGAGGCGCAGGGGCCATTGATGTTCCACGCGCCGATTGCCTATTGCGAGACGGCGTCGGTGTTCGGCGAAATGACCACCTTCAGCTATTTGAAGGACCGGCTGACGCGCGCGGGAGACACCAAGTCATTGCTGGCGCTGATCATGGCCAAGATCGATGCGACGATTAACACCGTGGTTCGGCAGATCGGCTTTTCGAACTTCGAGCGGCGGCTGCACGGGATGAATGCGTCCTATACGAAGTGGGAGGAAGCGCGAAAACGATCGGTGGAAGAGCTCGACGCCATCTGGCTTGCGACCGCGCAGGAACTGTACGGCCCGGAAGGCGAAGTATTCACCTACGAAAACTGTGCGCATCTGTGGTCCTACATCCCACACTTTCACAGTCCGTTTTACGTGTATGGTTACGCCTTCGGGGAACTGTTGACGCAGAGCCTGTTTGCCGCGCGAGGGCGCTTGGGCGCCCGGTTTGAACCGCTTTACCTCGAGCTGCTGCGTTCTGGGTCGACAAAAAACGTTGTGGAACTGCTGGCGCCCTTCGGCTTGGACGCCAGGAGCGAAGCCTTCTGGAAGGACGGCATCACGGTGAGTCTGGGCGCTTTGCTTGAGGAAGCGGAAGAGATGTCTCGCGCGATGGGCGTGATTTAAGATGGGGCCGATACCTAGACGCCCGTCCAGTTTCAGGCCGTGGTACAGTCAGCGCACGGCCTCGTCGGCCTTTTCTAAAGGTATTCCAGTAGTGCGTCGATGTGCTTAAGAAGGGGCTAGGATCCTATCACCGCGGCAGCAGCCTGTTAAACTCTAATGGTGTTTGCGCGGCGGCGATTGTGGTTTAGAAAAGCCTCCGTTAGTCGGAAACAAGCATCTAACTTGACCAGTAGTTTGGAGTTCGGAGGCGGGCAATGCGGAATCGGGTCGTGGGAACTACCTTGTTGGTTCTCGTTTCACTCTTTGGTCGTGCGGCTTACGCAGCGCCCAGCGACAAAGAGACCATTCAAGTCCTGGTCGTTTCTTCACAAGTAAAAACTCACGGCGCAAGTCCAGACGTCTTTCAGTACACTGACGTCATGTTTACCAAGGTCAACGGAAAGAAGATTGTGTATGAATGCGATCAACGCGGGGACCTTTGCCCCGTGATGGAGTCTGGAAAGACGTTCATGGCCACCCGCGACGGGAAATATCTCTACTTTTCCGTGACTTCTCCGCAAGGCAAGCCTTACACCGTCAAATATAAAGAGGGCGGCAGCTGGTAGATCTGACCACAAATCCGAGCTACGTCTTTCGCACGTAGGCTTCGACGGCGAAATCGGGGCCGAAGCGCTCGAGCCGTAGATCGGAGAGCGTGGTTCGGTGTGAAGCAGGCGCTGGCATCAGCGGCGCTAACGATGCTCCCGGACCCAGCCGCATCCCTTCCGCCCCGCCCCTTTTTGATACTCCTGACAATTGGCTCCCGGCTAGGATTGGCGCGTAGAAGAGGCGCACTTTGTCCACCACGCCGGCGTTCAGCGCCGCCTGGTTGAGCGTTGCGCCTGCTTCGAGCAGAACGCTGAGGATGTCGCGGCGGGCGAGTTCGGCGAGAACGTCGTGCAAGTTCGGGTGCGAACTGGAACGTAGCAGCGCATCGCCCAGTCGCCTTCGCTTCCCAGGCGATGACGGGCACTCGAAAATTTCCACGCCGGCGCGGCGCAGGGCTTGCGCGCGCTTGCCGGATGCGCTTTCGCATGTGAAGACCAGCACGTCACCCTTGGCGGTGCGCGCCAGTTGCGAGCGCGGGCTCAGGCGCAACCGCGAATCCAGGACCACGCGAAGCAAGCGGCGGCGGCGCGGCAGGCCGGTGCGGTCGGTGAGCAGCGGGTCGTCAGCCAGGACGGTGCCGATGCCGGTGAGAATGGCGTCGGAGGCGTGGCGCATGCGCTGGACTTCGGCGCGCGAGGCCGGCGAAGTAATCCAGCGGATTGGCTGTCGGGCTTGCCGCGAGTTTTACTCGAGGGCCTGTTCGCCAGCGACGCGGGCAGGACCAGTTGGCCGTCGAGCGTCATCGCGGATTTGAGCGTCACGAACGGGCGATGCGCGGTGATCCACGTTGCGAAGGCTTCGTTGAGCCGCCGCGCCTTCTTCCAGTGACGCCGGTGGATAACCTCGATGCCTGCCCTGTGCAGTTGGCGGAAGCCGCGGCCGGCGACTGCGGGATTCGGGTCGGGCATGGCGGCCGACGACGCGAGCGACTCCGGCGGCGATGATCGCGCGCGTGCAGGGCCGGTGCGGCCGGTGTGGCAGCACGGTTCGAGATTGACGTACAGCGTTGCGCCGCGAGCGGCGTCGCCGGCGGCTTCGAGCGCGACGATCTCGGCGTGGCGCAGCCCGTCGTAGGTGTGAAATCCTTCGCCGACGATTCCGCCCACCGCGAACGAGCACGGCGCCGACCATGGGATTCGGGCTGGCAAGCGCTTCGCCGCGACGAGCCAGTGCCAGCGCGTGCGCGCATCCACTTTTCGTGCTTCGGCTTTGCTGGGAGTTTTCGTAGCGGCATCGAGTTTCATGGGCCGGCATTCGGCTGTTACGGCCGGCGCGCACTGGCTGAAGGCCAGTGCGCCGAGCCACTTACCGGCATGAGCTTCAGTCGAATAGGGAATTGACGAATGTTGGCGCGTCAAAGGGCACCAGATCCTCGGCGGTCTCGCCGGTGCCGACGAAGCGCACCGGCAGGCCCAGTTCGCGCATGATGGGAACGACGATGCCGCCGCGCGCGGTGCCATCGAGTTTGGTGAGGACGATGCCGGTGACGCCGGCGGCAGCGGTGAATTCGCGCGCCTGCGCCAGGCCGTTTTGCCCGGTGGTGGCGTCGAGGACCAGCAGCACGTCGTGCGGCGCGCCGGGAACGAGCTTGGCGGCGGTGCGCTTCATTTTTTCGAGCTCGGCCATCAGATTCGATTTTGTGTGCAGGCGGCCGGCGGTGTCCACGATGACGACGTCCACGTTGCGGGCGCGCGCGGCGGCCAGCGCGTCGTAGACCACGGCGGCGGGATCGGCGCCGGGCTTCTGATGGATCAGCTCCGAGCCGCTGCGCTGGGCCCAGACGGCGAGTTGCTCGGTGGCCGCAGCGCGAAAGGTGTCGCCGGCGGCGAGCAAAACGGTCGATCCTTCGCGGTCGCAGGCGGTAGGCGAGCTTGCCGATGGTGGTGGTTTTTCCGGTGCCGTTCACGCCCACGACGAAAATCACGTGCGGGACGCGACGTCTGGACGGCAGCGCCATTGGCTTCACAGGGACGCGCGTTCAGGATCGGCCAGCAGGTGCTTCTTCAGCGCGTCGCGCAGGTCCGTGGAGTCGCTGCGGCGACGTGCGGTTCACGGCTTCGCGCGCGGCCTGCACGAGTTCGCGCGTGGTGCGGACGCCGAGGTCGGCGGCCAGCAGCGCATTTTCCAGGCGGCGGAGCTGCTCGGCGTCGAGGCGGCGATCGCCGCCGAACAGGCCTTCGACGCGAGCGGCGATCTCCGAGCGCGTCTTGCTGACGGACTTCTTCAGCCGCTCGAGAAGCGACGGTTTCTTCGGTTTGTCGTTGCCGAAAAGGGTGATCATGAAGCGCGGGGCGCGGCCCCGCAAGCGATTCTAGCAGAAGCGGCGGAAGCAGCGCGGCGTGGGGCTGATGGCTAGGCGTCGACGAGACTCAGGCGTGGACGACGGTAGTCGGCAGGCGAATCTGGCCGGATTGCACGACCGCGTCCAGCGCTTCCACGACGGCCGTGTCGAATTTCGTGCCGCGACTTCTTGCGGATGAGCTGGAGCGCTTCCTCGAACTCCAAGGCGGTCTGGTAGGGGCGGTTGGTGGTCATGGCGTCGAGCGTGTCGGCGACGGCGATGATGCGCGGCCATCAGGGGGATCTCGTCGCCCTTGAGGCCGTAGGGATAGCCGTCGCCATTCACGTGCTCGTGGTGCAGCTCGATGCCGGGCAGCATGTCCTTCAGTTGCGCGACCGGGCGCATGATGTTGGCGCCCTTGGTCGGATGCTGCTTCATGATCTCGAATTCTTCGGCCGTGAGCGCGCCGGGCTTCTTGAGGACGCGGTCGTCCACGCCGATCTTGCCGACGTCGTGCAGCAGGGCGGAGATGCGCAGGCGGTCGAGGTCCTCGGCGGAGAGACTCAGCTGTCGGCCGATGAGCAAGGAATAGTGAGCGACGCGATCGGAATGGCCGCGCGTGTAGGGATCCTTTTCGTCGATGGCGGCGGCGAGCATGCGGATGGAGCCAAGGAAGAGTTCGCGGTTTTCCTCGGCGGCCTGCTTCAGCTGGGCGATATAGCTCTCGATGTCGTCGGCCATGTTGTTGAAGGTTTCGGCCAGCTCGCTGATTTCCGCGGCGCCGCTGGCACGGGAGTGCGCTCGTGAAATTCGCCGCGGCTGATGGCGCGGGTCGAGGCGGCCAGCGAGCGGATGGGAGTGCTGATGCCGACGGCGAACAGGTATCCGAGAATGAGGGCGGCAAAGGTCACCACCAGTACGAACGTCAGCGCCTGGGCGTTGAGTTCGTTGACGCCGGCATCTTCGCGCGCCTTTTCGAGACTGCGCTGCGCGACGACCGCCCATCCCAGATCCGGGATGGTGCTGTAGGTGCCGATCATCTCGGCGGTGTTGCCCGTTCTCGACGGTCGTGAAGCGTTGCACGGTTTCCGTGGTGCGCAGGCCTACCGGCAGCGCGGCCACTTGGGAGATCGACGTAGGAGCTGGAGCGCAGGTCGGCGCCGGGCACGAAGTGGTGCGTATCCGGATGGGCGATGACGTGGCCGGTGTGATCCACGATGAAAACGGTGCGGCCGCGCACGCTGGCTTCGCTGCAGGCGCCGCAGGATGCTGTCGAGCGATACCACTGCGGCCAGCATTCCGCTGAACTGGTCGTTCACCTGGAGCGGCACGGCCATGACGAAGGCGGGCCGATTTTCCGGCCCGAGCGCCAGTGGATCGCTGCGGAAACACCACCGATTGCGCGCAGGCCGCAAAGGCGCGCTGCAGAGCCTTACCGACGAAGGGATCCTGGTCGGCGCGGAAGTTGCCTGCGCCGGCGCCCTTGCCGTCATGGCCGACGGCGGTCAAGTAGAGATGTTCGGAGTGCTGGCGACAAAATTTTCGAGCAGGCGCGTTACCTGAGGCTCGCGGATCGGATCGTCGACCTGATCGAGCAGGCCGGTGAGCGCCGAGGATTTGGCGCTCGCTGATCAGTTGCTGGTAGAGGTTGGCGTCGAATAGCTGGATCTCATCGCCGAGCGAGCGAGTGACTTCGGTCTGCTGCACGCTTTCGGTATCGGTGAGCTTTTCCTGGCTGAGCCGCAGCACCTGGCGGTGGTAAAGGCCGATGGGAGCTACGCTGACCAGCAGCATCGCGCCGAGCACCAGCCAGAGCAGGCGGGGGCGGTGCCAGATAGCGCGATTTGGAGCCTTTCGGAGGCATTGCTGAACCGTCGAATCATTGTACGGTTCAGGCGGGTCGAGCAGAAGGAGCGGCGCCTGGCGGGTGGCCGATGTGCTAAGGCTGTCCTTGGGGACAGGTGCGGGGCACAGGCGCGTCGCGCCGCCGCCTGGGGTGCATCGTCGTTGCGTCGCGGCGCGACGGGAGCACTGTTACGGCGAGCGCGACGCAGCAGTGCGCGCAGCGCTTGGCGGCGATGGGGATCTCGCTCAGGCATTCGGGGCAGCTCTTGGTGGTGGGGTCGGCGGGCGGTTCGTGGTGCGCGCGCGCCACCAGCGCGTTGATCGGCAGCACCACCAGATAATAGATGGCCGCCGCCACGATCAGGAATGAGAGCATGGCGTTGAGGAATTCGCCGTAGAGAAACTTGCTGCCGTTGAGCGTGAAGGTGAATGCGGAGAAGTCCGGTTTGGCAACCACGGCCGCGATCAGCGGCGTGAGCAGGTCTTTCACCAGCGCGCTCACCACGGTGCCGAATGCCGCGCCCACGACCACGCCAACCGCCAGATCCACGACGTTTCCCGCAGCAGGAATTGCTTGAATCCGCTCATCGATTGTCTCCGATCTTCTTGACGTTGGATTCCCGTTGCTACCGGCGCAGTGTATCAGGCGAGGCTGTGAATACGCACTCTTGGTTCGGGGTGCCACGCTATTCCTGCTTGAGGCGGCGCTCCATCAGTTCGCGGATGGCGTCGCGTGGCGCGCGGCCTCGGTGCAGAACCGCGTGCATCTGCTCGGCGATGGGCATCTCGACGCCGTGCTTGCGCGCCAGCGCCAGCGTCGCCGCCGTCGTGCCGACGCCTTCGGCCACCATGCGCATCCCGGCCGAGAATTTCCGCGAGCGGGCGGCCCTTGCCCAGCTCCACGCCCACCGAGCGATTGCGGCTGAGCGTGCCGGTGGCCGTCAGCACCAGGTCGCCCAGACCCGGCGAGCCCGGCCAGCGTGTCGCGCCGGCCGCCCAGGGCGACCGCCAGGCGCGTCATTTCGGCAAGACCGCGGGTCACCAGAGCGGCGATGGTGTTGGCGCCGAAGCCAAGTCCGGCGCAGACGCCGGCGGCGATGGCGATTACGTTTTTTACCGCGCCGCCGATTTCGACGCCGACGACGTCGGCGTTGGTGTAAAGCCGCAGCGTCGGGCCGGAGAACTCTTCCTGCACCTCGGCGGCGGCCTCGCGGTCGCTCGGAGGCGATCACCACGGCCGTGGGATCGCCGCGCGCAACTTCCAGGGCGAAGCTGGGTCCGGAAAGCACCGCCAGACGCGGGCGCGAAGCGTTCGCGCATGACGTCGGCAATCACTTCGCTCATGCGCGCAAGAGTATCGTGTTCCAGGCCCTTGGTGGCGCTCACGAAGATCATTGTGCGGCGTCGAGGAGCAGGCAGCGCCGCCGTGTAAACGGCGCGGGCGTGCGCCGAAGGCATCACGCCGAGAACGATGTCCGCGCCGGCCAGCGCTTCGCCCATATCGCGCGGTGACCTCGATCTCCGTCGGGAACGCGGATGCCCGGCAGATAGACGGAGTTTTCGCGGCGTGGCGCAGAGCGCCGCAGCACGTCCGCTCCGTGCACCCAGAGCGAGAGCCGGTGCGGCTGCGCGGCTGCGCGCGAGCGCCATGGCGAGTGCCGTGCCGCAGCTTCCGCGCCGAGGATAGCAATCTTTTTCATCGGTTCTTCGCCGCCGCTTCGGCCGCGGCCCAGAGATGAATTTGCGGCTCGGTGCCCTCGAGCAGCCGCATGATGTTTGCCCGATGGCGCGCAGATCACCAGGATCATGGCCAGCGACACGCCGGCCGAGAGCACCAGACGGGCGGGGCGTGCCGCGGCGCGTAGAGCAGATAGACCAGCAGAGGCAGCGAAGCCGCCGCGGAGATCGACGCCAGCGAGACGTAGCGCCAGAACGCCACCACCAGGATCCACACGATGATCGCGCCGACGACGGCTTGCCAGCAAATCGGCAGAAACACGCCGACGCCCGTGGCCACGCCGCGTCCGCCTTGGAAGCCGAGCCAGACGGGGAAGATGTGGCCGCCAGCGCGATCACGCGCGGCGAGCATCATCCAGCGGATGTTGCCGCCGGTGACGCGCCCCGCGAGCCACACGGCGAAATAGCCCTTTGCGGCATCCAGCACCAGCGTCAAGCACGCCGGAGACGATGCCGGCGACGCGAGCCACGTTGGTCGCGCCGATATTGCCGCTGCCGCGTCTGCGGATGTCGCCGCGCCCGCTGAGCCGCACGATCAGATAGCCGAAGGGAATCGAGCCCAGCAGATACGCGCACGACGGGAATCAGCCACACAGCATGGACGGCTTGAGCGGCGAACTCGGCCGGCATCGAGCAACAAGCCTGGCGAAGCGATCAAGACGCGGTCTCCGGTGAAAGTGCGTAACGTTGCCAGGCGAGTATACTCGGCGCCCGAGCGCTTGAGCACGCTCTGGTAGAGGTAAAACTCGCGTGGCCGTGGCGCGGCCGAATTCGGGAGCGCCCAATTCGGCGACGGCGGCGCGCAGCGGATCGAGACCTTTGGGCGAGCTCGAATCTCGCCAGCGTCAGGTGAGGACGGAATTCGCGCGCTTCGCGCGCGATGCCGAGCGGCGCGAGCGCGTCTCGACGGCTGCGGCCAGTTCGGCGAGCTCCGGTCCGCGCCTCGATGCCCGCCCAGAAGACGCGCGGCCGCTTGGCGTTCGGAAAGAAGCCCAGACCGCGAAACGCAACTCCACGGGCGGCAAGCCGTGAATCTCGGCGAGTGCGAGCCGGATGTCTTCAGCGCGACTCGGCGGGAACCTCGCCGATGAATTTCAGCGTGACGTGCGCGCCTTCGAGGCGCACCCAGCGCGGCCGCGGCAAGTCTTCGCGAGTTGCGCGGCGCATTCGACCAAGGCCGCGCGCACAGCTTCGGGAATATCCAGGGCCACGAAGAGGCGCACGGTCTAGCCCTGTACGCTGCCGGCGCCGGCATCAAGTCCGGCGGCTTGTGCACGCGCGGAGGAAGTAGCGGCGAACCATGTCCAGCGCGGTCTGCGATGCGTGCCAGCGCACGCGTTCGCGGTCGCCGGGAAGCGCAGCCACGTGCTCCTTGAATCCGGTGCCGTCGGCGAGCGCGATGTGCACCAGGCCCACGGGCTTTTCCGGCGTGCCGCCGCCGGGCCCGGCGATGCCGGTGATGCCCACGCCGATCGTCGCGCCGGTGCGCCGGCGAATGCCCGTCGGCCAGCGCCTGCGCGACCTCGGGGCTGACCGCGCCGCTGCGCTTCGATCAGCGCCGCGGGCACGTCCGCCCAGGCGGTCTTGAGCTCGTTGCTGTAGCAGACCACGCCGCCCAGAAAATACGACGAGCTGCCGGGAATGCGCGTGAGCCGCTCGGCCAGCAGGCCGCCGGTGCAGCTTTCGGCGGCGGCGATCGTGGCGTGGTTGCAGCGTCAGTTCGCGCGCGACGATCTCCTCCAGCGATTGCCCGTTGGATCGTGAAGATGCTGTCGCCCAGCGCCAGCGAGATGCGCCCGACCATTTCATCGAGCATGCGTTCGGCGGCCGGAGCGTCCTTGCGACCAGGTGCGCAGATGAATCTGAATTTCGCCGAGCGCCGGCAAGGATCGTGGTTTGCACGTCGCTGTAGAGCTTGTAGATCGGCGCGATGCGCTGCTCGACTTCCGATTCGGTCACGCCCGACGGTGCGCAGTTCGCGCGCGTGCAGGCGCACGCCGCCGGCCAGCCGCGCGAGGCGCGGCTCGACTTGCTCGGTGAAAATGCCTTTCAGTTCGTGCGGCGGACCGGGCAGCAGCACGACGATGCGTCCATCGGTTTCGATCCACAAACCGGGCGCGGTGCCGCGCGAATTCTCCAGCACGCTGGCGCCTTCGGGAACCATGGCTTGGCGCGCGTTCACTTTCGGCCATGGTGCGTCCCAGCCGGCGGAAGCGCGCTTCGATGGCGCGCAGGACGTCCTGGTTGCAGGTACGAGCTTGCGGCCCAGCAGTTCGGCGATCGCCTCGCGCGTCAGGTCGTCCTGGTGGGGCCAAGCCCGCCGGTAGCGACCACCAGCTCGGCGCGCGCCGAGCGACTCCCGGAAGGCATCGCGAAGTTGATTGTGTTCGTCGCCGACCACGGTCTTGCGCTCGACGGCGATGCCCAGCTGGTTCAGGCGCTCGGTGAGGAACAGGGAGTTTGTATCCAGGCGATCGGGCGTGAGCAGTTCCGACCCGACGGCGATGATTTCCGCTTTCATCAGCGCGAGCAGCGGCAGGCCCTCGACGTCCCAGTCGAGGCTGAAGAGCGCGCTCGGTGCTGGTGAGCATCGCGCGGCGCGTGGGCAACAGCGCCAGCCCGACCAGGCCACTGTCCGCTGATCACCAGTCGGCTTCGGTGCCATTCGGGCGTGATGCGAACGATGCCGCGGCGGCCGCCCTTCGATGCCGCCACGTAGAGATTGCCCTCGCGGTCAAAGGCCAGGCCCTGCGGGCCGGCCGAGCCCGCGGTAGAACAGGCTGATCTCGCCCTGGCGATTGATGCGGCAAACGTGATCGTAGCTCGAGGTCGTTGGGCCGGAGACGTAGAGTTCGCCCTCGGGACTGAAGGCCAGGTGATACGCGGCAATGGAGGGCTCGAGCGTCGCGAACACGAAAACTTGCCGATCCGGACTGATCTTGAAGATCGTGCCGCTGCGGTCGCCGACGAAAAGATTGTGCTCGGCGTCAAACGCCAGGCCCGTGGCGATGCCCATGCCCTCGATCCACAGCTTCGGAGCGCCCATCCGGCGTGACGCGGTGGATCGTGCCGTCATTACGGCAGGAGACGTACAAGACGCCGTTGGCGTCCACCGCCAGGCCGGTCGGATTCATCATCTCGGTGACGAACGGCTTGACCTGATTAGTGGGCGTGACTTTGTAGAGCGACACCGGGACTTTCTGTCCGCGCTGCCCGCTGAAGGTGACATAGATATTTCCTTCGGCATCCACCGCGGGGTTGCCGACCGGATGCAGATTGTCGGCGATTTGCAAGCCCAGATGCATGGCGAAAGGATTGCTATCGCCGTGCCCGGTGGTGACGCGCACCATGGGGCTTGCCGAGCCTTCGGGCACCTGAGCCAGCAAGCGATTATCCGCGGCGATTAGCAGCGAGCCCTCGGCGTCGCCAAACATCACGCGCGGGCGCGCGCTGTTGGTGGCGCCAAAGCCGCTGCCGGCGATGAGGATCTCGCCGCCGGGAATGGCGGCGTCGGGCGTGATGCGTTCGATGCGCGGTTTTGAGGTTGTCGCCCAATGTGGTGTGCTTGACCTCTGGCTGGCATTCTCGTCCGCTGGTGGCTTCACATACCCAAGCGTCGGGCAAACCAGAGCCCCAGCGCCGCATAGACACCGGCGGCCCAATCGTCCGCCATGATGCCCAGGCCGCCGGGCAGGGATTCGGCTTGCCGCGCGGGAAACGGCTTCCAAATATCGAAGGCGCGAAAAAGTATAAATCCCAGCAGCAAATATTTCCAGTTCAGCGGCGCGAGCGACAGGGCGTAGGTGAGGTGCTGGCCGGACACTTCGTCGATCACCACGAACTGCGGGTCTTTGCGTCCGGCGAAAGTCGGCAGCGCGGTCGGCCGCCCACACGCCGACAGCGGCCAGCACCAGCGTCACGGGAAGCGCGGTCCACGCGGCCCAGACAACGCGAGAACCGAGGCTCGGAGGTGCACCTGACGCGGCTGCGAACGGAAAATAAAACAGCGTCAGGCCGTAAATCAATATTCCGGCGAGCGAGCCCCACGTGCCGGGAGCCTTCGGCAAGTAGCCGAGACCCAGGCTGGTCGCGATGGCCATGGCCAGCCGAGGCTTGCCCGGCGGCGTCAGTGCTTGGTTTCATGCGGGTCAGCTTCACTCGGATCGGTTTGCTCGGAGTCGTCGTCTTCGTCGAAGATCGGTTCGGAAACCACGTAGCGTTCCGACGCCCAGTTGCCCAGGTCTTGCAGGCGGCAGCGTTCGCTGCAAAAAGGGAAATCGGCGTCGGTGGCGGAATCGGTTGGCTTGCGGCAAATCGGGCATCGGTGTTTCATTGGGCGAACCTGCCTTGCATCGCGCCGCGCACGCTGAGCAGCCTCAGGCGAGGACGCGCAGCGCCGCGCCGGTCGAGATCGTTCGTGCCGGAGCAGCGACCGAGCCGGCGGCGGCGCCGGCAAGCGCGGGAAGCGCCTCGCGCACTTCGATCACGCGGCCGACCAGATCGTAATCGTGCGATTCGGTGATCTCCACCGTGACCATGTCGCCGGCGCGCGCCGCGCGGCCGCCGGCTGGGCGGCTCGAGGTCGCTCAGATAGACCTTGCCGTCGATTTCCGGCGCCATGCCTTGCGAGCCGCGCCTCCCAGACGAGTTCGGTGTCCTTCGACGGGCCTTCGACCAGCGCGGGCAGTTTCTGGCCCACGAAGCGCCGCAGGCGACGCGCGGAAATGCGCCGTTGCATGGCCATCAGGCGATCGCGCCGCTCGGCGATGGTTTCGGCGTCGACTTTCGCGTCCAGCGCGTAGCTGCGCGGCGTTGTCCACGTCGGAATAGGCGAAGACGCCCATCCAATCGAATTCCGCGGCGCGCACGAAATCGCAGAGTTCGCGGAAGTCGGCTCGCGTTTCGCCGGGGAATCCGACGATGAACGAGGTGCGCAGCATCACGCCGGGAATGGTCGCGCGAATGCGTTCGATCAGGCGCAGGAACGCGTCGCCATTCGATCCGCGCTTCATGCGCGCGAGCACGTTGCGGCTGGCGTGCTGCAGCGGCATGTCCATATATTTCACCAGGCGCGGATGTGCGGCCAGCGTGTCGAGCAGGCGCTGCGTGACGCGGTTGGGATAGGCGTAGAGGAAGCGCACCCAGGCGAGGCCTTCGACGTCCGCAAGCCGCGCGAGCAGCGCGGCGAGGCCGTCGCGCAGGCCGAGGTCCTCGCCGTAAGAAGTGGTGTCCTGGCCGATCAGCGTCACTTCGCGCACGCCCGCCGCGGCGAGATTTTCGGCTTCGCGCACCACGGATTCAAATCGCCGGCTGCGGAATTTTCCGCGCAATTGCGGAATGATGCAGAACGTGCAGGGGTGATCGCAGCCCTCGGCGATCTTGATGTAGGCGGCGTGGCGCGGCGTGGACAGCACGCGCGGCGTGGCGTCATGATAGAGAAACGCAGGCGCGGCTGCCGGCGAGCGCGCCGCAGCTCGCCTTGCACCGCTTCGAGAATGTGCTCGACTTCGCCGGTGCCGATCACCGCGTCCACTTCCGGAATCTGCTCGCGGATCGCGTCGCGATAGCGCTCGACCAGGCATCCGGCCACGATCAGCCGCCGCGCGCGGCCAAATTTTTTGTGTTCGGCCATCTCGAGGATGGTGTCCACCGACTCCTGCTGCGCCGGGCTCGATAAAGCTGCAGGTATTGACGACGAGCACGTCGGCTTCGTCGGCGCGCGGCGTCAGCTCGTAGCCGTGGCGCGCCAGAATGCCCATCATGACCTCGCTGTCGACGAGGTTTTTCGGGCAGCCCAGGCTGAGGAAACCGATTTTGGTTGGGGCGGACGGCATAATTTGCGTGTTGCTAGGCGCTCTCCTTATGGGATTGACTCGGCGATTCTAGCACATGGGCGGAGTCCGCTCCTTGCGCGGCCAGGCTCCCTGCTCTTATTGCAACGCGCGCTCCCGCACCCTCTCCCTTCGGCGGGAAAGTTGCACCCCACCCCCCCCACTGTTTTCACAAGAATATCATTCCATGGGAGTTGTCTGGTGGGGTAGCGTAAGAATATCATTTTGAAGGAGTTAAAATTTGGAAGGGATGTGTACACCCTACCCCCGGTGTTCTTATAAAAGAGTGCGCACGCGATTGAAAACAAGGGAGTTGACTTTCGCTCTGGCGCTGAAACGCGAGCGAGGAGTTCGGAAGTGACTGGAAACGCTAGGGTTGTACTTTTGATGTGTAGCGAAGGATTCGTAACTGACTGAATACGAGGCGGTTCCGGTCTTGGTGCGTGAAAAAGAGTGCGCAAGCTGCTGAAGACACGAGGTGCATTTTGCTCGTGCATGCTCGAAATGTTGATCGCTCGGCCTTGTCGGCGAATTTGGCTGAAAATTGCTGGGATGGGAACTGATGTGCAGAACGGGACGGGACGGCGTGCGCGGGCGCCGCCTTGCAGGAAACGATCTGTGGTAACGAACATGTAACATTTTAACATTGACGTCAATGCTGCTTTGTCTAGCGAGGCGCGCTGGGCAATCGGATGGGACAAGGCAAAGCGCTGCCGTGCAAAAATAATCGCAAAGCGGCGGGTGCTTGCCCGATTGGTGGGAGAGGGCACGATTCAAAAGCCCCACCTTTGCAGAGGGCGCAAAGATGGGGCACCCTCTAAGACCATGCCCA
This sequence comes from uncultured Acidobacteriota bacterium, assembly GCA_963818345.1. Lineage (GTDB taxonomy): Bacteria > Acidobacteriota > Terriglobia > Acidiferrales > UBA7541 > Palsa-189. Next base: position 781,727 of record CAWFRX010000014.1, on the reverse strand, counting down.
AGGCCTGATTCAAGGTGTGCGCCACCGGTGCGATCACTCTGCTTGGGTTGCCGAAGGGGCGGGACGGAGCCAGCTTTCTCAAGAACCGAGAAAGTATGGGCACCCTCGCTCTGAGAGACCGAGTTCCGGCAGGACCGGGATCAACACAGGGCCGGGGTCATTCAACAAATGTTGGGGCGCCGGGTTGCGTCCGGGAGCGGCTGGCGGCGTCCGCGAAGGATTAGCAGGGCGCAAGCGAGGAGTGCCAATGGGGCCAAGGCGCTTGTCGGATCGATCTCGGGGACTGGTGTTGCTGTCGATGTGATGACGAGGCTACCGTCGTCGAAAGTAAAGGGGGTGCCGGTTAGCGTTTCTGTTTTGTCAGAGTCCACTGTGTATGCGTCCACTGTAATGGTCGATTCGCTGTTTCCTGTAGTGAAAAGGTCCAGGGCGCCGGGCGCGAACGCTATCCCGAGGAGCGGACCTTGGTCGACCAAGCCCTCGACCAAATTGGTGGAGGTCGTCGGTGTCAATTCGGTCGTGGAGAGGGTGAGAAAGCCCGCCGTGTCTACGTAAGTGAAATTGGTGCCAGCAACCTCGCCCGCTCCCGTGAACGTGTACGTGACGGTATCCGCGCTCGCTGTCCCGGCGCCGATGCTGAGGCCTGTGAGGATGACCGCGACCAGGAGTCCTAACTTGGCGATTCGTTTGAAGTCCATACGGCCTCCGCTATGCGGATTTCGCTCCTGTAGGTGAGAGCGCTCGCGTTGGAGTTGCTACTCAACGTCAGTTTTCCCGTGGCGTTCCGTGTGGACGAGAACCGAAACGATGCCCGGAGACTCTATTTTTGTAAATGCTCTAGAGGAACTAAGCCCAAGAGAGCCTGCGAAAAGCAGATCCCTCGGCCTTCGGGCCTCGGGATGACAGCGGTCCCTTGACGGTGACAAGCGGTGGCTGGCGCCGCTGGGTGGCTCGTTTCGCGTTGCCGAATTTGGCTGAAAATGAGTGGGACAGGAACTGACCTGCAGAACGGGACGGGACGGCGTGCGCCGTGTCGCAGGAGATGATCTCTGATGACGAACATGTGACGTTATGACAGTTGCGTTAACGATCACTCGAATGTGAAGCCGGGCCTCGCGGGGTATCGCAGGGCCGAAAAGCCCCACCTTTGCAAACGGCGCAAAGATGGGGCACCCACCCGCACCGGGCTGCGGCCTCCGAAATGCGAGGCGCGTCGGGTCAGGCGTCGGTGGTTTTGCTGCGGCGCAAGACGCGTTCTAGCGCGTCGGGTAGGTCTTTTGCGGCGGAGGATTTCGAGACGAACGCGGCCCCGCCGATGAGCCGGGCGGTGGTGGGAATGTCGTGGATGCTGAAGAATATGATTTTGATGGATGGGACGATTTGGCGCATGGCTACGCCAGCTTCAAAGCCGTTTAGGCCTGGCATGGTCAGGTCCAGGATCACGACGTCGGGAGTCAGGTCCGCCACTTTTTCGCACGCCTGATAGCCGTCGACGGCTTCGCCGCATACTTCCCAACGTGGGTCATTGCCAAGCAAGGTTCGCAAACCCATTCGTACGACTTCGTGGTCGTCAACGACAAGCACGCGTGCTGAAGACATGGCCGCCCCCTGAAGGGCTGAGACCGGGATGGCTCACAATGATACGGGACGCGGCCCGAGGGGAATAGAGTGAAGACTGTAGTACTTACGCGCATGGCTCGGCTCCGGCGCGATGTACGGTGCGGCGTCCGGCGTTAGCGCACTGCGGAACGGCTGCGCAGGGCGGCTTCGAGGTTCGCTAGGAGAGTGGCGAAGGTGCGGGCGTCGGCGCCGCGACCTCCGAAGCGCGAGGCTTGGTAGAGCGCAGTGATTTCGGCGACTGGCGAGGCGGCGCCGCTATCGGGCAGTGAGGCGGCGAATTCCAGCGGCGTTTGTGAGGGTGACTTGCGCCAGCCGCGGCGCTCTAACAACAGCAACATGCGACGGTAGAAAAGCGCGGCGGCGTGCGGCGGCAGCGCTGTGTCGCGTGCACGCAGCCTCCAGGCCAGCAGGATGCGCTCGCGCAGCGCACGGCTGCGTGCGCAGAGGCCTGCGACAATGAGCGCGGCCAGAGCGAGCGGGAACCAGAGAGGCGCGGAAGACAGGTGAGTCTGCCATGCGCGCACGCGCTCGACGCCGGCGTTGCGCGCGTGGTCGAATTTCAGACGCAGCTCTGTGCTCCATTGGCGCGAGGTGCGTTGCAGGGCTTGCGCCAGCGTGTACTGGTGGAAGAAATCGTAGTTGATGATCCACTCGCCCCATTGCAGCTCGAACCAATCGACGTAGAAGCCGAGCCGCGCGAGCAAGCTGGGAGGTTTCTCGTCGGTGGGCGGCGTGGGATCGAAGGTGATCCAGCCAAACCCGGGAAAGAAGGCTTCGACCCAGCTGTGAGCGTCGCTGGCGCGGATGATGTAATCGCCGCCGACGCTGTTGTATTGGCCGGGCAGGAAGCCATTGATGTAGCGCGCGGGAATGCCGAGGCTGCGCAACATCACGGTCATGGCCGTGGCGAAATACTCGCAGTGGCCGGCGCGACGCTGGAACAGAAAATAAGCCAGCGGATCGGCGGGGGGAGTGCTCGAAAGATCGAGCGTGTAGCCGTAGTGGCTGCGGAGGTAAGCCTCGATGGCATGGGCCTGCTCATAGGGCGTGGTCGCGCGGCCCACGATCTGTTTGGCCAACGCGGGAATGCGCGGGTCGAGATGGGGCAGTTGCAGATACATCGCGCGAACCGCCTCTGGATAATCGGTCCCGGCGTCGCGCAGCAGGTTCGGAGGAACTTCAGGCAGTTCGGAGACGGCTTCATATTGCACGTTCGAGAAGTTGTGGAATGGGTTCGAGAGCGAGCCGGTCTGATCCTCGACCAAGTAGGCGCGGCGAAGCGCAACTCCACCGGGGCTGGTGTCCGAGATGAACTGGCCGCGGATGCGGGCGGGCTCGGAGGCCACGAAAAGCGCATCGGAAGCCATCGGTTCGAGCAGAACGGTGTAATGCAATTGCCGTTGGTACGATCGATTGGCGCGCGCCAATAGGCCTTCGGGGCGGTTCAACTGCAACCAGCCGTCGGGACCCTGGCTGACTGCGAACGGCTCGTGCTCTTCGTCATACCAGCGCCGGCCATCGAAGTTGGTAAGCGCGATGCCGCGCCAGTGGACGGTCTGCGCGATCCGCGGGTCGCCGTCGATCTCGATGCGCATTACGACCGAGCTGCTGAGCTTGATTTGACCGATCTGGCCGAGTTCGACATCGTCGCTGAAACCCGAAATCAGCGAAGGTTGGAGGTTGAATCCGGACAGATAGCCGGCGCTGAATCGCGGAATCAGGAAAAAGATGGCGGTGCCGAGGACCAGCGCGCTGGCGGCGATCACGCCGGAGGTGACGCCAAGCGCAGTGTTCAGTCGCCGAGCCGCGGGCGTGCCCGTTTCAACGGGCGCCGCGGAGGCGCCTTCGGCGCTGCGCTGCATCTCCAGGCTGATGAAGGTGGAGATGGCCAGCGCCAGGAAGAGCAGGAAAAACAGCAGGAACATGGTGTCCACGGTGAGGATGGCCGCAGCCAGCATGCTGCTGAAAGCCAGCAGCGCCAGGAACATGTAATCGCGCATGGTCTTCGCGCTGAACAGGCGCACGATCATGGCAAAAAGCATCAAGTGAATGGCCGAGAGCAGCGCGGAGTACAGCGCGGGATTTTGCGCGTCACCCGCCAGAATGCGGGAAAGCCACCATAGGTCGAACGGGAAAAAAGCGAAATAGCCCACGACCAGCCAGGTCGCGGCGCGAGAAGTGATCTCGGCAGGCCGGCCACGCCACCAGCGATAGCCTTTGACCAGCAGGGCTGCGGGGGGCACCAGGATCGAGACCAGGTCCAGCTTGCCGGTGGATACCAGCGTGAGAACGCTCACCAGCAGCAGGAGGTAGAGCGAAATCTGAAAATAGCGCGTGAGCGCAGAGCGTACGGGGAGCGGCGAAAGCTGGCGCTGTGACCATGGCGGGCTCGATCATTTTAGCATCCGGCGTTAGCACGGGCGGCCCCGTGGGCCTTGCGAGGCAGCGCGAAACAGGCAACCCTGCGCCCGCTTGGACGGCGCGCAGAGCGGAAGCGGCGATCTTGCGCGTGGCGTTGGAGACGGGCAGGCCGTCGAGTTCGGCGAGCAACGGCGTGCGAGCGCTCGGAACGGCTGGCAGCTGCGTCGACGCGCGCGAGAAATGGCAGGAGCCGGACGTCGCGGAACGTGACGGCGTGTCGCGCGCTGGCCAGGGCCTCGAAGGCGCGCGGCGGGAATGCCCAGCGATTGTGCGAGGTGCTCGCGCAGGGTTCGGCGAGGGCTGCGACCGGCGGCGAGGGCGGGGAATTGCCAGAGGCGCGAAAAGAGCGCGCCGCCGCTTTCGATCGCGCAACAGGAGCGTGCGCTCGCTCGGATCGAGGAGCACCGCCGCGGCCAGGGTGACGCGCACGGTCTGGGGCTTGCTCGCGTGGCGACGGCAGCGAATCGGCAAGGCCTTGTGCATGGGCGCGGCACCACTGCGCGACCGGACATTCCGCGCAGCGCGGTGAACGCGGCGTGCATACCGTGGCGCCCAGCTCCATCATCGCCTGGTTCCAGTCGCCGGGCGCGTCGCTGGCCAGGAGATTGGAGGCGGCGTCCGCGAGGCGGCGCCAGAGCTGGGGCTCGCGCGGTTCGCCGCGCACGGCGGCGAGCCGGACGAGCACGCGCGCGACGTTGCCGTCGAGCACCGCCAGCGGCTGGCCGTAGGCGATGCTCAACACCGCGGCAGCGGTGTACTGGCCGACGCCGGGAAGCGCCAACGTTTGCGGGAGCTCGCGCGGGAACTCGCCGCTGTGCTCCAGAACGATCTGCTTGGCGGCCCGATGCAGGTTGCGCGCGCGGCTGTAGTAGCCGAGTCCGGACCAGCGACGCAGCACGGAGTCGGAGCGAGCCCGCGCCAGGCTGCTGCACCGACGGAAAGCGCGCGCAGGAAACGTTGGTAGTAGGGAATCACGGCAGCGACGCGCGTCTGCTGCAACATGATCTCGGAGAGCCAGATGCGATAGGGATCGGTGGTGCGGCGCCAGTCGAGATCGCGCTTGGCGCGCCTGAACCAGGCGAGGAGCTGGTCTTGGAAATGGGGCAGCTCGCTGGCGGAGATGGGCAGCAGGCGTTTGGGCTTGGACGTGGCGCGGCTGGGACGGCGGCGCGAGGGCGAGCTTTGCTTTAGCGTGGTGCACCGCCGACTTCCTTACCGCGAAAGCTCCCCTTGCCGGGGACCTTCGCTCCGGGGGTGGCCGGCATTCGCCCCCCACCCCCCTTGTTTTTGCAAAAGAGTTCACATGTGACTGAAAGCAAATGGCTTGGCTTTCGCTCTGGCGCTCGTGAGCGCACGGATGGTTTGGAAGCTACTGAAAACGCGGCGGTTACTTTTTTCTTGTCGGACGAGGAGTGTGCAACTTGATGAGCGAGCGGTAGTTGTGGCTTTGCGCTGGGAGAAAGACTTCGCAACATGCTGAAAACGGGAGGTGCATTTTGCTCGCGTGCGCTCGAAAAGCAGATCCCTCGGCCTTCGGGCCTCGGGATGACAACCGAGTCGCTCGCGGTGACAGCCGAGCCGTTCCGGGCGACGGGCGATCCCTTCGGGATGACGACTGATCGCTGGGGTGCCGTCTGGTGATGCGGCGCGCAGTTGCGAGTCTGGGTGAAGATTGCTGGGGCTGAAAGAGATTTGCGGAACGGGGCGGGAGGGCACGCTGGTGCGCTGCCTTGCGGGAGACGATCTTTGGTCGCGAACATGAACCATTATAACATTGGCGTCAACGGTCTTTTTTCGCGACCCGCCGGTTAGCGCTCCAGTGACGAGATGCAATCTGCTTCACCCGGAGGAGACTGCGGTATATATATGTGGTCTTCCGGGGATCTAAGCGGGGGTCCTGGGTAAAGATGCGCTACGTGATCGCGAGCCTTGCTTTGGCTGGGATTGTGTTTTCGTTTCTGGCTCTGGCTGCGCATGATGGGCCTCCTGCGGAGGCGAGGGATCTGCTGCGCTCGCGGTGGAATTGTGCGTACGTAAATCAAAGTCCTTATGCCGAGGTTTACGGAGTTCCGGTCGCTGTGCTTGGGATTGGGGGTTATGCGCTGCTCGCGATGCTGGCGCTGCTGCGCCTTAGGCTGCTTACTGTCTACTTCGCTGGGATTGGACTGGCCTACGCGCTTTACCTCACCGACGTGGAAGCGCACATTTTAGAGGTGTGGTGTGTGGATGGGGTTTCGTCGCTCATCGTGATGACACTGCTCGTGTTTGTCGCTTTTGCGGCGCTTATTTTCGACCGGGAGCCGGATAGCGGCGGCTAAGTTGCGGGGTTGCGGCAAGGTAGCACACCGGTAGCCCAAGACGGATTCAACAGGGGCGCAGCCTTACGGCAAACCGTCGCCTTCGACGGTAAGCCGGAACTACGCGAACGAAAACCAGCAGACAGAGTCTTCACGACGTGGCGGCGCGAACTCGTTTACCGCGAAGTCTGCCCCTGCTCGGGATTTTCGCTCCACGGGTGGGACGCGACGCAAGAAAAGGCAGGGCGCCACTTTGTTCAGATCGACGCGGCGCTTCGGAACGCTGCGATGATTTGCTTCACGAGGCGAAAGGCTGGGCTAAAAAGTCAGAGGCTCTCGGAAGGACTGCGGCTGGGGCAGGGGCGGGGGCAGTACGACACCCGATTGCATTTGTCTGGCTGCGCGATAGACAATCGCGCGTGGAGGGATGGGCTGATGGTAAACACAATCGTTGATGGGACGTTTCGGCAGACCAATTTGACGGGTGAATCGACAGAGTATCTGGCCAAGCGCGAGGAGCTTCGCCTGGCCGAGATCGAGCTTATGCGGCAGCGAGAACGCGTGGCCGATCTGCGCCGGCATTTGCCGCAGGGCGCTGCCGTTCAGGAGTATCAATTTGAAGAGGGGCCGCGCGACCTTGATGCTGGAGATGAGCCTGTGCGTGCCGTCCGTCTCAGCGAACTTTTTACCGCGCCCAATCGCTCGCTGGTCATTTATCACTTGATGTATGGGAAGCGGCAGAGCAAGCCTTGTCCGATGTGCACTGCCTGGCTCGATGGCGCTAACGGCGTCGCCCATCACCTCGCGCAGAATCTCGACTTCGCCGTGGTGGCTGCCGCTGATGTTCCCACGTTGCGCGCTCATGCTCGCGCGCGAGGCTGGGACAGGCTACGGCTGGTCAGCGCGGGCGAGAGCAGCTTCAAGTATGATTTTGGCAGCGAAGACCGCGAGGGACGGCAAGACTCGACCATTTCGGTTTTCACTCGCGACGCAGAAGGTTCGGTGCGGCATTTCTATACGGCGCATCCGCGAATGGGTCCGGACATCCTCGAGCGGGGCATCGACTTGCTTATGCCGGTCTGGCACTTCATGGACTTGACGCCGCAGGGGCGCGGGAATTGGTATACCAGCCTCAACTACGGGACGAAGGTGCAGGCGGCGTCGACGTAATTTGATCTCGATGTTTCGTTTTTGATGGACTTGTCCAAAAACCGAGAAACTGAAAAAGCAGATCCCTCGGCCTGCGGGCCTCGGGATGACGATTGGTTGCGATGGGATGGCAAGGTGGTCCGGTGGTGTGCGGTGATTGGGAGCGCGGAATTATCAACGAGGGCGACGGGGCGAACGGGTACGTGCTTTGCTTGTCAGCACGACTGAAAGGACCCACCTTTGCAAAATGCGCAAAGATGGGGCACCCTCAAAACCGTCTATAACGGGCTACAACGGCGGCTGTGCGTGGGAGGTCAGGCATGGATTTCATGCATCTCGATGAGGCATCGCGTTTGACGGGTCTGGCGATTAGCGGAAATCAGAGGACATGACTGTCGAAAAGATACTTCGGGGGACGAAGCGTTTTCAGACGCAGGTCTATCCCAAGCGCCGCGACCTGTTTGAGCGGTTGGCGCTGCAGCAGCGGCCGGAGACGCTTTTCGTCACGTGCGCCGATTCGCGGATCGATCCCTGTTTGATTACGCAAACCGAGCCGGGGGAGTTGTTCATCTGCCGGGTGATCGGCAACGTCATTCCGCGCTATCCGAAAACGATTGGCGGAGTTTCCGCGACGATCGAGTATGCCGTCGCGGTGTTGGGCGTGGCCGATATTATCGTCTGCGGGCACACCGACTGCGGCGTCATGAAAGGCGTGCTGGATCCTGGTGCGCTTGCGGCGCTGCCGAACGTTACCGCGTGGCTCAAGCATGCGGCGGGGACGCGCCGGGCCGCGGCGAAATTGCGCGGAAAGCACGAAGGCGCGGAGTTGCTGCTGGCGCTGGCCGAGCGAAACGTCGTGGAGCAACTGGGCAATCTTCGCAGTCACCCATCGGTGGCGGACGGGCTCAAGAAGCGGAGTTTGCGGCTGCACGGTTGGGTTTACCATATCGGCTTGGGATTGGTGAATCGCTATGACGCTGAGCTTGAGAGTTTTGTGCCGATCGAGGAGGGCGCTGCTGGCGGGGTGGTTTCTGCGCCGGCGAGGATCGTAGGAAGAAGCTAGAGCTTCGCCTTGATTTCACCGGTACTTCAATACATCCCCTACCAAGCGGTCAAAGTTTGCGAAGTCAGATTTCGAAGTGGATGTTTTCATGGAATACCTCAGCCATGATTTCGTCCAGCTTGAATGGTTCTCCGAGCCTATGAAGCGCGACGGTGTTTAGCAGATTCTGTTTATTGGCGATCCGAATTATCCCCATTCTATGCGCATTCCGTAGCCGTTTAAATTGCTCACGGGCCGGTCCCGGCCATTGCCGGTGAACGATATTTAAGGCTCTCCGAACTTCATAAACGCAGGCATCTGCAGCTTGTAAGGCCTCGAAATCCTTGTCGCTACCCTCCGAATATGTGGCCATGTATTTTTCAGCTTCTGGATTTGTGTTCTTTAAGTTTCGGTATGCTGCATGGGCCAAAGCGCTGTACTGCTCATTTTCGTCGCAGAAAAAACAAACGCGATCGCGGAGCGGCTCTAGTTGCTTCATCACCCATGCGCATTGGATCATCGACAAGTCGTATGCGAGGCGAAAAGGATTGTCCCCGAGGATGGCACGAGCGTTAGAATCCCTAATTACCTCGTAAAAGTCCTCTTGAAGGATACCGATAGCTTGGATTTCAACCATCTCTCTTTCGATGAGGGAAACAAATTCCAAGCTTATGGCATTCAGTCTCTCGCGTTCGGCATCGGTCGGCTTCCTGGGAGTCGCCACGAATTTGGCAAACTCGCCGCAGCCAAACCAGCAGTCCGAAGCCTTAAAATAGGCGATGCCGATGTCAGAGCGCTTCCGAAGCTTCTCCCACTTCCGCTCTAGCTCAAAGAACGCAGCCCCACGTCCTAGCAATCCGCCGACTACGAACATGCCGCGCCGCCCACTATCGAAGCTTTCGTCCATCTGCGAAACAATCACAGCATGGCCCCCCTAAAAATAATCTCGTATGTGGATGAGCTGGAAAACCTCAAACTTTTCTCTCGCTCATGAACTTTCCCTTTCTATGGCAACCCTCTTCAACCCGTCAATCGTCGAAGCGTCAGACGCACATACCTGCACACCCTCAAAAGCATTCTCGGCGACGACTGTGCGCTGCGCGCTGGCTATTCGTCTAGGAAGAGGATGTAGGAGGAGGACCACAGGCTGGCGGGGACTGCGGCGCGGGGTTGGCGGGTGACGATGATTTTGAAGACGTCGGGTTCGGCGGCTAGTTCGTCGAGGAACGAGCGGCCGGGTTGGGCGGGCAGGGGCTCGGCGGCGGCTAGGTGGCGCAGGATGGTGTAGATGGATTCGCCGGCTGGGCCCATCGATGTGGCGAAGGGGCCGCTGCGGAATGCGAGCACGGAATCTATTTCGCAGAGGTGCCAGGCCAGGCTCGCGCAAAGGCCGACGCCGCGCTCGAAGCGCGGATCCGGCACGCGGCCGACGGCCGGCCCTGGCGGAACGAAGGGGTCCAGCGCCAGGAGCACGCGGCGATCGTCGTCGCGGGTAAATTCGCGGACTTGCAGCACGCCGGTTTTGGCCGAGGCTTTCCAGTCGACGTGGCGCGCGCTGTCGGAGGTCTGGAAGTCGCGGATGGCGTAGAGGTCTTGGCCGCGGCCGCGCAAGAAGCTCTCGAGTTCGCCGGTCACCATGGGTAGGATTTCGCCGAATTCGCCGGTGGGCTCGACCGGTGGGTAGACGACGGCCTCGATGCCGGAAGCGACGCGGCGCGTTTTTTCGAGGAAGCCGAAGGGGAATCGGGTGCGCAGACCGAGCAAGTCCTGGCGGTAGACGCCGCGCGACGGAAAGCGAAGCTCGACGTTTTGCTGCACGGTTCGCTGGCGCGGCACGTAGGGGAAATAGACGGGCGTGGTCAGAATCTGATTCGCGGGCTTGGTTCGCTCGCGCGATTTTCCCAAGATGCCGACGAGCTGGAGCGAAAATGAGGGAAGCTGCTGCTTGTGGTTTGCTAACTCGACCAGGGCGAGCACCGGGCGGCCGGCGAAGATGTGCTCGGGCAAGACCATGCGCAGCTCGATGCCGCTCAGGACCAACTGCGAGATGATGCCGGAGATCAGGATGCCGGCGAGCAGGCAGGCCAGGACCATGAACAGCAAATTGTTGCCGGTGTTGAGCGCGGCCATGGCCACCACGAAGATGCCGCCAAGGTAAACGAGGCCTTCCCTGGTAACTGTGTAGTCAATACGATAGGCCAGCCAGCGCAGGGGTGTTCGTCGCGCGAGCGCCGGGACCAGCGTGAACATCACCCAGGCGGACACGGCCAGCGCCGAGACCGCCGTGACCCAGGCGAGAATGACCTTGCCGCTTTGCGCGGCGGCGGTCGAGGAGAGCGCCAGTAACATGGCGAAACCGAGCTCGCCCATGGCCAGGAAAAACGTGCGCCAGGGCGCGCGGTCCACGCGGCCACGAGGGCCGGCCTGCGCGGAGGCGCGGTCGTCGCCACCCCGCCACCAACGTACAGAAGGAAGAGCAGCCATCAGAGTGGAACGGGCGTGGTTTCCAGGATTTCGGTGAGGACGGCTTCAGCCGGCGCGGTTTTTTTCTGCGTGGCGGATTGCGTCGTGGCGTAGCGCGTGTTCACGACCACGCGATGGGCGAAGACAGGCAGCACTAATTGCTTGAAATCGTCGGGGAGGCAGAAATCGCGGCCATCGAGGAAGGCGCGCGCTTGTGCAGCGCGCTGAAGCATCAGGGAGCCGCGCGGGCTGACGCCGAGCGTGAGGCGCTCGGTCTGGCGAGTGCGCTCGATGATCTCGAGGGCGTAGTCGAGCAGGCTGTCGTCGACGCGCACGGCCTCGACGGTTTCCTGCATGGCGACCACGTCGCCAGCTTCCATCACCGGCTCGCTGGTGGCTCCGGCGTGCGCGCCGACGCGGCTGCGGAGGATGTCCTTTTCGCTCTCGCGCGAGGGATAGCCCATGCGGATGCGGAGCAGGAAGCGGTCGAGCTGCGATTCGGGAAGCGGATAGGTGCCGTGATGCTCGATGGGGTTTTGCGTGGCCAGCACCATGAAGGGCTGCGCCAAGGGGTAGCAATGGTTGTCGATGGTGACCTGCGACTCGTTCATGGCTTCGAGCAACGCGGACTGGGTTTTCGGCGTGGTGCGATTGATCTCGTCGGCGAGGACAATGTTGGCGAAGATGGGGCCGGGCTTGAACTCGAACTGCTGATCGACCTGGTTGAACATGCTGATGCCGATGACGTCGCTCGGCAGCATGTCCGAGGTGAACTGGATGCGCTGGAACGAGCAACGAAACGAATGCGCCATGGCCTGGGCCAATGTGGTTTTGCCAACGCCGGGCACGTCCTCGATGAGCAAGTGGCCGCGCGCCAGCAATGCGATCAGGGTCAAGCGGATGGCTTCGTCCTTGCCGCGAATGACGCGGGCGATGGACTGTTGGAGTTGCGTGATCTGAGCGATGGCGGTCGTGGTCATAAGTCGGTCAATGGCCGGCTGCCCTAGGAGCGGGGTTACCGACGGCATGCGTTCAGCCGGTTAGAGTGCTTGCTTCAGGTTGGAACGCTCCGTTGGTACTCGGGCGCCCCCTTTCGGAGGCGATTGGGTACCTATCAAACTTCAGCCTACCTTAGAAATTAGGCGCTCACCAAGTGTTTCAGGACGCCAGGATGGTTCGGAACCAGCGATCTAAGATTTATGAGACGAACATTTGTGAGACGAACACTTAGGCGACAAACCAGGTTTCGCCGCCAGTCTTCCGCGCGTGCGCCTTTAGCTCCGCTTTGTTGAGTATGTACGTAAACCGCGCGGCGGCTGCGGCATTGGGAAAGTCCGCAATCAACACCCAACGATAACCCTTGAAAACGCGGGGTTGGCCCGCGCCGTAATATTTGGAAGTTTCTATCCACCAGGTCTCGGACGCTTCCCAGGCTTCTTCCGGGGGTATTTTGGCCTCGATCTCGACGATCGCCCTTCCTTTGTCTTTGGCCATGCGGAGATTCCTCCGGCGTTGACGTTATCCAGATCCGCTGCGGGTGCCCATAGTACGAAAGCTCCATCAGGTCAACATTCTCCTGTGCGAGGTACCGCGGCGGCCAGCGGTAAAACGGCTGGCTTTGTCCGAGTGGGCACCTTCGATGTGTTGTTAGCGATAATAGAGGTGCGATTCATTTTTCGGCGGCGGGCGAGCACGTGTGTTTGTGCCATTGGCAACCCTAGGTGGGTTGCTTCATCGGCTACGACTGGCTAGAAGCGGGGCAGCGGAAGCGGGCGTTTGTGGACGCGCGCCGAGATGGCTCTAGTCCGCCATTGGCTTGGTCACAACGGCACCGCTGGTGCCGCGTTCAAATTCGTAAACGAAGTGCTGGAGGTCGGCTTTCACCACACATTTGTTTGCTTTGCCGGTCCCAACTTTGCTGAGGAGCATTTCTAATTCCTTGTCTTGCTTCTTCCAGCGCGCACTGTAGCGCTCGTCCCCATGGGTTACCATGAGAACCTCGCTGCAAGTTGTCTCGTAGTCAAACCCCTGCTCTTTCGGGCCGAAAAGGTCGGCTCTTCCCCACATGCGGATGCCGGATTGGCCCCGAGTGCCGTTCCTTGTCAAAATGCGAACTCTAAGAGGGTAGGCCGGGTCTTGAACGTCGGTAGGTCCACCGACTTCGACTTGAGCCAGCGCACCGCTGGCGAGAACCAGGGCTAGGAAAAGTGGCGCAATAAGACGCATTTGAGCCTCCTTTAGGGGATTCGATCCGCTAGGGTTTACCACCAGTGACACTAGAGAGTCAAGCAGCGGTGCTAGGACGTTTATGTTAACTATAGATTCAACAATACTGCATTCTATGCCATGGGCTTTGGGGAGGCATCGAGGACGCAGAAAGCGAGCGATCCGCCAGGAATCGAGTAGACCGTGTGCTGGCGGGAGAATTCCACGAGCCAGCGAGATACACCGTTAACGCCCACGCGTCCGAAGTCATGCCACACAAGGGTGCTACCAGGATGGCAACAGGTCAAAGCATGCAGCGTGTCGGAACGGACGTATTCATAGGAATGCGCGCCATCAATGAAGAACATATCAACGCGGCCTTGATAGGGAGAATAGTCGAACTTGGCGCTGTCGCCCGAGAGGGTTTGAATCTTGTGGGCCACCTGGGCGTCGTCCCAGACATATCGTTTGCGTTGCGCGTGCATGCCGACATGGCTGCTATCGGTCACGGTGGTCGGGAGCGCGGGGGTTACGTCGGGCGGCAGGTCAAGGGTATAGATCTGGCAATCCTTGGGAGTATTGAGAGCCATATGAGCCGCCGTGTAGCCGGTGAGCGTGCCGATTTCAAAAACGACCTTGGGCTGAATGGCCTTGCACAGCAGACCGAGGCTGACGATGTCCGCCGTGAACGACGACATGGAGCTAAACCAGGGGAACTCGCCGGCATTGAAAAATTGAACGCTGGCTATGCGGGCCTGCGGGAAAATGTCGAACACATTCTTTTGCGGCAGGCCACGGCGATCGTTCAGCGTGCGGAACAAAAACAGGCTTTCACTGTTGTATCCGACCATGGCTGAGGGCTTGGCGAGGAGCGACAAACTAACGAGATTGCCGCTGATCAAGCAGTTCCGCGCGGCGATCAGAAACGCTTTCGAGAACTGGACGACGGACATCGATGGCTCCCATGAAGCTGCCTAGAAGTCGAGCTTTTGCGCGCCGGCAGCTCCTTCAGGAAAGTTAGGTTCTTGGGTTTCACCGCTGAACGGTGTGGAGGATTGTAACACGCGGCCTGGTGGATCACTGGATGGCGTACCTAGGCTGCACGACGTGTTCAGTGAGTGAGGCACGCGCTTCGCTTGAGGAAGGTGTTTGGCGATCTGGGAGTCGCGGCAAGTATGTTAGAATTTGGGCGTGGCGCGGACGTGATGGAACCGATTCGGAAGCCCATCGTCCGTCTGACACTAGAGAATCGACGCTTCTTTTGGGCGATTAGCTCAGTTGGTTAGAGCGCCCGCCTCACACGCGGGAGGTCAAAGGTTCAAGTCCTTTATCGCCCACCAAATCCCAATAAAAGCCATGCACGTCTAGGCAGGGCCTCGAGGGGATGCAAACGCCTTGTGCGCGCTCAACGCGAAGAGCGATTTTTCCTCGGCTGGATCGGCGATCCCGAGTACTCGATCGGACAAGTAGGCGCCAATCTTCGGCCCCATCTTGAAGGCGTGACCTGAGCCGCCACCGGCGATCCAGACGTTCGAATAGGATGGGTGCGTGTCGATGATGAAGTGCTCGTTATTGGAGTTCTCCAGGTTGCAAACGCGGCTCGCAACAATCGGCTGATTGACCAGGCCGGGCGTGCGATGTGCGACGAAGCGCCGCGCCATTTCCCACATAATGGGCGAGACAATCCGTTCGTCCCGATCCGGATCGATGCTAAGGCTTCCGGGGCCGTTCGGCGCGACTTTGTAGCCATAATCAACATCGCTGAGCGCATAACCACCGCCGCCGTGCCAGATGTTGGGGAAGCGCTCCCAGTGATAGCTAAGATCGCCGGGTGGCGAGCCCACGTAGAAGACTTCCGAACGGGCGAGGCGGATGAAATTCGTCATCACATCCGGCAGCACCGTGGGCAGCCATGGGCCGCAGGCGAAAATCGTCATTCCGCTGCTCATGGTGGTGCCGTCGGCGAGCTTGAGGCTGGTCAGTTTGCCGCCAGCGGAATCCCCGGGCGTGGCCATGCCGATTTTGTAGGTGCCACCCTTTTGCGTGAACACTTCCGTCGCGGCGATGAGCGACTCGCGCGCCTTGACGATGCCAGCTTTAGGCTCATAGAAAGCGCGCTCGTCGCCTTCGAAGCCGCCCTGCGGCCAGCGCTTCTTGCATTCGTCCGGCGAGAGCACCTCGAAGGGAATATTGAGTTTGGTGAAGAGGCGTTTTTCGGCCTCGAATTGTGCGACGGGTTCGTCGGGTGAGAGCACGCCATTGGCGAAGATGATGCGGCGCTTGAATTCGTCCTGGCGGTGGTGCCAGATGTCGAAGGCCTCGTTGGCCCAGCGCGTGTATATTTCCCGGTCCGCATAAGCGGAGCGGATCTGTCGAGTTTCGTCGCCGGATGCCTGACGAGCATTTCCCGCGCCGTAGGAATCGAGCAGGGTAACCGTCGCGCCCTTTTCGCGAAGGCATAAAGACGTCCAAGCGCCAAAGGCGCCTGCGCCAACCACGACAACGTCGGGAAGATTGCGGCCGATGGCGGGAGCGCTCGTTTGCGGTTCAGCCGACCGCGCCGCTTTTGGCAGCACAGCGACGCCTGCCGCTGTTCCTAGTCCAATCAAAACAGATCGCCGATCGATTTTTTTCACGTTGAACCCTCGGTCAGGGAACTTGAGACTTTGCTTTCGTGCGCCGGTCTCGCCGGCACTTGATGCTCGTGCGCGCAGTCTCTGTCGACCTGGAGCCTGCGATCCACACGAGAAGCAGATCGAACGTACGCCTCTTTTTTGGGGCGAACGAATGCAAAGTTCGAAGGGCGAATGGGTTGTTTTTTCAATGAAACGGTTACAAAAGTTGTGGATTCTGCCGACACTGGAGAGGTCCCGGGGCAAGACCTTTGTCGCCCACCAATTTCGGCCGGGCTGGAGTCACGACGACATGGTGGGCCCCCGCGGGCGTTACGCTGGCGCAACGGCCTGCCCTTGTTGCGCCTGTTTCGGGCGTGGATGTAAGCTACAATAGAGTTTTCGTGGTGCAGTCGTCAGATGGAAACAATCCCAAGTCTCGATTCCGCGTGGTTTGCTGCCCGGGGCACACTCCCCGTTTGCCGCCATCGGAGCGGTGTCAAGGCGTTGCTGCTTCTCTGCGCCGTCCTCGGTTTGGCCGCCTGTTTCGGGCGAACTGCGGCGATCGCCGCTTCGCCAAAGCAGGAGGCTACGACTCATCTCGGCGCGAGCGCGAACTCGAGCTTTGCCATTGCCGATTTCGACGGTGACCGGCAACCCGACTTGGCGACCGCGGAAGTGGAACGTTCCGACGCCCATTTCACGCGTTACCTGATCCGTCTGCAACTCACATCTGGCCGACGACCATCGGGAAAGTTGTGGCAGTCCATCGCCGTGACGGGAGCCTTCGGCGTGCTTCAGATCGCGGCCGTCGACGTGAATGGCGATAGCGCTCTGGACTTGGTCGTCAGCGCAGCCGGAGAGACGCGGCCCATCGCAGTCCTTCTGAACGACGGCCACGGGCAGTTCTCAGTGACCAAGCCGAGTGACTTTCCAGTGTCTATTCCGGATTCCCCAAGGCGTTGGGGTTCAGAACTAGGTCAAGTTCAAGACTCGGCCGTTCTGATTCCGTCGAGGACGCCTCAGGCGGAGGCCAAGAATGAGAACCGCCTCCGCGTTCCGCGACCACCGCCGGAATCTGCTCTCTCCGCGGAACGTGCATTTCCTGCCGATCCTCTGTACTCCTCTCCAGGTGGCCGAGCGCCGCCTGCCTTGGTCTAACCGCACTGCCAGCATGGTGTTTGTAATCGCCGCGCTTTAGAAGTGCGCCCGGCCCGATTCGTTCTGGAATCTTGCCCCGGGTGGTCTTCTCGAGTTCGACGCCGGCTCTCGGTAGAGCCCACACCCTGATAAGGGAGTAAGACTATGCATCGAACGAACTTTGTTGAATCGTCGGCGGCTTGGTCCTGGCCGGCTGACACCTGGGCTGTGGCAGCGAGAAATTCGATCCAGCGGCCGCGAAACGCGCAGAGGTCAGCAGCGGAACTACCGCTCGCCGGAAACATGCAGGTAGTAGTCTCGGGCATCGAGCCGCGAGCGCGCGTGGTGGCCAATGCGCTGGTGCTCGAGAATATGGCGGGCCAGTGAGATGATCGGCAAAGTTCTCGATTTCGCCCTAGAGAACCGCCTTCTCGTGCTTGCGGCGGCGCTGCTATTGTTCGGCTGGGGAGCGATCTCCTTCCATCAGCTTCCCGTCGAAGCCTATCCCGACGTGGCCGACAACTACGTCGAGATCATCACGCAGTGGCCGGGGATTTCCGCCGAGCAAATCGAGCAGCAGGTCACCATCCCGCTCGAAACATCCGTCAATGGCATACCGCATATCGTCCACCTGCGCTCATTTTCTCTGTTTGGGCTTTCCGATCTGAAGTTGATTTTTGATGACGAGGAAGACAACTTCAAAAACCGCGAAAGGGTTTTGGAGCGGCTGTCGCAAGTGACTCTGCCGCCAGGTGTAACTCCACAAATGGGAACCGACTGGAGCCCGGTCGGTCAGATCTACTTTTTCACACTCCAAAGCACCAATCCCGAATACGACGCGATGGAGCTGAAATCGGTCGAGGACTGGGTCGTGGAGAAAAACTTGAAGTCCGTACCCGACATCGTCGATGTCGCCAGCTTCGGCGGGCCGACCCGCGAATATCAGGTTCGCTTGGATCCCAACAAGCTGATCGCCTACGGACTAAGCATCGCCCAGGTGGAACAGCAGCTCACCAATAACAATACCAACGCGGGTGGAAGCTTCATTGAAGAGGGCCTGCAGCAAATCAATGTTCGGGAAGTGGGGCTCGTCACGAACGTACACGACATCGAAAACACGGTCATTACGACGAAGATGGGGACGCCCCTACACGTCCGGGATATTGCCGTGGTTTCGCAAGGACCTAAGATCCGTCTCGGGCAGTTCGCGCGGGCGATTCATCGAGAGAACGGGAAGATCGTCGATGACGACGATGTGGTATCGGGCATCGCACTCCTGCGCAAAGGCGCAAATTCAGATGAGGCCCTTCGAGCGCTGCATGCAAAAGTCGACGAATTGAACGATCACATCTTGCCCAAAGGTGTAAAGATCGTTCCGTTCGTCGATCGCAGCGTTCTGGTCGAATACACCACGCATACTGTCCTGCATAACCTCACCGAGGGAATCGTTCTCGTTGTGATCGTGTTGTTCTTGTTTCTCGGGAATATTCCCGGATCTTTTATCGTCGCGCTGACGATTCCGTTTTCGCTTCTGTTTGCCGCAGCCTGCCTCAACATGATAGGGATACCCGCCAATCTGCTCTCCCTCGGCGCGCTGGATTTCGGAATGGTGGTGGACGGCGCCGTGGTCATGGTGGAGAACATTGTTCGGCACATGCATCTCCGCCAGGGCGGCTCTAGCTCGTCCGGCCGCGCTACTGTGATCATCAAGGCGCCGGTGCAGGCGATCCGCGAGGCAGCGCACGAAGTACAGCGGCCCGTCTTTTTCGCCATCACCATCATCATCACTGCCTACCTCCCCATTTTCACGCTGCAACGAGTCGAGGGACGGTTATTCAAGCCAATGGCTTGGACCGTCGCTTTCGCTCTCATAGGCGCCTTGATATTTTCAATGATCATCGCACCTGTTCTTTCCACGTTTCTGTTTGGCAAGGGCGTTCGTGAATTCCGCAATCCGGTGATGGATTTTCTGACGGCTCAGTATCGCAAAGCGGTGCGGGCCGCCATTCAGCTTCGCTATATAACTGTGGGGATCGGATTAGCCGGGTTGTCTGTCGCCATTTTCCTCACGTATAGCGGTCTCATCGGTTCCGAATTTTTGCCCCATTTGGATGAGGGCGCTCTATGGGTTCGCGGGACTCTGGCGTCCAGCACGGGACCGACGGAGGGTATCCGGCTGGCGAACCAAGCCAGAGTCGTGCTGTGTTCTTTCCCTGAGGTGCCCCAATGCACGAGTCAGGTGGGGCGTCCCGATGACGGGACCGACAACACTGGATTTTTCAACACGGAATATTTTGTCGATCTGAAACCAAAGGAGCAGTGGCGGCCCGTATTTCACCAGGACAAGGACGCTTTGATTGCCGCGATGAACCGTGAGCTAAACAAGATTCCCGGAGTTGTCTGGGGTTTTTCGCAGCCCATCGAAGACAACATGGAGGAAGCCGTCAGCGGCGTAAAGGGCGAACTGGCTACAAAAGTATACGGCGACGACTTGAAAGTTCTCGAGGATCAGGCCGATAAGATCGTGAACGTGATGCGGCAGGTCAACGGTATCGAAGACCTCGGCGTGTTCCGGGTTTTGGGTCAACCGAACATTAACTTCACCGTGGACCGGGCACAGGCCGCACGCTATCAGATCAATGTCGCAGATATTCAGGACGCTATCCAGACCGCCGCGGGAGGCAACGCCCTCACCCAAGTGCTGCAAGGCGAGGCGCGCTACGACCTGGTCCTGCGCTACCTCCCGCAGTACCGCTCGACGAAAGAAGCCCTCGCGGGCATTCGCCTGCTGTCTCCATCCGGAGAGCGGGTTTCGCTAGCGCAACTGTGCACGATCAAAGAAGAAGATGGCGGCTCGGAAATCTACCGCGAAGGAAACCAGCGCTACATCGCGATCAAGTACAGCGTGCGGGGGCGGGACCTGGGTAGCGCGGTTGAGGAAGCCATCAAGAAGGTGAATGCGCAAGTACAACTGCCGCGTGGGTACCATCTCGATTGGGAAGGTGAATACGAAAGCCAAAAGCGGGCTCAAGCGCGCCTCACCGTGATCGTTCCTCTGACGCTCCTGCTGATTTTTATTATCCTTTACACCATGTTCCGCTCCGTCAAGTGGGCCTTACTTATTCTAGCAAACGTGGCGATGGTTCCTCTCGGGGGCACCGTTGCGCTGCTATTGACCGGCACGCATTTTAGCGTGTCTTCCGGAGTAGGCTTCCTCGCGCTGTCCGGCGTATCCGTGCAAACGGGCGTGATCATGCTTGAGTACATCAATCAACTCCGTTCGCGCGGCTATACCATCATGGAATCGGCGGTCGAGGGCGCGGTACTCAGACTGCGCCCGATCATGATGACGAGCCTGGTTGCAACGCTCGGTCTTCTGCCGGCGGCGGTCTCGCATGCGATCGGGTCTGACTCGCAGAGGCCGTTCGCCATCGTCATCGTCGGAGGGTTGATCGCGGGTCTGGTGATGAGTATTTTTCTGATGCCGACGCTCTATGTGTGGATCGCCAGGGAGGGGGACAAACTTCCGGAGCCCGAAGAAGGGTTTGAAGTCTAGAAATGATTCCTCTATAGCCGGGGATGGCCTCAGGCAATGAGAAATGGCGGCCATTCCGCGCGGCGGATTGGATTCGACTCATGAAAAATAAAGTCATAACGAGGGCGCGCGCGTACCGAATTGCCAGCGCGATTTTGATCGTGGGTTTGTTGCCGGCAACTCTGCTCGCGCAAACAACAGCGCTCACCTGGGATCAAATCAAGGCCAAGTTCGAGGCTGTCAACCCGACGCTAAAAGCCAATCAGGCCAACATTGACGAGTCCAAGGCGCAGGAAATCACCGCGTATCTCCGTCCCAATCCGGACGTCTCTGTGACCCTCGACGGAACTCAAATCACTCCGGTGGACGGAGTCTGGCAGCCTATCCGGGGCACCACGGTGACTCCTGGGATCAGTTACCTGCACGAGCGCGATCACAAGCGCGAGTTGCGGCGTGACAGCCAGAAGGAAACGACCGCCGTCACCCAATCTACCTCGAACGATCAGGAGCGCACCATGCTCTTCAGTCTGCGAAGCGCATTCGTTCAGGTCTTGCAGGCGAAAGCGGTCGTCGAGAACGCCCGGCAGAATCTGGACTATTGGGATCGCGAACTGGATGTGAATCGCACCCGCCTGAACGCCGGCGATCTTGCGGAGGTGGATTTCGACCGCCTGGTGCTGCAGCGCGTGCAATTCGAGTCGGATTTCGAGACCGCGATGGTGAATCTGCGAACCAGCAAGATCCAGCTCTTGACCCTGCTGAATGACCGCACGCCCATCGAGCAGTTCGACGTGACCGGCCCCTTCGATTTCAGCGACCAGCTGATGCCGCTCGAGCAGTACCGGAATATGGCGCTGGCCATGCGGCCAGACTTGAAGGCGGCGATGCAATCGGTGGACTTGGCAAAGATTAATCACCAGCTGGCGATTTCCAATGGCTCGACGGATCCAACGTATAGTTTGTGGTACACGCATAACGGTTCGTGGAATAACCCTGCAGCGCTCAACACCCTGGGCGTGAGCGTGAGTATCCCGCTGCGCGTCTTCGATCGCAATCAAGGCGAAAAGGCGCGCACGCAAATCGATATCGACCGGAACCAGCAGTTACAAGCCGCGACCGAAGCCGGGGTCTTTAGCGATGTCGATTCCGCTTATTGGACGCTGGTCCAAAACATGAATCTTCTAAAACCCTATAAGGCAAAGTACCTGGCGTTGGCGACGGACGTTCGCGATAAGACGACGTTTTCGTTCCAAAACGGTGGAGCATCGTTACTCGATTTTCTCGACGCGGAAAAGTCATACCGCGATACCGAACTCTCGTATTTGAATTTAATCGGCTCGTATTTGACCGCCGCCGCACAGATGAATACGGCGGTGGGACAGGAGGTCTTGCAATGATTCGCTCAACTGCATTCAAGGTAGTGATTTGTATAAGCCTGGGGCTACTGTTCGCTGGTTGCCAACGGAGTGCGACCGCCCAGGAAAATCCCGCGGCGACAGCGCCGCCTCCGGCGAACGTGGTGGCCGGTTTCGACGTCACGAACGTGGCCGTGGATCATCCGGACCAATTTCCCTTGGCGACCGCTGTCGGACACATGGCGGCCCCGCTGTTGAATGTAACCGGGACGGTCAATCCAGACGTGACCAAGCAGGTTCCGGTGCCGTCGCTAGCCAGTGGGAAAATCATGGAAATCGACGCCAAGCTTGGAGACCAGGTCACGCAGGGCCAGCTGCTGTTCAAAGTGAGAAGCAGCGATATTGCCGGCGCCTATTCCGATTATCGCAAGGCCGTCGTGAACGAAGGCCTCACGAAAGTGCAGCTGAATCGCGCCCAGATTCTGTTCGATCATGGAGCGATTCCGAAGAGTTCACTCGAAGTAGCCCAGACTGCCGAGGACAATTCCATGGTTGACGTGGATACGACCACCGAGCATCTGCGTCTGCTCGGAACCGACCCCGACCATCCTACGGGAATCGTGTCGGTTTTCGCTCCGATCTCCGGGGTCATCACCGATCAACAGATCACCAATGCGTCCGGCGTCCAGGCGCTCACTCCGCCGAACCCCTTCACGATTTCAGATCTGTCCGACGTCTGGGTTCTCTGCGATGTGTATGAAAATGACTTGTCCGACATCCACATTAATGACAGCGCGGACATCCGCTTGAACGCGTATCCGAACCGAGTCCTGAAGGGGCGGGTCAGCAACATCGGGGCGATCCTCGATCCCACGCTGCGAACGGCGAAGGTTCGCATCGACGTGCAGAATCAGGAAAAGATCATGCACTTCGGAATGTTTGCGACGGCTACGTTCAAGGGCCAACAAATGACCATGCACACGGAGATTCCGGCCACAGCAATTTTGCATCTGCACGACCGCGAATGGGTGTTCACGCCCGCACCGCAAAATAGATTCCACCGCGTAGAAGTCGTCAGCGGAGAGATGCTGCCGAATCAAAAGCAAGAAATCATTTCGGGTTTGCAGCCGGGCGAGCAGGTTGTGTCCAACGCGCTGGTGCTCGAGAACTCGATCGAGAACCAGTAATCACTCGAGTGGGAGCTTCGGCACGCGTGGCTTCGCTGAACGGCCCTTTTCAGACGCCCGTCGAGAACGCGATTCAAGCATGATGGCCGCGGCTACCGTGGTGAATCTCAGGTCTTACCGGCGGTTTCTTCGATCAGGAGTTGGTGTTTAAATTCTACGACCATGTTCTTGGTCGCTTTAGCGACCAGGAAGCTGCCCCACTCCTTCCAATCGCCCCACAGACTTGCACCCGTTTTCGGGTCGACGATATTCATGTAGGTGATTTCGATGTGCACGGGCCTGGTATCCGGACCGTCGCGCGTGACGTAGTCGCCGAGATAAGGATTGCCGGATATGAGGACGACCAGATCCGCTTTCATGCGGTCTGGAACGATGTCGAACCTTCCCCAATCCGACAGTTCCTCGAAGGCCGCTCGCCAAGCCACCGCCAGTCCTCGGGGACAGGCATCGCAATCGATGTAAACCGTTTTTGCCTGAGTGACCTTGGGTGGCAAGGCCGCGTAGATCTCAGAAACGTGAATCGTGCCGGCAGCTTTGTCCAAGGTGCCGATGAGCACCACGTTTCTGCCCGCAAGAGGTTTTGGCTTCTTGGCGCCTTCGATTTGGTAGACGGCCTTGTCCGGGAAATTGACGAAGACGTATTTCGCGCCTCTTTTGGCTCTTGCGACGTCGCACTGTACCTGACTCTTGTCCGGGGCCGACCGACCCGTGTTCGGTCCCATGCAGATCTGCCCCTTATAGGCTTGTTGCGCGTGCGCGGCGATGCTGAACACGCCGGACAACGCCAACGATGCGAGTCCGATGAGTGCCTTCTTCATTTGAGTTTCTCGATCTCTTCGATGAAGCGTTGCTCGAGGTCTGAAGTTGCCTGACGACCCTGCGCATCGCTGCCGTCGCCCGAGCTAAAAGCGACGCTTCCGCGCATGTGGATCTTGACGCTGGCTAATTCCTTTCCAGTCGCATCCTGAATCACTAACTTGCCGTCGACGGTGTTGGTGGTTTTGCCGGCGCCAAGACCTAAAGCCCGCTTCGCGGTACCTTCGACGGTAAACCCGTCGAGAACGAAGTGGGTTCTTATGGGAGAGGAGCCTTCCAGGAGGTGTGAGTCCTTGACCGCCGCTCGTAGATTGTAGCGGATCAGATTTGCGGCTGTGGGGTCCTTGACGCTGTTGGGTTGCTCGACGAACGTCGGATCGACTTGAATTGTGGTGACCTTATCGAGGACACCACCCGGGGAACAAAAGGCCACCGTCGAAGTGGCCGCCAGGAGGAGCAACGCTCGGAGGGTTCTCATCGGCGATTTCCTTCCGGAACCGCGTGGCCTATTTGGCAGGCTCAACGCCGCGAAGTCGACTGCTCTTGGCCGGAGATTCCAATTCAATCTTCGAAGCATGTGTAACACGATACCGATACCGCACTCAAATAGGGCCAGGAGCCGGCCGTACGAGGCGCCAGCATTCGCTGGAGGAAGAACCAGGAATTATTTTGGCACCTGCAAGCGGTACCCGACCCAAGGGTCGGTGAGCAAATATTTTGGCCTGGTCGGCGTGCGTTCGATTTTTTTGCGCAAGCGATTGATGAACACGCGCAAGTATTCCTGCTCATCACCATAGTCGGGACCCCATACGGCACGCAGCAGCTCGCGGTGGCCAATTGTTTTGTTCGCTCGGGCCGTGAGATAGGAGAGCAGATCGAACTCCTTGGGCGTCAGATGCACGGGCCCTTGGTGGCCGGTTACGACGCGCGTTTCAAAATCGATCTTGGCCTCTCCGATCTGCACTTGAGCACGCCCAAACTCGCTGGGCACAAGGCCTCTCCTGAGGACGGCGCGGATGCGAGCTACCAATTCAGGACTGCTGAACGGCTTGGTCACAAAATCGTCAGCTCCGGCCTCAAGCGCCTCTACCTTGTCTCTTTCCGCGTCACGCACGGTGAGCATTATGATGGGGGTATTCGAAACAGCGCGGATCGAACGGCAAGCCTCGAAACCCGTCATGCCAGGCATGTTGATGTCCAGGAGCACAAGGTCGTACGTCGCGGCATGCAGGAGATCGAGTGCCTCAGGGCCGCTTCGAACGTCTTCCACTTCGAACCCGTTGGCGATGAGCGTCGTTCTCATGACGCGACGAATCTGTGGCTCGTTGTCCACTATTAGAATGCGGCCTTTACTCATGGCTAGCTCCATCCGACGGCGTGAACGCGGGCACGACTCGTAGGATAGGTCGAAAGGTATAAAGAAGGCGTGAGCGGTTCGTAAGTATTTCATAACTGGGGCTAGGACTGCTGGGGTTACCGAACAGGAACCTAGATGTCCCGGCGATAGGGCGTTCCAGTACCTTTTTTTGTGGCGTCGCTGTTTTCGTTCTCTAATCTTCCCTCGCTTTTTCGTTCGTTTCTATTCCGCTTATGGATTCCGAATGGTTCGTTTATGCCTTTTTCACGGTGGATCGCCTAACGTACGCTCCATGATTTTCGGAGACCAGTCTCCAGCGAACCTGCATAGGCAAGCGGAACCCGCCGCAGGCGTGCAGTTCTGCTTGGCGCTGGCCTGCGTTCTTTTCGCGGCGAGCCTGGCGCAGGCGATTGCTATGCCGATGGTCGGCCGCGCGCACTCTGGAAATGAGGTTCGCGGGGAGCGTCCTGCCGGCGCAACCGACGTAGGAGCGGGATCGTCCTCGATCGCCGGAGCCGACGGGCAGAGCTACGTATGGTATACGCGCTATACGCTGAGATTGAAGTCGGACTCGGGAGCTGAACAGTCCATTGTAGTGATGGCCCCTCCGGGCGGGCTTCAGCTCGCCGTGCGCGACATGACCGGCGACCACGTTTCGAATGACGTGGTGGTGACTCCGGCGCTGCTGCACTGGCCTCTTACCGTGCTCGTGAACGACGGCCACAACCACTTTACCGTGGCCATTTCGGCCAAAATTCCGGATCCGGTGGCATCCCAGCAAAATCGGGCGTCGGGAACGGGCGGAATGGCGGACATTTCGGGGCTGGTCTCCACAGGCTTCGAGATGCATATGCTTGCGAATCGAGGAGGGATACTGCCTCCGACGTGGCAAGAAGGTTTCCATTCGTCCGGCAGTACCGCGGCTACGCTGTCCTGCACCTTTCTCTCCGGTTCTGGTAGAGCGCCACCCCTCGTAACAAACCTTTAAAGCACGAAGCATCGAGAAAACGGGAAGTGGGAGTGTGCCGACTGTGCGGAGTGTCTTTGGCTCCGCAGGGTAGCGTCGCCAGAAAGCAGGGCTGCCTGGTTAGAGAGGGTTTCAACCGAGGAGTATCTTGATGAAAACCACAGGTGTAGGCATTGCCGTCCTTCTGATCTCCGTTGCCATGGGTGCTTACGGCTGTGGTGAGGCCAAAGGCGACCCAGCGCAGGAGGCGCCACCTCGCGCCAACGTAATTCAGGGCGTGGACGTCACCGACTTCGCGGTGGACCATCCGGAGCAATATCCGCTGGTGACAGCGACCCGATATGAAGCCCCGTCGGAATTGTCGGTCACTGGTGTGGTGATGCCGGATATCTCGCGCAACGTGCCGGTGGTTACGCTGGCTTCCGGCCGCGTCGTGGACATCCGCGCGCGGCTAGGCGACACCGTGCAAAAAGATCAGGTCCTGCTACGGATCCGCAGCGATGACGTCGGGTTGGGATTCGACGCCTATCGCAAGGCCATCTCCGACGAGCTCCTCGCGCGAAAGCAATTGGACCGGACCAAGGACCTCTATGCGCACGGCGCCATGGCGGTGCAAGACGTCGAGGTCGCGCAAGACAACGAAGATGACGCCAAGACCACGCTGGACACGGCGACCGAGCATCTTCGGCTGCTGGGCAACGACCCAGACCAGCCTAACGGCATCGTGGAGATCCTGGCGCCCGTCTCCGGAGTGATCACCGATCAGGAGGTGACGATTGCTGCGACGGTGCAGTCCTACTCCGCGCCAAACCCGTTCACGATTTCAGATTTGAGCACCATTTGGGTCGTCTGCGATGTCTATGAAAACGACATGGCCAACGTGCGTCTGGACGAGGCCGTTGATATCAAGCTGACGGCCTTTCCGAATCGGGTTTTCAAGGGCAAGGTCAGCAACATCGGATACATTCTCGATCCCAATATCCGCACGGCCAAGGTTCGCATTGAGGTTCCGAATCCCGGTCTGATTATGCGGCCGGGCATGTTCGCGACGGCGACGCTGTACAGCTTGACGAAACAGACGTTCACGTCCGTGCCGTCGTCCGCGATTCTGCATTTGCACGATCGCGACTGGGTACTTCATTCCCGTGCAAGGGAAATTCCGCCGGACCGAAGTCACCAGCGGTTCACAGTTGCCGAACAACATGCAAGAAATCGTGAGCGGGCTGCAACCGGGCCAGCAGGTCGTGTCCAACGCGGTTGTGATGCAAAACGCAATCGACAATGAGTGACGCGGGACTCCAGAGGGCCGAGGAAAAGACGATGATTCGGAAACTGGTAGATTTCGCACTGAACAACAGATTCGTGGTCATTGCGCTGACGCTGCTGGTGCTCTTCGCCGGAGCGCTAGCCTTCCACGAGATGCCTGTCGAGGCCTATCCGGACATCGCCGACAATTACGTAAACATTATCAGTCAATGGCCGGGTCGTTCCGCCGAGGAAGTCGAGCAGCAAGTAAGCGTTCCCATCGAGATTCAGATGGGCGGACTTTCGCACCTCGTCGATCTGCGATCGGAGTCCATCTTTGGGCTGTCTCTCATGACCCTGGTCTTTGACGATTCGTCCATCAACGATTGGAACCGCGCCAAGGTTCTCGAAAGGCTGACCCTGGTCAGCGTGCCGCCTGGCGTTCAGCCGCAAATCGGAACGGACTGGAGCCTGACGGGCCAGATTTACTGGTACACAATCAGAAGCACAAACCCGCAATACGATTTGATGGATCAACGATCGATCGAAGACTGGACGCTGTACAAGCAATTCAAAACGGTTCCCAACGTTGTGGACGTGAGCGATTTCGGAGGCACCGCGCGTGAATACCAGGTACGCGTGGACCCCAACAAGCTCATCGCATACGGATTGAGCATCGGCCAGTTGGAGCAACAGCTCCAAATCAACAACGTCAACGCGGGCGGCAGTTACGTGGAGTCCGGGCTGCAGCAGATGAACGTCCGGGCGATCGGACTCTACCGCAATTTGCAGGACATCGAAAATACCGTCGTGACCACGAAAAATGGGACGGCGATTCGCGTCAAGGATATCGCGGTTGTCGAGATGGGCCCCAGAATTCGATTGGGACATATGGCCAGAGCGACCCATCGCCCGGATGGCGTGATTGTCGATGAGCCCGACGTGATCCAGGGCAGCGTGCTGATGCTAAAGGGTGCGGAGGAACAGCCCACACTGGACGGGATTCACGAGAAGGTGGACCAGCTCAATAACCAGATCCTGCCCGAGGGCGTGAAGCTCATCCCCATGCTGGACCGCAGCGATCTGCTTCATTTCACGCTGCACACGGTGCTGCACAATCTCGGTGAAGGCATGATTCTGGTCACGATCATTCTGCTTCTGTTCCTGGGCAATATCCGCGCCGCCTTGATCGTCGCCGTGACCATACCGTTTTCTCTGATGTTCGCTTCGATTTGGCTCAATTTGGCCAAGATTCCCGCCAATCTCCTTTCGTTGGGCGCTTTGGATTTCGGAATGATGGTGGACGGCGCGGTGGTGATGGTCGAGAACATCGTCCGTCACCTGAACCACCGCCAGAGCGCCTCGAACGGAAGCGACGCCAGTGCCGGACGTGGCACCGTGATCGTCAAGTCGCCGGCAGAAGCGATCCGCGAAGCGTGCCACGAAGTGCAACGGCCCGTGTTCTACGCCATCGCCATCATCATCACTGCCTACATGCCGATTTTCACGCTGCAAAGGGTGGAGGGCAGGTTGTTCAAGCCCATGGCCTGGACGGTAGCGTTCGCGCTTCTCGGCGCTCTGACCTACTCGATCCTGGTCGCGCCGGTACTGAGCAGCTGGTTGTTCAGCAAAGGCGTCAAGGAATGGCACAACCCGGTGATGGCTTTTCTCATTAAGCGTTACCGCGCAGGGGTGCGGCGAGCCATCGAATACCGCTAGGTCACCGTCGGCGTGGGACTGGCAAGCTTGCTGATCGCCCTGTATCTGACGTTCAGCGGCATCATTGGCGCCGAATTCTTGCCGCATCTCGATGAAGGCGCGATTTGGGCCCGCGGTGAGCTGGCCAATAGCACCAGTCTCACGGAAGGGGAGCGCTTTACCACCCAGTCGCGCTACGTCTTCGCCTCGTTTCCCGAAGTCACCACGGTCGTTTCGCAAGTCGGGGCTCCAGACGACGGAACCGACACGGGAGGATTCGGCAATACGGAATATTTCGTGGATTTGAAGCCCAAGGAGCAATGGCGGCCGATTTTCCATCAGAGATAAAGATGAACTGATTGCCGCGATGAACCGCGAGGTTTCACAAATTTCCTGGAGCTTTCTGGAATTTCTCACAACCCATCGAAGATAACGTGGATGAGACGATGACGGGCACGAAAGGCGGGCTGGCGGCCAAGCTTTACGGTCCGGAGTTGGACGTTCTCGAGCAGAAGGGCGAAGAGATCAAGGAGGTGATGGCTCAGATCCCTGGAATCCACGACCTGGGGCTACAACGCGACACGGGCGAGCCGAACCTGAATGTCACCGTGGACCGCAAGCGGCAGCGCGGTTGGGGCATCAATGTGGCGGATGTACAAGATGCCATCCAAACGGCCGTCGGCGGTTTTCCGGTCGGCCAGGTTCTGCAGGGAGAAGCCGTATACGACCTGACGGTGCGCTATCAGAAACCATATCGGGACACGAAAGAAGCGATTCAGGATATTCGCATTCTTTCCCCTTCGGGCGAGCGTGTATCGCTGGCGCAAGTGGCGAATGTGCAGGTCAAAGATGGCGCCTATGACATCTACCGCGAAAACGGCTAGCGCTATGTCGCGATTCGGTTCGAAGTGCGCGACCGAGATTTGGGGACGAC
Source organism: uncultured Acidobacteriota bacterium (assembly GCA_963818345.1). GTDB lineage: Bacteria > Acidobacteriota > Terriglobia > Acidiferrales > UBA7541 > Palsa-189. The sequence goes on along the minus strand of CAWFRX010000014.1, from coordinate 751,684 downwards.
GGTCAAAGATGCCATAGACCAGATCGGCAAGAAGGTGCAGATTGCCGCGAGGCTATCACCTCGAATGGGCGGGAGAATACGAGAGCGAAAAGCGAGCAGAAGCCAGACTGCTGATCATCGTTCCGATCACGATCCTGATTATCTTCATCATTCTCTACACCATGTTCCGCTCGGTCAAGTGGGCCTTGCTGATTCTTGCCACGGTCGCCATGGCTCGCGTTGGCGGGCTGACTGGCGCTCTTGGTCACGCATACTTTCTTCAGCGTGGCCTCGGGCGTCGGCTTCCTGGCGCTCTTCGGCGTATCGGTGCAGACCGGCGTCATCATGCTCGAATACATCAACCAGCTCCGCGCCAGAGGATATACGGTCGCGGACGCGGCGGTCGAAGGCGCCGTGTTGCGGCTGCGTCCGATCATGATGACCATGCTGGTGGCCACCTTCGGTCTCTTGCCGGCGGCCTTCTCGCATGCGATCGGCTCCGATTCGCAGCGGCCGTTTGCGATTGTCATCGTGGGCGGCCTGATGGCCGACTTGGCCATGAGTATCTTCATTCTGCCAACGCTCTATGTGTGGTTTGCGAGCGACGGCGATGTGCTGCCGGAACCGGAGGAATCCTTTGAGGTTTAGAGACTCCAACATCTTTTCGCGCCGGATCGCAGCGGGGCTGACCGCGCTTGCGGTGTTCGTCGCCTGTGCGCTGGCGACGCTGCCAGCGTCCGCTCAGACACAGGGTCCGGTGAGAATCACGCTCGATGAGGCCATGCAAATGGCGATCCAGCACAACCACCTCTTGATCGCCATGCGAACAACGATTCAGCAAAGCGAGGCGGAAGAGATCACGCAAGGGCTGCGTCCCAACCCGACGCTCTTTGTCGACTGGGAGTATTTGCCGATCTTCGGCTCGCCCGCCAGTCAAAATCCGGATGTCTATTCGGGCGTGTCCACACCGCAATATCTGAAAAACAACACGGAAGGTGACATCGGCCTGAGCTACCTGTTCGAACGCGGAGGAAAGCGCCTGGATCGCCTGCAGGCACAGAAGGACATAACCGCCCAGACGCGCTCGCTGGTGGCGGATAACGAGCGCGGCCTTACCTTTCAGGTTGCGACCCTATTCTTTAACGCCCAGCTTGCAGAATCGACACTCGATCTCGCCGAGCAGGACCTAAAGAGCTTCCAGAGTACCGTGGACATCAGTGAGGCTCAATTCAAGGCAGGCGGCATCAGCGAGAACGACTATCTGATGATCAAGCTTCAGTTATTGCAATTCGAGAGCGACCTGGAGCAGGCGCAACTGGCGAGAGCCCAGTCGCTTGTCGGACCTGAGGCAACTGCTGGGTTATGAGTCGGTGTCCGCCGAATACGACGTGGTCACCGACTTTGAGTATCAGCCGGTTAAGGTCAATCTCGGGGACTTGCAAATCAAGGCCTTGGCGAATCGCCCGGACTTGCGCGCGGCCGCAGCAGGGCGTGACCGCGGCGGACAGCCAGTACCAATTGCAAAAGGCGAATGGCAAGCAAGACGTCACCGTTTCGGCGAACTACTCGCACTCAATGGGATCAGCGGGGCTTCCGCGCTGGTCAGCATCCCGCTGGCGATCAATAATCGCAACCAGGGCGAAATCGCGCGGTCGCGCTTCGCGATTACCCAAGCGCAAGAACAGCAAAACGCGGCGAACGGGCAGGTCTTGACCGACGTGAAGGATGCCTACGAAGGACTGCTATCAAACGACAAAGTGGTTCAACTCTACATTTCGAAGTATCTGGACGTGGCCACGCAGTCGCGGGACATCAGCGAATATGCATACAGGCGGGGCGGCCTGGCCCTTCTCGATTTCCTGGACGCGGAGCGAAGTTATCGAGCGACGGAACTCGCCTACCGGCAGACGCTGGCTTCCTACCTGCTCGCGCTCGAACAGCTTCGCGAAGCCGTGGGCACAAGAACTCTGCCTTAGTTCGGCTGCTGAACGGCGTACTGAGAAGAGGTGAACTCCATGCGAATGACCGTGGCACAGGCGTTCTTGGTTCTAATGTCGCTGGCGACGGGGGCGGGAAACGTCTCGGCGCAACAAGCAGCGGCGCCGCCGCCCTCGAAGTTCACAATGACGACATCCGCATACTCCGACGGTGACTGGATACCGCTGCAATACACTTGCGGCGACCCCGATGGGGGCCTCGCCCGGCGTGCAATGGAGCGACCCGCCTGCGGGCACCGCCAGTTTCGCTCTGATTTTTCATGACCTGATGCAGCGCCCGCCAAGGGTTCGATGGACGTCACCCACTGGATCCTCTGGAACATTCCGGCGGGCGCTGGACAACTTTCGGCGGGGGTGCAGCCGGATAGCGCTCCCGATGGAATTCAGCAAGGCAAGAACGTACGGGGCGTGAATGGATATCAGCCGCCGTGCCCACCGACTGGCGCCAGGCCGCACCACTACGTTTTTGAGACTCTACGCGCTCGACTCGAAACTTGGATCTGGCGGCGGGATCGAGCCGCGCCGATCTGCTGAAAGCCATGGACGGTCATGTGATCGGCAAGGCGGCGATTGCGGGGATTTTTGGCCAGGGAGTCGATGAAAAGATGTGGCGCTGGAAGGTCGCGCCGCTCCCCTAGAGTGGCCCGAGCGCTGAGCGTGTTCAAAGCTGTGGGAAAGCGAGGCAGCTGATGAAACTGTCGGTCCTTGTTGTTCTGACCGTGCTTGGTTCTCTTCCGGCGTTGGCGCAGGACCAGTCCTCCTGCAAGGCTTTTTTCCAGGTGCTGCGCGCCGATGGGGGAACGCCGGGTCTTCACGCTGGATTGGACTCGGCGCAGAAACAATGGTGGGAGAAGAACGGCCAGAAAAAATATCCCGGGCTGTGCTTGAACGGCGCGGTGATGTCCGGAGACAAGCCGCGGTATCTGGTGATCTGGTCAAAGTCCAAATCGATTGGTGAGGCGTCGCTGGCCCCCAACGAAGCCTACGGCGAAAAGGCGATGGCGCTGCAAGCAACCGCGCCCACCACGCGGATTTACCAGCCGCGCTGGGACTTAGCCGCGGTCACGATCCTAAATGTCTTGGATGACGGCAGCCTGATGTTGCCGGCGGTCTATTTCGAGACGGACGATCGCCTGATCGGCGCGTTCACCGGAGCGGGTCCCTTGAACGCGCTGCATCCGGGAAGCGCCAAGGTGCTCAAGGCCGCAGCGGACTATCTCTTTCAAGAGCGCGTCTTTTTGCCGAATCCGAACTGAGCGCTGCGAACAGGACAGAATCAGAAGGGAAGAGTTGCCCCGGGTGAAAAAGGAAGCGGTTCGGGACAAGGTCGAGGAAGTCGTCATTGTCGCCGCGATTCGGGCGCGTTCGCGGGAGGATGCGATCTCGGCTGCCGGTACGAGAAGGCGACCGTTTTGAAGCGCCAATAACGGGTGACTGGATTGAGCGTCGCCGGCACAGTGGCAATGGAACATCCGAACTGATCTGCAGGATGGCGTAAGCACCGAAGGAGCCGGACCGTTGAAAAAAGAAGCCGTACGGGGCTGGATTGAAGAGATTGGAGTCATCCCTGCAGTGCGCGTCTCCTCCGCGGAAGACGCGCTGTTTGCTGCCGAGGCGGTCTCCAGTGGCGGGATTCCCATTGTCGAGGTGGAGCTCACCGTACCCGGAGCCATCAAGGTGATCTCCTATCTGCTGAAGAACGCTCCCGACATGGTGGTCGGCGCTGGCAGCGTACTGGATGCGGAAACCGCGCGCGCTTGTTTGGACGCCGGAGCTAACTTCCTGACGAGCGATGGTTTCGACGCGGGCATGGTGGAATTTGCCGTGAAGCAGGGTGTCGTGGTGTTCCCGGGTGTGCTGACCCCGACCGAATTGATCAATGCGTGGAAGACCGGCTGCGACTTTATCAAGGTGGTTCCGTGCTCGAACGTGGGCGGCGCGAGTTACATTAAAGACCTAAAGGGCCCGTTCCCGAACGTGCCATTGATCGCCGCGGGAGGCGTAAATCAACAGAACGCCTCCAACTACATTCAGGCGGGTGCACTCGCGCTGGGAATCGGCGGAGAATTGGTGCCTAAAGACGCGATCCGGGCGCGGCAGGCGGACCGGATTGGCGAACTGTCGCGCCGGTTCGTAGACTTTGTTAAGAGCGGGCGGGCGCATGTCTTGGCGCGGAGACGGACGGCCGTCAAGCCAGCCTGAGAGAGGACACTCTTTTTTTAAGCTTCGTTTTTTGAAATGGCGACGCCAGGGCGGCAACTGGCAGAGGCTATACGAATCGCTGACTCGCGACAAGATCGACTGCCGGCTTCCATCTGGCAAATTCGAATTGATCCGGCTGCTCCGGCAGGTTGCCCACGTTCAGAGTTTTCTCGAGTGAAGTCAGGGTCTCAAACCTCATAATTTTATTGTCGGGCTCGATAATCAGTCGCGCTTGCGCGAACAAACCCGGCACTTCGGGATGGCTTGCTGTCCAGCGGTCCGGTGCATCCGCTGCCCGATCCACGACAAAATGTGGCTTTTGTTAGCGGCCCTTGCGCTGTAGCGAATGCGATTGTCTGGCAGGGCGGCGCACGTTTGCGTTCGGGGTTCCGGCGGTGCGAGGCAGACTGCCAAGGTGATGAGGAATCGCCGGGATTCGTGGGAGCTCCGATCTGGAAAAAATCTAGGCGTGTCTATCGGAGATAGGACTCTGAAAAGCAATCGGGCCGCCTGGCGGCGGCCCGATTGGTTGCACAGCTGGTGGTGGTCAATCGAGAACGACTAGAACTTGACCATGACGGCTGCCGTCCACACGAATTGCGAGGTCGCCAGGTCCGGGAACCAGACCAGGGTTGAGTTTAGTTGTTTCTTCGTTGGGATCACGCCCGGGTTCTCGATTCCGAAGCATGCAGCCTCCACCGATGGCAGGTCCTGCTGGAGGTTATATTGCGAGTTGGGTTCAGTCGCCGACGCTCCCGCTCCAGCACCTAACCCGGAAGGAGCGCCGTTGGAGCAGACGTACTGCGCGGGCTGGCCGTTCGTTCCGCCGTCGGGAAACCCCGGAGGTGTGATCCCGCCGTGTCCCGACCAATACGGTTCCTTCGACCAGCGGTAACCAACCTCGGTACGGAAGGTGATGAACTGCGAAGGCATGTAATCGAGGGTCACTGTACCGTCTTCTCCGTGGTACGTATTCGTGGGATTTTCGGTGAAGTAGGGCGATCCGGTGACGGCGTCGGCCCCGTTGATTGGGGGAAGAAGGGTCAGATACCGGCCCGGGTTATTTAGGAAGCCGCCACCAACCGTGATGCCGTAGTGATTTTTGGCGAAGTCCCAGCGATTGTAAAGCATGGCGCCCACAAACGATGTTTTAGCAGAGCCATGACCGCCGAAGCAGGTGAGGTTGGGAGTTGGGAATGTCCCTTTGCCATACTCGCATCCCAGGTCACCGGTGAACGTAAACGCCATGTAATCAAGTTTAGCGCCGGGATGGTTGTAGTATCTGGTTTCAACGCTGTCGTCGGTGTGGATACGCGATATTCCGGGATTGCCGAGAACGTCGGTGCCCATGCCGTAGTTATTGGCGACCAACGAGAACCACGCGTTCGGCCGCCACAGAATTTGTCCTCCAAGACCAGGGTAACCGTTGTACTTGGCATAAGACTGCCAGCCGTTGATAAACCAGGGTTCGATCTTCAGCTTGGGTGTGGGGAAATACTGGACTCGCACGCCATTGAAAAACCAAGGAGTGTTGGAGGAAACGAACGACGGTTGGTAGGCCCAGTTGTCAAAGTTGTAGTAACTGAACAAGCCGATATAGGAAACGAAAATACCGGCATCAACGTTGAGTCCGTAGGTCGACGTTGAAGTGGTAGCCGCCCCACGCTTCCGAGAAGAATCGGTAAGCGTCGCGAAGGTCCCACTGGCCGACGCCGAAGCTGGCGTCGTTGCGGGGTGTGGTGGTGGAGAACAAGCCGAACATCGTTAAGACCCGGCCGCGGACATTTCCGACGCGAATGTCGCCGCCGAAGCTCATCTGTTCAATCTGGAGTTCCCCTTCGCGGAAGCTTTCCGTCGAGCCGCCCAGCGTGTGGTCGATCGGGTGATGATTTTGCAGCATGTAGTTGGAATCCCACCGAAGTTCGGGCGAGAAATATTTGGTGGCTAGCGGAGTATCTTCGTTACGAGGGTTCGCGTTCATCCAGGTGTAGTCGTAAAGGGAGAACGGATCTGGTTTTGGCTTCTTTTCCGGAGCGGCAGCCGGCGCCGCGCCTTGTGGGTCATCGGAGGAAGATTCCGCTGCCGCCGACGAAGAAGATGACGACGATGAGGAAGAATCCGAATCGACCGATGTCGTGGCGGTTGCGGCAGGCGCAGCAGGCGTCGCTGCGGGGGCTGCCGGTGGCGTGGCGGCCGACTTTCCGCCTAGCTCCGCCTCGAGTTCCTCGATGCGCTTCTTCAAAGCATCGAGTTCATCCATGACTTCAGCGGAAATTGGCGCATCCGATGCTTTCGATGTGGCCGAAGCATCGGCGGTGTTGGTGGTTGTGGCCGGGCTGCCAGGGGACCCGGGAGGTGACGGTGCCGCGGGATCGTCCAACCTTGCTACTAGCGTTCCTGCGCGAGTTTGCGACTGTGCTTGAGCGCGACAAAACGGACCGCAAGCAAGCGCCAGACCCAACACCAGCGCGCATTTGATGACCTGTGACATCGATTTCATGCAATTATCCTTTCCCTTTTTTGGTCTAGTGTCCGCGTACTTTGCCCGGCCGCTTGTCTACTGGTAATAAAAGCGCAGACAAAATACAGGGGCCCTTCCTGCCCTGCAAACTCATAAAATTGATTTGATCCATTATATTTACAGTAATTATTATAAATATTTCATAAACAATTAATGTTGCGCCCAATGCTTTGCGGCGTTTCCATCGGGATGCGCGCAACGCCGCGACGCCCGCTTGATCGCGCGGGAGCGTGGGCCCGATCCCCCGCCGGCTGGCGACCGGCCTCCTTGAGGTATTGCAACGTGCTGTTGAGAGAGCGGTGCCCCAAGATATCGGAGACCGTGGTGAGGCCGGCATTGTCCGCCAACAGGTGCGAAGCGAGCGAATACTTCAAGACTCGCGGATGCCTCTTGCCGGCGGGAAGCCCGGCAGCCCTCGCAGCCGACCGGAAGATCCGAAAGAACTGGGAGCGATCGAGCGCGCCGCCCTTCTGGCTGGTAAACAGAGCGTCCGACCCATCATTTGGGCGCAGCCGGAGCCATTCGCGGAGCGCTTGCACCTCGTCGAGGAGCGGTTCGCTGCGATGCGGGTACAGAGGCTGGGCGGTTTTTCGCGATCCCTTGCGGCGCTGCACGGAAAGCACACCGTCGTTTAGGTCTCCCAGCTTTAATCCACAGACTTCCGTGGTTCGCAGGCCGTGCCGGTAGGCGACCAAGAGCATGCACCAGTCTCGGGTGCGGCGTTGCTGGGCGATTCTGAGCACTCTCAAGAGTTCCGGATAGGTCATGAAGGCCATGGCGCGTCGCTTGGGCCGCAGGGACTCGTTGACTTCGGTTGACACGATGAAAGCAGCCATCCGCTTTGGTGGTCCTTTCTCGGCGATCGCGCGAATGATGGCGCGCGATGCGTCGCGTTCACTCAGGCAAGCGCAGGCGGTACCCCAGCCAGTGCTCGGTGACCAAATATTTGGGGTCGTCCGGCGCGCGCTCGATTTTCTTGCGCAGGCGATTGACGAAGACGCGCAAATACTCTTTTTCGCCCCCCGTGTCCGAACCCCAAACCTCTTGCAGGAGCTCGCGGTGTGTGACCACCCGATTCGCGTGCGTGGCCAGATAAGAGAGCAAATCGAACTCCTTCGGCGTCAGCTTCTCTTGTTGCTTTCGGCCTCTGACTTCCCGAGCCTCAAAGTCGACCTCGATATCTCCCAGCCGCAGACGGCGCCGATGGAACTCGAGTGGAAGCGCCCGCCTGCGAAGAGACGCATTCACGCGGGCCAGAAGTTCGGGCATACTGAATGGCTTCATCACGAAGTCGTCCGCACCGGCTTCAAACGCTTCGGTCTTATCTTTTTCCGCCGTGCGGACGGTGAGCATGATGATCGAGACGTCCGAGCTCGCGCGGACTTGCCGGCAGGTCTCGATTCCGTCCATTCCGGGCATATTGACGTCGAGAATGATGAGGCCGTACTTCGCGGCGCGAGTCCGCTCGAGCGCTTCCTCGCCGCTTCGCGCCTCGTTGACCTCGAAGCCTTGTGCAACGAGCGTCGTGCGCATGAGGCGACGAATCTGTGGATCGTTATCCACGACCAAGATCCGCTCTTTGGGCACTGGGCTGTCTCCTCGGAAGCGGAGGGCACTGCATGCCCGTCCTCGATCAGAGACTAAGCGGCAACTCATAAGTAAGGCATAAACAATGCATAAGCAGACCGTAAAGCGGTCGGCGTGCGGGACTTCCGCTACCGTACGACCCCGAAAGCGGGCGCCTTATGCGCGACGGCAGAAGGACGTTTCTGGGGGGAACTTTCTAAGGAGTTCGCTCGAATCTGACGGCGGAAAACAAACTCGCAGCTTAATGCCGGAGCCTAAGAAACTGCACGGCCAGACCGATTGCCGCGCCAAGCGCAATCAGCAAAAGAACAACTCCGGCGACGAGTTTCGCGGACGGGGGACGCATGTTTGGCGGATTTTATATTTTGTTTATGTTTGAGCGCAACCAAAATTCAGACGATCCACTCGTCGTTCTTTTCTTGTTTCGCACCCCCTCGATAGAGTTATGGTTACCAAATAGTGCCGCCAGCCTGTGGGCTGTCCGGCCGGAAACGGGGATTTGGAGGCCGATGCACATGTTTGAGGTAGACCCTTCCCGTAGGCGCTTATTCCGACTGCGTCGGCAGAACTCGGAAACCGCGTTGCGTTCGGACAAGCGGGATTCCAACACCTTGAAGGACGTGTCGGTCCGCGCCGCCCAGCACCTTGCAGGTCTTGCGGTCATTGTTGTCCTCACTCTTTTCTATCGACGTACTGGACTTGTGAACGACACTACCGTCGGTTTCTCGTTCCTGCTTGTGATTCTGTGCGCTTCCACGATCTGGGGACTCAGCGTGGCGCTTTTCATGTCCGTAGCCGCGGCCCTTACCTATGACTTTTTTTTCTTGCCACCTGTTGGCGTGTTTAACATTTCCGACCCTCGCGATTGGGTGGCCCTGTTCAGCTTCTTCGTCACCGCAGCCATAGGGGCCTACCTCTCCGCGTGGGCCCGCCGCGAAGCGTGGACGGCCAATCAGCGACGCGACGAAACGGAACGACTGTACGATTTCAGCCGGCGTCTACTGGAAATGGGTGAGCAAACCGGCCTACTCGATGCGATACGGCGACACGTTGTCGAATCGTTTGACACTGGACCGGTGGACCTGGTTCTTGTGGATAGTGGCGAGGTTCACGATGCGGCTCTCGATCCCACGCAGACGGATCACAATGGCGCCGAGATTTTAGCTGCCCGCGCAAGCTTATCGGAAAAACCGGAGAGGATGGTTCACGTTGTGCCCTTGCGCACGCACGATCAGGAACTCGGGAGCCTGAACGTTTCCGAACCGGCACCCTCGGAAAGGACGTTGGAGGCGGTCGGGGCGCTGATCGTGGTGGCCATCGAGCGCGCACGAGCCATCGAGCGCGCTGCCAGGATGGAAGCCGCGCGGAAAACCGAACAACTGAAGTCGGTCCTGCTGGATGCGTTGGCGCACGATTTCAAGACGCCACTAACGTCGATCAAGGGTTCGGCGACGGCTTTACTTGCGGATTTGGGATTCGGCCGGGAGGAGCGCAAGGAGTTGCTCACCCTCATCGACGAGGAATGCGACCAGATCAACAAGCTCATCACGTCGGCTGCTGAGATGGCTCGCCTGGAAGCAGGCCAAGTCAAATTGGTACTGGCGCCGCATCCGCTTGGCGAACTCGTTGCGGCGGCGCTGGCCGACTGCCAAGCGGTTCTTCGTGAGCGACGCATCGACCTAGAGATAAAAGACCGGGAGTGCTCGGCCCTGGTGGATTTGTCTCTAGCGAAAAAAGTGCTTATTCACCTCATTGACAACGCCAATCTGTACTCTTCGCCTGGAGAGCCAATCACGGTTCGTGCCTGGCAGGACGATGGTCGTGCCGCTTTTAGCGTGAGCGACCGCGGACCTGGGGTCGAAGAGGCTGAACTCGGGCGCATCTTCGAGAAATTCTATCGCGGCAAGGGACAGCGCGATCGGGTCGAAGGCACGGGCATGGGGCTGGCGATCGCAGCCGCGATTGTTCGGGCACATGAGGGCACCATCGAGGCTTCGAGTCAACCCGGGCAAGGCTCTGTCTTCACCTTTCACCTGCCGATTTGCGTACCGACACCTCGCTGACGCTTCGGTTCCTCGTTTTTCAGGTCATAGGCAGTGTGTTTGGTTTGCCGGCGAAATTGGGAAATGCCGATCCAGCCGGTGCCGCCCGTTGCCTCCTCCTTGGTCGCTTGAGTTTATATAATCTATAGATTGTGTTTATGTTGAATTTATGTTGTACTTTCGAGTTAGAGCCGTTTACAAGCGTCTTCAATAGGTATACGGCTAAAGCGAGGCGACCATGAGCGAAGCGCAAGTTCTCATAGGAAGCAATGCGGCGCGGAGTCAGGTGCAAGCGATCGACAGCACCGACTTTATCTCTCAAGCTTCAACAGGCTTGGTGTTGACGAGGCAGGACGTGGTTGCCTGCATCGAGAAGACCGGCCTCATTCCTGTGCTTCGTTTGGAATCCGCAGAAGACGCTCTCTTTGTCGCTGAGGCGCTTGCCGAGGCTGGTGTTCCGATCATCGAAGTCAGTATGGCCGAGTCTGGCGCGCTGGGCATCGTGTCTCACCTGGCGCGACACGCTGCCGGGATGATCGTGGGCGCTGGAAACATTTTCAACGCCGACGGGGCTCGTCGATGCCTCGATGCGGGCGCGAAGTTTTTGGCCAGCGATATATTCGTTCCGCAAGTCGTGGAGTTGGCGGGAAGGGAAGGCATCGCGGTGATCCCAGGCGCATTGACGCCCACCGAAGTGATGACCGCGTGGACGGCTGGTTCAGACTTCGTGAAAGTAACTCCCTGTTTTGCGAATGGCGACGAGTACATTCGATCGTTGAACGCCGCGCTGCCTCAAGTGCGTCTCATTGCCGCTGGGGGAGTCAATCAACGAACGGCTCTCAGCTTTATCAAGGCTGGCGCTTCCGCGCTGAGCGCCGGCAATGAGTTGATCCCGGTGGAAGCAGTCTGGCTGCGGCAAACCCGCCGGATTCAGGAAATGGCCCGCCGCTTTCTCAATTCCGTCGAGGCCGGCCGCTCGCAGTCGCAGCGGGCAGACGGCTGACCTCCCTGCTCGAAGGTAACCAGCTTTACAAGGAATAAGCAGTCGCGTAACCTACCGGATGGGTTCGATTGCCACCGGTATGGGTTCGCTCAATGCCTTGTAAGCCCGCGACGCCAAATTTCTCATTCGGAAGAACAGCCATCGCCGTGGCCGTCTGTGCGTTGTTCGGCGCGCTCAACCTCGCCGCGCAGACGCAAGTCTTCAAGGGCGCAATCACCGACAGCATGTGCGCTGGACCGAACGTGCATGCGGCGGTGCTGGTCAAGGGCGAGACCCCGGCGGAGTGCACCCTCGCCTGTGTGAAGATGGGCGCCAAATTTGTCCTCCTCAATCAACAAAGCAAAATGGTTTACCAACTTGATAATCAGGCCAAGCCCCAAGCCTTTGCCGCCAGGAACGTGCTCGTGGTCGGCACGTTGAACAAAGCCACGGGTACGATCCACGTCGCCGACATTATCCTGGCGCTGCCGCCGAAGGTCTTGCAGGCCAAGTCGGTCTATATCGATTGCGACTCCTGCGTTCGGGCCATGGGCAAAGCGAAGCAGGCGGCTCTCGAAGCCCTTGTGGATTGGAAGCGCTTCGCGGTGGTCCAGGACCCGCAGAAAGCGGATCTGGTCGTGCTGTTTTCCCCGAATCCGTACTTGGGGGACTACGTCAGTCGCAAAGGACCGGATACCCGGGCTGTGCACATCGATGAGACATACATGAATGTCGTTGATCCGAGAACGGGCCAGAGCTTATGGAGCGACTTCAAGAACGCGGGCAGTTTCCGCGTGGCCGGAGCAACCAAGAGCTTGATCGCTGAATTCAGAGCGCACCTCGAAGCGGAAGAACATGGACAGGTCACCCGGCTCTTACTCCAGGACACACCGCCGGTTCCAGTCTCCTCGGGTGACGCAGCTATCACTAAGTAAGTTCGCTGCGCGAGGCGGCCGCGCCGCATGATCGGCTGCACATCGCGCTGCGATCTCTCGCTTCCTCGACAACTCTCCTTGAGACGGACCTCCGGCTTCCGATTGCCATTTTATGGACAGCTCATGGCTCGGGTTTTGAGATGAGATCTGGCCGGCCGGATCCGTAAGGCGCGGCGGGAGTTATCTACAATTGATTTGCAATTTACATAAAATTTATAAACTGTATCAAGAAGTTAATAGGTCTCATCGATTTTATGCGTTTGACCCTGTGTGCTCGCGCCCCTATTGTCACGCCTGGGTTCGGAAGCGGACGCCAGTAAGGGCTCAAGGGAGGATGTGCCGTGAGCAAAGGTTCTGTCTTGGTGATCGACAACGATCCGCAGGTGCGCCGCATGATGCGCGTGACCCTCGTTGCGCAGGGTTTCGAGGTTGGCGACGCACGGGGCGGCATTGAGGGGCTCGAACAGCTTCGTTCCGGCCGCCGCTACGATCTGGTCCTCCTGGACATCAATATGGCTGACATGAGCGGCATTGAAGTGTGCCGGGAGATCCGCGGAGCTTCGGATATTGCCATCATCATGCTAACGGTACGAGCCAGTGAGAAGGACAAGACGGAAGCGCTCGACGCGGGCGCGGACGATTTCGTTACGAAGCCGTTTGGCTTTCCAGAATTGCTTGCGCGCATGCGGTCCACGCTTAGGAGAAGAGGCCGTCCCCTGGAATCTGAGTGCACCCGGCTGCGGCTGGGAGACACCGAAATTGATTTCGAGGCCCGGCAACTGCAAGTGAAGGACGAGTCGGAGCGCCTAACCCCCAAGGAGTGGGACGTGCTTCATTATCTCGCGGCACATCCCAACCGGGCAGTGACACACCGGGAATTGCTGCGAGGCGTGTGGGGATCGGATGCAGGCGACGAGAAGGAATATCTCCGCGTATTCATCAATCGGCTGCGAAAAAAGATCGAAACTACGCCAGCACGTCCGGAATTCCTGCTGACCGAGCCTTGGATCGGCTACCGCCTGAGGTTGCCGTCTTGAACTAGGCCAAGAAGGCGTCGCGGCCCGCATTTTTACGCGCGTTTGGCGAAGTGGGTATGTACAGACCCCTGATGCCTGCCGTGAGCCAACCCTCTTTAGGTTGCTACCGCAATCGCTTCGATTTCTTCCGATCACAATCTATTTGCCCGCGGCTCGAAGTTTGCTAGGCAAGAGAATTGGTTGGCAAGGGAACTGGTTCAATCAAGCTTCCACTGACTTGGATCGTGCGTTTCGAGGGCGCGGGCCGAACTGCCTGGACCCGCTGAGTCATTGCGATGCTAGTGTGTCAGCGGGTGGGCGTCGTCGAGGTCTAAGTTGAGCTCGAGGACGTTCACGCGGGGCTCGCCGAGGAAGCCGAGTTGCCGGCCCTGGGTATGCCGCGCGATGAGCTGGCGCACTTCCTCTTCGGTCATCTTCCGCTCGCGGGCGATGCGCGGAACCTGAAAGTCTGCCGCGGCCGGAGAGATGTCCGGATCGAGGCCGGAGCCAGAAGTCGTCGCCAGGTCCACGGGAATCGGCGTGGAGGGATTCTCGGCGCTGGAGCGTCTGCACGGAGCCATTGACGCGGTCGATCAAGCATCTTGTTGGTGGGCCCGAGGTTCGAGCCGCCGCTGGAGGTCGGGTCGTAGCCATTTCCCGTTCCCGCCGCGGATGGACGAGAATGAAAATAGCCCGGGCCGGTGAATGCCTGCCCGATGATGCTCGATCCGACGATCTTGCCGTTCTTCTGAATGATCTGGCCGTTGGCCTTATCCGCGAAACATCAATTGGGCCAGGCCGGTCACCGCCAGGGGATAGATCACGCCGAATATGACCGTGGTCACCAGCGTGAATAAAACTGCGATCGATAAGATTCTTCTTCATGCGCGTGTCCCCTTAGGCCAAATGCAAAGCGGTCAGCAGCATGTCCAGTAGCTTGATTCCCAAGAACGGAGCGACCACGCCGCCGACGCCGTAGATGAGCAAGTTGCGCCGCAGCAGTGCGGCCGCGCCCAGCGGACGATAACGCACGCCGCGCAGCGCCAGCGGAATCAGCGCAATGATGATCAGCGCGTTGAAGACCACCGCCGAAAGAATCGCCGACTCGTGGCGTGCGCAGGTGCATGATGTTCAGCACGTTCAGTTGCGGAAAGGCGCCCGCGAACATTGCCGGGATGATGGCGAAATACTTGGCGACGTCGTTGGCCACGGAAAACGTGGTGAGCGCGCCGCGCGTGATCAGCAACTGCTTGCCGATCTCGACCACCTCGATGAGCTTGGTGGGTTGGAGTCGAGGTCCACCATGTTTCCGGCTTCCTTGGCCGCTTGCGTGCCGGTGTTCATGGCCACGCCCACGTCGGCCTGCGCCAGCGCGGGAGCGTCGTTGGTGCCGTCGCCGGTCATGGCCACGAGCTTGCCTTTCATCTGCTCGGCTTTGATCAGCGCCATCTTGTCTTCCGGCTTGGCCTCGGCGAGAAAACCGTCCACGCCCGCCGCCTTGGCAATGGCTGCGGCGGTCAACGGGTTATCGCCGGTGATCATCACGGTGCGAATGCCCATGGCGCGCAGTTGATCGAAGCGCTCGCGCATGCCGCCCTTGACGATGTCCTCGAGCTGAATCGCGCCGAGCACGATGCGGTTCCTGGCCACCAGCAGCGGCGTGCCGCCGGCGCTGGAGATTTCCTCGACCATCGTTCTGCGTCTCGGCGCGGCACGCGATTGCCGCGTTCGGCCACGTACTTGGCGATGGCCTCGCTCGCGCCCTTGCGAATCTCCGTGCCGTCGAGATTCACGCCGGACATTCTGGTCTGCGCGGTGAAGGGAACGAACTCCGGATTTTGCTGCGCCAGTTCCCGCCCGCGCAGCCCGTACTTCTGCTTGGTCAGGACGACGATCGAGCGGCCCTCCGGCGTCTCGTCGGCGATCGAAGCCAATTGCGCGGCGTCGGCCAGATCGGACTCGCTCACGCCCGGCGCGGGATAGAGATTCGTCGCCTGGCGATTGCCGAGCGTGATCGTGCCGGTTTTGTCGAGCAGCAAAACGTCCACGTCGCCCGAAGCTTCGACGGCCCGGCCGGACATGGCGATCACGTTGCGCTGGATCATGCGGTCCATGCCGGCGATGCCGATCGCCGAGAGCAACCCGCCGATGGTTGTGGGAATCAGGCAGACCAGCAGCGAAACCAGCACGAAAATATTCTGCGGCGCGCCGGAATAAACGGCGAAGGGCTGCAAGGTCACCACCGCCAGCAAAAAGATGATCGTCAAGCCCGCCAGCAAAATGTTCAGGGCGATTTCGTTCGGCGTCTTCTGCCGCGAAGCGCCTTCCACCAGGCGAATCATGCGATCGAGGAAAGTCTCGCCGGGATTCGAGGTGATGCGCACCTTGATTTCGTCGGAGAGCACGCGCGTTCCGCCGGTGACCGCCGAGCGATCGCCGCCCGCTTCGCGAATGACGGGCGCGGATTCGCCGGTGATCGCCGATTCGTCCACCGAGGCGACGCCCTCGACCACTTCGCCATCGCCGGGGATGAACTCGCCGGCGGTGACCAGCGACCAGATCGTCGGCGCGCAGAACGCGAACTGGCCACGTTCTTCCGTCGAGCCATTGGACTTCGAGCGGCGCGCCATGGTTTCGCTGCGCGCTTTGCGCAGCGTGTCCGCCTGAGCTTTGCCGCGGCCTTCCGCCATGGCTTCGGCGAAATTGGCGAACACCACGGTGAACCACAGCCACAGCGTGATCTGCAGGCCCCAGCCGAAGTTGCCGGTGTGATGCAGCGCGTCGCGCACGCAGTTGAATGGTGGTCAGCAACGCGCCCACTTCGACCACGAACATCACCGGATTCTTGAGCTGCACGCGGGGATCGAGCTTGCGGAACGAATCGATGATCGCCCGCCGCAAGATCTTGGGTTCGGCGAGAGACAGAGCTTTCGCTTGTGCGTGTTCGGTCATGAGATCCTCAGAAAACCTTGCCGGAGAGCATCATCAGGTGCTCGAGAATCGGCCCCAGGCTCAGCGCCGGGAAAAACGTCAGCGCGCTGACGATCAAGATCGTGGAAACCAGCAAGGCGACGAACAGCCAGCCGGTGACCGGGAACGTGCCGACCGAGGCGGGCGAGATCTTCTTCCTCGCCAGGTTTCCGGCGATGGCGATGATCGGAATGTGCATGAAGAAGCGGCCCAGCAGCTGGGCGATTCCGGTGCTGATGTTGTACCAGAGCGTGTTGGCGTTCAGCCCGGCGAACGCCGAACCGTTGTTGCCCACCGACGAGACGTAGGCGTACAGAACCTGCGAGAGTCCGTGCGGTCCGGGATTGGAAATGCTCGAAGTCCCGAAGGGCTTGACCACGGAGAATGCCGAGAAGCCCAGAATGGCGAAGGTCATGACCAGAATCGAGAGCATGGCCATCTGCACGTCGTAGGATTCGATCTTCTTGCCCAGATACTCCGGCGTGCGCCCGACCATCAGCCCGGCGATGAAGACCGCGAGAATCACGAAGACCACGACTCCGTAAAGTCCCGCCCCGACGCCGCCGAAGACAATCTCTCCGAGCATGATATTGATCAGCGGGATCATGCCGCCGAGCGGCGTGAAGGAATCGTGCATGCCGTTCACGGCGCCGCAACTGGCGTCGGTGGTGGCGGTCGCAAACAAGGCGGAATTGGCGATGCCAAAGCGCACTTCCTTCCCTTCCATGTTGCCGCCGGATTGCATCGCGCTGGCGTGCTGGTCGACTCCGGCCAGCAAGGGATTTCCTTCGGACTCGGCCCAGTAGACGGCGGTCACGCCGATCAGAAACAGCACCGCCATCGCCGACCACACCGCCCAGCCGTGGCGCTGCGAGCCGGTCATGCGGCCCAGCGTGTAGGTGAGCCCGGAGGAGATGGCGAAGATCATGAGCATCTGCAGGAAGTTCGAAAGCGGCGTGGGATTTTCAAACGGATGCGCGCTATTGGCGTTGAAAAAACCGCCGCCGTTGGTGCCCAGCATCTTGATGGCTTCTTGCGACGCCACCGGCCCCTGCGCGATCAGTCTGCTCGGTGACCGTTTGCGTGGTGGTCTTGCCGTCGGTGCCGGTGACCTGCACGGTCTGCGGCTCGGTCAGTTCCGCGGTGGTATACGGCTTCAGATTCTGAATCACGCCCTGCGAGACGAAAACCAGCGCGACCGACCAGCGCACAGCGGCGCCAGCACCCAAAGCAGGCAGCGCGTCATGTCCACCCAGAAATTTCCGAGCTTGTCGGTTTCCTTGCGCGCGATGCCGCGAATCACCACGATGGCCAGCACGATGCCCGTGGCCGCCGAGCCAAAGTTGTGGTAGGCCAGGCCGGCCATCTGCGTGAAATAGCTCATCGTGGATTCGCCGGCTGTAGGCCTGCCAGTTCGTGTTCGTCGTGAACGAGGCGGCCGTGCCCCAAGCCAGCGTGGGCGGCAGGTTCGCGAACTTTTGCGGGTTGAAAGGAAGCCACAGCTGCACCCGCTCGATGAGGTAGAGCAAGGCCATCGACACGCCGCTGAAGAGCAGCATGGCGATGGTGTATTCGGTCCAGCGCATTTCGTGGCGTCTCGTCCACGCCGGTCAGCCGGTAGACCAGCTTTCGATCGGTCGCAGCAGCGGGTCGAGAAATGTCTTCTCGCGGCTGAAGACCCGGGTCATGAAAATTCCCAGGGGCTTGGTGACGCAGAAGAATCACCAGCAGGAAAAAGAGAATTTGGAACCAGCCATTCGCTGTCATGGTTAGAACTTCTCCGGCCTGAGCAGAGCGTAGAGCAGATAGATGGTGAGCCCCAAGCAAATGGTCAGGAGAACTACGTTGTCTGCGGTCATTAGGATGTCCCTATTTGTGGCGCAAGCGGTCGCACGCGTGTACGTACAACACGGCGACTATAACGAAAACAACTGTAGCTGCAACAAATACGAGATCGAGCATGCTTGCCTTCCTTGAACTTTAGGAGACCATCCGCCGACCCTGAGAGTGGGACGACGCGAAGGTCCAGTCTGTGATTTCGATTACTCCGTCAGAAGACGGCTGACCGTCGTCTGACGTTTCGGCGGCTGGCGAGAATGGGATCGCAGCCAGCGCCGCACGGGCGCGCCAGTCTTTTCTTAGTTCACGTCCGAAGTGAAACAGAACGTATAGCAGGAAACCCTCTGCCAACGCGCCCAGTAGCATAACAAATGTTGTGGCCATCGCGCCCTCCGTCTGCAGCAGCGTCCCGATCCCGATCACGGCGACACGTTAGCTTGCGGAGGCTAAAAAAGACGTAAGTGAAAGATAAGGATTTCGTTAGCAGGTGGCCGGGGGTATCTATCTAAGTAAGAGGAGGTTACCGCGGGGCGAATACCGAGGGGGTTTCAGAAGCCCTAGCTTCACGGTTGCTTAGTGGCTGGCGCGGCATCGTAAACGTACCGGATGACGATGGGAGCGGCGATGCTGCCATTGTCGATGGTGGTCGTCTCGAACATCTGGCGGCCATCGAAGGAAAGTTCAAAGGAGCGCGTGATGGTGCCGCGAGGCGGGCGCTTCTCGTCATAGGTCAAATGCCCGGCGTCGAAGCGCGCGACAAACTCCTGGACTTTGTCATCCTTCGATTTCTTTAGTTTTCTGCCGTCGGTGTAGAGAATCTGCTTGCGGCCTTGGTCTTCGACGAGATCGTACTCGTTTTCTTTTTGCTCGATGGTGAGCGAGGCTGCGGGCATCAGACCCTCCAGCCTCTTTTGCCGGTCCTTGTCCGTTTCCCATCCGTGAGAAGGCGGGGCCTGGGGCATTGGCATAGGACCGCCCGCACCGGGACCGTTCAAACCTCCGACTCCAGTCATACCGCTCGGGGCACCCATGCCGCCCATGGCGCCGGGCGGAACGTTTCCTGAGCTCTGCTGGCCGTTGTTCGCCCGGCCCCCGAGTTGGCCGACGGCCGGGGTTGCTGTTCCCAGATCACCCAAGGGAATGTTTTCATCGCTAACGAGCTTTTTGGATGGGTCGTCGCTTTGTGTGCGGTTCAATTTCCAAGCACCGGTTATGGCTTGCGGGGCAGGCGATTGGAGGGTTGCGGTAAGCGGGGCCTGGGTCGATTGAGATGATTGGCCGTGCGACTTGCCGCGAGCGGCGGCGAACGCTGCGGTTCCTGCCGGATCCGGCATCAGGACGATTGCACCTATAACCGTAACTGCAAAAAGGGTCTTGCTGAGTTTGAATTTCACAGGACGCATCCAGGATTCCGTATTGGGGTTAAAAACTCGCCCTCATGGTACACCTTGATCCGTTGCGCTGACAAACACTCTTGTCGGTCTCTCCTGCGTCAAACTCTCACGCGTCTAGCGGAAACAACCGGATATAATGGCGCGCCTTCGGCCGCCGGCTGCCTGTTTGGCCGGCACCTGGGCGATCGTCCGACGCGCTGCCGAGAGGAAATTTCGCGATGACCACGCTGTTTCGTTTCCTGCAGTTTTTCACGCTGGGCGTGTGGATCGGCAGCATTCTGTATTTTGGCGCGATCGTGGCGCCTGCCGCATTCACCGTGTTTTCGAATCAAGATCAGGTCGGGGCGCTGGTGGGGCTGACGCTCGGCCGGCTGCACCTGATGGGTATCGTCGCCGGAATCATCTATCTGATCGCGACGGCGTTGCTGGAACGTTCGCCGGCGGCGCTCGTGCGTCCGGCTCCGCTTCTGGTGCTGCTGATGGTTGTGCTGACCTTCGTCTCGCAGTTCTGGGTGATCGCTTCGATGGACGCACTGCGAGCGCAGATGGGCTCCGTGTCCGCGACGCCGGCCGGCAGTGCGCTGCGCGCCTCCTTCGACCGCTTGCACACGATCTCCGTGCGCATCGAGATGGGCGTGCTCTTTGCGGGGCTGGCTGCGCTGGTATTGATCAGCCGCAAGCCCGCGCCCTAAACAACGGAACAATTGAACGACTCAACAACGGAGCGGCCCCAAGCAGTGGCTCGGGCCTCTCGGCGCCGCAATCCGGCGCTCGCGTATGCTACGATGCGCGAGCTATGCAAACCGGGATCATCGGACTTCCGCAGGTTGGCAAGACCACTCTTTTTCGGATTCTCACGCACGCGCATGTGGACGAAAAGTCCCCGCGCGGGACAACCCACCTCGGTGTGGCGCGGGTTCCCGAACCGCGCCTCCAACAACTTGCTGCCATCTATCAACCGCGCAAGGTGACGTATGCCACGGTTGACTACGTAGACGTAGGCGGCATGGTGCGGGACCGCGCGCGCGATTCCGCTGTTCTTGCGCCACTGCGCGAGGTCGACGCGCTGGTGCACGTGCTGCGGGTCTTCGACGACCCCGCCGTTCCGCACTCAGCGGGCAGCATCGACCCACTGCGCGACGCCGTATCGCTGGACCTTGAACTGATGCTCTCCGACCTCGAGCAGATCGAACGCAGGCTCGAACGCCTGGCGAAAGACCTCAAGCGCAAAAAGGAGAAGGTTCTCGAGCAGGAGCAGGCGCTGCTGTTGCGCTGCCAAGAAGCGATCTCCGCCGAGCGTCCGCTGCGCGAACTCGAGTTCACGCCGGAAGAGCTCAAGATGCTCACCGGCTTCATGTTTCTCTCGCGGCGCCCGATGATCTACGTGCTCAACTTGGGCGATAGCGAAGTGGGCGAGCTCAG
Organism: uncultured Acidobacteriota bacterium; assembly: GCA_963818345.1. Taxonomy (GTDB): domain Bacteria; phylum Acidobacteriota; class Terriglobia; order Acidiferrales; family UBA7541; genus Palsa-189. The sequence continues at coordinate 730,798 of CAWFRX010000014.1, read as the reverse complement.
CACTGCCGTCGAACGCCACGGACTCAAAAAGCTTGCCGAGTGTCCGCAGAGCGCCGTCGTGCCGGTTTGCGGGCGCATCGAGGCTGAACTCGCGGAATTTGACGAAGCTGCCGGGGCCGAGCTGCTGGCTGCCTATGGATTAAAGGAATCGGGCCTGCACCGGCTAATCGGCGCGACCTACAGTCTTCTGGGGCTGATCTCCTTCTTCACCGCCGGCGAGCCCGAGGTGCGCGCCTGGACGATTCGGCGCGGCACGACGGCGGCGAAGGCCGCCGGCGTGATTCACACCGACATCGAGCGCAACTTCATCCGCGCGGAAGTGACGCGCTGCGAGGATCTCCTCGCGGCGGGCAGCATTCCGGTTGCGCGTGAGCGGGGGCAAGTGCGCCTCGAAGGGAAGGAATACGTGGTGCAGGAAGGCGACGTAATTCTGTTCCGCCACGGCGGTTGAGAACGGATGAGCTGGGGTCTGACGTCGCGGATGTGGCTGGCGCTCGCGCTGGGAGTCGGCGCGGCGGGCGGCAACGTTCTGGGCGGTTATTTCATCGTGCACCGCGAGTGGTCGCGGCGTTTCCTGACGTATTTTCTGGCGCTGGGCGCGGGCTTCATGCTGGCGACCTCGCTCATCGAGATGGTGCCGGAATCGGTCCATCTGGCGGGCGACAACGCGATGCTTTGGGTGCTGGCGGGGTATTTTCTGGTGCACCTGTTCGAGCACACGCTCGCGCCGCATTTTCACTTCGGCGAGGAGACGCATGACGCCGCGATGCGGCATGGCCACGCCAGCGCATCGGCGCAACTGGGCCTGGTGATCCACACGTTTTTCGACGGCGTGGCCATCGCCTCGGGATTCCTGGTGTCGGGCTGGCTGGGGATGGTGATTTTCGTGGCCATCATTCTGCACAAGCTGCCGGAGGGGTTTACGGTGTCGTCGCTGATTTTGGCCGGAGGGGGAAGCCGGCGGTCGGCGCTGCTGGGGGCGGCGGCACTGGGTGCTGCCACCGTGTCCGGCGTGCTTCTCATGGGCCTGCTGCAATCGGCGGTCGCGTATACGCTGCCCATCTCAGCCGGCGTGACCTTATATGTTGCGGCTACCGATCTGATCCCTGAGGTTAACCGCGAGCGGGGCGTTGGGCAGGCGGTGCTGGTTTTCCTCGGCGTGGCGCTGCTGTTCGCGTTCCATAAGCTTCTTCATCTCTAGCAGGATCGGGCGCTGGGCTACGGGTGCTCCATTCGCCGCCTTCATCTTTCCGCAACTTTTTGACCAGGCTGGGGTTGGATAGACTGTGGAGGCCATGGCCAGGTCCGACGTCCAACTGATGCTGGACGTAAAAGCCGGGGACGAGCTGTCCTTCGAGCTTTTGCTCCATCGCTACCGGACTCCTTTGGTCCATTTTCTCTACCGCATGGTTCGCGACCAAGCTGCGGCGGAGGACTTGGCGCAGGAAGTGTTTCTGCGCGTGTATCGAGCGCGCGGGCAGTATGAGCCAAGCGCGAAGTTCACCACCTGGATGTTTCGCATTGCCACGAACCTGGCGCTCAATGCCAAACGCGATGGCCGGTACCGCCAACTCGAGGTTTCCATCGACCAGTCTGACGAAACGAGCGAGGGCCGGGCGCCGTCGGTAGAAGTAGCCGACAGCCAGCCCGGCATCGAGTCGGAACTGATCGCGCGCGACCGCTCCGCCATGATTCGCCGCGCGATCGAGGCACTGCCGGAGAAGCAGCGAGCGGCCGTCCTGCTGCACAAGTATCAGGAGATGGGCTACGATGAAATCGCGAAGGTTTTGCAGTGCTCGGAGAGCGCGCTGAAATCGCTGCTGTTTCGAGCGTACGAGACGCTGCGGGTTCAGCTCGCGCCGCTTCTTCAGGGCGGAGCGACGCCTGCAACCAGCCAAGGTCGGGAGAAGTGAGGACGTCAATGAACTGCCAGCGCATCGAGAAAAACTTAATCGCTTACCTGGACGGCAAGGCTGCCGCGGCCGAGCGCCACAAAGTTGAGGCGCACTTGGCGGAGTGCGGAGAATGCCGCGAGCGTGCCGAACAATTTCGCCTGCTCTCGGGCGTGCTTGACGAATGGCAGGCGCCGCCGCCTTCGCCGGGTTTTGATGCCGCTGTGCGCGCGCGCGTTGCGCAAGAACCCACGCGAAGCGGGTTCTGGGCGTGGCTTTTGCCCTCCCCTCGTGCGGCCTTTGCGTTGACGGCGCTGGTGGTTTTGTCGGTGTGGCTCTCGTCGATCTCGCCAAGCCGCGCGCCCCAAGCGGTGGCGGCGCAGGGTGCCGAAGCCGACTTCAAAATGATCGAGGACCTGCCGGTACTCGAGGATTACGACGTGCTCTCGAATTTTGACGCGCTTTCGTATTTGCCCGCGCAGCCGGCGGCGCAGCCGGAATCTCATCCGCGGCTTTAAGGCGAGGAACTCCAGGGGCCGATGACCAGACGCTATCTCCAACTCGGTTTGCGCGCTTCTGGCCCCGGCCCTGCTCGTGACCATGCTGGCCGTGGGTTCCTCGGCGTCGACCCAGCGTGCGCCCGAGGCCGTGCCCGCGCGTCCTCGCCCCGGCCTCAATAATCCGAAGCCAGGCGAGCGGAAGATGCTCGACCTGCCCCCTGCCTGGATCGCCCGCGTGCGGCAAATGAGCCCCGAGCAGCAGCAGAGATTTCTCAACAATAACGAGCGTTTTCGCGAGTTGCCGCCGCAGCGCCAAGCGCAGATTCGCCAGCAACTGCAACGGTGGAACGGCCTCTCGCCGGATCAGCGCCAGACCTTGCTCAATCGAGAGCAAGTCTGGGATGGCCTGACGACCGAGCAACAGGGCTATGTGCGCGATACGCTGCTGCCGCACTGGCAAAGCACCCCTCCTGCCCGCCGCCAGGTGATCCTCGGCAAGCTGCGTCAGCTTCGAGGCCTTGACGAGGCTCAGCGGACCGCGAAGCTCAACGATGAGACCTTTCTCGGCGGTATGAACCCGCAAGACCGGCAAATGCTGCGCGATCTGTCCAATCTGCGCGTGGGTCCCGAGGAACCGCCCGGCGAACCCTAGAGTTGGCCATCTCCTTTCCCGTTTTGGGCCTCCACGGTAACGCATAAGTTATCATTGCAAGAAGAATACCCCGCAAGGCGCTTCCTACCTGTCGGCCCAACGCAAAATTCGCTACTATTCGTAGTGGTCCCTCTTCGCTGGCGCGCCGCTGCGCGAGTTTTTCACAATTTTTTCCGAACAATCCACATTTGCTATTGACAAGGAAAACAGAACGACTACTATGCGTGGAACAAAGTGGGAAGAAGTGGCGACGAATAGAAATAAGTGAAGAGAAGTGGCCAGGGGTAAAGCATTAGTGGTCAAACGATTACGCAGCTGTGGCGCGTGTGGCGGTTTTCAGAATGCTTCGTGGCAACTATCCGGCAAGGGTCGACGAAAAGGGCCGGGTGAAGATTCCGGCGGCCTTTCTGGAAGAGCTGCGCGAGTACGGGCAACCAGTTTTTCGTGACCAGTGAAAACGGCGAGTTTGTGCGGATCTACCCGATGCGCTTCTGGAACGAGATCGAGGACAAGCTGGCGCAGCTTTCGTCGCACAACAAGACGCAAGCAGAAATTTCTGACGCGCATGAATTACTACGGCCAAGTGGTGGAACTCGACGGGCAAGGACGCCTGCTGATTCAGCCGATCTTGCGGGAAGCGGCGCAGATGAAGGGCGAAGTGGACGTGCTGGGCAATCTGACCTACCTGGACGTTTGGAATCACGTGCGGTTCCTCGAGAACATGAGCAAGAGCCCGATCACCGAAGAGGACGAGAAGACGCTGGACGAGCTGGGCATCTAGGTTGAGCGCAGGGCACACGCCGGTGATGGCCGAAGAGGCCGTGCGCTGGCTGCGAATAGAGCCCGACGGGCACGTACCTGGATGCCACGGTGGGGCTGGGCGGGCACGCGATAGAAATTGCCAGGCAACTGACCACGGGGCGGCTGGTGGGGATGGATCGCGACGCGCAAGCCTTGGAAATTGCGCGCGAGCGATTGAAGGAATTACGAGCAGCAGGTGACTTTGGTGCACGCGAATTTCTCGAAGATCGACGAAGTGGTCCAGGAGCTGGGGTTGCCGCCCCTCGACGGCGTGCTGGCCGACCTGGGAGTTTCCAGTCATGCAACTGGATACCGCGGAGCGCGGATTTTCGTTCCGCTTTGCCGGACCGCTCGACATGCGCATGGATTTGGACGAGGCGAGCACGGCGGCGGACATCGTGAACGAGACGGCCGAGAACGAACTCGCCGACCTGCTCTACCAGCTTGGTGAAGAGCGGGACTCCAGAAGAATCGCCAGAGTCATTGTTCGTGCGCGGCCGATCCGCGACACGCAACATCTGGCAACGGTTGTGGCAGGGGCACGTACTTCAAGGGGAAGGCAGAAACTGCATCCCGCGACAAAAACGTTTCTGGCGCTGCGGATTGCGGTGAATCGAGAGTTGGAGGCACTCGGGCAGTTTCTTAGACCGTGTCCCTGCCACATTAGCTCCTGAGGGGCGTTGGGTGATGTCTGTCCTATCACTCGCTGGAAGACCGCCTGGTGAAGCAACAATTCCAGCGGTTGTCTCGCGAAGGCGTCCTGCGGATCTTGACGCGCAAAGTGGAGCGGCCCTCGGATGCCGAAGTGGCGGCGAACCCGCGAGCGCGAAGCGCCAAGCTGCGCGTCGCGGAAAAACTGAATGGCTCCCGGTCCGGACGAGGCGGTGGCAGCATGACCGAATTTCACACCGTAAAGCCGATCGACAATTCGCGGTTGGTGCGCCCGGCGGCGCCGAATCGCGTGCGCGAGATGGCGCGTCTGCTGGGCCTTGGCGGGCTGGTCGCCGCGGTGGTCTTGCTGTATGCCTGGCAGCACTTTGCCTGCATTCAGTTGCGCTACCAGCTCGAATCGCTGAAGTCGCAGCGGTCGCAGGCCAGCGGAACTGAATCAGGAATTGAGGCTGGAGGTGGCGGGTCTGCGCTCGCCGTCGCGGATCGACGAGATCGCCCGGCGGCCAGCTGGGACTGACCGTGCCGGCGGCCGGCCAGATCGCGCCATTTGAGACCCCGAGCGAAGCGGTCCTCGCCGAGATGCAGCGCCCGGAGTTCGACTGCGCGCGCAGTGAGCGCGCGCGCGGTCGCGCGAGACAGCCCTCCGGAGAAATAACTTCGTGCCGATGGGAGTACCGGGTACCGGTATGGAGTCGCGCAGTCCCTCGACCCGGCTGTTGATCGTTGCCGCAGTGCTGGCCCTGTGGACCGGGGCGTCGCTGGCGCGGCTGGCCTACCTGCAACTTTTCCGCTACGCCGATTTTCTGGCCCGCGCCGAACACCAGCAGCAGCACATCGTCGAAATCAGCCCCAAGCGCGCGGATATTTTCGATCGCAATCTGCACGAGCTGGCGATGAGCGCGACGGTGGACTCGTGTTTCGCGGTGCCGGCGGAGATTGCCGATCCGCGAACTGGTGGCGCGCCTGCTCGGTCGCGTGCTCGACGTTTCGCCGGACGAGATGGAAGCGCGGCTGGCCTCCTCGCGTTCGTTCGTGTGGGTCGCGCGCAAGCTGCCGCCGGAAACCGCGGCGCGCATTCAGGCGCTCAATCTTCGCGGGATCTATTTTCAGCAGGAGGATGAGCGCTTTTATCCCAAGCGCGCATCTGGCCGCCTTCGGTGCTGGGCTATGTGGACATTGACGAAAAGGGCCTGGGCGGCATCGAGTACGGCCTCGACAGCCGCATTCGCAGCAAGCCGGGGCGCATGCTGATCCTCGCCGACGCGCGCAGCCGCTGGTACGACAGCAGCGAGAAGACGCCCGACTGCCGGCTCGAGCGTCATCCTGACGATCGACGAAAACATTCAATTCATGGCCGAGAAAGAATTGGCGGCCGCCATCGAGCAGACGCACGCGAAGGCCGGCACGGTTATCGTGCAGGACCCCTCGAACGGCGAGATTCTGGCCATGGCCAACTGGCCCACGTTTAATCCCAATGCGCCGGGCGACAGTCCGCCCGATGCGCGCGTGAATCGCGCGGTGGCCTCGCTGTACGAGCCGGGCTCGGTTTTCAAGATCGTGACGCTTTCGGCGGCCATCGATCAGGGACTCACCAACTCCCGACGAGGTGGTGGACTGCCAGATGGGCGCGATCTACATCGCCGGCCATCGCATTCGCGATCACAAGCCGTTTGGCCTGCTGACGGTGTCGCAAATTCTGGCGAAATCGAGCGACGTGGGCGCGATCAAGATCGGCTTGCGGCTCGGCGCGCCGAAATTTTACGACTACATTCGTTCTTACGGCTTCGGCAGCCTGACGGACATCGACTTGCCTGGCGAAAACCGCGGCTTGCTGCGCCGCGTGGAGAATTGGACGCCGGTTTCGGTGGGCTCGATTTCCATGGGGCAAGAAGTCGGCGTCACGCCGCTGCAGATGGTCAACGCCATGTCGGCGATCGCCAATGGCGGATTGCTCTATCGGCCGCACGTGGTGCAGGCCGCTGCGCCAGGGCGGCGCGAATCTGCCTTCGCCCGAGCCGCCCGAGCCCAAGCGCGTGGTTCGAGACCACCACGGCCGCCACCATGCGCAGCATGCTTGAAGGCGTGGTGCTGGACGGGACCGGCAAGCTCGCGCGGCTCGATGGTTACACCGCCGCCGGCAAAACCGGCACGGCGCAGAAAATCGATCCCGCCACGGGGCGCTACTCAGCCACGCAACTGATTGCTTCATTTGTGGGCTTCGCGCCCATCAACAATCCGGCGCTGACGATTCTGGTGCAGCTCGATTCGCCTTCGGCAGGCTCGCACATGGGGGGGCGGTGGCCGCGCCGGTGTTCAAGCGCGTTGCCGAGCAGGCGCTGGCTTACCTGAATGTGCCACGCGACGTCGCCCTCCCGCCGCAAAGCGCTTCGCGCTTCGCGCACAACTGTAGCGGAGCGATTGCGCCGGCCGAAATCGTGTCGGACTTCGATCCTGTTCAGATCGAATCGCCTGATGCGCCGGAAGTCGAATCGAAGAGCCTGCGTGCGTTGCGCGCAATCGTCCGGACGCTCCATCTCCCGCGCCGCCACCGTCGAGTTGGCCGAGGGCGACGGAGTGCAGTTGCCAAGTCTGGCGGGCAAGACGGTGCGCGAGGTCACGGAAATTTGCCAGAAACTGGGCTTGAATCCGGTGCTGGTCGGCACGGCAGTGGTGCAACAACAGCAGCCTGAGGCAGGCGCGATGGTGCGCCGCGGCGGCTCGGTGACGGTTTGGTTTGGGCGGCCGGCTGCAGCTTGCGCAGGCGAGAAATCAGCAAGGCCGCGAGATGAATCCTGCTTCGCCAGCGGGAGTGCCCGATGAGGGAGCGTGCCGCACTTGCAGAGGCATCTGAGAAATTGAGCGGCCCGAACTGAGCGGCCTATACTGGATTGTGAAGGAATGAAGCTTAAAGATCTCTTGGTCGGCGCGGGCGCGCTGGAACTTCCGGCGCGGCCAGGACGTGGAAATTTCCTCGGTTGCCTACGACAGCCGCCGCGTCACGCCGGGTTCGCTTTTCGTGGCCATCGAGGGCGAAGATCACCAACGGCAATCGTTTCTTCGCCGATGCACTGAGCGAGGCGCGCGCGCCGTTGTAAGCGAACTTCCGCCTCCGCCGGGTCCGGCATGGGACGCGCTCGCTTCACAGACGGGCGCGGCAGCTGCGTCGGCCGCTCGCGCCGGGATTGCCCCAACGGAGATTCCTCCCGGAGTCCTCTGGGTTCGCGTGGCGGATGCGCGAAAAGCGCTGGCCATGATCGGCGCCAATTTTTTTGGCCGTCCGGCGGACAAACTCGCAGCTGGTCGGCATCACGGGCACCAACGGCAAGACCACCACCAGCTTATCTGATCGATTCGATCGTGCGGGCGGCCGGCCGCCAGAGCGGGCTGTTCGGCACCATCGCGTATCGCACGCCGCTGGCGAGCCGCGTCCGGCAACGACGACCACTCCGGAGTCGCTGGACCTGCAAGGTTTTCTGGCCGAGGTCGTCCGCGCCGAGCGGCACGCACGCCGTGCTCGAAGCCAGTTCGCACGCGCTGGCGCTCGATCGGCTCTGGGGCTGCCATTTCGCCGTCGCCGTCTTCACCAATCTGACGCCGCGACCATCTCGATTTTCACGGCAACTTTCGAAGACTACTTCGCCGCCAAGCGCCGGCTGTTTGAAGGCACCGGCGCCGGCGCTCCGGAACGTGGGCATCGTCAATATGGATGATGCATACGGCCAGCGGCTGTCGGGTCTGGCGCGGCGCACCATCACCTATGGGCTCGACGCATGGCGCGCAAGTGACCGCGAAAAAATTCTCGCTCAGCTTCGCGGACTGGAATTCACCGCCGAAACGCCGCAGCGGCAAGGTCGACGTGCGCTCGCGCCTGGTGGGACGAATCAACGTGTACAACCTGCTCGCCGCGCATCGCCACCGCGTCAGCGCTGGGCTTCTCGCGCGAGTCCATCGAGGCGGGCATTCGGCAGCTCGAAGCCGGTGCCCGGCCGTTTCGAGCGCATCGATTTGGGCCAGCCGTTCCTGGTGGTCGTGGATTACGCGCACACCGATGACGCGCTGCGGAATCTTTTGGCCACGGCGCGCGAGTTGCACCCGACCGGCCGCATCATCACGCTGTTTGGCTGCGGCGGCGATCGCGATCGCAGCAAGCGCCCGCTGATGGGCGAAGCCGCGGGCCGCATGAGCCAGGTCGTGGTGCTTACCAGCGACAACCCGCGCGGCGAAGATCCGCGCTCATCATTAATGACTGCGCTGGTGGGCCTGCAGCGCACCTCGGCCAAGCTCCTGGTCGAGCCCGACCGCGAACGCGCCATCGAGATGGCGCTCGATGAGGCGCGTTCCGGCGACATTGTGTTGCTCGCCGGCAAAGGACACGAGACCACGCAGGTACTCAAAGACCGCGTGCTCGAATTCGACGACCGCGAAGTGGCGCGCAAGTTTCTGCGCCTGCGCGGCTACGGCGACCTGAACCAGGAGAACGTCGCGAGCGGTGACACCCGGCCCGCTGAGGACGCTATGCGGTGGACAGTGCAACAAGTGGCGCGCGCTTTGGGCGTGCGCGATTCCCTCCGGGCTCGACCCCATGGCCCGGCTGGCCGGCGTCTCGATTGATTCTCGCACCGTGGGTCGCGGCCAGTTGTTCGTCGCCATACGCGGCCCTCGCTACGACGGACACGCTTTTGTCGCCGCGGCTCTGGAGGCCGGCGCGACGGCTGCGATCGTTGCCGGACGAGCGCGTGGCAGGCTATCCGGAAGCGATTCGCGGCAAGCTCTTCGGCGTTCCGGACACGCTCGCGGCGTTGCAAGAACTGGCGCGCGCCGTGCGCCGCTCCTGGGGCCGGCGCATCGCGGCGGTTACCGGATCGGTCGGCAAGACCACCACGAAAGAAATCCTGGCGGCGCTGCTGGGCGCGAAGTTTCGCGTCCTGAAATCCGAGGGCAACCTGAACAACGAATACGGGTTGCCGCTGACCTTGCTGCGGCTCGATCCCGCGGATGAGGCGGCGGTGGTGGAGCTGGGCATGTCGCATCGCGGCGAATTGCGGCGGCTGGCGGAGATCGCCGAGCCCGAGGTTGGCGTGGTTACGCGCGTCGCGCCGGTGCATCTGGAGTTTTTCGCCTCCGTGGACGAGATCGCGCTGGCCAAGCGCGAGCTGATCGAGGGGCTGGCGGGCCCGATCCGGTCGCTGTGCTCAACGCCGACGATCCGCGCGTCGCGCAATTTGCGCGAGATCGCGCGCGGGCGCGTGCTGACGTTTGGCATCGAGCGCCGACGCGCGAATTCCGCGCCGAGAAGATCGAAGACCGCGGCGCGGAAGGCTCGGCCTTTGATTTCGTCTCGCCGGAGGGGCGCGTGCGGCTCTCGTTGCCGCTGCCCGGCCGTCACAACATTGAGAATGCGCTGGCCGCGCTCGCGGCCGCGAGCGTTTGGGGCATCGGCGCGGAGGAAGCCGCCGCAGTGTTTCCGCAGCTGTTGCCCGGCGAGATGCGCGGGCGGCTGTTGCGATTTCCAAGCCGGCTTTGCGGTGATCAACGACAGCTACAACTCGAATCCCGTCGCGCTCGGCGCCATGATCGAGCTCTCGGCGCGAACGCCGGGCTACCAGCGCCGCATTCTGGCCGCGGGCGAAATGCTCGAGCTCGGTCCGGAGTCGGCGCGGCTGCATCGCGAGGCCGGCCGCTAGGCCGCCGCGCGAAAAGCTCGATTGGGTGCTGGGCGTGCAGGGCGAGCTGCCGAGTTGGCGAACGGCGCAGTCGAAGGCGGACTGCCGGCCCCGCGGGCGCGATTTTTTGCCAACTCCGCCGATGGCGGCGGCGTTTGTTTGCGAACTGGTGCAGCCGGGCGATCTGCTGCTGGTCAAGGGTTCGCGCGGCGTGAAGATGGAGCGCATTGTCGAGGCGCTGCGCGAGCGCTACGCGTTGGCGGCCGATCCTGCCGCAGGCGCCTGCCGTGCAACGGGACGCGGCTGATGGTTTACTTCCTCGTCTATCACGTGCCGCCGCGCGTCGCTCACTTTCTGAACGTGTTTCGCTACATCACCGTGCGCACGGCGCTGGCCAGCCTTTCGGCGCTTGTTTCTGGGCTTGGTGCGGGCCCCGTGGACGATTCGGCCGCCTGCGCCAGATGCAGATCAAGCAGTTCATTCGCGAAGAGGGGCCGAGCAGCCATCAGGCCAAGGCCGGCACGCCCACCATGGGCGGCATTCTGATCGTGGCCGCTACGCTCATTCCCACGCTGTTTTGGGCCGATCTTGCCGATCCCTACGTGCTGCTGGCGATTTTTGCCATGTTGGCTTCGGCGCGATCGGTTTTGCCGACGATTACAGCAAAGTCGTGCGCCGGCACAATCGCGGCCTGACCGGGCGCGTCGAAGCTCCTTCTGCAGATATTGGTGAGCCTCGTGGCCGGGCTGGTTCTGCTGCTGATGATGGCTGTACGGCATCTACTCGACGCAGTTGGTCGTGCCGTTCTTCAAAAAGTTTCATCCCGATCTGGTTTTTCACTCGCTGCTCGCCGTCCCGCATCTGTGGCCGCTGGCGTTTCTGCCGTTTCTGGCGTTTGTCGTCGCTGGTGATGGTGGGCTCGTCGAACGCCGTGAACCTCACCGACGGCCTGGACGGCTTGGCCATCGGCTGCGTGGTGATCGCCGTTGGCGCGCTCACGGTGCTGACCTACGTCACCAGCCATGCGGGCTTCAGCTCGTATCTCGATATTCAGCATCTGCCGCAAGTGGGCGAGCTGACGGTTTTTTGCGGCGCGCTGGTCGGCGCGTCGCTGGCCTTTCTCTGGTACAACGCGCATCCCGCCGACCTGTTCATGGGCGATGTCGGCTCGCTGGCGATCGGCGGCGTCATTGGTCTGATCGCCGTGGCCATCAAACAAGAAATCCTGCTGTTTTCCGTCGGCGGCATCTTCGTGGTCGAGGCGGTGTCGGTGATTTTGCAGGTGGCCTCCTTTCGCCTGACCGGCAAGCGCATCTTTCGCATGTCGCCGCTGCACCATCATTTCGAACTGGCGGGCTGGAGCGAATCGAAGATCATCGTGCGGTTCTGGATCGTGGCGCTGATCTTTGCGCTGTTTTCGCTTGACCACGCTGAAGTTGAGGTGAACGCGGTGCGGCCGGGGATCGAACTCGAAGGCAAGCGCGTGCTGGTCGTGGGACTGGCGCGCACGGGCGTGGCCACGGCGCTGTTCTGCGCCGCGCGCGGCGCCCGCGTGACCGCGACCGAAGAGCGCGACGCCGCGGCGCTGGGCGAGCGTGCCGCAGCTTCAGCGCGGCCGGCTGCACGCTCGAACTTGGCGGCCACCGCAACGAAACATTTCTGGCGCAGGATCTGATTGTCCCCAGCCCCGGCGTTCCCGCGGCATTGCCCGGCTTGCCGGCGGCGCGGGCCGCGGGCATCCCGGTCTGGAGCGAAATCGAACTGGCCTGGCGCTTCCTGCGCGGGCGCTTCGTGGCCATCACCGGCTCGAACGGCAAGACCACGACGACCTCGCTGGTCGGCCACATTCTTGGCGCAGCCGCGGCATGCCCGTCATCGTCGCGGGAAATATCGGCACGCCGCTGATTGCGCGCGTGGATGACTCCAGCGAGGACCAGCGTGACCGTCGCCGAGGTCAGCAGCTTCCAGCTCGAGCTGATCGACTCGCTGCGTGCCGGACATCGCCGTACTGCTCAATCTCACGCCCGACCATCTCGATCGTCACGGCTCATTCGAAGCGCTACGCCCGTGCCAAGGCGCGCATCTTCGAGAACCAGACCGATGCGCGACGCCGCCGTGCTCAACGCCGACGATGCGCAGCGTCACGCAGTACGCTCCGGCGCGGCCACAGGCTCTACTGGTTCAGCCGCACGCAAGCGTGTTGCCAGCGGCGCCTTTTTGCAGGACGGCCAGATCGTCTTTCGCGCGCGACGGCCAGGATATCGCCGCTGCTCGCCGTCGCGCGACATCGGCTTGCGCGGCGAGCACAACGTCGAGAACGTTCTGGCGGCCGCATCGGTCGCGTTCTTGCTTGGCGTCGAACCGGCGAAATCGCCGCCGGCGTGCGCAGCTTTCGCCGGAGTCGAACACCGCCTGGAATTCGTCGCCGAAATCGGCGGCGTCGACTTCTTCAACGATTCGAAAGCTACCAATGTGGACGCCGCGCACAAAGCCATCGAAGCTTTTCCCGGCGGCCTGCTGGTGATTCTCGGTGGCAAGGATAAAGGCAGCGACTTCGCGCCGCTCGCCGAACTGCTGCGCCAGCGCGCGCGGCAGGTTTTCCTGATCGGCGCGGCTGCCGAAAAGATCGAAGCGCAGCTCGGCGGCGGCCGTGCCCGTCGGTGCAGGCCGGAACGCTCGATCGCGCGCGTCGCCGCTGGCATTCGAACTGGCGCAGCCGGGCGACACCGTGCTTCTGGCGCCGGCCTGCGCCAGCTTCGACCAATTTGAGAACTACGAGCACCGCGGCCGCGTGTTCAAGCAGCTGGTCCGCGCGCTTGGCCGCGCAGGCCTGCGCCGGCCTCGGTCGCGGAGGAGCTGAACGATGCCACGCAAGCTCGAAACCGATCGCTGGTTGTTCCTGACCACGCTCGCGCTGTGCGTGATCGGCGCGGTGATGGTCTTCAGCGCCTCGGCCGTCACCGCGCGCGAGCAATACGGCAATGGCTACTACTTCCTGCTGCGGCAGCTGGTCTGGTTCGCGCTGGGCCTGGCCGGAATGTTTGCGCTGATGAACGTCGATTACCGCAAGCTGCGCGAGCCGCGATTCGTTTTTCCCTTTCTGTTTACGGTGCTGGTCGATGCTCATCGGCGTGTTTTTTCTGGATAAGTCTCACGCCACGCATCGCTGGTTTCGCCTGGGCCCGGCCAGCCTGCAGCCCTCCGAGCTGGCCAAGCTCGCCGTGATCCTCTATCTGGCGTGGTTCCTGGAGATGCGCTGCCGCCCGCGCAGTTTTGGCGTGAACGATCTGCGGCACACGCTGGCGCCGGCGGCGGGCGTTCGTGCTGCTGCTGTTGGGCCTGGTGCTGCTCGAGCCGGACCTGGGCACCGCCGCTCGAAATTTTCTTCATCGCGTTCGGCATGTTGTTTGTGGCCGGGCTTTCGGAAAAGTACATCTTCGCCTCCGGCGCGGCGGCCGTGCCGGCCGTCTACATGGCCATCGTGCACGTCTCCTATCGCTACGACGCGGGTCATGGCCTTCCTGCATCCCGGACGCCGACCCGCAAGGCCGCGGCTTCCAGCTGGTGCAGTCGCTGATCGCGGTGGGCTCGGGCGGCTTCTTCGGCGTGGGCCTGATGGAGAGCAAGCAGAAGCTCTTCTATCTGCCCGAGGCGCACACCGATTTCATCTTCGCGGTGCTGTGCGAGGAACTGGGCTTTATCGGCGGCGCCATTGTGCTGGGGCTGTTTGCCGCCTACGCCTGGCGCGGGCTGCGCGCGGCGTTTCGCGCCCCGGATGATTTCGGGCCGCTTCCTGGCGCTGGGCATCACGGTGATGGTCGCAAGCCAGGCGCTGATCAATCTCGGCGTGGTGCTGGGGATGATGCCGACCAAGGGCATCCCGCTGCCGTTCATCAGCTACGGCGGCTCGAGCTTGTTCGTCATGCTTCTGGCGACCGGCGTGCTCCTGAACATCAGCCAGCAGGCAGACTGAGCGCCGATGGATTCAGCGTTTGCGTGTGTGTGCGAAGAAGCGGCGGAGCGCAAGAAATTGAAGCTGCTGATTGCCGGAGGCGGCACGGGCGGCCATGTTTTTCCGGCGCTCGCCGTGGCGCGTGAGTGGCTGGGCCGGGACGCGCAGCAGGGAAGCGATTTTTGTTGGCACGAGAGGGGGCATGGAGATGCGGTTGGTACCGCAGGCAGGTCTTCCGCTGGAGACGATTCGGTCGGCTGGCCTCAAGGGCATGGGCCCAGTGCGCCTGGCGCGCAACTTCTTGCAGCTTGGTCCCGCGTTCTGGGATTCCGCCGCCATCTTGCGCCGCCACCGCTTCGCCGCGGCGTTCGGTGTCGGCGGTTACGCGGCGGGTCCGGTGATGCTGCTCGCTGCCATGCGAGGAACTGCCCAGCGTGATCTTTGAACCCAATGCCGCAGCCGGGCTTCACCAATCGCGTGCTCGCCAACTTGGCGACGCGGATCGCCGCGGGGTATCCATCGGTGGCCGAGCGCTTCGGCACCCGCGCGATTTTCACCGGCTGTCCCGGTGCGGCCGGAATTTTTTACCATCGAGCCGCCCCGCGCCGCTCCTCCTTTTCGCATGCTGATCACCGGCGGCAGCCAAGGGTCGTCGATCATCAACCGTGCCGTTTCGGAAGCGCTTCCGCTCCTTCGTGCCCAAAAAGAGACCGTGTCCTTTGTTCATCAGACCGGCCAGCGCGACTATAATGCCGTTCACCTGGCCTATACCCAGAACGAGTTCCACGCGGAAGTGGCTCCGTTCTTTTCCAAAATGGCGGAGCGCTTTGCCCAGGCCGATCTGATTGTCTGCCGCTCCGGCGCCATGACCGTAGCCGAGATTGCCGCAGCCGGACGCGCCGCGCTGTTCATCCCCTTCGGCGCCGCCACCGACAGCCATCAGTTGCGCAACGCGGAGGAGATGGTCAGGGCGGGCGCCGCGCGCCTGATCCCGGAGCCCGAATTGACCGGCGAACGCCTCGCGCGCGAGATTCTCGCCTTGTTGAGCGATCCGCGAAACCTTACCGAACTCGGCGCGCGCGCCCGTAAAATGGCGCGGCCGGACGCGGCCCGCAAGATCGCTGACCTGATCGAGGAGATTGCGCGTCCATGAGGTTCAGCTTCCACAATTTCAAGCGCATTCATCTGGTCGGCATCGGCGGCGTCGGCATGTGTGGCATCGCCGAGGTGCTCCTGACGCTGGGCTATGCGGTCTCCGGTTCCGACCTGCGGCCGTCGCCGGTCACCGAGCGGCTGGAGAATCTCGGCGCGCAAATCTACCAGGGCCATCGCGCCGAACATGTGCACGGCGCGCACGTGGTCGTCGCCAGCTCGGCGATCGCCCGCGACAATCCCGAACTGGTCGAAGCGGCGCGCTCAAAATTCCCGTCATCCCGCGCGCTGAGATGCTGGCCGAGTTGATGCGCCTGAAATATGGCATTGCCGTCGCCGGCGCGCACGGCAAGACCACCACCACCTCGATGGTGGCCTCGGTCCTCGGTTCGGCCGGACTCGATCCCACCTTCGTGGTGGGCGGGCGCGTGAATCAGGCCGGCACCACGGCCCGGCTCGGCCGCGGCGACTACATGGTGGTCGAGGCCGACGAAAGCGACCGCTCCTTTCTATTGCTGGCGCCGGTGGTGGCCGTCGTCACCACCATCGATCGCGAGCATCTCGATCAGTACAGCTCGCTCGAGGAGATTCAGGACGTTTTCACGCAGTTCGTCAATCGCGTCCCGTTTTATGGCGCCGCGGTGCTTTGCCTGGACGAGCCCAACGTGCAAGCCATCATCCCGCGCGTCACCCGGCCGGTGATCACCTACGGCACGTCGAGCCAGGCGGACCTGGTCATCGCCGATCCGCAGACTGCAAGGGCTGGCCAGCCGCTTCCGGCTGACCTATCGCGGCGACGACCTCGGCGAGTTTCGCCTGCCCGGGCCTCCGGGCATTCACAACGTGCGCAATGCCGCGGCCGCTGCCGCCGTCGCGCTCTATCTGGACGTCCCGGCGGATCTGATTCGCGCGGGCCTGGAAAATTTCACCGGAGTCGGCCGCCGCTTCGAAGTCAAAGGCGTGGTCGGCGGCGTCACGCTGATCGACGACTACGGCCACCACCCGGTCGAGATTCGCGCCACGCTGGAAGCCGCGCGCGGCTGCGGATACGAGCGCCTGCTGGTCCTCTTCCAGCCCCACCGCTACTCGCGCACCCAGCACCTCTGGGACGATTTCTGCACGCGCCTTCAATCAAGCCGACGTGCTGGTGATCGACCGATATCTACCCGGCGGGCGAGGCGCCCATTCGCGGCATCACCGCCGAGGCGCTGGCCGACGCGATCCGCGCGGCCGGGCACAAGCACGTGGTCTATCGCGGCAGCTTGCAGGAGGGCATCGAGTACTGTCGGGGAAGCCGCCCGGGCGACGCCGTGCTGGCCATCGGCGCCGGCAACGTGAATCGCGCCCTGGGCGAACTGGCCGTCCTCCTTGGAGCGCCGCAGGAGTTCCGGCGAATCGTCATGCGACTTAGCGATCCAAATCTGCTCGCAGCTCTGCCCCGGCTCGGCGTCGAGCTGCAATCGCGGGCGCCTCGCTGGCCGAACGCACCTCGCTGGGCATCGGCGGCACGACCGATCTGCTCCTGATTCGCAGGCACGCCGCGTTGCCCGAACTGGTCGTCCCTGCTGCGCGAGGCTGGCGTGCCCTATCGCTTCCTCGGCGGCGGCACCAATCTGCTGGTCCGCGACGGCGAACTGCCTTGGGTGGTTCTGCAACTGGCCAAGCAGGACCCGGAGGTTCGCCTCGAGGGCAACATCGCCTACGTGGATGCCGCGGCCGACCTCGGCCGCACCGTCACCTTCTGCGCCAAGCACGATTTGGGCGGCATGGAGGGTCTGATCGGCGTGCCCGGCACGATCGGCGGAGCCCTGCGCATGAACGCCGGCGCC
Organism: uncultured Acidobacteriota bacterium; assembly: GCA_963818345.1. GTDB lineage: Bacteria > Acidobacteriota > Terriglobia > Acidiferrales > UBA7541 > Palsa-189. The sequence continues at coordinate 713,685 of CAWFRX010000014.1, read as the reverse complement.
TATGGCACGCAGATCGGTTCCTACGTCCGCGAAGTCGAGACCTACCGCGCCGCCGACGGCCGGATAGAAATCCTGCAGAGGAAATGATTTGTCCTTCGAATATCGTCACACTTCTTTTGCGCCCGATGATATTATGCTCGCGGTGAAACTGGAGCTACCCTCCAAGCCGTACCGCGAAATTCTCCAAGGGATTCGCATCTGCAACGAAAAACGCCGCGCCAGTCAGCCGCTCAATCAAAAAAGCGCCGGCTGCATTTTTAAAAATCCGCCGGGAGCATCCGCCGGGCGGCATGATTGATGAGCTGGGCCTGAAAGGTTTCGCCGTCGGCGACGCGCGCGTCAGCGACCGCCATGCCAATTTTTTCGTCAACGCCGGCACGCGCCAGCTGCGCCGACATGCTGCGGCTGATCGACGAGGTGCGCGAACGCGTGCGCGCAGACCTACGGCGTCGCGCTCGAGAACGAAGTCATTCTGTGGACCGATGACGTGCAAGACCTAAGCCATGTGACCGGAGGGGATCGTTAAAAGATGATCGCCAAGAACGGTCCAGGGTCCGATGGCACGGCGATGAAACCGGTGATGAAACAAATCAATGCCGATCCCGAAATCTATCCGCCCGAAGTTTTGGCCGACGAAGAGCCGCGCTACCTTCGCCGCCAGAAGCCGCTGGAGATTCGCCGCCGCAAATTCGGCCGGAGCAACTGGCCTGCCTATCGCCGCTGGCTGCTGGCCGGGCGCCGGCGTCCTGGCGCGGAAGCTGTCTGGCTTATGGCGGCGTGCGATTTTTTCTGTTTTCTCCGCGCGTCGCGCTGGCCTCGGAAGACCAGATCGAAATGACCGGCAACTCATTACGTCAGCCGCGACGCTCGTCACCGAGAAATTCTCGAGCCGGATTTGGGAAAGAGCGTGCTGCAGGTTCCGCTCGAAGCGCGCCGCGCCGCGCTCGAGGCCATTCCCTGGGTCGCGCAGGCCAGCGTCGCAGCGCGCGCTGCCCGAATCGCATTGCGCGTCGAACTCACCGAACGCACTCCGGTCGCTTTCTTGCGCGCCGGCAATCAGCTTGCGCTGGTGGACGCCGACGGCATCATTCTGGATCGGCCGCTCGAAGGCGATTTCCATTTTCCGGTGGTCAGCGGCTTTGACGAGACCATGCCGCTGGCCGATCGCGCCAAGCGCATGCGCCTGTTTGTCGAATTCATGAAGGAGATCGATCTCGGCGCATCCGGGCGCGAGCGACCAGGTCAGCGAAGTGGATCTCACCGACGTGCAGGATCTTCGCGCGGCGCTCGCCGGCCTTCCCGGCCTCGAGGACCAGGCGCCCATCCTGGTGCATTTCGGCGATGACGATTTTGGCAACAAATATCGCCTGCTGCTCGAACAATATCAGCCAGTGGCGCGCCAGCGCGGGGCGCGTGGAATCGGTCGACCTGCGTTTTTCGCGCCAGGTGGTGGTCAATCCGGAGCATGACGCCGCGCTGCGCCCGGTGCGGGCCACGCGGAAGCCGTAAGGCAGTCGCGTGCGGATGACGGGGCAATGACGCGGAGATGACGCGTAGATCGTGCGGAAATTAGGTTTGCGAGCTTAGCTAGTGAGGAGCAACGGTTTGACGAAGAAAGATCGTTACCTGGTAGCGCTGGACGTTGGCAGCACCAAGACCTGCGCGCTGATTGCCGACCTCGAAGGCGGCGGCACAAAATTTCTGGCCATGGGCGCCGCCGAATCCAAAGGCTCGCGCAAGGGCCTGATCGTCAATCTGGACGCGGCGGCGAGTTCCATCCGCCACGCCCTCGAGGAAGCCGAAGGCGTCGCCGGCGTGCCGGTGGAAACGGCCGTGGTGGGCGTTGCCGGCAGCCACGTGCGCGGCGTCAACAGCCGCGGCGGCATCGTCTTGTCCGCTCGCCCACGCGACATCGAACGCGAAGACGTGCGCCGCGCCGTGGATGCCGCGCGCGCCATCACGCTTCCGGAAGATCGCGCCGTCCTGCACGTGCTTCCGCAGGATTTTTGGGTGGACCGCCAGGACAGCATTCGCGATCCCATGGGCATGGTCGGCCAGAAGCTCGAAGTCAACGCGCACATCGTGACCGCCTCGGCGGCGGCGACGCAAAATATTGTCACGGCCGTCAATCGCGCCGGTGTGTCGTCAGCGACACGGCGCTCGAAACGCTGGCTGCGGCCGATGCCGTCCTGACGCAGGATGAGCGCGAACTGGGACTGCTGCCTGCTGGATATCGGCGGCGGCACCACGGAATTGATCGTCTTATTCCGGCGGCGTGGTGCGGCACACCGCGGCCCTGCCGGTCGGCGGCGACCACTTCACCAATGACCTCGCCGTTGGCCTGCGCACGCCGATCCCCGAGGCCGAAAAAATCAAGCGCCAATACGGCTGCGCCTGGCACGAACTGATCACGCGAAGACTCTGGCAATCGAAATCGCCAGCGTGGGCGACCGCCCGCCGCGCACCGTCTTCGCGCGCATGCTCAACGAAATTATCGAGCCGCGAGCGCAGGAATTGCTCTCCCTGGTGTGCGACGAACTCAAGCGCGCCGGTCTCGACACGCTGATCCCCGCCGGGCTGGTTCTGGCCGGCGGCGGCGCGCATCTCTCCGGCCTGGTCGAATTGGCCGAGCACGTGTTTTCGCTGCCCGTGCGCATCGCCGCGCCGCGCGGCCTCGAAGGCATGCCGGAGTAGCTTTCCCAGCCCGAATATGCAACCGCAGTAGGCCTGCTGTTGTACGGAGCGCATGCCCGCCGCACGGCGGCTCAGCGCCCCGTTACATTGGTAGCAAAATTGAAAAGCATGTTCGCCGGCCAGTGAGCGGAATACGCCTGGCTGGCCGGCAACATCATGGGGGAGGCAGGATGACGCCAAAGGAGTCTGTAGCATCAGAATTTCGTTCACCGAAGAACGCCCCGCCGGAGCAAAAATTAAAGTGATCGGAGTGGGCGGCGGCGGATCGAACGCCGTCAACCGCATGATTCGCGCCAAGGTCGAAGGCGTGGAATTCATTGCCGCCAATACCGATCTGCAGGCCCTGAAGCTGTCGCAAGCGCCCGTGAAGCTGCAGCTCGGCAGCAAGCTCACCCAGGGATTGGGCGCGGGCGCCAATCCCGAGGTCGGCCGCAAGGCCGCTCTCGAGGACACCGAGAAGATCATCGAAGCCCTCGAAGGCTCGGACATGATCTTCATTACCGCAGGTCTCGGCGGCGGCACCGGCAGCGGCGCCGCGCCCGTGGTGGCCTCGCTCGCCAGTGAACTCGGCGCGCTCACCGTCGCCGTCGTCACCAAGCCCTTCGCCTTCGAAGGCAAGCGGCGCATGATGCAGGCCGAGCACGCGCTCTCGGAATTGGTTGGCTGCGTGGACACGGTCATCGTCATCCCCAATGAGCGCCTGATGGAAACCGTCGAACGCGGCACCAGCTTCTTCGAGGCATTCCGCATCGCCGACGACATCCTGCGCCAGGCCGTGCAGGGCATCAGCGACATCATCACGATTCCCGGCATCATCAACCGCGATTTCGCCGACGTGAAAACGATCATGCAGGGGCAGGGTTACGCGGTCATGGGCACCGCGGTGGGTTCAGGCTCGAACCGCGCCGTGGACGCCGCCAATCGCGCCATCTCCAGCCCGCTTGCTCGAGGACAATTCCATTAACGGCGCGCAGGGCATCCTGATCAACGTCACCGGCTCGTCCAGCCTGGCGCTGCACGAGATCCACGAAGCATCTTCGATCATCCAGAAGGCCGCCCACGAAAACGCCAACATTATTTTCGGCGCGGTCATGGACGACGCGATGAAGGAATCGGTGAAGATCACGGTAATCGCCGCCGGTTTCCGCGACGTGGGACGCAAGACGCAGCAGCGTCCTTCGTACATGCCCAGAACCTGGAAGGCCGCACGCGACCCCGAGCCTGAGCCCGAGCCGCAGGTCGTCGCCGAGGAGCCCGAGCCGGTGATTTCCGCTCCGCCTCCTGAAATCGTGCAGCAAACCAACACGGCCGATCTCGACCTCGACGTGCCGACGTTTCTGCGCCGTCAGGCCCAGAAGGCCTGAATTATACTGACTGCCGAAGCTCAACCGAATTGACCGCAGGCCTCTTGCAGAGGCCTGCATGGGCCTGTGCTTCGGCTGCGACAAAAATGCGCGGGTCTTGTTTCGTGCAATCGTTGCATAACAAGACGACGATGCGGCAGTGCGTGCGTATTCGTGCATGTAGATTATTCTTCTAAAACGACCAAATAAACTTTCCATAGACGCTGCGTTTGACCATCCCCGATTGGACCAAGCCCGACTCGTTCAAGTACTCGACCCGATGATCGCTCACGAGATTCTGGCCCACGACGCTGAACGAGGTTCGTTCCCATGGGCTCCACGTCAGCCCCGTATCCACTCGCGTATAGGAAGGAGTGCTCAACGCCGGCAACCGATCCACAAAATAAGCAGAGGCATCCCACGACAGGCCCCGGCCGAAGTCCCAATGCGATCGAAGCTGAGCCGAGTGGTTGGGATTTCCGCCCTCGGCGACCGGAGACAAAGTTGTGTCGTGACTCGATGAATCCAAATGTAAACGGAATTGCTCAAAAGCGTAGCCCGGACTCAGCGTCCACCGGGATGTCACCTTCCAGGTTCCGTATAACTCCAGACCGTACGTCTCACCATGCATTTCGTTTTCGAATTCCAAGGGCACGATCAGGACAGCCGGAGGTGGCGTCGCGCGGAGAAACGGAGTCTCAGGCTCAATTGTGCGGAGATTTTTGTACGAGTTGAGATAGCCGGCCACATCAATCGTTAGGGATTTCAGTACAGACGCTCGATAACCTGCTTCGTAGGCCCACAGTTCTTCATCCTTAAATTGCGGATTACCCAGCAGCTCGATGCGCGTCGGAGCGCCCCCAGATCCGGGAAATTCCGCGCCGAAAATGGTGTCCGAGGTGTCCCCGCTGGAGGGCATTCTTTCGGCGTTCGACACCGCGGCCCACAAAGTATCGCGTTGACTAGGTTGCCAGGCGACCCGCACGTTCGGCTGCGTCACAAGTCCGGTATATTCGTTGTGTTCAAGCCTGACCCCAAGCGTCAGATAAACTCGCTCGGGAATCAGCGCGATCTCATCCTGAACAAATGAGCCGAAGATCTGGCGGATATTGTCCGAGGAGACGTATGTTACGCTGGCGCTGTTGCTTAGATGATCCGTAAAAAGATACTCGACCCCAAAGACAAGGTCTTGCCGGCTGCCCCACGCCAAATGATACTGAACGTTCGCGTCCAGGGTGCTTCTCAAATCGCGGAACGGAAGATTCTGTATGCCGCGGTCATACGATATCTGCAATGTGCTCTTCGATCTCGTCGAGTACGTGCGATTCCACATCGTCTGCAAATAGCCCCCGCCCATGTCACCGTGGCTTTCAATGGCCGCATTTGATCCAAAGACCAAAACTTGTTCTCCTTCTTGTCCGCCGTACAAATCGCCTTCGACGGTCACATCGTCTCTAGACGACACGTTCGTATCGGTCCTGAATCCGCCTTGGATCAGATCCCAACTGTCCCCGCCGGGCCGGCCGGCAAGGCTCGGCAACGGCGCCTGGTCGAAGGACTTGGCGTATGCGCGATAGGTCGTCACTTTGCCGAAGCCCCCGCCATATTGGAGAGTTCCAAAGCCGCGGTCGAGATTTCCCCCGCCGGCGACCACAAGCCCGCCCTGGGTTTCGGAGGTTTTCTTGGTGATGATGTTGATGACGCCGTTCACCGCATTCGCACCCCAAATGGAGCCGCCTGGGCCCCTGATCACTTCGATCTGCTCGATGTCTTCCAGGGGAAGATCGAGAACATTCCAGAAGACTCCGCCAAAGGTCTGCGTATAGACGCTGCGCCCGTCGACCATCACCATCAGCTTGTCGCTGAATTCTTCGTTGAAGCCGCGCGCGCTAATCGCCCAGGTGTTCGAGTCGATTTGCGCCACATCCAGGCCAGGGACCATTCGCAGCAAGTCCGGGATATTGGTGGACCCTGACTGTTGAATATCCTTTTGCGTGATCACAGACATTGCGGCGGCCACGCGAGAGAGTGTCTGTTCTTTTTTAGAAGCTGAGGTAACTTTGATGTTCATTAAATCTTCAATGCTGATGGTGGTCAGGTCATCCGGTTTCTGCTGAGCCCAAATGGGTCGCGACGCGGAAAAAAGAACCGTCACACATACGACAGCTTTAACTGCTCTCAGCGATATCGGCCGCCTCCAAAACGTAGGACGGGCGGCTAACGCGCAGGCAAGGGTGGCTTTTTCCATTTTCCTTTCAAACCGGCCGTTGCGCCACGCTGCGCTGATCCCTATCGAACCTGCCAAAGCAGGCGCAGCGGTCACTGTGCACCAACCTCGATAAGCCCATCGACAACTTCGGGGTAAATCTTTAGAACACGATGGCGAAAGAAGGAGGGTTTGGGTCATTCTGGAGGTGCAGTGGGAAGGTACTGGCAAGCCTGCGAAGGGCTGGGGGCGAGCGCTCGTGTCGGTGGACAGGCGAACCATGAACGAAACTGTTAGCGATGTTGTTCTCGTGCGGGCTTCGCTGCCCGATGAGTTGCTCGCCGAGGCTCGCCGCGTGCCGGAGCTGGAATGTTGCGGGCTGTTGGCGGGGCGCGATGGGGTGATCCTCGCGGTTCTTCCGGCGCGTAATTCGCTTGCTAGCGCTACTGCTTACGAGATTGCGGCTGCTGAGTTGTTTGCGCTGTTTCGGCGCATGCGCGCCGAAGGGCTCAACCACATGGGCATCTATCATTCGCATCCGCGAGGCGACAATGCGCCCTCGCCGAGCGACATCGAGAAAGCCTTCTATCCCGACGCGGTCTACTTCATCCTTTCGCCACAAGCGAACGCGCCACGGCCAGTTCGCGCTTTTCGCATCGCCGACGGCGAGGCGCGGGAGATGACCATTTACAGCACCCCGGCATAGGCCTCGCGCACCTGTTGCGCGGCGCGTTCCCAAGAATAATTGTGGACGCGTTCATAGCCGTTGCGGATGAGCGTGTCGCGAAGGGCCTGGTCGGTGACAATTTGGCGGATGCCGCGTGCGATATCGAAAACGTTTTCGGGATTGACCAGCAGCGCCGCGTCGCTGAAGACTTCAGGCAACGAGGATACGTTCGAGGTCAGCACCGGCGTGCCGTGCGCCATGGCCTCGAGCGGCGGCAGCCCGAAGCCTTCGTAGAGGGAAGGGAACAGGAACGCGAGCGCGCGTGCGTAGAACACCTTTAACACAGGCAGCGGCACGAAGCCCAGAAAGCGCACGTCCTCGCGGACCCTGGCGCGGACTACGGCGCGCCGCAAATCGGCGTGGCGCGTGAGCGCCTCGCCGATCACCAGCAGCTTTAGCTGACCGAGTTCGGCATGGTCGCGCAACTCCTCTTTGACTACGGCAAAGGCTTCGATCAGCCTCGCTAAATTTTTCTGCGGTTTGATGTTCCCAGCATAGAGCACGTAGGGCGAGTGCACCGCGTGGCGTTCGAGGATGCGGTCTGCCTCGGCGGGCGCAGGCTCGGTCAAGAAACGCTCGTCGACGGCGTTGTAGACGACGCTGATTTTTTCTTCTGGCACGCCGAAGACGCGCGACAAGTCCCGCCGCGAGGAGTGCGAGACCGCGAAAATGTGATCCGCGCGGGCCAGCGCGCGTCGCGCAAAAAACAGGCGTCCGGTTTGCAGCGGCGGCGCGGCGGCGGCCGTGGGGTTGAGCACGTCGCTCAGATCGTGCACCGTCAGCAGGAGCCGTCCCGGCACCATAGCGGGCGCGTAGAACCAGGGCATGTGCAGCACATCGACACGCGCGCGGCTGAGCAGCCAGGGCAGGTGCAGGTGGGTGTGCAAGCTTCCGGGTTCGTGCTTGTACTCGAGCAGCTTGAAGTTTTTCGGCAGCGGATCGAACTCGGCGAGATGCCTCTGTTGCCCGATTAGTAAATATAGCGACTCACCATCCAGCCGCGCGAGCTGGTTGACGATGTTGCTGATGTAGGTGCCCAGGCCGTAGTCGCCGGCGCGGCGAATGTCGATGGCCACGCGCATCGGCGCAGGTCCTTACAGCTTGTTGCGTGCGGCTTCGGCCCCGCCCCTTGCAACCTGATAGGGCGTGCCGTCGGCGGCTTGCCAGCGGTGCGTGTAGATGGCGAACTCGCCCGCGAGTTCGGCCACTTCGGCGCGAATGCGCTGCTCGGTCGCGGCGTCGCCCAGGTGCGCGAGCATTTCGGCGATCCATCCGGCGATGCGCTCCATCTCCGGTTCGCGCATTCCGCGCGTGGTTACCGAAGGGCTGCCCAGGCGGATACCGCCACCGGTCATCGGAGGCGTAGGATCGAAGGGAATCGAGTTTTTGTTGACGGTGATGCCCGCGCGATCGAGCGACGCCTGCGCATCCTTGCCGGTGAGGCCGCGCGAGTAGAGGTCCACGAGCAGCAGGTGATTGTCCGTGCCGCCGGAGACGATGCGATAGCCTCGCCGCGCGATGCCTTGGGCCAGCGCGCGTGCATTACGCACCACCTGAAATTGGTCCTCGCGAAAAGCCGGCTGCATCGCTTCCTTGAGGCACACCGCCTTCGCGGCAATCGTATGCATCAACGGGCCGCCCTGGTTGGTGGGGAAGGTGCTGCGGTCGAGATCCTTGGCCCATTTTTGGCGGCACAGCACCAAACCGCCGCGTGGCCCGCGCAGCGTCTTATGCGTGGTGGTAGAGACGAAGTCGGCATGCGGCACGGGACTCGGGTGCGCGCCCGCGGCCACCAGTCCCGCGATGTGTGCCATGTCCACGAACAGGATGGCTCCTACGGCGCTGGCAATCTGCGCGAAACGCTCGAAATCGAAGATGCGCGGATAGGCCGTGGCGCCGGCCACGATCATTTTGGGTTTGTGCTCGACGGCCAGCCGCTCGACCTCGTCGTAGTCGATGTACTCGGTGTCCTTGCGCACGCCGTAGGCCACGAACTTGTACGTCTTGCCGGAAAAATTGAGCGGATGGCCATGCGTCAGGTGCCCGCCATGTGCGAGGTTCATGCCCATTACCGTGTCGCCCGGCTGCAGCGCCGCCATGTACACGGCGATATTCGCCTGCGTTCCTGAATGCGCTTGCACATTGGCGTGCTCGGCGCCGAAAAGTTGCTTGGCGCGGTCGATCGCCAGTTGCTCGGCGCGGTCCACGAACTCGCAGCCGCCGTAGTAGCGCTTGCCGGGATAGCCTTCGGCGTATTTGTTGGTCAGCACCGAGCCCATTGCTTCGAGCACCGCTTCCGAGACGAGATTCTCCGACGGAATCAGCTCGAGGCCGGTCGCTTGCCGGCGCGTTTCGAGGTCAATGATTTCCGCGATCTCGGGGTCCACTTCGCGCAGCGGACGATTCATGCGCTCGAGGGCCTGCGGGTCGCCCTTTTTAATGGTCTCGCCAGTCGTAGTCATGAGCTTTGCGGTTTCGCTCCTTATCGATTTTGGAAATTTTGTCGATGCGCGCCTGGTGGCGTCCGCCTGCGTATTCTCCCGCGAGGAACTCCTGCACGATTTCCAGTGCTTGCGCCTCGCTGATCAGGCGGGCGCCCAGCGCGAGGACGTTGGCATCATTGTGTTCGCGCGCCAGACGCGCGGTGGTGCGGTCGTGCGCCAATGCCGCGCGGACGCAGCTGACTTTGTTGGCCGCGATGGACATGCCAATCCCCGTGCCGCAGGCGAGAATCCCGAAGTCGCTCTCGCGCGCGGCCACGCGGCCGGCGACAGCGGCGGCGAAGTCCGGGTAGTCCACCGACTCTTCCGACCAGGTGCCGACGTCATGCACGGGATAGCCGGCCGATTCGAGATATTCCTTGATGTGCGCTTTCACTTGGAAGGCGGCATGATCGGCGCCAATGGCGATCCGCGGTTTCTGGGCGCGCGGTGTGGAGTTGCCGGGGTTCGTGTTGGGTGTGTTCGTCATGACGGAGAATTGGCGGCGATCTTATCGGTTGTGCGCAACGTTTGCAATCCGGTGGCTCCACGAGTGAGGCTAAGCGACTGATTTAAAAGGTTTTGCGAATTCCGAAATTTGGCAGAGACCCCCTACCCCGGTGTTTTTACAAAAGAGTGTGCAAGCGATTGAAAACAAAGTAGTTGACTTTCGCTCTGGCGCTGGGGAATGGCGCAAGAGCGCGGAAGTTGTTGGAAATATGGCGGTTATGTTTTTGGCGCGGATGGAAGAGTGCGCAACTGAATGATAATACGGTTGTTGGGGCTTTCGGACGACAAAACGAACGCGCAAGTTGTTGAAAACAAGAGGGGCGATTGGATCGAGTGCCCCTGAAAAGCAGATCCCTCGGCCTTCAGGCCTGGGGACGACAACCTCTCGCCGGGGCGCTATACGGTGCTCCGCTGCGTACGTGGGAGCTTGGCCGAAGATTGCTAAAGCGGCAAACGACTCGACGGAGGCGAGGGAACGGCGCGCGCGGTCACTGTCTCGCTGGAGGCGATCTTTGATTACAAACATGTGACATTATAACATCAGCGTCAATATCGCTTTCAGGTCGGTCACCTTCCGCAACTCCACGCAGCGTGCATTGTGGGAGTGAGCCATGCGGCGGGGAAGCGCCGGCGGCGAGGAAGACTGGGGCGGCAGGACAACACAGCTCCTGTTGGAAACTGTGATTTCCCGGTCGCCGATGATCCTTTTATAAGACAGAGCGGGCGATCCGGCGTCCGCATCACGATGGCGCCCAAGTTCTGAGCGACGGATTTATCGGTGGCCCTGCCGCTTCAGGCAGAGAGCCAATTTCGAATAATCCCGACGTGTCAGAACTTGGGCACTGGTCTCCGTTGAGCCGGAGGCCAACCGCTAGTAAAGCGGTGGTCCGGTGATGACGCTTTGTGGGCTGTTCTGAGTCGCCGATGTTGGCGCTGCTAGCCCTTGATTGGGTGAGTCGGCGCTGAAGCTTGGCTGGCCGATCACGTCGGTTGCATTCATGCCATTGATGAACGGCGGCGCAAACACCAGGGTGCGGTTGTTCCCGCTGTCGTTGACCCACAAATTGCCGTTGGAGCTAAACGCAATTTGCAGGGGACCCGAGAGGGTGGCAGCGGTTGGGGTCGCGAATCCATCGTTGGACGAGCTGTGGACGAAGTCGGCCTGGCCTAGCACCAAAGTAGCGGCCATGCCGCTGGTGAACGGAGGTGCAAATTCCAGGACACGGTTGTTATCGTAATCGGCCACCCACAGATTCCCTGAGCCGTCGAAGGCAACTGCCCACGGGCCATCCATGGTAGTTGCCGCGGTACCTTCCGAGTCGCTCGTGAAATTCCCCTGGCCTAACACCAGGGTCGCGGCCATGCCGGTTGAAAACGGCGGCGTGTACTCGAGCACGCGGCTGTTATTGTAGTCGGCGATCCACAGATTTCCCGACGGGTCGAAGATCGGAAAGCCCGGATAACTAAGCGTCGTACTGCTCGCCGCTTGCGTGGGACTCCCGGAATTGAGGTTGGGCTGGCCAATCGCCAGGGCGGCGGACATGCCGTTGCTAAAGGGCAGCTGATATTCCACGATGCGACTGCTTTCGTAGTCATCGACCCACAGATTGCCGGCATGGTCGACGGTCGCGCCATAGGGGCCATACAGGCTGGTTGGGCTGGTCGCGCTGGTGGAGGCCGGGCAATTACCCGTCGTGAAGTTTGGTTGGCCGAAGACCACGCTGGCGTTCATGCCGCTGGTAATCGGCGGAACGAATTGAGTAACTCGGCAGTTCGCAGAGTCAGCTACGTAGATATTGCCCTTGGCGTCCACGGCCACCGCTGTGGGCTGGTTCATGGTGCTCGCGGTTGTGCCGGCGGCGGCAGTGGCGAAGCTGGCCTGTCCCAAGACCGTGCTGGCGGTTTGATCGAAGACGGCGCCGAGAGGAACGGTGTATACCAGGACGCGATTGTTACTATAATCCGGCAACGCCGCAGAGGTGGTGGTCGTCAGGCAGTTCACAGCCACGTTGGTAATCGCAGCATTTGCCACGGTGCCGCTTCCGTTCGTGACGGTGCATACCTGAGTGGGATTGCCCGGCTGAGTCAATACCGTAACGCCATAGGTAGCGCCCGTGGCAAGGGCGGTCGTGAAGCTAAATGAGCCGCTGGCCGTCACGGTGAGATTGTTGCCGCCATTGTCTTGCAGGACCAGTCCAGAGCCCACGAGGCGAGTCACGCTTCCACCGATCGTGTACGTCTGGGCTGGGGCGCCATTGCCGTTATTGGTGGTACTTGGATTGCTATTGTTTGCACTGCAACCAACGATGAAGAGGGCGCCGATTAAGGCGGCGCGCACGAGAAAACCCTTGGTCATACTAGGCTGGGTGAGCATGCGAGAGCCTCCAAAGCGAGATTTCCATTCTATTTCGAGATTGCATTTGCAACGGAGTACGGGTCAGCCAAACATTACGTGGTCACGTGGGCCGAAGCCGACGAGGAAGCCCAACTGATCGCTCGTGAGAGGCTTCCCATCGCAGCAACAGCCCCAAGAGCAACCAGAACTGCTAGAACACGGTATTCGGTAAGATCCTGGCCGTGCTTTTGACACCTTGCATCTGCGCATGCGCCAGAGCCAGTGTCTCGTCCCCTTCCCGTTCAGCGTAAGGGGCAAAGCCCGGCGCGGGCGCTTCTCCTTGGAACGCGGGAACGGTGCTGCCTACTAACAGGCCGACGATCAGTGACAGCAGGAACCAAGCGGAAAGGATTTCAAGTAACTTGGCAGGCATTTGTCCTCCGTGTCGCCGTGCTGAGGGAGGGTTGCATTCGTTGACATCATGCGGTGGCCCTCTCGTTGGGGAAATAATAAGATTCCACATGGAAGGCAGCAATGTACTAGTAGTAACGTTTTAGAAGGACTTTCGTACCAGCGATCTTTAGCAATGGAGCGCTTGTGGCGAGGGATTAGCTCAGCCTATAACGGTACCCTGCGGCTCACCAGAAGGTGAGAGACTTGTGAAATGGAGCGCCAGATGACCTCATACGGAGCGAGAGTTGTGTTGATAGCCTCGTTGATTCTCGCCTCTGGAAACGCCTTCGCCCAGTCGGCCGACGAGGACCCCGCCGCAATCATCGAAGTTGGAGCTGCGCCGAGCCAGAGCCTTACAGGCGGTGGAACGAGTTTGGGCCCCGATTTTTCTGTTGAATTTACTCCGGTAGAGAATTGGTTGGAAATTGAAGCAGGCACTACACCACTTTTCAGCAGGAGCTCGACGGAGTGGGACACCGACTTTCTAATAAAGAAGCCTTGGAAACTTTCCGAGAAAGCTGAATTTATGGCCGGCGCCGGTCCAGAGTGGATTCGCACGGCTGAACGCCGGACGACGACGGATGCAGCCGGCATTGAAGTAGCCGCTGATTTCATGTTTTGGCCGTCCGGCAAACACAAATTCGGCTGGTTCCTTGAGCCTGCTTACGACTACAGTTTCGGCCCAGGACATGAGCAAGCGATAGGCATTAGCGGCGGCTTGCTGATCGGGGTCGGAACGCGGCGCACGAAAACGAAAACGGCCACCCGGCCGGCAAATCGCGGCTGACCAACGGTTGGGCCAGGAACTCGCGAAGCGCGTTGTCACTTCCTTCGAAAAACAAACAAAAGCAGTGTCAATATGAAATTAACGAGCAAGGGCGGACCAGCTTGTGAAAAACCTTCCATCCCAGACGCGAGGAGATATCCGAACGTAAGCACATTCCCACCTGTGACAATCAGAATCGTAAGCGATAATTTGGTGGCCGCTTCTTTCTCTCTGGCTGCCATAAACGCCACAGCGGCAAAAATTAACGTGTATTGGCCGTATAAGAGTGTGAGTCTGGGATCCGGCAGTTTGCTCTGGGTGATTTGCTCAAATGTTCCCGGCGCGAACACGAACAAAATGCCGAAAATTGCCAGGTAGGCTGCGACGACATACAGCGTGATTTGCAATCTTCTGGTCATCGATTCATCTCCTTCGTCGTCGCGGCCTCGGCCAGACTTGCCGGCGCCGTCCATGTTAGCTCACCACTGTTGCAAGGCTGAATCATCCCCTAAAGCGGTAGGTGGTCGGCAATGGGTCTTAGCGCCCGCCATCGGGTATTGCCTTCAATAAGCGAATGATGGGGGGAAAATATAAAAGATTGTCGAGTCTAAAGAGCGAGCCGAGTCCCGTGAAAGTTAGCCTCTCGCGCTAGTTTCCTGGGGCGGGGCCAGCCGCCCAGAAACTCGTTTCACACGACTTGGCGCTACACTAATTAGCTGAAATGGGGATTGACTGAAATGGGCAGACAAGCAGCTCCCGTGCTTTACGTGCTGGCGATGGCAGCCGTCATTGCCGGTGTAGATTTCGGGTTCTTCAGAGACCGATTCTGGGAACGGCTGACGGTGAATATTGGCATTGTTTTGGTGTTCGCAGCTTTTTACTTTAGATTTCTCAGGCGTCCGTGAACAAGGCGCGACAGCGCCCTTTTGCTGCGATCGGTTAGACGTACTTTGCACGGGAGGCATCTGCGGCAAACGCCGATGACGATTTGTTTTGTGAGCGGGCGTGCTGGCTAGTTTGTGGTTGCTTGGTGGTTCTGTGGGCGCTTTTCCGAAAAACTGAAACGGTCGGTCGAAAAAGTGTGTTACACATTTGTTCCGGAGGATTGCGCACATGAACCCGATCAGCACCTTCTACCGGCGCTTTGCAGCTCGCGCACTTGGGATTCTCGTTTTCTTTTTGGCCGCGCCGCCAGCCTCACACGCGGCGCCCGACGACGCTTGCACTTTGCTTACTCCCGCGCAGGTGACGGCGGCGCTAAACTCGCCGGTGCCGGCGGCGATGGGTCCGGGCGGCCTCAAGACTTTGTGCTCGTGGGCGGCGCCGGGACACGGATCGGTGACGTTGGCGTTCGTTCCGGCCAATCAATATGAGGCCAACAAGAAGCCAGCGGCTCCAGTGGAAGAAGTGCCGGTGAACGGCATCGGCGACGAAGCATATTTCCTGGTGGCGGGCACGAACGTGGGTCTTTTTGTCAAGAAAGGCGGCGCACTGTTCAAAGTAACCGTGTATTTCAAAATGCCGGTGGACAAGCTGGAAGCGATCGAGAAGACGCTGGCGTCGCAAGCCGTGGCGAATCTCTGACACCGTCGATGAACGCGCGAGGCTTTCGCGATGGCCGGCGCTAGAACTGGCTGCGTCCGCTGCGCTTACTGGCGTTGAATACGGATAACCTACGTTCGTTCAACCTCAATTCTCCAATCTGCTTTTCCGGGGAGAGCTACTTGCCTGCCAGAATTCGACCAACGTAATTGGGGTGTGCAAATTGTTCGGAAGGGCGTGTCCCACGTGACTGCAAACCGGAGTATCGGGGCGACTCGCGTTTGGGCCAGCTCGCATCGACGTTGAATTGCGGCGCTGCCCAGGCGTTTGCGACCTTACGACTTCTTTATGGTCGTCAGTGTAGGATTGGCGTGCAAGAGCGATGAATACTCGAAGTTGCTGGCGCGAGGTCTCGAGCGGAAATATGAGTACTGGAATTTCCTTTTCTGGCGAGGGCGCCTGGGCAGCACTGCTTAGGAGAGATCGTCATTACGACGGAAGATTTGTGTATGCAGCCGTCACCACGGGCATCTACTGCCGGCCTTCCTGCCCAGCCCGGATACCCTATCGCAGAAACACACTGATCTTTGGCACCGCTCCGGAGGCTGAGAGACGGGGCTATGTTCCCTGCCTCCGTTGCCATCCGCAATCGCTGCTTACCCCGGCCGAAGAGAGCATCAGAAACGCCCTCCATTATATCGAGGTTCATCTCGACCAAACGATCGCGCTCAACGCCCTTTCGAAGGTATCGGGTCTGAGTCCCCATCACTTCCGAGAAATCTTCAAACGGATTGTCGGTTTGTCGCCCAAAGCATTTTGCGATGCGCGACGGATCGCACGTTTCAAGCAGCTGCTCAGGGCCGGTGAATCCATCAGCAGCGCCTGTTATCAAGCTGGTTTCGGATCGAGTCGCGCTCTATACGAAAAGACGAAACAAGGCCTGGGAATGACACCGGCAACATACCGGCGGGGCGGAGCGGGAAGCCAGATTCGCTATACCATCACGGATTCGGCCCTCGGCCCACTGCTGATTGCCCGCGTGGAGCAGCGACCCTGCGCTGTTCTACTGGAGCAGGACGAGGACGCTCTCGTTTCTGAATTGAGACGGGAATTTCCGAACGCGGATGTGAGGCAACAGTCGTCTCCGAAATGGGGTGCAATGCGGCGCAGTCCGGGAGAAGACCCGTTGATGTCGAAGCTGCCGATGGACCTGCGAAGGCGAATCTTCCAAGCGAAGGTGTGGCATTCCCTCAAGTAGCATCTTCTCATCCGGCCAAATCTCAGAAGTTTAACCGGTACAAACGGATAGATGGCGCCAGCGCGAGCGGATATAACTCGCGGAGCTTGACGATTGGGATCACAACTTTTTCTCAGGAGCGTCCGACAGCATGAAAGCAATCAGGCAACGGATCACGAATATGATGGCGGCGCTGGTGGTTGCAGGAGTATCAATTCTGCTTTCACCCGCGGGTAGGGCTCAGGATCAATCCCAAACCCCGAGCGTAAGTGGGACCGAGGAATCAGGCACTTCGACCGATCTCTTCGTGATGCTCGGCTCTGATTTTGACCGACCCGGATGGGTGCCCGCCGCGAATTACAATATCGGAATCGGCCACACCTTTGGATTCCTGAAGAAAGATCCCATCGGGGACGAGGTTACGGTCGCTTATACATACGAAAGTGGGGGTCCGAGCTTTTGGCACTCGGCGGTGAACTCGGACACGGAAAGCCTTGGGATCATGAAGAATTTCGGTCTGCCAAAAACCAAAAGAGTGACGGCGTACACTTGGGTTCAGATCGGGATTACCAGCTACACGGGAGCCGGGTTGGTTCAGAACCGCTTCTATGACGGAGAGTCCATCGGAGCGATTGTGCACTTCTCCGAGCACAGCTCAATCTGGATTCAGGAAACGTTCAATAAGATCGTCACCGTTCCCTGGTACACGACTACAAGTGTGGGTTACACCTGGAGTTGGTAGCTGCCTGGAGCGCTGAAGTAAGGCGACAGTAGAAGGTGTTGCATCGGCCGGTTGAGCCGGCTCGAGTTTCAGGAACTAGTTGCGATCAAACGGTTCGCTGAGACTTTAGGTCCGGATTCTTATTCCTGTCAGGTTCGCCTGATCAATGCTTGTTTCTCACTGCGCTGGAGGTGAAGCAGGGGCCGCGGCCGGGGGATCGGTCTGTTTGGTGAACTCGAATGCGCAGGGCCGGCCCAGGATTCCGGCGCCTTCGTCGCGCTTTCCCGTTCCTGTTGCATCCGTGAACTTGGCCTCGACGTTGTAGTCGTATTTGTTGCCCTTCAACTGAGTTACTACGCCGGCCTTCCCAGGTTCCACGGTACCCTTTGCGTGCAGCTTGGCGCTGCCATCGCTCTTGATAGGGCCGTCGATGACCATGTAGCCGGGACCGCCCTGCTGGCCGTGCTGGCCGTGTAGGACGCCATTGGTAACGGTGCTAACGAAGGTCCACTTATAGGCCGGCATGCGGCTACTCGCGTCGCAAGACATCGAGGTGTTCCAGGCGCCATCGTAGTGACCCGTTTGGGCCGCAAGCGTGACAGGCGTAAAGATCATGACGAGCCAGACGAGCTTTTTCATGCGCATCGATGACCTCCGTGGACAGAAGAATAATGGCGCGTCTTGGAGATTTCTGGCAATCCCTTTTTTAGGAAGGGGTGTGGTGGGTGAAATGGTAAGGCTGAGGAATCGCACGGTATTGGCGACTCGTGCGATTGGACCAGAACCACAAAGAGGCAGCCACCTTCCTGGCTAAAATGGCTTCGAGGTGGCCGCACAAGTTTGCTGCGAATCGCAAATCGTGCAGCTGGGCAAAAACTGTTTCAAGAGATGATCCGAATGGGCTGGGACTCTTCGCAGGAGTATCAGCGCAACAGATCCGCAACTTCCCGGGGTCGATTCGGTCGCTCTGGTTACCCGCTTTGAGCGGCGTGAATTCGGCGACACGAATTGCCACAGAAGCTCCCGTCGGAAAATACAACCGGGAGCTTTCCCGGCCACCCTCGGAGATGCGGAGGATTTGCTAGAGCTGGTTGTTTAGCTGAGCGGCGTGCTGTTGACATTAGCCGCGCCGTTCGCATTGGCGCGGATCACGCCGGACTGGTCAGTGAAGAATTGGCGCTGGCCGGTTACGCCGACGCTGGTCGGGATCGCGGTCAACGTGTAGGCCAAGATGTTGCCGTTGGTGTCGGTCGCGCCCGCTGTATAGGCGAAGGCGTAGCCGCTCTTGGTGCCTGCAGCCAGCACGGCATCAAGCAATTCCGCCGAAGAGGCAGTCGCCGAGCCGCCTGCCGGGCCGCCGAGCGCAAGCAGGGTCGGTGGATATCCGCTATAGGTGGTCGAATACTCCACTGAGGTAGTATTGATCGTCCGCATCGACCCGACGGCCGATGCTTCGTTCGCGGCCATCTTGGAACGCAACAGGTTCGGGATAGCGATGGCGGCGATAATCAGAATAATCGCCACGACGATCAAAAGTTCGATCAGCGAAAAGCCCTTCTGTTTGTCTTTCACGGTTCTCATAGTTCTCCTTAGCGAGCGCAAGCCGAAGTCTCTACGTCCACGTATGACCTCCGGTTCGTTTGCGTACACTGATAGAGTGCACAGGACGCTCCATTGCCGTCATCCGGTGTTGTCTCCTAGGACATTTTTCCCGTATGTCGAGGGTTCCTTGGCATTTAAAACATTCCGTTCGGGTGGCGGAAATCCAAGAGACGATCGAAATGAACCAATCGTACGCCACGCGTTCCCCAATTGGTCCGTTGCAAATGCCGTGGTGAATCGGCTTTCCACAACGCAAGAATGCAGATTCGCTCCGGCATTTGGAGGCCCGGCAGGTCATCGCCTAAGATTTGTCGCGGGATCGGGTAGGACACTTACCGTGCTTCATAGAGGAGGTGTTGCGCTGACCTATTGGGACCAATCCGTTTATCAGGAGTCGGCCGTCCTTGGCAGGCAAAACGAGAGTGGATGCCGATTTCAGGGTCTAGAACCGCGCTCTGGTTTCCGTCGTCGGCAACCATCATCGCCCAGGAGGACCCGGAGTCGCGACAGCAAGGCTCGGGCAGCAAATTCCGCCGTCTTCTTTCATAAGAACCTCCTGTGGGATTGACATCCCGCGTCCATCCTCAGTATATTTCCATCATTCTGGAAATATGAATAGATCAGATACGGTAGATTCACTCGCCGCATTGGCTCAGGAAACGCGCTTACGTATCTTCCGGTTGCTGGTGCGACATGCGCCCGCTGGATTGCCCGCTGGAACGATTGCGAAGAAATTAAATCTTCCTGGACCTACCCTTTCATTTCATCTCAACGTGCTTGCCGCCGCGGGATTGGCTACTGCGAGCAAGAACGGTCGCTCGATTTCGTATTCCGCGAACCTTGAGCGCATCGGCCAGCTAACCGGGTTTCTCCTTGAGAATTGCTGCGGCGGACGAGGCTGCGGGCCGCTGGCACCGAAGAAATGACAATGAAATCCTACAACGTGCTGTTCTTATGCACCGGCAATTCGGCTCGTTCGATCATGGCCGAAGCGATTATGAACAGGAGAGGACTCCCGAACTTCAAGGCGTTCAGCGCTGGAAGTCACCCAAAAGGCGCGGTGCATCCGGCTGCGCTGCGGCAAATCGAGGCTGCGAAACTGTCCGTGGACGGTTTTCGGAGCAAGGACTGGCAGGAGTTCGCCCAACCCGGCGCCCCGCGTCTGGACTTCGTTTTTACGGTCTGCGACAACGCTGCGAAAGAAGTGTGCCCGGTTTGGCCTGGACAGCCGATGACCGCTCACTGGGGTGTGCCCGACCCAGCGGCCGTTGAGGGAACTCCGGAGCAGGTCGAAAAAGCATTTCGCGATGCTTTCATAGCTCTCGACCGCCGCATCAGCCTATTTCTCTGCTTGCCGCTCGCGAGCCTGGACGCGCTCGCAATTAAAAAAGAGATCGATCGGATCGGACACAAATGAAATTGTCTTTGAGTCGTCGCGTAACAGCGGAGTTTGTCGGCACGGCGTTGCTCGTCGCGGCGGTCGTCGGGTCCGGCATCATGGGCGAGCGGCTAGCAAACGGCAATATTGGCTTGGCGCTGCTGGCTAACACCGTGGCGACCGGAGCGGCGCTGGTCTGCCTAATCATTGCCTTCGGTTCCATCTCAGGCGCTCACTTCAACCCGGTTGTGACTGTGATGGACGCACTCGAACGAGGCATTTGTTGGGGCGACGCCCCTTATTACGTGCTCGGCCAAAGTGCGGGAGGCTTTGCCGGAGCAATTGCGGCAAACGTGATGTTCGGCCTGCCTGCCGTGTCACTCTCAACGAAAGCGCGAAGTGGCTCAGCTCAACTGCTGAGCGAGTTTATTGCGACATTTGGCCTCATGTGCGTAATCTGGGGAGCGGCCAAATTTCGACCGAACGCGACACCTTTCACTGTGGGTGCCTACATAACCGCGGCCTACTGGTTCACATCGTCCACTTCTTTTGCGAACCCTGCTGTGACTGTCGCGCGGTGTTTCAGCAACACATTCGCTGGAATACGTCCGGACGACGCCCCCGGCTTCGTTGCGGCGCAGTTCATCGGCGGCGTCTCGGCGACGCTGCTGTTCCGTTGGCTCGTGCCTCATTTAGAAGCGACCGCAGGAGAAATCCTCGTTCCTCGGGATTCTGAGTAGCCAAGTTGTGGGAAGTCCGCTTGTCGTTGTGCGGAAAAGCCCGACTCACTTGATGGAGGGTTTAGGTCGTCGGGAGTTGGGCAAGCAATTGGAATTACTGCCGCGGTCAATTCAATGCCGGGTCCGTGCCGGGCACCTGTTCGTGCATTCCCTTAGCTGAGGTTTTCGTCGTTCACGGCAGGCGCGTCGTCCAGTTCGCGCCCGACAAAAAGGATGCTGCCGCCGAGGCGTGGTTGATGGTGAAAAATGTGACGGCGCCTGTTTTGTCGACCCACACAAATATGTTTCTGTAGTCGTACCCCTTTGGATCCATGTCCTTCTCTAGTTCGTCCATCTCTGGGTGAAGAATGGGCTCACCGAGAGATTGCTTCACCTCGCCGAAGCTGAGTCTGGGGCCCTGGGTGTACACGACTATGCCGCTCAGCCGGCCGCCGCTGAACGTCAACACGAGCTTATGCGTCAGGCCGGCGGAATCCACATAAGCGTAATCGCCCTGATGGCCTCCATCCGGCCTGGGTGGGCGAGATTTTGTCGGCGCGCCGAGCGCGCTGGTTGCATCGCTTTCGCTCGATCTGCCAATCTGTCCTGCGAGTTGAGCCGTGACGCGGCCCTTGGTTAGATCGAATGGCGTCGCTGGCGGCGGAGGCGGCAACGGAGCCGCCGGTGACTAGGCTGGCGGCTGGCTTGGACGACGCGCCTGTGGTTCTCGTTCCGCTGCTTCTCGCCCTTGTTGCTCCGCTTTTTTCTTTCCCCACTTCACCACGTAATAGGTACCGGCAACCATCAATATAATGACAAGCCAGAACATCAAGTCGTCTCCTGCGAGCGAATGTCGATCAGCGATTTCAATGCACGGGAGCTATATCACACGGGTATCGCGAAAGCCACTGAATCCTAGGTTCTGGGGAGCACCGGCTTTCCGTGATGCGGAAGGAAAATCCGCGGGTCGGCGACGCCTCGCGAGGATCGCCACGCTTCTTATGCGGACGGTAAGAGTGGTAGAAGCTGCGTTGAGGATAGATACGAGAACGATGCTGGTTGCTACCGCAAACGATGCGCGAACGCGCATCGCTTGCGGGATTGTGGAGTAGATATAACTAGGACCAGTCGCTTATCGCAGCCTTAAAAATCGCACCCAGGGCGCGGCACGATTACCTTCCACTTGTCCTGGTCTTTTGCCAGAGTCCAATGCAGCTGAGCTGAAGTGAACGGCTTCGCCAACACGTCGGGATCCTCGACTGTGACCTGATAATTGAGGACGTTCTTCGAGGGGCGGCTGAAGCGCTGGATGACATGCTCTTTCTCAGTATGAGTCCATGCGTTGGCCATTCCCGGTAGCCCGACAGAGATGTTCTTCATCTTCGCATCAATTCCGACCGTGTCCACCACCAGGGTGTCTCCATCCCAACGACCAACCGACTCGCCGACAAAGGAGACATCCGGATCGTCGGAATGTGGCCGCCCGTCCGTGGGTATCCATATAACGCTCTGCGGGTCTTCCGTCAGAATCCAAAGGAATCCTGGGCCTTGGACCAACTGGATGGGACCGTGCGCGGTGGTCTGCAGTGTGACCGAGGTTGGAGTACCACCCATAACGCAAGTGCCAGCCTTGACCGGGCTCTTTGCTTTCACGCCAGACTTGAAGACGGGGCTCTGCTGCGGCGGATTCCCCGTGAATAGATAGCGCCCAGTGAGGTCCGGATGCCCATCGGCAGTGCGGGGCGTCGGTCCGTCTTGTCCCGCTCCTTCTTGTCCGGACAAATTCGGGGCAAAAGTGAACAAGATGCTCAAAGCTGCTAGCCCGACGACAGCACCAACGAGCCAGTAGCCGGACCGCCGTGTTATCCCTGTCATTTGCAATTTCTCCTCTGTGCGCTTCTGATTGGACCAGCAACAATGAACGGCCCGCAAATTCACGACAGGCCGGACTTTCGGAAACTGGGTTGGCCCGGCGTTTCCCAGTTTCCGAGAATGACGTTGGTCTGGAATGGGCCTCTGCAGGTGCGTTAGCGCGCTTGGTGCGTTCGCTTAGAACAAGCTCAGGATCGTCCTGCCGCTGTAAACGGCGACGCTTGGCCTTCGAAATCCACTGCCAATCTCGCTGACCGCGTCGCCGACCGTCAGAGCTCTCTACCGGATGGGATTTCCCTCGCCATCCGTGCCGGTACCGCCCTTTTCGTACTTGTCTCTAAATTTCGGATCGATGTTCTCGTAAGCGTCATGGTCTTCGTTCGCGGTGCAAAGGTATTCGGTCCAATTGTCATCCTTGCCCTGCGCGAGCCCCCAGCGCTCCACCGCCGAAGTAAAAGGCTTAACCAGAACAACGGGATCATCGACATAGACTTGGTAGTTAAAAAAGTTCTTCGTTGGCCGGCTGAAGCGCTCGATCACGTGTTCCTTCTCACTATGAGTCCACGCGCCTGCGTCGCCGAATACACCGACGGAAATATTCCTCATTCGCGTATCGATGGCTATGGTGTCGACAACCAGCGTGTCTCCCTCCCAGTGGCCAACTGATTCGCCAGCAAAGCTGACTTCTGGGTTTTTGGAATGCTCCCGACCATCGGTAGGTATCCGGCGAATGGCCTGCGGAAACTCCGTCAGCACCCACAAAACTCCTGGCTGAGAGATGAGTTCCACGGGGCCGTGCTCGGTGGCTTGGGTTGTGATCGACATTGGCGTACCGCCAGGAGCACAGGTCCCATAGGGGGTCGGGTATTGGTATTTGGCTTTCGTCTCGGGCTTGAAGACAGGGTTCTCCTGTTTCGCTCCTTGAGGCAAGATGCCATTCGCATCCAGATCGACACCGCCGGGAGTGTAAGCACCCACCATCCTTCCGACGCCGTTAGGATAGTAGCGTCCGGTTAGGTCCGGGTGACCATCGCTCATCCGTGGGGTCGGGCCGCCCGGCGGCAACAAATGCGTATTGAGGCCGGGGTTGTAGAAACCTTTCGGGACCTCGGCGACTGCTGGTCGATTTTGCCCTCGTCCGCCCCCTACCCCGTCGCCCTGTGTTTGCCCTTGTCCCTGCTCTGGTGCCTGCCCAGGCAAATTAGGGCTGAAAGCTAAGACGGAGCACAAGGCTGCCAATGCGATCCCACTCCCAAGCCAATAGGGGGACCGCCGCATCATTCGTGTCATCTGAATCTCCTTTTTCCTGGCCACTAATCTTCACACACCACGAGGTCACGCACCACTGCCCGTTGCTAAAAATTCCACGCGCCTGACAATCGCGCCGAAGCGTCTTAGACCGGCTTACGTGGATCGAGCCCAGGCTATCGCTTTAGAAGTGTTTGTCGGCGTCGCTCCTGCGTTCAACCTGCTGTCCAACAAGGCGTATCTGGCCATCAGCCAAAGCCAGGTAACTGGCGGCGCCTCGGTACTCGGCGCCCTTGGCTGGGCAGGCCCTTGCGTTAATCGGCTTGCCAAAATTGGCTTCGAAATCTGCCTTGGTGGTGCCGGTTCGCTTCAGAGCGTTGGGGGTCACCATTTCCAGGTGCCACGTGACCGCCTTGCCGTCGGGATTCTTCACTTCCATATCAAAATAGGCGTGGGGATTTTCCCACTTCAAACCCGTGAGGGTGCCCTTCAGATCCATACACTTGCTTGCGTCGAACTCGACGCCGAATCCATGATGCGCAAACGCGGGGACCGCGGGAACGGCCGCGCCCACAGCAAACAATGCCATCAAAATGCCCAGCAGCTTAACCTTCATTGTGATCTACCCTCCGGAGCGGAATTAGAAATGAACTAAAATATGACAATAACCATAGCTCCTGTCAAGCTCCGAGAGGCGATGGCATAGGAAAGGATCATCGTATCCCCCTAGCAGAGTTGCAGTGCATGAGTCCGAAGCGGGTGAAGCAGTTGAGTTTGTATTTGGGTTGGGGGCGCGCATCACGCCACCTGCGCTCAAGTCTTTCGATAGGGAGGTCGAGGGAGGCTCCTGCCGCGAAACATTGCTTCCACTTAGTTTACACTTCGCGCAATATGCAACACTTGAGGAAGTGTTTCGTCCTCCTGCTTAAATTGGCCATGTTTCGGACTTGCCGGCTCACGCGCAAAATAAAACAGCATGCGAGCCGCCATCGAAAGCATAACTCTCTTTGTCTTCCTTGGTGGCACGACGCGATTGAAGGCAGCGTTCGTTACGGTTGACGTTGAAGCGGTTACTCTAAGACTAGAGGAGACTATGACTGCAAATTCTTTGTCGGTGGCTTGCGTTGGACTTGGGAAAATGGGCTCGGGCATTGCAAACAATATTCAGCACGCCGGGTTTCGGCTCACCGTCTATAACCGCACGCCTGAGAAGGCTGCGCCATTTGTCGCGGCGGGCGCAACGGCGGCCCGCACGGCGCGCGAGGCGGCAGCCGCCGCAGACATCGTGGTCACGAACTTGATGGACGACGCTTCGGTGCTGGGGGCGGTAACGGGGGCGGATGGCATCCTTGCCGGGATGCGTCCCGGAGCGATTCACATCGGCACGACGACCATTTCGCCGAACGTCAGCACGCGGCTGGCAGAGTTGCACGCGAAGCACGGGAGCCATTATGTGGCTGCGCCGGTCCTGGGTCGTCCAGACGCTGCGGCTGCGGGGCAGCTTTTAACGTTTGTTGCGGCCGAAGATTCGATCATTGAGCGGTGCCAGCCGGTGTTGAAGGCGTATACGCGCCAGGTGATCCCGGCAGGTGAGGACCCCGCTGCGGCGATGAGCATGAAGCTGACGGGCAATTTCTTCGTGGCTGCAATGCTGGAGCTGATGGGGGAGACGTACGTCTTCGCCGAACAGCGCGGCGTCGATACGACGTTTCTCACGAACATGATGAAGACGTTTTTGCCGGTCTTCGGTGAATACGTGGAACGAATCAGCACGCGCAGATTCGACGACGCGGGTTTCACGCTGGATGCCGGGCTGAAGGACGTGCGGCTGATCCTCGATGCCGCGGCGGAGGTTCACGCACCGCTGCCGTACGCGAGCTTGGTGCGTGACCGGTGCATCGCCGCGCAGGCTCACGGCATGGGACAGCGCGATTGGTCTTGCTTGACGGAAATGGCGCGGCTCAATGCAGGGCAGAAGTAGGCATGCAGTCGAACTGCTAAATGGCGGCGGATAGATTCAAGATGCTGCGCAAGGGGTGCGATCAGGCCTGGCGCAGGCGATGCAAGGTAATTTCCGGGGGGCAATTGAACCGCGCGGAAACCATGCATGAGCCGACGCCAGCGGACGTGTAGCCGGCCATATGCGCGTACGTCCATGGACCGGAGCCCATGCGTCGCGGCAGGATGCAGGAGAGGGAAATTGGAATTGCGCCGGGCAAGCAAATCTGGCCACCGTGGGTATGCCCGCTTAGGCAGAGGTTGAAGCCAGCGTGGGCGGCTTGGCGGTAGATCTCGGGGCTGTGGGAAAGCAAGATGGAGCATTCGTCGCGGGGGATTTCAGACGCTGCCTTCTCAATATTGTCCATGCGGTAGTCGTGTGCGTCGTCGACTCCCGCCAAGTAGATGCGCTGATCACCACGCTCGAGAGTCTCGGTCTCATTCAGCAACACGCGGATACCCATCTCCTCCATTTCGGGAACCATCCGAATGCTGTCGTGATTGCCGAGCACTGCGTAGACCAGTTCGTTGAGACGGCAACGCACCCGGGCCAAACCTTGCATGGCGACGTCGAAGGGGCCAAATACTTCTCCGCGAAAATCGCCGGTCAAGACGCAGATATCGTACTGGAGTGTGTCCAGAAGCTCGCTCAGGCTATCCATTGCGCCGAGGCTCAAATCCACGTGGAGGTCGCTGATGTGAAGTATCGTGAAGCCTTCGAATAGCGGGGGGAGGCGCTGAATGGAGACGTCGTTGCGACGCGCCTGCACGCGCGTCGCGTTCTTGCGCCCGCGCCGGTACAGACCCGAGAGGATCAGGACATTTCGAATGGCACTCGGGATGGAATACCATTTGTCGGGATGATCGAAATTGATACCGTGGGCGAATTCGTCCTCGTTATCCTGCTCGATTCCGAGCCGCTGTCTCAAGTAGACCCGTCCGAGCCGCTGCTCCAGCTGATCGAGAACGTTTTGTTCTTGCATTGGGCCTCACACCCGTCGTCGGATAGGCCGATGCGGCCGATTCTCCGCCCGAGGAAATAAGCTTACAGACGACTGCGTCGGATGACGGTCACACCTTCACGAACGTGCATTTCCTGTGGATACTTGCGTGATGCGCCGGGCCATCGCCAGGACTGCGTCGATGGGACTCCAGCGAGCAGTGCTTGGTTCGAACACTGGCCAAGCGGCGCCCACGTAATTGACTGTAGCACATCGCTTCCGGGGGTTTCGTCTACTGCGTTACCTCGACTCAGCCACTTGGTAAATATGCCTATCGTGGAGGTGGCGGTGCCTGGGTTTAGCGTTGCTGGCGCCGGTTCGCGGATGGTAGTGGCTGCGATCCCGGGGCGAAATAACCGGGGAGCTTCTCGTGCAGAGTGGCTGGCGGAACTTCCACGGCCGAACCGGGTGGCAGACGGTCCAGTTGAAAGGGACCGTAGGCCGTACGGATCAAGCGGCTGACTTGCAGGCCGAGATGCTCCATGACTTTGCGGACTTCGCGATTTTTGCCCTCTTTGAGCGCGACGACGAGCCACTGATTGGAGCCGCCGTGAGGGCCGCCGTCCATCCGCGCTTCGATGGGCCCGTATCGCACGCCGTCAACCGTGATGCCTTGTGCGAGTTTGGCGAGACGGGCAGCATCTACGGGACCATGCAAGCGCACTCGGTAACAACGCCGCAGCGCGTTCGCCGGCAATTCGAGATAACGCGCCAGGCCGCCATCGTTGGTGAGCAGCAGCAGGCCTTCGCTATTAATGTCCAACCGGCCGACGCTGACGACGCGCGGAAGAGCGGGCGGCAAATGGCCAAAGACCGTGGGACGATTTTTCTCGTCGCGTACGGTGGTCACCAAGCCGAGAGGCTTGTGGTAGAGGAACAGGCGTGGCTCTTCGGAGGCTGGCAGTGGCTTGCCGTCCACGATGATCTTGTCGCTCGGGCTGACGGTGAAAGCCGGTGTGTCCAGCAACTGGCCGTTGACGCTGACGCGCCCGTCGGTAATCCAGCGCTCGGCGTCGCGGCGGGAGCACAGTCCAGCGCGCGCGATGACCTTGGCGATGCGCGCGGCGCCTTCGGATTTGTTCAGAGCCGGGCGGGAGGTGGTTGATTTCACTGGAGGCATGCTGAAAGCAGATAGTATTCGCGGGGAAAGTTCGGGACAAGTGGAAAGCCTGGTCAGGGTGAGGCGGGCTGTAGGATTGAGCTACTGCGGTTCTGCTGCGCTTTCGCCGCGTTTGGGCGCGTACGTGGCTTTCAGCAGCAGCGCGACGAACACCAAGATCGCCGTGGCCGCATTCGCCCAAATCACGGCCGCCGCGTGGATGATCAGGCCATACGCCAGCCAGAGCAAGATGCCGGTCAGATAGACACAAAGCATGGGGTAAGAGAGGTCGCCGCCGCCCTGGCGCCTGATCTTCAGAATTTGGGGGATGAATGCTGTCGTTGTGCAGATTGCTGCCAACGTGCCAATGTAGTGCAATTCCGCCGCCTCTCCACGCTTTGGGTCTTGGGTTTTACGATTCCTATCTTAGGCTGCGTCCGTGAAAGTCTAGCCCAGATGTTTCCAAGTCGCTATCGGCTGAGGTGGAGTCGCGATTTGAAGTTGCAGACGACACCGTCAAGCTGCGGGCAACACCGTTAAGTTGCAGACGACACCGTCGACGCGGAGTTACCGCCTCACCTGGGCAGCGGGGCGCCTTTGCGGATCAGCAGGCGGTGGCAACACATGAAGATGCCGGTGAAGGCGAGGACTGCCGGCACCAGGCCCATGATGGTCCAAAGCGCCTCGGTAAACCAGTCGAATCTCCCGAAGTGCAGATTGGACAACCACGCGAGTGCCAGATCTCCCAGCTTAAGCTTGCTCGTTGTGCTAACCAGGCCGAGAAACTGGCCCATCGCAGTAAACGCATTTGGGAAGACAAAGTAAACTCCTGAGATTCCCCACACCGTGAGAAAAAAGAACATCCAGAATCCGAGCGCGTTGTGCAGGTCCCAATTGAGCCGCGGAGCGCTTGCGCTCCAGTTCACGCTCAGGCTGCGACGCCAGTGATCGACTCCGGGCCACCATATGATCGCTCCGGTCAGACACAACAAGGTTAAACAAATCGCGCCGATGCCGTTCATGCCGCGGCCGGCGGAGCCGAAGAGCAGGTTCTCGTGAAGGTTTACGAGCCACTCGACGACGTCGGAAACACGCGAGGCGGGATTACTCTCCAACTGGTTACGGAAAACGAGGATGCTCCCGGTAAGGCTCATGACGAAGATGTACAGGCCAGCCATCATTCCGAGCCATAGGTGCGTTTGAAAAAAGAACCTGTGGACGCGCGAAGTCTCGGGGTAATGCAGCCATCGTTGCCGTGCGGAGATTGTGTGTTCGTGCGATGTCCCGATGGACGTGCTCATGCGCCGCGCTCCTTCGAGGGCTTGCGGGCCTACCGCCGCGCGATTCAGATTATGCACGAAGTTTGGGGATGGATGCTGCCCCACGGGGGCGTAACGTCGGTTGGGCTCGTGCATCCAAAATGGGTAGTAGAATGCGTGTCGTCAGGACGGGAGGTCTCAGATGAAGCGGACGTGGCTGATTTTAGTTTCCGGAGTTGCGGTTTGCGCGGGTGCCATGGGGGCGCGGTCCATACTTCGCGGCGACAATTCGGGGAACGTGCTGACCGGCAAGGCGGCCTTTGCCACTGCGGAGACCGAAAGGCCGGGAACGTTTCGCAATATCACCGTGGCGGATCTGCCCACGCCCTACGCAACGACGTCCGCCGACAATCATGCGGAAGTCGTTCCGCGTCCGAAAGACGCTTGGCCGCAAGGCGCCCGCCGGGCTTCAAGGTGCAGCTATTTGCCACGGGGTTTAACGTGCCGCGCGAGTTGCGCATGGCGCCTAATGGCGACATTTTCGTAGCCGACAGCGGGGCCGGGCAAATCAAAGTCCTGCACGGCCTGACGGCAGATGGTAAGGCTCAGGTCGTGTCTGTCTTCGGCGGCGGCCTGGACCGGCCGTTTGGCATCGCGTTCTATCCGCCCGGGCCGAATCCGCAATACGTTTACGTGGCCGACACGCACTCGGTCGTGCGATTTCCCTATCGCAACGGAGATTTGAAGGCGCGCGGCGGGTCTGACGCAGTCGTGAACAGCCTGCCCAGCGGCGATACGTCCGACCCGAATGGCGGCGGCCATTGGACACGGGATGTGGTGTTCTCGCCAGACGGCAAGAAGATGTTCGTGTCGGTGGGATCGCGCGCCAACGTGGACGACGTGGACAATAATGCCGCCGAGGTTCATCGCGCCGACGTGCTCGAGTTCAATCCAGACGGCACTGGGCTGCGCGTGTACGCCACTGGGATTCGCAATTGCGTCGGGGAAGCGATTCAGCCGGAGACCGGCGAGCTTTGGTGTTCGACCAATGAGCGCGATGAGCTGGGCGACAATGTCCCCCCCGACTACATCACCAGCGTAAAGGAAGGCGGCTTCTACGGCTGGCCCTGGTATTACACCGGCGGCCATCAAGACCCGCGCCTTGCCGGAAAACATCCGGAGCTGAAGGACAAAGTGATCGTTCCCGACGTGCTACTGCAGCCGCACAACGCTTCGCTGCAACTGTTGTTTTACGAGGGAACGCAGTTTCCGCAGGAATATCACGGCCACATTTTCGCCGCCGAACACGGCTCCTGGAATCGCAAGACGCGCGCCGGCTATGAGGTCATTCGCGTGCCGGTGGAGCACGGCAATGCGACCGGCGAATACGAGGATTTCATTACGGGCTTCATCACTCCCGATGGGAAGGTGTGGGGAAGGCCGGTGGGAGTCGCGGTGGCGAATGACGGGGCTTTGTTGGTGAGTGATGATGGGTCGAAGTCGGTGTGGCGAGTGAGTTACACGGGAAAGGTGGGCGGCAACTGACATGCCTCTGGAATTCACCAATTCGTATTTGAAGGACTCGATCGCGGTGTTCCGCTACTACAAGGAGTTAGGCGACCGCGCCATGGCTCAGGCGCCTGACGCCGCGCTCACGGCGACGCTGGACCCTGAATCAAACTCCATCGCGATGCTCGTCAAGCATCTTTCCGGCAACATGCGCTCGCGCTGGACGGACTTGCTCAGCAGCGACGGCGAAAAGCCCGACCGCAATCGCGACAGCGAATTCGAGGCGCCGCCGAACAGCCGGGCGGAGGTGGTGGCTTTGTGGGAGAGCGGCTGGAAATGCCTTTTCGATTCCCTTGCCGGGCTCACCGACGAAAATCTCGCGCAGACCATCTATATCCGCACCGAGCCGCACTCGGTGATGCAGGCGATCAACCGCGGCCTCACCCACTGCATCTATCACGTCGGACAGATCGTCTTGCTGGCCAAGCATTTCGCGGGAGAAAAGTGGAACACGCTGACCATTCCGCGCGGGCGGTCAGCCGATTTCAACGCGCGCGTGGCGAAGGGCGAAGTCTCGCAGCGATAAAATCGACGGTGCCTGATGCGTTGTTGATCACGATTTAAACTTGAAGGAGGGAAGGCGATGCCAAGATATGGCAAAGCGGTGAACAAGACGGTCGAGCGCGCCGAACACGGGGAAAAGCGCGGGAGGCTTCGCTCCGGCGAAGGGGCGAACGCCGGCAAAGTGACCACTCGGGGAGAAGCGACCACCGTTGGTTCGCCCGAGGCGCGGAAGAAGGGAAGCAAGGTCCCGGCCAAAAAGTCTTAGTGTCGTCGTTCGGCAATAAACCGAATCGCCAGCCTCGCCGGGTGCAGTTTTAACCAGCTGCACCGGATGGACGGCTGGTTTGGTTGACAGCCCCGTTTTGTTGACAACCTCGGGTGCGTCCAGTAGCCTTTGCGTTCCTCACTTCGTACGGAAAGGCATACATGGCCGAGCAGAAACTGCCGACGCGCGCCGAAGACTTCTCCGAGTGGTACAACCAGCTCGTTCTGAAGGCCGAATTGGCCGATTACGCGCCGGTGCGCGGCTGCATGATCGTGCGTCCCTATGGCTGGGCGCTCTGGGAAAACATCCAGCAGGCGCTCGACAAACGATTCAAGGCCACCGGTCACGTCAACGCGGCGTTTCCGCTGCTGATCCCGCAGAGCTTCATCGAGAAGGAGCAGTCGCACGTCGCCGGTTTCTCGCCTGAGCTTGGCGGTGGTCACGATCGGCGGCGGCGAGAAGCTGGAAGAGCCGCTGGTGATCCGGCCGACGTCGGAGACGATCATCGGCCATGCCTACGCGAAATGGATTCAGTCCTATCGCGATTTGCCCGTGCTGATCAATCAGTGGAACAGCGTGGTGCGCTGGGAGCTGCGCACGAAACTCTTCCTGCGCACGCTGGAGTTTTTCTGGCAGGAGGGACATACCGCGCACGCCACGCTCGAAGAGGCCGAAGCGGAAACGCGGCAGATGCTCGACATCTACACCGATTTTGCCGTGAACGAGGCGGCGGTTCCGGTGATTCCGGGGCGCAAGTCGGCGTCCGAGCGCTTTGCCGGCGCCGACCAGACCTATTCGATCGAAGCGATGATGGGCGACGGCAAGGCTTTGCAGGCGGGAACGTCGCACAACCTGGGACAAAATTTTGCCAAGGCCTTCGGCATTCGCTATCTCGACCGCGAGGGCGCGCTGCAGTTTTGCTGGACGACGTCGTGGGGCCTCTCCACGCGCTTCATCGGCGCGATCATCATGGTGCATGGCGACGATCAGGGGCTGATCCTGCCGCCGCGGCTGGCGCCGACGCAGGTGGTGATCGTGCCGATTTTCAAGACAGACGAAGAGAAGGCGCGTGGTGCTCGATGCCGCGCGCAAGGCCAGCGCAGCGCTGGTGGCGGCGGGGATCCGCGTGCGCACCGACGAGCGCGACGGCGTCAGTCCCGGCTTCAAGTTCAACGATTGGGAGATGCGCGGCGTGCCGTTGCGCATTGAGATCGGGCCGAAGGACGTGGCCAAGGGCACGGTGGTGCTGGCGCGGCGCGACAAGCCCGGCAAGGAAGGGAAGTCGTTCGTCCCGCAGGAGGGTTTGGCGGCGGTGGTTGCGAAAACACTCGAGGAAATTCAGAAGGCGTTGCTCGATCGAGCGCGCGCGTTTCGCGATGCGCATACCAGCGAACCAAAGAATTACGAGGAGTTCCAGGCGGCGGTCGAGACGGGCTTCGCGCTGGCGTTCTGGTGCGGAAGCGCCGACTGCGAAGCCAAGATCAAGGAACAGACGAAGGCCACCATGCGCTGTATTCCCTTGGAGCAGGAGGGCGGCTCGGGAGTCTGTGTTCTGTGTGGGCAGCCGGCGACGGATAAGGGTATCTTCGGTCGCGCGTACTAGCTGATACTCGATTGAGGTCGTCATGGCGATTAATTCGCACAGGCAGAGTGCTGTGCTACCAAAGCCGTTCAGGCTCCACTACTCGGCTCCGCTCTGCCTCAGGGCATGAAACCTGGCGTTACTGGCACGCACCTCGATCCAGCCAATGTGTCGACACCCCGGAAAGGCCGGTGTTAGCATCGTTTGGAAGTGTCTTGGGAGGCAGAGGATATGGGCGGGAGCGCCATTCCCGGCGGACAGCACGGTCGGGGCCGGCTCAACGCGGTGATTTGGCTCGCCATCTTTGTGGCGATGGTCTACGTGGGCATCCGCGTTGTACCCGTTTTGTACAGCGAATATCTTTTTCAGGACGCGATGCAGCAGACGGCACGCTTCGCTTCGGCCAATCGGCAGACGGCCGACGACATTCGCGCTTCTCTAATAAAGGAAGCGAAGTCGCAAGACATTCCCATCCAGCCCCAAGACATAGTGGTGCAGAGCGAATCTGGAAACGTGCGGATCAGCGCGAACTATAGCGTGACGGTGGACCTGCAGGTGTATCAGTGGACGTTCAATTTCAACCCCACCGCGAGCAACAACTCGATACTCTAGGGTTTTTCCGCCTGGCGTTTACAGGCATTTCGGTTCCCAGCCCTGAGTGGGTCGGCTATACTTTAAGTTGTTGATTTGTTTGTGGTGTTCCGCGAAGTTCGGCCGTGCCTCCCCCCCGGGCGCTGCCGAAGGCAGCAGGTTCGGCGCTCGGACGATCTAACCGCTGATCGTCAGGCCGCAGACAGCACGTTTGGTTGTGTCGCCGTTTCGCGTGGTTGCGGCGACGGCCGTTTTTGGAGGGCATCGCGTGCGCGTCCGCATCAACCGCGGATTTCTACTGTCGGGGCTGGGGCTGGCGCTGCTGGGAATGTGTTTCGCCTGCCTGCTGACGACCACGGGAGTGGTCGCCTACTACTGGTTTAAATATGGCCGCATGATCGACGAGCATCTGGCCGGCCACATCGACCAGAATACGGCGAGCATCTACGCAGCACCCATCCGCATTTTTACCGGCCAGTCGATTTCCGAACCCGAGATCATCAGCAGCCTGCAGCTTGCCGGCTATGGTACCTCCGAGGTCCCGGGCGCGCCGGGCTGGTACGCCATGCGAGGCGCCAACCTCGAGATCCATCCGGAGGCTGACCTCGTACTTCGCGGGGAAGAACGCGCTGCGCGTCGAATTCACCACGCGCAGCATACGCGCCATCCGGGCGCTGGACGATGGGTCCTTGCCGGACAGCGCGGAAATCGAGCCGCAACTGCTGACCCATCTTTTCGACAGCTCGCGCGAAAAGCGGCGACGGGTGCGTTTTGAGGATATTCCCAAGACGCTCCAGCAGGCGCTGCTTTCCGCGGAAGACAAGCGATTTTTCGAGCATCCCGGCTTCGATGTGATTCGTATCTTGGGCGCCGCATGGGCGGACGTGCGGCACGACGCGCGGGCGCAGGGCGCCAGCACGCTGACGATGCAGTTGTCGCGGAGCTTTTTCTTCAGCACCGAGCGCACGTGGCGGCGGAAACTGGCCGAGACGATGGTCTCGATGGAACTCGAGCACCGCTTCACCAAGCAGCAGATCTTTGAGTTGTATGCCAACGAGATTTATCTCGGCAATCGCGGCAGCTTTGGCATTCACGGATTTGCCGAGGGTTCGCTGGCTTATTTCAACAAGGATATTCACGACCTCTCCCTGGGCGAAGTCGGCATTTCTGACGGGCATCATTCGCGCGCCCAATCGCTACGCCTCGTCGGATCGTCATCCGGAACGCGCCGCCGAGGCGCGCGATCGTGTGCTGAAGCAGATGGTCGAGAACGGGTACATCACGCCGCAGCAGGAGCGCGACGCCAAGCGAGCGCCGCTGCAAGTCGTGCCCGGAGGCTTCGGAAATAGCGACGCGCCGTACTTCGTGGACATGGTGAAGGACCATCTGCTCGACCATTTTTCGGAAGCGCAGCTGCTTTCGCAGAGTTTCCGCATCTACACGACGCTCGATCCGGAGCTGGAGCGCGCCGCCACGCAGGCGATTTCGATCGGCGTCGCCAATGTCGATAAGCAGCTCGCGCGCCGCTATGCGCGTGTGGCAGAAAACAGGGCCAGCCGGCGGTGGCGCAGGTTGCTATGATCGCTCTCGATCCGCACACGGGAGAGATTCGCGCGGTGGTCGGCGGGCGCGATTACGGCCAGAGCCAGCTCAATCACGTCGTGGCGCGGCGCCAGCCCGGTTCGGTGTTCAAGCCGTTTGTTTACGCCGCGGCCTTTGATAACGCCGTGAAAGGCTTCAGCTCCGGTGATCACTCCGGCGACGACCGTGGTGGACGAGCCCACCACGTTTGATTTCGACGACCAGGAATACACGCCGAACAATTACGGCGAGGAATTTTCACGGCACGGTAACCGCGCGCGAAGCGCTGACGGAGTCGCTGAACGTGGCCACCGTCAAGATTGCGGAGTTGATCGGCTACGGCCGCGTGGTGGACATGGCTCGGCAGATGGGCCTCGATCCCGGCATTCAGCCGACGCCCGCGGTGGCGCTGGGCGCTTATGAAATGACGCCGCTCGACGTGGCCGCGGCGTACACCGTCTTTGCCAACGGCGGACGTGCGCGCCGAGCCCATGTTTATCGACCGCGTGGTCAGTTCGGACGGGACCACGCTCGAGACCGGCGCCGTCAAGACGCGGCAGGCGCTCGACCCGCGCGTGGCCTACCAGGTGACCAGCATTCTCGAAGACGTCATCGATCACGGCACGGGCGCTTCGGTGCGGGCGCGCGGGTTCCAGGGCCCGGCGGCGGGCAAGACGGGCACTTCGCGCGACGGCTGGTTCGCCGGCTACACGTCGAATTTGCTCTGCATCGTTTGGGTGGGTTTTGACGACAACCGCGACCTTGACTCTTTCCGGCGCGGTTTCCGCGGCGCCGATCTGGGCCGAGTTCATGAAGCGCGCGACGGCGCTGCCGGATATCACGACTTGCAGGATTTTGAGGCGCCGGAAGGCCTGACCGAAGTGGAGATCGATCCCACGACGCAGGCATTGGCCACGCCGGCCTGTCCCGACGTCATCGGAAAGAAGTTTTCATCACGGGCACCGAGCCGACCGAGTTCTGCGATAACTCACGGCGGGAGCTCGCTGTCACAAGGATCCTCCGACGTCGTGGCTCTCGCACCTGTTTGGCGGCGACAAGCCGAAGGCAGAGAATGACTCTGAACGCGCCGCGATGCCTCCTTCGCCGGGTACGGCCGGCGCATCAAAACGAGCCGCCAAGAAAGCCGCGCGTGACGGCACCCAAGACGCCATCCGGCCGCGAATGCGGAACCGGAAAAGAAGCCGAGTGTGTTTCAGCGGATTTTTGGTATCTTTGGTGGCAGCAAGACGGATCAGGAACAGCCCTCGAAGAGTACGCCCTAAACGCGAAACCTGACCGTCTCCACTTCCGCGGAGGGTCATCATCGTCATCGATGAGATCTCCGCATCGTGGCCGCGGCGCTGTTGGGCGCGATTTTTCAGTCCGTGGTTTGCATGGACGCAAACGTCGAACTCGCCGGCTGCAGGCGCCGGAGAAGGCCCACGTCATCCGGCGTTCGTCGCCGAAAGAAAAAGAAGAGCTGCAGGCGCGCATTTTCATGGCCCGCAAGGAGTATCAACGAGGCCGAGAAAGTTTACGCGAAGCTCGCTGCGGAATACCCGCATGACCCCGTCTATCTGAACGCCATCGGCATCGCCAAGCAGCAACAGGACGACCTGAAGGGCGCCGCGCAGGTACTACCAGCGCGCGACGAAAGTCGATAAGAAGTTTGCGACTGGGTACAGCAATCTCGGCACGACCTGGTATGCGCAGAAGCAGATACCGGCAGGCGATTCGCTATTACCAAAAGGCCATTTCCGTCCAGCCGCAAGTGGCCGGCTATTACAGCAATCTCGGCTACGCTTACTTTGCCGAGAAAAAATTTCCGCAGGCCTCCGTGGCGTTTCAAAAAGCGATGGCCATCGACCCCGATAGTTTTCCAGCAGAACGATCGCAATGGGCGGTGATGACCTACCAGTCGGTGGCCGACCGCGGCCTTTTCGATTTCATGCTGGCGAAGTCTTACGCGCAAAAAGCAGACGCCATGAACTGCGCGGCCTACTTCGCAAGGCGCTCGACGAGGGCTACAAAGCGCCGGTCAAAGAGCTGGCGGACCATGCGTTCGACGCGGTCCGCAACGACCCGGACGTGAAGACGGCGCTGGAGCTGATGCAGCCGCCGCCTGAAAAGAGCGCATCGTCAAATCCGCCGGGCGTTTGAGGCTGTCCGCGTCTCGCACTTCCCGCGAGCGGCTCTGTTACAATAGCCGTCAAATGCAGCCCAATCGGTTTACTGGCGTGCTCGCGAGCGCTCTGCGTTCTGTGCGCGCGCAAAGCTGCCGGTGGCGATTGTGGACGCCTAAGCGTTCTCCCAAACCACTCCAAATTTGCGACTTTGCTTCGTCATGGGGTTCGTCACGGCAACGACAAAGTTGCTTTGGGGAGCCGCGATGAGTCGCCACGCTGGTCAACGCCGAACGGCCGCGTCAGCGCGGCCCGCTGCGCTGCTGCTCGCTGGTCTGCTGGCAGCGGCGTTACTCGCGGCGGGCGCGCGCGCGAATCCGCAGCGGGCCGCAGCGGCAGCAGCGCCCCCGGCGCGGGTGATCGAGTTGAGCATCGGCGACGAGATTGATCCGATCATGGCCGAGTACATCGACGGCGGGATCGAGCAGGCGGCGCGCGAACACGCGAGCCTGGTGCTGATTACCATGGACACGCCGGGCGGGCTCGAGACCTCGATGCAGGAGATCATTCAGCACATCCTCTCCTCAGCCGTGCCGGTTGCCGTGTACGTTTGGCCGACGGGCTCGCGCGGCGCCTCGGCGGGCTTCTACATTCTGCTGTCGGCAGACATCGCGGCGATGGCGCCGGGGACCCACGCGGGCGCGGCTTCGCCGGTGCTGGAAGTCGGCGGTTATCCGGTGACCGTGGACCCCACGATGCAGAAGAAGATCATGAACGATGCCACGGCCTTTTTGCGCAGCTATTCGGAAAAGCGCGGCCGGAACGCGACGTTGGCCGAAACGGCCGTGACCGACGCCAAGGCTTTCACCGAAGTCGAAGCGCTTAACGGTAAGCTCATCGATCTGATCGCAAATTCGAAGGAAGATTTGCTGGCGCAAGCTCGACGGTCGCACGGTCCTACGCTTTGACGGTTCGATGACCAAGCTCGAGCTGCACGATCCGGAGATTGTTGCGGTGGGTATGTCCGCCCGGGAGCGTTTCCTGGCGCGGATTGTGCAGCCTGACGTGTTTTTTATTTTGTTGATCGCGGGCGTGCTGGGACTCTACGCCGAGTTCACGCATCCGGGAATGGTGCTTCCGGGCGTGATTGGCGGCATCTCGATGGTGCTGGCTCTATTCGCGATGCACGTTCTTCCGGTAAACTTTGCGGGCCTGCTGCTGATCGTTGCGGCGCTGGCCCTGTTTATTCTGGAGGCGAAATACACCAGCCACGGCGTTTTGGCCACCGGGGGCGTGGTGGCGATGTTGCTCGGGGCGCTCATGCTGATCCGCTCGCCGCTGACGGGCGCGGGCGTCAGCCTGGGTGTGGCGCTGGGAGTGACGGTGCCGTTCGCGCTCCTGACGGTTCTGCTCATGCGCCTGGTGCTGCGTTCGCGCGCCTGGAAACAAACCACCGGGCGGGAGCAATTGACCGGAGCCGCCGGGGAAGTGACCGAGGCGATTTCGACTCCGGCGGGCGAAGGCGTGTTCGCGGGGATGGTGCGGATGCACGGCGAACTTTGGCGCGCCGTCGCGCCGGAGACGATTCCAGCCGGTGCGCGCGTGCGCGTGGTGCGCATCACGGGATTGACGATGCAGGTGAAGCCGGAGCATGAGTCGGCCGCGGCGCGACGATAGACTCTCCGAAAAAACTCGGAACAGTTTATTTGGTGGGCCGGTCCGCCTAGAAGGGCGGCCCACACCGGGCAGGGGGCCACAGGGCAGCGCGCCGCGGCTTGGCGGCTGTCCAGAGGAGAAAGCGATGGACTTCGGTTTCACGGGACTTCTGGTCGCATTGGTGATCGGGCTGATCTGGATCTGGAACTCGCTGTATGTGATCAAGGAATGGGAGCGCGGAGTCGTGTTGCGGCTGGGCCGCATGATACCGGAGCCCAAGCCGGCCGGGGTTCGTCTGGTTTTTTGGCCGATCGAAACGCTCTATCGCGTTTCGCTGCAGATCGAGACGCTGGACGTTCCGGCGCAGGACATCATCACGCGCGACAACGTGTCGGTGAAGGTGAACGCGGTCTGCTATTTCCGCGTGGTGGACGCGAACCTGGCGCTGTCGCAGATGCAAAAACTATCTTTACGCCACTTCGCAGAAGGCCCAGACGACTTTGCGCAGCATCGTGGGACAGTTCGAACTCGACGAAATTCTCTCGGAGCGCGAAAAGGTAAACAGCAAGTTGCAGGTGATCCTTGACCAGGATACCGAGCCCTGGGGTATTAAAGTAACGAAGGTGGAAGTCAAACAGGTCGACATCCCGGAGCAGATGCAGCGCGCGATTGCGCGGCAAGCGGAAGCCGAGCGCGAACGGCGCGCGAAAGTCATCCATGCGGCCGGAGAATATGAAGCGTCGACCAAACTGGCGGAAGCTGCCGGAGTTCTCGAAACGCAGCCCGCGGCGATTCAGCTGCGCTATCTGCAGACGCTGACGGAAATCGGGGTCGAGAAAAACACGACCATCGTATTTCCACTGCCGATCGATATCATCAATGCGTGGGTCAAGCGACTCACGCCGGGGCAATCCTAATGGCGGGAGCGGGAAGAAAAGGCGGAGGCGGCGACATGGTTCTCGGTGGCCGCCATCTCATCGGAATTTTTGCGCTGCTGGTTGTGATTCTTGGAGTCGTTTTCACTCTGGGATATCTGCTGGGCCGGAACCAGTACGATGCGCAGCTCAATCCGTCCGTCGAGGCAGCGACCCGGCGCGTCGAGAAGCCCGCAAGCAAGGCGGAAGGTAAGGCCGGCAAGACGGTTCCTGCGGCCAATCAGCAGCCACCCGCCGACGATACAGCACCCGCGCCCGCCAATTGGGATTTCTATCACTCGGGTGAAGAGAGTAAGACGCCGGCGCATTTGGACGCGAAGCCGAAGCCAGTGACGGCGAAGCCCGCCCGCCCTGCTGCGGCGGGAGCCGAGCCAAAGACGTTGGTCGCGCATGCCAACGCGGATGCGGCGAAAACCGCGCCCATTCCGGCGAAGGCTACCGTGGTGCCGTCGAAGAACACAGCCTCGCCAACCATCAACGTGACGAGGCAGCGCGGGTGTCAGTGCGTCCACTGTTGCGGCGCCATTGAATACGCCGCCAATTCCGCGGGGCGCGACGGTGCTCCAGGTGGCGGCTTTGGTGCGGGAGGCCGACGCCCTCGCCTTGGCACAGGCCCTACAGCAGAAGAGATTTCCGGCGTTTGTGTTGACGCCGGGCGCGGATCATTTCTACCGTGTGCAAGTGGGTCCCTACGCCGACGCGCAGGCCGCCAATGCCGCCCGGAATCAACTGCAAAACCAAGGCTTCAAGAGCATCATCAAGCGGTGAACTTGCGCCGCTTGGCGTCTGCAACGCGGCCCGTGTTGCCAGACGCGCTAGAATGATGGCGTGAACTTTCGCTCGCGCGGTTGGCGCATTCTGCTCTCAGCCGGCGCCGGACTGGCGCTGGTGATCTCCTTTCCCGAATATTACATCCCTGCCATCGGATGGGTATCGCTCGCCGGATTGCTTTTTGCCGTGTTAGGCGCGGAAGTTGGCGAGGCCGCCCTTTGCGGATTTGTGTATGGGGTGGCGTTCTACTCGTTCGACATCTCTTGGGTGTACACGGTGCTGTGGCAGTACGGGCCGCTGCCGGTGTGGCAGGCGGCGGGCGTGTTGGCTCTGCTGGTGGTCGCGCTGTCGCTGTTTATCGCCACGTTCAGCGCGGTCGTCGCCTGGATCGCGAAACGTAACGTCGGCCTGGCCCTGGTTGCAGCGCCGTTCGTTTGGGTAGTGCTTGAACTAGCCCGCACGCGGCTTCCGCAAATCGCGTTTCCTTGGGACATGCTGGGTTTCGTGGCTTCCCACAGCCTCGCTGTGATGCAGTTGGCGTCACTCACCGGAATTTACGGTCTATCGGCGCTGGTCGTCGCGTACGACGCGCTTCTGGTTTGGGCGCTGCGAGAAACCCAGGCGCGCGGACCGCGGAATCGCGCCACGCTGATTTGGGCGGGCTGCACGGTGGCGCTCGCCGCGACGGCGCTATTCGGCGGGCGGCTCGTGCCGCAGGCACAGCCAAAAATGGTGGCGCACCTGGTTCAAATCAATCTGCCGCAGTATGCGCAGTATCCGCAGAATTGGGACCAGATGCACGCCGCTGATATGGCCGAGATGGATCGAATCACGATCGAGGCCGGGCAAAGAGAGCCGGGTCTGGTGGTCTGGCCGGAAGTTCCGGCGCCGTTTTCGCTCGAGGATGCGCGGTTCGCGCAACACGCCGAATTCCTTGCGCAGCAGTCGGACAGCGATTTTCTTTTGGGGGTGGTCGATTGGAAGCCGGCCGCCAACAACACTCTGGCGCCCTACAACAGTGCCGCGCTTCTGGATGCGCAGGGCCGTGAGGAATTTCTGTATGATAAAATCCACCTGGTTCCGTTCAGCGAGTACGTCCCACTGAAGGATTACATTTGGTTTTTGAGGGGCTTATCCGCGCTGGTGGGGGATTTCCATACGGGGACCCGCCACGGGGTGGGCAAGCTG
Source organism: uncultured Acidobacteriota bacterium (assembly GCA_963818345.1). Taxonomy (GTDB): domain Bacteria; phylum Acidobacteriota; class Terriglobia; order Acidiferrales; family UBA7541; genus Palsa-189. The sequence goes on along the minus strand of CAWFRX010000014.1, from coordinate 671,730 downwards.
CCGGGTGGGACGTTTGGCGTGTTCATTTGTTACGAGGCTATTTTCCCGGACCACGTGCGGCAATTTGTGCACAACGGCGCCCAGCTTCTGATCAACGTTTCGAATGATGGCTGGTTCGGACGCTCGGCCGCGCCGGCGCAACACTTGGCTCAGGCGCGCGTGCGAGCGGTGGAGAACCGGCGCTGGCTTTTGCGCGACACCAACAACGGCTTCACGGCATCGATCGACCCCTACGGGCGTATCGCGGCCACGATGCCGACGGACATTCGCGGCGAGCTCGACGCGCCGTACGCTTTCCGGAGCGATTTGACGCTGTACACGCGCTGGGGCGATTGGGTCGCTTGGCTCTCGATTCTGATGACGGCGCTGTGCCTGGCAGTGGCGCCGTTGGCGCGAGGCCGGCGGCGGCCGCAAGAACGAAAAACGAAGGGTGTGGGCAAGCGCAGGCTGGCCCACGTCGCGAGGGGATGATCCCATGATTGTCGAAGACCTGGAACACAGTTTTGCGCAACTGCGAGAGCGCATCGATCTTGTGCGGAGCTATCTTTGACGTCCCTCGCCACCGCGAGCTGGTGAAGAAGCTCGAAGAGCAGACCTCCCAGCCGGACTTTTGGAGCGATTCGGAGCAGGCTCAAAAAATTCTGCAGCAGCGCAAGGCCTCGGAAGAAAAGGTGAACGCGGACGAGAAACTCACTCGCCTGGTCAGCGACCTAGAGACGTACATCTACATGGCCAAGGAAGAGACCGACGCGGCGCAGCGCGAGGGCGTTTTGCGCGACGCGGAGCGCGAGATGGACGCGGCCGATACCTATGTGGGCGAACTCGAAACGGCCACGCTCCTCGCTGGGGAAAGCGATCGCCTCAATGCGATCCTCACCATCAAGCCGGGCGCCGGCGGCACCGAGTCGCAAGACTGGGCCGAAATGCTGCTGCGCATGTATTTGCGCTGGGCAGAGCGCAAGGGTTTCCGCACCACGGTTCTGGACGCCCAGCCCGGCGAAGGCGCGGGGCTAAAGTCGGCGACCGCGCGGATCGAAGGCGAGAACGCCTACGGCCTGCTTTCGACCGAAACCGGTGTGCACCGGCTGATCCGCATTTCGCCGTTCGATCAGCAAGCGCGGCGGCACACCTCGTTTGCGTCAGTGTTCGTGATCCCCGAAGTGGACGACCGCATCGAGATCTCCATTCGCCCGGAAGATCTGAAGGTCGACACGTTTCGTGCGGGCGGCGCCGGCGGGCAGAACGTCAACAAGGTCGAGACTGCGGTGCGCTTCACGCACATTCCGACCGGCATCGTCGTGCAGTGCCAAGCCGAACGCAGCCAGGGCAAGAATCGCGAGCTGGCCATGAAGCTTTTGCGTTCGCGGCTGTATGAGGCGGAGATTGAGAAACGCCAGGCGGCCACGCGCAAGCTCGACGAAACGAAACTCGAGATCAGTTTCGGCAGCCAGATTCGCACCTATACGCTGCAGCCGTATCGCCTGGCGAAGGATCACCGCACGAAGTTCGAGATGGGAGATGTCGATCGCGTTCTCGAAGGCGACATCGATCCTTTCATTAGGGCCTTTCTGCGGGCGCGAGCCGGCAGATTGAATGGGCAACTGGCCGCCAGCGCAGCAGAGGCGGAACCGGAGCCGGAGCCGGAGGAGTGAAGCGGGACGCGCCTCGATGACTGCTCGTGAACAGACCGATTTTCCGCTGCCGCCCGATTTGCCGCGGCCCGTCGACGACGGCGCGGCGAAGCATCTCGTGGGCATGCCGCTGCCTGACATTTCGCTACCGTCTACGGACGGGAGAATCGTCGATCTGCTGAAGCTGAGCGCGCCGAGAACGGTGCTGTACTTCTACCCGATGACCGGCGTGCCTGGGACGCCTTTGCCGGACGGATGGGATTCGATCCCGGGGGCGCGCGGCTGCACTCCGCAGACGTGCGGCTTCCGCGATCATCTTCAGGAACTCGCGGACTTGAAGACGGACGTGCTCGGTTGCAGCACACAGAGCACTGCGTATCAGCGGGAGATGGCCGATCGGCTCGGCCTGCCATTCGCGATCTTAAGCGATGCGGAGTACAAACTCTGCGATGCCTTGCGGCTGCCGACATTTGAAGCGAATGGTGCGCGACTGTTGAAGCGTCTCACGCTGATCATTGGAACTGAGCAAACCGCGCAAGGCGCGCGAGGCGGGCGAATCGAACATGTCTTTTACCCGGTTTTCCCGCCGAATGAAAACGCCGCCGAAGTTGTGAAGTGGCTGCGCAGCCACCCCCTTGCGCAAACTCATGCTTGAGCCGATTCTATCCGTTGACTGCACCCGAGCCGTTATGTTAATTTGACGGTTCGGATTTTTTACGCCCCCGTTCCGTAAGCTATTGAGCGGAAAGAGATTGCCTCTCTAAGGAGTCGTCGTTTGAGCCAAAACAAGCGTAGTTTCCTGTTCACTTCCGAGTCTGTGACCGAAGGACACCCGGACAAAATCGCCGACCAGATTTCTGACGCCATCTTGGACGGCGTACTGGCCCAGGATTCGATGGGCCGCGTAGCCTGCGAGACCCTGGTGACCACCGGCCTGGCGATGGTGGCCGGCGAGATCACCACCTCGGCGGTGCTGGACTACAGCGAAATCATCCGCGACGTCATTCGCGACGTCGGCTATACGCGCGCTAAGTTTGGCTTCGATGCCGATACTTGCGCCGTCATTTCTTCGATCAAGCGCCAGTCGCCGGACATCGCCATGGGCGTCGATACCGGAGGCGCGGGCGATCAGGGCTTGATGTTCGGCTACGCCTGCGACGAAACCGATGAGCTGATGCCCCTGCCGATCATGCTTGGCGCACAAGCTGGTGCGGCGTCTTTCCGACGTGCGCCGATCAGGCAACGGGAATTTCCTGCGGCCGGACGGCAAATCGCAGGTGACCGTGGAATATCTGGGCGATCAGCCGGTGCGCGTGGACTGCGTGGTCATTTCCACGCAGCACAGCGACGGCATTTCGAATCGCGATCTCCACGAAGTGATACTGCGGGAAGTGATTCAGCACGTCGTGCCGGAGTCGCTCATGGATTCGCGCACCAAGTTCCACATCAACCCGACGGGCCGCTTTGTGGTTGGCGGTCCGATGGGCGACGCAGGGCTGACCGGGCGCAAGATCATCGTGGACACCTACGGCGGCTACAGCCGTCACGGCGGCGGCGCGTTTTCGGGCAAGGATCCAACCAAGGTGGATCGCTCGGCGTGCTACATGGCGCGTTACGTCGCGAAAAATCTGGTGGCCGCAGGGCTGGCGCGTCGCGTGGAAGTGCAGTTGGCATACGCCATCGGCGTCGCCGAGCCGGTCTCGGTGATGGTGGATAGCTTCGGGACGGGCACGATTCCCGACGAGCAGATGACCGATCTTATCCGCGCCACTTTTTCGCTGACGCCGCGCGGCATCATCGAAAGCCTGGACCTGCGCCGGCCCATTTACCGGACGACGGCCGCCTTTGGCCATTTCGGCCGCTCGGAGCCGACCTTCACCTGGGAGCGCACGGACAAGGCGGAAGCGCTTCGCAAGGAAGCCGGATTGCGCACGAGCGAAATCGGCGCGCGCCGGTCTAGCAGCACACATTTTCGACAAATCCGACTGGGGGAATTCCGTGGCGACTACGCATGCGGTCGGGGGCGACGTTAAAGACATCGCCCTGGCCGAGCAAGGCAAGCGCAAGATCGAATGGGCCAATCAGCAGATGCCCGTTCTGCAGCTTATCCGCAAGCGTTTCATTAAGGAGCAGCCGCTCAAGGGCGTGCGCGTTTCGGCCTGCCTGCACGTGACCAGCGAGACCGCGAACCTGGCGATTACGCTGCGCGACGGCGGCGCCGACGTGGTGCTGTGCGCCTCGAACCCGCTCTCGACGCAGGACGAAGTTGCGGCGTGTTTGGTGAAGGATTACAACATCCCGACCTTCGCCATCAAAGGCGAGGACAACGCCACCTACTACGCGCACCTCAACGCAGCGCTCGATCACAAACCGCAGCTCACCATGGATGACGGCGCGGACCTGGTCACCACACTGGTCACCAAGCGCACCGATCTGGTGCCCGCGGTCATCGGCGGCACGGAAGAGACGACCACCGGCGTCATTCGCCTGCGCGCCATGGCCAAGGACGGCACGCTCAAGTATCCGGTCATCTCGGTCAACGATGCGCTGACCAAGCATCTGTTTGACAATCGCTACGGCACGGGCCAGTCCACGCTCGACGGCATTCTGCGAGCCACGAACTTGCTGCTCGCGGGCCTTAAAGTGGTCGTGGCCGGCTACGGCTGGTGCGGCCGCGGTGTGGCCATGCGCGCCAAAGGTCATGGCGCCGACGTGATCGTCACCGAAGTCAATCCAACCCGCGCCATCGAGGCAGTGATGGACGGTTTTCGAGTGATGCCTATGGCCGACGCAGCTCGCATCGGCGACATCTTCATCACCGTCACCGGCGACAAGTCTGTGCTGGCCAGCGAACATTTCGAACGCATGAAGGATGGCGCGGTGATGTGCAATTCCGGCCACTTCAACGTCGAAATCGACATTCCAGCGCTCGAGCGCCTCTCCAGCGGCAAGAAAATCGCGCGGCCCTTCGTCGATGAGTACGCGATGAAGGATGGCCGCAGACTGTATCTGCTCGGCGAAGGCCGCCTCATCAATTTGGCTGCCGCGGAGGGGCACCCCGCCGTGGTGATGGACATGAGCTTCGCCAACCAGGCGCTCTCGGCCGAATATTTGGTCAAGCACGCGCCCGAACTGAGCCGGCAGGTCTATCCGGTTCCCGAAGACATCGACAAGCAGATCGCCAAGCTCAAGCTCGAATCGATGGGCGTGGGGATCGACAAGCTGACTCCCGAGCAGGAGCATTATCTGGCCTCCTGGTCGGAAGGCACCTAGCGCCGCGGGCACCGAGCCGCCTTACAACCAAGCGCGATGCGGGAATGGGCCAATCTGGCGCTTGAGACCGCGCGTCTGCGTGGTGCCAGCTTTGCGGACGCGCGCGTGGTGGACCTGCGTCTGCGCAATCTCTCCACAAAAAATGGGCAAGTTGGAACGCTGTCCGAGCAGGAATCGCTGGGCATCGGTGTCCGTGCGTTGGCGAACGGTTGCTGGGGCTTTGCCTCCACCGATCATCTGACGCGCGAACACGTGCAGGCCTGTGCGGCGCGGGCTGTGTCCATCGCGCGGGCTTCCGCCCTCGCTAAACGTCATGACGTGGTCATGGCGCCGGAGCAAGCCTACGTCGATACCTGGCAGAACCCCTTCATCAAGGACCCGTTTCAGATACCGCTCGAGCGTCAACTGGACCTGCTGCTGACGGCCGACCGCGAGATGTGCGGGATCAACGGCGTCACGCTGGCGGAAAGCTCGATGGAGTTTCGGCGGCTCGAGCAGTGGTACGCGTCCACGCTCGGCTCCAGCATCCATCAGGTTAAAATGGTGTCGGGTGCGGGCATCATGGCGATGAGTTTTGCCGGCGACGAGATTCAGAAGCGCTCGTATCCCGCCAGCTTCGGCGGGCAACACCAGCTCGGCGGCTACGAACTGATCGAGTCGCTCGATCTGGTCGGGAATGCAGCGCGCGTCGGGGAAGAGGCGGTTGCGCTGCACAAAGCCGAGCCGTGTCCCGAGGGCGAGCGCACCATCGTACTGGAAAGCTCGCAACTGGGCTTGCAGATCCACGAGTCCATCGGGCATCCCATCGAACTCGATCGCGTGCTGGGCATGGAAGCGAATTTTGCCGGGATGAGCTTCCTGACGCTCGACAAGCTGGGCACGCTGCGTTACGCCTCGGACATCGTCAACGTCGTGGCCGACGCGAGACTTGCGCACGGCCCAGGCCTGGGCACGTTTGGCTACGACGACGAAGGCGTACCGGCGCAATGCACGGAGATCATTAAGGACGGGTTGTTCACTGGCTACCTCTCGAATCGTGAGACCGCCGCGGCAATCGGCCTTTCGCGCTCCGGCGGCACGATGCGAGGCGAAAGCTGGAATCGCTTGCCGATTATCCGCATGACCAACGTGAGCCTGTTGCCTGGCACTTGGCGCTACGAAGACTTACTTGCGGACAGCGACGATGCCATCCTGATGGAGACCAACCGGTCTTGGTCGATTGACGATCGGCGCTACCATTTTCAGTTCTCCACCGAAGTCGGCTGGGAGATCAAGGGCGGCAAGAAAGGCCGCATGATCAAGAATCCGAGCTACAGCGGCATCACCACGGAGTTTTGGAACAGCTGCGACGCGATCTGCTCGCGCGACGATTGGACGCTTTGGGGAACGCCGAATTGCGGCAAGGGCCAGCCCATGCAAACCATGGGCACCGGCCACGGCGCGGCGCCCTCTCGTTTCCGCAACATTCGCGTGGGCGTCGCTCTCGCAAAGGGATGAGCCCAGCGCGCAAATCCGCGAAGGTTCGCCACCGGGTGGGTCCGGCGCGCAAACAGACAAGCCCCGCTGTCGCCGAGGTGCATTTGCCGCCGGACGCGGAGCTGCGCCGGCTGGCCGAGCGCATCCTGCGTCTCTCGGATGCGGACGAGACCGAAGTTCAGATCGACACCGTCGCCGACGCACTCACTCGCTTCGCCAACAACACGATCCATCAGAACGTTGCCGAGCATACGCTGAGCGTTTCTGTGCGCACCGTTTTCGATGGCCGCACGGCGCGGGCCACCACCAACAAGACCGATGACGAGTCGCTGCGGCGCGTCGTCGCAGCCTCCGGCCACGCTGGCGCGCAGCCAGCCGAAGATCCCCGGGCTCCTGCCCATGCCGGGCAAACAGAAATATGAGAAGGTCTCACGCTACTTTGCTGCGACGGCTGCGGCCACTCCCGTCGACCGCGCGCACTTTGTCGCCCGGGTGTGCTCGCAGGCCGTGAAGAAGGGACAGACCGGCGCTGGCATTTTCTCCACCGGAGCTTCGGCGATGGCGCTGGCGAACTCGCGCGGTCTGTGGGCCGTTCACCGCCAGACGCGCGCCGAATTTTCCGTCACCATGATGGACAAGGACTCCTCCGGCTGGGCCAAGGCCAATTCTCCGGATCTGCGGCAGCTCGATCCGGAAGCACTGGCGGCATCCGCCAGTCAGAAGGCCTCAGCCTCGCGTAATCCGCGCGAAGTGAAGCACGGGCACTGGACCGTGATCCTCGAGCCTGCCGCCGTCCTCGACCTGGTCGGGTTCCTGTTCTACGATTTCGCGGGCACAGCTATTCTCGACCAGCGGTCCTGCTTCAACAAGCGTATGGGCAAGAAAGTGATGGGCGCAAACATTAGCTTGCGCGACGATGTCACGCACCCGCTGCAGTCCGGGCCGCCGTTCGACGGCGAGGGCATGCCGCGGCAGAGGGTTTCGCTCGTCGAAGCCGGCGTGCCTAAAAATCTCGTTTATGCCCGCTCGACCGCCAAGAAGATGAAAGCGAAACCCACCGGCCACGGCCTTCCTTTGCCAAACCAGGACGGCGAGGCGCCACTCAATCTGGTGTTTGACGGCGGGACGACCACGATCGATGAAATGGTGGCGTCCACCGATCGCGGAATCCTGCTCACGCGGCTCTGGTACATTCGCGACGTCGAGCCCTACGAAAAAGTGCTCACGGGAATGACGCGCGACGGCAGTTTTCTAGTCGAAAACGGCCGCATCGTTTCCGGCATCCGCAACTTCCGCTTCAATCAAGGCATTCTGGAGATGCTGTCGAACGTCGAGCAGTTGGGTCCCCCCGTACGTGCTGCCGGTGAGGAGTCGTTCGAGATGGTCGTGCCCGCGATGAAGGTCCGCAACTTCCACTTCAGCGAAGTCACCAAGTTTTGAGGCGCGATTAGCGGCCTTTCCGGGAGGTGAATGTGGCGAGCGTTTCGATCCCCAATGAAAAACTGGCTGCCCGCATCGCCATTGTCGAGGAACACATCCGCCTCGAAAACGCGCACGATCTGGAAGGCGTTCTGCGCACGTTCGGTGAGACGGCCCGCTACGATGACGAGCCTTGGGACGCGCATTATGAGGGCAGGGAAGGGGTCCGCCGATTCTACACGCAGCTGATGAAGGCGCTGCCGGACCTCGAGATCGAAGTCAAGCAGCGCTACGTGACTGGCGACGCCATCCTCGTCGAAGTGGCCATTCGCGGCACCCATCTAGGCGGGTGGCGCGGCCTTCCGGCCACCGGGCGGCGAGTGGACTTTCCGCTGTGCGGGATCTACACCTTCGACGCCGATGACCGCTTGTCCGGAGAGAAGATTTACTATGACCGCGGCGTGGTCTGGAGGCAGCTCGGCATTCTGCACGAACCGCAGAGCCCTCTGGGGCGGCTCACAATTTTCGCGACCCATCCCCTCACGATCGCGCGCGCCTACGCGAGAAGGTTGCTCGGCCGGTAAGCTGTCGCCGCGTTGGGCGTCGAATAGATGAGCCAAGGCGCGCACACCGCCGGTGAACCCGCGCGCAAACCGTTGTATGATCTCCGCACTTAAGCGCAGCTCGGCACGCTGGCTGCGGCTTCGGAGGTGAAAATCCATGGATGAACTTTCTCGGCGAGCGGTCTTAGGGGGAGCGGTCGCGGCTGCGGCAGCAGCGTTGTGGCCTGCGGAGCCGTTGCGCGCGCAACTCGTTTGGCAGAAGGGCGACTGGCACTTCGAAGAGTTCGACAGGATCGTTCATTCCGCCCGCAAGGTGAAGGTGGCGTTGCACACCGACACCGTTGGCGACGGCCGTCTTCTGCGAATGCCCGGGAATTGCCTGAACGGACTGCACTTCGGCCATGGCCTGCCGCTGGATCAGATTCAGATCGTCCTGGCTTTGAATGGGCGCGCCAACATGATCAATTACAACGATGAGATGTGGCGGAAATATCGCATCGGCGAGTGGGCCCAAGTGAAAGACCCGAACACAGGACAACCGGCGCAGCGCAACATTTTTTATGCCAAGAAGGCGCAATACGCCTCCGAAGACCCCAGCAACGCGGACTCGCTTTACCAGGATGGCAGCATCCAGGCGTTGCAAGGGCGTGGCATCCAGTTCATCAGTTGCCACACGGCAACCGAAGAAGCAGCGGCCGCGCTTGTGAAGCAAAACAATTTGTCCGTGGAACGCGACGAGGTCGCCAGGGACCTGGTTGCTCACGCTTGGCCCGGAGTGATCGTAGTACCGGCGCTCGCGGCCGCCATGGCTCTCTTGCAGTCGCTCGGAAATTACGGATACATGGAAGCGTAGCGGCGCCGATTCGCTCGGTCCAATCCATTGCCATCTGGAAGAACGGCGAAGATGCGAGCAGTCACAGGGTGTGGGTGCTTCAAGCTGCGGGAGCGCGTCCTTGCGTTGCTGGTTCTGTGCGGCGCCAGCGTGGCCTCGGGGATCCAGATCGTTCCGGCTGCCGGCGGTATTGCTCCTGGCGTCTCTGCCGCCCAAGCAGCGAGCAAACGCAGCGCTGCAGGCGCAGCCGATGCGCGCGCGGCCAGCGCTGATTCCAGCCGAGGTGCATTCCTGTTTTTGCGCGACTGCGCTCCCTGTCACGGCAAGACCGGCGACGGCAGCTCCCCTGTGCGTCGCACATTGCATCCCAAGCCCTTGGATTTCACCAATTTTGTAATGACCGATTCCTTCATCCTGGACGTTCTGCATCAAGGAGTGCCCGGATCGGATATGCCCGCGTGGCATTCCTCACCCGAAAAGGATTTGGACGAAGTGGCGGCATTCACGGCGCGTTTGGCGCACCCTGATGCGCTCGGCGAGCAAGATCAATACGCGCCGTCCGCGGCGCTCGAGGAAGCTGGCCGCAGAGTCTACCAGTCCCATTGCACGCGTTGCCACGGCGCAAATGGCAATGGCGACGGCCCGGATGCGCGACGTTACTTGCCGAAGCCGCCCAGTTTTGCGGGAATGCGGCCGTCTTTCGCGGCGGCCCAGCGCGTCATCGAGAATGGCGTTGTGGGCACGGCCATGGCTTCATGGCCTTTGCTGACACCACCGGAAATTCAGGCGGTCACCTACTACATTCGTTCGTTCTATAATGAGCCGGCGGCTGGGCGATCCGCGACGCTCGCGCCAAAGTGAACGGAAGGAGACGGGCCATGACCTCCGGCCGACTGCGCCATTCGTTGCTGGCCTTGTTAATTACTGCGGCCTCCTTTGCCGGCTTCGGTGGGCGGCACGTTGTTCCCTCCGCCGCGTCGCAAGCGCAACCTCGGACTGCACAACTGAAATCCATCGTGCCGCCCGCGAGCCAGCCCATTGCCCGCACCTGGATGCCGCCGGACGTCTCCAAGATTCCCGCCGGACCCGCCGGCCAAAGTATCCTACTGGGCATGCACATCTTTGAAGAGACGCCACGCTACGCTTCCGCGTATGTTGGCAATCAGCTCAGTTGCGGAAGTTGTCATCTGGCAGGGGGAACCATGAGCTACGGCATCGCGCTGGTCGGCGCGCCCGGGTGGTTCCCGATGTATAGCGAACGTGCGAAACGCGACATCACACTCGAAGACCGGGTTCAGGAGTGCGTCACGCGCAGCGAAAATGGCACTCCACTGCCGCGAGGTGGCGCCGAAATGGCCGCGCTGCTTTCTTACATGGAGTGGATCTCGCAACAGGGCGAGGAAGCGGGCATGGTTCCGGCACGCGGACTTGCCAGCCTCCCCGCGCTCGATCCTGACCTGGGGCGTGGTGAGACGATCTACAAGCAGCAGTGCGCTGGCTGCCACGGTGCCGACGGCGCCGGCGTTCCGGGCATTCTGCCCGCACTGTGGGGGGCCGGCTCGTATAATAATGGCGCGGGCATGAATCAGCCCAAGAAAATGGCAGCGTTCGTTCTGCGGAACATGCCGCAGAACAATCCGGGTAAGCTCACGCCGCAGGAGGCCTACGACGTCTCGGCCTACATTGCCAGCAAGCCGCACTCGCAGTACAACTCAATTTACGACGTGTACTGACGCCTGAGGCGCCCAATCCGTCTAGGGGCTAGATCTCTGATAAACGTCGTCCTTTGGCATAGCGTTTTGCAAGCCGAGCCTACAGCTTTTACTGTATTGTCCTACCTGCATATTTCTCTTAAGAGTGAGGCTTCTGGTGTGTCTTTCGGAGGGGTTATCCCTTCACGCATACTAATAGTTGACGATCACGAAGTTGTACGGATGGGCGTTCGGGCGCTCCTGGCTGGCGATGCTCGTTGGCAAGTCTGCGGCGAAGCCTCCAACGGCGATGAGACTTTTGAAAAGGTGATGGAATTAACCCCCGACGTCGTGATCTTAGACCTCAACATGCCGGTTTTGAACGGGCTTGATATTGCGAAAGCGATCCGGCAAGTTAAGCCAACGATAAAAATCATATTCTTCAGCATGCACGAAGCTGCCTTCGCGGCTCGCGCTGTCGGCGGCGACGCCTTTGTGGCGAAATCCTCCGCGGCGAGAGACTTGCCGCTCGCGCTCGAACGGGTCTTGAGGATTAACTAGTTCAGCTCTCAGTCGGCGGCCCGAACTCCACCTCGCCAAAGCAATTTGTAGCCGCAAGAAAGCCCCCCGGATCGTTTGCAGGGAACCTCCTACACGCGTGGCGCGGCTACTTTCGGGTGAATCCCCGATAGTGCCCAACCGGGCGGTATCGGCACAATTATCGGGAGTCGTGGAGGGGGCCTATGTTTACCAATTTGCCCGTAATCGCGAACGTGCTCCTGATTCTGATCGTCATCGGCGTAGTCCTTTCGCTGATCAACCGATACATCCCCATGGCCAGCTCGATTAAGTCGATTCTAAACGCTGTGGTGGTGATTTGCGTTCTCGTGTGGTTGCTCAACGTATTTGGGCTGCTGACGAACTTTCCGAATTTTCCGAGGATGCGGAACCCTTAAGTTAGCAGAGGCCGGGTTTCTGCGGCTTGAAGTTCTTGGCGGCTTTCTTCTGTGTCGCGTTTTTTTTGAACTGCGGGACGGGCTCTCCGAGTGGTGTTCTAATCCCCTTGTGAGGCGGGATTCAGCTTAAGCAGGCGCTTAATGGAGCAACATCTGGCTGTCGCGCTCGGTCGCTTCGATCTTGACTATATTCGCCTTGGGGGTCGGCTTATTCTGCGCCGTGCCGGCGCAGGCCCCGCCCACGACGATCAGCGCCAGACATAGCCACCACCAGGCGAGCCGAACTTGAAGAAGGCCGACTTTTCGCGTGACTTGCCGTTTCTCATGCTCGGCCCAGCCGCTGCTTACTAGGGAGTCTGCGACGCGGCGTAGGCTGCAAGGTCAACAATGTCTTCGTCCGACAAAGGCATTGCCACGGTCTGCATCAATTCGCCGGCCACGCTGCTATTGGCCCCACTTTGGAAGTTGTAGAGTTCGCGCGCAAGAACCACGGGGTGCATTCCGGCGAGCCGCGGGATGTTTCCGCTACCGCGTAAGCCCTCGCCGTGGCAGGTGACGCACGGCAGAGCGCTGGTTTTGGCCAACATCTCGCCCTTAGCGATGCTCCCGGGTGGCACGTAGGCGATGAATTGGGTGTGCGGGTCGCGGGTTCTCGCGGCGGTGAGGTCCACGGGCAATTCAATGATCCGGTTCCCGATCGGCTCCATGGCGCCTCCCGGCGCTGCGAAGCGCATGCGTCCCGGGCCGAGGTAGCTTACCGGCACCATGGCTGCTTCCACGACTTTCACGTTTGCGGTGGGTTTCTGCGCGGCGAAATAGGCGGCGGCTTTCTTAACGTCGTCGTCCGACGTGTTCTGGGCGATCGCGTTCATACGCGCTGGATCCTTGCGGTCGCCGCTCTTGAAATCCGCCATCTGCTGCACGATGTAGTCGGCAGGAAGTCCCGAGAGGTCGGCCGATTCCGGATGCCCGTGTCCCGACATCAAGTGGCAGGACCCGCAGGCAAAGCCCTTATTGGCGGCGCCGCTGGTGACGATGGTGGGCGCGGGCCCGTGTTCGTCGGGATACCAATCCGGCGGGTTCGAGAGGTCGTCGATCTGCGCCTGCGTGTAGGCCTTGGTGCTGTTTGGCAGATGCCTCGGCCCGTCCGGGTCCGGAACCGGCGGCTCATTCTTTTCTATCGCCGTGGGAAACGCCCACGAGAGATTCTTGCCGGCAGGAGCCTGGGCTAGCACCGCCCCGGTCGCCAGCGCCAACAGCAAAACAGCTCCCAAACTCCACGTCAATTTTCGCATAGACCCCCGCATAGACCCACTAGCAGCTCGCCAGGTGCGCGGCAACGCACCGATTTTAGCGCGGGCATATTGAAACACGCTCGCGCCACAGATTCAAATAATAACGTGTTAAGGTCCAGTTGGGCAGCCTGGTTCTAGGGGACGGCGAACGCCCTCTCCTTCGGACAGAAGGCGAGCTATGGGACACCCAAGATGCGCGTCTGCGGCGGCTCCTCGATCACATTCACCAACGAAGTTCCGCGCTTGTCCCGTCGCGTGCGCTTTTCACGAAGTTCGAGAATCTGTGAGCGAGTTCCCGGATACGGTCCGCTTGCCGCCGCTTGATAGCGTCCGGCGGAATGAGTTCACTGCCGATTCCCAAGGCGAGAGCGCCTGCCGCGATGTACCGCGAGGCGCTCTGTTGGTTGATGCCGCCCGCGGCGATCAGCGGAATATTCGGAAACATCTTACGAAGCGATCGAATGTAGACTTCCCCGCCAATCTCCGCGCAGGGCGCCACTTTGACGAAATCGCAACCCGCCTCCCATGCGCTGATGACTTCCGTGGGTGTGAGAGCGCCTGGAAATACGACGATCCCGTTTTTCTTGGCCACTTCCACCAAGGGAACATGCAGCCGGTCGCTGGTGATAAAATGCGCCCCGGCGTCCAAACAGGTCTGCGCCACTTTTTCGTTCAATACGCTTCCCGCTCCCACCACCAGTTGCGGATTGTCTTTCACCAACTGCGAGATCACCGTGGTCGCTCCGTCCAGGGTCAGGGCGATTTCAACCACTGGAACGCCGCCCTCGAAGACGGCCTCAGCCGCAAATATGGCGTCTTCTCTCGACGCCACCCGGATGGCCGCGACGATGCCGATCTCCTTGATCTTGGCCCGTGCCTCGTGCGTTTTCACTAGATACGGCTCCTTCCGTTGTAACTACATCGTAAATAAAATCAGATGTGTTTAGCATGGCAACCGCGCCAGCATCCTACACCCACTAAAGTCGCGTTGCCGACAAATCCTCGCCGCCTGGTGTCCTAATTTTTTAACTTCGGGCCCCTCGATCGCCGCGCGGGCGCTCGCGCCAGCAGGCCCCGAGCCTCATGAGAGAGCGGCTAGGCCCAATAAACCTCGATTGGATATCCATCGGGATCGGTGCAGCGGAAGGTCACATAATTCTCATAATCCTCCACGTCGGAAACCGGCACTCCTTCCGAAAGCATACGATCGTGTTTTTGCTGCACGGCACGCGAGCTGGTCAAGCGAAACCCGAAGTGAAACCAACCCGGAAATAGCGACGGTTTTCGATCGGGAACCAGGGCCAGATCGAAGCCAGAAGTGTTCCTCAAGAACAAAATATCTCCATGGCGCATGTGCTCACGGAATTGAAATTGAGCTTCGTAGAAATGGTGTGCTCGATCCAGATTCTTTACGTGCAAGTGAAGATGATTGAGGTCCATTTTCGCAGCGGCTTTTCGGGGCTTTGTCATCGCGTTGCCTCCCAACTACGGTCCTCGAAGACTCTTCAAAATACGCCCATGGCGACCCTCGCACGGAACGCACAGCGTCAGGGATACGTCGGACGCCCGTATTCTACTATTACTTGTCTTCATGCCACTGACGGAGCCCATCGCCGGGACTGGCGATGGATTACGGATGCCTCATTGGCAAAGATGCTGCGCACCACAAGTGGAAAAACAGCGTAGAATTAAGTTACACGCGCATCTAACACTTCATGGACCGACGCAGGTTCTTTTCGATGGCTGCCGGGGCAGGGGTTGGCATCCTGCTTCCGCTCTCGCTTTACCATTACCTGATCGCGGGGACCAACGTCGAGCACGCAGGTGTTCGCGATTACCTCAATGACGGGCCGGTGGCGGCTCTGCGCGCGATCACGCCAAACGACGACTTCTACCTCACCTCATCGCATGGCGAGCCGGCTGTCGATCCCGACAAGTGGTCACTCACGATTGACGGCTTGGTTGAACATCCGCAGCGTTTCAGCTATGACGAAATTCGCAAGCTTCCGCCCTTCGAGACTATTCTCACACTCGAGTGCATCTCGAATCCCGTCGGCGGCGGATTTGTGGGCAATGCCAGTTGGCATGGTACCGAGTTGCGACCCTTGCTGGACCGCGCAGGCATCAAGCCGCAGGCCAAATATGTGGCGCTCTACGCTGCCGAAGGCTACTCCACCGGACACACCCTCGAACGCATACTGCGCCCGGAGAATTTCCTCGCCTGGCAAATGAACGGCGAGCCGCTGCCGCGCCAGCATGGCTTCCCATTGCGCATCTTCCTTCCCGGCAAGTACGGCGTGAAGATGCCCAAGTGGCTGACGCGCATTGAATTCGTGGACAAAGAATATCTGGGCTTCTGGGAGCATCAGGGCTGGTCGAATTCAGCGGAACGGCAGTTACAAGCCGTGGTGGACGATCCCTACGACCACGCGCATGTCTCCGGCAGCAATTACGTCATCACCGGGTGGGCCATTGCCAACGAAATTGGCGTCAGTAAAGTCGAGATCTCGACCGACGATGGCCGGACCTGGGACCAAGCGCAGATCTTCAGCAATCCGATGCCCTCGCAGGTCTGGGCGTTCTGGAAGTACGTTTGGATGAATCCGCACGAAGGGTAAGCACACCATCGCAGTCCGTGCCACCGATGGCAACGGGAAACTTCAGACCTCCCGGTCCTGGGGCGAGTGGCCCGATGGCGCGACTGGCTATCACGAAATCACGGTGGATGTTGCTTAGCTGCGGGGCGCGTTGAACTGAAGGCTGGCGACCGCTTTGGCAATGACGTTTTCTTGAATCTGAACGAGTTCGGAGTTCGCGTCGGTCATCGCCAGGATCGTGAAGACATCGCCGTCGCGAACGAGCGTCACCAAAACCACGGACCAGTCGCGATTTTCTGCCGCACCGCGAAAATGCCGCTCGATGGCGGGCAAACCCGCGATCGTGGTGCGCACGGGCGGCATCGGCCGGTAGTTCTCGTAGATCTCCTCGATCGCTTTTTCGGTGACCGCCGACTGTGCGTCGAGTGAATCGTGAGCGCGTTCCCGGCCGATGATCAGTAGCGTCGATTGGTCGCTGGTTCCCAACGCAGCGACGGCGTTCGGCAAAGCCGCTCGAGCGCCGTCGATCGGCTGCCAATCGGGTGCTCGGTACATCTCGAAACCGTAGGTCTGGTTGATGTACAGGTTTCCGCGCACCAATTCCCGCACGGGAGGTGGCGCGGGAGCCGCCACCGGTTGCGGCGGAGCGGCCGCTGCGGCGGGCGCAGGCACAGGCGCAGGCGTTGCTGCGGCGGATGTAGCGGATGCTGGCGCCAAATTCGTCGCGCTCGCGGCCGGGCGAGTTGCTGCGGGCGGCGCGAGGGTCGCCGCGGGCACGGGAGCCGGAGCAGCCGTCGCCGTAGCCGATGCTGCGCTCAATTGCGACGACGATTTTGCTGCGGCGGGCGCGCGCGTCGTGGCGTCTTTCGTGTCTATCAATGCTGAGGATCTCGCCGAGGCGGGCTGCGCTTTGGGGTCTGGCAGGGTTTCCGCGGCCGTTTTGAGCGATGCCGGCTGCGGCTTTGCGTCGGCGGATACCGCTGGCCTGGCTGGCGCTGGACTGGGCTCTTCTGCTGGCTTGCTCGGGGCGACCTTTGGCGGGGCCGGTTGCTTCGCGTCCGTGGTGACAATGTCGGCGATGCTTTCCTTGCGTATCGTGGCAAAGCCGTAGCTGGTTTCGACCTTGAACGCGCCGTCTTCATAGCCAACGACGGTGCCGATAATCTTCGAGCCGTCCTTCAAGCGAATTTCGTCGGCGCGCACTCCGCAGGCAAGAGCGAGGATCGACACAAACGCGCAAAGGGCTTTCCGCATATCGCGAACGTACCAAACGGCATGCGGAGCAGCAAGGGCGACAGAAATAAGTTGTCTGGCTAGGCACCTGGTGTCAGAGGTTCTCATCACGCGCCACTACGAGCACTGGCAGCGTCGATACGGGCGCGGGTTCTGTTACGATTAGCGGGCCTTTTTGCGGACTCTCAGAGCCTTGGACAGCGGAGAATGAGGACATTGGCGTGTGGGTGATCGCACATCGCGGCGCTTCCGGCGACGCGCCGGAGAACACCATGGCGGCGTTTCGACGGGCCGTCGAGGCGGGCGCCGGATTTATCGAGACCGACCTGCATCTTTCCCGAGACGCGCAACTGGTGGCTATCCACGACGATACGCTCGACCGCACCACGAACGCGCGCGGGCTGGTGTCCACCAAAACGGTCGAAGAGCTCAAGGAGCTGGATGCCGGGGCGTGGTTTTCAGGCGACGCGTCTAAGAGCGCGACCGAGGCGGGCTTCGCTGGCCAGCGCATTCCGACGATCGACGAAGTTTTGGCGTTTGGCGGAGAGCACGAAATCGGGGTGTACCTGGAAATGAAGACTCCAGCCGTGAGTGGCGCCGAGCACGCTCTTGTCGGGGCTCTGCGCGCTTCCGGCGAGATTGTGCGCACGGTTATTTTGTCGTTCGACGCGAGCCTGTTGGCAAAGGTGCGAAGTTTGGAGCCGCTGATCGTCACCGGGTACCTGTACGACAAGCCGACGCCTGACGCGGCCCGGCGGGCGGTTGCTGCGGGAGCGCGCCAGCTATTGCCCCGAGCCGATTTCATCACGCCGGAACTGACGGAAGAAGCGCATCGCAAAGATCTCAAGGTGGTCGCCTGGACGGTTAATGCGCCGGAGCAGGCCAAGGCGCTGGTGGCTGCCGGCGTGGATGGGCTGATCACCGATTATCCAGCTGAGATGGTCGCGCTTCTCGCGCAGCATTTAGTCCGCACGAGCGTTGGCGCTTTTCTAACCCCGTGCCTCAGCTGCTCGGTCACCGTTTTGCCAGTCTTTTGTGGACTCGAAGAGGCGCGCGAACTGGGTCAGAGTTAGTTGTTCGGCGCGCGTGTTCGGCGCGATGCCGGCTTCGCGGAAAACCTGTTCGGCATTTTCCCCGTCAACAAGAGGTCGCAGATTATTGCGCAGCGTTTTGCGTTTCTGAGCGAAACAAGTCTTCAGGAATTGGCCGAAGCTGCGCTCGTCGTCCATGCCCAGAGCGGGACGTTCGCCGGGCGGCCGGAGCGCCACCAGCGCTGACCAGACTTTCGGCGGCGGGCGAAAGGCGCCGGGCGGGATGCGCAGCAGAATTTGCACGCGCGCGTAGAACTGCACGATCGCGGAAAGATACGCGTACTCGCGGTGGCCGGGCGTGGCCGCAAGGCGGTCGGCAACCTCCAGTTGCACCACCAGAAAAGCGGCGTCGAGCCTCGCGGCGTGCTCGAGCAAGCGGCGCACGATCGGCGAGGTGATGTAGTAGGGAAGATTGCCGTAGACGCTGAAACGCTCGGCGCCTGCGAGCTCCGCGAAATCGAGCGAAAGCACATCGCCGCTCACGACCGAGACGTTGCCCAGCCGCGCGGCCTTCTCGCGAAGCCGCGGAAGAAGGCGCTCGTCGATCTCGATGGCCACAACGCGGCTGGCTTGCTGGGCCAGCAATTCGGTCATCTCGCCGTGGCCTGCGCCGATCTCGATCCACACGGCCTCAGCGCGATTTGCGCGCGCGCGAGATTTGTCATCGGGCGCAGCGACGGCCGCCGCGCCGAAAATGGCGCGGGCGATGCGCTGGCGCCAGCCTTCGCTGCCGAGGAAATGTTGGCCGAGACGTTCAGGAGTCACGCTGGGGCTCAGTGTAACAAGTCCGGCGATGTGGCGCTGCGGCCGAGCCTTTTCCATTGGCTGCGGTGGTTTCAGCGGCCGCGCTGGTTTCAGCTGCTGGGCTTTTTTGAGTGGCTGGGCTGGCTTGACGCAGTTGCGGCGATTCATTACCGTGAAGACCTTTGTCGCCAGGGGCATCGCGGAGGCGCATGCGGATTCTGTTTGTCGCTTCAGAGGGGCTGCCATTTTCAAAAACCGGCGGACTGGCCGACGTCGTCGAAGCGTTGCCGAAGGCGCTGGCGGCAAGCGGACACGAAGTTGCCGTGGTTTTGCCTCGCTACCGTGGAACGCAGGCGGGAAGAGTGGTGCTCTCCGGCCTGGAAGTGCCCATGGGTTCGTCGAAGCGCTCCGTTTCGATTGCCGAGGGCGGCGTGCTGCACGGCGTGCGCTATTTTCTCGTGGATGATCCGGACTATTTCGATCGCGAGCAGCTCTACACAAGCGGGGGCCGCGACTACCCGGATAATGCCGAGCGCTTCGCGGAATTCTCCCGCGCCAGCATCGAACTGGCCAAGCGCGTTTGGATGCCGGACGTCGTTCACTGCCACGATTGGCAGAGCGCACTGGTGCCCGTATTGCTGCGAACGGTCTACGCGGCAGACTCCGCGGTGCGCACCCTTCCTGTGGTTTTCACCGTCCATAACATGGGATACCAAGGCCTGTTTCCCAAGGAGGCGGCCGGGAACGTCGGCCTGCCGGATTCGCTCTTTAGCCCCAGCGCGCTGGAATTTTACGGCCGGGTGAACTATCTGAAAGGCGGATTGATTTTTTCCGACTATCTGACGACCGTCAGCCGGAAATACGCGCAGGAGATTCAGACGGCGGAGTTTGGCTGCGGGCTCGAGGGCGTCGTGCAGACCCGAGGCGACCGGCTGGAGGGAATCCTGAACGGCGTGGATTATTCGGCGTGGAGTCCGGAGAACGATTCGCTGATCGCGGCACGGTATTCGGCGAGCGACTTGACGGGGAAGCAAGCTTGCAAGCGCGACCTGCTCGCGCAATTTCGGCTGCCCGCGCAGAATCTCAGCCGGCCGCTGGTGGGAATCGTTTCTCGTTTCGTGGATCAGAAAGGTTTCGATCTGCTGGCCGAGACGGCGGCGGAGTTGCTTGCCGAGGATTTGGCGCTGGTGGCGTTGGGGACGGGCGAAGCGAAGTATGAGCAAATGTTCCGCGACCTGGCGCAGCGGTTCCCGGCGAAACTGGGTGTCAAGATCGGCTATGACAACACGCTGGCGCACAAAGTCGAAGCGGGCGCGGACATGTTCCTGATGCCCTCGCGCTACGAGCCGTGCGGATTGAATCAGATTTATAGTTTGCGGTATGGTACGGTGCCGGTGGTGCGTGCGACGGGCGGGCTGGACGACACCATCGTGCCGTACGAGGCTTCGGGGGCGGGGAGCGGGCGGGGCACCGGATTCAAGTTTCATGAATACACGGGAACCGCTATGCTGGGGGCTTTGCGGGAGGCCCTGGCTGTTTTTGGCGATGCAGCAGCATGGCGGAGGTTGCAAACCAACGGCATGGCCAAGGATTTCTCTTGGCAGGCATCTGCCGCCGAGTATGCTCGATTGTACGAGAAGGCTCGGAGGGCGCGAATCGGCTAGGCGGTCGACGCATCTAAATGACAAAGCGGACCCGCGGACGCGGGACCCCAGAGGGATGAAAACATGGCAGATAACGTGGGAAGCGTGACGGACAGCAATTTTCAGGCGGAGGTGCTCGACGCCAGCAACACACAGCCGGTGATGGTGGATTTCTGGGCGGATTGGTGCCGGCCCTGCCACATGTTGTCGCCAACGGTCGCGGAGATCGCGCAGGATTACGCGGGGCGGCTGAAGGTGGTCAAAATGAACGTGGACGAGAACATGAACTCCGCGAGCAAATACAACATTCGAGGCATACCGACATTGCTCATCTTTAAGGGCGGCCAGGTCGCCGAGCAGATCGTCGGGGCTTATCCCAAGGATCAGATCACCAAGTTCGTCGATCGGCATTTGAACTAAGGCTCCTGGTCGCTGGCGGCCGAAGCTCGACCTGGCCGACCGCAGCGCCCCTCGCCCCGGCCTAGATAGGCTAGGGACTTCGGCTCGAAGAGGCGTTTGGCTCGGGGCCGGTCTCGCGGCTGCGGGACTTTGGAGTTTCTTGGAGCCGTGGCTCGACGCGATCGAGTGCGGCTCTTCTTGCTTTTCGGACTCTTCGGAGTTTCCTCCGTTTCGGAAGCTGGTGGTTGGGTAACAATAATTGGCGTTCCTGCCCACCCCCCTCCCCCCTGTTTTTGCATGTGTTGATTGCAGACGGCTTACGGAGTGGGGTAGCACAAGTGTTTCATTCTTAGCGGTTTGATCTGGTTGCGTTTTCACACACTTATGAAATGCTTGGTTTTGAGGACCGATAATGTTTTGGGGCGAAAGGGCGAGAGATGCCGACTGGGGTGGGGAGCTCGTGGAAGCGGAGCGTTGGTCCAGAGTCATGCGCGACGGTAGCATGTATTGATTATATTGTCAATCGATACTTGTGGGTTATTCGAACGGTGGCGGGCATTCGAATTGGGTGTGCACTATTCGAAACTAGAGGGGCAGACGCTCGGGGGTTCCTTTTTGGGAAGAGCCACGCCTAAGCGTCCGTTCGAAAACCCGCACCCGTTAGCCTGCGCGTAAAGAGTGCCCGCACCCGCAATGCCCCTTACGTGCATGCGCCACCGCCCTGAGCGAGCCCTGGGCAGTCCATGCTAGTTGTACTTCGGGAATTGGTTTTGGTTGACCCATTGGAATTTCGTCACCAGCTCACGCACGATGCTCGATTGCCAGTTTGCGTGAGGACCGAGGATGAGGACGGAATTCGTTACCCTGTTTGACGGGTCAAAAAAAGTATCGCCCCCATCGTAATACACAGTCGCGTCACGAATGTCGCTGTCGACGAAAAAATCTTTATCGATGTCCAAAGTCGGATTTTTTAGGAAGGTACACCGGACGAACAAGCGAGGAGCGGTCGACTTAATGATGTCACTGAACTTGCCGTCAAATGTCGACTCGTTGACCAAAATGAAGGGGAAGGGCCGTTCGGGAGGTGGGAAGGTCGGTTGCTTGAGTTGCTGGATTTTACCGTTCTGAAGAATGCAAACTTGCAAGCTGCCGCCTACCTGTGCCGGGTGGGCGTCTGACGTTTTCTGCGCTATGTGCACTGCTAACGCTTCCATGTCCCCTATCGTCAGAGAAGCTCCTGAGTCAGCCCGCATCGATTCCGAGTATTTGTGGACAGCTGCATCGGTGTCGTCCTGCTCGGGGTGAGAGAGGATTTGCTCCCCGATATCCCAAATTCCTTGAACTCCTCCGGTGATGCCGGGACCCACGGGTTCGACAGTGATGCTTCGTGTGAACGACCAGTCAGCTTTGCCATTGTTTAATACTTGAGGGGTTCCCGTCAGCTCCAACCGTCCTATTTTGGGATTGCCGTCGAGGTCATATCCAGCAAGGTATAAGGCGAAGAAATACTGTCGGCTAGGCACCGGGTGGGGCTGGTATTCATTGAGATTTGCGACGGCGGAGATATAAAACTGCACGAGATTCGAAATCGTCAACAATTTGGCGTTGAATGTCTGGGGTCGACCGACGAAATCGTCGCGAACCTGCGCAAGTATGCCCATAATTCCGACGTTAAATTGTGGCGCGGTGGGCAGTCTTATAGTCCCGAAACCTGCTACGGCACATACCGAGCGGTCGTCCAGAACGATAAGTTTCTGGGCTTCGGTAGGGTCGGGACGCTGCTGTCCAGTCGAATCCGTTAGCGTCTGTCTGCTGTCCGTCAAAACCACCAATCCGTTCGCATTCCCGAGGGCGACATTTACTGTTCCTCCTAATATCACCGAGCTTTCCTGTCTTTGCGCCGCAACTGCTACGTTCAACGTGAGGAACGGTGACATGAACAGGACTACAGCGATGAGGTTTGTGCATTTGACTTTTCGCATTTTTGCCCCTTTTTGCCGCCGGTTCTCCTTGTTTTATAGACACCACTCCACGCCCTAAAGTGCCCGCTGGCGAATCGGCGCTCGTTCGATGCGAGCCATGTTCGGGATGGGCCGGGTGAAGATTTTCAGGGAAGCCCCCACGTGCCAAATTCCCCGGGGTGTAGGAAGGAGAGGGGCGCCATGCTAGCAAAAATGGCATCCTCTGAGGCGCACCCGCTGAAGTGAGAAGAAATGTCAAAACCCGTACCCTTGGAACCGGAGGGGGTGCGGCACCCGTCCCGGCCAGGGAAAACGGAAAACGAGCTAAACCCTGTCGGGGTTTAGACGAGATTGTTTCGCGATCACATAGCTGATGAAAGCCGAGCAAGCCACGAGCATAAAGATCGCATCTTCCTGCTCAAGTTTATTTTCTTCCATGAGGGCGTGGCGGATGCCGTTCGCGTCGCTCGTGTACCCGTACAATTTCTCAAAAGCGGACCGCAGTGCTCCGTGAAGCTTCGCTTGCGCATCGATTATTTTTAGGGCTTGACCCAGAGTCGCTTTTGGATCACCCGCGACAATCGCGCAAAGGGCCTCAACGGCGCTGATGGACTCCTTTATCGAGTTCCTGAAATCAGGGGCGGGCTTGCGAGCCAACAGGTCGATGGCCTGGCGCAGGTGTTCCGAAGTAGTGGAGTACGAACTGGACGTTCGTGATATCGCACGTTCGATCGCCGCTTTCTCCTGCTCAGATGAAATGGGCGCGAGCTTACCAGCGACAAACCTGTATGCGGAAAGTTCCTCCGCTAGAACGTCGTTGAAGTCCTTGACAGCACTCTCGCGAGAAGTCCAAATCGGGCGGTTTGCAGCAAATTCCACGAAGTCGTAGACCTCGTACCAATCACACCCGAAGAAGTGTTGTCGAATCTGGTTAATCGCCGCACTTGTAGTATCGGCAATCGTGTCGCCAGGGCGTTTCAGGTGATCGTGCCACAGAGTCAGGCAGAAGCTGCGAAACTGGGCTTTACCGTGGTACCACAAGAAGGTCTCGTCGTGGGCGTTCATGCAGCTACTCATAAACACATTCCATAGACGATTCCGAAGTCCGACATCCATCGAGTCGGTCTGAAGTATCTGACTGACTTTTTTGAAACCCTGCCGCTCGGAGAACCTCATCTCCGCAATCATGTGTTATTCCGCACGAGTAGTCCAGCGCGCCAGAATCTAAGCACTTTCACTCAGATTCTTTTGCAAGGCCGGGCCGCAAGTGGGTCAGCATGTTCTCGTCAAGCTATTTGTTGTGGACGCATGCGACGCAGGGTGGCCCAAGGTCCGAGCCACAGCTAACAATGGCCAATCTGGAGATTGGCGCCCCTGGGAGCTTGTAGGGGCAGCGTGGGCGCGCCGGGCGGGGCGCCTTGCCTTCGTGTTGGGCGGCGAGTAGGATGAATTGTTTGTCGCGTACTGGAACTCCCCTACCTGAGTGATCTGTGATGTGAGCGCGCGGGTAGAGTGCGGCCTGAAGGGGAAGCGGGCGCAAGAGAGCGGGACATGAAATCTATTGTCGTGGTGGGCGCGCAGTGGGGCGATGAGGGCAAGGGCAAGGTGGTGGACTACATGGCCGCCTCGTTCGACTACATCGCGCGATGCGCGGGCGGGCACAATGCCGGCCACACCGTGATTTACGACGGCTCGCGGTTTGTGTTGCAGCTGATTCCTTGCGGGGTGCTGCGGCCGGGGCGGCACGCCGTGATTGGTTCGGGCGTGGTGGTGGATCCAGCGGCGCTGGTCGCTGAACTCGATACGTTGCAACAGGCGGGGATCGCGATCGATGGACGGCTGCATTTGAGCAATCGCGCACATTTGATCTTTCCCTATCATCGCCAGATGGAACTGGCCGCGGAAGCGGCGCGCGGCGCGTCGAAAATCGGCACGACCTCGCGCGGGATCGGCCCGGCCTACGAAGACAAGATGGCGCGCCAAGGGTTGCGCGTCTGCGATTTGCTCGAGCCGGAGCGATTTCGCGAAAAGCTGGAGCAGGTGATTTGCCAGAAGAACTCGGTTTGCCGCAGCGCGTACGGCCGGGAACTCGAGGTCGCGGGGTTGGCAGACAAATATCTGGAGTATGCGGAACGGCTGCGGCCGTTTGTGACGGACACCACGGCGTTGATTAATGGTGTGCTCGACCAAGGGCGGCCGGTGCTCTTTGAAGGCGCGCAGGGCACGATGCTGGACATAGACTTCGGGACGTATCCGTTCGTGACGTCATCGAACGCCACGTCTGGAGGGGCGTGTACCGGCCTGGGCGTGGGGCCGACGCGGATCACGGGCGTTGCGGGGGTGACGAAGGCGTACACTACGCGCGTTGGGAGCGGGCCGTTTCCGACCGAGATGCCCGATCTCGAAGCGGGGGAAGTGCGCAGCCGGGGCAAGGAGTACGGAGCGGTCACGGGCCGTCCTCGGCGGTGCGGATGGCTGGACCTGGTGATTTTGCGTTACGCGGTGATGCTCAATGGCATCGAGTCGCTGATCGTTACGAAGCTGGACGTATTCGACACACAGCGGGAGATACAAGTGTGCGTCGGCTATCGTTATAAGGGTTCGCCGGTCACGGAGATGCCCGCGGTGGCCGAAGACCTTGCGGCGATGACTCCGGAATATCGCACCTTGCCTGGCTGGCTGACCTCGACCGAAGGCAAACGCAACGGCGACAAACTGCCGAGCGTTGCCGAGGATTACCTGAAATTTATCTCCGATCAACTGGGCGTCGAAGTGGGCATGATTTCTACGGGGCCTGAGCGTGATGCCACGATTGTCAGGCCTGGATCCAAGATGGCGTCCTGGCTGTGAGGTTGTGAGGGGCTTTACGCGGCGATAAGGGGTTTCAAAGCCGAAGATGCTCTCCTACACGGCAGCCCGAGAAAAAATTTTCGAGATTGCGAAGGCGCAGCGGCATAAGCCGGTGCGCGAAATGGTGGAGCTTGCGCGCGCTAGCGGGCGCGTGCTCGCTGATGCCGTCGTGGCCGATCGAGACTACCCGCCCTTTGATCGCTCGACGCGCGATGGGTTCGCGGTTCGCGCATCGGATGTGGCTGCACCGAACGCGACGTTGCGGCTGGTCGGCGAAGTCAAAGCGGGAAGCTGCTTCGCTCGCGAGGTTGGCGCCGGCGAGTGCGTGCAAATCATGACCGGCGCGCCGGTGCCGGCCGGCGCCAATGCCGTGATGATGATCGAATTTGCGAAGATTGATGGGGACCGCGTGACGTTCGACCGCGCCGCGACAGCGAAGCAGAACATCGTGTTCCGCGGAAGCGAAGGTCGAAAGGGGCAGGAGTTGCTACAAGCGGGAACGCGTCTCGGTTACGCGGAGCTGGCCGTGGCGGCGCAGGTTGGCGAAAGCCGCATCGGGGTAATGGCGCGGCCGCGCGTGGCGATTCTGTCGACGGGCGATGAGGTGGTCGACATTACGGCGACGCCCGGCCCATTCCAGGTGCGCAACGGAAACGGGCTCTCGATCGAAACGCTGGTATCGATGGCTGGCGGGCAGCCGGGGCAGATCGGCAACGCTCCCGACGAGAAAGGCGCGTTGCGAGGCTATATCGAGCGCGGCCTCAAAGCCGACATCCTGGTGATCTCGGGCGGCGTGTCGATGGGTAAGTATGACTCTGGTGGAAGGGGTGCTGGCTGAGCTTGGCGCGGAATTTTTCTTCGATGGCGTGGCGCTGCGGCCGGGGCGGCCAACCGTCTTTGGGCGCTGTCAGGGCAAGCTGGTCTTCGGCCTGCCGGGGAATCCGGTGTCGACCATGGTGACGTTTGAGTTGTTCGTGCTGCCGGCGATCGATTTGCTCGGGGGGACCAACGCGCGAGACCGTTGCCGATCGTGGGAGCGCGGCTGGCGCAGGACGTACACGAAAAAGAGGGCCTGGCGCACTTCCTGCCGGCGCGCGTGGATCAATCGCACGGCGAGCCGGAGGTCTCGGTGCTGCCGTGGCAGGGTTCCGGAGACATTGTGACGATCGCACGGGCGAATGCTTTTCTGGTGGTGCCTGCGGAGAAGCCGGATTGGGCAAAGGGAGACTGGGCACCGGTGATGCTGCGGCGAGGGCCTGAGAGTGGGTGGTGAAGACGCCAGCCGGGCGTGCTTCAGGGGCTAAAGCCCCTGAGTGCGTGACGATGGATGTCAGAGCTAAGCTCTGACCCCCTAGGGAACGAGTCGGTAAACAGGCCCTTAAGCTCTGCCCGAAGCAACGAGGCGCCACACAGGTTGAACGCGACGGAGTGGGACGCGATTGGCAAAAGGGCTGACACATTTCGGCGCGGGCGCGGATGTGGCGATGGTGGACGTTACCGCGAAAGCGGTGACGACACGCGTGGCGCGGGCGCGGGGTTTCGTGCGAATCGGCAAGGCCGCGCTGACGCAAGTGCGGCGGCGCAAGACGCCCAAAGGCGACCCGCTGGAGATCGCGCGCATCGCGGGAATTACCGCGGCGAAACGCACAGCGGAGTGGATACCTCTTTGCCATCCCCTTCCCGTGACGCACATTGATGTGACCACGCGGCTGTGCAAGAATGGCGTCGAGATCGCCTCGCGCGTAACCGCCACGGCCCAAACCGGTGTCGAGATGGAGGCGCTGGTGGCGGTGTCGGCCGCTGCGCTGACCATCTACGACATGTGCAAAGCGCTCGATAAGGCCATGGAAATTACCGACATTTATCTTGCTGGAGAAGACGGGCGGAAAGAGCGGCCCGTACCTTCGGCGGACGCGCGCTCAGCGATGAATCCCGCGGGCAAAGGCGTACGGGTGCTGGTGGCCGACGATAACCCGCTGGTGCGCGATTTGATCGCACACGGGCTGCGATCGCTGTGCGAAGTGATTGTTGCCACCGATGGCGCCGACGCATTGCTCAAGGCCGTGGACGAAGTGCCGGACCTGATCATTTCGGATTTCAAGATGCCGGGGCTCGACGGGCGCCAACTCTATGAGAAGCTCCGCGGGCGCGATGCCACGCGAGAGATCCCATTTATTTTTGTCGCCAGCCGCGGAGACATCGAGGAGAAGCTGCGGCCGCTGGTTTCAGCCGAAGATTTCCTGCCCAAGCCGTTTTTCGTCGCCGATCTGGTGCGCTCGGCGAAGAGGGTGATGGACCGGCTGCATCTGGAGAAATTGCAGAAGCGCGCGGTGCGTCCCGGCGTGATCCAGGGCCGCATCGAGGAGATGGGCGTGGCCGAATTGATGCAATCGCTCGAGATGGGGCAAAAGTCTTGCCGGCTGGCGCTGCGTCGAGGGGATGCCAACGGCGAATTATATTTCGCCGCTGGACAATGCAAGGACGCGAAGCTCGGCGAACTCGAAGGGGATCCTGCTGTCTTCCAGGCTGTGCAGTGGACCGATGGGGAATTCGAGATTGATTTTGGCAGCTCTTCGGACCGGGTTACGACCACCCGGTCGACGACCGGGCTGCTGATGGAGGCGATGCGGCTGCTCGATGAAGCGAGCAGCGATCGCGTGGAGCGCTAGTGGCGATCACCCGTGTTGCGCTCGTCACCGTGAGCGATTCATCGGCACAGGGCCTGCGGCCGGACGGTTCCGGGCCGGCGCTGACCGAGCGTTGCCGCGAACTGGGATGGCAGATCGTTTCCACGGAAATTCTCTCCGATGATCGCGAGGGACTCGAGAAACGTCTGGCCGAACTTGCTGATTCGGGCAGTACCGACGTGATTCTGACGACCGGCGGAACAGGCTTGGGGCCGCGAGATTCGACGCCTGAGGCAACGGTCGCGGTTTGCGCGAAACTTGTACCTGGACTGGGCGAGTTGATGCGCGAGAAGGGCAGGCACTTGAATGCGCGCGCGGTGCTGTCCCGCGCGGTGGCCGGCGTACGAGCGCGAACGCTGATCGTGAACCTGCCGGGGAGCCCTCGCGGCGCGCTCGAATCGTTTGACGCCGTGCAGGAAGTGTTGCCGCATGCTTTGGAAGTGCTGGGCGGCGCGCGGCACGATTAGCTGCTTGGTTGGTCTTCGGGGGCATGGCCTTCCTGCGTCGAGCTTCGAAAAGCAGATCCCTCGGCCTTCGGGCCTCGGGATGACAGCGTTTCGTGCGGATGACGTCGTCTCGTGCGGATGACATCCTCTCGCTTTCGTCGTTGATGCCTACCCACGAACACCTTATCGCAGGTTCTGCCGACAATTGGCGGCGCCTGTTTGCTTGGCTCCTGCCGTTTTCATTGACCCCTGCCGTAATCTATCTAACAATGCTTGGCCATGAGCAATCCCTTTTCGAATAAGCGTTTGGCGGTGCTGGGCACCGGGAAGATGGGCAGCATTCTGCTGCGATCTTTCCTGGAGAAGAAAATGATTTCGCCGGGGCACGTGGCGGCTACGGTGCGGCACGCCGAGCGCGCCGCGCCCCTTGCGGAGAAATTGGGCGTGCGCGTCTCGACGGATAACCGCGCCGCGGCGGACGGGGCCGACGTGATCTTGCTGGCGGTGAAGCCGCCCGTTGTGGTGGAGGTGCTCGAGGAAATTCGCGGGGAAGTCACGCCGAAGACCTTGGTGGTTTCCGTGGCGGCGTCGGTGCCGACGAAACTGATCGAGCAGCACCTGGGTGAAAATGTGCCCTGTGGTGCGGGCGATGCCCAACACGCCGTGCGCGATCGGGGCCGGCATGACCGGAGTGTCGAGCGGGAGCCGTGCGGCCGCAGCTCACGTGGAACTGGCGAAAGCGATGTTCGAGGCGGTTGGCCGCGTGGTGGTAGTGGACGAAAAACTACATGGACGCGGTCACCGGGCTTTCGGCGAGCGGGCCGGCTTTTGCCTACATCATCCTGGAGTCGCTGGCGGAGGGCGGAGTGAAGGTTGGTTTGCCGCGAGATGTGGCGACGTTGCTGGCCGCGCAAACGATGTTGGGGGCGGCGCGCACCGTGCTCGAGACGGGCGATCATCCGGCGTTGCTCAAGGACGCCGTGACCACGCCGGCGGGCTGCACGATTGACGGCATTTTGGAGCTGGAAGACGGGAAGGTGCGCGTGACGCTGATCAAGGCGGTGGTGAAGGCTACCCAGCGCGCTACGGAACTGATGTTCGACCAGTAAGCTTCGCGCCCACGCGACGCGGCGGCGGTCAATCGTGGCGGCGATGGATGCTACTGGGCGGTTGTGTTAGGATGTGCGGGGAAAAATTGCGATGCCTCGGCAATACATTCCGATTCTTGATCTTTGCGGCGCTAGCGGCGGCGTTTCCCGGCGTCACGCTGGCTTATCATGAATGATCCGGCCGGATTCGCGGCCGGTGGGCGCGAAGCTGAAACCTTACGAGTGCGGCGTTCCTGCGGAAAGCGATGCGCGCGGGCGCTACTCGGTGCGGTTTTACATCATCGCCATTCTGTTTGTTATTTTCGACGTCGAGACGATTTTCCTGTTTCCCTGGGCGGTGCTTTTCTCGACGCGCGAGGAGGGTTTCCGGCTGTCGCCGTTCTATGGACTCGCGAGCATGTTTGTTTTTCTGGGGATTTTGATCGTTGGTTACATCTGGCTGTTCCGGAAGGGCGCTCTCGAGTGGGTGTAAGCGCGCGTGTGCAACATGTTCTCCGATTTCCCGGCAGCGAGCGGCCGGGATTTTTTTTGCTCCGACGATTTTTCGGCGAAGCCGTTGACGCCGTTTTTGGGCGTGTGTTAGAAGCTACGGTTCGATCTGTGCGGCGGGCGCTTTGGATGTGCGCCGGCTGTCTCCCGGACTTATGACCAACGACCCTGAGGACAAGCAGACTCCGGTCCCGCCCCAGGGCGAAAAGCCTGCGGAGGGCGGTGCGTCGCCTTCGGGCGGAACGCCGCCTAGTCGGGCGGCGAGCAAACCTCCTGCTCCTCCTCCGGGTTCCGCGCCGGCTCCTTCGGGCACCGCCCCGGCAGCTCCAGACGCTCCCAGCGACTCCGGCGCGGCTCCGGCTGCTCCCGCGAAACCCGCAGCTGCCGTGCCGCCAAAGCCGGCTGCTGCGTGCCGCCAAAGCGGCTCCCGCTGCCCCGGCAAAACCGGCTGCGCCTGCCGCGCCAAAAGATGGGGCCGGTGCCGCTTGATAACGATCTGGTGAAGCGATATCGGGCGCGCTTTGGCGACGGGATCCGGGAAGCCTGGCTCGACCGCAATCAGGCGATCCTAGTGGTTGGTGTCGATCGGCTCCTGGAAATTGCGATCTACACGCGGGACGAAGAGCAGTTCGGTCTGCTGGTGGATCTGACGGCTGTGGATTGGCCCAAGCGCGAGAAGCGATTCGACCTGGTGCTGATTTTGTATTCGTTTGAGAAGAACGAGCGATTGCGGATCAAGGCTCACGTGGGCGAGAACGAGCCTGCGGCGAGCGTGGAAAGCATTTGGCCCACGGCCAATTGGCTGGAGCGCGAGGTCTACGACATGTTTGGGATCGTCTTTGCGGGGCATCCCAACCTGAAGCGGCTGCTGCTGCCCGAGGAATGGCAGGGCTTTCCGCTGCGCAAGGACTACGACATTCTTGCAGCAGGACGAAGCCTGGGTGCGCGAAAACCTGGGCATCGAGAGCGGGCAATAGCCGGTGGCCGACATCACGCATGCCCGGCGGTGCGAACGTCGAGACCACGGTTCTCGGCGCCGACGAAATTATCCTCAACATGGGGCCGCAGCACCCTTCGACGCACGGCGTGCTGCGCGTCAAGCTGCGCCTCGACGGCGAGAAGGTGGTCGGGTCGGAGTGCGTCATCGGCTACCTGCACCGCGGCGTGGAGAAGATCGCCGAGCATCGCAGCTACCAGCAGTTCGCGCCCTACGTGGACCGCATGGATTACGTGGCGGCGGTTTCGAATGGGCTGGGTTACTGCGAAGACGATCGAGAAGCTGCTTGGGCGTGGAAGCGCCGCCGCGCGCGCGCGTGATTCGCACGATCCTCACGGAGCTGCAGCGGATCGCCAGCCACCTGTTTTGGCTGGGCACGCACGCGCTGGATATCGGCGCTCTGACGCCGCTGTTCTATTGCCTGCGCGAGCGCGAAGAGATCCTGAAGATTTTCGAGAAGTATTGCGGCGCGCGGCTGACCACGCACGCGTTTCGCATCGGCGGCTTGCAGTATGAGGCCTATGACGAGTTCGAAAAAGAGGTCGAGCGCTTCTGCAAGGAGTTCGACAAGCGCGGATCGACGAGTACGAATCGCTGCTGACCGCAGAACCGCATCTGGGTCGGGCGCACCAAGGGCATTGGCATCTTGAGCGCGGAGGATGCCATCGCCATCGGCGCGACCGGGCCGGTGCTGCGAGCCAGCGGCGTGGAGTGGGACATTCGCAAGGCCATGCCGTACGCGGCGTATGACCAGTTCAAATTCACCATTCCCACGGGGAAGAACGGCGACACCTACGACCGCTACCTGGTGCGCATGGAAGAGATGCGGCAGTCGCGGCTGATCTGCCTGCAGGCCATCGAAAAAATTCCGACGGGACCGATCATGGGGAAAGTGGGCAAGGTGCTGAAGCCGCCTCCGGGCGAGGTATATCACTCGATCGAAGCGCCCAAGGGCGAGCTCGGCTACTACATCGTGAGCGATGGCACCACGCAGCCGTATCGCGTGCGCATTCGTCCGCCCTCGCTGATCAATCTGGAGGCGCTTGACCAGATGGTGCGGGGCCACCTGGTGGCGGACGTGGTGGCCATCATCGGCACGCTGGATATCGTGCTGGGAGAAGTGGACCGGTAGGGGAGACGGCGGCCGGCTGCATGGGGATAGCCGGGCAGTTGCTTGAAGCGCGGAGTTTTGATTGCACATGGATGCGAATGCCATTTTCGAAGCGCTGAAGCCGTTCCTGCTGCCGGTGCTGTTCGCGCTGGTGATCGTGGCGGTGCTGCCGCTGGTGGCCGGATACATCGTGCTGGTCGAGCGCAAGGTGATGGCGGACATGCAGGTGCGGCTGGGGCCGATGCGCGTGGGGCCGCACGGGCTGTTGCAGCCGATTGCCGACGCGGTGAAGCTGCTGCTCAAGGAAGACATCATCCCGGAAAGCGCGGACAAGTCTATCTTCTGGGGCGCGCCGCTGATTTCGGTGACGGCGGCGATGCTGGCGCTTTCGGCGCTGCCGATCGGTCCCTTCTTTCAGATCGCGGACTTGAACGTCGGCTTGCTGTTCATTCTGGGCGTGAGCGCGCTGGGCATTTTCGGCATCGTGCTCGGCGGATGGGCATCGAACAGCCATTATTCGCTGCTGGGAGCGTTGCGCAGCGCGGCGCAACTGGTGAGCTACGAGACTTCGGCGGGGATGGCGGTGGTCGGCGCGCTGCTGCTGGCGGGAACGCTGTCGACGCGCGGCATCGTGCAGGCGCAAGCCGATTACGGCATCTTGGTTCGTATTTGCGCGCGCCGGTCGGATTCTTCATTTATCTGGTGGCCTCGATCGCGGAAACCAATCGCGCGCCGTTTGATATGCCGGAAGCCGAGTCGGAACTGGTGGCCGGCTACATGACCGAGTACAGCGGGTTCCGCTGGGCGCTCTACTTTCTTGGCGGAATACACGAACATGGTCGTGGTTTCGTCGATCGCCACGACGCTGTTTCTGGGCGGATGGCTGCGGCCGTTTTCCGGAACGCCGTTTGTTCAATTTTCTCGATTTTTTTCCGCCGCTGCTGATGCTGGGAATCGCGGGGTATTGTTTCTATCGCGCGCCGAAGCAGCCGGTGGCGGTGCAGAAGATGTTCATGGTGGCGGTGGGACTGCTGTGCGGCGTGGTGGCGCTGATCCTTGCCGCGCCTCTGCTGGCGCCGGCGGATAGCCTGCTGGCTTCGGCCAAGCCCGGGTTGCACGGCGCGTTCTGGTTTCTGTTCAAGGTTTCAGCCTACATCTACGTGTTTATGTGGCTGCGGTTTACGTTTCCGCGTTACCGCTTTGACCAGCTGATGCGGCTGGGCTGGCAATTTCTGCTGCCGCTTTCGATCGTGAACGTGGCTGGAATCGCCGTGGCGCTGACGCTGCACCGGCGCTGGGCTGGCCGCTGGCGGCGTCGTTTTTGCTGACCACCGTCCTCACGCTCTGCGGCTGCGGCCTGGCTCGTCAGGTTGGAGAGAAGGAGCCCGTGGGGATCGCAGGCAGAGGGAGAATTGGGCGGCAATGCTTGATCTGGTGGTCTTTTATTTTTTTGCGGCGCTGGCGGTGATCTCGGCCATTCTGGTGGTGACGCGCCGCAACGCGGTGCACAGCGCCATTTTTCTGGCGACGGCGCTGCTGGCGACGGCGGGCATCTTTCTGTCGCTGCACGCCGAGTTTCTGTTCATCGTGCAGATCATCGTGTACGCCGGCGGCATCATGGTGCTGTATCGTGTTCGTGATCATGCTGGTGAATCTGGACGTGGCGCTGCATCAGGTGCAGTTCAACCGGCAATGGCTGGTGGCTTTGCTGCTGACGCTGGTGCTGGGCGCGCAGGTGGTGGTGGCGCTGGCGCTGAGCCGCGGAAGTCTTGTACACGCTGCCGCCGGCTCCGGCTGTCGCCGCTCGAACCGAATACCGAGCAGGTGGCCTGGGCGCTGTTCCATACGTACATGCTGCCGTTTGAGCTGGCTTCGATTCTGCTGCTGGTGGCCATGATCGGAGCGGTGGTCATGTCGAAGAAGAGGGTCTGAGCGATGGTCCCGATCGGACATTATCTGTTTCTGAGCGCGGCGCTGCTGGGGATCGGCATCGTGGGCGTGGTCACGCGACGCAACGTGATCATCATCCTGATGTCGGTCGAGCTGATCCTGAACGCGGTGAACATCAATCTGGTGGCGTTTTCGCGGCTGGTGGGTTCGGTGGAGGGGCAGGTTTTCGCGATCTTTATCATTACCGATGCGGCGGCGGAAGCGGCGGTCGGGCTGGGCATCATCATCGCGTTTTTCCGCAATCGCGAGACGGTGCTGGCGGACGAAATGGACATTTTGAAATGGTAAGGGCTGGATTCGTAGCGGCGGGCACGGCGCGAAGTTTCTGGGAGTGACTGGGGAGTGAAGAGTTCGTATGCCGTCTGAATACTTTCTCGCGCATATCTGGCTGATTCCGCTGTTCCCGCTGGCGGGAGCGGCGCTGATGTTTTTCATCGGCCGGCGCCTGCCGAATGTCGGCGTCAACGTCGATCTGCGTGGGCAGCGTGTTGCTGTCGATGATCTACGCGTTTGGCGCGGTGCTGCAATTGATCGCGCGGCCTGTGGCGCAGCGCGTGGCCGAGGTGGTGCTGTTCGACTGGGTGCCGGCTGGGGCCATGCACACCTCGTCGGGCCACCTGGCGAACTTCAACGCGCAGTGGGGCATGCTGCTCGATCCGCTGTCCGCGGTGATGCTGTGCGTGGTGACCGGCGTCGGCTTTCTGATTCACGTCTATTCGACCGGCTACATGGCGCATGAGGGCGGCTACTACCGCTTCTTCGGCTACCTGAATCTGTTCATGTTCTCGATGCTGACGCTGGTCCTGGGCAACAACCTGCTGCTGCTGTTCGTCGGCTGGGAAGGCGTGGGCCTGTGCAGCTACCTGCTGATCGGATTTTACTTTCTGCGCAAGTCGGCGTCGGACGCGGGGAAGAAGGCGTTCATCGTCAACCGCATCGGTGACGCGGGCTTCATTCTCGGGCTGTTTCTTGCTGGTGGGCACGCTGGGCACGCTGCGATTTACGGAGATTGGGCCGGCGATTGCGGCGGGCGGTTTCACGGTGGGCGACAGCGTGATGACCGCGATCGCGCTGCTGCTGTTTGTGGGCGCGACGGGCAAATCGGCGCAGATTCCGCTGTACGTCTGGCTGCCGGACGCGATGGAAGGCCCCACGCCGGTGAGCGCGCTGATTCACGCGGCGACGATGGTGACGGCGGGCGTGTACATGGTCACGCGCATGAACGCGGTGTTCCAGTTGGCGCCGCTGGCGCATGGCGGTGATGGCCACGGTCGGCGCGGTGACGGCGATTTTCGCGGCGACGATGGGCTTGGTGCAGAACGATATCAAGCGCGTGCTGGCGTATTCGACGGTCAGCCAGTTGGGTTACATGTTTCTGGCGCTGGGCGTGGGCGCGTTCACGGCGGGCATTTTCCACTTGATGACGCACGCGTTCTTCAAGGCGCTGCTCTTCCTTGGCTCGCGGCAGCGTGATCCACGCGATGTCCGGCGAGCAGGACATGCGCAAGATGGGCGCGCTGTGGAGCAAGATTCCGAAGACGGCGTGGACGTTCATGATCGCGGCGATCGCCATTTCGGGGATTCCGCCGCTGGCGGGCTTTTTCAGCAAAGACGCGATTCTGGGCGCGGCGTTCGATGCGCGGCCGGTGCTGTGGGTGATCGGGTTCATTACCGCGGGCATGACGGCGTTCTACATGTTCCGCCTGGTGAACATGACGTTCTTCGGCAAGTCGCACGTTTCGCACGAAGCCGAGCACCACCTGCACGAATCGCCGTCGTCGATGACCGTGCCGCTGATGATCCTGGCGTTGCTTTCGATCGTCGGCGGATGGATCGGCTGGCCGGAATCGCTGGGCGGCAGCGACCGGTTCGCGCATTTCCTCGATCCGGTGATCGCGCAGTATCGCCGAGGCGGCCGCGGCCGTGCCGGAGCCGTCCGGACATGGCACCGAGTATGTGCTGATGCTGGCTTCGGTGCTGGTGGCGCTGCTCGGCATCTGGTTGGCGCGGCAGTTTGTACGTGAAGCACCCGGACGTTCCCGAGCGCTTGGCGGAGCGCTTGGAGCGGGCGTCCACCGGCTGCTCTACAACAAATATTACGTGGACCAGATTTACGACGCGATGTTCGTGAATCGCACCAAGGATCTGGCGCACGGCGCTGGGGGCGTTCGACCGCGGCGTGATCAACGGCCTGGGCGTGGACGGCGTGGGCTGGCTGACGCGGACGATCTCCCGGATTTCGATGTGGTGGGACACGTGGATCGTGGACGGGCTGGTGAATCTTGCGGCGCGCATCGTGTGGGTTTTGAGCATTCCGGTGCGCATGCTGCAGAGCGGGCGCGTGGCGAACTACGCGCTGTTGATCGTGCTGGGCGTGATGGTGTTCCTGGGTTATTACTTGCACGTTTCGCGGTATCACGTTGCACAACGTGCATTGCACTAAGAGCGGGTTGCACTAGAAGGCGAGGGCGGGAATGGAATTTTACAATAATCACATGCTGAGCGTGATCTTGTTCACGCCGCTGGTGGGAGCGATCCTGCTGCTCTTTGTGCCGCGCGAAAGCGAGAACGCGCACCGCGTGATCGGCAATTTGTTTGGCATGCTGGGCTTGCTGATTTCGCTGCCGCTGGTGTGGAGATTCAACGTCGGCGATGCCCGGCTATCAGTTCCGCGAGACGGCCAACTGGATTCCCTCGATCGGCGCGCACTACACGCTGGGGATCGACGGCATCAGCTTCCTGCTGGTGATGCTGACGACGCTGCTGGGCGCGATCTCGATCCTTTCTTCCTGGAGCGCGATCAAGATGCGGAGGAAGGAATACTACATCCTCTTCCTGCTGCTGCAGGTGGGCATGCTGGGCGTCTTCATGTCGCTCGATTTCTTCCTCTTCTACCTGTTCTGGGAAGTGATGCTGGTGCCGATGTACTTCCTGATCGGCGTCTGGGGCAGCGACCGGCGGCTGTACGCGGCGATCAAGTTCTTCCTGTACACGCTGGCGGGTTCGGTGCTGATGCTGCTGGCGATTCTGGCGCTGTACTATCGCGCGCACGAAGTCACCGGGCAGCCGTTCACGTTCGATATTCCGACGCTGCTGGCGGTGGTGCCGCAGTTCTCGACCGCCTTTCAGGTGTACCTGTTCTGGGGATTCTTCTTCGCGTTTGCGATCAAGGTGCCGATGTTCCCGTTCCACACCTGGCTGCCGGACGCGCACACCGAAGCGCCCACGGCCGGTTCGGTGATCCTGGCGGGCGTTCTGTTGAAGATGGGCACGTACGGATTCATCCGCTTCTCGCTGCCGCTGCTGCCGACGCGACGCCGCGGCGCGGCATAAGATCGTCACCATCCTGATCGTGCTCTCGCTGATCGGCATCATCTACGGCGCGCTGGTCTGCATGATGCAGAAGGATATGAAGAAGCTGGTCGCCTACAGCTCGGTGAGCCACTTGGGCTTCTGCACGCTGGGCATTTTTGCGCTCACGCCGCATGGGCATCTCCGGCAGCGTGATCCAGCAGATCAACCACGGAATTTCGACGGGCGCGCTGTTCTTGCTGATCGGCGTGCTGTACGAGCGGCGGCATACGCGGTTGATTTCAGAGTTTGGCGGGCTTTCGACGCCGATGCCGAATTTCGCCGCGATGTACATGATCGCGACGCTCAGTTCGCTGGGGCTGCCGCTGCTGAATGGCTTCATCGGCGAATTCACGATCTTGAGCGGCATCTATCAGGTGAGCCTGCGGTTCGCGGCCTGGGCCGTGATCGGCATCGTCTTGGGCGCGGCCTACCTGCTGTGGCTCTACCAGCGCGTGATGTTCGGTCCGGTGACCAATCCGGCGAACGAGCATCTGGCC
The DNA here is from genome assembly GCA_963818345.1 of uncultured Acidobacteriota bacterium. Lineage (GTDB taxonomy): Bacteria > Acidobacteriota > Terriglobia > Acidiferrales > UBA7541 > Palsa-189. The sequence goes on along the minus strand of CAWFRX010000014.1, from coordinate 633,436 downwards.
GACCTGAACATGCGCGAATATGCGACGCTGATTCCGCTGGTGCTTCTGGCGTTTTGGATCGGCATCTATCCCAAGCCGCTCTTTACCGTGCTGGATCAGCCGGTGCACCAGATCATGGCGCAGGTGAATCCGGACTATTACAAGACCGCGCGGAATCGCCGCGCCTGCAGAATGCGCAGCCGGTTGCGGCGGCGGTCCGTGCGCCTAGAGCGACCGATGCGCCTGGTGCGCTTGATGCATCCGGTGCGCTGCGTAGCGCACGAAACTACCGCTGCGTCGAGCCGAGGCGCTCGGCAGCAAGTATCTGGCGCATGGCCTCGTCGGCCGCGGCGAACGTCCTTGCAGGAGGGAAGCGCTAACCCGCCCATGAACGGCGCCTTTGGACACGACTTCTTCCTGATCCTGCCGGAGGTGGAGCTCACGCTGTTCGGGCTGGCCATCCTGCTGCTCGACTATCTGCTGGGCGTGAAGGATAAAGCGGTCAACGCCGTCGTCGCCATGTTGGGCGTGGTCTTCAGCGGCTATTCGCTGTACCGGCTGCGCGCGCTGGGGCCGGATGCCATCGGCGGCTTCGCCGGCTCGATCATCGTCGATCCGTTCTTTCTCTTCTTCGGGATGATTTTTCTGGTGGCCACGGCGCTGGTGATTTTGATCTCGGTGCGCTACCTGCAGATCGAGGACGAGCATCACGGCGAATACTACGCGCTGCTGCTGTTCGCCACCGTCGGCATGATGTTCATGGCCGGCGGCTATGACCTGATCGTGCAGTTTGTGGGCCTCGAGACCATGGCGATCAGCTTCTACATTCTGACCGGGTTCTTGCGGCATCAGCGACGCTCGAATGAAGCCGCGGTGAAGTATTTGCTGCTGGGCGCGTTCAGCTCCGGCCTGCTGGCCTATGGCTTTTCGCTGCTCTATGGCATCAGCGCCATGGCCGACCTGAGCGGTCCGGGCGGGCTGCCGCTGCAAGTGCCGCGGACCAATCTCGACGTGGTGCGCACGGCGTTGGCCTTGCGCGGCCCGACCGATCTGCTGGTGATGCTGGCCATGGTCACCGTGTCCGCCGGGCTTTTCTTCAAGGTGGCGGCGGTGCCGTTTCACCAGTGGGCGCCGGACGTTTACGAAGGCGCGCCCACGACCATCACGGCGTATGTCAGCGTGGCGTCGAAGACGGCAAGCTTTGCGCTGCTGCTGCGGCTTTTCCTCTACGCGTTCTGGCCGGTGCGGGCCGACTGGGTCGGATCATCGCGGTGGTGGCGGTGGCTGTCGCTCACGATCGGCAACTTCGCCGCCATCACGCAGACCAACGTCAAGCGCCTGCTGGCCTACTCCTCGATTTCGCATGTGGGCTACATCCTGCTGGGCTTGGTGGCGGCGCTGAGCGGGCCGGACGGGAACGAGACCGGGCTCAAGGGAATCGCGTTCTACCTGTTCGTGTACGCGTTCATGACCATCGGCGCGTTTGCGATCGTCATCGTGCTGCGGCGGCAGGGACTGATCGGCGACGAGCTCGACGACCTGAATGGGCTGATCCAGCGCAGCCCCATGGCCGCCGTGCTGCTGCTGATCTTCATGCTGTCGCTTGCGGGAATTCCGCCGCTGGCGGGTTTCGTCGGGAAGTACTACATTTTGCTGGCGCTGATCCAGACCCAGCACTACTACCTGGCGCTTTTTGGCGCGCTCTACATCGTGCCGGCGCTGTACTACTATTTCCGCATCGTGGCGCACGCCTGGCTGCGCGATCCCGCGAGCGAAGTCCAGCCGCACGCTACGGCGGGCCAGTCGGTGGCGCTGGCGGCGATGTGCGCGGTAACGGTTGCGGCCGGTATTTACCCGGAGCCGTTCATTCGCATGGCGACCTATTCGCTGGTGCTTCCCGCTGCACTCTTTGGCCGCTGATAATCCAGATTCGCCGACTCCTCGTCCGCCGGATGACGGCTCTGGCGGGTTCGTCCGCCAACTCGCCAACGTCCTGGACCTGCCGTTTGTGTTGGTGGGCGCGGTGGTGATCGGCGCGGGAGCCGGGTATTTTCTGGATCGGTGGTTGGGAACTTCGCCGACGTTGACGCTGATCCTGGGCGGCGTTGGATTTGCGGCCGGAATCATTGAAGTGATGCGGCGGCTGACCGGCAAGCGAGGACAACGATGGCCGCTGAGGCCTTCGGGAGCGCGACGCTCCGGCGCGTGGAGTGGCTGACGCTCACGCTCGGCGGCCTGGGAGCGGCGTGGGCGGCATGGCGTTGGGGTTGGCGCGGCGGGCTGGGCTTGGCGCTGGGCGCGGTGCTGTCGTGGATCAATTTCCGGTGGCTCAAGGGCAGCGTGCAGCCTTCGGACAGGCTGCCACGATCGAGCAGGCAGGAGCGCAGAACGCACCCGTGCCGAAGAGCGCTTACTTGAAGTTCTTCGGGCGCTTCGGTTTGTTGCTCGGCGCCGTCTATGTTATTCTGACGCGCTCGTGGTTTCCCCCGTTGCGTTTTTTGCGGGTTTGTTTGCGTCGGCTGCGGGTGTGGTTGTAGCGTTGGTTTATGAGTTGCTGTCGTCCGGCGTGCGGCGGAGCGTGGGCAAGGGTTTGTAAAGCGCGGCCGTTCGCGGCGCGCCTAACTGGAAACGGGAAATCGATGGAAGAAAACATACTCGGAATCACTAAGCTGGTCAACGCGCTGCTGGGGAAGCCGGCTCTGGCGCTGCTCGCGGCGCTGCACATTCAGCCCGAGAATCCGCAGTATCCGATTCCCAATCATATCGCGATGGAATTGCTGGTTTTTGCCGTCGCCGATCGTGTTTTTTCTGTGGCTGAGGGCGCGCCTGTCGGTTGATAAGCCCGGCGGCACGCAGCAGTGCATGGAAGCGTTGCTGCACAACTCGATGTCCTGGGCGTGAGGGACCTTCTGGAGAGCAACATCGGCCACGGCGCGGACCGCTATCTGCCGATGATCGGCAGCATCGGGCTGTTTGTGCTGTTCTCCAATCTGATCAGCCTGGTGCCGGGTCTGGCGTCGCCGACGGCGCAGACGTCGGTTCCGCTCGGTTGCGCGATCGTGGTTTTCATCTATTACAACTGGGCGGGCATTGCGAAACACGGGCCGCTGGATACGGGAAGCATTTTCACTGGGGCCGAATCTGGCGCTTTCGCCGCTGATGGTGGTCGATCGAGAGTCGTCAGCCATCTCGGCGCGGCTGCTCTCGCTCACGGTTCGTCTTTGGGTCAACATGATGGTGAGCGAACTGCTGTACGTCATTTTCCTGGGATTGACGGTGGGGCTGTTTCGTTTCGGCCGGCAATGCCACGCCGTTGGGCTACGCGCTGGCTCCCGTGCCGCTGCTTTCCGTCATTTTTATGCATCTTGCATATTTTCGTGGCATTCGTGCAGGCGTTTGTATTTACGATTTTGCCGGTCATCTATCTCAGCGGGGCCGTGGCTGCACGGCCATTGATACAATTAATCGCGGCATGATCCGCCGTCTCGCGTGAGCCCGGCTGCACGAGGATGTCGGGAACCACCTCCGAGCGGCCATTTCATAACGAAGGAGAAACAAAACGATGAGGAAGTATCTAGTGGTCTTGTTTGCGATTGTGGGCGTTTGCCTGCTCGCGCCAGCGGCATTCGCGCAGGCGACGGGCGCAGCGGCACCCGAGGGAACGAACTGGGTCGCCATCACTTCGGGTTTCGCGATGGCCATTGCTTCGGCGGCTTGCGGATTTGCCCAAGGCGCGGGCCTCCGCGGCAGCTTCGGAAGGCATGGCGCGCAATCCCGGCGCAGCCGGCGTGATTCAGAACATGTTGATTCTGGCGCTGGTGCTGATCGAGTCGATGGCGCTGTACACCTTCGCCATCATCTTCGTCAAAGTGGTGCGATAAGCCTGCAGATTTAGAGTTTCTCGGCAGAATTGGCCCGCAGGTCGCACGGAAACGTGCCTCTGTGGGCCTTTTCATTTGCGGTGGGCTTCCCTAAATTTGAATATAAAGAATCCAGCGTGAAGGCAGGGTTACGGTGGTGATACTCCGATACCAGAGCAGGGTAGTCGCTCCAGCGATGGCCGATCGTTTTGGGGCCACCGGGTAATCAGCTCACTGGATTGCAGTCAATTCGACTCGTGTATCTACTTAGGAAAATTGCTCGGTCTCGGCAAAACTTGAGCTTGAGGCTTGCCGTTCTCTGACCAAATCACCCTGCCTGTCTTGTCGAACAGCTCAATAGTTGCGCTGCCATCCTTTCCGAATCCGAACACTCCGGCCGGAACACCTTGGTTGTCCACGAGAATGAAACTTTGAGCGACGATCTTTTGTGGCGCGACATTGGATTGAGCATGGACGGGCAAGGAAATGTAATGCGAGAGAAGGCCGCCCAGCAGTCCCGCAGCGAGAGAGAGACCAATATTAAGCTTGCCATTCATGAGCGATTCTCGTTTTTTTCAGGATTTTCGAGTTTGACTCCGGACTGGCGTATCCTAGCCCTCCTTTATCCCTAGACTCAAGAATTTTATGATCACAGCAGCCCTGCGGCACCGGCTCTGAGGCTCCGGCCGCCGAAGGCTGTCAAACCGAGAAAGCTGAAAAGCAGATCCCTCTGCCTGCGGGCCTTGATTGTATGACGAAGTAGCGGCTCCGAGAGCCTTCCGAGTAAACTTGAATTTGCCAAGACCAAGGCTCGGATAGGAAGGAGCCGCAATGAAGATTATAGGATGTGATTTTCACCCGAGCTACCAACAGATTGCCATGGTCGACAACGAGACGGGCGAGATGTTGGAAGGTCGATTGGAGCACGAGAAAGGAGAGGCGCGGCGGTTCTATCAAAGCACTGCAGGGGCAGGTGGTGCGGGTGGGGATGGAGGCGGTGGGCAATTCGCAGTGGTTCGAGCAGATGCTGGCGGAGTTGGGGCAGGAGTTGTGGATCGGAGATGCGGCGCAGATCCGGCGGTTGGTGGTGCGGCGGCAGAAGACCGACCGGCGGGATGCGCAGCACATTTTGGATTTGCTGCTGGACGGGCGTTTTCCGCGGCTGTGGGTGCCCAGCGTGGAGATGCGGGATGTGCGGCAGTTGTTGCGGCACCGGCAGAAGCTGGTGGAGATGCGCACGCAGGTGAAGAACCAGTTGCAGCACCTGGCGCTGAACCAGGGGGTGCAGCGGAAGAGGCAAGTTGTGGAGCCGGGAAGGCCGCGCGGTGCTGGAGGAGTTGCCGTTGGAAGGCTGGACGGCGCGGCGCCGCAGCGATCTGCTGGCGATGCTGGACCGGCTTGGAAGCAGCAAGTGGAAGAGCTGGACCAGGCGGTGCGCGCGGAAGCCGAGCAGCGGCCGGAAGTGCGGCTGTTGATGACCCATCCGGGCGTGGGGCCGGTGGTGGGATTGGCCTATGCGCTGACCCTCGGGCCGGCGGCTCGGTTTCCGCGCGGCAAGCAGGTGGCCAGTTACCTGGGACTGATTCCGGAGGAGCATTCTTCGGGCGGGCGTCAGAAACTGGGAGCGATCAGCAAGCAAGGCAACACCATGATGCGCACGTTGTTGGTCGAAGCGGCGCAGAACGCGGCGCGATTCGATGAAGAGTTGCGGCGGGACTATCGCCGGCTGGCGGCGCGGAAACATAAGGCGCTGGCCAAAGTGATGGTCGCGCGCAAGTTGGCGGTAAGGATGTACTGGATGCTGCGGGAGAACAACAGCCGTACGTACGCCGCATCCGGTCGCTCGTATGCAGGGCAGCCCGAGTCATTCCGTGGTCGCAGGTTGAGACCGAGCGCTTGAGTGGGCACCCTGCCTCCCGGGCGGACGGGGAGTTCGAATAGCAATCATGGTCGCTGTAAGACGACCGAAGAGATGGATGGTGGAGCCGACAGGCTACCACCGAATGATGCCACGAGTACGAGTCTGGTCTTCGCAAAAGGCTCTGGTAGAGAAGAAAAACACCGCTGCTGCCTCATCTGCAGCGCCGCGCAGGTGTGTCTTGACAACACAGATTCGTCAGAGACGGGATGACACCGCGTCTCCGGATGACGGCGAAGCGTTGTGGGGACATCTTCTCGTTCGCTCAGAGGAGCTGAAAGCTCCGACCCCACCGGGATCGGAGTTCGGATTGCCGGACGGACTTTGTGATGCTCCGATTCAGTAAGGATCGGAGGCGCGGCACAAGCTCTGAAGCTCCGGCCGGCGAATGCCATCTGGAAAATAGGTTGCTACTTTAGTGAAGCGGCAGGGACAGCGCGGCTTGGGTCGCGAAGCCCATGACGCGTCCGGGGAATAGCCCGAGGTACAGCGTTCCTGCGCGGCCGCGACGAGCACCAGCGTCAGTGCCCAGGGCATGGGCGACGGCGCCCAATCCTGGTCAGGCTCGCGCATGTACATCACGACGATGACGCGCAGATAGTAAAACGCGGCGATGACGCTGTTGATCGCCAGCAGCACGGCCAGCCAGACCAGATGCGAGGCCAGGGCGGCGTTGAAGATGTAGAACTTGCCGAGAAAGCCGGCCGTCACGGGCAGGCCCAGCAGCGAAAGCAGGAACAGAGAGAAGCAGGCGGCAGCCACGGGCTGGCGCGTAGCCAAGTCCGGCGAGGTCGTCGATTTCGAGGTGGCGCTCGGACGCGCCGCCGAGTTGCGCGACCAGCATGAACGCGCCCACTTCATCAGCGCATAGACGGCCAGGTAGAAGAGCACGGCCGCAACGCCCAGCGCCACTTGGTCGGCCGCCGCCGCCGCAGCCAGCGCCACCAGGATGTACCCGGCGTGCGCGATCGAGCTGTAGGCCAGCATGCGCTTGATGTTGGTTTGCGCCAGGGCCGCGAAATTGCCCACGAACATGGTCAGCACGGCGGAGACCCACAGCGCCCAGAACCAAAACGGGCCCGCCGTTTCGATGCGTCGCCAGAATCCGCAAGAGCAGCGCAAACGCCGCGGCCTTGGGTCCTGAAGACATCAGCGCCGTGACGGGAGTGGGCGCGCCTTCGTAGACGTCGGGCGTCCAAAGCTGGAAGGGCGCGGCGGCCACCTTGAAAGCCGAGGCCCACCAGAATCAGCGCCAGGCCAAGCCTGAGCAGCGTGGACGCGCCGGCAAGGTTCGTGAGCACGGCTTGCGTGATCAGTGCGTGGTGCCCGTGGCGCCGTAGACCAGCGCCACGCCATAGAGGAAAAACGCCGTGGCGAACGAGCCCAGCAGGAAATACTTCATGGCCGCCTCGTCGGAGCGCGGCGCATCGCGGCGGTAGCCGGCCAGAATATAGGTGGAAATCGAGCTGACCTCGAGACCCACGAAGGCGGTCATCAGTTCCGCGGCGGTGGACATCACGCCCATGCCCGCCGTGGCAAACAAGACCAGCGCGTAGTATTCGCCCGTGCTGGAGATTTTCGCGATCCAGATAATCGGCCGAGCCCAGCACGACCAGCAGGCCACCACCCCGACCACCACGTGCACGAAGACGCTGAAGGCGTCGATGCCGAGCAGGCCTGAGAACGCCGTGCCGGGATGCATCGCCGGAAAGATCGTCGCAGCCAGGGCCAGCGCGGCGCCGGTGGTCGCGAGGAAAAGGAGAACGCCGCGCCGCGCGTGCGTGAGAAACGGCTCGACCAACATGAGCAGAATGCCGAAAACGCAGAGCACCAGCTCGGGCGCCAGCCGCAAAATGTCCTCGCGCGGGGGAAACATTTAGCGGGCCCCCGTTTCGAAAGCGCCAGGCTGCGGGCGCAGCCGCCGAACGCGCGTTGTAGAGCTGAGGACGCTGCATCAGGTCGATGACGTTGCGCGCGGAGGATTCGGTGCGGCGCGTGAAGGACGCCGAGCCGATGCCCATCCACAGGATCAACGCGGCCATGGCCAAGAGGACGCAGCGCTCGCGCATATCGGCGTCGGGCAGTGTCGCGATTGCGCTCCTGCGTGATGTCGCCGAAGAAAACTCGCTGGTAGGCCCACAGCAGATAGATCGCAGAGAAAATCACGCCAAGCGCGGCCCAGCTGGCCCAAGCCGCGTGGCGTTCAAACGTCCCCGCCAGAATCAGGAACTCGCCGACGAACCCGTTGAGCATCGGCAGGCCCGCCGAGGACAGCGAGACGAACAGAAACAGCGACGCGAGCACCGGCATCGGCGTGGCCAAGCCGCCGTATTCGCTGATCAGGTGCGTGTGCCGGCGGTCGTAGAGCGTGCCGACCAGCACGAAAAGCGCGCCGGTGGAGATGCCGTGGTTCAGCATCTGGTAGAGCGCGCCCTGGAGCGCCGTCGGAGTGAAGGCGAAAATGCCCAGCACGACGAAGCCGAGGTGGCTCACGGAAGAGTAGGCCACCAGGCGCTTCAAGTCGGTCTGCACCATGGCGACCAGCGCGCCGTAGAGAATGCCGATGATCGCGAGCACGGCGACGTAGGGCGCAAGGCGATGCGCCGCTTCCGGGAACAGCGGCACGCAGAAGCGCACCATGCCGTAGGTGCCCATTTTGAGCAGCACGCCGGCCAGCACGACCGAGCCGGCCGTGGGCGCTTCGGTGTGCGCGTCGGGCAGCCAGGTATGCAGCGGGAAGAGCGGCACCTTGATCGCAAAGGCCAGGAAAAAGGCTCCGAAGAGCAGCAATTCGGTGCGCAACGGAAGAGTCAATTGCCCGGTCGTGAGCATGGCCTGGATGCGCGGCAGGTCGAACGTGCCGCTCAATTCGTAGAGCCACACCATGGCGACGAACATCAGAATCGAGCCGAGCATGGTGTACATAATGAATTTCAGCGCCGCGTAGATGCGCCGCTCGTGTCCCCAGATGCCAATCAGGAAGTACATGGGAATCAGCATCGCTTCCCAGAAAAGAAAAAAGAGCACGAGGTCGAGCGAAAGGAAAACGCCGATCATGCCGGTTTCGAGCACCAGCAGGGAGATGAAGAAGCCCTGGACGCGCTGGTCGATCGATTTCCAGGACGCCAGCATCGCCATGGGAGTCAGGAAGGTGGTCAGCAGCACCAGAAACAGGCTGATGCCGTCCACGCCGAGGTGGTAGTGAATCGGCGGCGAGGGAATCCAGTTGCGCATCTCCTCGAACTGATAGTCCGCCGTTCCGGTCGTGAAGCCCGCGGAGAAGCAGCAGGGACAGCGCAAACTCAACCAGCGCGATCGCCAGCGCGACGCGGCGAATCCAGGTGTGGTCCTCGCGGCGCAGCAGCAGCAATGCCAGTACGCCCGCCAGGGGCAGGAGCGTCAAGAGCGTAAGCAAGTGAGAGGATGGCATGTCAGCCGCGCCATCCAGACCAGCACGATGGTCAGCAGCACGGCGCCCAACACCACCCAGGTGGCGTAGGTGCGTGTGTTTCCGGAATTCAGGTGCCGCACGCGTTCGCCGAATTCCTCCGCGCCGCGCGCGATGCCGTTCACGGTGCCGTCGATGACGCGCTCATCGACGGCCGTGCCACAAGACACGCGTCGAAATCCACAGCAGCGGGCGCACGATCACGGCCGCATAGATTTCATCGACGAAGTACTTGCCGGAAAGCAGGCGATAGAGTCCGCCCAAGCGATTCGCGCAATCCGGTCGGGAAGCTCGGGGCGGCGAATGTAGAGCCACCACGCCAGCAAGAAAGCCGATCAGTCCGGCGATCACGGGCGCGCCCAGCAGCGCCGCGAGCAGTTCGTTGCCGGCTTCCTTGGCTGCCGCGCTGCTTCGGCGCGCGCCGAAGACCGGACCCAGAAAACGTCGAAATAGATCGCGTACCGCCGAACAAGTGCGGCGCGGCCCACCATCCGCCGGCGACCGACAGCACCGCGAGCACGACCAAAGGCACCAGCATGTTGCGGCGGCGATTCGTGCGGGTGCATGGAGTGCTGATCGTAGCGAGGCGCGCCATGAAAAGTCAGGAAGATCAGGCGGAACATGTAGAACGACGTCAGGCCGGCGGTGAGCACGCCCAGCCAGTAGAGCAGGGGCATTGCGCGTAGGCGCCGGAATGCGCGGCCAGCAAGATTTCGTCCTTGCTGAAGAAGCCGGAAAAGCCGGGCGTGCCGGCGATGGCCAGCGTGGCGGCCAGCATCGTGGCCGTAGGTCCACGGGATGCTCTTGCGCAGGCCGCCCATGCGGCGCATGTCCTGTTCGCCGCCCATGGCGTGCATGACGCTGCCGGCGCCGAGGAAGAGCAGGCCTTGAAAAATGCGTGGGTCATCAGGTGGAAGACGCCCGCGCTGAACGCGCCGACGCCGCAGCCAAGGAACATGTAGCCCAACTGGCTGATGGTCGAATAGGCCAGAACTTTCTTGATGTCCGTCTGCACCATGGCAATGGTCGCGGCGAAAAAAGCGGTCAGCGCAGCCGATGATGGCGACGGCGGTCATGGCGGCGGGCGCGTGCAGGAACAGAACGTGCGAGCGGGCGACCATGTAGACGCCCGCGGCCACCATGGTCGCCGCGTGGATCAGCGCGCTGACTGGCGTGGGGCCTTCCATGGCGTCCGGCAGCCAGACGTAGAGCGGAATCTGCGCCGACTTGCCTGTGGCGCCGGCAAGCAGCAGCAGCGAGATCGCGGTCAGCACGCCGTGGCCGCCGTTTCCACCGGCATCGCGGAGGCGCTCTGAAAAACGGGCGCGAAGTCGAGCGTGCCGAACTGCCGGAAGAGCAGGAACATTCCCAGCAGAAAGCCAAAGTCGCCGATGCGATTGACCCAGAACGCTTTGTTGCCGGCATCGGTGGCGGTTTTTTTCAGGAACCAGAAGCCGACCAGCAGGTAGCTGCAGAGTCCGACGCCTTCCCAGCCGACGAAGAGCAGGATGTAGTTGGCGGCCAGCACCAGCGTCAGCATGAAGAACATGAACAGATTGAGATAGGAGAAGAAGCGGCGGTACCCGCCGTCGTCGGCCATGTAGCCGGTCGAGTACAAGATGGATGAGCCAGCCGACGCCGGTGACCACCAGCAGCATCACGATCGTGAGCTGATCGACTTGCAGCGCGTAGTCGGCGCGGAAGGTGCCCGCGGCGATCCAGGTGAAATAAGAGTGAATCCAGGGAATTTGGCTGGCGTCGAGGCGAGCGAACTCGCGAACCATCTCGGCCGCGGCCAGGAAAGAAAGCCCAGTCGAGCCGAGCGCGACGCTGTTGGTTGCCGCGCGCGGCCAGCCCCGGCCGAAAATGCCGTTGGCCGCCGCGCCGAGCAGGGGCAGCAGCGGAATGATCCAGAGATGTTCGAGCACGAACATTCGGTCGTCGCTAGAGCTTGAGCAGATTGACGCGTTCGACGTTGAGCGACTGCCGGTTGCGCGCGATCACGATCACGATGCCCAGCCCGACGGCGGCTTCCGCCGCCGCCACCACGATCACAAAGAAAACAAAAACCTGTCCCTGCAATTGCCCGAGGGCGCGGCTGAAAGCCACGAACGCCAGGTTCACGGCATTGAGCATCAGCTCGATGGCCATGAAGATGGTGATGATGTTGCGCTTGAAAATGAAGCCGACCACGCCCAGTCCAAACAGGACGGCGCTCAGCGCCAAGTAATAAGAAATCGGAACCACCGCTTTCTCCTTCCAGTGCAGAGAGCCGGGCCGCCCGCACCCGCCCATCGTCCGGCTGTTCAGGCGGCGCCGCTTCGCTCACAAAGGCGCGCCTATTCGCTCCTCTTTGCCAAAACCATTGCCCCCAGCATGGCGATCAGAATCAGTATCGACGTCAGCTCGAAGGGAAACGCAAACTTCTGAAAGAGCAGCAGCGACAAACTCCGCGTGGCGCCCTCGGGCGTCGGTTGCGCTAGCATGGACGCCGAAGCGCGCGCCACGCGATAGGCCAGCTCCAGGAGCAAGAAAAGCGGCCAGCGGAATCCCGGCATAGTGCGCCACGCGGCTGAGGTTGGTGCGCTCCTCGGCGCCGGCATTCAGCAGCATGATGACGAAGACAAACAGCACCATGATCGCGCCGGCGTAAACGATGATCTGGATGGCGGCGACAAACTCCGCCTCGAGCAGCAGGTAAAGTCCGGCCAGCGCGACCATCACGACGATCAGCGAAAGCGCGCTATGAATCGGGTGGCGCTGCAGGATCAGGTTCATGGCGCCCGCCACGGCGATGGCCGCCAGCACCAGAAAGACTGCCATCTGCGCCGTCATTTCCGGGCCACCACGGCCAGGCTGGTCAGCACCACGTTGGCGAGCGTCAGCGGCAGCAGGAACTTCCAGCCGATGTCCATCAGTTGATCGTAGCGAAAGCGAGGCAGCGTCCAGCGCACCCACACGTACACGAATAGCACCACGAAGACCTTGACCAGAAACCAGAACGGCCCCTGCACCAAATCGATCAGCGCCAGGACGCGTGCAGACGAAGGCCAGCGCGCACAGACCCAGCCCCAGCGCGGGCAGCTCGATGCGTCCCAGCGCCGTGATGTAGCGGACGCCGTGGACAATCAGGGCGATGCCGGCAGCGGCAAAGAAAGCCGGCCGGCAGATAGCGAGTCCAGGAGGATGCCGGCTCCGACGGAAAGGGCGACAGCCAGCCGCCGAAGAACAGAATCGTCGCCAGGCAGGCGACGGTAATCATGCTGGCGTATTCGGCCATGAAGAACATCGCAAACCGGAAGCTCGAATATTCGGTGTGATAGCCGGCCACAAGTTCGGATTCGGCTTCGGCGAGGTCGAACGGCAGGCGATTGGTCTCCGCCACCGCGGCCATAAAGTAGCAGAAAAAGCCCAGAATTTGCGGCAGCGTGGGACTGAAAAGGTTCCAGTGAGGCAGAAAACGCCAGCTGAAGCCGCTCTGCGCGCGCACGATCTCAGACAGATTAAACGTTCCCGCCAGCAGCAGCACGCCCACGACCGACATCGTCAGCGTGAGTTCGTAACTGATCATCTGCGCCGAGCTGCGCAGGCCGCCCAGCAGCGAATACTTGTTGTTGGACGACCATCCCGCGAGCGCCACGCCGTAAACGCCAATCGAAGTGATCGCGAAAATGATCAGCAGCCCCACGTTGACGTTGGCGATCACCAGCGGCGTGGTCTGGCCGAAGATGCGGATGGTATCGGGGCCAAACGGAATCAGCGCGATGGACGAAATCGCCAGCGCCAGAGTGAGGAACGGCGCCAGGAAATAGACAAACTTGTCCGCGCCCGCGGGCGTCATGTCCTCTTTCAACAGAAACTTCAGCGCCATCGGCCAACGGCTGCAAAAGCCCGTGCGGGCCGACCCGGTAGGGGCCCACGCGGCTCTGGATATGCGCCGCGACTTTGCGCTCGAACCACACGATGTAGGCCAGCGCGGTCATCAGCAAGAAAAGCAACACCGCAATCTTGATCAGGGAGACCAGGATAATCGGATACCGCGCGAAGAGTTCGTTCACGACTGCGCTTCCGCTTCGCGCAGGCTCTGGATCATGCTGCAGTAGCGAGTCAGGCTGCCGCTGGTGAACAGGGAATCGTCCGCCGAACGAGATCGTTCCCGGAGCGAAGTCGTGCGGCACATGGCCGTTCGAGCACGCCGCGGCATGGAGGGCTCCGCCGCGCCGGTGAGCAGGCTGGCCCAGGAGACGTCGTACCCGGGCACGTGCCGGCGAATTTCGTCGAATGCCGCCTCGGGTGTGCGCAGCCGGATCGGCTTGGCCGACGCCGTGCCGCGCCAATTGGTGGGACAAGATGCGCAGAATGTCGAAGTCCGAGCGCGGCCCCATGAAATCGCCGCCCTTGCGAACGAGCTGAATTTCGCCGGCCGTGTTGGTCATGGTGCCGTCTTTTTCGTAGGCCGAAAGAGCCGGCAACACGATGTCGGCGAGGCGCGCTGTCTCCGACAGGAATATTTCGTGCACGATCAGAAGGTCGAGGTCGCCCAGCCGATCCGCGCCGCCGAGGTCCGAGCGTCTTCGCGGGATTCGCGCCGACGACGTAAAGCGCCTTGATCTTGCCCGCGACCGCGCCGTCCAGCATCTGTCGCGCCGTAAGCCCGGGCTTCGCGGTCAGCGGCGCGCCCCAGAGCGTGCCAAAGATCTCGCGCGCGTTGAGCGTCATCGAGCGACGCGTAACCGGGCAACCGGTCCGGGAGCAAGCCCATGTCGGCGGCGCCGCGCGAATTGGCGTAGTCGCCGAGCGCCATGAATCGCGTGCGCTTGCCCTCGGCGGCGCGGGTTCCGGCGAGCTTGGCCAGGTCGCCCAGGGCCGCACCGCTGAAGCGCCGCGCCGAACAGGACGATCAGGTCGCCTTCGCCTGCCAGAGCGCCTCGAAGAGCGCCGAGCTTCTGCGCTCGATGAAACGTTGTTCGCCAGCTCTGCGATCGGCCGAGACTTCCTGGCCCGGCGCCGACCAGCAGGCTCAGCTTCGCCTGGCGTCTCAGCTTGATCTCGCGAGAATCCACGACGTACAGGCGCGCGCCGTGCTGCCGGATCGCCGTGCGGATCTGCCAGGCAACCAGCGGATTCTGCACCGTGGCGTCATTGCCGACCAGCAGGAACGCAGGCGCTGCCAGCGAGTCGCGCATGGTCGCGAACGCCGCGCCTGCAGCGGCGTCGCCTGCGGTCTTTGCCAGCGTCGTCACCAGCCCGGCATAGTCGGCGGTGCGGTGATGATCGATGTTGTTTGTGCCGATGGCGGCGCGGGCGATGCGAGCCAGCAAATAGTTTTCTTCGTTGGTGGTGTGGTTCGAGCCGTAAAAGCCGATGGCGTCCGGCCCGCTCTGCTCTCGCACGCGCGCCAGACGAGCCGCCATTTCCTCCAGCGCTTCCTCCCAAGTGGTGGGCTGAAGCTTGCCGTTGCGCCGCATCAGAGGCAGGCGCAGGCGCTCGGGATGGCGCGTGAAATCGAATCCAAAGCGCCCCTTGACGCACAGAAACTCATTGTTGAAGCCCGAAAGGTCGCGATTATTCGCGCGCAAGATTTCGTGATTGCGCACGCTCAGCGTGGTCTTGCAGCCGTTGGAGCAGTGCGCGCAAACGGTGGAGACGTACTGCATCTCCCAGGGACGCGTGTGGTAGCGATAGGTGCCGCTGGTGAGCGCGCCGACCGGACAGATGTCGATGCACATGCCGCACTCTTCGCATTCCAGATGATCTTCGTGGTTGGGGATGATCACCGAGTGAACGCCGCGCTGGCCCACGCCCAGCGCCTTGACGTCCATGCCTTCGTCGCACACGCGAACGCAGCGGAAGCAGAGAATGCAGCGCGGCGCATCGTAATAGACCAGGTTCGACCACTTCACTTCCGGCGTGTGCAGCTTTTCCTCGACGAAGCGGCTATGTTCGGCGCCATAGCGAAAGGTCATGTCCTGCAGTTCGCATTCGCCGCCCTTGTCGCAGACCGGGCAATCCAGCGGGTGATTGGTCAGCAGGAATTCGAGCATGGACTTGCGCGCCTGGTGCACCTGCGGGGTGTCGGTGCGCACGACCATGCCATTGGTGGCCACCAGCGTGCACGCGGTTTGCAGCTTCGGGGCTTTTTCCACTTCCACCAGGCACATGCGGCATGCGGCCTGCAGCGACAGGCCCGGGTAATAGCAAAACGACGGAATCTCCGATGCCTTCGCGCCGCGCCGCCTCGATCACCAAAGTGCCGGGAGCCACGGTCAGTTCGCGGTCGTCGATCTTAAATTTAATTTCGGTGGTATCTGCCATGTTTTATGGGTTGCGACGGCCTCAGCGGGCCGCGGCCAGCACGTCGGCCGACTGATACGGACATCGTCCCGACAGATGCTGCTCGAATTCATGGGGCCATTTTTTGACGATGCTGATCGTGGGCATCGCCGCGGCGTCGCCGAGGGGACAAAATGTTTTGCCGAGCATGTTTTTGGCGAGTTCGCCGATCAACGGAATGTCTTCGGAGCGTCCGCCGCCGGCATGGAAGCGATCCAGCATCTTCTGAAGCCACGCCGTGCCTTCGCGGCAGGGAATGCACCAGCCGCAGGATTCGTGCGCATAGAAATGCATGATGCGGCGCGCCAGGTCCACCATGCAGGTTTCCTCGTCAATGACGACCACGCCCCCCGAACCCAGCATCGAGCCGGCTTTGGCCAGAGAGTCGAAATCCATGGGAAGGTCGATCTCGTCGGCCTTCAGCAGCGGGCAAGAACTGCCGCCAGGAATCACCGCCTTCAGTTTCCTGCCGTCCGCGACGCCGCCTGCGACCTCTTCGATCATTCGCTTGAGGTTGAAGCCCATGGGCAATTCGTAGATGCCCGGACGATTGACGTGGCCGGAGATGCAGAATAGCCGCGTGCCGCCATTCTTCGGCCGAGCCCAGGCCAGCATACCATTCGCCGCCGCGATGCAGAATCGACGGCACTGCCGAGAGCGTCTCGACGTTGTTGATCACGGTGGGCGAGCCGTACAGGCCGACCACGGCCGGGAAGGGCGGCCGGATGCGCGGGTAACCGCGCTTGCCTTCGAGCGATTCCATCAGCGCCGATTCCTCGCCGCACTCGTAGGCGCCCGCGCCGGTGTGCGTGGAGAGATCGAAGTCAAAGCCGCTGCCCAGAATATTCTTGCCCAGGATAGCCCGCGGCGTAGGCTTCTTCGATCGCGGCATCCACGATGTCCAGGACGTAGCGATATTCGCCGCGGATGTAGATGTAGCCGCGATGCGCACCCACGGCGCGGC
Organism: uncultured Acidobacteriota bacterium; assembly: GCA_963818345.1. Lineage (GTDB taxonomy): Bacteria > Acidobacteriota > Terriglobia > Acidiferrales > UBA7541 > Palsa-189. Next base: position 616,934 of record CAWFRX010000014.1, on the reverse strand, counting down.
CGGCGATGATGATGCCTTCGATGAGTTGATGCGGCGCCAGTTCCATCAGCGGGCGATCCTTGCAGGTGCCGGGTTCGCTCTCGTCGGCGTTGCACAGAATGTATTTCGGCTTCGCGGACTCTTTGGGAACGAAGCTCCACTTCATGCCGGTGGAGAATCCTGCGCCGCCGCGGCCGCGCAGATTCGATTTCTTGACTTCGTCGATCACTTGCTCGGGCGACAATTCGCGGAGGGCGCGCTCGAGAGCCCTTGTAGCCGTCATTTTGCAGGTAGACGTCCAGTCTGTGCGAGTCCGGCACGCCAAACAGCCGGCTGATGACGGGCACTTCCGCGGGATGCCGCTCGTGAACCGACGCCGGTGATGGGCGCTGAGACGGGCGGAGTTCGCTCCTTGTCGAACTGGTCGAGCAGTTGATTGGCGCGTGAGGGCGTCAGGTTCTCGTAGAAATCGTAATTCACCTGCATGGCGGGCGCGCCGGTGCAGGCGCCGATGCATTCCACTTCTTCGAGCGAGAACATGCCGTCGGCGCTGACTTCCTTGTTGCCGATCTCCAGCTTCTTCTGAATGAATTCGTAGAGTCCATTCGCGCCGCGCAACATGCAGGAGACGTTCGTGCACACCTGAACGTGATATTTGCCGGCGGGCTTGCGGCGAATCATCGAATAGTATGCCAGCGTTTCGGTGACCTGCAGGGTATTGAGGTCCAGGCGGCGCGCGATTTCGGCGATCAAATCGTCGCTCACGAAACCGAAGGCGTCCTGCCCATAAAGCGCCATGGGCACCAGAGCCGAGCGTTTGATCGGATAGCGCCGCAGCAACGTCTGGAATTTTTTTTCGAGGGCCGGCGGCAGTTCCATCAGCGATCCACTTCTCCCAGGACGATATCGATCGTTCCGATGCAGGCGATCAGGTCGGCCACCAGACGCCCCTCGGCCAATTTGGGCAAGGACTGCAGATTCACGAAGGATGGCGCGCGCACCTTCACGCGGCACGGTTTGGCTGAGCCGTCGCTGGCGACAAAAAATCCCAGCTCCCCGCGGGGCGACTCAATCCGCTGATAGACCTCGCCGGGAGGGGGAGCGAAGCCCTCGGTGAAAATCTTGAAATGGTAGATGAGCGCTTCCATCTCCGTCTTCATCTCTTCGCGCTGGGGCGGCATAATGCCCGGCACATCGGCCCGGATCGGCCCTTCGGCGGGAATCTTGTCCATGGCCTGGCGGACAATCTTCAGGCTCTCGCGCATCTCCGCCAGGCGCACCAGATAACGCGCATAGCAGTCGGATTCGGTTCGCGTCGGCACGTCGAACTCAAATTCCTCGTAACTCGAATACGGGAAGTACTTTCGGACATCGTAAGCGACGCCGGACGCTCGCAGCATGGGGCCGGAGACTCCCAGCGCGATCGCGTCCTTGGCTTCGAGGACGCCGATCCCGCGCGTGCGCGATTCCCAGATGCGGTTGTGCGTGAGCAGTTCCTCGTATTCATCGATGCGCGAGGGCAACATTTCGATAAAGCGATTGACGCGGTCCAGCCAGCCAGGCGGTGGCTCAAGCGCCAGTCCGCCGATGCGGAAGTAGCTGGTCATCATCCGCTGGCCGGAAACCATCTCGATAATTCTCAAGATCTCCTCGCGCTCGCGGAAGCAGTACAGCATCACGGAGACGGCGCCCAGATCCATCGCGTGGGTGCCCAGCCAGACCATGTGCGAGGCGATGCGCGTCAACTCCGTCAGCAACACGCGGATATATTGCGCGCGCTTGGGGACCTCGATCGCCAGCAGCTTCTCGACCGCCAGGCAGTAACCGAGGTTGTTCGACAGGGGCGCCAGATAGTCGATCCGGTCGGTGAGCGTAATCGCCTGGGAGTAGGTGAGCGCCTCGCAGCTCTTCTCGATGCCGGTATGCAGATACCCGATTTCCGAGCGGGCCTTGACGACGGTTTCGCCGTCGAGTTCGAGGACCACCCGCAAGACGCCGTGCGTCGACGGGTGCTGCGGCCCCATGTTGAGGACCATCGTTTCGGTCGTGCCGACGGCCGTCTGAACGGTCGTGGTCATCAGCGGAAGCCCTCAACCGGGTAGTCCTTGCGCAGCGGATAGCCTTCCCAATCGTCGGGCAGCAGGATGCGGCGCAAGTCCGGGTGACCTTCGAAGCGCACGCCGAACAGGTCGAAGATCTCGCGCTCGTGCCAATCGGCCGTCGGGTAGACGCGGCGTCATCGAGTCCACCGTTGGGTCGGCCCCGCTCAACCAAACGCGCAGGCGCAAACGTCTGCCGGTTCGGGATGGACACCAGGTGGTAATTCAGCTCGAATCGAGGTTCGGCGGGAAAGCGGTCGACCACTGAAATGTCGGATAGAAAATTGAATTCCAAGCCAGGCTCGGTCCGGAGATATCCCATCGTCCGGCGCAGGCGCCCAGCGGGCACGACCAGGGTCAATTCGCCGCGGAACTCGATCGTTTGCGCTGATCGCCTGCGGGTCCCATGCGCGCAGCTTCTGTACCACGGGGCTTTGCTTTGCTCAGGAGTCGCAGGGTCCGTCACGAGGTGTGGTCTCGCCGCACGGCTGGACGGTTCCAATCCAGCGCGCCTTTCTTCCAGAGGTAGATGTATCCCGCGAGCAGGATGAGGATGTACACCATCATCTCAACGAACCCGAACCAGCTCAGTTCGCGATAAACGTAGGCCCAGGGATAGAGGAAAACAGCCTCTACGTCGAACAGGATAAAGAGCATAGCGACCAGGTAGAACTTCACGGAAAAGGGCTGGCGAGCGTCCCCCGTCGGTGTGATGCCGCACTCGTAGGGCTGCATCTTGGTAGGGCTGGATCGATGGCGCCCTACCAGGGTCGATAGGGTGAGGATCACGCCCGCCAGCCCCATCGCGATGAGCAGATGTATCAACAGCGGAGCGTAAGATTGAGCTACGATTCCCCATGATGGTGGTACGATGCGCAGCTATAATAACGACGCGTGGCCGGTGGGTCAATGACTCGAAACCAGCGAGCAAATTGATCGAGTCGCCACTCTTGGTGCTTTCCGCTATGGGCCTTGGTTTCAACTCCAATGTGGAGCTTGGCGCTACCGTCTATCACGTCCAGACGGAGGATCGTGGCCTGCACCACCCGTTCGTGGACACCGTGGTGCTCTCTCGGCGGCCAGGTTCTTTACCGCCGCAGCGATAGTTATCAGGATCTGCTTCGTGGGACGGCGATTGACGAGGCCGCTTTGCGCGCACGCGTCGAGGGGCAGCACTTGGAGGTCATGGAAGCCTTGCGTGCCGGCTCGCTTTCGCTCGACGACAATCCCCCCGCGGCCATTGAGGTAAAGCTTTGCAACCCGACGTCTTGGCTCGTCGCTGGGCAGGCGTCGCTCGAGGTTGAGGTCCTGTCGCGCGCGGAGCGCAAGCCCATCGCAGGGGTGGAGGTGCAGGCGTCGATCGAGGGCGCTGAGGGCGAGGGCGCCAAGGGCGACGCCGCCAAGGCTGAAAGTGGGCAGACCGACGGTATGGAGAGGGAGCGGGAGAAGAAGGCGCTGCAATTCGCGGCGCAGACCGGCGCTGACGGTCGCGCCCGGCTGCATTTCCGAATGCCCAAAGTAGCGGATCACGAAAACCCGGCTCTGGTCATCCGGGCGCGCGGAGCCAGGGCGCAGGACCAGATTCGTTACCGTCTAAGGCCGAAACCGCCGCAGCCCGAGCCCCCCGACCCCATGAGCGAGACCGTTCTTCTGGAGATCAATGGCGAGCCGCGTCAAGTACCAGGCGGGCTCAACGTGACCGGCTTGCTCGCCCATCTTGGCAATCGCAACGAACCGCGTCGCCATCGAGCGAAACAGGGACATTCTTCCGAGGAACCAGTGGGACCAGACCCAGGTCACCGCGGGAGACCGCTACGAAATTGTGCATCTGGTCGGCGGCGGCTAGGACTTGCGTTTCTTAGCAGCCAGGTAAGCCTTCCAGGGCTTCCAGTAAAATTTCGGCCATCCCTTCGTCACACCCTGGTGATCCTGGCGGGGAACGTTCATGTGGACGATGTGCACGCTGGCGCCGCCGGCAACCTTGCTGAACTCCAGCACCAAGATCGAGTCCGGGTCGCCGCGTTTGAACGCACTAGACCGCCATGCCTGGACGATCATCCGGTTGGGAACGATCAGCAGATTCCGCCCACTGAGCGCGCCGGAAAATGCTGTGAAGCGCCCTCCCGCGCGACGGCTGATGCGCGCCGGCGCTCCAGTAGCGGCGGAATGCTTGGCGGAGTCCATATACATTTCAAAAAGCACCTCCGGCGAAGCGTTGAACTTTGCGGACTGCTCGATGGTTGGATTCATGGGGCTAATCTCCTCGATCCCTCGATCGCCTTCGGGTTTTCGTGAGCAGGTGCCCCATTTTGGCGCGCTTGGTCTCCAGGTAGGCGCGCGAGGCGACGGCACTGCGCGGCTGGCAACGAACGCGCTCGACCACCCGAACGCCGTGGCGTTCGAGTTGCGCGACCTTGTCGGGATTGTTCGAAAGTAGCCGCACGCGGCGCGCGCCCAGCAAAAGCAACGCCTCGGCCGCGAATCGGTAGTCCCGCGAATCCGCTGCAAACCCCAACTCTTCGTTGGCTTCGACCGTGTCCATGCCGCCGTCCTGCAATTGATACGCGCGAAGCTTATTCAGCAAGCCGATGCCACGGCCTTCCTGCGGCACATAGAGCAGCAGGCCTGCGGGCGCGGCAGCGATCTTCTTCAGCGAAAGCTCGAGTTGGGCGCGGCAATCGCAGCGTTGCGAAGCCAATACGTCCCCGGTAAGGCACTGCGAGTGAATGCGCACCAGCGGCACTGTCCGCGGGCTCACCGGCCCGTGGCGCAGTACCGACCAGAGTCTCTTCCGGGGTCCGGCCCTCGATGCCCAGGATCGTAAAGGCTCCAAACCGCGTCGGGAGCGCAGCCTCTGCGACGATGCGAAGCCTGCCCGCCGCGCCGCGGCGTGAGGCGCCTCTTTTTGCCTTGCGTTTTGCCATGATGGAAGCGTCGTAGTATAGCAGCCGCTGTGCGAGCCGTCGCTTTACATTCCGCAGGCGATTGGCTACCGTAAGTCCAGAAGCGCAGAACACCGCGTCGCATCGCATGGAAACCTTCTTTTCCGGCCAAGACCTGCTGTTTACGCTGCTCATGAAGGTGGGCGTGGCGGCTTCTCTTGCTGCACTGCTGGTCCGCTGGGAAGTTTTTCGCAAGGTTCTGTTCACCGAGGTCCGCGACTCGGATCTCAAAATCAAGCTCCTGTTGTTTCTGACGCCGGCTCTTGGCTTTGGGCGTGATCTTGCGCCTGTTCGGCTACCCCTACCGGTTCGCCGATCTCATGCTGGAGGGTTCTTTTCTGATGGGATTGCTCGGCGGGCGCGTGGTGGGGCCGCTCGGAGGCGCCATGGTGAGCCTTCCGGCCTTTATGCACCATGAGTGGCTCGCCGCGCCGATGGCCGCATTTGCCGGACTGGTGGGCGGGTTGATCCGCCAGGCCATGCCGAACAAAGACACCATTTGGGATTTCGGCCCCTTCACGTTTCTTAACGTTCCCCGCTCGCTATGGCGGTTTGCGCGAAAAAGGGTCCCCATGTGGGACATGCTTCCGCTGGCGGGTTGCGTGGGCCTCGAACTCGGCAGGCTAACGCTCGGTCACGCGACCAAGCACCAGTGGCTTTTTTATATCGATGCGCGGAACTTTTGGTCCGTCGCCCTGCTTTTGCTCGGGACGGTGATGGCCATCGCGGTCCCCATCAAGATTTGGAACAACACGCGCATCCAGATGAACCTCGAGAAGCACCAGCAATTGCTCCTCAAGGCGCGTATGGACGCGCTGTCCAGCCAGATCAACCCTCATTTCCTGTTCAACACGCTCAATACCGTCTCCTCGCTGATCCGCTACGATCCTGACCTCGCGCGGGTGGTCGTCGTAAAGCTGAGCAATATCCTTCGCCGCTTGCTGCGCAAGCACGAAACGTTCGTACCGCTCCATGAGGAACTCGGTTTTGTCGACGATTACCTGGACATCGAGGTGGCTCGCTTCGGACGCGACAATTTGCAAATCTTCAAGCAAGTGGACCAAAGCACGCTCGAAGCATTTGTGCCCAGCATGCTCTTGCAACCGATCGTTGAGAACTCCATCAAGCATGGCCTTGCCGCCAAGCTGGACGGTGGCCAAATCACCATTCGTACGTCTTCTCTCCAGGGACGCCTGGTGATCGAAGTGGAAGATAACGGTGTGGGGATATCGCAGGACCGCATGCCGCAGGTCTATGTGGACGGCATCGGCATCAGCAACGTACACGAACGCCTGCGCGTGCTTTACGGCAATGATTTTCGCATGGACATCTCCAGCCGCGAAGGCGCCGGTACGCGCATTCGCATCGAAGTGCCGGAGTTGGTCACGGAGATGGGGGGCGTGACCTGACGCGGTCGCGCCCCTGGGATTGGTTTCTAAGCTTTATGATTGGCGGGTGGACTCTGCGCCCGATCCTCGATGTGGCTACCCGGTCTACTACAGGCCGTTGTTTCCGCCCTTTGCAGCGTCCTCGCCATCCTTGTAAACGTACTGGATGACTTGCTTGTAAACGAGCAAATTAGGGCTGCCATATCGCGTGATCTTAATGCAATCGCGGTCGTACCACTCAACCGTGCCGTGGAGCTCTTCGCCGCCGACGAGAACGATGGTCATCGGCGTGCGCGACTGCATCTGTTTTACCCAGTAGAAATTTTCTGCATGCGTCTGTTCTGGTGGCGCGGGTTTCTTGTGCGGCTGTGGTCCGGCAACGGTGGGGCGGGCTACAGTTTGCTCCTTCACTTCGGTCAGAGTAGGACGAAACAACTTACGGTTCACCATTATTAGGGCTCCTTGCCTTCACTTGAACAGATATAAGTGCAGATGTACTCGCTCAAACTTACTAGCTGAATATGATGCACCGGGTCCAGGCGACGTTACAGCGTAATGAAAACTAGTCGATAGCGCCGAATTAGCGGTCGGCGACGAGCGACATCGCCACCGAGTCGAGGCCCAGCTGCCTGCTGATATTGCGTCGAAGCCGGCCCGAAAGTTCGTCGAGGCCTTGCACGGCATGTGCTACCCACAAGGGGTCTATGCGCCTGCTCAGAGAGGCCAGTTCCTTCCCGAAGATCGGGTTGCGAAGCTTCGGTTCGGCACAGCCGGCGGAAAGCTCCAGCAGGTCGGTGAGTAGACTATAGAACAGTTCGAGTACGGTTTCAAAGGGGACTCTTTGGCCTTTGGCGAGTTGCGTGGTTTGTGCAAAAAGGTCGGTGAAGGAACGACCGTCGGCAGCGCTGGTCAAAACGCGCAGGATCGCGCGCCTCAATTCCGTCGCTTCCGCCAAGTCGAGCGACATGGCCTCGCCAGGGCTGCCCTCGGCAAGCTGGGCCGCGAGTTTGCGTTCCGCGGGCGCGATCTGCGTGCGCTCGCTCAAAATCTTCTCAACCGATTCGGTCTGCAGCGGGGAGAAAAAGAACTGGAAGCACCTCGAACGGATGGTGGGTAGCAGCGCGTAGGGATTGGTCGTCAACAGAATGAGCGTCGATGACTCGGGTGGCTCCTCGAGTATCTTCAGGAAAATGTTGGCAAGGTCCCAACGCATCGTATCGACGCGGTCGAGGATGAAGACGCGGCGTCGCGCGACGGGCCGGAAGGAGGCGGCGCGCTGGACCGCGCGAAGCTGCCCCATATGCAGAACGGGCCGCACCACCGGGCTCTTCAGCCGGATAGGATCGGGCACCAGGGCCCACACGTCGGGATGCGTCTCCAGGATCAGGGGCACGCGCTCGACAGTGGCGGCGTCCGCGCTCTCGCCGCGCTCGGTCAGCCCTTGCACGATCAGCGGCGCAGGATCGGCCAGGCGCGAGATGCTGCGGCATGGCTCGCACTCACCGCAAGAATCGTCGCGAAGCCGCTGGCAATTTGCGGCCTGCGCAAAAATCCTGGCCAGCGTGAATTTTCCGATGCCGCGCGGACCGGCAAACAACATGGCGTGCGGCACGCGCTCGGTAGCCAGCATGGAGCGCAAGGCGGTGACGATGCGTTCATGGCCGAGAATTTCGGAGAAGGGCATGATCGGGACGAAGCCCCCTAGTCTTCAGGACACGGCTTGGCGTGACAGCACGCGCGAATCCACCGCAGCGAGGACTGCCTCGTGGATTTCTTCTACTGATTTCAGCCGGCTGGTTTCTGGGTCCAGACCACTCGATTGTCACCCAGTTCGGTTCGGTCGCCAATCGGTCATATACCTGGGCCGCCCGCTCGAGGTGCGTCAGGTCAGATTCTTGAATATCGTGTTCGAGAGCAGTGTAGTCCCGCGGCCCTTTTTCGCCCCACAAGCCGCTGCGCCTCGACGGCCCCGACGCGCAGGTAGATGACCAGGTCCTCGACGGGCAACCCGTAGATGCCATATTCAAGCTGTCGCAACCAAGTCATGAATTCTTCGCGGCGCTCCGGCGCGACACGCGCAGTCTGGTGCGCGAGGTTCGACGCGACATACCGGTCGGCGAGAATCGTCTTGCCCGACGCCAGGGCTGCTTCCAGTTCGGGCTTCGCTTCGAAGCGGTCGCCGGCGTAAAGTAGCGCTGACAGGTGCGCGTCGATGGCTTCGAGACTGCCAAACTCCCCGTTTAGAAAGCTCGCGATCAGCTTGCCGAACGAAGAGCCGTAGCGCGGAAAACTAAACGGGACACAGGGAATTCCTCGGGCAGCCAACGCGCGCCCTAGCCAAGCCGCCTGGGTGTGTTTGCCGGAGCCGTCGATGCCTTCGATGGCGATGAATGTTCCGCGCGGCGCCATGCTGCCGTCAGTCTAGCCCGACTCCTTGCGGGTCGCAACCGACGTGACGCCGAGTCTGTTAGAATCCCCCCCATGGTTGAGCCAGCAGACGTGATCGCCACGAATTTGGCCCGCATTCGCGAACGCATCGAGTCCGCCGCCGGTCGTGCGGGCCGAAAGGCTGAGGAAATCACTCTCGTCGCGGTCTCCAAAACGATTCCCGTCGAGCGCATTCGAGAGGCTTTTTCCGCCGGAGTGCGCCACTTCGGCGAAAGCCGCACGCAAGAATGGGAAGCGAAAGCCCCGCTCCTGGCTGACCTTGGCGCCACCTGGCACCTCGTCGGACATTTGCAACGCAACAAAGCTGCGCGGGCGGTGACGCTGTTTCACGAGATCGATTCACTCGACAGCCTGCCCCTCGCGGAAAAACTGGAACGCGGCGCTGGAGAAGGCCGCCGGTTGCCGGTACTTGTCGAAGTGCGGCTCGACCCAGGAGCGAAGAAAGCCGGCTGCGATCCCGCGGACCTTCCGAGATTGGTGGAAGGGCTTTTGCTGATGCCGCATCTCGAACTGCGCGGTCTGATGACCGTCCCGCCGATGACGCAAGACCTCGAGCAGGTGCGCCCCTTCTTCCGCCGTCTGCGCGAACTGCGCGACAATCTGGCAGGTTTGGCGGATTGGCCGTTGCCCGAGCTCTCCATGGGGATGTCGCGCGACTTCGACATCGCCATCGAGGAGGGCGCCACGCAGATTCGCGTGGGCACGGCGCTGTTCGGTGTGCGCCCGCCAGAATGATGATGAGTGAGAAAGATGATGCAGTGAGAAATCGGTAGCCATTGATGCCGCAAATCGACGCCATTCAAGCGGAACTGCGATCCACCGGACTCGACGGCTGGCTCTTCTACGATTTTCACCATCGCGACCCGATTGCGGCGCGAGTTCTGGGTCTCGATGCCGGCATGGGAACGCGCCGCTGGTTCTATCTGATTCCGGCGAACGGCACTCCCCGCAAGCTCGTCCATCGCATCGAGTCGAGCGCCCTCGATTCTCTGCCGGGCAAGAAGTTCGTCTACGCGAGTCTGGAGGAACTGCAGAAAGGGCTTGCGCGCCTGATGGCCCGTTGCCGCAAAGTGGCCATGCAGTATTCGCCGCGCAACGCCATTCCTTACATTTCGCTGGTGGACGCGGGAACCGTGGAGTTGGTGCGCGCGCAAGGCTGCCGCGTGGTCAGTTCCGCCGATCTGGTGCAGAAGTTCGAGGCGAGCTGGAGCGCCGAACAATATGCTACGCACCTCGAAGCCGGCCGCTTGATCGACCGCATCACGCAGGACGCTTTTGTTTACGCCGCCGAGCGCGTGAAGGCTAAGTCAGCGCTCAGCGAGTACGATTTGCAGCGCTGGATGCTGGATCAGTTTCGCGCCGCCGGCATCACCACTTCCGAGCCGCCCATCGTCGCGGTCGGGCCGCATACCGGCGATCCGCACTACGAGCCTAACGCAGAGCGCTCCTCGCCGATCCGCAAGGGCGATTTGCTGTTGCTCGACGTTTGGGGCAAGCTGGATCGTGCGGCCAGCGTGTATTACGATATCACCTGGGTTGGTTACCTCGGGTCCGTGGTGCCTGAGAAGTACGCCAAGATTTTCGCCATCGTGAGTGAGGCGCGAGACCGGGCCATCTCTTTTGTGCAACAATCGTTGGCTGCAGGGCGCGCGATCAAGGGCTGGCAGGTCGACCAAGTCGCGCGCAACGTCATTCGCAAAGCTCGACTCGGCAAATATTTCGTGCACCGCACCGGCCACAATATCGGACAGGAAGTGCACGGCAACGGCGCGAACATGGATAGTTTGGAGACCCACGACGTCCGGCGCATTTTGCCGCAAACGTGCTTTTCCATCGAGCCCGGCATTTACCTGCCGGAATTTGGAGTACGCAGCGAAGTGGATGTCTACGTGGACGGCGCGGAAGCGCGCGTAACCGGCCCGATGCAAACCGGGATTTTGCCGCTGCTCAGCTGAATCTTATGGCCGAAAACGAAAAGACCGGAACGAAAGGGAACCAGTCACTCGCGGTGAGCGCCGCTGTGGCGGGTTGGCTCGTGCCTGGGCTGGGCCACCTCTTGCTGCGCCGCTGGGGCAAGGCCCTAGGATATTTTGTGGCCGTGGCTGTACTGGCTGTGGTCGGTTTGCGGATGCGCGGGGATGTTTTCACTTATGGCGGAGATGCGTTTGGCAATCTCGGATTTCTGGCCGATCTCGGCGCCGGCGTCTTTTATTTCCTGGCGCACACCATCGACGCCGCAGGGCCTGATGTTTCGCGCGCAGCAGGGGACTACGGCACGCGGCTGATCGCGACGGCGGGCGTCCTTAATCTGCTCTGTGTTCTCGAAGCCTTTCAAATCGGCTTGCACTCGGACGGAAAATTCTAAGATCGCCATGCCTAACCACTTCGTGACGATGCTCATCTTCTCATTGGCCGTTTCGCTGGCCTTCGCATTACTCTCCAAGCAGCAAACCCGCGAGCAGGCGCTCTACTTCGTATGGGCCTTTCTCGGTTTCATGGCCGTTGCAATCGGTATCGGTTGGCTGATGTATCCATTTTCCCGCTGAAATACAGCATTTTTTGCACACCTCGCCGCCTCTCGTTTGACGCTTTTTTGCGCCCCATGCTATCTTCGTTTCACACTAAGCCGAGGTAGCTCAGTTGGTAGAGCAGACGATTCGTAATCGTCAGGTCGGCGGTTCAAGTCCGCCCCTCGGCTCCATTCTTTCAATCACTTACAAGTTTGACGGCGCGAATGTCACTTGCTACGTCGCTTGACGCGGCCGAAATAATCGGGGCTTTTCGTCGCGAAACTCGGGAAGGCGCCGCCATGCTCACAGATTCCTCTAGAAGCGCTGCAAGAAAGGGAGAGAACACAAAGTGAGCACGCACGGAAACGTTCTGAAGCCGCACATCGGGAAGGAAATCAACGGCGTGACCGTCACGCTTGCGGAGCGCAGAAGCGTACAAGCCTGAGCGGAAGTGGTTGCGGCCCGCTCGTCGTGGACGGCAGTCGGTATTCTGTCCGGCGCACTCCCAGACGTGCCTTGCGGCAAGTGGATTTCATCTTCGAGGAACGAGATTCGCGAGTTGGAAGAGAGCCCGACCAGGAAGTCGCGGTGGGCATCGGTTCCCGGCGAAAACGAATTGGTTGTGTCAAGCGCAGGAGAAGCATACGATGCGCAAGCTAGGAATCTAAAAAGATGCGGTGAGGAATTCACATCCACAGAAAGGAGACGTAAATGCCAAAGAAGAAAAGCACGAAGAAGCCGAGCAAGGGCGGAAAAGGAAAATAAGAGCAACTACCGCGCGAACTGTATTTCGGGCCGGTGGTGGCGGGGAATGCAAGTAAGCGACGATTCCTGGCAGCCGCCATCGGCCTTCGCGCGAGTACGGTCCAGTTTTGGGGAGCGTGTTCTGCCCTGGCCCTGGCCATTCCGGTTTAGCTTTGATAGAAGCCCCAATTGACTGAGTTACTGAGTCACTGGTAACGCCGGCAGAGCGACGGAGCGAAGCGATCAGTCCTCTTCGACCAGAAAAGACTCGGCGTCGGATAAGGCACACGATACGGTTATCGTCCGAGATAGCTAACACCAGTTCCTTTAGGCTGTGTCATCCAGTTCATTTCGCCGCTCTTCTGCGTCAAAAACGAAGTCGCGCAGCCCTGCATCAAGCTCATTCGTTAGTCTGGGTGCCTGTGGCGCCAATTCCAGTACTGGTCTTGCGTTCTACGGCGCTGCTTGGCGTACTCACGATAGGAATGGTGCTGTTCCACTAAGTAGCGGCGGTACGAGCTTTCTTCGCGATCGTCCCAGTTGTGGTAGTCCTTGTGGTTGTGGTCGTAGACTCGGACCTGGACGCCAACGCGCTGAGGCGCAGGGGCGGCGCTAATCGCCACCGGCGTTACGAGAGCGGCGGCCAGCAAGAGCGAGTTCATGACGCGATGTGCAAGATGCATGGAAATGTCCTTTCAAATCCGGCGCGTCCAATGTTCGGAATCACGGGAGGTTAACTATGCACCCGGAAACAATTCATGTATGTCTCAAACAGCACACCGCATATGGCGGGCGAAGGGCTGGTCAAAAATGGGCGCAGTTCAGGCGGGAGAGCGGCGGGAGTTAGAAGTCGAAGATACTGCGTTTATCAGCCGCCGGGAATGCAGAGTGCAAGGACCTTTTTAGAGCAGTTCGGACTGTCCTGATTCCGAGATCGCCTGTCTCCGTTACCAATTGCTGAAACGGGAGTCATGGATCGCGATCCCTCTTCCCGATAACTCGGCCAGCAATTGCGCTACGGCCGGTGTGATCTCACCATCGCCGGGGACGATCACCGCCCATTCCAGATTCTCGCGGAATTCTCGCGTGCTAATGCTCCATCGATCGAGGATGGCCGGGCGTCGTTTGCCCAATCTGTATGAGGGACCAATGCCGAGCAAGAATCAATGCCGTCTCTCGACTCGGAAATGGACCTCGCACAATGAAGTGATTGTTCCCCAGCACCAGAATACCGACCATGACGGTCAGTTCTCAACCCGCGGATCGGATACGGCACGACCGACGGCGAAGTATAGATCACCTGCTGCGGAAGCTGTGCTGGGCATCCTCATTCACGTCCTTCTGGTCCTTGCGATCGTCTTTCTCCTTGGCCATCTGTTTAGTGGACGCGAGGTCAAGCAAGCGCACACGAGACAGCACACCGCAACACCGTCGGCCCGTCGCTTCAATTCGCGCATGCACATCACGAGTCAAACCGGGCCTGCCGGGGGCATCGCTGTTTATGATATCCCATGCCTTCGGAGCTGGACTGCAAATGAGAGATTGGCCTGAAGTCTAGCAGGCAGCTACGAAGCCGAAATCACTGGGGCCGGGTGCTGCAGTCCCGCGATCTGGCCCCGTTCAAACGGGTGGAAGATCGTCGCTTTGCAGTGGTGTCAGGTGTGTGATCGGATCGGAACCCGGGCCAATCGTTCTCACTTGTCCGACAAGTTGAAATCTGCTCGGGTCATGCCTGCCGCGGACACCGTTACCTTCGCGTTCCAGGTCCTAGGTTCCGAGTAGATCGGACGGTGCACTTCCTGTCGGGAGTCCACATCGATCACAGTTTCGGTGCGTGCAATTTTCCAACCTTCGTGCCAGGCAATGATCTCGTATTCGCCGGGGGGGACGTCGGTGAGTTCAAAGTTGCCGTGTTGGTCAGTGACGGCGTAGTAAGGGTGACTGACAACGAGGACTTCGGCGTTCATCCAAACATGGCCCGCGTCACACTTGATATCGACGACGCCATCGCTGTGCATGACTCGGGTGAGGACCTTGTCCTGTATCGGAAACGGAAGATTGTAAAGCGATGCTCCAACCATATGTATATTGTGAAGAATTGGGTCGCTGCTTTTCATCTCCATCGAACCTTCTTTTGGAACCAGCAGGATGTGAGGCTCGTAACGACAATTCTTCTGGTTCAAGGTCCGGCGCGCGACCGGAAGGTTCATCGCTTTGCCTTTGGTGATCCCTTTCAAGAAGACAACGGTATTCGCCACGCCACCGTCGGAGCCGATTTCCAGACGCTCAAGATCGCGAGTCTGCTGCTTATCTGGATCGCAGGTCTCGGGATTCTTGGTAATCGGCAGGGAGAGGTCCTTGACGGGCGCCCCGGACCATTTGACGACGCCCTTGATTGTGCCCCCGTTGACCACCGGTTCAGCTTGGTATTCCGTTTGCGCGTTGCAGACGGATACGACCGTCACGATTGAGACCAGCAGCAATATACATTGCTTCATGCTCGAACTCCTCCAACCTTTAATCTGAAAACAATCTTGTCCACAATGCCTTGTGCTTGTTGTTCGCGATCAGCGTGCGCAAGTAGTGCACCAGGTCCCAGACCTGATCACCCTGCAGATAGTCGACGTATGTGGGCATTGGCGTTCCATCCAAGCCGGTCAGGAAGATTCGCGCCAAATCGTAGTCGGTCTGACCGCATTTGAATCGCTCGCCCGTCGTGAAATCGTAAGGCGGGTCGGGATTGCCTTTATTGTCGCGGAGAGAAGGCGCAGAAGGGCCGTCGCCCCTCCCCTGGTCCCCGTGGCATTCGCCGCATTTGTTGGATTGATAGAGGACCTTACCTCGCTCGACGCTCTCTGGAGTCGAGATCGTTTCCGGTGTTATCGACACCGGAGGTTCCGACTTTTCGTCGCGGAACCGAGTCGAAAACGTTTTGACGTAAGCGACGAGGTCCGCGCGTTCTTGTCGCGTGAGCGGGAGCCACTGCGGCATCGCGCTGGTGTTAATTCCGCGGCCGACGGTGTCGAATAGATCGCTATCGAGAGGGATGCTTCCTGAAGGAGTTGAGCGGCACTCGAAGATTCCACTTGTGAAATCACGGGGCTTTGGAAACTCAGGGTTGACGTGTCGGGCGTTCTCGCCCTTTCCATCGCCAAGCACGCCATGGCAGCCGACGCAGTAGCGCGCATAGAGGGTCTTGCCGGAATTACTACGTCCGGCAAAAGTTTTGACGTGACGCTCTTGGGCCCTCATCGGCCCGCTCGTGAGGGCTAGCATCGCGATGATGGTTGTGCAGATCGCTGCCATGCGCTCGACGCAGAAACGCATCCCTTCCCGTCTCAATTTAGAACGCAAAGTCGAACCCCATAAAGAAACTGCTGCTTTCCGCATCGCGACCGGAGAGCGGTGCTGTGCCTCGCGACCGCACCCAAGAATACTCTTGATGCCAGGCCAGCCCGGCACGGCTGTTGTTGAACGGATACCATCGATAGCCGAACGTGGCGGCGTCGATATCCCCGAGATCCCGAGGACTTGTTGGCAGCGCCTGCTGGACCATCCGAACGGCCTCGTAGCGACCGATCAGAATAAGGTGGGTTGAATAGTCGTAGTGCGCTTCCTCGATCAGGCCGTTCCACACCGGAGCCCGCGCGCCGGCGGGCAGTGGCTCGCTGGCGGCGGTCCCGGTGCCGAGAAAGGCGCTATCGGAAGCGCGCATGAACACCGTGCTGAAATCGAACTTGCCTACGTAATCGAGGGCGTATGCGCCATAGCGATAGAAGAACTGGTTGCCAACGCCTGTACCGGGTAGTGGCTGGCCATCACTGGTCAGATATTCCGTCGGCGAGGCGCCCGCGAAGCTGTAAACGCCAAATCGCTGCAGACCGAGATGCGGCGCTTCAACCGCTCGATTGAAGTTTGCATAAACATCGTAGCCGCGTCCGGCAGGCAGGTTCGGGCTGCCGTCGCTATCGCTGACGACCGCGACCGAGTAACGCGTATAACTATTTTGGGAGTGCCCTTGCAGTTCGACGCCCAGTTGGTTGTCACCCATCGCCACAAAGTTGCTGTCGCCAGGCGGTTCGAAATGGAAGTTTTGATAGAAGCCTCCATCATTGCTGAGCGTGAGTATTCGTTTCTCCGAGATTGGATTGTCCAGCTCAAATTTCCCGACTTTAAGGTTCGCCCAGCGTGAGCCGGCCAGGTTGTCAAAGCGTATCCATGCGGCTTCAAAGTGGAAGTTGCCATTCGGATCGGATGAAGGAAGAACCACGAAGGAAATATTCTTGACCAGCACTCCCGCCGCCCAGATGTCTATCCCCGACAAGTCAAATCCGCTGGTGGATACGCTCCGTTCCGACTGGCCGCTCGCAGGGTCGCCAGCGATATTGTCGACGGCGACGCGTTCGTTATTCTCGCGATGCCAATTCGGGGTGATGCGAAAGGTAATCGGCCAATAGGACGGAACCTGAGTGATCAGCGCGTCGTAGCCGTTGCCGAGTTGGTACCCGTTGTCGCGGAACGCCTGTCCGAAATTATTGAGCTTCGGCCATGCCTCGTGGCAAGCCGAACAGGACAGGCTGTACTTGCGCGCAAACGCTGGAATGGCCTGAGCGGGGCGGCTGCTCCATCCCAGCCAGCCGAAAACCACAATTCCCAGGATGGCCACCCTGCCGGCGCTCAGAGACCACGTCCGTCTCGCTCTGTGAGAGGTTTCAGAGATATGGCCGACCATGACGATCCGTAGTCTCCGGCGATTCTTCCCCAATGCTTATGGGACCATCCGATCCATCTCAACGCGCAAGATCGCTCGGAATGGACGGTTGCGGGGGCGCCCAGCGATTCGGCGTCTCTAGCCATGCAGATAACCACAGGTCGGGGATAAACGAGTAAGTAATCTATAGACTAAGTGCCAATAGGTTATTACCTACGACTTTGCAACTTCGGAGATTGTTGGTGTCATGTATGCCCTGGCGGCACCAACATGAGGCGAAGCTTGGCGATCAGGCGGCGGACAGCTCCCGCTACCGTCCATAGTCCAACGGCCTAAAGCGAACTGCGTATGACTCAGAGGCCTCCATCAATTTCGGTGAAGCTGCACGACCTGGCGGCCAAGACGCCAGGAAGCGCATGGCTATTTCTAGCCCTCATCTGTTTGATGAGCTGCGGTTATTACTTTGCGCAGATGCGGTTCTGGACTTCGAGGATGGAAACGAAGGAGACAGAAACAGTTCGTCTAGCATCCGAGAGGATTCTCTCTCTCCTAGATCCAACCGTCGACGACTTGGTCATCCTCTCCGAAGATTCGACGATTTCGAGTCTTCTGGAACATCCAGGCGACCAGGCAAGACGAATTGCCACGGAGGTCGAGTTCTTGCAGTGGTGTCGTAGGAAATCGAATTATTTTGAGATCCGGCTTTTGGACGAGAACGGGGTCGAGCTGGTCAAGGTGCGTCGCACCAACGGCGCGCCTCTCGATCGCTCCCGAGGACAGGCTTGAGGATGTTTCGGAGCGTCCTTTTTTCGTGCGAACGCTCGAATTGGGCCGTCAAGAAGTCTTCGTCTCTCCGTTTGAACTGAATGTTGAGAACGATCGGTTGGAGGTGCCTCCGCATCCCGTAATCCTGTTCTCCGTTCCCGTGTACGACGCGAACGGCTTAAAGCGTGGAGTGCTTAGTTTTAGTTACGAAGGCCGGACGATCCTGAACGAGATCAGCGAGAAGAAGGCGAAGAGTGCGGAATCGATCGGGCAATTGGTGTTGCTCAATTCCGATGGCTATTGGCTGCAAGGGCCGAATCCAAAGGACGATTGGGCGTTCATGCACGAGGAAACCGTGGACAAGACGCTTGCCAAGTCCGCCCCGGAGCTGTGGAAGAACTTGAGCGCCCGGCAATCGGGATCACCTGTACGAGAGCGGCGACTTTTATGCGTTCGACACCATCTCCCCGCTGGCGGTTGCGGACCGGATCGTTTATGAGAAGGTCATGAATCAGAGCTCTCGCGGGTCGGGGCAGTCATCCTACAACTGGAAGTTGATCTCGATTGTTCCGCACAGTGCGCGGGACGCGCAAGAGCGCAGCGCGCTGTTCCAGCTGAGTCTATTCGATGCGCTTGGTCTCTCTTGTCTTTTCGTGGCGACGTGGTTCCAAGTGCGTGCCGCCGAGATGCGCAGGGCCAAAGATGCAGCAGACAAATCCAATAAGGCAAAGAGCGCATTTCTCGCCAATATGAGCCATGAACTTCGCACACCCTTGAACGCGATTATTGGCTACAGCGAGATGCTGGAGGAGGAAGCACAGGAACGTACCCTCGAAGATGCCATTCCGGACCTGCGGAAGATCCGCGGAGCGGGAAAGCACCTGCTCGCATTGATTAGTGACGTGCTCGACCTATCCAAAGTCGAAGCGGGCAAGTTGGTTCTCCACTCAGAGCCCCTCACATCCTCTTCGATAATTCAACAAGTCATGCCTACGGTGGACCCGCTAGCCAGGAAAAACCGCAACAAGCTGGTCGTTCGAGCGCCGAAGGACTACGTCTTCCTCGGCGACCGGACTCGATTTTGTCAAGTGTTGCTGAACTTGCTCTCGAATGCCTGCAAGTTTACCGAAGACGGAACCGTGACCGTGGAGGTGTGCGCTGAGCCCACCAATGGGAGGCGATGGATATGCTGGAACGTGACGGACACCGGCATCGGCATTCCCAAGGAGAGTTACAACCGGCTCTTCCGGCCTTTTTCCCAGGTGGATTCCTCGATGGCTCGTAGACACGAAGGGACCGGTCTGGGGTTGACCATTAGCCAGCACTTCTGCGAACTGATGGGCGGCAGAATTGAGTTTTCGAGCGAAGTCGGGAAAGGCTCGCGGTTTACGATCTTCGTCCCCGCGGCCCAAGACGCACGCCATGAGGAGCCGGCAAGTGAGCCCTCCCCAGTTGGCGCCGCCGTAGAATCATAGGCCAATCTAAATGCAAAAAATCCTGATTATCGAAGACAACGAAATGAACCGCGACATGCTGGCCCGGAGGCTGGAACGCCGTGGTTTTGAAGTCTCCACGGCCGAAGATGGCCGAACCGGTCTCGCGCTGGCGAGGACACAACAGCCAGACCTCATCCTCTTGGACATGAGTCTGCCGGAGATGGACGGTTGGGAGGTTGCTCGAACTCTCAAGCGCGACTCCGGGACCCAAAACATCCCGGTGATCGCGCTCACCGCCCACGCGATGACGGGCGACCGTGAAACCGCGCTCAACGCCGGGTGCGAGGATTACGATACCAAGCCCGTTGACATGGGTCGACTACTCGGCAAGATGACTTCTCTATTTGAAAAGAAGCCTGAAACGAGGCTCGGGAACCGGCAAGGTCTTCCGTCCCTCCCGACAACCAATCGGCATTCGCGAGGAGATCAATGAATACACGGAATGTTCGCCCCGATACCATACAGGAAGAACGAAATAGTGCAGCAAATGCAAATCAACCAACGGGTGAGAGGCTGCTTGTCGTCGATGATATCGCGGACAACCGGGACATGCTGACTCGCCGCCTGCGGCGCATGGGCTACGACGTGGTGGAGGCCGAGAATGGCTCCAGCGCCTTGCAGTTGATTCGTGAGCAGGATATGGACCTCATTCTACTCGACATCATGATGCCGGGCATGACTGGTGTCGAGGTTCTCAAGGTCATCAGATCCACGTATTCGCAATCGCAGCTGCCCGTGATCATGGTGTCCGCCCTTACCGAAAGCAATGAGGTTGCCGAAGCTCTGACGTTGGGAGCGAACGACTACATCACCAAGCCAGTGGATTTCCCCGTGGCAATCGCCCGGATCAAGATGCAAGTGAGCCGCAAGCGCTCCGAAGAGGCGCTCCGGAAGAGCGAGGAGCGATATGCCTTGGCGGCTCAAGGAGCGAACGAAGGGCTCTGGGACTGGGACATAACCAAAAACCGGATCGAATATTCAAACGAGTGGAAACTCATCGTTGGTTACGATGATGCGCCGATCGGCAATTCCACGGAGGTCTGGTTTTCGCGGATACATAGTGAAGATCGAGGGCGGGTGGAGTCGGAACTCAGCGCCAATCTCGGTGACCCGCAACAGAATCAATTTGTCAGCGAGTACCGGGTCAAGCACCGGAGCGGTGACTATCGCTGGATTCTGAGCCGCGCGGCGATCGTACGTTCCGAGCAGGGCGCAGCGGTGCGCTTGGTAGGTTCCGTCACAGACGTCACTAAGAGCAAGGCCTTTGACACGCTCACCGGTCTCCCGAATCGCTTGCTTTTCGTCGAAGACCTTTCCACAGTGATTCGGGAGTGTACGAAGGACACTGAGAAGCACTTTGCATTGCTCTTTCTGGATCTCGACCGCTTCAAGGTCATTAATGACTCGCTTGGCCATGTGATCGGAGACCGTCTGCTGGAGGCTGTGGCGCGTAGACTAGAAGCTTCGATCCGTTCAAGCAGAGAACATAGACACCCCGATAAGGTCGCTCGCTTCGGGCTCGCAAGGTTCGGAGGAGACGAATTCGCGATTTTACTTTCCGAAATCAAAGATCCCGGCGATCCCACCTTCGTCGCCATGCGTCTGTTAGATCGTCTTCGGGCCCCATTTCAACTGGACAATCGCGAGGTATTTGTCAATGTGAGCATTGGCATTGCCATTGGCGATTCTGCTTATCGCAATGCCACGGACATCCTGCGGGACGCCGACACGGCCATGTATCGCGCGAAGGCCGCCGGAGGCGGGCGCTATCATGTGTTCGATGAGGCCATGCGCACCGACGCCCAAGAGCGGCTGGAGCTCGAGCACGACTTGCGCCACGCCATCGAGAATTCGGAAATGGTCCCCGTCTTTCAGCCCAAAGTGGAACTTAAATCCGGCAAGGTCGTTGGCTTTGAAGTTCTGCTTCGATGGCTTCATCCAAAACTCGGCCTCATTCCGCCAGCCAAGTTTATCCCCATCGCCGAAGAAACCGGCCTGATCGTTCCGATCGGGAAGTGGATTCTCGAAGAAGCCACGAAGATGATCAAGCGATGGCAGGACAAATTCCCGTCCGATCCGCCCTTAAGCGTGGCTGTGAACGTATCCGTAAAACAATTGCTGCATTCGAATTTTATTGAGGCAGTCCAAAAGGCGCTTGCCGATAGCGGCATCCCGCCTTCGAGCTTGAGCTTGGAGATTACGGAAAGCGTCGTGTTCCAGGACAACGCCAGCATTGTAAACATTCTCGATGCACTGAAGGCCTTGGGGGTCCGTCTGGAAGTCGATGATTTTGGCACGGGATATTCCTCGCTGAACCGGCTGGACCGTTATCCCTTCGATTCGATCAAGATCGACAAATCCTTCGTATCGCGGATGGCCACGGACAAAAGATCAGCGGATGTAATTAACACGATTGTTTCATTGGCGAAAATTCTTCGCCTTGGTCTGGTTGCTGAAGGAATTGAGAATGGCCAGAGCGCCGAAGAGCTCGGCAGTATCGGCTGCACCCACGGTCAGGGTTTTTATTATTCAAAGCCCGTATCCGCGGATGAAATCGAATGGCAGTTGGAGAAACATACATCGTCCTGGCACCCTGGCGAGATCCAATGACGTTCCCACGGGTCGGGCCTTATCGCTCGCCTCGTGATGTGGGAAGCCCAATCCCACCCATACCACTCACGGCTTTCTGCAACGCAGAAAGCTGATATCTAGCGGCATGCAAAGACTCGGCGGGCTATTGCCCAGGAATAATCGTTTTCCGGGACTGGCTTTTGATCGCTTTGCAAAAGGGGCGCGCCTGTTCATCCTCCGCCGGAGCCTGCCGCTCGCTTCATCTTAAAGTTCTTTACAGCCAGAGCGAGGTCGCCGTTAGGGTCAGTGCTGTTTCGGGGGCTGTCCCAATTGATCTCGATCGCGCCTTTGACGTGCGCTCCGTCCTCAATCGTAATCCGCGCAGTCGTTAGATCGCCGATTACGGACGCGTCTTTCCTTACATCAACTCGATCTTGCGCCGTCAGATGTCCCTTAACATCGCCGAACACGACGATTTCTCTCGAATGGATGTCTCCCAGAATCCGACCACCTGGTCCCAAGGTTAGCCGGTGGTTGCCCAGCGAGATTGGACCCTCAATCTTTCCGTCAACCTTCAAATCCTCGTCGCCGTTTATTTGTCCTCTAATCTTCAGTTCCGGTCCGAGATATGACGCCGTCTGCGCAGCCGAGCTTGAATTGCCGAGATTTGTTGCGGGAACACTCTGAGTATTTTCGTTCATCTGTATGATTCCTTCCCCTGGGCAAACTCCATGATAAAGCGACCTAAAATAAAATAGGGCAGAGATTACAGAGCGACTCATATCCGCCGGAGTTTGAAAGCCTAACGTTTTTTCGTGGGCGTTGATTGAGACGCAGATTGCCGCAGCAGCCCGCTGGTGTTTGCGTTGCGCCATAACCCGCGACGCGGCATCGCGCTGGACATCCGAGAAGCTCACTGGCCTTGAATCATCTGGCGGAGGCGTGCACGCTGAGCTTCGAGTTCGGCATCTGTGTGCTCGGTTGGGTGTGGCTTCGTAGGCGCGTCGCGATTCGAATCTGCAGCAGCCGGCTCCGGTGCTGGTGCCGTGGCCTGTATTTCTGCCGGCGGCGTCGCGTCGGGCGCTTTCGCTGGAGCCCGGTTAACCGCGGCCTGTTCCCTTCGCGCTGTGGTGCTTGTCGAGACAATAGCCGCCGCGGCTGGCTCGGGTGTCGGCACCGTCGCAGCGGTGGCCGGGATGGTTGCTGCGAAGTGCTGGCTGGCCGCAGCTTGCTCTTTTAGCAGCCGGTAAATCGGGCGCAGAGCGCTGACGACCCGGTCCGCCAGATAGACCGAACATGCCACAATTACGAACGGCAAGGCGATCAGCGCGACTAGCCCCGCCAAGATCAGAATCGTCGGAACATTCGAAAACATGTCCATGCCTCCAGGGAGGGACCCCACATTATAAAGGCTACAAGGACTGCCGTGCGACTGGGGCCTTGGCTGCGCCGGATTCGCTCATTAGTCGGGCTGGAATTGGGCGTTCCGATTGTTTCTACTGACTCTCGCATAATATAGGGTCACTCTGGCCATAAAGAAGCTTGCTGCCAAAAGGCGTTGATCAGACGCGGGCGATAATTACGCATGCGACGTAGCGTTCGTCGCGCAGCTTCGCTCAATTGCCAGTAGTCCTTCGGACAGACGTTGGACAACTCGTGCTGCTTCCAGTAACCCCAGATGTACTCGACCGGATTCAGCTCCGGCGCGTAGGGCGGCAGATAGGCGGTGGAAATCCAGCCCTGCAATCCGTCAATGTAGTCCTGCACCAGCCGACTGCGGTGCGCCGGCAGACGATCCCACACGATCAGCAACGGCAGACGAAGGTGACGCACCAAGGCCGCCAGAAAGTCCACGACCTGCTCTTTCTTGATCGCACCCGCATAGATTCGAAAGCTAGAAGTTCCACAGCGTCAGCCCGGCGGCTACTGAAAGACTCTTCCAATTGAAGTTGTATTGCAGGATGGGTGTCTGTCCGCGAGGCGCCCAGGTGCGACAACGATGCGGTCGCTGGCTCAGACCGCTTTCGTCGATGAAGACCAGGATGCGCCCTTCCCGGAACGCTTTTTTTTAAGGGCAGGCCACACCCTCTTCTTCCAGCGTTGGATCTGCTCTTCGTTGCGTTCCCGTGCTCGACCCACCGGCCGCTGCGGGCTCCAGCCCAGGCCGACCAGGAGCTTCCAGACATGCCCCTCGTGATAGCGTACGCCGAACTGCAGCTCGATCAGATGAGCTACACGCGGGCACGTCCACAGCGGTGTCTCATAGCCGAGCGGCTCTGGACCTCGCAGCAGTAGCTTCTCCAGCTGCCCCCGCTGCTTCTCACTCAAGCGCGGCTTGCGGCCGGCGCGGCCCGCTTTCCGTAGCGCCGACTTGCCCTCACCACGATACAGCTGCACCCAGCGGGCTACGGTTTGCCGGACAACCCGGACTTGACGCGCAATCTCTGATTGGTTCTGTCCGCGTTCCCACAACTGAATGGCTTGAAAGCGACGTTTCTCCAAGGCTTGAAAATCGCGAGGTACTCCAGCAGGGTTTCCCATGTCCAGTTAGACGCAGCATATCCGGAAATGTATCGCTATATTATGCGGGATTCAATAGGTAGATGTGGAATTGGAGACTCAGCTGGGAAGGGCCTGTAGCTCAGATGGCCAGGGCCTATAATTAGGTCATGGACTCCACGGGGCAACCATATGATCCGCGAGCCGGAGGTCTAGATAATCGTACGAGGAAGGGCGGCGCCATGCAGAGGCAATCCTTCGGAAGAGAGCATCAAGATTGGTCCCATAGGGATTCGGTTCCTCCTGACAAGCGATAATTCCAACGGCAATGCTTCCGTGTTCGAAATTCTCATCCCCGCCGGGCAGAAGTTGGCGGCGCCGGCCCACAAGAACGATGCATACGAGGAGATACTCTACGGCATCGAGGGCGTCCTTACCTGGACGGTTGACGGCACGCCCATCGAGGTTGGCCCCGGACAGTCGCTGTGCATCCCCCGAGGTGCCGTGCACCGCTTCGATAACCTCGGCAGCAAAGACGCGAAACAACTCGCCGTCATAACCCCTGCGATCATGGGCCCCGCGTTCTTCCGGGAAGCTGCCGAAGTAATGGGTGCCGCGGCAGGCGGCCCGCCCGACCGCGCTAAAATGACGGAGGTCTTCCGGCGTCATGGCATGACGGTAGCCGCGCCCCCGCCAGCTACGTAGCGCGTGCTGGTATATCGCCGCCGCTGGCTCCGTGCGCACATCACGATAATTCGGCCGATTCCACGGATGCGCAGGAAGTGGGCGGGGTGAGACTACTCTAGTTCATCGACGGAATTTATTTGCAGCACGTCGAGAGGATACGCAGGGGAGTGGCCCGCGTCGCAGGTGGCGTCATCGATTCCCGTTTTCAGCTTGCCGCTTATTTCTCGGATTTTCTTACGAACGTCGGAGCCCAAATATACTTTTACGAAATGTTCGCAGTTTGGTTGGGCGCAACGCAGTTCGGCTAGAAGCATCAGATCGTGGTCCGGAAGCCCGGTGTAGTTCTGCGTGCTGATCCATTCGACGTCTTTTGCGCGGTAGTGATAGCCGCGACCGCAGTATTTGCACACCAGCAAAGGATGCCAGTTTTCTGCCGGCCAGCGCGGTTGCGGTTCCGTGATCTCCGGGAGGTCGGGATGAGGGAGATAGATCGGATTTCCGTCTATGCACCCTGGAGTTTTGCAGCGAACCACGGGCTGCCAGTAGGCGTCCTGTGACATCGGGAAATTATACACTGCGGATTGCGGAGCGAGATTGTGCCTTCAACGTCCACACCGTTTTCGGTCTCGCGGGCTTTGCGGGTCATTGCGGCGTACCTTACCGACGAGTGGACCCTGCTCCCTGGGCCAATCTCCGATAATTAGGCTAGTTGGTTTTCTTGTGATGAAGGGCGTTATGAATATCGGGCCAAAATTCGCGCAATAGGTTGGCGGTTATGTCCCAGCCGATCTGGGTCCACCATACTTCCACCGTGCCTTGCACCGTGCGATTTCCAGCCGGATAGTAAAGATTGGAGATGCTCGCCGCAATGGCGTTCCCGCCAATCTCCGAGAAGTTGAACTGCGTATGCCCGGAATCGCCGCGCGTGATAATTGAGCGGCTGACGGTATAGCCCACTCGCTTGAAAAAATTGCCGTGGCCCAGCTGGTAATACCGCGGATCCTG
The DNA here is from genome assembly GCA_963818345.1 of uncultured Acidobacteriota bacterium. Classification (GTDB taxonomy): domain Bacteria; phylum Acidobacteriota; class Terriglobia; order Acidiferrales; family UBA7541; genus Palsa-189. Next base: position 591,090 of record CAWFRX010000014.1, on the reverse strand, counting down.
ATGAAGTATCGACGGGAAGACGGCTTCGGTCATGTAGTTGCCAATGGTGTTGTCCGCGAAGGCCGCTCCGTAACGTCTGGCATAGCCGGGAATTCCTTCGCCATAGCCGGCCGGATCGTTGCGCGACTGAGCTATCGCCGCTTGAAACCCGATGAACGGATATTCGGCGATATCGAAGCAGTCTTTGGTGACCAGCTTGAATTTCTGACCGGAGGTGAGCGGCGGCTCCTTGGCGGTACCCTGCACCGTCAGAAAGTTCGGCAAAGTGTAGAGGAGTCGGTCGTCTTTGAACAAACCGATCGGTTGCTCGGGTTCCACTGCGGGCGCAGGCGGGTCGTCGGCTGCTTGGGGATGTTCCGTTGAACTCGAATCAGCCGGAGTTGCCTCTTGCCCAGGTTCTGACCCTTGCGCAAGCACAAATAAAGGGCAAACGAACAGGAATATCCCGGCGATGACCGACACATAGCCGAAGCTTGGATTCCGTCGCCTCATTTAGACAGACGTGCGCGGGTCAAGATCGCACCATCCAACAAATTGTCGCGTTGCACCGGGGGCCGAGAGGTCCCAGCTATCCTACCGATATTTCGCGCCGCATACAATGATTACTGTATAAGCCGTTGGCCCTTTTACTCAACGAATTAACACTACACGGCCGGCGACCACCGCCTCTTCTGTCCCGCACCGCACCCATCGCGTTTGTTGACCTGCATTGCACTTCTAGGGGAGACAGGTGTATCTTGCGGTTCGGCCCTGAAAGCAGAAAAGGGAAATCCCGGCGCAGCGGCACGTGTCGAGGGGACTTGATCGTGCGAAGTGCTTGCCAATGAAAGATTTACCCATCGGCAAAAGCGGCCTCATATCGCTTGCGGTCGCGCTCGCTCTCGGCACCATCGTCATCATCGTCGACTCCAGGTGGACGCTGCTCGTCGGCGTTACCTTCGTCCTGCTCGCTACGGGAATGCTCATAAACGCCCGAGCCGCGCGCTCGCGGCAGCAATACCATTTCATTGCGGAACCGGAGTTCACGCGCGAGAAAATTTCGCCCAATCTAGTAGTCTTAAGCTCAGCAGCGGTTCTGGCGATTTACAGCGCGGGATACTTTCGCACTCGTGCCGCGGCGAATCGGCTCATCGAGCAGGCCGCGCAGCAGAGGATCGCCGCCCTGGCGCCGGCCAACGCGCCGCCATCGCCACCTGAAATCAAGCCAGACCAAGCCGCCGCTCCTTCCGCAGCGCCCACGCCGGCTGAGCCGCCCCGAAAAAAACTAGCCACCCGCGCACCAGCAACCGCGCGCGCTCCGAAGCCGGCTTCCGACTCGCCAGCCGATCCTTCCGCGCCGGGCCAAAAGGCATCCCCAAGCGGCTATAAGGACGGAACGTATCTGGGCTGGGGTAGCTGTCCCCATGGCGACATCCAGGCAGGTGTCCTCATCAAGCGCGGGCAAATCGTGGACGTGGGAATCACTCAATGCCTGACGCGCTATTCCTGTTCCGTAATCAAGAGCTTGCCCGGAGAGGTCCTTGATAGGCAGAGCGTCAATGTCGATGTCGTCTCCGGCGCGACCGAGAGCGTCTACGCATTTCATGATGCCGTGGCCCAGGCGCTATCCAAAGCGCTAGGGCAATTACAGTGACCAATAGCCCTTACGTCCGCACCGTCCCTTTGATGGGAACACTGGTCACCGTCCAGGTCGTGGGCCGCGGGCCGGAAGCGCCGCAGCGCGCTGAGCGCATAAGCGAGAAACGAGAGCTTGATTCACTAAGGGTGCCCGATTGCCGAGAACCCGATTGCGAAGAAGCCGTCGAGCGAGCATTTGCGTGGTTTCACCGCATCGAAGCGTGTTGCACGCGATTCGATCCTCGCAGCGAACTGATGCAGCTTACCGCTCGCATCGGCGTTCCCGTCCCGGTCAGCTCCATCCTTTTTGAAGCAGTCCAGTTTGCGCTGGCCGTGGCGGAGCAGAGCGGCGGCGCTTTCGATCCAACCGTCGGCCACCGCATGGAGGCGCGCGGCTTCAACCGCGAGTATCTCAGCCGGCGGATTGTGCGCAGCGCCATCGAGCCGGCTGCTTCGGTCACGTATCGCGATGTTCGCCTGGATCCGGACAGCCGAACCATCACGCTGCTTCGACCCTTGCTCCTCGATCTTGGCGGTGTGGCCAAGGGCTTGGCGATCGACATGGCCGCGCGCGAAATCGCCGCGTTCGGAAATTTTTCCATCAATGCGGGCGGCGATCTCTATCTGGGCGGGTGCAACGGTGACGGCGCGCCATGGTCGGTCGGGATTCGCCATCCGCGTCGCGACGGTGAGCTGATCGATTCTCTCCGCGTTTCTGGATGCGCCGTGTGTACCTCGGGCGATTACGAGCGCCGCACCGCCAGCGAAGTCGATGGCCATCACCTTCTCGATCCGCGCACGGGATCGTCGGCGCACGCCGCAGTCAGCGCGACGGTCGTTGCGCCCACCGCGATGTTGGCCGACGCGCTGGCGACCGCCGCGTTTGTTCTTGGCCCTGCGGACGGCATTCGGCTGCTCGAGCGTCTCGGCGTTGACGGACTCATCATCTCGCCCACGCTCGAGCGGTTTACCACACGAGGGATGTGCAGTGACTACACGCCTGGCAGTGCAGCGATTCTTTCGGACGCCCAAGGGGCTGCTCATCATCGTTCTGGTGATTCTGGCCGCCCTGGCCGCGCCGTTTGAAGGACTCAAGCTAGTTTGGCCCAGCCTGCTGTCCGCCGTGGGATGTGCGGGCCTGCTCGACGTGTTCATCCTGCGCGTGCGAAATCAGGATTGGGAGTTTCCGAGCGGCGCGGTTCTCACCGGCTTGTTCATTGCCATGGTCCTGAGCCCGCACCAACCCTGGTACGTCGCTGCCGCTGCCTCCGCCTTCGCCATCGTCAGCAAATACATCGCTCGCACTCGCTCGGCAAACGTGTTTAATCCCGCGGCCTTGGCTCTGGTTGCCGCGTTTTACGTTTTCCACTCAGCGCAGAATTGGTGGGGCGCCTTGCCGGAACTTACCCCGTTCGCGCTGATCGTCCTGTTCGCAAGCGGAGCGTTCATCGTCGACCGGGTCAACAAGATGCCTCTGGTCCTCGTATTCCTCGGCGCCTATTACCTGCTGTTCTCGTTCACGACCTTCGTGGGTAATCCCCGCCTGCTCGCCGAAATCTTCCGCGCCCCGGATCTCAACGCCGCACTATTCTTCGCGTTCTTCATTTTGACCGATCCCCCAACCTCGCCGGTGAAGTACGCGGATCAGGTGGTGTGCGGCCTGATCGTGGCAGTGGCCAGCTTCGCATTCTTTGAATGGGTGGGCGCGGTCTACTTCCTGCTCGGGGGCGTGCTCGTGGGCAACGTCTGGGAAGCTTGGCGCCGATACTCCACGTCGCGTCGCCGCGTGACGGAACGCGTCGCCTTCACCGCCGGCGATTAGCGCTCCGGGCACTCAGCCCGAACATCGAGATCGAGCGGCCTCTCCGCCGATAGCAGACGGCGCCGTATCGCCGGTTGACCCGGCACCGTTTCTCAGGCAGTCGCGTGCTCGATCCTGAGACGATCGCTGAAGCCGAGAGCGCCGTAATTACCAGCGGATCGCTTTGATCGATTGGATGTGAATCATTCTGGACTTCGCGTCAAGCGTGCCAGTGATCTCAACCCGCTTCCACGCGTACTTGTATAGAGGCTTCTTTGCCTGCTCGCCATCCAGAAAAAAGTAGCCCTTGAGAAGCTCGTCAACGAGCGAATAAGACGAGACCGGGGCCTTGCTGCTTACTCGGCAGCTGAATGCCCCACAATCGCCGGGGTCCGGCTCTGGCGTGACTTCGCCTCGAAACGTTTCCACTTGTACTGGCTGCGATTGACTCGCTGGTGCGCGCAGAGAGGCCGTCTGCGCCGCAGCGCTGACAGCAACTCCGATGGATAGAACGCCTGTGGCTGCAATTAGAATCAGCCCCTTGGTTTGAAAGTTCGCTTTCGTTTCTTTCCCATGGTTTTCATATGACCCTCGTTCAGTTCAATGGAGATGACCTTTGTTCATTAGGCTAGTCCCAGCTTCTAGGCGGTAGCGCAGAGAGAGACAGCTCCATCATGTTTTTTTCTCTCGTTGAGAGGACGCTAGGATGGGATACGAGAGTTTCCCGGGGAAATGTGAAGAATTGTTAAGCGAAACGTATCCGTCGCGCTTTGAACGTTAACCAACCGGCTCGATGCGACGCAATCGATGCGGCGCAATCAACAACGCGGGCGCGTCGGACGGGCGAAAAGCGCGCAACCGGAATCTCACAGCCTCGCCGTTATCTACTCTGGTGACACATTTTGTACCCAAGGGAGAAGGAGTGTTACGATGAGCGACTCGGGCAATTTCGGTGAGGAGCTTCATGACAACTAAGTCACTGCCAGCTAGGTTTCTTTTTATCGCTCTTTTGCTGGTCTCGATACCGGCGTGGGCGCATCACGGCGTCGCCGCGTACGATATGACCAACAAGATTACGCTCAAGGGAACCATCACCTCCTTCGACTGGAGCAATCCCCATTCCCAGATTCATCTCGACGTGACCGACGCAAAAGGCAACGTCGTGCACTGGAATTTTGAAACCCAGTCTCCGACCATCCTCGTACACGCCGGCTGGACCAGAAACTCTTTGAAGCCCGGAGACCAGGTGACGATTATCACCAGTCCGGCAAAAGATGGTTCACCCGTTGGGCTGCTCACAAAAGTTGTGCTGGCCGATGGGCAAGAGCTTACGTCCACCGAAAAGTAGTGCTACGTGCGGGATTTTACATCTGCCCAGTCGGCGCTGACGCACTGTGATTTCGCCGGACAGCGCTTCCCAGCGTCGCAGGAAAGGGTTTCCAGGATGCGAAAGTTTTTCTCTGGCTCCAGGAGCAAGCTCCCACTAGCGATCATAACGTTTTGCGCAATTCTGCCCGGCGGAGCGCGCGCTCAAAACGCGGGTGCCAAGCCGGATTTGTCAGGAGTTTGGGTTACCACGGGCAACAACGCTCAGTATGGACTCGAAGATCAAGCTTCCGTGATGCAGCCATCGGCGCAACAGAAATTCGACGCCGCGCAGCACGGGCCGAATGCCGCCCTGAATTTCGCCGCGAACAACGATCCCTATGTCCGCTACTGCGACCCTCTCGGCGTGCCTCGCATTCTTCTTGCCAACCACCCCTTCAAGATTGTGCAGGCGCCGGGTGAGCTGATCATTCTTTATGAGCGAAGCCGCGGCTTTCGCGAGATTTACATGGACGGGCGGGAACATCCCAAGGATCTGGATCCTTCCTGGTGGGGCGATTCGATTGGTAAATGGGATGGCGACGCGCTGGTCATAGACTCTGTGGGTTTTAACGACCTAACTTGGGTCGATTATATGGGGCTGCCGCACTCGGACGCTCTCCACGTTGTGGAACGCTACCGTCGAGTCGCGCCCAATACGTTGCAACTCGATCTCACGATCGACGACCCCAAGGCCTATACAAAACCATGGTCGGCCACGTTAAAGTACGCGCTGAAACCGTGGAACTTGGGTGAAGACATCTGCACTCTCTCCGATGAGGAAAATTTCGAGAAGGGCCTCTCCAATTCGAGAAACGCCACACCCGTAAAGAAATAAAATCAGTTGCTCAGAATCTGGGTCTGCCCAATCTCAATCTCCCAAGTCGGGGTAGGGCTTGGCTTGATTGCCTTTTCGAGGCTTACCCAGTGACAATGGGCGTCGGGTATCCCGTCCAGCACGCATTGATCTGTGAGACCGAAACCGAAAGGGAGGTTGCTCATGACGACAGATGCTCCCACAGCACTTATTACGGGAGGAACGAGCGGTATTGGCCGGGCAGCCGCTGACAAACTGGCCCAGCTTGGCATCCATGTCTTGGTCGTAGGCCGCAATGCCGAGCGCGGCGAGAGAACAGTTGCCGAAATCCGCGCAGCGGGAGGCACAGCAGATTTTATTTCGTCCGACCTTCGAGACGCGTCGAGCGCCCGGGCAGTGGCCAAAAAAGCAATCGAGCTTGGGGGCGGCCATGTCGATATTCTGATCAACAATGCCGGAGTCTTCCCGTTCGGACCGACAGACAAAACGACGGAGGAGGAGTTTGACAGGGTGTATTCGCTCAACGTGAAGGCGCCATACTTCCTCGTCGCCGAACTGGCTCCTCTGATGGCGAGCAGAGGCAAAGGGGCAATCGTCAATGTATCCACCATGGTTGCCGATTATGGAGTGTCCGGCATGAGTCTCTATGGCTCGAGCAAGGCAGCGATTAATCTACTGACCAAATCGTGGGCGGCCGAGTATGGCCGCAGCGGTGTCCGCGTCAATGCGGTGAGCCCCGGACCCACGCGCACGGAGGGAACCGACGCAATGCGGGAGGGCCTGGAGCAACTCGCCGCCCAGGCGCCAGCCGGACGACCCGCTACTCCGGACGAAATCGGCGAGGCCATTGTCTTCTTGGCGACCGATCATTCTAGTTTCATTTACGGCGCAAGACTCGCCGTCGACGGCGGCCGCACCGCCGTTTGAAATATCGCTGCGATTCTAGAAAGGGCGCGGCCGAGGATTATCGCAATGCCCCTTCTCGTTACAAGCGCATCCGGTGCCAATGGCAACGGTTTTGGCGCACTGCTCGCGTTTGAATTGGACGGAACGTTCCGCGGGCCTTTTGTTGACGATGTTCGCATCGCCGATCCCCGCGGTCTTGCAGTTGACCCGAACGAGAATTTGCTCTTTGTAAACAGTGGGGAGGATCGCGTGCTAGCGATCTCCTCGCGTGGGATCGTTGTCCGGGATAGCGGCCGGATTGAAAACCTGAATCCCGGCGGTGGCAATTTCGGCCCGGATGGCCGGTATTACGTCGGCTCGCGCACTGCACGCACAATCGTCGCCTTGTCGACCAGCCTCGATGGAGCGCCGGAGAATGTTTTGCCACCCCAGGTTGTTCCTTTTCCTCGAGGGTTTGCTTTCGGACACGATGGCCGGCTGTTCCTCGCCTCAGGAATCGGTCCAGACGGTCGAGGCGATAACGCCATACTAGCCTTCCCACCAGCCGCACCCATGAAGCCCGCTCGGCTTGTCGCGGATCCCGAACTGAGTCCGCTCGATCTTGCAATCGCGCCCAACGGCAATATCGTCGTTGCTAGTGAGCGTCCATTCGGCGCGGTGGATGCGGTGACGGGTGTTCGGGAATACGATTCGACGGATGGCCACCTTGTCCGAGTTTTCTCTACCAATGGGAAGGTGGAGTTCCGCAAACCGCGCGGCTTGCGCTTCGCTCCCAATGGACTCCTCTGCTGTGTCGCCCTTGACGATGTTGTTGGCTTCGACTTTGCAACCGGCGAATGCCTTGGGGCCATCGCGCGGTTGCCACGACTAAATGGACAAGCCTTGGTGTTTTTCCCGCACTGAGCCGACGAACTGCATTCGCCCTTCATGTTGCCGCGCAAACGCGCCCAACCTTGTAACTCTTCACGAATGTCAGCAGTCTTAGGTGGTTTAAGTGGATAGTTCATGGACGGTCGGCAACACGGAAGTTTGCCGCGAGATCAGGCCCGGGAAGTATGGTGGACGCAATGGGCATCGCCACACCTCGGTTGAGCCGGCGCGTCTTACCCGGATGTGACTTTTCCGGCTGGCTGGCATCTGACTGTTGTGGCTTAAATGGCACAGATCGTGCGCGCCCCGGCACCAATGAAAACGCACAGCACCTAAGGCCAATGCACTCGAGCTAAAGGATGAACATGCAATACAAACCGTTAGGCAATACCGGACTCCTGGTGTCCACGCTCTGCTTCGGCACGATGACTTTTGGAGGCGGCGAGGGCGTTTGGAAGGCGATCGGCTCGACAGGACAAACGGAAGCGGATCAACTCATTAAAACCTGCCTCGATTCCGGCATAAATTTCTTCGATACCGCGGATGTCTACTCGAACGGCGAAAGCGAGAAGATCCTCGGCCAATCGCTCAAGAATCTGAAGACCGCTCGCAAGGATGTGGTGATCGCCACGAAAGTTTTTGGCCGCGTTGGCCCGGGCCGCAACGATGTAGGCGGCTCGCGCGGGCACATCATGGATGCCATCGAAGGCAGTCTTCGCCGGCTGCAAACCGATCACATCGACCTGTATCAAATTCACGGCGATGATTCGCTTACGCCGATCGAGGAGACCCTGCGCGCGCTGGACGACTTAGTCAGGCAGGGCAAAGTGCGCTACATCGGCTGCTCCAACTGGCAGGCCTGGAAACTCGCCAAGGCGCTAACCTTTTGCCAATTCAAAAATCTCGCCAGCTTCGAAACGTTGCAGGCCTACTACTCCATCGCCGGACGCGATCTGGAACGCGAGATCGTCCCGCTTCTCGAATCCGAGAAGACAGGTTTGCTCGTATGGAGCCCGCTCGCAGGAGGATTGCTCTCCGGAAAATTCACCCGCGAGAATCAGAAGCCGGAAGCCTCGCGCCGGTCCGAGTTCGATTTCCCCGTCGTTGACAAGGAACGCGCCTGGAAAATCCTAGACGTGATGAAGCCGATTGCGAAGGCCCACAATTGCAGTCCGGCCCGCGTATCGCTCGCGTGGCTACTCGCAAAACCAGTGGTTACGTCTGTAATCATCGGCGCCAAGCGCCTCGAGCAGCTCAATGACAATCTCGCCGCAGTCGATTTGAAATTCTCAGACGACGAAATGAAGAAGCTCGATGAGGTGAGCGCGTTGCCGCCCGAATATCCCGGATGGATGATCCCATTCCAGAACGCAACTCGCCTAGCCCCCGTTTCATTCGCGGATCTGGCCGCGCGCCAAAAAGAGGACGCCCGCGCCACGTCAGCAAGCAAGTAATCGCTGCCGCCCCTGACGGGCATTGAGCGCCATTTCCCCAGCCCGCCTCAAGCGACGCACCGTTGGAGACGATTCCGGCTCTCAGGGTGGCCGATCCTCATGGGTTTCGAGGTCGCGGTTTTGATTGTTCTTCGTGTTTGAACGTAAACCGACCGGATCGATGCGGATCGGTCCGCCCGGGAATTGAAGTAGAACACAAACACAAAGATTCAAAACGATTCAAAAGGAGGACACCATGACCCAATCCAGTGCTACACGGGGCAGAGAGCTGAACAATCTCGACCGCTTGTTACAACGTAACCAAGAATTCGCTGCCCAGCAGTCTGCCGAGGGTGCACTTATGCCTTCCCTCCCGCAAGCGCTGCCCAATGTAAGGGAGATCATCATCGGTTGCGCTGACATGCGTGTCGATCCGGCTCATGTCCTTGGAATTAAACCGGGCGAGGCCGTCGTGTTGCGCAATATCGGCGGTCGAATTACCCCGGATTTGTTGGAGCAGTTAGGTCTTCTCGGGCGAATCGGTGAGGTTGCCGGACAAGTTCCTGGAGGTGGCGGGGAGTTTCACCTCATTTTGCTTCAACACACCGATTGCGGAATCACTCGCCTTTCCGGCGACTCCGATAAACTGGCGAACTATTTTCAAATACAGGAACGCGAACTCAAGACAAAAGCAGTCACCGATCCTCGGGCGGCAGTCGCCTTCGACGTTGCCGCGCTCCGGGCGATTCCCGCATTGCCTGGCGCTTGGCTTATATCAGGCCTCGTGTACGACGTTGCGACCGGACTTGTCGAGGTCGTCGTACCGCCAGCGCCGATTCGTACCGCGTAAAACTCTCGATTCACGCCCTTATTGTACTGGGCGGGTAGCGCACCCCTGGAGACGGTTCTGACTCTACGGGTGGCCGATCCCCATGGGGTTCGAGGGTCGGGGATTTGCTTTTTCCTTTTGTTTGAACGCTAACCAACCGGATCGATGCCGATCCGTCCTTGATTCCGATTTGAGTAGAAAGAAAAGCTGCTCCAAGACCAGTCATTGGGGTGACCGACTGATTTCCGTTTCAGCGTGTTCCTGTCCATGTCGTCAAGCTTTTCAACCCTCTTCTTCAAACTCCAGACGTTGAAATCGTGAAAGCGCGCAGCCAAAAGCGCGGCAGCAGATCATCGCCGGGCTATATAACGCGATCATGCGTGACCGGATTCTCGATCATTTCGCCTGTGTGTGCCAAGGACGCCCTATCCGGCGACCCTAAGAATCAGCCATATGTAACCAACACTGAAGCAGGCGAGCGAACTGAACCCTAAGGTTAGGCTTAGAGAATAGGCAAATCGCGTATGAGAAGCTCCGCGTTGGTATTCTTCGTAGCGATAGGTCAGCCACACCATGAAGGAGATTCCGTAGACGACGCAGATGGTGAGAAGGAGCAAAGGTGAGGCAAAGAACCACGGTAGTCGCCCGCCCTGTCCCTGTAGCGCAGATGAACCGATAAGGAAAACAATGGGGCCAGTCGCCAGCCCGATAATGAACTCAGTCACCCGGATATATTTCGCGAGAAATGGTTCGAAGGCGCCAAGCTTGCCCTGTGGATCAAGGTCGAAAGGTCCCCTCTCCCTAGTAAGGTAGGCCGAACTCCCAATGGCCAAGAAAATTGCCAGCCCGACAAGCAAGCCACTCGTACCGGGAGGAGCGTGAACCATGCGCAGAGTGTAAGCCCCGAGGGGGATGGCCGCAACGTGTCGATGACCGCCGCGCAAACCTTGCCAACAAACCGGAAGAGTTTGAAGTGTGCAATATTGAACACAAACGCTAGCCCCGCTGGTGTGATGATGCGTACGAAAGAGCGCATCCCTCTAACAATCGTGGCGTCCTTGGCAATCAACAAAATCCTTAAGGTGGCGATCAATGGGTCTGCGCAGCGGATTCGGATATGCGCGGAGCGTGCCGGGCTGCCGCCGCTTTTGGTTGTGCAGGCTGGGCCGGGGCTTCCTTTGCTGAGCGAAGTGGCAAAGTTTCAGCGGGGTTTGCGTCTGGAAAGCGATTTTCTGGTGGCTTACTGGGAGCAGCGCGGCTGCGGTAACGCGTCGAAGCAAGCCGCAAAAAGTGTCTCTTTACAACAGCAGGTGGATGATCTTTGTGCCGTGCTGCGGTGGCTGCAAGATGAGAGTAAGCAAACCGCCATCGTGTTGGGCATTTCCTTGGGCGGGACGTTTGCTTTGCAAGCGCTGGGACACGAGCTCAAGAATGCAAAGTCAGTGATCGCCGTATCGCCGGACGCGAACACGGCCAGCAGCGATGCTTGTGCCTATTCGTTCCTGCAAGCGCAAAGTATGCTCGCGGAGAACCGCCGGCTGAGCGGGAAGCTCAAGAAACTTGGCGAGCCGCCTTACACGGATTCAACGCGATTCCAACTCCGCGGCAGAGTGTTGGCCGATCTAGGTGGCATCGAACACGGCAAGAAGTTCAGCTCCATACTTATAGAAACATTGCTGGGCATGATCCGCACATATGGCTTGATCGGGACGGCCAAAGCGCTGCGCAACATGAATCTGATCCAGCGCGAGCTGTTGCCGGAGTTGGCGTCGCTTGACCTGTTATCGCATCCACCACATTTAGCGGTTCCTGTTCATTACATATTTGGCGAGCAAGACCCTTTGACCCCTGCTGCATTCGTCAAGCAATTGCCGGCGGCCGTCGCAGCACCCGAGAGCACGGTAACTCTGGTGCCGGGCGCCGGCCATATGGTGCATTTCGATCATCCGGAGATCGTGCGTTCGATTGCGTTGGGAGCGCTGCCATCGTGAAATTGCATGCGATTCAAACTGGCTCCGTCCGGATAAAGACTGCGCAAGTCGAAGGGCGCGGCCGCGGGTTGCGACGGCGGCTGGCCATTTTCGCCGACAGGGAATGGACGGACTGGCTGCCCACGTACGCGTGGGTCATCGAGCATCGGGAAGGGGTCATTGTGGTCGATACCGGTCAGGGTGCGCATCTGCTTGCGAGCGGCAAATCTCTTCACCCCTATGTGCGATGGGAAACCGCGTTTCGGATTGACCATGATGAGGAGATCGGTCCGCAATTGCGTGCGCTTGGCATTGGGGTACGCGATGTGAAGCTCGTCGTGCTTACCCATTTGCACATCGATCATGACGGCGGCCTCGCGCATTTCCTGGGCAATAAAATCCTCGTTGCACGGGGCGAACTGCTGACGGCAAGTGGGTGGGCGGGCCGCCTGCGCGGATACCTCCCCAACCGATGGCCCTCCTCGTTTGACCCGGAGCCGCTCGACCTAGTTCCTGAGACGTTTGGTCCGTTCGCTGCGAGCAAGCGATTGACCGACGCAGGGGACGTTGTCGCGGTCGCCACGCCGGGTCATACCGCAAATCATCTCTCCATTATCCTTGAGCAGGATGGCACGACATTTTTTCTGGCCGGAGACACGTCTTATGACGAGCGACTGATGCTTGCTGGCCGGGTCGACGGCGTAAGCGCGGATGACGACGTCGCGAGCGCAACACTAGACGCGATCAAACGTCTCGCTCAGACACGTCCCACGGTGTATCTGCCAACGCACGATCCCCAATCCTCGATCCGCTTACAAGCTGCCGGCTAGTGGAGAGCCCTGGAACGGGTAGCGCCGCAAAATAGAAGCGAGCGCGAATCGGTTCGCGGAGCGCATTGACGGCCGAATATCCCGGATAGATGTTCCCACTCCAGAGCATGACTCGCTTCGCGCCCGTTCCACTAGGGATGGCCGCGGGGCAAAAAGAGGACGCACGTGCCACCTCGGCAAGCAGGTGATCGCTCCCGGTCCTGAGGGGCACTGAGGCCCTTTTTCCCAGCCCGTTCATTCGAATTCCGCCACGCGTTCGAACGCCCACCGGCCGTTCGAATAACCGAAAAGTAACTCTCGACGTACCCGGTCCTTTTATGTTAACATCGCGCATGTTTTTGGGATGCTATCCCGCTCGCCTGCATTCTCCAAGCTCCTTCTCGGCATCTCATTCGTTGCTGTCCCAGCGAACTTATGGCCTGCTGATTCAGCAACTTGCGCACTCTTTCGCACCTGCAGAAATATTAACTCCCCTATTTTCAGGTATTTGCACGCTATCTGTGCGCTCGTTAGCGCCAGAGCGAAAGTCAAGTCCCGTGTTTTCATGCGCGTGCACACTCTTTTGTAAAAACAGGGGGGTGGGAGCATGCCCGATTATGGTTACCCTCACTGGGTGGGGCACATTGCTCTGGCAAAACCAGAGTGGGATACTCGCGTCTAACCGACTTGGCTAGCAGGAGATAACCGAATGGCCGATCAGCGCAGAGATTTTTTTAAGCAATTCTTCGCGGCGGGTGCACTACCCATGCTTTTTGCCGCGCCCGGAGCATTTGCCGCAATGCTCGACCCGCAGGCGGCGCAACAGGCCAACCCCGACTTCGACGCCCAGTCCTATAACTTTTGGTCCGGATTCACGGCCAAGAGTGGCCGCTCGGCTGTGATTGGGACGGGCCAGACGCGGGGCGCTAGGGCCGATCAGACCCAGCCAGTGTTTTTGCATCACGGACCAGACGGATTCAGAAATGCCGCGCTGCTCGACCAGACCAAGCTGATCGAAGAGGGCGACGTCATGGTCAGCGTGAACACCTCGGCCGTGAAGATCGGAGAAGACGATCAACAGACGTTCGAGAGAGTCCAGAATGCGCAGCTTCGCGTGGACCTGGCGCAGAAAACCGCAATCATTCCGGTGATTGAGGCGATGTCCTACACCATCGTCGGAGCGATGCGCCCCAAGGCGAAGTCGGCATCCGCCTCCAAGGCCTCTGCTTCCAAATCGTCATCGAAGAGTGGTTCGTCTTCGTCTTCGTCGACGGTGCAAAATATTAGTGTGACCTCCGACGCCGCATGGCAAAAGATGCAAAGCATTCCGCTGCCGGCTGGCGAAGGACGATGGGCGCTGAATCTCGAGGCGCAGAAAAAGGATTCGCTGTTTGGCAAGGTGCTCGAGAACCTCGTCAAGGAGGGCGGCCAGTTCGCGCCGGCCATCGGGCTGCCTGGCATCGCCATGACGGCGCTGAATTCCTTCAACACTCTCTACGGCGCCTTGCACGCGGAACCGGTCCAGGTGATCAAATCGAACCCTGTGCGCGTGTTTGCAACGCAGGAAGCGCTCGAAAGCACGGGCTCATCGGCCGCGGAGATCGGAGCCGTCTTGCTCCAGCCCGGCACCTACATCCTGATGTCCGCCGGGCAGGCGCCGACCGACGAGCAACTGAAAAACCTCACGTTGGCGCAAGATCGCATCGTCAACGTGAAAGACGCCAAGCTCACGGGCGACGACTTAGATGATGCCGCTGCGGACGTCGACATACTCAAGAACGTCACCTACGTAACCTTCGACGTTCAGGTGAAGCGCACCACACTGCTCAGCGGCGCCACCAAGACATCGGGATAGCCGGCTTAAAATTTTCGCAAGTTTAAAACTCTACTGGTAGTTTCCAATCAGAACGAACGGCGCCCAGTAAAACGGATGGGAATAGTTGGCGTCGTGCGCCGCGGATGCCGAGGCCGGTGCCGTTGTGGCGCTGGCACCGCTTGCGGGATGCGCGGCTGTGGCCGAGCCTCGCATAAGCGCTAGCTGTGCCTGGCGCAGCGCTTCCGCCTTGCCGTCGGCGGGAGTTTTCACCCAGCGAGCGTAGAAGTCGCTCATGATCTGACTGGTGCTGGCGTCATTCACGTCCCACAGTGTAGCCATCACCGCTTCTGCATCTTTTTGCTGGGCAATCATTCCCAGGCTATCCATTTCCATGCCGTCTTCGGCCACGTCGCCCTTTGCAGTGCTGCAGGCCGAGAGCGTCAGCAGGTGGGTGCCGTGAAAACTGATCGTCGAGTCCTCGAGCTTTGAAAGCGTGAGCTGATATCCCTGCGGGTCGCCGGAGCTATTTCCGCCCAGCATCAGGTAGGGCTCGTCACCGCTCCCGGATTCGAGTACGAAATGACTCGCAATATGCACCACCGGAAACGTGGTCCCCGCGCCGAGTTCCATTTGCAAGGCTGCATAGGTGAAGCGCTCGTTCGGCAGAAGGACTCCATCCATCGGACCATGGGATTCGGGAACGGCAGGGTCGTGGACCACGGCATCGAGCTCCGGGATCACGCCGGGCAACGCCGGCAGGCCGCCGTAACTCTTCGACAATCCCATCGCCAGCACGCGGAGCCCGGATTTGTTCAAGTCGGCCGATGTGGTCATATGCCCGTAGCTCTCGGGAGTGAACAGGGTGTTGTTGAACCGCTCCGCCATGTAGTGTTGCCCGTCATAAAGCGCGGCCATCGGCAAGTAGCGCATGGCTCCATCGAGCGACCAGAGCAGCGTCGGGACATGGTCTTTGTCTGGCTCGCCCTTCTCCAGCGCCTTTAGCTCGGTCTCGAAGGGAGCTACGACCATCGCGTACAGTTCGGCCAGATGTGGCTTGGGATCAGACGAAGGGTTGCGCAGATCGTCTCGCACCTGCAGGACTTTCCGGCGCAATTCTGCTGGCGTAGCCTTGAGCTGAAACTTCTCGCGCGCCAGGGGCGTTACCACAATCGCGTAGGCATTCTGATCGCCGAGCAGCAGCCGGATGCCGATCACATGCGGGCCGAGTTCCATGAGCGTATTTTGCAAGCGGCTGACTTCGGATTTTTCTTTGCTCAATAATGCGTTGGCATCCTGCGCACCGGTCTGCTTGGCCAAATCCGGATAAAGAGTTTTCTTGAAAAAGTCGGAAACGTCCGCATTTTGCGCCTCGATCTTCGTTTCCAGATCCTTCATGTGAGCGGTTTCGTCGGGAGTGCGCGTCGCTTTGGCCTGCAGCGTCGCGTATTCCGCGCTGAGCTCGGTTAGCGCGACGGATTCTTTTTCCGGGGTCGCCAGCTCGCCCTGTGCTTTTTGCTGCGCGGCGGTGAGCGCCACGGGCTCGACCTTGGCCTCGGCGCTGTCGGACGCTCCGCGCACCACTTCTTTCAACTCCTGCTCTTTGAGCAGATCGAGGACCTGTTCCGCTTCTGCCAGCCGGTCGGCTTGCACCAGAAGCTCTGCCAGCGCGCGATAGGTGGATGATTTCGATTGCGCGAATCCGGTTTGCACATCCTGGTCCAGGCCGGTGATGTTCTTGCGAATCTGCTGGTAGGAGTTCACGGCCTGGAGCCCGAAGAAGATGGCTTCCTCGGGAAGATTCTGAGCGCGGAAGTCGGTCATCAGCGAGGTCTCAATCCCGCCTTGCACTTCCGGATCGGCGGCGTCCTTGGCCAGCGACAATGCGGCCATTTTGATTGGCAAGGCCTGTTGCTGCTGACCCATGCGCGAGTAGATATTGCCAATGCTGCTCAGAGCAAACGATTCGCCGCGACGGTCCTCGACCGCGCGCCAGAGCATTAGTGACTGGTAATCGACCGCGAGCGCTTCCGTCAACTGCCCCAGGCTGGAGTCGGCTCGTCCGGTATTGGTAAGCGTCACCGCTTCGCCGCGGCGGTTTCCGGATTGACGCCAGAGAGGCAGCGCCTGATTGTAAAAATCCAGCGCCTTTTGGTTTTGGCCCTGGTCGGCGTACGCTCTGCCGATATCGTTGAGAGCCAGCGCTTCACCGCTGGGGTCCGAGACGACCTTCCATATGGTCAGCGCCTGGTTATAGAGGTCCAGCGCCTTGTCCTTCTGGTTCAGATTGCTGTAGACCTTGCCCATGAAGTTCAAGGCTCTGGCTTCGCCAGCGCGGTTGCCCGTTTCGCGCCAAGCCGTCAATGCTTGATTGTAGAATTGCAGCGCTTTCTCTTCCTCGCCCAGAAAGTCGTAGACGATGGCGATATTGCCGAGCGTCAGCGCCTCGCCTGTGCGCTCCTTGGCGTCACGCCAAAGGGGCAGAGCCTTATTGTAGTTATCGAGCGCTTCGGGGCCGTGGCCCATGTAGGAGTACGCGGTTCCGATGAGGTCCAGCGCGCTGGCCTCGCCCGCGGCATTGTTCACTTCACGCCAGATGGGCATGGCCTGATTGAGGTACTTGAGCGCGTCCTCGCGCTGCCCCAGGTTGTTGTAGACTCTGCCGATGTTGGTCAGAGTGAGCGCCTCACCGGGACGATTTTTCACGTCGCGCCATAAAGGCAAGGCCTGATTCAAGAGGCCCAGCGCCTTCTGCTCCTGGCCCAAGATCCGTATAGACTCTGCCGAGCATATTCAGGGAGATCGCCTGGCCGAGATGGTTTCCTCCCGCGGTTTCCATTTGCAGCGCTTGGTTGCAGTCGTCGAGGGCTTGCTGTCTTTTTCCCACTTGCCGGTAGAGTGAGCAGAGAGTGTTTAGCTCCACCACTTGATCAGGGAAGCGCGCCGTCGAACGTGCCGACGCAAGCTTCTGCTCGTGCTGACTGATCTGAGCTTGCAGGGTTGATGAGCCTGGGTTCTGTTCCGCGTCCTGCGCAGCAGCCGAGATTGTCGAGAGCGAGACGCAGAGAAAGGACAGTCCAAGAGCGGCGACTGGACCGTATCGTCGCACGAAAGCCTCCCAGGGGACCAAATTCGCCGCCGACATAATACCTCGAAAATATGCGGCTCTAGAATGGCCGCACGCGAAGGCCCGTTACTTTGAAGCGTCCTGGTCGGTACGCTCCGGCCACGCGACCGTTACCAGCAATCCTACGAGGATCCCAACTGAGACCTCTAGGAAACGGTGAAGCGCGATGCTCCATGCCGGCGCGGCGTGTGCAACGAGCATCACGATCGCAACGGTGATGCCCGCAAAACGGTACGCGCTGCGGTCCATATGCAAAGCGGCAGAAAGCAGGCCGAGAACGAAAATGCCGAGCGTGAAAGCGATGATGCTGTTGCCGAAGTAGGCGTATAGCAATGCTCCTGCTACGGCGCCCAGCGCGGTTCCCGCGAGGCGCTGCCCAGAAACTTTCAGGGCAGCGCCCACTGTAGACTGCATCACCACGATTGCGGTGATCGGAGCCCAATACGCTTCCGGGAGCTTCAGCAAATGGGCCACGAGTAGCGACGTCACTGCGGTGATGGCCGTGCGAGTGGAAAGCTCCAGCCATTCCCGATTGAAGCTCGACATCGGCCAATTCTTCGCGAGCGTCATGTGTCCTCCGGCGCCTTGGTGAGCGGCCGCAAGAACGTAACCTCGCGGCATCGCTCAACCGTGCCAGTATTGCCGATCGGAGTTGGGGTGAGAATACTCTTGCAGCGGCACCTGTCGCGCTGTATAGAACGCCGTGCAAGGGACCCTTAGCGGGAAGCGAGCTACGATGCCGAGCCAAGATGCGATGAACGCGGGGGCGGCTCCGGAACGGAGACGGAGCCAGCGTTTCCTTCTGGATGTGGCGCTGGTTGTCCGCGGAGAGTCCGCGGAACACCAGCCGTTTGAGGAGCGGACCTTCACCATTTCTGTCAGCACGCACGGAGCGCTGGTGGTTTTGGCTGCCAAGGTAGCTATTGGCCAGCGGCTGTTCCTGAAGAACCCCGACACCCAGTATGAAACAGAAGGTCGAGTGGCCCGCCTCGGCTCCATCTATGGCGGGCTTGCGCAGGTTGGCATCGAATTTCCGCAGCCCGCGTCCGAGCTTTGGACGGTTGCCTTGCCGCCTGAGCACTAACACCCAAAGCCGAAAGGTGCGGCACCCGGCTTGTTATGGCGCCGGGGAAGGCATGGACTTTTGTGTGCCCGCTTCTCACTAAAATGCATCCATCACCAATGACTCGGCAAACTGCCTGTGCCGACCCGCGGATGGGGAACTCGCTTTAGGCTTTTCCACGGCCGAGGTTTTCTTTGTGAGGAAGGTCATGATTCAGCTGGCCCGCTGAGATGGCGGATCGTCCGGGAAAACTGTCTTCGATCTGAAGCAAGAACGGGCAAAAAAACTGTAGAAAAATCTAGAGCAAAAGAGGAGAACATCCCATGTCTCACCATTACTCCGGTCCCGAGTTTGGTTTTCCCCATGGAGATGCCCGTCTCGACCTCACGGATCTGTATGCCTTCTCTAAGCCTGGGGATGCCAGCAAGTCGGTCCTGATCATGAACGTGCATCCATCTTTCGGGGTCAACCCTCCTGGGCCAACCACCGCCGAACCCTTCGCGCCCGACGCGATCTACGAGCTTAAGATCGACACCGACGGCGATGTCGTCGCCAATATCGCGTACCGAGTGCGTTTCTCGCGCTCGAAGAGCGGTGCACAGACCGCGACGCTGCGACGCGTTGAGGGCGCGGAGGCCGCCGGGACGGGCGATGGCGGGGAGGTTGTCGTCGCGGGGGCACCGGTCTCGATGGGGCCGGAGGCGTTGGTGACCGAGGCTGGCGACTACCGCTTTTTCGCCGGATGGCGCAGCGATCCCTTTTTTTTCGACGTGGAGGGCGCTCTGAATAACCTCCAGTTCACCGGCGCCGATTACTTTGCCGAAAAGGACGTGTGCAGCATCGTACTGGAAGTCCCCAACTCTGCCCTGGGATCCAAACAGATGGGCCTTTGGCACCGCACGCTCGACGGCGCGAGCGGGAAGTGGATTCAGGCGGACCGTGGTGCAAGGGGAAATCAAACTCCCTTCCTTGCCGGCGAGGCGAATGCCGCCTACCTCGCTGCTGAGCCGAAGGACGATGCGCGTTTCGTTCCCGTTTTCGCGCACGCGCTGGAGCACACAGGCGGGTATACGCCGCAGGAGGCAACGCGAGTCGCAGGGACGCTGCTGCCAGACATCCTCCACTATGATCCTGCGCGGCCGGTGGTTTACCCGGTGAATGGCCGGATACTCACTGACGACGTCGTAGATTTCTTTCTTCCTCTACTCACGGATGGGAAGGTGACGCGAGACGGGGTCGGGTTCCACAAGGACCTGCTTGCCGGATTCCCGTATCTGGGCGCGCCGCACAAGGCTTGGTCTGCGGAAGCGGTTTCTGCCTGAGTGTGGGCCATCAAACCGCGAAGGACAATGCACCCGAAACGGCTAGATTTCAGCTGGTGTCGCATGCAGAAGCCGTACTCGCTCAACCGGGAATTGCAATGGCTAGTCCGAAGTTGATTCGGCGAGGTCTTCCTGTAGCGACAGTTTTGTGAGGATGCCCTGTGCCACGCGGTCGCGGATGAAGTCTGGGGTCTGCTCGTTTTCGTAGAACGTCCAATTCCAACGCAGGCCGTTGGGGCCCTCGATTCTTATCGCTAGGGCTTCGTAATCAGGGGCTTTGTAAACAACCACTTTCCAATCGTCTAGTCGCTCGCCAATGCCGTCGCAAATGGCTTTATTCACAGAGTCGCGCAGTTGAGGGGACGCAATGTTGTTGGAAACGATGGTCGGAGGCATGGCCCGAGTTCCTCGGATTTAACGTAGCCAAAAACGCGACGTTCGCGGATACCGATTAATCCCTAGGGCAGCATAGTGAGCTGTGTAAGCGCGACGTTAGGGGGCGTGTCACGGCCACTTTGCGCCGCTCGCGACGCGACTCACGGGACAATGGATGGCGGGGCGGGAAATGGGTGAGGCGCGCTGGACCGGTCGGGCTCAAGCCTGTAGGCATATTGGTGCGGCGGTTGGCCATATTCAGACAAGCCCGTTTCCTAGAATTTCACAGATCGTGCAGTGTAAGCTTGCGCGCGCGAAATGAATCACACCGAAGTTCTGGTTTTGAACGGATCGCCGGGCTCTGGCAAGAGCACGCTCGCCAACGCAATCGCGGAGCGGCTTAGGCAAATGGATATCCCCCACGCCGTGATTGATGTGGATGAGCTGGCGCGCGTCTACCCCGAAGTCGGCGGTTCGATTGGCTGGCAAAATCTGCGCGCTGTTTGGCCGAATTATACCGCCCTCCCGAATCTGAAGGTAATCATCCCGGTGTGCATCGACAGCAAACGAGAGCTGGAGGAGCTGCACAATGCAACGCCTTCGAGCAAATTCACCATCTGTGAGCTTGTCGCCAACGAAATGGTGTTAAAGGAGCGCGTGACAAGGCGCGAACCTAACGAATACTGGCAAACCAAATTAAGGAGCCTGGTCGAGAGACATCTGGCGAAGGATTCCACGGCGAAATTCGGCGATTTCCTGATAAGAACCGATGACCGGTCGGTTGACGAGGCGGCTGAGCAAATCCTGAACCGCTTGGGATGGAAACCGGTCGAACCGGAAGGGATGGGATAGCAAGACCCCATTTTCCGATATCCCGTTTCTCAGGACTTGGCGACTTACGATAAGGCTTCGCTATTCCCAGTGAGCCAAATCTAGACTAACATCGGCTTGTCCAGGACGATTGATCTTGAGCGCCGACATCTGAGTGGCCGAACGACGAAATCATCCCGGTTCTCGCTGAATTACCCCGGCGAAGGCCAATGCACATGGGTTGCAGGACGCAGTGGATGGAAATCGTTGTTCTTGCGGCTCCCCGAGTTGCTCGCATTCGCCGTCTACGGGCAAACTCCGAATTTTGATCGCCACATTTCGTCCGCGCGGCCCAACGCAGCTAAGAGGAGAAACGAGATGGCATCAGGTAGCGCGGGGTGTGCATGGCTGTTGAAACGTTTTCGCAACGCCAGCTTTCGATGCTGGCAATCCTGGTGGCGATCGGTACGTTGCTCGCGGCAGCCCCCTCGCCGAGCGCGCAGAATCTCCCTCCGGAATAGATCTTGCATAGTTTCGCAGGCTCGCCATCCGACGGGGCAGGCCCCTACCTCGGGCATCTGATCGTGGACTCCTCCGGCGATTTGTACGGGACAACGAGCTCGGGCGGCGCCCACGATGCCGGTACCGTGTTTGAGCTGTTCAAGTCTGGGACGACATACACCGAGCGGGTGCTGCCCAGTTCTGGCTCTTGGCCGGACCCGCGCGTGGGCGATGGGGCACACCCTACGCGGGGCTGATCATGGACTCCGGGGGCAACCTATACGGAACGACTTTCGGAGGCGGTCCGACGACGTCGGGACTGTGTTCGAGTTGAAGGCCCCGCTTTCGGCCAATATGAACGACCACCTGCAACACAGGTTTCGGCAGTCGTCCGGAAGACCGATGGACTTCGAGCGGGGCCCTGCGCAGGAGCAGATCATGGCGGGTCCGGCATTCTGTATTGCACGACCGAAGGGGGCAGCAGCAGCGGCGGCCGCGAGATGCTCGCAAGAGACCGTGTTCGACCTACCCTCCCATACAGCCGGGATACCGCGGACAACAGTGCTCCAAGGTATCCAGACTCGGCCTCGGAACGATTCGCCCCTGCGCAGTCTGATTACCGACTCGTCTGCCGACCTGTATGGGACGCCCGCGGCAGCCAGGCATGCACCGAACGGCACGGCACGATGTTCGAGTTGAAGGCCCCGCTTTCCCCATATGAACGACATCGCCCTGCAATCTTCCGCTCAGCGACAATGGGGCCAACCGTCCTAAACGGGGCTGATCATGGTCCGGGTGGCAACCTATACAGGCGTAAACCGGCTCGGCACCAATGTTACGACGAAGAGCGATACCAATGACCATGGCAGTGTCTTGAGTTGGAGGCCCCTCCTTCGGCGAATATGAACCGCAACATCTCCACGCCTTCCGCTTGGGTCATGGGGCAAACCCTTACGCGGGGCTGACCATGGACTCCTCCGGCAACCTCTACGGAACAACGCGAGGCGGTGCCAACGGCGCTGGGACCCTGTTTGAGCTGACCGCTCCACTATCCGCCGACATGAATGCCATACGTGCTCCACGCCTTCGGCTCAGGCCGCGACGGCGCAAACCCCTTCGCAGGGCTAACCATCGATGGATCAGGCAACCTGTACGGGACGACTCAATACGGCGGCACCAACGGCTACGGAACTGTGTTCGAGTTATTAGCCCCTAACGCTGCAAGTGTTCGATAAGAGCGGTCCGCAGAAAAATGAATCGGGTTCGGTCGAGTCCTGGTAGGTCCTCTTCTCAAATGTGGCTTTTGACGGCGAAAAGCCAGTTGCAGAGGCCGCGGCGTTAATAGCTCGGAATTTCGACTGCGGCGGTGACTACTGCGAGCCACAACAAGAGCTCGACTAGACCGGCGAGCCGGGCTGCGCCGGGAAGATCCGGGGTCCGGCCCCCACCTGCGGGATCTCCACTGCACGATCACGTGGAACACCAGCGCCGTCGGGACCAACATCCCGAGCTTCACCAGAAAGGCGGGATTGACGATGTAGGTGGTGGCCGAGGCGGAGAATAGGGTGAAGCCTCCGGTGACAGCGATGCAAAATCCGATCCAATTCCAAACAAACAGATCCTGCGAAAGTTCGGCTGCGGTTCGGCGCCAGCTGCCGATACCCATCAGACGCAAGTCGAGGGCAACGTTGGTGGAGAGCCACAGGGACAAACCGGTAAAATGGGTCAATTGGATGAACGGATAGAACCAGCTGGTCGTCCGGGTTGATGCGCCCCAGGGACTGCTCTCCAGCCACCGGCAGAAAGCCATGAAGGCTTCGTGCATTTGCTTACGCCTCCCCTTTGCGTGTGATGGGTGCCCTGGCCCCGCGCTTTAATTGGCCACGCACAAACATTTTTTCAATCGAGACCGAAAGCAGGTCCCTCGGCCTTCGGGCCTCGGGATGACAACATTGCCTGCAAACTGGACACAAAACTCACAAACCATTTACCAGTCGTTTAATCTGCACCAGACCTGGAAAACGCCCCCGACAGTCCAGCCAGCATACACCCAGTGTCAAGAGTTGGGGGAATGATGGTGAGTGGTCTCGAGTCCGGACCGCTCGTTGTTTGTGCGAAAAGGGGCCCGTGTGAAAAGGGTCCTGCGAGATGGGCGTGCGAGGAGCAGGTCAAAGGGCGCGGCCCACGGGAGCTGGTCAAGGGAGCCTACCCCCGCGGCACCCAACTTGCGCGCCCAAGTCCAAGTGCAACTTGACAATTCCTGGCGGCCCACACAAACTGGCTTCATCATGAACGAAATACTGCGCCGTATGTTTTTCGCCGATTTTTGGAAGGGTCTGTCGCTGACCTTTCGTTCGCAGAACCCTAAGAAAGTTTACACGGAGCAATACCCGCTTGAGCGGCCCATGGTCGCTGAGCGCTACCGCGGCGCGCCCCGGCTTAACAATAACCCGGACAATGGGGAGACGCTTTGCATCGCCTGCAATCTTTGCTCGCTGGCCTGTCCGGAGAATCTGATCGTTGTCGGCTGGCAGCGGGACGACGCCACGCGCCGTAAAGTCCTGACGACGTTCACCTATGACACTTCGCGCTGCATGTTTTGCGGCTTGTGCGAGGACGCCTGCCCCACCGATTGCCTCGAGCTGACCCAGGATTTTGAGATGGCCATGTATTCCCGGGAGGGCGCCATCTGGGACCGTCACCGCCTCGAGGAGGGACCAACGCCGGCGCGCTATGTCCGCTGAGCTTCCTTCCTCAGCCAGTTTTCTCCCCGCAGTCAGATCACTTGCTCGTGTTTGCGCCGGTTTATCGCGGAAGCCGAAGCCCTGCCTTTCAAGCTGCGAAGAACAGGGCACCCGGCGAACCGTCTGCTGCTTGTCAACCATGTGCGCGGTACCGCTCGCCGCTTCCGGACTGCTCCATGGAGCTTCGTAAGGATCCGATTACCAATAGCTGGGTGGTCGTGGGCCATCAAGAAGGCGCCCCGGTCCCTGCGGAGCTTTGCCCGCTCTGCCCGGCGCACCAGGCGGACACTCCGGTGCTGTTGCGGTTGCCAGCGCATGGCGAGTCGCAGGTTCGCGTCGTGCCGCACTTTTCGCCGTTGTACCAAATCGAGGGGGAAGCAGGGCGCAGGCCGGAAGGAATTTACGACCGGATGCGCACCGTGGGCGCTCATGAGATCGTGATCGAATCGCCGGGTCACGATGTTTGGCTCGGGCGAATGAGCGACGAGGAGATCGAGCGCGTGCTGGAGGCTTATGCGCAGCGCATCCTCGATCTCAAGAAGGATTCGCGCTTCAAGTACATCACCGTGTTCCAGAACCACGGATCTTTAGCGGGGCAGGAGTGGTCGCATCCGAATTCTCAGGTCACCGCAACGACGTTTGTTCCGCGGCGGATCCTGTACGAATTGCGCTCGGCGCGCACGTGGTACCAGAACAAGGAGCGCTGCGTTTTCTGCGACATTTTGCACCAGGAGGAGAAGCAGGGGCTTCGCATTGTGGACACGCAGGGCGAGTATGCGGCCTTTTGTCCTTATGCGTCGCGCGTGCCGTTTGAGATATGGCTGATGTCGCGCCGGCATAGCCACGTCTTCGAGCAGCCACAAGCTGGTTCAGGCCGGCGGCAGTTTGCGGCCTTACTCGGACGCGTGCTGCGGCGGCTCGCGCACGTCACCGAGACCTATCACCTCGTTCTGCACACGGCTCCGAACATGGTCGCGCCCAAGGGCGAGATAACGCCGTACTGGACGACCCTGGCGGAGGACTTCCACTGGCACTTCGAGCTGCTGCCCATCGTCGAACATCGCAATAAGTCATATAGCATCAAGGAAGTCTATTTCAACGCGCTGCTCCCCGAGCAAGCCGCCGAGCGGCTGCGGCAGTTTGATCCGAACCTATGAACGCGGCGACCTGCGCCCAACGCGGCGGTATCATTTTCCGGCTGATGAGCCTGCTCCTGCTGGCTGGGATACTCTTTTTGCTGTTTCTCGCGCGCGATCCGCTGCTGCGATTGGCCGGGAACTGGTGGATTGTGCAAGACCCCATCGAGCATGCCGACGCGATCGTGGTGCTGGGCGACGATAATTACGGGGGCGAGCGGGCGGCGCGCGCCGCGGAATTGTTTCGCGCGGGTTGGGCGCCGCAGGTCGTGGCCAGCGGGCGCATGATGCGCACCTATGCTGGCGTCGCGGAACTGATCCAGCACGATCTTCAGAGCGACGGAGTGCCGGCCGCGGCGGTCATACGGTTCGACCAGCATGCGGACAGCACCCGGACCGAAGCGGAGGCTTTACGCGGGCTGGCTGCGCAACGGCATTGGCGCCGAATTTTGGTGGTGACCTCGAATTACCACACGCGCCGCGCACGCTACATCTTCCGCAAAGTTTTTCCCTCGGACGTTTCGATCGAGGTGGCTTCGGCTCCCGACTCGGAATATAACCCTGACCGGTGGTGGCATACGCGGTCTGGCCTGAAGATATTCTTTACGGAAAGCGTCGGTTACGTCTTTGCAATGTGGGAGTTACGCAAGCCCGAGCGCGCGGCTGCTTCTCCCGCAGAGATGATCACGGCCGTGCGGTGGAATGCTCTGGACTGGTAGTGCCTTCTAGGGGGCACCAGCTATCGATGTGCAACTCTTTTCAGTTTACAAGCTTGTGAGGTCTGTACTACATTAAAAACCCAGTTTTGCTGGCCGGGTGACCCCGCCGCTCGATACTGGCTCATACTGGATATCTGAACCGGCCGCCCCACAGTGGAGGTTTCCATGTGGCGAAGGCACGAAAAGCTCAGGTCTCCCTCGGTGACGAAAGAAGTCTTGGTCAGCTTAGGCCTCGAGTTATCCCTGCGAACTTCTGCGCGGTTCAGCACTCCACCATTAGGCGCCCCGGGTGCCATCTGAGTTCGCCATGACCCTATTCAACAAAATACGACAAGCCGGCGATCCATTGTTGCAGCCCGTTAGGGGCCACGCTGCGGGCGGTGTGAACCCTCTTCACGCTCCCGGGAGAACCCCGGCCGCGGGCTCGGCGCATGGGCCGAGCGTAGGGCGTTTCTCGAATGGCCTTAAGGAATTTCTCTGGCAGCTCGAGGATATTGGCCACGGCAAGCTTCTGGACCTCGGCCAGGTGTCGCAGGCTACGCTGACCTTCTTCATTGAGCGCGGTTTCAAGGTATACACGGAGGATGTGCTGGTGTCCTGGCGGGAGTTTCTGCGATCCGAGGAGGAGCGCCAGCGGCAGCTTCCCGCCGGTGCCTCATCCCAGGACGATTTGGCAGGTGCCCGCGCCGAGCGTTTTCTCGCCGCGAACTTAAACCATCCCAGCAACAGTTTCGATGCGGTTTTGCTATGGGATGTGCTGGACTATCTTGATCGCGAGACGGTGACACAGCTGATGGCGCGGCTCTCGACGATGGTGAGCGATGCGGGCGCGGTTCTGGCCATCTTCCACACGCGCACACCCGAGCAGTTTTATCGCTTCCGCGTGCTTGATGCGCTGAATCTCGATCCGGTCGAGGCTCCGGCGATCGTGCCGCCGCAGCATATTTACCAGAACCGCGAAATTCAGGAACTTTTCAGGCGTTTTCGCACGTCGAAGACTTTCGTTGGGCGCGATCAGCTTCGCGAAATCGTGTTCGCCAAGTAGGGTCTTTCCTTCAGTTCGCCGTTCCCCACGGCGTTACGTTTGGTTCCGAAGTGCATCTTTTTTCCCCTCTGCGCTCGTCCACATATGATTAAAAATAAACGACTTGTTCTATGGTCGAAAGATTGCCGTTTCGGGAATAGCCTTGTGATTTTTTGTGCTCGGAGATTTCATGTCGGGCCCAGGGCAATTCTAGAGGGGAGGCAAGGATCCATGAATCGAACGACGATTGTCTTACTAGCGGGATTGCTCGCACCAGCTCTGGCACATGCCCAGGCCGGCGCGCAAGCCGGCGCGTCCGCCCAATCTGGGACGGACGTGAATGCGCAAAGCCAAAGGTCGGGCGTCGGGGTCTCGGGTAGCAGCGGGACGTCCTCGCAAGCGAATGCAGCAGCGCAAGCTGGGCAAAAATCAGTAGCTCTTTCGGAAGGCACCACCATGAACGCGGCACTGGCCGGATCTCTCGATGCCAAGAAGAGCAAGCTGGGTGACCGCGTCGAAGCGCGCACGACGCAAGATGTGAAACAGGACGACCAGGTGGTTTTGCGGAAAGGCACTCGCTTGGTCGGACACGTGACCGAAGTCCAAGCACGTGAGAAGGACCAGGCGAAATCGGCACTTGGCGTGGCGTTTGATCATGCGGAGCTGCGGGATGGCCAGAAGGTGCCGATCAACGTAACGATCCAGGCCCTGGCTGCGTCGCGGTCGGCGGCGTCAGCAGGCGGTGACGACGTCTTCGCTAGCGGTGGCGGGACGGCCTCGGCAGCTGGTTCGGCAGCGGCAGGCGGCGGCAGGGTGGCCGGCAATGCGTTGACCGGCGGCACGAGCGCGGTCGGGCATACGGTCGGCGGGGTCAATTCGACCGTGGACGGGGCAGGTGGTGCAGTCGGCTCGACGGTGAACACGGCAGGACACTCGACGGAGGCGACCGGCGGGCTAAGCTCCACCGGCGCTCTGGCGTCGAACAGCAGAGGCGTGTTCGGGCTCAAGGATGTGTCTCTGGATTCGACAGCAGCCAGCGCCACGCAAGGATCGCTGATCGTTTCGAACACGAGGAACGTTCACCTGGACAGCGGCACGCAGATGGTACTGATGGTCGCGGGTCAGGCTCGGTAACACGGTGAGCCAACTAAGAAGCGGCGGCGCTCGAATGTCTGGGCGCCGCCAAATTTTCCAACGAGCCGAAAGGCATATGGGAGACGCCCGATGAGACAGATTCGGTCAAAAGCAATCGCGTTTGCGGTTCTGCTGGTTGTAGGATTTGCCCCGGTTCGTTGGGCACGAGCCCAGGAAAGCGAAGCTCAACCATCGGGAAAGACGGCGGGAGCGGGCTGGCAGTGGCTCGAGCAATTTTCCGGCAGCGCGAATAGCGAGGGCCAGGTGATGGCGCTCTCTTCCACGGGTGGCTATAACTTTAATTCCCGCGTCGGTTTATTCGCGGGTCTGCCGGTGTACTTCATTCACAATTCTTCTTCGGCGGCAGGCACGAGCTCAGAGGACGGCATTGGCGATGTATTCTTCGGCTTGCGGCTCTCGTTTCCAAATCAGATCTTGAACTACCGGATGACTATGGTGGGCACCGGACCCACCGGTGACGCTGCCAAGGGACTCAGCACAGGCCACCCGACTTTCGACTGGTCGAACCATTTCGACCATCGCTTTGGGCGCTGGACGCCGTTCGCGAATCTGGGATTGGCGGATTCGGTTCCAGACACGCTTTACTATCAGCGGGCATACGTTTCTTACGGCTACCTGGCGCATTTGCAGGCTGGAACGACCGTGAGGCTCTTCCGGCCGCTTAGCGTAGCGGTCTCTGGGTATGACATCGATCCCTGGGGCTCGCAGGTCGTGACCAGCCGGCTGGTTCCCGTCGGTGCGACCGGCGTGCCCATTCTGCCGCCCGGCATGCCCGGTCTGCTCGGTGCGCTGGCTAACCAGCCCGCTGCGTTCGAGGAAGAACATATCACCACGGGGGGCGCAAACCTAACGCGCGATTACGGAGCCAGTGCCGGGTTCGATGTCAACATCGCGTCTCTATTCGAGGTTTGGATCGGCGATAACTACAGCGTGCCGCTGAGTCTGAACACGGTCTCGTTCGGCATTGCTGCAAACATGCGCAACTTTGTCGGGCGTTCTAGAAATTCGGGTAACTGAGGCTAAGGCAAGAACGATGGGCTGGTTCGCTAAATTAAACGACCGATTCGGTGGTCCACACGGAGACGCGATCACGTCCCTCGCGTTTGGCGCAATATAGGGCTTGGTCCGCTGCGCGCAGGACATCGTTGATCGTGGAACCGTGGTCGGGAAATAGAGCCAGGCCTGTGGAGACGCTTAAGGTTCCGAGAAGTTCGCCTCGGTATTCGGCATGCAGTTGCTTGATTTGGTTGTGCATGGTCTCCGCTCGTTGCATAGCGCCTTGCAAGGAGGAGTCACAAAGTACGAGCGCAAACTCCTCGCCGCCATAGCGGCAGGCAATGTCGTGGCCCCGCGTGCTTTTTTGCAAGTAGTCTCCGAGGGCGCGCAGAGCGGCGTCGCCGGCTTGGTGACCAAAGGTATCGTTAAACTTTTTGAAGTGGTCCAAATCCATCATCAGAATGGCCAGCGAGGTCTTCTTTCGGCTGGCTCGGCTGAGCTCTCGCTCCAGGGACTCTTCCATGTAGCGGCGATTGAATAGAGCCCGTGAGCGGGTCACGAATGGACTGATTGCGGAGCGTCTCGCGCAGCTTCAGATTACCCAGCGCGAGGCTCACTTGTTCGGCGAGCACCAAAGCAAGCCGCTGGTCTGCTTCCGCGGAGAGCGAGGCCGATCCTTGCTGTGCCGCGCCGCGCACCAGTTGCAGGCTCAAAACTCCGAGTGCCTCTCCTTGGGCCATCAGCGGCACACAAAGAGACTCGGTGACTTGGGCCGTGCGGGTGTGGTGGCAATGCGTTGGATTACGATCGGCGTGGAACCAATTCGGTCGGCCTCGTCTCAATGCCCAGCAATCTTCGGGCGCAAACACACGCTCGATCCCGGCCGGCCCACCCCATTCGACCACGGCTTCCACGACGGTTCGGGAGGGGCTGATCATGTAGAACCCGCCTGAGCATCCTGGGAATAGCCGCTCGGAGGACTTACCAATCATCGAGTAGGCTTCCTCTGCTGTTTGGCAGGACTGCAGCCAGCCCCCCATCTCGCTCAACAGGGTGATTTCCTTTGAGCGTTGCTGCAACGCTGCTAATTGCTCGGCGAGTTGTTGATTGGCTCCCTGGAGTTGAGCTTCCGCCCGCTTGCGATCGGTGATGTCCTGCATGATGCCCACGAGCTTCACCGGCTTGCGAGTGTGTGGATCGAGGAGGATGTCGGCTCGTTCTTGGATGGTTCGTTGCCCACCATCGGGACGGACGATGCGGTACTCGATGTTGTAGGATCTCGCCGCGTCGTGAACCGCCGTTCCAAGCGCCTGTCGCAGACGATCCCGGTCATCCGGATGCACCAGGTTGAAAAAGTGTGACATCGAGGCTTCCATGTCTCCCGGCTCAAAGCCGAGAATGCGAAAGACCTCATCCGACCAGCGCGCGGGATGTGCGTCAAGGTCCTCGAGATTGGTGACAATCTGTTCCCAACTGCCTACATGCGCGAGTCGCTGGGCGGCGGCAAGAGTTGCTTCGCTTTGTCTCAGCTTTTCTTCTGTTTGCTTTCGGTCCGAAATGTCGCGAAACATTGCCAGGGCCGCGGGCGCTCCTTGATAGATGACCGAGCACGCAATTACCTCCAGGCACATCTCGCTTCCGTCGGAACGAATACACCTGGTCTCGTTCTGCCGAACAGGATTAACGTCATAAGACTGCTCTCGAATCCTTTGTTTCAACAGCTCTCGATCCTCCGGGTGCACAAAATCGAGTACTTGCTTCCCGAGGAATTCCCGGGCGGAAGAGGCGCCGAAAAGCGCGGCGCAGGCGTCATTGGCAAAGATAATTGTGCCTTGCCGATGAACCCATATCGCATCTGGCGACAAGTCGACAAGCTGGCGGAGCCAGTGTTCGCTATGCCGTCGTCTATTGAGGATTACGAAGGCTGCGGTGGCCGCGATGCTGGTGGCAGCGATAATCGTGGCAAGGTGTGACGTCCATGACGGGATGGACAGAAACAAAAAAGTCCTTGCGAGCTCAAACGCCGACATGGAGACGAGAGCCGATAGCGCGACTACCGCAATATCGTTGGCGGTGGACCGCGAACGCGCGGGTACCAGACCTTGCGGCAGGGCTCTGCCTTGGCGCGGATGGGGTGGAGAAGGGTTCACTGAGTTATAACGTATAGCTGTAGGACCGCTTCTTCCAGACTGCGCTTTTTTGCGGTTGCGAACAGGTTACTGCTGTCCGAACGGACAAAGGCCAGCCGAGGTTACGACGAACGTTTGTATACGCTTGATCCCAACCGCGGTACGGGCCGTGTATCATGCGGGTTTACCTGATGGCGGCGCGCTGCATCAAACAGCAAGGTCGCCTGAGGATGATTGTGAGGTCGGCGAAAGGGACGGACGGATCATGATCTCCGGCTTGGCCGTATTTACCGCTGTGCACGTGGTCATCAGCTTGGTTGGGATCTTCTCGGGATTTGTCGTGGCGTTTGGCTTGCTTCAGGGGAATCGGCTCGACGGCTGGACGGCGGTCTTTCTAACCAGCACTGTACTTACCAGCGTGACTGGTTTCTTCTTTTCCTTTCATGGGATCACGCCAGGAATTGTGGTGGGCTGTCTCTCGGTGATTCTTCTGGTGCTGGCGATCTTGGCGCGCTATGGCGGGCATCTTGCCGGCCGGTGGCGTGGGACGTACGTGATCGCGGCGATGATAGCGCTGTATCTGAACGTTTTTGTCCTGGTTGTGCAGCTCTTCGAGAAGGTGCCTGCGCTTGCGGCATTGGCGCCGACGCAATCGGAGCCGCCGTTCAAGGTGGCGCAGGGCGTCGTTTTGATTTTGTTTGTCGTGCTGACGGTGTTCGCGACAATTCGGTTTCATGCGCATTGCGGCCCTAGCCCGTCTGTTTCTCGAAGGTCGGGGGTGAACAAAACAATAGTGCGCGGAGGTTGAAGCAACGGAGGGAGAGGGACAGATTCATCATTCCGCCGGCCAGTCGTGACCACTTGCATTTTGGGCTACAGAGGCGTATGAGTGGAATTAGCTCTAGAGCAACGGAGGTGATATGACGCCACCGGATTTAGAGCGTTACACAGCTTAGGAGCACCGCTTTTGCGGTGCCAGTTAGCGGCACCTCACGTAGGAGCCGCAACAAAATCAAAAGTGACGCGAAGGGGAGCCGCCTGGTTCCCCTTTACGTTTTATGGCAGGTTCCGAGCGCAAGTATCCAAGCTAGGCCGGGCGCTCTTCCGCCTTCCCGTTCGCGAGGTCACAAGTCTTCGAGCATTATAAGCACGGCTTGGTTCCAACCCTTTGGCCCCGGAGCGTCGCCGTGAATCGCTTTTGGCAGCTTGAGAGCGAGCGCGGGGTCGACCTCCTGACCTCGGCGCGGGAGCACGATGGCTTGGTCTGCAGCGCCGAGGAGAGGCAAGTCTCGTGCGCTGCTTCCAATGGCTACGGCATGCAGGCGGGTGTGCAGTGAAGCGCGGTAGAGGCCCATCAGATGTCGTAGGGCGCGGGCTTCGTCGTTGCCGGAGTGCAGTTCCCAGAACGGATCGCCGCGGACGACGTCCCACTTGCTGGCACGAGCTTTGCGTTCGAAATCGGCGGTGACGGCGTCTACGTCTCCGGCAAAGAAGAAGCGCTCGCTGAATTCGCGCTGGCGGGCCAGTTCCGCCTGGCGCACGGACTGGCCGGTGTTGCGGGCAAGTTCGCGCGCAGTCATTTGCGAATAGCCGACGATGTTCGCGCCAGTCTCCTCGGCTAGTTCCTCAGCCGCCGCGGTGGCCTCGGCGTAGGGGCGGCCGAAGGGGATGCAGAAGTACCGCGCCACTCGCACAGCGCCTTCGAGCCGCTGGGTGAAATAGCCATCCGCGAGGAAGATTCCGCCGCCGCTCTCGGTGATGAACGGGTGGCCGTGCTCCATCTTTTCGCGCAACGGCTCGAGTTCGGCTCGCGTGCCTGAAGTTACGAGAACGAGCGGAATGCGCCGCCGCGCGATCTCGTCCAGGGCTTCCGCTCGCGGCAGACCAGGAAGAAGCGGATGCGGAATCAAGCAGGCTGCCTTCGACTGCGGTGAAGATGACACGATTTGAGGGGAGCATTCGGTGTGTAGTGTAGCCTCTTCACGCCGTACATGGCGGCTCAAAAGGTGCGGCGGCGAGGAAGACTTCCCTCGCCGCCATCCATACAGTTACCTTTTTTGTTTGTGGAAAGTTAGTCGCCTGAGGAGGCCGAGGTGGTCGTGCCGGCGTTCTTGGGCATGCTCACGTAGCCAGTGATCTTATCCTTGCTCACGGAATTCACCACGAACTCATCGGCTTGGTGGCTGCCGTGGGGGTAGAACACGATCGGCTCATTGACGGTGCGGTTGCTCTTCTCTGTGCGCACATCGTCGACGGTCAAGGCTACGTTGAATTGATTCTTCTTGGTGTTCACGGAGCGCAATTCCACGGTGACGCCGCCAACCTTCTGGGGCTTGTTGCGGCCTTCGACCGAGAATTCGATATAGTCGCGCTCGCCCATGCGCCGCAGGGTGTCGATCTCATCGTGATTCTTGGCGATCAGGGTGCCGAGTTCGCTGCGGGCCATTTGCAGGTCTTTCTTGGCGCCGTCCAGGTCGGTTTTTACGGCGGTCACGTTACCGTTGGTCGTGTTCAAATCGTCGGAGCTCGCTTTGGTGGCCAGTTCCGTCTTGACGTTGCTGACGTTGCTGTCGACTTCGGCGATCTTCTCGATTCTGCTGAGCGTCATCGCGAATCTGCGCCGCTTCGTCACGGGCGGTCTTGAGCTCGCCCTGAGTGAGACGCAGCTTCTTGGTTACCACGCCGAGGTCGCTTTGCAATGCCGTGGTGGCTGCATCGGCTTGTGACTGCTTCTGCTCCAGGGTGGCAAACTTCTGGTTAATGTCCGTTTGGGCCGACTTGATCTGGCCGCTCAATTCGGCTTGCATGTCTTGCATGCGCGCGGACTCGTTCCAGGCCAGTCCAACGCCGGCGATGGAAACGATTGCCAGAATGACCACTGCCGAGATGATCCAGCCCGGTGTCTTGTTTGTCTGTACGACTTCGACGTTTTCAGCCATTTTGTCCCCCAAAAAGGATATTAACCTCACCCCATGAGGTTTCGAATCAGCTCAGGTAATGCACGCAGAGAGCCACAGCGCATCCTGGAGGGCCCTAGCAGGAAGCCATTTAGGAATAAGGGGATATGCCTAACGGCTGATGCCGCCGAGCGCGGTCTACACAGAAATCTTTACCCGGCAACGTAAGTTTTCACTCGTAGTACTCGCTGCGTGATGGGGCGAGAAGGCCCCGGCTGGAGAGACCTTTCCGTAACTGCGCGGGACTCTCGAAGTGGATGGCGTCAAGCCCTAGTCGCCGGGCGGCCTCGGCAAACTCAGCGATATCGTCGATGTATAGGGCTTCATTCGGCAGGCACGTCGAGGGCGGACAAGGCGGCGGCGTAGATCGCGGGAGACGGCTTGCTGGCGCCGATACCACAAGAATAGATACGCACAGGGAACTGTTTCACGAAAGCAAAACAGGCTTCGAGGTGCGCGGAGTGAAGCGGATCGGTATTCGAGAGCAGCGCGAGCTTGCAGGTTGCTCCGAGCGGCTCGAACAGCTCTTCCGGGAGAATTGGCTCGGGGTCCAGGGCGCGGTTCCAGGCTTCGCAGAAGCTCGGCAAAGCCGATGGTTATGCGCAGGCGCCGGCGACAAGTGTTCGTGCCACTGCTGCGGAGTCATGCGGCCTTCCTGCCAGTCCTGCCAGCGCGGGTCGTTCTCGATCGACGACCAGACTTGCTGCGGCGAGAGTTTCTCCGCTGCGGCGCCGCCGCTGCCCGTCGGCCGAAAGCTGCCAGCGGCTCGAGCAAGCGCTGCAGGTTGATGCGCACGATCACCCGGCCGATATCGAAGATGACGGCTTTCGGGAGGCACGGCGGGAAGGTTCGGGGCCGGTCAGAGTGCGATTTCCGGCGAGCCTACTCCTCCTGGGATTCGGTGATGGGGAGCGGCGCCGGATCGGCGTGCGGCGGCAAGTCGCCGCGCGCAAAGTGGCGATGATCGCCGGGCAGGAACGAAAGCACCACAACGACTGCAATCACACTAATTCATGCGCTGGCTGATGTTGGGGACGAATCGAGGCCAGGAAGTAGCCGCCGAGAATGGTGCTGCCGACCCAGACGCAGCCGCCGGCGATGTCGTAGGCCAGATAGCGCGACATAACGCATTCCAGCCGCGCCGGCGACCGGCGGACAGAAGGTGCGCACGATAGGCATGAAACGGGCCAGGATGACCGTTTTGCCGCCGTATGTTTCGTAGAATTGGTGCGCACGTTCGAGGTGGCGCCGCTTGAAGAAAAGCGAGTCTTCGCGCCGATAAAGCGCCTGGCCGGCTTGGCGGCCGATCCAATAGCCTACCTGGTCGCCGCAGATCGCGCAGAGGACAACCAACGGCAGCAAGAGGCCAATGTTCAAGACATGCGCAGCCGCGAAAACTCCGGCGGTCACCAGAAGCGAATCGCCGGGAAGAAAGAAGCCGAAGAAAAGCCCGGTCTCGACAAAAACGATGCCGCAGACCAGGAATGTGCCGCCCCACTGGATCAGGCCGCGGACGTCGTACATTGCGAGCAAGAAGTGCCGGATGGAATCGAACATGAGGCTTCCTTAATGATTATTCCGATGATTATTCAGATGCAGTCGGCGTTCGCGCCAAGGGGCGACGAACCCGCACGTAACACGGTAGCAGAAAAGAACAGGATCCCCGCAGCTTTCTTGCCAGCAGAGGCCTAAGGCGGCAATCAGGGTCAAGAGCCGGTCGGTCGAGATCATGGAGGCAACCTCCTAAACGATGGCGACGTTGACCACACAGGATGCGCGAGCTGTGTGCGTGACTAGTACAATCGGCCGCAGGAACCAACACTCCAGGTACCTTCGTACCCGCTGTCCGCTTTGGGCGAATTCGGTGTTTGCGCGCTTCGCGCGCTGTGCCCGATACACCAACAGTACCTTTCTCCCAGAGCATTTAGGGCCGCTGTACTATTTGCAGCGCTGCGCACGCCCGACAGAATGCACGTGACGCTGAGGGAGGCGCCACGAAATGCAAAGCCACGAGTACAAAGCGCTTTTGCGGTATGGCTAAACCAGCCAGTTGTTCTGCAGGTGGCATCGGCAGAGTTTCAGGTCCCGTTGCGGGGGATCATCGTGGGCGAATCCGACGAGGCCGTGCGTTTCCGGGTCGGCGAGAGTTGGGACGTGGACATTTTCAAATCCATGATCCTTGCCGTGGAGGAGGACGAATGGACAAACGACATCACGTAATTGAGTGGCCCAGCCGTCCCAGGGTTCGAACCCGGTCCAGGGTGCGTACGGCTCCGGCGCACACGACACTGAGGCTCGTCGACGAGGCGCGCGCAGCCGCGCTGCTCGGGATCACCACTGAAGATTTGCGGCGGCTATCCTGCGAGACCGGCTTAGGCCACGCAGAACAGTCAGAAGGCGGCGACGAGTTCGTGTTCACCTACGCGGAGATTTACCGGCTGTGCAAGTCCGCAGTGCTGGTGGCGGACTAACACTTTGACTTTGCAGGACGCATGACGTGGGCTCGCGAACCGCATCCACGCGCGTAACGAGCTTCCGGCCCAGCACCACCCCCCGGACCCGGGTTCCAAATCCCCCTGCGGAACCCGGGGTCTTCTCCTTTCAGACCTTTACGTTCTAGAAGAGTCTGGCTGTCCAATCGGCTGGCGCATCCACGTAGGATCGATCCAGAGCTGAGATCGCCGGGCAGCCGAGGAGCCTCAGAGTGCGGTGGAGGTCGGCGCGCAGGATTTCAAGAGCGCGGGCCACACCCGCATCTCCGGCAGCAGCGAGTCCGTAGGCGTAGGCGCGTCCGACGAGCACG
The DNA here is from genome assembly GCA_963818345.1 of uncultured Acidobacteriota bacterium. GTDB lineage: Bacteria > Acidobacteriota > Terriglobia > Acidiferrales > UBA7541 > Palsa-189. The sequence continues at coordinate 553,999 of CAWFRX010000014.1, read as the reverse complement.
GCGCGGGCTCCCAGGCAAATCGCTTTGACGATGTCGCCGCCGCGCCGAACGCCCCCATCCATCAGCACCTCAACCTGACCTCCGACGGCTTTTACGATCTCCGGCAACGCTCGCAGCGAAGCGGAAACGCAGTCCAACTGGCGGCCTCCGTGGTTGGACACGATGACGGCGGCTGCACCGGCGTCGATGGCGCGGCGCGCATCGTCGGCGGTGAGCACGCCCTTGGCGGCGATCGGTCCAGGCCAAACCTTGCGCAGCCAATGGAAGTCCTGCCAAGTGACGACGGAATCCGTGAGGATGTCCGGCATCTCCGAGAGCCGCAGCGGACCCTTGCCGGGGATGACGACGTTAGGAAGCTTCAGGGGGAGGCCGTCGCGCACAAAGTCGGCGAGCCACCCGGGATGCGCAAGCACTTGGGGCAGGTGCGGGAGGATCGGCAAGAAGTTGCCGCAGGTGAGCTGCTTCACGCCGTTGCGGACGTCCCGTTCGCGGTTGCCCAATGCGGCGGTATCGATGGTAACGACCAAAACAGAGAAGCCTGCTTTACGAGCGCGTTCTACCGCCGCTTCGGATGCCTCGCGGCCGCCAACCAGGTAGAGCTGATACCACGCTGGACCGGTCGTAGACGCTTTGACGTCTTCGAGTTTGTGCCCAGACATCGTGGAGAGAACGTAGGCGGTGCCGGCGGCGCCGGCTTGGCGGGCTGCGGCCAGTTCGCCGCGAGGATGCATGATGCGACTGAAGCCGACCGGCGCCAGAATCGCGGGGACGGACAGATCGGAGCCCAGGACCGTGGTTCGCAGATCGCACTGAGGCACATCGACGGCATTGCGCGGCCGGAAGGTGACGGCGTCGAAGGCGCGGCAGTTTTCTCGCATGGTGACTTCGCCGTCCGCGCCGCCATGGAGGTAGCCGAACACGGCCGCGGGGAGGCGTCGCTGGGCTATGCGCCGCAAATCGTCAATGTTGATCGCGTGTTTGATTGCGCGTTGCAAGGTTCCCTTTGCGTTGGGCGGTTTTGGAGCAGCGGCATTGTAACCTGCCGCAGGCGGGGGTCAATTGGGCCCGGTCGGCTCGGGTCACCGCACCGACGTTGCGGCACGCATGTATCGGCTTCACGCACCGGCGCACAAAGTGTCCTCGATGCGCGGGGGAAAGCAGATTCCCCGGTCTGCGGGTCCCGGGATGACAGCGTCTTGTACGGGATGACACCGTTTCGCAAATATCGTGATCGCGTTCCAGGAAAACTTTGAAGCTCCGGCACTCTGGAAGTCGTGTCGGGGAATTCTGAGGCGGGAGGATGGCAGCGGCGCAATGTTTTTGTTTGACACACTCAGCGTGGTCCCACAAACTTAGGTCGCTTCAGCTAATTTCAACCGCCCATTCATGCCGGAGACGCAGCAGCCCTCGAGCAGCGCAGCGTTCCACGCCGTCGCCGCAAGTTTCCTGGGCTGGACGCTGGACGCATTCGATTTTTTTGTCGTCGTCTTCCTTTACGACACGCTTGCCGCGCAGTTTCACGTCTCAAAGCTGGCCATCATCAGCACGGTTTCATGGACGCTGCTCATGCGCCCGGTGGGCGCGTTGATTTTTGGCTTGCTGGCGGACCGTTACGGGCGGCGCAATCTTTTGATCGCCAACGTGATTTTTTTCTCGGTCATTGAGCTGTCTGTGCGGTTTCGCGTCGAGTTTCGGCGTCTTTCTTTTTCTGCGCATTCTCTATGGGATCGGCATGGGCGGCGAATGGGGCGTAGGAGCATCGCTGGCGATGGAGGCCATCTCGAGTCGCTGGCGCGGCATCTTGAGCGGGATTCTGCAGAACGGCTACGCGGTCGGCTACTTGCTTGCGGCGGTGGCCTACCGCTTTGCGTTTCCGGTGTGGGGCTGGCGACCGATGTTTTGGCTGGGCGGAGTGCCCGCGCTGCTGGCGCTTGTATATTCGCTCGAAGTGTTCCGGAATCGGAGGCCTGGCGCCGCCATCGCGCGCCGTCCACGTCGGCGGTTTTGCGCATCGTGGGCCAGCAGTGGAAGCTGTGCATCTATTTGGTCTTCCTGATGACGTTCATGATGTTCCTCTCGCACGGCACGCAGGACCTGTATCCGGATTTCTTGCGAGCGGAGCACGGCGCGTCGGTCGCGGCGATTTCGTACATCGTGATTCTGGGCAATATCGGCGCCGTCGTCGGGGGAATTATTTTTGGCCAACTGTCGAATGTGGCGGGGCGGCGGCTGAGTCTGGTGCTGGCGCTGATGCTCTCGCTGGCGGTGATGCCCTGTGGGCCTTCGGAAGTTCGCTGACGATGCTGGCGCTGGGCGCGTTTTCTGATGCAGGTGGGGGTGCAGGGGGCGTGGGGAATCATCCCGGCGCATTTGAGCGAGCTTTCCGCCGATGCGACGCGAGGGCTGGTTCCCGGGCTGGCGTATCAGTTGGGTATCGTCCTGGCTGCGCGCACCCCGATTGCGGAGTACGGGCTTCGCGACCACTTCGGCTACAAATGGGCGCTGGCGGGATTCGAGATCGTGACGATCGTCGTGCTAGCGGTGACGATTTCGCTCGGCAAGGAACGGCGCGGACGAAGCTTTCTGGAAGGAGCTGAGGTCGTCTCGTCCAACTAGGCGTCGTCTGCTAAAACGAGAGGACGTCATCTGCACGAAACGGCCTTTGGTTCCAAGGCTAACAGCGTTTGTGTTCCGTAACAGCACTACAGGTCGTCTTGTGAGCAGCCTGCGTCAGAATCGTCTGCAGCGTTTTTAAGCTTTCGTCATGGCCAATGCCGCTTGTGGAAGCGCTGCGCCGTCGACCATCGCAGTTGGTCCAATCTGAAGTTCCTCTTACTCGGCAGCCTTCCAATTTGAAACTCGTTGATTTTCCGAGAGTGCCGGAACGGTACACGCTTCCGCTTTTGCCATCCCCGTGATTTGGCATTTACTGGAGTCAGAAGGAGTTATCTACGCACCGATCTCGGCCCTCTTCTTGCATGCCAACCATTGTCATTCGCCGACTTCGAGACCCAATGCCAAGCCAAAGCGCACTGCTTGACCGTAATTGTTCGGAAGTGGCGCCATCGACAGCGGTCGCTGTACGTTGCGTTCGGAGGACACTCTTGACCCGTGGATCACCTTTAGTTTGCCGCGCACGACGTGTTCGTTGCCGGGGAATTATGTGGTTGTGCGTCTGGGCGTTCGCTTTCTTATTCGGCACGGCGACGTTTGCGCAGCAGCAGCGCCCCGTCGGAAACAGCTTGGTTCCCTCGTCCGATTTGGCCAGCGACAATCAGGAGCGGGTGGCGGCTTCGGAGGCTCAGATCGTTGCCGTGCTGAACAGCGACACGGGCTTGCTCGTGGAACTGAAGCGCTGGGTCGCCAAGGACGCCGCCGACCACGGGCAGGTTGTGGAGGACGAGGACCTCGCCGATAGCGCGATTTTCCTGCGGCTTTCGCGAGACCCGAAGTTCCGTGCCGTGGCCACGCGCATTTTGCAACGCTATGGCTACCTCGTACCAAAGCTCAATCCCGATTCCGAGATGGGGCAAGAGCGCGATCTGCTGGTCAAGGAGCGAGTCCGTCTGCTCGCAGCCCAGGAGGAGCGAGACCAGAGCAACGTGGCTACGGCGTCCGCGAATGGCGCCGCGGCACGTGCGACAGCAGGGTGTACCGCTGCCGATTGCCAAGGACGCGGAGAGCCAAGAGCACGGCAGAATCAGGGCGCGGGATCGATGTCGGATCCTGAGAACGACTCGCCCAATCTCCCCGCTGGGAACAATCCGGGCCTGGCTCCCGGTCCCGCGTACCCGTCCGGGAACCCGGCAGAGCCAAACGGCTCGCTGGTGGATTTGGAGACGCCGGGTTCGCAAGGCAATAGCGACCACAGCGGTCTGACCGCAGAGCTGGGCGGACAAGAGAGCCTGACGACGTTCACGGCGAGCAGTCCTGGCGGTCGCGCGTCCGGTGGTTCAAGAGGGATCGACGGCGCGGACGGAAACAGTTCGGACGCCAACGATTCGCAGATGGAGGGCAATCCGCCGGCCAATGGAAGATTCGGGTTGGGACCATCAAGCGGCACGGGCTTCACTGCGTCCCGTGGATATGAGGCTAATCGCGCGTTGCCTGGAGGGGCTGGCGGGACCGCCGCGCGAACGGGGGGCGGGGCGGCAGGCGGAACGAAGAAAGGCGGCTTCGAAGCGGAGAGCGCCGTCGAGGCGGGACCGCCGGCGATGGCGCGTCGCTGGTCGCCCTATTCCGATATTCCGTCGGTTTACGACATGTTTGTCCAGACAGCCGGGTCGGGCGGGGAGGTGGAGCGGTTTGGCAGGCAGATCTTCAAGAACGCTCCGGAGAACGATCGGACCATCCCCATTGATTTTCCGGCGTCGCCGGATTACGTGGTCGGCCCAGGAGACGGTCTGGCGATCGACCTTTGGGGCGGCGTTTCGCAGCGTCTGGTGCGATCGATCGATCGCGAAGGGCGTATTTCGCTGCCAGAGGTCGGCCCCATCGAGGTCAACGGGCAGAGCCTGGCGCAGGTTCAAGAGTCGGTTCAGCGCATCCTGCGGACGCAGTTCCGCGCCGTGTCTGCGGACGTATCGCTGTCGCGCCTGCGCAGCATTCGAGTGTACGTGGTCGGCGATGTCGATCGCCCCGGCCCCTATGACGTCAGCTCGCTTTCAACGCCGCTGAACGCTCTGCTGGCCGCGGGCGGGCCGGGCGTGGATGGGTCGCTACGCTTGGTCGATCATTACCGGGGCAGCGTGCTCGTCCAGCGCGTGGACTTGTACGATCTGCTGCTGCGCGGCGTGCGCACCGACTTGCAGCGCCTGGAACCGGGCGACACGCTGCTGGTGCCTCCGGTTGGCGCGCAGATTCGCGTCGACGGAATGGTGCGACGTCCGGCAATTTACGAGTTACGCGATGAGACGACTCTGGCGCAGGCGCTGGACCTCGCCGGCGGCATTCTGCCCACCGCGGCGTTAGGGCATATCGAAGTGCAGCGTTTGGACGCCCACGAAAAGCGCACCATGCTCAGTTTGGACGTCTCCGGGACCATTGACCCGGGCGAGCTCGAGAAAAAGCTCGGGTCGTTTGAGATCCAGGACCGCGATGAGATTCACATTTTCCCGATTGCCACGTTCAATCAGGACGCTGTGTATCTACAGGGACACGTGGTGCGCGCCGGTCGCTACGCCTATACGCCGGGCATGAAGCTGACCGACCTGGTCTCTTCTTACAGCGATCTATTGCCGGAACCGGCCACCCAGTACGCCGAGATCATTCGCTTGAACCAACCGGACTACCATCCCAGCGTCCAGAGCTTCGACCTGGGCGCGGCGTTGTCGGACCCCGCGACGGCGCCCAAGCTCCAGGCCCTCGATACGGTGCGCATCTTCAGCCGCTACGATTTCGAGAACCCTCCCACCGTATCGGTGAACGGAGCGGTGCGGCGCGGGGGAACGTTTCAAACGCCGGGGCAAATTCATTTTCGCGAAGCGATTGAGCTGGCGAGTGGAATCACTCCCGACGCGGCGATGGACGCAGCGCAAATCATCCGCATAACGGCGGACGGCTCACTCAAGATTTTGAGCGTGGACCTGAAGGAAGCGCTCGCGGGCGACCCGCTCGACAACGTGCTGCTCGAGCCGCGGGACCGCATCCTGATTCAGCGGAACACTCTGCGCGTCGACCCTCCCACCGTTTTGATTCAGGGCGAGCTGGCGAGTCCCGGGCGCTTCCCGCTGACCGGGAACCTGCGGGTATCGGACTTGATCGCGGAGGCCGGGGGATTTAAGCGCAGCGCCTACGCGCAGAGCGCCGATTTGACGCGCTTCGATCCGAGCGCCGGGGAAGACAAGCTGGGCGAGCACGTCGAGGTCAACCTCGGAGCAGCCATGGCCGGCGACCGCAGCGCGGACCTTGCGCTGCGCGACGGGGACGTGCTGACGATTCGTAAGCTCGCGGCCTGGAGCGACATTGGCGCCTCGGTGACCCTCACGGGTGAAGTGGACCACCCGGGAACCTACGGGATTCAGCCGGGCGAGCTGCTCAGTTCGGTGCTCAAGCGCGCGGGCGGTTTCTCTCCGCAGGCCTATACCTATGCGGCCGTGCTGACCCGGGCGGAAGTTCGAGACATTCAAGATCGTTCGGGCAAGGAGCTGATCGACCGTATCCGGGGCCAGCAGGAGGAGTTAAAGGTCGCGGTGCAAAAGGACCCCAGCGAAAAGGCGGACCAGGACGAAGCCGTTGCGCAATTGCAGACCATGCTCGAACGGGTGGAAACAAGCGGATCCACCGGACGAATGGTGATCCACGTCTCGCCGGACCCCAAGCAATGGCAGGGAACTCCGAACGACGTGGTGCTGCGCGATGGAGACTCGCTGGTCATTCCTAAGACTCCCAATTTTATTCTGGTGAACGGCGCGGTGTACGACCAGACAGCGATCACCTACCGGCCAGGAAGAAATGCGGGATGGTACTTGGCGCAGGCCGGCGGCCCTACGCAGCTGGCCGACCGGAAGGGAATCTTTGTGATTCGGGCGGACGGGTCGATCGTCGGAGGGCCATCGTCGTTCGGGTTGTGGAAACAGCCTACGCTGGTTGTGCCGCTGCGCCCGGGCGACACGGTCGTGGTTCCGGAGAGGGCTCTGGGGCCGAACTCGAAATGGAAGACGGTTCTGCAGACGGCGACGACGGTCTCCTCCATCGCCACTTCGGCGGCGATCGCGGCCAGGTTCTGAGCAAATGATCGTGAACCTGCGAGCCATTCGCTTGGCTGTGGCTCCGTCGCTGCTGTTGATGCTGTTGATCGCGCTGCTGGCGTTGCGGGCAGGCGCGCAAGGCTCGCAAGAGGTCGCAGATAAAGAAGGGAAGACCGAGGACTCGGTGAACGCGAGCGAAACCAAATCCGGCGAAGATAGGCAGCCCGTTTCGGCGTCTTGGCAACCGTCCGTTCCTTCGCAGCTGGCTTCGAACAGCGGGGTTCGTCCGCTGTCCGACACGGACGGAGGGTTCTCCCAGACGCGACTCTGGCGTCCTTTGCTCACCAACCTCGCACTCGACCAGAAAGCGATCTGGAGCAGTCCGATGCACCTGCGCTTGTCGGACGCAGACTGGCTGGTGCCTCTGGCAGGGGTAACCGCAGTTTTGTTGGCAACCGATTCGAGCTTTTCGAAGGCGCTGCCTAAATCGCCGTCTTTTGTGAGCAAGAGCGGCGCGTTTTCGAACTTCGGCGTGGCCTCACTGGGAGGCGCAGCCGGCGGAATGTACCTGTGGGGCGCGCTCACCCGCGACGACCATAAACGCGAGACAGGACTTTTGAGCGGCGAGGCTGCGGCGGACGCGGTCGCGGTAACGTCCGTTCTCGGGTTCGCATTTGGACGGCAACGCCCGCTGGCTGGAAATGGCGGAGGAGGATTCTGGGACGGGGGAACCTCTTTTCCTTCCGACCATTCCGCCGCCGCATGGGCCATGGCGAGTGTAATTGCTCACGAGTACCCGGGGCCTTTGACGCAACTGCTGGCCTATGGCCTGGCCGGGGCCGTCAGCGCTTCTCGTGTCTCAGGCCAGGAGCATTTCCCCTCCGACGCGTTGGTCGGCAGCGCGATTGGCTGGCTGATCGGCCAGCACGTGTACCGCGCGCATCACGATCCGGACCTGGGAGGCAGCAGCTGGCCGAGCCTCTCCGAAAGGAGCGAAAAGGATCCCGGTAGCCATACCGGGAGCAAGGGCTCGCCGTACGTTCCTCTCGACAGCTGGATTTACCCGGCGATGGACCGTCTCGCGGCGTTGGGCTATATCCAGAGCGAATTCATGGGTTTGCGGCCCTGGACCAGAGTCGAATGCGCGCGCCTGGTGCAGGAAGCCGGCGACCTGCTCAGCGACGCGAAAACACAGCCGGCCGAGGCGGCGCAGCTGCAGGAGGCCTTGGCCAGCGAGTTCGCACAGGACCTGGAGTTGCTGAGCGATGATCGTGATCAAAGCCTGCGCGTCGAGTCTGTCTACACGCGCGTCACGGAGATTTCCGGCCCGCCGCTGCGGGACAGCTACCACTTTGGGCAGACGGTCATTAATGACTTCGGGCGTCCGTACGGTCAGGGCACGAGCGACGTCTCTGGATTTTCCGGCTGGGCCTCGTCAGGGCGCTTCGCGCTGTACGTGCGCGGCGAATACCAGCATGCGCCGGGATCTGCGGCTTACTCCGAGGATGTTCGCGAAGTTATTGCCAAGGACGATGACAATGCGGTCCAGCCCGCTGCGCCCATTGACGCAGTCAACCGGTTCGACCTACTGGACACGTATGCCGCGATGAATCTGAATGACTGGCAGCTATCGTTCGGCAAACAGAGTTTGTGGTGGGGGCCGGGCCAGAGCGGCCCACTCATTTGGAGCGACAACGCAGACCCGGTGCTGATGGGAAGAGTTTCTCGAACGACGCCGTACGAGTTGCCCGGTTTATTAAGTTACCTGGGACCCATGCGCGTGGACCTGTTCTTCGGAAAGCTGGCCGGCCACGAGTTTCCGGCGAATCCGTTGGTTCACGGGGAAAAGATCAGCGGCAAACCGATCCCGCAGCTCGAAATAGGCTTTTCTCGCACTACGGTTTTTTCGGGCGACGGCTATCCTCTGACGTTGAAGAGCCTCTGGCTTACCTACTTCAATGTCTCGCTTAAGCACGCGGGTACCGCTCTTGCGACGGATCCGGGCGACCGGCATGCAGCCGTGGACGCATCCTATCAATTCGGTCGTTGGCTCACCGCTTACGGCAATTTCTACTGGGACGACGCCATCCGCCGCACCGCTTATAACCCCGGAGTTTATTTTCCGCGGATTCCGCTGGTTCCCAAGTTCGATCTACGCGCCGAGTATGTCAGCACCGATGTGCGGCCCGATCCCGACGAAGCCAGCCAAGGGGAACTGATTTACTGGGACGTGCAGTATCACGACTCTTACACGAATAAGGGAGACATCCTGGGAAGCTGGGTGGGAAGGCAGGGCAGCGGGAGCCAGTTCTGGGGCACCTACTGGCTTTCGCCGCGCAACAGCGTTCAGGTGAGCTACCGGCACGGCTGGATCAGTCCGGCATTCATTCCGCAAGGCGGGAGGCTCGACGATATTACGGTTTCCGCCAGCTTTTTGGTTCGCGGCGATATGAGTGTGACCGCTTCGACGAAATACGAACAATGGAACATTCCAATTTTGTCGCCGACCCGGCAAACCGATGTGGCCACCTCGCTCCAGCTGACGTTTTATCCGCGTTGGAGGAGCCAGTGACCGCCAGGAGCACGGTGGCGCGAGCGGCAACAAGAACGGAGCCGGAAATCCGGCAAGTGCCGGGGGACGGGTCCACGGAGCAGGTGGCTGAGGTGCCAGAGGTCTCGGCAGCGATGGCACGGGCCTGGTTCATCAAGAAGTTACGTAGGCTCTGGGAGCGGCGGCGTTTTGTGACTCGAGCGGCGCTGGTAGGGTTGGTTGCCGGCGGCTTGCTGGCTTTCGCGCTGCCGAAGCGATACGAATCCACCACGCAGTTGATGCCTCCCGACGATCAGTCTGGTTCCGGAATGGCCTTGCTGGCCGGGCTGACGGCCGCGAGCCACAGCCTGGGAAGCTCTCCCGGCGACGTGCTGGGAATGAAGAATTCCGGGGCGCTGTTCATCGGGATTCTTCGCAGCCGGACGGTGGAGGACGGACTAGTCAACCGATTCGAGTTGGGCAAGGTCTATCGGACCAGGCTCCGGCAGGACGCCCGCGAGGAGCTGCAAGAGAACACCGCAATTTCAGAAGACCGCAAAAGCGGCATCATCACGATTGCGGTAACCGACGGAAGTCCGCAGCGGGCCGCGAGCATGGCTCAGGAGTATGTGCAAGAGCTGAACCGGGTGGTCACCGAGCTGAACACTTCGTCGGCGCATCGCGAACGTGTGTTCCTCGAGGAACGGCTGGCGCAGGTCAAACAGAACCTCGAATCCGCAGAGAAGGGTTTTAGCGAGTTTGCGAGCAAGAACAGCGCCATCGATATCCAGGAGCAGGGCAAAGCCATGATCGAATCGGCCGCGACTCTTGAAGGCCAGTCGGTGGCCGCCCAAACCGAACTCCAGGGCCTCAAGCAAATTTATACCGGCGACAACGTGCGCGTTCGAACCATTCAGGCAAGGGTCGACGAACTCGAGCGTCAACTTCAGAAACTCGGCGGTAAGTCCGAAGCGGCAAGCGCGCCCACCGGGGCTGGCGATCCGTCGAGCTATCCGTCGATACGCGAGCTGCCGCTGCTGGGAGTAAGTTACACCGACCTTTACACGAACTCGGAACTGGTGGACCGGGTCGAAGAGGTTCAGCACGTGCTGGCGCGCCAGGCCATGCTGCACTTCGACATTAGCCGGGGCCTCGAGATCGTTTCGATCGCGGACATTCCGGCTGGGACCGGCCTCGGTTCCTCGAGTTCTTACCTGGTGGGACTGCTCAATGCGCTTCACGCGTTGGCGCAGGATCAGGTGAACCCGCAAAGACTGGCGGAGGAAGCTTGCCGCATTGAACTTGACCTTTTAAAAAAGCCGATCGGCAAACAGGATCAATACATGGCTGCGTTCGGCGGCTTGACGGTCCTCGAGATCGCCCGCGACGGCAAGGTCAATGTTTCACGCCTGAAGTTGAGCCTGGATCTGGTGGAGGCGCTAGAACATAACATGCTGCTTTTTTATACGCACGACGTTCGCGACGCCACCACCATTTTGAGGAAGCAGGACGACGCCACCCGCCAGAACGAACGGAACGTTGTCGCCAGCCTGCGGGAGATCAAGGACATTGGCATCGAGATCTGTTCGGCGATCGCGAAGGGAAACCTTCGGCGGTTTGGAGAGCTGATGGATGTGCATTGGGCTTCGAAAAAGCGGCTTGCCAAAGGCATTACCAACCCTCAGATCGATGCCTGGTACGAACTTGCAAAAACCAATGGAGCGATCGGAGGAAAGATTTCCGGAGCCGGCGGCGGCGGGTTCCTGATGTTCTACTGCGAAGAGAAGAAGGCGCAGGTTCGCGAGGCCATGCGCAAGGCGCGACTGCGCGAGCTGAACTTCCGTTTCGATTTTGAAGGAAGCAAGGTGATCTTCGATGCCGTCTCTCGCGACGGCCGCCTGGCGCACATCGAACGGCAAAGCGATCAGGAAAATGAACGAAAACTGGTTGCCAGCTCATTCCACTAAGCACTGGGCCACGAATCGTCGGGCCACCAACGATCCGGCTGCCAAAACCCTCCCAAAAAATGAAAGCTGTTCTTCTTGATCGCGACGGCGTGATCAATGCGCTGGTCTATCACCAGGACGCGGGCGTGATCGATGCGCCGTTCACAGCCTCGCAATTCACGCTGCTGCCTCGCGTTCCCGAGGCCATCCGCCTGCTGAACGACTTGGGCATGAAGGTTGCCATCGTGTCGAACCAGCCGGGTGTCGCCAAAGGTCATCTTCGATTGCAGGTCCTCGAGGATTGCGAACGCGCGATGCTCGAGGGAGTGCGCGAAGCAGGCGGCAGGATCGATCGCATCTACTACTGTCTGCATCATCCTGAGGCACGGGTACCGGAACTGCGGCGGCGCTGCGGTTGTCGCAAGCCCGAAATCGGTATGCTCGAGCAGGCCGCGCAGAGTCTCGCGGTGAGCCTCGGGGAGTGCTACATGATCGGCGACGGCATTCCCGACCTGGTAGCCGGATTGCGTGCGGGCTGTCGCACTGTTTTTGTCGGCCGCTGGAAATGCGAGATCTGCCAGTCGGCAGGAGGGGCCGAGGTGCGTCCGCATCTGGTAGCGAAGGATCTGTGGGAAGCGTGCCAGATGATTCAGTCGGAAGCGCGCAACGAGACCGCGGTTGTTCCGCCGATGCGCAGTTGCCCGACGACGAATGACGAATGGCCAACGGCGAATAGTGAATATAGCGATAGCGAATAGATGTCACTCGATAGGAGACGCGCGATGGGTTATGCGAACCAGTACCTGGCCGAGGCGGCTGAGATTCTCAGGCAAATTGACCGACAGAGCATAGAAGAAACCGTGGACCTGCTCGTCAGTCTCCGGCGGCGAGGTGGGCGGCTTTTTGTGCTCGGGGTTGGCGGCGGCGCGGGCCACGCGTCCCACGCGGTCTGCGATTTGCGCAAGATCGCACAAATCGAGGCGTATACGCCTTCGGACAATGTGTCGGAACTGACCGCGCGGGTGAACGACGAGGGCTGGGAAACGTGCTATGCGAATTGGTTGCGCGGCAGCCGGTTAAACGGGAACGACATGGTATTGGTCATCTCCGTGGGCGGGGGGGATGCCAAGAAGAACGTCAGCCCGAACCTGGTGCGTGCGCTCGAGTATGCGCAGGAGATGCGCGCGGCGATCTGCGGCATTGTCGGCCGCGACGGAGGCTACACCGCCCAGGTCGCAAGCGTCTGCGTGCTGATTCCCGTCGTCGATTCCTCGACGGTGACTCCGCACACGGAATCGTTTCAGGCCATGATCTGGCATCTGCTGGTTTCCCACCCGAAGCTGAAGGCTACGGAGATGAAATGGGAATCCTTGCAGCCCGTTGCCCATGCATGAAGAATTCTTTGGCTCATTCTTATAAATGTCTCGCTTCTAACTTATAAATGCCGCAGCGGTTCCTCGACGGTTTCACCGGAGGGTTTCCCTGCGTCGCGCTCCAGCGATTTCGTGACCAGGTCTTTCGAGCCAAGTCCGACGGCGAGAGCCAGAGCGAGAACAATTCCGCCGAAGAGAATGCCAAAGGCCAGCTCGACGATTCCCACCGCGATCTTGAGGTGCTCGAGCGCCATCGCCACCGCGAGCACGTTGACGAGCCATTTCACGCCGGCGCTGAGCAGGCGAGCGTAATCGAGATTGAGGTTGACCGCTCCAATCAGCACGCTCCTTGCAAGGAAACGGGCAGCGATGTTTCCTACGATCAGCACCAAGATGGCGCCGATCACGTTCGGGACATAGGAGAAGACGCTGCGGACCAGCGCAGACGTCAAATCAGAATCGAACGCGGCGACACCAATCAGAAGTCCCGCGACGACCACGGCGCCTGCGATTAAACCCGATACCAGCAGCGTTGGGCTCCTCGCCGGCGACCAGTCCGCCATCGACACCAAGCCCCGCCGCACCAGCCACTCGTCGAAGTGAATTCTGGAGAGCAACCGCCGCACCACAATCCCCACGATCCAGGCCAGCACGAGCGAAACCAGCAACGCCAAGATCAACGCCACGAAACCGGGCAACAGGCTTGCGAACTTGGTGATGAAAGCGGTCGCTGACTGGTTTAACGCGTCCTGGACTTGTTTCCACATAAGTTCTCCTTCTGCATTTTGCGTCTGCGCCGCTCCTACGGGTTGAAGCGGTCGGGCCAACGCCACCGGGAGATCAGATACGGTTTCTCGGTTTCGTACGCGAGTGATAAACGTTCGAGCCGCCGGTGGACGGCCGCGGGATCGGCGTTGTCAAGTTCCCGTGCGTAGGAGGCCACCCACCCCAGATACAGGGGCGTCAGCGACGCGAGCAAATGAGCGCGGTTGATGGTTCGTAGACGATGCGCCAACGCGAAGTCGTAGATAATTTTCACCCAAAGTTCGTCGGGTATGCGGAATTCCTGGGGCGAAATTCTGCGGAGCTCGAACAAGGTCGCCGGGGGCAGAACCAATCCCCAAATTTCCTGCAAATCGCGCAGACCGAGCTGGAAAGAATTGGTCAGCCGGTCGATTTCCACGGTCCCGGTTGGCTGAGGGGAGGGAAGTTTTAGCTCGTTCATGGTGGTGACGGCGATCGAGTTCCTTGTTCGCTGCCAGCAGGGCGCGTTTTTCTCCATCGCCAGAAATACGGGTCCGAGGATTTCCGTGAGAAGGGAGCTGAGATTCGTCCAATCCACGGGGGGATAGCTACGCGACCCGAGATATGTCTGACACACTCGAATATCGTCGCAACCGGCCAGAGGAGCAACGCTCGCCAGCAGGTGCATCCCGTTTCCGGCCGTCGCATTGTTCGGCTGTGCGGCCAGAACACACTGGAAGAGCTTGCGCGAGACGCCCAGATCCGGCCCCATGGGATTTTGAATTCGTTTTCCGTACAGGCTACGCGTGAGAGGACTGACGATGCTGTTGTTGAGGAGTCCTTCGAACCTGCGGCGAGCGTAGCAGGGAGCGACCAAATCAAATCCGTCCTCGAGCAGCGGTTGAATGAGCCGGCAAACCCATTCGAGCGTTGCATCCTCGAGCTTAGAGGCGATCAGACAGCACGCCCGGACTTCCAGTTTTTCGCCGGTTCTGAAAATCGACTCATAGGCGGCCGACGCGTTTTGCACGGGCGTGGCCGGCGAGGCTGAACTTCCCGCAGGCCAAGGAACCAGAGACAGTGAAGAATCCTCTGGCACTCCGTCGGCGGCTGGGGGTTCCATGGCCGCGGCGTCGCGGTTTTGCATAACGACGATTCGCGGGGATCCTGGAAGGGCCCTGAGGGCATTGAGCATGCGCGCCAAGTCGTCTGGACTCAAATCGACAAGAAGGCCGAGCAGCAAATCAGCGCTGCCAATCTTATCGACGCTTGGTTTTTCCAGTTGCGAGATGGAGTCGACTACCAAGGGGAACCTCGCGCATCTAATTTCGTGCTTTCTGGGGCCTCATGGTGACGGCCTTCAAACTCACCGGGGCTCATAGAGGCAACGCCAGGATGGCCATCAAGGGAATACGGACCCAGGCTGGCCGGCTATTCAACTCATAGAGAACCTCATACCACACTTTGTCTAACACAAACATGTCCAAGAGCACGCGAAAATCCTCACGGCTCGCCGGCACGAATGGCGCGCCGTCGGCCACCTGGCGGTAGGCGCGAAGGAATTCGGCGGCCGTGGAGCGCTCCCACAACTGCGCCCAGCGCTCGAGACTTGCGACATCACCGGGATGTCTCGCGGTATAGCCGTTGAAGCTCGCATAAGCCGCATAACTGAACGAACGCAACATGCCGGCAACGTCCTTGAGCGGACTTTGTTTGGAGCGCCTCTCCTCTAAAGGACGCGCCGGCTCGCCTTCAAAGTCCAAGATCACGAAATCGGTCTTGACGCGCAGGACTTGGCCAAGATGGTAATCCCCGTGAATCCGAATGCGCTGAGCGGGGGAAGTAATATGTCCTAACGCCAGCAGCAACTGCTGGAGCCGTCGCCGACGGCTGAGCACGGTAGCCGCCGTGTCGATGGCTTCGTCGGGTAGATAGGGCAAACGGTCTCTCAAGGCGTCGAGAGCAGCCGCTGCATGCTGGCGAACGCCCACGGCCAACCCTTCGACGTCGGCGGCGAGCAAGGGTTCCGGCGCAAAGGCAGGGTCGTCTGTCGGTGACGCCAGTGCCTTGTGCAACTCGGCAGTGCACCGTCCCAGGGCGGCCGCCGCGTCGAGATAAATGCCAATGTGGTCGGAAGCCAGCTGGGACGGCGGCTTTTCGGCGAGGTTCCAAGCATCCGCGACGGCGGCGCCGGCATCCTCAGGAAACGGCAGCGGGGAACACATTTCGTAGTAGCGATCCAACTCCTCGAGCGTCCACTTCCAGCCGTCTCCCTCGTTTGCAACCAGGCCTTCGAGCATGCCCAGCGTAGCCGGCTGTCCGTTTTTAGCCGGAGCGTACTCAATCAAGCCGGTAAATTTGGGGATGCGGTCGAACCCTGCCTTTTCGGTTAGATACTTTTCGATTTCGCAGTCCGGGTTGATACCCGATTCTTGGTGCCGGAACAATTTGAGGATGAAGCGGTCGCCATAGAGGATCGACGTATTGCTCTGCTCGGCGGAACCACGCCGCACGGGCAGCGGAGTTTCGGCCGATCCGAGAACGTCACGATAGGCGGAGCCACGCACGCCTCGCACAAACCCGTTGCGAGTAGGGATCTCGCGATTCTCAGCGATGAGCGCGAGCAAATCCAGGCACGCCGGATCGCTAAAGGCCGCCTCGTGAACCACGCCCTGGACGCCACGAGAGACTACGGGCGCAATCGCTGCGTTTGGGAATTCGTGGAGCAATTTCTCCGCTGAGTCGCCCACTGTAACGGCGAGCAGCAGCAGGTAGGTGTCGGGCGGTCCGCTATCGTACTGGATTTCGAGGAGCGTCAAAGCCGAATTAGAAGGTTGCAAGACAGACCAGTCCAAAACCTGAACCGATTTGATCTGTCGCGATTTTGCCGAAAACCAGCGCTGCTTCGGCAGGTATTGCACAAGGTGCGCAGCCTCGAAGAGACGATGCTCCGCGCCGTCCAGGATGCTCTCCCAGCCTCCAGCAAATACGAGGGGAGTATTTTCCGTGAGGTCGACGCTGACTTCGGCGGCTTCCGGCTTGGGATGAAGCTCCAGCCAGAAGAATCCGTAGGGACCGAGCGTCAAGCGGTAGGGTTCAGACCGAATCGGCGGGAATTCAACGTACCCCAACATCTCGACCGGAACCATGCCCTCGAGTTCCGACAAATTCAGGTCCACGGGCTGCGCGAAACGGGAAAGGTTCGCGACACACAGGACCTGCTCGTTCGCATACTTTCGCAGGTAGGCAACCACCTTTCGATTCGAAGGCTCCAGAAACTGCACGTTGCCGCGCCCGAATACGCGGAACAGTTTCCGCAGCGCGATCATGTTACGCATCCAGTTTAAAAGCGAGGACGGGTCATCTTGCTGGGCCTCGACGTTGACGGCCTCATAGCCCCAAACCGGGTCCATGATGACCGGACTATACAAACGCGCCGGCGTGGCCGTGGAAAACCCTGCGTTTCTGTCGCCATTCCATTGCATCGGGGTGCGCACGCCGTTGCGGTCGCCTAAATAGATGTTGTCCCCCATTCCAATCTCATCGCCATAGTAAAGAATTGGGGTGCCTGGGAAGGAGAAGAGCAGGCTGATCAAGCAGCTCGATCCGGCGCCGGCTATTGTCCACCAGAGGCGCCAAACGCCGCCGGATGCCAAGATTAATTCGCATCCTCGGGTCGGAGCTGTAAGCCAGATACATGTAGTCACGCTCGTCATTGGTCACCATCTCGAGCGTCAGTTCATCGTGGTTTCGCAGGAAAACGCCCCACTGGCAGGTCTCCGGGATGCTGGGCGTCTGCGCGATGATATCGGTAATGGGAAGGCGATCTTCCTGACGAAGCGCCATATAGATTCGCGGCATCAATGGGAAATGGAACGCCATGTGAAACTCGTCGCCATCTCCAAAGTACGGGCGAACGTCGGTTGGCCACTGATTGGCCTCCGCCAGCAGTAGGCGGTTGGAATAACGCTCGTCGATTTCTTTTCGCAGAATTTTGATGATGGAGTGCGTCTCGGGAAGATTCTCGCAATTGGTTCCGTCGCGTTCGACCAGGTATGGGACGGCGTCCACGCGCAGAGCGTCAACGCCCATGTCCAGCCAGTAGCGCATGACCTTGAGGACTTCCTCGACAACTTTGGGATTGTCGTAGTTGAGGTCCGGTTGGTGAGAGAAGAAGCGGTGCCAGTAGTAAGCCTTGGCAACCGGATCCCATTGCCAGTTGGAGCGTTCCGTGTCGGTGAAGATAATCCGCGCGTCACGATATTTTTGATCGGTGTCACTCCAAACGTAAAAATCGCGTTCCGGCGAACCCGGCGGCGCCTGCCGAGCGGCCTGAAACCAGGGATGCTGATCGGAGGTATGATTCACGACCAACTCGATCATGACTTGCAGCCCGCGATCGTGCGCGGCTTTGAGGAACGCTTGAAAGTCTTCAATCGTTCCGTACATGGGGTGAACCCCGAGGTAGTCGGAGATGTCGTAGCCGTCGTCCCGGAGCGGCGACGGGAAAAAAGGCAACAGCCAGAGGCAAGTGACTCCCAGGTCCTGAAGGTAGTCGAGTTTCTGCATCAGGCCCGGAAAATCGCCGATTCCGTCGGCATTGCTATCTTTGAACGCGCGGACGTGCAGCTCGTAGATGAGCGCGTCCTTATACCAGAGGGGATCCGCTGCGCTACCTCGCTGTTTGGCCATCGAGCCTCACGGCGCGTCGCTAGGCTGGGGCTGGAAGACCACCACCGCCAAGGGAGGGAGCGTCACGGACAGCGAGAAGGGTCGCCCGTGAATGGGGAGAGGACTCGCCGAAACCGCGCCGAGGTTCCCTTGCCCGCTGCCGCCGTACAAGTGAGCGTCGCTATTTAGAATTTCTTTCCAAACGGCTGCCAAGGGCACGCCGATGCGGTAATTGGTCCTGACTACGGGCGTGAAATTACAGGCGAAGAGCAGAACGTCATCCGATTTGCTGCCACGCCGGAGGAAGGTGATGACGCTTCGCTGGGAGTCGGTGCAATCGACCCACTCAAAGCCGGCCTGGCTGCAGTCGAGCTCGTGGAGCGCCGGCTGACCGCGGTAGCAAGTGTTGAGGTCGCGCACCCAGCGGCTTAAGCCCGCGTGCATCGGATTCGAGAGCAAATGCCAGTCGAGGCTGGCTTCATGATTCCACTCGGAGCGCTGGCCGAACTCGTCCCCCATGAAGAGATGTTTTTTGCCGGGATGGCCGAACATGAAACCGTAGAGGAGCCGGAGATTGGCGAACTTCTGCCAATCGTCGCCGGGCATTTTGGCAAGCATCGAGCCTTTGCCATAAACGACCTCGTCGTGCGAGAAGGGGAGAATGAAATTTTCCGTAAAGGCATAAGCCAACCCGAAGGTAATTTCGTTGTGGCGATAGCTGCGGAAGACGGGATCTTGGGACATGTAGTCGAGTACGTCGTGCATCCATCCCATATTCCACTTCAAGTCGAATCCCAAGCCGCCTACGTAGGTAGGCCGGGAAACTTGCGGCCAAGCTGTCGATTCTTCGGCAATCGTAAGGACGTCGGGATAGGAGGCATGGACGCTCTCATTGAGCGCGCGCAGGAATTCGATCGCTTCGATGTTTTCCTTGCCTCCAAACCGGTTCGGAATCCACTGCCCTTCGCGGCGGCCGTAGTCGAGATAGAGCATGGAGGCGACGGCATCGGCGCGAAGGCCGTCCACGTGATATTTGTCAAACCAAAACAGTGCATTGCTGATGAGGAAATTGCGAACTTCATTTCGGCCGTAGTTGAAGACGAAGGTGCCCCAGTCAGGATGCTCCCCTTGCTTGGGGTCCGCGTGCTCGTAGAAGTGAGAGCCGTCGAAGTAGCCGAGCCCGGCTTCATCCTTGGGAAAGTGCGCGGGAACCCAATCCAAGATCACGCCGATTCCGCGTTGGTGGAGATAGTCCACCAGGTACATGAAGTCCGTGGGCGTTCCGAAGCGGCTGGTTGGAGCGAAGTAACCAATTGTTTCGTAGCCCCAAGAGCCGTCGAAGGGATGCTCCATGATCGGAAGAAGCTCGACGTGGGTGAAACCTTCTTCGTTGACATAGTCGGCCAGCTGAGCAGCGAGCTCACGATAGGTGAGCCAGCGATTTCCTTCCTCGGGTACGCGTCTCCAGGAACCCAGGTGGACTTCGTAGACGGAAACGGGCGCACGGAGCGCATTGCGTTCCGCCCGGTGTGACATCCACTCGGCATCCTGCCAAGCATAGCTCTCAAGATCCCATACGCGGGAAGCCGTATGCGGCCGAATCTCGGCGGCAAACCCGCAGGGATCCGCTTTATCGACTTCGTAGTGGGAGTACCGGGAAACGAGATGATACTTGTACAGCGCGCCTGAGCCGAGGTCGGGCACGAAGCCTTCCCAGACGCCGGCGGAGCTCGGCGTCAGATTGTTCACGCCTGGATTCCAGCCGTTGAAGTCACCGACGACCGATACGCGCTCGGCGTTGGGAGCCCAGACGGCAAAGTGCACGCCGGGCCGGCCATTATCTTCGCCGGGATGCGCGCCGAGCTTGTCGTAGGCACGCCTGAGTGTTCCCTCGCCGAGCAGATAGAGATCGAATTCGCTCAAAGCCGATTGCATCGCCACTTCCCGCTGACCTCCCGCCTGGTTGCCTGATCTTGCCGCCACAAATTGAATGGCGCACCGGGCCTACCGGTAATAATCGAAATCCCGCTCGGTACGAAGCCACCGGCGCACGTGCATGATGTGAGCCGGAAGGCTTTCTGGCGTCAACTCCGCGTAGTTCCGAGCGCCGTGCCACAAATAGCGCCCACCGCCCAGTAAGTCGTGAGCCTGGAACGCGTGATTTGCATCGAGCCCAAGCGAGCTCAGGTCTAGATTCACCCAGCCGGTTTGGGCGTGAAACGCATCAAGATTTACGACTACGATGATGATATTGGACAGGTCGTCGGTCGCTTTGCTGTAACAGAGCAGCACCGGATTGTCGGTTTCGTGAAAGCGCAGGCTATGGTCATTCTGCAGAGCCGGATTCTCGCGGCGGATCCGGTTGATCCGGGCGATGAAGTCCTTCAAGTTCCACGCCGCACTGCGGTCCCAATGCTTGAGTTCGTACTTCTCCGAGTTCAGATATTCTTCGTTACCTGGGTCGACCGGGGTGTTTTCGCAAAGCTCAAAGGCAGGCCCATAAATTCCGTAACTCGCACCCAGAGTGGCCGCGAGCACCAAGCGGATCATGAATGCGGGACGACCTCCGACCTGCAAGAATTCCGGGAGAATATCGGGCGTGACCGGCCAAAGATTAGGACGGAAGTATTCTCGTACATCGCTTCGCGTCAGTTCGGTGAAATAGTCGGTCAACTCCTGCTTCGAGTTGCGCCAGGCGAAATAGGTATAGGACTGAGAAAAGCCTAGTTTCGCGAGCCAGTACATCACGTGCGGCCGGGTGAAGGCTTCGGCGAGGAAGATCACGTCCGGATACTGCGATTTAATTTCTTCGATGACCCACTGCCAGAACGGAAAGGCCTTGGTATGGGGATTATCCACGCGAAAGATGCGCACGCCTTGGGCGATCCAGAATAGAAGAACGCTCTTCAGCTCCTCCCACAGAGCTAACGATTCCGCGCGTCTCGAAATTGAGTGGATAGATGTCCTGATACTTTTTGGGCGGATTTTCGGCGTATTGAATGGTTCCGTCCGGGCGCTTCCGGAACCACTCCGGGTGTTCGTGAGCGTAAGGGTGATCCGGCGAACATTGGAACGCAATGTCGAGGGCCACTTCGAGACCGTACTGCGCAGCGGTGGAAACAAAATGCCGGAAATCCTCCAGCGTGCCGAGCTGCGGATGAATGGATTTATGACCGCCTTCGGCCGAGCCGATGGCCCAAGGGCTTCCGACATCGCCGGGCTGCGCCGTGATGGAGTTGTTCTTTCCTTTGCGAAACGAGGTTCCAATCGGGTGTATCGGAGGAAGATAAAGCACGTCGAATCCCATCGAGGCGATATAGGGAAACAAGGTTTCGCAATCCCGAAAGGTGCCGTGACGTCCCGCCTCCGGCGCGCAAGACCGCGGGAAGACTTCGTACCATGTCGAGAAGCGCGCCTTGGGTCGATCGACCACTAAGGGCAACTCTTTGTCGTAGCGGCTCGCGAGGTGTTGATCGGGATAACGTCTGATGACCTCGAGTAATTCTTCTTCTAGGGCGACGGACGTACCGGACTTTTGGTTGGCGGATTCACGAAGGCGGCGCGCCCAGTCTCGCAGCGCCAAGGCGTCCTGGCCCCCAGCGAGGTTGGCGGAATCGTCGATGATGTCCGCTCCGATCAATAGTTCCACTGCGAGGTCCTGGCCTGCGCCAATTCGCGCCATCAAGTCGCCACGCCACGTGGCGAAGCGGTCGATCCAGGCCTCGATGGTGTAGCGGTAGGAGCCCACGCGAGAAACCCGAAACTCTCCCCTCCAGCAGTCGTTGCCGGCTGACTTCATGCGGGACGAACTCGGCTCGGGTTTAGTTCCGTCCCAGTAGAGCACCCGGCAGGCAAGCTCATCATGGCTGTCGGCGAAGACGTCCGCTTCGACGACGACGTTGTCTCCAACGACGCGCTTGATTGCGAACCTTCCGCAATTGACTTCCGGCCGGACACGTTCTATGACCACCCGACGTTGCGTCTGGATCTCCCGGTGCAACGCAGCCTCCCTTTCAGCCCCCCGCGATTTCCCTGCGTCGATCAGTCTCTTCACCAGCGCTCGTCGAAGGCTTGACGCTGAGGAGTCCGACGGGAAAATGACGCAAAATATCTCCCAGCTTAATGGATACCTCGCGGCCAGGGCGCGACGCAACGATTCGTTCCCGCGTCAGCACGTTGTGCCAACCGACCGGTGCCGGTGACGGGAGGTGCAATCGCGTGTCGCCCCAGAATTCCGGCGAGGGTATGCGCCCTTCTGGCGATTGCGCGTGGGCGAGCCATCGAGGCACGACCACAGCCGCCATATCATGACCTTGGCGACGCAAAAAGCAAACTGCACAATCCGACCGGCTGCCACTCACGTTCAACGGCCGGTACTGGCCTTCGCCGAACAGGGCGGTGTGCTGCGAACGAAACTGAAGAGCTTGATGGATGAGCCAGAGCTTGACGTGTCCGTTGGTCCAGTCCGCTAGCAGGTTGCCGGCTTGTTGAACAGGGTCGCGACGCTCTTGGCGGAGTGCGTTCAGGCAGGAGGTCCAAAGTTCAAAGTCGACCGGGTGCCGATTATCCGGATCGACCAGGCGCAGATCCCAAAGTTCAGAGCCCTGGTAGAAGTCCGGGACGCCTGGGCAGGTGATCTTGAGCAGGGTTTGGCTGAGGCCGTTGATCATTCCGAAAAACGCGATGGAGGAATGAAAGGCTGAGAAATCGGCGAGGAACTCCCGACTCTTGCGGGGACTTAAAATTGCCTCGACAAAATCCGCGAGAGCCTTCTCGTGAGCCAAATTCGGGCGTGTCCAACGCGTGTGCACCATGGCTTCCCGCGTGGCTTTCACCACGTAGTCCTGCAGGCGTTGAACCAGCGACTCGGAGGGCTTCCCGTCGGCGGGGTAAGCGCCGAGAAGTGTTTGGTACAGCAAGTACTCTTCATTGGCGTCCGGAACTGGTTGGCCGGCCACCTCGATCTTGTGAGCGGCGTTGAGGTCGGCCCACCGCTTCAGATGCGCTTCCCACTGCTCAGGGACTTCGGAGAGAACATTGATCCGCGCCCGCACGTCCTCGCTGCGCTTGGTGTCATGGGTCGTCGTTGCATTCATGCTGTGGGCCCAATGCTCTTGGCGCTGGGCGAGAAAATCGAAGAACTCCGCCCGCGATGTGGCGGTGGCAGGCTGCGCATCTCCACCGACCTCGTTCAACGACAGCAGCGGATAGTAGACATAGAGCGCGGTGTCTTCGACACCCTTCGCAACGATCGGTCCGGTGTACTGTTGCCACCTCATAACAAACGCAAGGCGCGCCTCGCGCTCTTGGGAGAGCACGTGGGGCGGAGCCAAAAGAAGCAGCACGTCGCGCAGGAAATCGAAGCATGCCGGGTTTAGATGGGGCTTCGCGTCTCGTGCATTTTCGATGGCACGCTCGAGAACGCGCTGCGAGTCTTCCGGCAGGGTCAGATTTCGAGTGTATGTCCGATAGATCGGGAGCCAAGCGGTGGTCTCGATGAGGGCGCTGGTTAATTCGGATCTAGGCAGTTCACGGGCGTAACGGTCCTCGCCTGCGAGTTCGGCAAGTTGGCGGCCCAAGGCCCTGATCTCAACGCCGAGCACGCCGTTCATGACCAGCCTCTTCTTCTCAACCGCCACCTCGGCGAATGTAACTTCCTTTCCGATGAAGCGGCTATAAATTCGCTCTATGGCGTCAGCATCTTCCCGGTACACGAAAATTCCGTTGGCGCGATTGAGGTAGTCGTATCCCGTGGTGCCGTCGACGGGCCAACCCTCGGGAAGGCGCTCAGCCTGCGAGAGAATCTTTTCGACGACGACGTACGCACCGCGAGGGTGACTCTTCGGGTGAGCCTCGCGAAGTCTTTCCCGGAGCTTTTCGAGGTATCCTTGCGGGTCGCGGAGCCCATCCACATGATCGATTCGCAAACCAACCGAAGGATGTCTCGAAGCGATCCGGAGGATCAGGGAATGCGTCGCTTCGAAGACGGTGGGGTCCTCGACGCGCATGCCGACTAGATCTGTGATGGTGAAAAATCGCCTGAAGTTGATGCTTTCATTGATGTTCTGCCAATGAGCGAGCTTGTAGTACTGTTCCGAGAGGAGACCCTGCAAGAGGCTGTAACTTGCAGAGTCGTGTGGTTTGCCGTTGAATTCTCGGACGTTGGCCTGAACGAACTGCGCGATTTCTCTGCTCGTTTCCGCGAGTTGCTTCAGGCGCCCGCGAATCGCCACGAATTTTAGACGCTTATCGCCAGGCGACTCCGGTGTGGCGTTCTCGTTTCGAAATAGGCCCGCAAGTGATGCAAGGATTCCGCAATACTCCTCGTAGGCTGCCGTTTTCTCTCCGAGCACGTCGTCCAGCGAGTCGATCCGGTGGATCAACACGCGACGATACGATTTTGGGGCCAGCGGGAAAGTCGACTCGTAGTATTGAATGGCGAACCTGCCGTGTTCGAACGACAAACGCAGCTCGCCTGACTCCAGCACTTCACCAAACGGCTGTCCCAGCACCGGAAGAAGAATTCTGCCTTCGAGGCTGCGGGGCCCGGGATGCCAGTCGATATCAAAATACGAGGCAAATGCCGATCCAGGCCCGTTCTCGAGCACGTCCACCCACCAGGGATTCTCGCTGCTCGCGGCCATATGATTGGGGACGATGTCGAGCACGATACCCATGCCGCGTTCGCGCAACTGATCCTGAAACGCGTAGAAGTCGTCTTCTGAGCCTAGATCGGGGTCGATTCGGGTAGGGTCGGTAGCGTCATATCCGTGCTCGCTCCCCTGACGGCTGCCCAAGATGGGAGAAGCATAGACGTGAGTGATGCCCAAGTCGCGGAGGTAATCCAGGATTCGAGCGGCGTCCTTGAACCGAAAGTGACGGTTGAACTGCAATCGATACGTTGCCGACGGAATTTGAGACGGAAGCGCAGCGTTTTCGGTGGGCTTGGCGTCGGGAAGTTGCGCCGGGCGAGGGGGTCTCCCGGTTCGAGCCCGAACTCGAGGCGAGTGAACCGTGCGGGCGCTTCGCATCATCAGCTCTCCGCGGCGCGTTCCAAAACGGCGAAGGACCACGGCTGGAGCGTGATCGCGCTCGCGGGATTGGAGTACACGATTTGAGGAAGAGAAGAACCTACTCCAAGCCATGCCGTATCGCTGGAATCAAGGCACAAACGCCAGCTTTTGCCGGGAAGCTCCATTTCGATTGTTATGGGCGCATTCCCAAAGTGAAAGACAAAAGAAAGCGATTGCGGCCCCGAACCAAGCAAAGCCAGGATATCGCGATCGCCCAACTCTCGTATTTCCCAATCTTCCCGCTGATTTAAGGAATGGTCCTTTCGAAACTGGATCAAGTACTTGTAGAAACGCAAGATGGTGGAGTGCGGTTCCCGCGTCCTTCGCGCGTGATCCAAGTGAGAAAGTTCAAAGGTCGAATCGGCTTGTGGATCGGGAACCTCCTGGACCCAAGCGAACGAAGAAAACTCCTCGTGGCGGCCTCGCCGAACAGCCTCGATCAGGTCTTGGTCGCCGTGACTTACGAAATATTGGAAAGGCGAAGTCTCTCCGTATTCTTCGCCCATGAATAGAAGCGGCGTAAATGGCGACAAGAGTGTAATGCCTGCGGCCAACTTCTGCGCCTCAAGGTCGACGAGAGCCGTCAGTCGTTCGCCGTGGGCGCGATTCCCAATTTGATCGTGATTTTGAGTGCAAACTACAAACTGAGAATGACGTAGCCCCGCTGGCGAGTTGCCGTGGCGTCGGCGCCGGAAAACGGAATACTGTCCCGTGTAGCACCACCCAGCTTCCAGCGTGTCCGTCAAATTGCTTAGCTTGCCAAAATCGGCGTAGTAGCCGGCCAGCTCTCCGGTCAGAAGCGTATGGACGGAGTGATGAAAATCGTCGCTCCATTGCCCGTCGAGGCCGTAGCCGCCCTTCTCCTTGGGATGCATTAGCTTGGCATCGTTCAGGTTGCTTTCTGCGATGACAGGAATCGGCCTACCGAGACGTTGGGCAGCTGATTGAACCTCGGACTGAAGTTCCGCGAGAATAGGATTGGCGCCGAAATCAAAAATGCCGTGAACAGCGTCGAGCCGAAGCGCATCGATGTGGAAGTGCTCGACCCAATAAAGAGCGTTGTCGATAAAGAAGCGACGAACGGGGTCACTATCGGGCCCGTCGAAATTGATCGCTTCGCCCCAGGGCGTCTTATATCGGGAGCTGAAGTAGGATCCATAGACGCCCAGGTAATTCCCCTCCGGTCCAAGGTGGTTGTAGACAAGGTCGAGCGCCACGGCCAATCCGCGAGCGTGGGCCGCGTCCACGAGTCGCTGTAGGCCTCGGTGCCCACCGTAGGTGTTTTGTACCGCAAACGGATACACGCCGTCGTAACCCCAATTATGCCCGCCTGGGAATTGCGCTATGGGCATGAGCTCAATCGTCGTGACGCCGAGGTCCACCAGGTCATCCAGCCGAGGAATAATCGCGTCGAAAGTGCCCGCGTGCGTGTAGGTGCCGACATGTAATTCATAGAAAATGCTCGAGGATAGGTCTTGTCCCTTCCAGGCGTGATCGGACCAAATAAACGACTCGGGGTCTGCGACCTGCGACGGGCCATGAACACCGAGAGGCTGGGAGCGCGACGCCGGATCGGGAAGATTACGTCCCTCATGCAACTCGTAGGAGTAGGTGCTGCCCGGTTCGAGATGCTCAACAATTGCGGAGTAATAACCGCAGGCCTCGGATTGCATGGGGACGCGCGACTCTTGAGGTTCAAGAACGTGGAGAGTGACTTCGCGCTGGAAGGGAGCCCAAAGGACGAATTCCCACTGCCCTCCAGACAGGCGCCTGGCACCTTGAGATCTGAGGTTCAAATCACGAATTCCTTTGTGTGAGGTTGGTGGAAGACAGTCTTCAGGTGGCTGTCCGAGGGCGCCATAAGCAAGCATACATAAGCCACCCTAGGACGGCAAACAATGAGGTGAACACCGTACACGGTGCATCGCCTTCTTTTTTATGAATTTCCGTGATCGCTCTGCGCTGAATGACTGTGCTCGTTAGGGTACGGTGATCGGTGTATTGTCCCGAGCCTGAGAGCCGACGTAAATAGTGTCAGTCGTATAATTTCAAAGCGACGCGACTGACGACGAGTCGGTTAGAGGTAGACAATGAAAGCAAGCGAACCCAAAGCTCTGCTGATAGGCGAAAACGCACAAGGGTCCTCGCACCTGGCAAAGCTTTTACAAGAACGCGGATGCACATGTAGTTTCGCGACATCCTACCGAGAGGCGTGCTCGCTGCTCAACGGCGAACGCTTCGATTTGGTGCTGAGCCCAACGCGCCTCCGCGACTGCAGCATCTTCCCTCTCCTTAGCTTACTGGAGGGATCTTGCGTCACCTTGTTTTATTTTCAACTGGTGGAGGACGGTTGCTGGTGGCTGCCTGCTCTGCGGTCTGGTCGAAAATGCTTTGGGTCCTACGCGCTCCGCCCAAGCGAGTTTGTGGTTTCGCTGGGCGAAATCATCGATGACATTCACGAGGGCTCGCAGGATACGGTCAACGCGCACCCAGCATCGGTTTCTGCCTCGTCAGTGTCTGCTCTTCCGCGATCATGGTCGAGCGCGAGGTCTGCCTTGAATGAATCGCAGCCGATGGCATATCGATTGGCGCGTTACACCGCGTAATTAATAGCACGTCCTCGGCCTGCAGTGCGTCAGTTGCTCCCCGTGGCCCGTAAGCATTAGCAAACGGCCGTTCCCCATCTAAGTGGCTGCGTATTTCCGGTGGGACGCCGCTTAATAGTTCCAAAAACACTCCGTTTGTCCAACCAAATCCGATCACATTCTGTGTGTAGCCGACATCTATTTGCGTCTGCGCGGATCCCGCGACGACGTCGTATTTCTCGCGGATGGTTTTATCGAGAAGATAGTTTCGAAGGACGGTGGTGAGAAACTTTTGCGCGACGCGGTCCGCGTCCCGGCCATATCCATAACGCCGCAAGCCTTCGACAGCCAGGAGTTGAATCGGAGCCCACCCATAGGGATAGTCCCACTGCGCTCCGCTCTCACGCGTGCTCGTGGCTAGCCCTCCTGGTTGCTCAAACAGCGAAAGGTTACGGACGAGCCGTCGCGCCTGCTGAGGGGAAGCGAGCCCCGTCCAGAGAGGATAGAACGTGGTCGCGTATTCGTATTGCGACTGCGTGCCACGCACAAAGTCATAATCAAAATAGAGCCCCCGATGTTCGTTCCAGAGAAATTTGTCGATTAGCCTGCGCCTCTCGAGCGCTCGCCGCCGCCACCGGGTAGCGTCCCCGTCGAGTCCAAGAAGAGCGCTCATTTGCCCAAGATCGGTTTCGGTTTTGATAGAGCAGGCTGTTGAGACAGACGGCCGCATAGTGGTGGGTGTCAGCGCCAAAGGGGCCGAAGCGAAACGTTACGTCGAAGCCGGACTCCCGCATGCTGCGATCACCTTCGTAAAACTCTGCGCTCAGTGTCACATTGGCGTCAGAACAATTCGCTGGGGTGCGGAACGCTAGTTTGGGGATCACAAACGAATACCGGAAAGGAAGGTCCGACAATTCCGGCGACTGGGTGCTTGGGATCTATTGGAACGACGTACTTGCCGTATTGACCCCCGTGGGTGAGAAAAAACTGGGCAGTCCCGCGGTAGTAGTGGCTCGGATCCTCCCTGAATTCAGGGACCGGGCCCATTTCCCAGGCCGAAATAACGCGAGAGGCCGGTATTGCCTGCGAGATGGGGCGGTTCCATTCCATTGGTCATAATCTTGGACGGCAAATCCGTACGCTTTTCTGAGCCATTCGGGGTTGGCCTGGCCTGCAGCCTTCTCTGCGCTATAGACAGCTAGAATCATGGAACTGAGAAATGGCGGCTGGGAGCGGCTCGAGTAGTAGGTCCGATTTGCATTGAGAACTCCGCCGTAATGTTGAATCTCGAAAAAGAAGTTTTCCACTATTCCCTTCGCGCCAGGGCGAGACGATGTTCGCGCAGTAGGCCGAGGACGATGAAATAACTGTCCCAGCCATACATTTCGTTGAACTGGCCGCCTGGAACGACGTAGGGATTTTCAAGATACAACAAGCCTTCGCCGGGCAGCTTGTCCAAATCGACGCTTCCTAATTTCGTGATTCGACTCGGTAGATGCTCCACGCGAACGGTGCAGTTCTTCTGCAGCTCACCCACGCTTTGGGGAACGGCCAATTCAGCGGGAAGATACAGAATGGGTTCACCGTTCGTTTTTGTGTCTTTAAATGCTTCACAGGACGATGCGGAACGAGTCAGGTCGTCCCAGGCGGTGGAAATGTATCGCAGGATTTCGTCTAAGGGTCGTCCCGTCGTTTCGGCGCCGCTTTGGCGACCGGAAGACGATTCGCTCTGGCTGGAGGCGCCTGCGGGCAAAATTGACGCCAACGTCAGAACCAGCGCCAGAGATAGACACTCCAGCCTCCTTGCACGCAAGCGGAGACCGCCGATCTGCGACTTCATGCCTGCCTCGCTGCTTCCCGATTCGCCCGAGACGCTAGCATCGAACGCGCGTCTAGCAAACGCGGGGAATCCTGTATACGACGGAGGCCTTCGTTCGGCGGCCGACCCCGTGCCGACAGCGGAGCCATAACCCAAGAGCGACCGGCTCAAAACCGACATCGTGCTGGGGTACCGCTTCGGGATGACAAATTAATGTAGAACTTTCTGCAAAGCGAAAATAATTCGTAAGTCTGTTGTACGAGTGCCACGCGAAAGCGCCAGAACTACAACTAGTTAGGCAGTTCCGGGTCATGGTACTGCGCGTGCAACGACGGTCAGCGCTGAGTTAGTCGCCCTTAGGACGCGGTGCGGAGATTTGGGGAAGCGGGGTAACCATGAAAGCCAAATGGAACATCCGGACCCCTCACGCACGCGTCGAAGATTTGCGGGATCTGTTGTGGCTGGAGTGGCCCGACCGGCTCCTTGGTTCCCGGGACACCGTTCTGGGGCTGTGATCATCGATTTTCTGCCCGAACTTGGGCCGCACGTCGTGCCCAATCGCTGCCCACCCAGCACACCGAAAGAAATCATGCGACTCGCGCGGCTTGGGGCTTGCAAGTCTCGCCCGTTGCAGGGCACTCGATGAGGGGGATGGTGCCGGTACGATGGCCACAACATCTGTGAATTTGAATACTGCCCATTTGCCACGGCCCAAATGGCGCGAACGCCTGCGCGCGCTCGGCAACATTCCGCCGGTATTCAAAATGGTGTGGGAGGCGGCCCCGGCGATCGTGGTGTCGAGCCTGGCCATTCGCATCTTCGTCGCGTTGATTCCGGTGGCGATGCTGGCGGTGACGCGCGTCATTATCGATTCCATCGAGGGGTTTACCGCGCACCACGTTGCGCTGCCGCACTATTTTTGGTGGTTGGTCGGCCTGGAGTTCGGGCTGGCTGGATTGTCGACCGTTCTGGCCGGGCTGATCGACTTTTTCGATACGGCGCTGGCGGTGCGATATGCGCACCACGTCAGCGTGCGGACGATGCAACATGCCTCGCGGCTGGATTTGAGCGCTTATGAAGACCCGGCGGTCTACGACAAGTTGGAACGGGCTCGGGTGCAAGGCACCGACCGGATCGTGATGATTCAATCGGCCGGTCGATGGGTGCAGGAACTCATTACCACCGCCAGCCTGGCCGCGAGCATCTTCTTTTTCTCCCCATGGCTCTTGTTCGCCTGATCGCTTGCCTGGTGCCGGCGTTTCCTTGGGGGAGACGCACTTTGCGCTTTCCTCGGCTATTCGCTTAACTTCCAGCAAACGCCGGCGCGGCGCGAGCTGGAGTACTTGCGCATGGCCAGCAGCAGCAAGGAAGGCGTCAAGGAAGTGAAGCTATTTCGGGTTGGCTCCTTTCCTGACCGAAAGATATCCGAGCTTTCCGACTGCGCTGCAGCGTCAGACTGTGGATCTCGCAAAGCTAAAGCTGGTCTTTGGATCGTTTTTGTCGCTTCTCGGAACCTTCGGATATTACGGAACGTATGCTTACGTGATCTTACGAGACGGTGCACGGAAAGCTGAGCATGGGCACGCTGACCTTTCTGGCGGGGGCTATCGCGGGCGCGAGCGCCAACATTCAATTGGTCTTCTCCACCTTTTCAACGATTGCGGACCAGGCGCTGTTCCTGACCGATCTGTCTGGAATTTTTCGCCGTGAAACCCAAAATCACGGCGAAACCTGGCGCCCTGGTCGCTCCGCGCCCGATTCGGCATGGATTCGAATTCAAGCACGTCTACTTTTCCTACGCGGGGAGCGCGCGCGCCCATTCTCCGGGACCTCAACTTCACGCTAGAACCCAAAGAGCGCGTCGCCTGGTCGGGCAAAATGGCGAAGGCAAGACCACCGTCGTGAAGCTTTTGACCCGCATGTACGACGTGACGTCCGGCCACATCCTTCTCGATGGCGTGGATTTGCGCGAGTACGATCCCGAGAGTCCCTGTGGAAGGAAATGGGCGTCATTTTCCAGGACTTCATGCGCTATGAAATGTCGGCGATGGACAACATCGCCGTTGGCCGCGATCGAGGAGCGCCACAATCGACTTTTCGATTCGCGCGGCGGCCTCGAAGAGCCTCGCGCGACGAAGTGATTCGGCAAGCTGCCCGAATCGCTACGAGCAGATTCTGGGCAGCCGGTTTGAAGGCGGAGTGGATCTGTCGGGTGGCGAATGGCAGAAGCTGGCGCTGGCGCGCTCCTACCTGCGCGACGCGCAACTGCTGATGCTTGACGAACCCACCGCGGCGCTGGACGCGCGATCCGAGCGCGAGGTGTTTCGAGCGCTTTGCCGAATTGACCGAAGGGCAAGATGTCTCTTACTGATTTCTCACCGCTTCTCGACCGTCCGCATGGCGGACCGCATCCTGGTGCTCAACGGTGGACGCATCAGCGAGCAAGGGCCGCACGAGCGCTTGATCGAGAGCGGCGGGTTGTACGCGGAAATGTTTGAAATGCAGGCAGCGAATTATCGATGACCGTGCTTGAGGGGATTCGCCATGGCAACGACCAATCACTCCCGCTTTTGAGGCCAGGCAAGCCGCTTATCGTCTCGATTGCTCGGTGAAATTTCCGATGAAGCTGACGGAAGAAGCGTCCGGCCCGTCGTGCGAGACGGAAAGCCGTGACGAGGCGTGAGTCGCTTCGGGAGCAAGCGCGCAAGGTCCAGGGCTCGGCTGGAAGCCTTGCGGTCGCGGAGTCGCACTCGCTGATGCTCGACGGCCAAATGGAAGGACGCCAACCGCTCGATTGGCGACGCGTGCAGCGCGCTGCATGAAGGCGCGTCCGCGGATTCAAAGACTGCGATTTCGGAATGGCTGATCGACAATTCCTCGTCTGCTGCACCAGGCTCTTGATGAAGCGCGAACGGCTGCTGCAAACGGAACAGGAGCTCCCGCAAGTAGTGGACTTGCACGAGCGAGGCAAAGGTTGCCGCGGATTTATGACGCGGCGGAGCCATTTCTCGATGCGGTTCGCTGCCGATCGTCGAGACCGCCAGTCTGATCACTTTTTTCAACGCCATTCAAGAAGAGACGCCGTTTCGACGGATGCGGAATTGGCTTTGCTGCGACCGTGTTTTCAATTGGTGTTGCTTGAACGGGTGGGTTCGTACGCCGAGGCGACCCTGGCCGATCAGATGTCTCACCGCCGGTGCGAAGTCAGAATACCGGGCTGGCGCTGGTGGAGTGCCTACGCACGGTGGCGAAGCTCGACTGGGACGCGATCTTCGACACGTTGAGCAAGACCGATCACATTCTGCGCCAGGATCCGGCTGGAGCTTACGCTCGCATGGATGCCGATAGCCGCAAGCGCTATCACAGTGCGCTTACCGATTTGGCTGCGCGATCTTCTCTGCAGCGAATGCTGAAGTGGCTCGCGAAGCTGTGAGGCTGGCGCGGGGCCCACACGACGTCGCCGATACGCGTGCAAGAGAGAGGCGTTCGCACGTCGGCTACTACCTGGTGGATGCGGGGCAGGCCGCGGTCAAGCAGGCGATTGGGTACGAGGCGCCTCTCGCCGAGCGTATTCAGACGACCGTACGCAACTGGCCTACTGCTTTTTATCTCTCGACGATCGCGCTGGCTACCTGCGGAATCTTGGCGGCGGTATTCGCTGGAGCCGGCGGCTCAGCGTCGAGCGTGGGGCGACTCGCGATCATATTTTTGATCGCCCTGGTTCCCGTCGTGGAGTGCGCCATCGCGGTCACGAATCTGCTGGTGACCCACCTGCTCAAACCGGAACGGCTGCCGCGGCTGGATTTTTCCGCGGGAATACCGGATGACTGCGCGACGCTGGTCGCGATTCCCATCCTGCTGGCTTCCGATAAGCAGGTTCGACAAGCGGTCCGGGATCTGGAGATTCGGTACCTGGCGAACCGCGACCGGAATCTGCATTTCGCGCTGGTCACCGACCCGCCGGATTCGCTGCAACAGTTCGACGAGAAGGACGCTCTGGCCGGCCTGTGTTCCTCACTCATCGAAGAACTCAACGAGAAATATGCGCGACGGGGCGCGGGCTCCTTCATCCATCTGCACCGCCATCGCGCTTACAACGAGGCCGAAGGGATTTGGATGGGTTGGGAGCGCAAGCGCGGAAAGATGCTGGACCTCAACAATTTTCTGCTGAACAGGACCGACCATTTTCCCGATCAAGGCGGGAAACGTTGACGGTTCTGAAGAACAGTTCGCTACGTGATCACGCTGGATCAGGACACGCAACTGCCCACCGAGTCCGCGCGGAAACTGGTCGGCGCTCTGGCGCACCCGCTGAATCGGGCGGTCGTCGATCCGGCCACCAATCGAGTTGTCGAAGGGCTACGCGATTCTTCAGCCGCGGTGGCCATCAGCATGAAGGCTGCGAGCCGCTCGCGCCTGGCGGCCATTTTCTCCGGAGATTCGGGCTTCGACATTTACACGCGGGCGGTCTCCGACGTCTATCAGGATCTTTTTGGCGCGGGGATCTATACGGGGAAGGGAATCTACGAAGTCGAGACGTTTCAGACGCTTCTGGAGCATCGCTTCCCTTGCAACGCGATCTTGAGCCACGATTTGATCGAAGGCGCGCACGCGCGCGCGGGCTTTATCTCCGATGTCGAGGTGGTGGACGACTACCCGTCGCATGTCAGCGCATACAGCCGGAGAAAGCATCGCTGGGTTCGCGGCGACTGGCAGATCATCCTGTGGCTTTTCCCGCGTGTGCCGGACTCGTTGGCAACCTCGTGCCGAATCCGCTCAGCGTGATTTCGCGCTGGCAGATCGTCGACAATCTGCGCCGCAGCCTCAGCGAAGTCGCCACCTTTGCGATTGCTGCTGTGCGGATGGCTGTGTCTGGCCGGAGCAGGCGATCTTCTGGACGCTGACGGCGGTGTTGCTCACGGCGGCTTTCCCATCTGCCTCGATTTCTTCGTCTCCCTGCTGGAGCTGGCCGGCGTCTTTTCAGCGGCGTCGTTTTGGAGGAGCACGGCGTCAGATTTGGCAGAGCAAGTTTGCCATGCTGCTCTGCCGCATGACCCTGCTGTGCCATCAGAGCTTGGTGGCTCTGGATGCTGTTGCGCGCACCGCCGTTCGCATGACGGTTACGCACCAGCGGCTGCTGGAATGGGAGACGGCGGCGCAAGCCGAACTCAAGACCGGCGAGACACGCCGGTGGAGACTTATTTGAACTGGACCGCTCCGGCGGCGATAGTGATCGCCGGCGTAGTTGCCCGTTTTCTCCGTCTTCGCTCTATGGGTTGCGCTGCCGTTCCTGATGCTGTGGGGCACTTCGAAGGCGTTTTGCGACTGGCTGTCGCTGCCCTATCCCAAGTGGACGGAGGCAAATCGGCGCGGACGACCAGACGCGCGCTGCGGCATATGGCCTTGCGAACCTGGCGATTCTTCCGCGAATTCGCACGGAAGAAGAGAACTGGCTGATTCCCGATGTGGTGCAGGTAGAACCTCGCGATCACCGCTCACGCCGCTTCTACGACCAACCTCGGGTTGCTGCTCAATGCGCAACTGGCGGCGCGCGACCTGGGTTTCCTGACGCTTTCGGAGTTTGTTACCGCAACCGGAGAACGATGGGGACCATGAGCAAACTGCCAACCTACAAGGGGCAGTTCTACAACTGGTACGACACGCGGACGCTGCAGCCGCACATGCCGCGTTCATCTCCACGGTGGACAACGGCAATTTGATCTGCTGCCTTGTGGACGCTCAAGGGGCTTGCGCTGAATTGAAGAGCGAGCCGCTTTTTCCGGCGCGCTTTGGCGGGAAGGCTTCTCGAGCTCACCTGGATGCGATCGAGGACTGTCTGCCTGCCGGACATTCGCCGTAGCGAGACGGCGAAAGCCAGCATTCGGGACCTCCGACGCCGGATGGACACTTGCTCGGATCCTCTGACAGCGAGTGGTTCAAGGCACTTCCCGAGGCTCGCCAAGAACGTCTAGCGTCGAACAGGGGATCGGCTTCCTGGGCGCCGGATGAGCGAGGCGGCGTGGTGGGCGCAAGCGCATTGGCGGTCAGATTCGGAACATCGAGGACATCGTTCACGACTTTGCTCCGTGGCTTGCTGCCGGAGTTTGCCGAACTGCGCGGCCTGAGTAATTTGTCGGACCTGCCGGACGCGGGGGAGCTGACTTTGGAAAGCTTCCAGCCCGCTGTTGACGGAACTCTACGTTGCGAACTGGCGGTCAAATCTGACGAAGCACGAGATCAAGGAGCGGCGCTTGCGCCCGCTGGTGGGTTCTGCTGAAGCGCTCTCTCGGTCACTCGCCATTTCCCAGAATTTGCTGGAACGGCTGAGCGCGCTCGGTGCTCCGCAGATCGCCTTGCCAACGCTGCAGGACTTTTCCGTCTCTGTATAGCCCGCAGAAGGAGCTTCTCTCCATTGGTTATGACGCGGAAAGGAGCAGCTCCATGGGATTCTCACTACGATCTGTTGGCTTCCGAGGCGCGTTCGGCTGTCTTTGTCGCCATCGCTAAAGGTGACATCTCGCAAGAGGTGTGGTTCCGCATGGGCAGGAGCATGGCCCTCGTCGACGATCGGACTGCGTCCTGCTTTCGTGGACCGGAACGATGTTCGAGTACTTGATGCCATCGCTGTGGATGAAGCTTTATCCGAACACGCTTCTGGAGCAAGCGGCGCGCACGGCTGTGTTGGCCCAGCGGAAATATGCTGGGCGGAGAAGCATGTTCCCTGGGGAATTTCGGAGTGCTCTTTCGCCGAGAAATGCCCCGACGGACGTTACGGATATCGCGCCTTTGGCGTGCCGGAATTGGCGCTGAGCAGAATGGATCCCGAAGGACGTGGTGATCTCTCCCTATTCTTCCTTTTTGACGCTGGTTTTGGATGGGCCTGCGAGCGTTAGCAATCTGCGGGAGATGCAGCGCCGCGGCTGGCTGGGCACGTACGGATTTTACGATGCTTGCGATTTCACGCCGTACGCCGCGTGACAGACTGATGAACACGAGTGAGATCGTGGCCTGCTGGATGGCTCACCACCAGGGAATGATTCTGGTGGCCGCCGCCAACGCCTTGTGCGCGAACGTCGATGCAGCGTCGCTTCCATGCCGAACCCATGGTTGCCGCAACCGAACGGCTGCTCCAGGAAGTTCCCAGGAGCGCGACCGAGCCGGTTGCGGACGAACCGATAACAAGCTGGATTGGCTGAAAGCGTCGGTACCGGTGCTCGGTAACCTCTGGCAGACGGCGCTCGTCGGCTCCGCGCGAATCGAGACGGAGCTGCCGGCCACTCAGCGTGTTCGTGAGACCGACGGTTAAGCTAGGTACGAGAGGCGGCTTATGCTGGTTCCGCTCAAGTCGAGCACGCGTTTGCTACCGCGCGATCTCGCCGCTCGCCTCTTTGATTTTATGGCCGGACTGACCCCAGTGGCGAGGGCGCAAGTTTCAAAAGAAATCATCCACATCGACCCAACGCACCGGCCATCCCTTTCCGCATTATTGGGAGCAGATGTTTGGTTCCGGGCGGGCAGTTCTTTCCCTTCGAGAGAGTTATCGTGACGACCTTCGAACGCTCAAATCCGCGACCGGCGCGGAATACATTCGATTCCACGCAATCTTCCACGATGAAATTGGTCGTCTACGATGAAGACGGCAGACGGCAAGCCCGATCTACAATTTCTCCTATGTGGACCAAATCTACGATGGCTTGCTGAAGGAAGGCGTGCGGCCGTTTGTCGAGCTTAGCTTTATGCCCGCGAAATTGTCCACGCAGCCACCCGTCGTTCAAGCGTTTTGGTATAAGCCTATTGTCTCGCCTCCGAAGGACTGGGCGAAATGGGACGACCTGATCTCTCATTTCGCGCAACACCTGATCGAACGTTACGGAATCGACGAAGTCTCTCAATGGTATTTCGAGGTGTGGAACGAACCCAATCTTGACTTCTGGGCTGGCGATCCGAAGGAAGAGACCTATTTTCGTCTCTACGACGAAACCGCGCGCACGCTGAAATCAGTGAATGTCGCGACTGCGCGTCGGAGGGCCGGCTACGGCCCAAGCTGCCTGGGTCGACCGGTTCATTCGCCACACGGTGCAGCGAAGGCGTGCCGGCGGACTTTGTGTCGACGCACGTCTATGGCAACGACAAGGCTGAGGATGTGTTTGGCACCGACGAAGAAATTTCGCGCACGCAGATGGTCTGCCGCGCGGCGCGCAAAGGTGCATGATCAAGTGAAAGCTTCGGCGCGCCCGAATCTGCCGATCATCTGGAGCGAGTACAACGCCAGCTACATGAACGAACCGGATGTCACCGATTCCGACGTTCATGGGGCCGTGGCTAGCCGACACGATCCGGCAATGTGACGGGCTGATGGAAATGCTTTCGTATTGGACGTTTTCGGATGTATTCGAAGAGCAGGGCGTCATTCAGCACGCCCTTTTATGGAGGATACGGCCTGATCGCGGAGGATGACTTACCGAAGCCGGCGTTCAACGCTTTTCGTCTGCTGCATCGTCTCGGAAATCAGCGCATCGATGTCGATTCCGGCTTCGGCGCTGGTGACACGCACCACAGACGGGGCCTTGCGATTGCGGTTTGGAATCTGCGTCTGCCGGAAGAAGCGGGCGAGCCAAAAGACCTGAGCTCTGGCTTTCAAGGGCCTCAAGGGGCAACATCGCGCGTTGGTTTCTCGCGTGGACGCCACGCACGGCTCGGTCCAAGCCACTTATGAAGCCATGGGCAAGCCGACCTACCCGACCTCTGCGCAAATTGTAAAACTGCGACTCTCAGCAAACCTGCCGCCGCCAGAAGCCAAACGATTAAAAATGGCAGCCTGGAATTGACGCTGCCGCCCGATGGATTGGCCTTGATCGAATTGCGATAAGCGTGGCTATTCCACTCGACCCAGTTGCAGACCTGGCGAGAGCGCTGGGCCCATCGTTTGCGTGACGGGAGTGATGGCTGATAGGAGTTGAATCCCGCGCGCTCCATGCCTCGGCGCGCTTCGGGATTCTTCATGAAAGTATCCCAGATAAAACCGTCGCGCACGTTTTCCGCCATGAGCATGGTAATGCCTGTGTCGATGCCGATCACGTCGGTGTCGTACCAGTTTGTCAGCGGATTAAAGGCGTCCACGAATCCGTAGCGGCACCAGGAATTAGCTCCGTAGCGGTCTTTCATTGTCCGCAGAACGCGGATCGTTGCTTCCGGCAGGAACGGTAGCGATCCTCCCGCAGCGGCGGGCACCACCGTGCCGTCGATCGGACCCGTCTCAGGCGGGCCGCCCCACACCACGTAACCGTGGACGGAGTCGGAAGCCGTGATGCCCCACAGATCGTCGCTATAATCCGGGAATCGCCCGGCCAGGTCGATGCAGAAGCGGCGGTGAACGTCGGTAGCGATGATCGAGTTCTGAAAATAGTCGGCGTAGCGGTCCCTTTTGTCGCGAAAATCAAACCACGCCTGCGAATACTGGTGGATGAAGAATGGCGCGAAGGAGCCGATGTAGCGGATCTCGTCGTATTCGAAGATCGGTCCGCTTCCAGGCGTCCCACGCTTGTGTGGGCAAGGGATGAGCGTTGACGATCCCAGCCCCATCAAGTACATCATCATCATCTCGCTATAATTGTCCCAGCGGTAGGGCAGAAAACCGGTCTCCGGCGTCCAGCCGTGCGGAAGCACCTGGGTATCTTCGGACAACCAGGTCCAGTCGACGCGGTTGAATATCTCCGCAGCCAAGTCGCTGACTTCGCCGTTAGAAGTACTCGCGGCAGGTGAGCACGCCGCACATCAGAATCGAGGTATCGATGGACGAGACTTCAGAATCCCACAGGCGCTCGCCGGTATTGATATCCGCCCAGTGGTAGAAGAACCCCCTATGGTTTGGCAGTTTCTTCCAAAGGAAGAGCAAGGCGTCGAGAGCCCGCTTTCGCGCTTCGACGTGAGGCACGTAGCCGCGCTTCGCGCCGATGCAAAGGGCCGTCAGCCCGAAGCCCGTGGAAGCGATGCTTCCCAGGTCGTTGGTGACCGGGGTCTTTACGTTGCAACGGTCTCTGGAGATTCCCGTCTTGGGGTTGGTCTGTTCCCAGAAATATAAGAAGTTAGCTTCCTCCAGATCCTGGAGGAGCACCTGATCAGCAGTCGAAAACACATTCTGCCAGGCGTCTTGAGTCTGGGTATCGGTAGGCACCTTCGACTGCGCCAAACCGAGCGAATTAGACAATCCAACAAAAGGAGAACACGCGCAAACCAGTGCACCGCGCCTCAACGCTTCACGGCGAGACCAGACCGAACCCACGTCGCTCTCCACACTTCCGATCTTAATTATACCTCCGTTGTTGCCTTACAAATAGCGCACAGCCGCCAACGGGATCATACCTAACTAACAATATGTGCCGCTGCCGCGACCGTATTGATTCCCGTCTGCTCAGGCGATAAATTGGGAAATGCAGGATAGGAGATGCCTGGAGCCTAGCAGACGATGTGCATCGCGCCCAAAATCCGGGCGGTCGCCAGTTTTGCCCAGCCGTAGGGCCGTCTCGTGGATACAACCTGGAGGGCTTCGTGACACGCAGCACCCTTGCGTTCGGCGCTGTGATCCTGGCTGCACTTGGAACGGTCGCGGCGATCGCGGTGCGCCAATATCGCAAGCCCATCGTGGTCACGGGCGCGGTGGTGCAATTCAGTGATGACACCCTCAAGCAGTCGCCGGTTACCGACGTTCAGGTCCGTGCGGCGGACGATTTAGCGCCTGCGGAGTCTAAATCCGATTTTTCTGGTTTCTTTAGCCTTCCTTTGCGTAGCGGGGTCAAGCGAGGAGAAAAGATTAGCCTGACCTTTCAGCACCCGGACTATCTGCCGCTGACATTGACAGGCACCGTTGGAGATGAGCTCTTCGTGGCGCACATGAGGCCGGTGCACGGGACCTCCGACGCTCCTGTGAATCATCCGGAGGTCGTCGTCGGGAACGTGGTCATCCGGTACTCTACCGAGAGCACAAATTCGGCAAATGTCGGCAGTGGCGTGAAGATTTTCCAGGTAATGAATATGGGCAATGTCCCCTGCGATCACGCCCGGGTATGTTCGCCAGACGGGGACTGGAAGGCGTCGGTAGCCGAGGCTTCTCTGGACGCGGGATCTGGCAACATATTCCGAAATGCGCGCGTTTCGTGCATCGCCGGGCCTTGTCCCTTCACGAAAATCGACTCCGACGGGTTTTCTGCCGGCGGTCGGACCATCAGTGTTTCGATTCGCGATTGGTCCGATTCGACCACGTTCGTGCTGCAGGCCGAAGTATTTCACATTCAGGCAGACGAACTTGTTCGCCAGTACTATCCCACGATCATCGGACGTACCCTCAACTTCTCCCTGCCGGCCGGCTCGAGCGGGCTGACGATCGAAGCTGAGGTCAATGGGACCGAAATCGATTTCCCGCTCGGACCCCAGCCGATTTTGAGCTGGGCCGATTGTAGGGTGAGTACGGGTCGGGACCGCACGGCTACTTATCGGTGCGAATTGAAACCGTGGTGCCGCTTTCGTTGATGGACGGCCGAGAGTTCCCCTGCCTCGGCGGGAAGTTGCGGAGAATATGCGGCTCGGATTTGTGATACCATCGACGTCCGCGAGACCTGGAATGCGCGCCCCAAGCCGCGAAGAGTGCGGCGTAAATGCAGTGCATTCTGCGGATTATGGAAAGAAGCGCCCGTAGCTCAGCTGGATAGAGCGTCTGGCTACGAACCAGAAGGTCGAGTGTTCGAATCACTCCGGGCGCACCACTCTTAAGAGAATCGTCAAGTTCGCGGTGTCCCGCTTCTGTTGCGGCAGACTTCCGGCGGCGTTGCGAAGTCCTAATATTTTCGTAGGTCGAAGGCAGAAGATCCGAATACCAGGTTGCGTGCGCGCGCCCAGAGAGCTGCCTGCGCCGCGACAAGGTCTGAAGCTGAGGGCGCCAGCAATTTGACATTGCATCCATGGTGCGGCAACGTACTTGCGCCGCCGTAAACGCGCGGCATCTTTTTGAGTTCGGCGTCGAGGGCGGCCGCCGTTTCTTTCCAGTCACCGAAATCATCCGCCACAATCACCAGAGTTGCCAGGTAATTGAAGCCGTTGGCAAATCCTAACCGCTTGGGATCGAGGCTGCCCGGGCAAATTCTGGTGCGGCTAAAAAATGCGGCTCGGCCGCGCAGAGAAATCTCGGTACTTAAATCGACTTCGCTGAAAGTCCACCGTTCGCCGTGCGCCACGCGCCCTGCCGCCAGTGCATCCCAAAGGATAGCGCGGCTGCCGCGAGCCATCTCAATGCGTTGCGATTGATGGAATCGCGCATTCGCGTGGGGGATCACGTGATCGGGAAGATATTCGAGCGAGGCCCCCGCTCCCAGCTGAATGCGGGTTTCCTGAACGGCGGGTTGATCGCGAGTCCGGTAAACGCGCGTCGCCGATGGCGTCGTCAGGCACACGGAGGTGCCGGCTTCCAAGGTAATTTGCGTGGACAAATGATCGCCGCCCACGAGGCCGCCCGTTGGGTTGAGTAACATCAGATACGCCGTGCCATCGGCAAGTTCGGCCGGGGTGAGCGCTTGCAAGGGCAACTTGAAG
Organism: uncultured Acidobacteriota bacterium; assembly: GCA_963818345.1. Classification (GTDB taxonomy): domain Bacteria; phylum Acidobacteriota; class Terriglobia; order Acidiferrales; family UBA7541; genus Palsa-189. The sequence goes on along the minus strand of CAWFRX010000014.1, from coordinate 511,987 downwards.
CGGCACTGCCCGAGAATGGTTCTTCCCAGGCGTCGCTCGAATCGCAAGCCAAGGAAGCCATCGCGTCCGACCCGTTCAGGACTCGAAGAGGAGGGTTCGACGAATCCAATCGGTGACGGTGTCCACTCCGGTGCCATCTTTGAGGTTTGTGAAGACGTGAGGTTTTCCTCCGCGAATACGCGTGGTGTCTCGCTCCATGACTTCGAGGCTGGCGCCCACGTAGGGTGCAAGGTCGATCTTGTTGATGATTAGCAGTCCAGAATTGGTGATTCCCGGTCCACCTTTTCGCGGGATTTTGTCGCCCTCGGCGACGTCGATCACGTAAATCGTCGCATCGACCAACTCTGGGCTGAAGGTAGCAGCCAAGTTGTCTCCGCCGCTCTCGATCAGGAGCAAGTCAAGATCCGGAAATCGGCGCATGAGCACCGCGCACGCTTCGAGGTTGACCGACGCATCTTCACGGATGGCCGTATGCGGGCATCCGCCCGTCTCCACTCCGACGATCCGCTCGGGAGGAAGAACTCGGTGCCGCGTCAGGAATTCGGCATCCTCGCGCGTGTAAATGTCATTGGTAATGACCGCAACGCTGTAGCTTGGACGAAACCGTGTGCACAGCGCCGCAACCAATGCCGTCTTGCCTGAACCCACCGGTCCGCCAATTCCGACTTTGAGGGGCTTGGGAATCACGATCGGAACAACCTCGCATCGAGCATTGCATGGCGCATGGAAGCAATTTCGATCTCTGGCGTGAAACTCCAGATGTCAGCAACGTCCTTGCCCTGGACTTCCTCCGCGAGGCTGGTGATCGATGATCCCAGAGCCCAGAGAATTTGCTGTCCGGATAATTGGCCAAGCGGCAGCAAGCGCAACGCAGCGGCGATCAATCCCGCGCTGGTGGAATAGAGATATGAACAGGCCATCTCCTTCTCAGGCCAACCGAAGGCTGCACCCGCGACGCCGAACGCCATCGCGTGATGGCCCGGCGTCTCCTCGTTCTCAATCGCGCAAAGAAGATCAACGATCAGTTCATGTAAGGGTAACGAGTTATCCAGACTGCCTGCGATGCGTAATACCTGCCTACCCATTTGGCGGCTAGCGTCCCTCAGCTCACTCGCCGACTTCATAACATCGAGGCTGCGATCGATGGCAACGCACTGTTCGAATCCGCGCCGCTCGCCCGGAAATCGCCGCCTTCCGCGAGGCAAGGGCCGCAATGACATCGGTGGGGGCGACAGAACCCTGCAAATAGGAACGCAGAAAAGACTCGACACCGCTGGCGTCGCGAATCGTTCCGTCGGCCGCAAAGAACTCGAGACCGAACGAATGAGCGTAAGCGCCCGCGGGGAAAAGGCCATCACCGAACTGAAGAAGGCAAAGGAACGACTCAGAGTTCATGCGGACTACCTTTTCCAATCGGCTGGAACGCTAGGCTGCATTTTTCCCAGCGTGCGCCAATCCGGCCGAGCAATTGGGTCATAGCCGAATCGTCCGGTACCAATAGCTTTTCACCTGCCAGGGCCAAGGGAAAATGCAGATTGCCGATTTCGAAGGCGATCCGAATCGCTTCTTGCCGATCGCCAGCGTGAATCGTAAGCAGGGGTTCAACTGCAGCCTCCATAATCAGATACCAATCGGGACCGATCCACATGACCTGACCTGGGTCGATCTGTATTCCCGTCGGAAGGGCGATGCCAATCTCTCGCCCCCTCTCTGTTGTGAAGCGGCCGCGCATCCATCGGCGCTGCTCCCAGGTCAACGAGAGTTTATCGATCTCCTTGCCTTGCAAATCCGCACGGTTAACGTTCGCCAGTAACCTATCGACGACGATTGCCGGCCGAGCTGCAAAAAGTCTCACGATCGTTGGGCTCAAAAAAGGAAGTAGCGTTGCGCCATCGGCAAAATACTCGCGGGCTCGCATGTAAGTAGTTCGCCGTCCGCTCGTACCTCGTATGTTTCCGCATCTACTTCGACCCGTGGCAGAAAGGAATTGTTCACCATATCTCGTTTGGAGATGGTTCGGCAGTTCTTCACGGCAACCGCACGTTTTTTCAAAGCGAGGGATGCAGGAACACCCGCCTCCATCGCGGCGGCCGAAACGAAGAGAAGGGAGGTGCTGAGCAAAGCCGCGCCGCAGCTTCCAAACATGGGTCGGAGCAGCACGGGCTGAGGGGTGGGAATCGAGGCGTTCGGATCGCCCATCGCGGACCACGCAATCATGCCGCCTTTGATGACCGTCTCGGGCTTCACGCCAAAGAACGCCGGGTGCCAGAGGACCAGATCGGCGAACTTACCGACTTCGACGGAACCGACTTCGTGCGAAATTCCATGGGCAATGGCGGGATTGATCGTGAACTTTGCCACATAACGGCGAGCGCGCACGTTGTCGCTGCCAGCGCTCTCGCCCGGCAGTGGGCCCCTCTGGCGCTTCATTTTGTCGGCCGTCTGCCAGGTCCGAATGATCACTTCTCCGATCCGCCCCATCGCCTGAGAGTCCGAAGACATCATGCTGATGGCGCCCAAATCATGTAGCACATCTTCAGCGGCGATCGTTTCGGCGCGGATGCGTGACTCCGCGAATGCCACATCTTCAGGAATCGAAGGACTGAGATGATGGCAGACCATCAGCATATCCAGATGTTCATCCAGCGTGTTCACAGTGAAGGGCATGGTCGGATTGGTGGACGACGGAAGGCAATTAGGTTCGCCGCAAACCTTGATAATGTCTGGCGCGTGTCCACCCCCAGCGCCTTCAGTGTGATAGGTGTGAATGGTGCGGCCTTTGAAGGCGCGAATCGTATCCTGCACGAAGCCAGCTTCGTTGAGCGTATCGGTGTGAATCGCCACCTGTACATCGAATTCGTCGGCGACAGACAGGGCGCAATCGATAGCGGCAGGCGTCGTTCCCCAGTCCTCATGAAGTTTGAGTCCTATGGCGCCGGCTAGAATCTGTTCGTGTAAGGGGTCGGGAAACGACGCGTTGCCCTTGCCCAGAAAGCCCAGATTGATGGGCAATCCCTCGCCGGCTTCCATCATCCGATGAATGTTCCAAGGTCCCGGAGTACATGTCGTAGCATTGGTTCCGGTGGCAGGTCCGGTGCCGCCTCCGATCAAAGTGGTCAGGCCTGCAGAGAGAGCTGTCCACACAAGTTGTGGGCAGATAAAGTGGACATGCGCATCGATCCCGCCTGCCGTAATGATTTTTCCTTCGCCCGCGATTGCTTCGGTGCCCGCGCCAACAACCATTCCCGGGGTAACGCCACTCATAATGTCTGGATTACCAGCTTTGCCAATCGCTACGATCCGGCCGCCTCGAATGCCGATATCTGCCTTCACGATTCCCCAATGGTCGACGATTACGGCGTTCGTAATCACAACATCGAGAGCGCCTGCCTTCGAGGTGGCCGACGCGGATTGACCCATGCCGTCCCGAAGCACTTTGCCTCCCCCAAATTTGGCTTCGTCGCCGGGTGTGGTGAGGTCGCGTTCGATTTCGATTAGAAGTTCCGTGTCCGCCAGCCGAATGCGATCGCCCGTGGTCGGTCCGTAAAGGCCTGCGTATTGTCTGCGTGGAATTTCAAGAGCCATGCGCTTCAACTCCCCTCAAAGCCCTGTAACTTGGCCGCTTCGCACGCCGTTTTCCTTCTGGCACTCTGCCCGGCAGACGGGCCTGCCGGGCCATTGGTGAGTCCGTTCAATCCGTACACAGCTCCAGTGCCGCCCAACTCGACGAGCCTAATTTTCTTGTTGTCGCCAGGCTCAAAACGAACAGCAGTCCCCGCGGGGATGTCGAGTCGCATGCCGAAGGCCCTCGAACGCTCGAATCGCAAGCTCCTATTGACCTCGAAAAAATGAAAATGCGAACCGACCTGGATGGGACGGTCGCCGACGTTAGCAACTTCAACTTCGTCGGTCCGCCGGCCGACGTTTGCCAACACCGAATCCGACGCGAGAAAATATTCCCCAGGAATCATTTGCCATTCCTTGGCGCACGGCGGCGCCGTCTTCTAACGGATCGGATGATGCACGGTCACAAGCTTGGTGCCGTCCGGAAAAGTTCCCTCCACCTGAACTTCTTCGATCATCTCTGGCACGCCCTCCATCACATCTTCGCGGCGCAGAATGGTGGCCCCGTAGTGCATTAGTTCGGAGACGGACTTGCCATCCCGGATGCCTTCCAAGATTTCGGCGGTGATCAATGCCACCGATTCCGGGTGATTCAGTTTTAGGCCCCGCCGTCGGCGCCTACGGGCCAAATCGGCCGCGGTCGCAATAAGGAGCTTTTCAATCTCGCGTGGCGTCAGATGCATCGCATGAACTCAATGGCAATCAAACCCAACTTCTCGCGTCCGATGTTCTGTTTTTCTTGCTTCCGATGTGTTGTTCACAACGACGCAGCTTAAATCTATCGGATGCGCGGGTAATACTCCAGAGTGTTTTTAGAGGATCCAAACGCGCCGGCGAGCTTATTTCGTTATGCGATAGTGGTCCTTCTTATCTTGAATTTGTGATTCAGCGCATCGAATCTTTGCGTTTTACTTCTGGAACTCTTGTAACGATACTGTGCGCGCGTTCGGGAGTTGTGTAATAAAGTGAGGTATTCGCTCAAACTCAAGGGCTGCCTTCGTTCGGTATCGGCCAGTGATGAGGGTGGCTGCGCTGCCGACTCCAAATTCACAGAGTGCGCCTCAGGTGGACTTCGTCGAATCCTTTGCATCGTCCGCGAATCCGGTTCTGAGTCGTCGTCTCGGTGCGATAATTAATTTATAGCTTTCGTTGTAACCGAGGGTGTGTAAGTAGAAGTCTACAATCCATTTAGAAATGAGGGGGTCTTTATGACTGTGACTGCCTGTGGGTGTGTCTTTTCGACGGTTTTTACCTGCTTGTTTCGTAGGACTGCTGATTTTGTGTGCATCGTCAATGCGGGCTCAGACTTTTGAGCCATCGTTTACTGTGGGGGCCGGAATCCAAACCGACTATCAGCATAACGAATTCAACGCCGCCCCTGATGACCAATTCTCACTCGGGCACGCCCGTATTTATCTGGGTGGGGACATCACGCCAAACATTAGTGCCATGTTCAACACGGAATACAACACCGTCACCAACAACATCGGGATATTGGACGCGGTGGCGGGAGTTTCACACCAAGTCCCCCATGTTCAACGTATGGTTCGGCCGTTTTCTCCCGCCGAGCGACCGCGATAACTTCACCGGTCCCTTCTACGCCAACGAATGGGCTGTATTCAACGATGGAATTCAGGACGGATATTCCTCTGTCTTCCAAGGTCGCGACAACGGCATCGCGTATTGGGGCGATTTCAATGCCAAGCCGGTCAAGATAAAAGCATCGGTAGGCGTCTTCGACGGCAATTCCGTGGACGGGGATAAAAACGTAATCTGGGCCGGCCGTCTCCAGTTCGATTTCTGGGATCCCGAGAATGGCTACTACCTCAACAGTACCTACTACGGAGACAAGAACCTGATCGCCCTCGGCGTCGCGACTCAGGCTCAGGCTGACGCGACAGGTTCAGCGACGGCCGAGGGCACCACGGTTGACATTCTTATCGAGAAGAAGGTGCTCAATGGCGGCGCCTTCACCGTGGAAAGCGAGTTCGCCGATTATAACGGGTTCGGCGGGTATTACGCGGGCTACGGAAATGACACTGGTACCTACGGGCTCATCTCATTCCTGGAGCCAAAGGTAGTCGGCATCGGAAAATTTGAGTTCCTCGGAAAGTACGCCATTGCCGACGCTACGCATGGCGCATTCAAGGTTGACTCGCACGGCGCTCGCTTTCAGAGCTTCCGGCAAGACACCACCGAGGTGGACGTGGACTACATCATCAAACAGTTCGACGCACGCCTGATGAGCTTCTACCTAAACAAACACTACAACGAAGTGAATCTCGATTCCTGGGCAGCGGGCATCGGCCTGCAGATTCAGCTCTCCAAGACCATCAAGTAGTAGTCAAATTTCTAGGAGGAACCGATGAAACACAACTGACTTACCTTTAAGCCTTAAATCGGAAGTGAGACCCACGAAGAATGGGAGATTGTCTCTAGCAGCTGGGTTGTTGGCCGGCGGAATCGCTTTCGCCTCGCTGGCCCTCCCCCAGATGGCCAGCGCACAGGACACCATCAAGGTCGGCATTCTGCACTCGCTTTCGGGGACGATGGCCATCAGCGAAACGACGCTGAAAGACACGGACCTGATGATGATCGACGCGCAGAACAAAAAGGGCGGATTGCTCGGAAGAAACTTGAAGCTGTTGTCGTCGATCCGGCATCGGACTGGCCACTTTTCGCCGAGAAGGCTCAAGAGTTGCTCGAGAAGGACAAGGTTGCCGTCGTCTTCGGTTGCTGGACCTCGGTCTCCAGAAAATCGGTGTTGCCGGTTTTTGAAAAGGATAATGGCTTGCTCTTTTATCCCGTTCAATATGAAGGCGAAGAATCGTCCAAGAACGTCATCTACACAGGTGCCGCTCCGAACCAGCAGGCTATTCCCGCGGTCGATTATCTGATGACTGAAGTTGGCGTCAAGCGATGGGTGCTGGAAGGCACAGATTACGTGTACCCGCGCACGACGAACAAAATACTCGAGGCGTATCTGCTCGCGAAAGGCGTGAAACCGGAGGACATTTCGATTAACTATACGCCGTTCGGTTATTCTGACTGGCAGGCGCGCGTCGCGGCGATCAAGAAGTTTGGCTCCGCCGGAAAGAAGACTGCAGTCGTCTCGACCATCAACGGCGACGCCAATGTCCCATTCTATAAAGAACTGGGCAACCAGAAGATTTCGGCGCAGGATATTCCGGTGGTTGCTTTCTCAGTAGGTGAAGAAGAGCTGTCGGGGTTAGATGCTAAACCCTTGGTCGGCCATCTTGCGGCGTGGAATTATTTTGAAAGCATCAACACGCCGGAGAACAAAGCATTCATCGAACAGTGGCACGCGTTCATCAAGAACCCCAAGCGCACGACCAACGATCCCATGGAAGCAAGCTACATCGGCTTCAATCTGTGGGTGAAGGCGGTGCAGAAGGCCGGAACGACAGACCCGGCAAAGGTGATCGCCGCGCTGCCGGGTGTTGAAACGCCGAACCTTACCGGCGGCATGGCCAAGGTGCTGCCAAACCATCACATTACCAAACCGGTTTACATTGGTGAGGTGCGCGCGGATGGCCAGTTCGACGTGGTTTGGAAGACGAACGGAACAGTGCCCGGTGAAGCGTGGTCCCGTTACCTGCCGGCGGACAAGGACATCGTAGCGGATTGGGTGACGGTGAAGTGCGGTAACTATAACAAAGCCACGAAGACGTGCTCAGGCCAGAACTACAAGTGAAACTGATTCGCCTATGAAGAAGTCTACTCTCCGGTCTGGCGCGCTGTGGCTGCTTTTCTTGCTGCTGCTCGCCAGCCGGAGTGCATTTTCAGTTTATGCTCAGTCGCCGAGCGATGCCAACTTGCTCACGACCCTAGGACAGTTGCGCGACGCCTCGTTTGACGACAAAGAAAAAATCATCGACCAGTTAGCCGCGAGCAATCATCCCAGCGTTCGAGCGATCCTCACCGCGTTTCTACAAGGTCGCCTCTACTACCGCAACAAGGATATGCAGGTGGTCTTGATCAAGCAGGGCGACGAAGATTCGCCGATGCCGCATCTGATCGATCCGATAACGTTGAAACCTGCCGGCAGTGCGTCCGATGACGACCTGACCAAAATGGTGACGAACAACCGCCTGCGGCGCGTCCTGCAGACGACGCTGGCGCGCTACGGGCTGTCGAGCGCAGACCCATCAGTGCGTCTGGAATCGGCGCAAGACATCGAGAAAGACCTCGACGAAGGCAACGTCCAACTCCTGCGAGATCGCAGCAAAGTGGAGACCGATCCCAAAGTTAAAAGCGAGATTGATACCGGTCTGGCGTTGGCAACGCTTGATGGTACCGATGGGCAGGCAGACTCGCTGCGGTGTCCACGCTCGAACGTAGCCTCCGCCAGGACGTCCTGAACCGGCTGCAGGCGCTGGTCCAACAAAATGCTGATGGCACGTACGTCGAAAGCGACCCGCAGGTGAGAACAGCCGCCGCAGCTGCAATTAAGTCCATCAGCCGATGGCGCACGTTTTATTCAGACATTGAGACGCTGTTTTTTGGTTTGAGTCTTGGGTCTGTGCTCGTACTGATCGCCATTGGGCTCGCGATTACGTTTGGCGTCATGGGAGTCATAAACATGGCGCATGGCGAATTGATGATGCTCGGTGCATACACGACCTACGTCGTTCAGTTGGCAATGCCGAATCACGGCGAGATTTCCATTTTGGTGGCGATTCCGGCCGCTTTTCTAGTTGCCGCGCTGACTGGCATCTTGATCGAACGCACCATCATCCGTTTTCTCTACGGGCGCCCCCTCGAGACTTTGCTTGCGACGTTCGGTGTCAGCCTGATCCTACAACAAGCCGTGCGCTCTATTTTTACTGCGCTCAATAGATCGGTTGTGACTCCCCAATGGATGAGCGGTACGTTCCAGTTGAACGACGCGCTCTCGATCACCTACAACCGCCTCTATATTGTGATCTTCACAGTGCTTGTCTTTGCGGCTCTCTTCGTGGTGCTGAAGCGCACGCGGCTCGGCTTGGAGATCCGAGCCGTTTCGCAGAATCGATCGATGGCCAAAGCGATGGGCATCCGCAGTGAGTGGGTAGACGCTTTGACTTTTGGGCTTGGTTCTGGGATTGCCGGCGTAGCTGGCGTCGCACTGAGCCAGTTGACCAACGTCAATCCGAACCTGGGTCAGTCCTACATCATCGACTCGTTTATGGTGGTCGTATTTGGCGGGGTTGGCAATCTCTGGGGCGCCATGGTGGGCGGCATGTCGATGGGTGTCGTCAATGAACTTCTCGAACCGTACGCCGGAGCGGTGCTGGCAAAGATATTCGTGCTCGTCGCGCTCATTTTGTTCATTCAGACCCGCCCACGCGGTCTTTTCCCGCCGACCGGCCGAGCGTCGGAGAATCAGTAGTCATGCCCCCGCAATATACTTTGTGGATCAGCGCCCGGAAGGATACCGGGACGCGATGGTTTTTGGGCGGCCTAGCATCGCTTGTTGTTGGTACGGCCGTGCTCAATCTCGCCGTACCCGCATCATCAGTGATTCACGTCTCGACCTACGCACTCACGTTGGTGGGTAAGTACCTCTGCTACGCGTTGCTGGCACTATCCGTGGATTTGATCTGGGGATACTGTGGCATTCTGAGCCTCGGGCAGGCGGCCTTCTTCGCGCTTGGCGGTTACGCCATGGGGATGTATCTGATGCGAGAGATCGGCGACAGGGGTGTGTACGGTAATCCTCTGCTTCCCGACTTCATGGTCTTTCTCAATTATAAGTCGTTACCTTGGTTCTGGCATGGCTTCAACCACTTCCCGTTTGCGATGCTGATGATGATACTCGTGCCGGCGTTGCTGGCGTTCGCATTTGGGTGGTTTGCTTTCCGCTCCCGCGTTACGGGCGTATATTTGTCGATCATCACCCAGGCGCTTACGTATGCACTGATGCTCGCGTTCTTCCGGAACGACATGGGCTTTGGCGGGAACAATGGCTTCACCGATTTTAAGGACATCCTGGGCTTCGATCTGCACTCCGACAGGGTCCACGTCGTTCTGCTGGTGATTACCGGGATCGCACTCGCGGCGAGCTACCTGATATGCCGCATGATTGTGGCTTCGCGTGCGGGGCGCGTGTTGCGGGCGATTCGCGACGCGGAGAGCCGAACTCGTTTTCTCGGCTATCGTGTGGAGTCGTACAAACTCTGGGTCTTTGTTGTTTCCGCGATTCTTGCGGGCATTGCTGGCGCGCTCTACGTTCCGCAGATCGGCATTATCAATCCCAGCGAGTTTTCGCCCATCAACTCGATTGAAACCGTCATCTGGGTGGCAGTCGGAGGGCGGGGAACGCTCTATGGCGCTGTAGCGGGCGCGCTCCTAGTGAACTACGCGAAGACGTACTTCACCAGCACGATTCCTGAAGCTTGGTACTACGCGCTCGGAGCGCTGTTTGTGCTCGTGACGTTGTTCCTGCCACGCGGGATCATCGGTTTGCTCCGAGGCAGGACCAGAGAAGCGCGGATGGAGCGGCTGCGCCTCAAAACCAATGTGGCGGAGCCGTCAAAGGAATGAGCGTCAGCGGAAAGGTACTCCATATCGAGAAGCTCACGGTCAGCTTTGACGGCTTCAAGGCGCTCAATGAGCTTACCCTGGACGTCAATCCGGGCGAGCTGCGCTGCATTATCGGACCGAATGGTGCTGGGAAGACAACCATGATGGACGTCATCACTGGCAAGACCCGGCCGGATTCGGGAGTGGCGCGGTTTGGTCCGGACCTCGACCTCCTCGCAATGTCCGAGCCGGAAATCGCGCAGGCGGGCATCGGCAGGAAGTTTCAGAAGCCGACGGTGTTCGAGCAACTGACCGTCTTCGAGAATCTCGAGCTCGCGCTGGCGGGCGACAAGTCTTTCTGGAAAACGCTATTTGCTCGTTTGACCCCAGCGCAACACAATAGAATTTACGAGGTTCTTGAAATCATCGGCCTGGAGGCACAACACCAGGCGCAGGCTAGTATCCTTTCGCACGGACAGAAGCAATGGCTGGAAATTGGGATGCTGCTGATGCAGGAACCCGAGTTACTTCTGGTCGATGAGCCAGTCGCCGGCATGACACCTCAGGAGATCGAGCGGACGGCGGCACTGCTCCAGTCGCTCGCTGGCGAACACTCCGTCGTGGTCGTCGAACACGACATGGACTTCGTGCGTTCTATCGCCAAGCGCGTAACCGTGCTGCATGAAGGACACGTGCTCGCCGAAGGCAATATGGATCAGGTGCAGAACGATCCACGCGTGATCGAAGTTTACCTAGGAGCATAAGCGTGCTGGAGGTCAAAGGCCTCAATCAGTTCTATGGTGGTAGTCACACCTTGTGGGACGTCGATCTTTCCGTTCCCGCCGGGGCGCTCATGTGCGTGATGGGCCGCAACGGTATGGGCAAAACGACCCTCCTGAAGTGCATCATGGGGCTGTTGCCCGTAAGTGCGGGAAGCGTCACGTTCGACGGAGTTGATTTGTTCAAGTGTCGCGCCGAGGAGCGAGCCAGGGTAGGAATCGGCTATGTGCCGCAGGGACGCGAGATCTTTTCACATCTGACGGTCGAGGAAAACCTAAGTGTGGGCCTGGGGATTCGCAAAAACGGCGCCCGGACCATCCCGCCGCGCATCTTCAACTTGTTTCCGGTGCTGAAGCAGATGCTGAAGCGGCGTGGCGGCGACCTTTCTGGCGGTCAGCAACAGCAACTCGCGATTGGCCGGGCGCTTGTTCTCGAGCCGAAGTTGCTGATTCTCGATGAGCCTACCGAAGGGATCCAGCCAAATATTGTCCACGAGATTGGCGACATTGTTCTGAGACTGAATAAGGAAGAAGGACTGGCCGTGCTTTTGGTCGAGCAGAAGCTTCCCTTCGCTCGCCGCGTGGCGAGCGAGTTCTGCATACTGTCCAACGGTCGCCGGGTTGCCGAGGGCGAGATCGGCGAACTCACAGACGAGGTCGTGCGCGCACATCTGAGCGTCTAAGGTCAGGTGCTCGGTTCATGACCCCGCCCTTGTGTTTACTTCTGTTGTTGGTAGTCATCCCCTGAAGGTTTGCTCGCGACCTGCGAAGGACTCGCGAGATCGCCGTGGTCCCACCCTCCGCCGAGTGCTTGCACAAGTTCGACGGCTCCCACCATCTCTTCGATCTGCGTGGTGGTCACATTTTGCTGATCGGTAAGCAGCGTCGTCTGCGCCGTGAGAACATCGAAATAGGGATCGACACCCGTCTCATAGCGAACGAGCTCGAGATCCAAAAACTGCTGCGCTGATTTCACCGCTTCTTGCTCACGTTCGACCTGTTGTGAATAGATGCGCACCTGCGCGAGGTAATCCTCGACCTGTTGGAAGGCGCCCAGAACGGTCTGGCGATACGCAGCGAGATCAGCGTTATACGTGGCGGTGTATTGGTGGATCTCAGCGCGGTAGAGGCCTCCATTGAAAATGGTCTCGGACGCGGATGGCCCGACCGAAAAGAACCGGCTAGGCCACGTAAACCAGTTTTTGAAGCCGGTATTCTCAAAACCGCCGCTGGCTGAAAGAGTGATCGTTGGATAATAAGCCGCGTAACCGATGCCAATCACGGCATTATCCTTGGCCAAGGTTCGCTCCGCAGCGGCGACGTCGGGGCGGCGTTCCAATAACTGCGTGGGTACTCCCACAGGAATCGGTGGCGGCGCAGTGAGCAGAGGCTTCACGGGGAGGGAGAAGTCGGTTGCGAGCTTGCCCAGCAGAACGGCGATCGCATGCTCGTACTGCGCGCGGGCCACTCCTACATTAGTGGCAGCAGCCTGAGCGCTTTGCAGCGTGGTTTGCGCTTCGACAACCGAAATGTAGTCGTCAATGCCGTTTTTGTAGAGCCCCTGGGTGATGTCCAGGGTCTTCTGATCGGCTTCCACCGTATCGTTGAGAATCTTCTGTAAGGCGTCCTGACCGCGGATTTCAAAGTAGTACTGCGCAAGACTGGACTCCTCGGTGAGACGCTCGACCTGAAGATCAGCGGCACTGACCTGCGCGGCATACTGATATTCGCGCACCTGGTTGCGAATTTTGCCAAAGAAATCCGGCATCCAGGAAGCATCCACAGGGAAAGAAAAAATAGTGCCGGTCGCCCCCCCATTTCCTTGCACGGCGGCGCCAGTCGAACCGGTTCCAGTCGTTGTTGATGCAGCCGCATTGGCAAGACCGCCAAAAGGAGTTCTGGCGGCGCTTATGGAAGGGTTGGCGGTAATCGTCGGCCAATATTGAGCGCGAGCCTCCGAGATCAACGCGCGAGCCTCCATAAACTCCTGAAAATATTGCTTAATGTTTTGATTATTGATATCGAGCTGTTCCTCGAGGGAATTCAGGTCGGGATCGCCGAACACCTCCCACCACTTGCCGCGAAGCATGGCATCGTCCGGACTCGCGACTTTCCATCCTTGAGCGTCCGGGAAGTTGACAGTCGATTCCTTGTAGTTTTGCGCGACAGGAGTCGGCCCGGTAGGGGCTTTATACTTGGGCCCGACGGAGCATCCGGCAAGCAGGAAGCCCAGCGCGCAAAGGAGTGGAAATACTACTCGACGCGTACGAGTCGTAAATCTGATTTGCGGCGGCGAGTCCTTGCACAGTCGATTGTTCGGGCGGTTTTTCACGAGTCCCTCTCTACGAGCCGGCTCCCTGGGTCTCCGGACGCGAAGCGTCCTGATGCTTTCCGGCCAGGCGCAGACGCAGACGGTCAAGTTCGAGGTAAACGACGGGCGTGCTGTAGAGCGTGATTAATTGGCTGAGCAGCAGTCCGCCAACGATGGTGATGCCGAGTGGCCGACGAAGTTCCGAGCCCATTCCAGTTCCAAAGGCGAGAGGCAGAGCGCCAAACATGGCGGCTACAGTGGTCATCATGATCGGGCGAAAACGCAGCATGCAGGCTTCAAAAATGGCGTCGGCCGTGTTTTTGCCTTCGCGTTCGGCGGCCAGCGCAAAATCGATCATCATAATGGCGTTCTTTTTGACGATCCCAATTAGAAGGACGATGCCGATGATGGACATGACGTTCAAATCGATGTGAAACAGCATCAAAGCCAGCATGGCGCCGACGCTGGCCGACGGCAGCGTTGAGATGATGGTCAAGGGATGGATCAAGCTTTCGTAGAGGATGCCGAGGACGATGTATACAGCCAGCAACGCCGTGATGATGAGGACCGGTTCAGACGACAGTGATTCTTGATAAGCCTCCAGAGTGCCAGCGAAGAAGCCCCGCACGGTCGGGGGCGTGCCCAGTTGCTGTTCCATGCGCTGGATGGCTGCGGTGGCGTCGCTCAGTGAAACATCAGGCGCCAAATTGAAGGAGACCGTGACGGAGGGAAACACACCGGTATGGTTGACCGTCAGCGGCGTCGTACCAGCCTGACCCGTTGCTACGGTGAATAGTGGCGCCATGGCATTGGCGCTGGCGATTTGTGTTGAGGTCGAAGAAGAGGAGGAACCGGCCGAATTGAAATAGAGTGAATCTAGCCCGGCGGGAGACTGCCAGAATCGGGGCGCGGCCTCGAGCACGACGTAGTACTGATTGAGAGGCGTATAGATGACCGAGACCTCCGACTGGCCAAAAGCCGAATAGAGGAGGCTGTCGAGCGACTGAGCTGTCTGTCCGAGGCGCGACGCGGTGACGCGGTCGAAGGTCAAGTATTCTTCAAGGCCGCCATTTTGCTGATCGCTGTTGACGTCCTGAAGTCCGTGAATCTTTTTCATGTTTGCAAACAGCAGAGGGCCCCAGTGTGCGAGGTCGCTCACGTTGTCGGCTTGAATGGTGTATTGATATAAGGCGTTGCTGGCCCGGCCTCCGACTCGTATGTCCTGCACGGGCTGAAGGAAAATCGACGCAATGGGAAGCCGATTGAGTTGGGGCCTGAGACGGTTGATTACCTCCATGGCGCTCACTTTGCGCTCGTTCAGTGGCTTGAGAGCAATATAGATGAACGCAGTATTGGTGGCCCCGTTCCCGCCCGTATATGCGTTCACGTGCTCCACGGCGGGGTCGCTCTTGATGACGTTGACCATTTGGAGAGCAGAATAGTTGATGAACGGGAACGATGAGTCCTGCGGCCCCTGCACGCCACCTGTAATCGCGCCGGTATCCTGCTGCGGGAAAAAACCCTTGGGAATTTTAATGATGATCGCGAAATTGAGCGCGATGGTTAGCGCTAGGACAATGAGCATCAGCGCCGGATGATCGAGAACCCATCGGAGCGAACGGCGATAGAGGGACAGCATTCCGTCGAAGAACTTTTCGCTGGCGCGATAGAGGCGGTTGTGGTGTTCCTCCTTCTCGGGCTTCAGGAAGTAAGCGCACATGGTCGGAGTGGTCGTCAGAGATACGGCCATTGAGACAACGATCGCCGATGAAAGAGTGATGGCAAATTCCCGGAACAACCGGCCGACGATGCCGCCCATCATCAGGATCGGAATAAAGACGGCAATCAGCGAAATACTGATGGACAAAACCGTGAATCCGATCTCTTGAGCACCCTGCAGCGCGGCATCGATCGGCCGCATGCCGCTGGACAGGTGCCGGGAGATGTTTTCCATGACTACGATGGCGTCGTCCACGACAAATCCAGTGGCGATGGTAAGGGCCATCAGCGAGAGGTTGTCGAGCGTAAAACCGAAGGCATACATGGCGGCGAACGTGCCGATCAGGGAGACGGGCACGGCAATTACGGGAATAAGTGTGGCACGGGCATCGCGGAGGAAGACGAAGACGACCAACGAAACCAGGATAATCGAAATCAGCAGCGTGATCTCCACGTCACGAACCGAAGCGCGGATCGTCGTCGTGCGGTCGAGAACGATGGTGAAGTGAACGCCTTGAGGCAGAACCGCCTGTAAGAACGGCAACTGCGTCTGGATGCGCTCAACGGTCCCAATGATGTTGGCGCCGGGCTGCCGAAAAATGATTACGGTGATAGAGGGAACACCATCGGTGTAGCCGCCCGTGCGCACGTTCTGCGTTGAATCGATCACGTTGGCCACGTCGGAAAGTTGAACGGCCGCGCCTTTGTGGTAGCCGATGATCAGAGGCTTGTAATCGGCGGCTTGCGAGATCTGATCGTTGACAAGAATGTCCGCGGTCGTGGAGTGATTGGCGATCTGACCTCGCGGTATCAGCGCATTTTGAAGACTGAGAACGGACCCGATGTTTTGCAGCGTAAGTCCGTAGCTCTCCAGCTTCAGCGGGTCAGCCTCGACCCGAACGGCTGGCGCAGCGCCTCCTCCGACAGCCACTTGGCCGACACCCTGAATCTGGGAGAGCTTCTGCTCGAGAATGGTGGAAGCTAAATCGTATAGCTTGGTGGCCTCATATTTTTCGGACGTGAGGCTCATGATCATGATCGGCGCATCTGCCGGATTGATTTTGCGATACGAGGGATTCTGCGGAAGGTTTGTGGGTAGATAAGTTCGCGCCGCGTTGATCCCAGCCTCGACGTCCCTGGCCGCGCCGTCGATATCGCGGTCCAGATCGAACTGCAAGGTAATCGACGTGCTACCGAGGGAGCTCGACGAGGTCATCTCCGTCACACTGGCGATGTGCGCGAACTGGCGTTCCAGCGGCGTCGCGACGGAGGAAGCCATGATCTGTGCGCTGGCGCCAGGAAGAGAAGCGCTCACCGAAATCGTGGGGAAATCGACCTCCGGAAGAGGCGCCACCGGCAGGACGTTGAAACCGACCGTCCCTGTCAACGCAATCGCAATGGTAAGCAGCGTGGTTGCGACGGGGCGCCTGATGAATGGCGTGGAGATGCTCACGGCGCCAATTCCTTTGGGGGATTTGGACCAGGACCAAGTTCGGGCAGGTCCGGCCCGGCGCCAAGCTGAGGCAGATTGCGTTTGCCGGATCCGCTGTCCGAAACGCTCGCCGAGGCGGTCAAAGAAAATGTAAATGACCGGCGTAGTGTAGAGCGTCAGGAGTTGGCTGACGAGCAAGCCGCCGACCATCGCGATGCCAAGGGGACGACGGAGTTCGGAGCCTAGGCCGCTGCCGAGCGCCAAAGGCAGTCCGCCAAGCAAGGCCGCCATGGTGGTCATCATGATGGGACGAAAACGAAGCAGGCTGGCCTCGTAAATCGCATCCGTCGAATTTTTGCCATGCTGGCGTTCGGCCTCGAGCGCGAAGTCAACGATCAAGATTCCGTTTTTCTTCACGATTCCGATCAGCAGGACGATGCCGATGATCGCTACGACGCTCAGTTGCTGACGAAAGAGAATCAAGGCCAAAAGAGCCCCCACGCCGGCCGAAGGCAGTGTGGAGAGGATCGTGACGGGATGAATGAAGCTTTCATAGAGAACGCCGAGCACGATGTAGACCGCGACCAGAGCAGCCAGGATCAGAAGCGGCTCATCGGTCAACGAATTAATAAACGAAGCAGCGGTGCCCTGGAAAGAGGCCTGGAGGCTGGCAGGGAAATGGATATCAGTCGCGGTCTTGTCGATATCGGAGATGGCCTCCCCGAGCGCGGCATTAGGGGCGAGATTAAACGAGATGGTAACGGCCGGGAATTGTCCCTGATGATTGACGCTGAGCGGTTCTGTGGTGGATGAGACGTGTGTAAACGTATTGAGCGGCACAACGCCGGCGGCCTGAGACGTCGACGCGGTGTTGGAGATAAGAGCGCTGCTCGAGGCGTTAGAGCGCTTGGCGGCGGGGCCAGGTTCGGCGTGGTCGGCGTATACAGAGCCGAGGTCGTTAGTGCGTTCGATCCCGCTGCGGCGGAAGCCGACGAGGAAAAGGAATTGACTGCGCCGCCGCCGGACGCGCCTGATGCCGCATTGGACTGTATATAAAGGTCACCCAGATTATTGCGGATCGGCCCGCCATTCCGGCTGCGTTTCAAGGATGACGTGATACTGATTGAGCTGCGTGTAGAGCGTACTGATTTCACGCTGGCCGTAAGCGTCGTAAAGTGTGTTGTCCAGGGTCGAGGTCGCAATTCCCAACCGGGACGCGGTGATACGGTCGATGGAAAGAAAAACGGCTTGGGCGTTCGTCTGCTGGTCGGTGGCAATGTCCTCCATCGTTTTAAGGCCTTGTAGCTTCGCCACGAATTTGTTGGTCCACTCATTCAGCTCGTTGCTGTCGGGATCCTCCAGCGTGTACTGATATTGCGTGCGGGTGACGCGATCATCGACGGTGATGTTCTGCACCGGCTGCATGTACAGCGTGATGCCCTGGACTTGCTGGAGCTTGCCAGCCAGTCGGCGAATGACGTCCACGGCGCTTATGCCGCGCTGCTTGAGCGGCTTGAGATTGATCGAAAAGCGGCCGCTGTTCAGGGTGGTATTTGTGCCATCCGCCCCGATGAACGATGAAAGGCTTTGGACAGCAGGGTCCTGAAGAATGAGTTTTGCGAGCGCCTGCTGCTTTTCGGACATGGCCTCGAAGGAAATGGACTGTGGCGCCTGCGAAATTCCCTGGATCACGCCGGTGTCCTGTTCGGGGAAGAAGCCCTTGGGTATGACGATATAAAGAAAGATCGTGAGCCCGAGAGTCGCCAAGGCCACCAACAAGGTAATGGTTTGGTACCGCAGAACGAACTTGCAGGGTGCGGCCATAGAATTCGATCATGCGGTTGAAGGCGTTTTCCGAGTAGCGAAACAGCCGGCCCTGCTGGTGTTCTGGCGTGTGGCGAAGGATCCGCGCGGCCATCATGGGAGTGAGCGTGAGCGAGACGACTGCTGAGAGAATGATGGTAACGGCTAAGGTAACCGCAAACTCGCGGAAGAGCCGTCCAACGACGTCTCCCATGAAGAGCAAGGGAATAAGAACGGCGATCAAGGAGATGGTCAGTGACAAGAATCGTGAAGCCGATTTGTTCGGCGCCCTTAAGGGCGGCATCGAGCGGAGTAGTCGCCCGCCTCCAGATACCGGGTGATGTTTTCGATCATAACGATGGCATCGTCCACGACGAACCCGGTGGAGATGGTCAGCGCCATCAAGGAAAGGTTGTCAAGGCTGTACCCCAGCAGGATACATCACGCCGAACGTGCCGACCAGCGACACCGGGACGGCTACGCTGGGAATGATGGTGGCCCGCAAGCTGCGCAGAAAAACAAAAATGACCAACACAACCAGACCAACCGTCAGCATCAACTCAAACTCCACGTCGCTGATCGAGGCCTGAATGCTGGTGGTCAGGTCCGTGAGCGGGATAACTTGGACCGACGCGGGAAGGTTGGCCGTAAGCTGCGGCAAGATTTTCTTAATGCTTTGGACAACCTTGATGGTGTTCGCGCCGGGTTGCCTCTGAATATTTACGATGACCGCTGGCGTCTGATTCATCCAAGCGGCCTGCGTGCTGTTTTCGGTGCCGTCGACGACATTGGCGACATTACTCACCAACACCGGCGCGCCGTTTCTCCAAGCAATGGGGACATTCGCATAACCGCTGGCAACGGTGATCTGATCGTTGGAGTCGATTTGATAATCCTGGCGGGGACCGTCGAAATTTCCCTTCGCCGCGTTGACGCTGGCTTGGGTCAGGGCGGTACGAACGTCCTCGAGATTGATGCCGTAGGAGGAAAGCTGAGCCGGGTTCACTTGAATCAGAATGGCCGGCTTTTGGCCACCGCTGATGCTGACCAATCCAATTCCGTTAAGCTGCGAGATCTTCGGGGCCAGACGCGTGTCGATGAGGTCCTCGACCTGTGGTAGGGGAATGGAATCGGAGGTGACGGCCAGAGTGAGAACCGGGGCATCCGCAGGATTTACTTTGCTGTACACAGGGGGGGTCGGCAAATTGGAAGGGAGGAAGCTCTGCGAGGAATTGATGGCGGACTGCACCTCCTCTTCGCCGACGTCGATGCTAAGGGATAGACTGAATTCCAAGACGATCACTGAGACGCCACCGGAACTGCTGGAAGTCATCTGGCTGAGGCCCTGCATTTCGCCGAACTGGCGCTCAAGCGGCGCGGTCACCGTGCTAGCCATCACGTCCGGGCTCGCTCCGGGATAAAGCGTAAGCACCTGAATGGTGGGGTAGTCTACCTGGGGCAGTGCGGAAATGGGCAGTTGCGTGAAGCCCACGATGCCGGCGAGCAAAATCGCGGCCATCAGCAAAGCGGTTGCGACCGGCCGCAGAATAAATGGACGAGACGGGCTCATGGCGCTTCGTTCTCGGGTGAGGTGGTCGGCAACTGGGCTGTCGAGACGGTTATCTCGGAGCCGTTCTGCAGCTTTTCAAAGCTGCTATTGGCAACGATGTTTCCAGGTTGAATGCCCTGCACGGCGGTAGTCCCCGCATTGGTAACGCCCGGCGTCACATTTGTTACAACGGCTTTGTTGTTCTGAATAACGTAGACGAACGATGTGTCGCCATTACGCTGGATTGCCGACGAGGGGATAAGGATTTGGTTGTGCAGGGTTTGGATCGGTGAGGCGCGTGTTTACAAACTGGTTGGGAAAGAGAGCGTTGTCTCGATTGGCGAATGTGGCGCGAAGCTTGACGGTTCCGGTCGTAGTATCTATTTGGTTATCCACGGTCTCGAGTTGGCCAGTGGCGATTTTCTTGCTCATCTGGCGGTCCCACGCTTCGACGGGAAGTTTGGCGCCGTGGCGCATCTGGTCGAGTACCTGGCTCAGACTGTCTTCCGCCAGAGTGAAAATCACAGTGATGGGCTGAATTTGCGTGATGACCACGAGTGTCGTGCTGCCATTGGCTGTCACCAGGTTGCCTGGATCGACCAGGCGCAGACCGACCCGGCCGTCGAACGGAGAAGTGATGTGGCAGTAGGCGACCTGAGTCTCATCGTAAGACACCAAGCCCTGATCCGTTTTAACCGTGCCCTGGTCTTGCAAAACCAGTTTTTCCTGATCCTCCAGCGTCTGACGTGGAATACCGTTTTTGGACCAAGCGTCCTGATAGCGGTCGAGATCCATTTTGGCTTCGGCCAAAAGATTTTGGTCGTGTTCGAGAGTTCCTTGCGCCTGCCCTAGTTGAGAGGTGTAAGGCCGATCGTCGAGATCAATCAACGGATCGCCCTTGTGCACGGTTTGCCCTTCCTGATAATGAATATCCGTAATTTTGCCTGTCACTTGCGCTGTGACTGAATCGGTGTAAACAGGAGTAACCGTCCCGATAGCGTTCAGGTAGACAGCGATGTCGCCCTTTTTGGCCGTTGCGACCGTGACCGGGATGCCCTGGGGCTGCGGCGCGTTTTTCTGAGCTTCGGCGGCGGCCACTTTCCGATGGTGTACAAAAATAATAAGGAACAGCACGATTAGAACAGTCCCCATAGACAGAACAGACCACGTTTTGCTTCGACGAGTCATTTTGTTCTCTCTGGCTCGTTCGTCCCTGATTGCAGGACGCCGATTGTGCCGCGCGCGTTTCTACGGTTTTTCCGGGAGAGTTCGCGGAGGACGTGCTTGGTCAGCACGCCGCGCGATCGGAATCTTGCGCCCTCACTCATTAGCTTCAGAAGGGCGTTCTCTCCGTCCTGGCTGATTGCCGTCACGTTTCTGAGATCGACAATCAATTTGCGGTTGTGCAGGTCGGCGTTGGCGGTCGTCCAGGCGGTCCTGAGTTCTTCGGTCCATGGCGCGCTTAACGTTCCCTCCAGCACTAAAGAACGCTGGGCAGCGGAATCAAGAATGGATATCTTCAACATGAATTGCCGACCAATGCTGCATAGCAATATGGTGGCCAGTTTCGAGCGTTCGTAAGTTACTGAATTAACGAACTAGCTAACGCCGGGGCTCTCCGTGGTGTTGAAGCTGTCGAAATCGTCAATCGACAGTTGAAGAGCAACGGTGGATAAGACCTGGCCATTTAAGGGGCCGAGCCTAATTTGGAGGTAAAATCGCAGGTTTTTAACAGCGAATCGACGTGCGAGATCAGGAAAACTGCTTAGCCCGTATGGCCAGTTTTTTCATGCGAGACAGAAGAGTCGTGCGATTGATGCCCATGCGCACGGCCGCCCCCTGAAGGCCCCCAACGCGCCCTTTGGTTTCGCGCAGCATATCGGTGATTTGCTTCCGCTGCTGCTCGAGGTGCTCTGTAACGGCCCCTTCCGGAGCTGTATGGTTCATACGGCCAATGGTCTCTTTTACGATGCGAACAATCTCCTCGCGTTCACTGCGCGCCGGATGATTCTTGAACGAATCCGATCCGGTTCGGCTGAGTTCTGACAAAGGAGCCTCAAGAGACTTGCCGCGGGTTAAAATGACGGCACGCTCGATGAAATTTTCGAGTTCGCGGATGTTTCCCGGCCAATCGGAAGCGGTGAGCGCCCTCAATGCGGCTGAAGGGATTGTTTCGATTGGCTTTTGCATTTGCCTTGCGAATCTTTGAACAAAGTAACGCACGAGCAAGGGAATATCTTCCCGCCGTTCCCGCAAGGGAGGTATTTGAATCGGGAAGACGTTCAACCGATAGTAGAGATCGCTTCTGAATTCGCGGGAGTTCACCATCGTTTTCAGATCGCGGTTTGTTGCAGCGATCAGGCGCAGGTTCACCTTGCGGATTTGTGTGCTGCCCAAACGCTCAAACTCCCGGTCTTGCAGGGTGTGCAAGAGCTTAGGCTGGATCTCGAGCGGAATATCGCCCACTTCATCCAGAAACAAGGTTCCCTGATCGGCAAGTTCGAGGCGCCCGATCTTCTGGTTGATCGCGCCCGTAAATGCGCCCTTTTCGTGGCCAAATAATTCGCTTTCGAGCAAGCCGGTTGGGATTGCGGCGCAGTTGAGCTTAACGAAGGCGCGCTCTTTGCGTTGACTGTGATCGCGTATGGCGCGAGCAATCAGCTCTTTTCCGGTCCCCGTCTCGCCGAGCAGCAGCACAGTCGAGTCGCTCGGCGCCACCGTCTGCACTAACTCTAAAACATGTTGGAGTACCGAACTCTTTCCGATGATCTGCTCGAACTCGATTTCGCTGCGATTTTCTTCCTCGAGATAAAGATTTTCCTGGGCGAGCTTGTCTTTCAATTCAGAAATTTCCCGGTAGGCTAAGGCATTTTCGATTGCAATAGCGATTTGCGCTCCGATTTGGCCAAAGAATTCAGCGTCCTCTTGCCGGAAGGAGTTTTCCTTCCGTCGGGCCAAGCCCAGGAGACCCAACACGCGCCCTCGGCTAACAAGCGGAATGCAACAAACGCATCCGAGGTCCTTCCCAATCATGGGTCGGTTTAATTCACGAGCAAGAACAGTTCGGTCGAACCGGTTCACGATCACTGGCCTGAGAGTCTCGTACGCTCTTCCTGCCAGTCCTCCGTTCGAAACCAGCAATTCCTTCGAGACAAACCCGTCACTTTCCGGAAAATCGAGCGCATAAACCCAGGGCTCGCCCTTTTCCTCGTAGGGCAGGACAACCACCACGCCGCCGTCGCATTCCATGACTTGGCGCAGAGTTGCCGAAATCGCACGCAACAGTTCGCGCAGGTCGAGATTCGATGTGATCCTATTCGTTAAGTTGAGGAGCAAAGACAGACGGTCCCGCTCCTGCGCTAGTTGTTGCCGGTACAACTCAATCGGGCTGGTAATCGAACGCGGACTGTCACCGGCACTTTCGACATCGATCCGACCGCCGCCGTTCTTAGAGCCGTTGATTTGTATCTCGCCATTTACCATGCTGTCCCTCACCCTCGTCAGATTCGATAAGCATGTAGGGAGGAGCGCGACGCCGAAATCAAGAATATCCTGTATTTACGTGCCTGCGATTTGGGATTTAAAGGAAAGCTCTACGCCCTCGATGGGCCTCGATTCGCCCCATCTGAAGTGAATCCACGCTACCCACCGGCGATGCCGGATAAGGGTAGCTTTCTACCCGAAGGGAGCGATCTGTACCTGTTGCGAAGTTCGTATCGAGGAAGGGCTAGGTGCTCCTGTGACCGCGCTAGGAATCGACCACCCATCCAACCGTCCCATCACAATCCCACATTTGCCAACCTAGCGACACTCGTGAGCTTTTGAACTTCTGAGAGCAATATCTCGACTCCATCCGCTTTTGAAACAACCGAGCTAACGCCGGCGGCAAGAGCATGTTCATTGAGCACCGCATCCTTGTAGGCGGTAAACAATATAATCGGGACCATTGGTAAGACTTGTCGGAGGATTTCAGCGGCGCCGAGTCCATTCATGCGCGGCATCGAAAGATCGAGGACTATCAGATCAGGCTTGAGCTCGCGAGCTTTTTCAACCGCTTCGACTCCATCGGCACCTTCGCCGCAAACCTCAAAGCCAGGTTGGTTCTCGAGGAATATCCGGATGAACTTGCGAATGGCGGCGCTGTCGTCAACGATGAGGATGCTCTTAGGCATCTGCCCCCCTATTGCTAGGTGGCAGCCCAACGCTGGATAGCACCCGGTCCGACGTTACAACTGTACGGTAGCGTACAGCAACTCTGCATCGGCGGCAATACAGTGTTGCCCCGACGGCTGTGACCGAGCGGCGGGTGCGTTCGAGGCAGCAGCGATACTTGCTCAAACACATCTGCTGGCCTTGTCCTCCGTGATGAACACCCCGTAGCCGCAGAAAAAAGCGTATCATTGCCCGGGGTTTGCATTTGCAACCGAAGGTCCGATCACAATTTTCTGTGGAAAGAAAAAAAGGAGGAGGAGAACAATCATGACGAGGCGAATGCGTTTGTTCGGTATGGGGTGCATGGTGGCTGCGGCATCGCTGGCTTTGGGAAGCGTTGCGGCGCGAGCGCAGGGTTCGACGGCCGCGCCCTTTAACAAGGTGACGGTATCCCAGGATGTGGCCAAGCGCACGTTGATGAAGGCAGTCATCAACGCGGATACGGCCAGAGCGATCGTCGACGCGTGCGTCGAGTGGACCAAGGCCCAGCCAGGGAACGGTTCGATCGCAATTTTTGTGCTTTCTCCCACAGGTCAGATCATCGACTCTCACCAGATGGACGGAGTGTTGCCGATTGGCGCCGAGACCGGTTTGATGAAGGCCAAAACTGCGCTCTACGCGCGCGGCTCATCAGCCTCCGTCGCGCAGCGCTTTAATAATGTGGATGGCCGCCTGATCCGTCTGGACCTCGGCAAGGACGAAGGCCTTAGCTATTATTTCGTCGGCGGTGGTCTGCCGATCGTTGTGGAGGATCAACTCATCGGCGCGGTCGGCGTCGGAGGCGGCAATGCCGACGAAATGTGCGCCTATCAGGCGCTCCAGAAGGTCCTTGGACCTCAGCCTCCGCTCACGCCAGCACAGCCACCAGCCGCGCCTGCCGGTGCGGGGCAGGGGCGTGGGGGACGGGGACAGCAATAGTAGACATCATATCGTTGGTAAAGATGGGCGGCGTGGCGACGGAAAGCGCGTTCGAGCTGTCAACTTCAGCGATCCGTTTTGGTGTTGGCGTCACACGCGAAGTGGGCACGCAGTTTGGCCGAACTCGGTACGCGCCACGCCCTCGTCTTTACCGATCCCGTGTTGCAAGCATTGCGGCCCGTCGCTGCGGTTTTGCAATCGCTCCAAGACAACAATATCCGTTTCTCGGTCTTTGACCGTGTTCGTGTGGAGCCGACGGACGAATCATTTCTCGACGCCATCGCTGTCGCGCAGACGGACGCTTTCGACGCCTTTTTGGCCGTTGGTGGCGGCTCGACCATCGACACCGCTAAGGCAGCCAACCTCTACAGTTGTTACCCGGCCGATCTTCTCGAGTCTGTCAACGCGCCAATGGGAAAGGTCAACCTGTTCCAGGTCCCCTGAAACCCACGCGTCGCCATTCCCACCACGGACGGCACAGGCAGCGGAACCACCGGTGTGGCGGTTTTCGATTATTTACCCATAGCCAAGACCGGTATCGCCAGCCGCCGACCGAAGTCCACCCTCTGGCATCATCGACCCGGAAGGAAGGCCCGTTGCCGCAACATCGCGTCACAAAGCTCTTTCCTCGTCCTTTCGAACGCGATGACTTGGCGCGGCTGTTCGAAGAAGCCATGGTCGCCTGGTGAAATCCGCCCGGCGCTACTTGGTGGGAGTCTGCGTGAGAACGGAGATTCTGATTTAGGGGTTCTCACACCGTCTCTGTACCTTTGGTTTCGAAGATCAGGCTGCAGCAGGTCAACGCACCTTCGGCCTTCGCAAGCTCGCCGGCGTCCACGCAGCAGACTCGTAATCCAAGCTGCTCCACGCGTTCGCGCGTGCGGGGATACGCAGTTGGGAAAATGATTCTGCGTCCTGCCAGCACAGCGTTTGCGCCCCTCGGTTCCTGGGGATCCACCGCGATACGATCGAATGAGGCAAACGGACCCGGGGGCAGCCAGGCTGGATTCATCAGCAGTAGATTTTCGCCGATTTGCGTCACTGCTGACTTCAGGTGCAGGCAGCCGCGCACCTCGATTTCTTGCACTCGGTAGCCGAATGGCGCCAGAATCGAGCGCAATTGAGCGGCGGCGGCGCAGTTGGTGCGGATCGAGAGCCCTACAAACACGCGACGTCTAGTCACCAGAACGTCGCCCCCGTCCATGCTTCCTGGCGCTTCGATCCACGCAAGAGAGCGGTACAGGCGAAGCGCTGTGGCAACGGCCGGTGTCTCGGCGCGTCGGCACGCCGCTCCGGGTCGCGTGATGACGGCCAACTCGTCAAACACGACGGCCGTGTCTTCTATGAAGACAGAGTCGGGAAGACTCGCCCCGGCGGCGAGTCGCTTCACGCGGCAACCTGCGTCCTGTAATCGTCTTTCGTACGTAGCGTGCTGGGCTTGCGCAAGAACCCAGTTCACCGGCGAGCGCTCAAGATAGGTGAGTTCACAGCGGTTGATCGCCGCACTCACTCCGCGCGTGAAAGCCATCAACATAGACGGGCCTGCAAGTGGTTCGCCCAGGACGAGACTATATGCTGCGCCAGGTCGCTTTTCGAACTATTTCCAGAGCTTCGATATAACATCTGCGGGTGCGATCACCGCAATGATCGGTCCACGGCCGGACCGTCCTTTCTGTCAGGGAGCTGACGGAACACACACCCGGAGGTAACACATGAAGCCTAGCTGGAGCTTCAGACCATCAAGAAGATTGTCATTGCCCACCGGCACGTTTCGAGAATCGCTGAGTCCATATCGCCAGCCAAGACGAGGTGCTAGACGACAAACGTCGAAACCTCATCCGTACGGCTCCCCGAGAAGTGCCCCTTTCCCCAACGGCGCCTCAAGTTTGAGCCCGAGAGCATGAGGAATAGCGCTCCCAGCACCAGCACGAGCACAACTGCGCTAAACACGAGCCATATCGACTTTCCTTGGGAACTCATTTCACTCATGAGCGTTCCCTCCTATTTCGCCTGCGGACCCTAGCCGGGCTCAGCATTGATTCCTTGGATGCGAAACAACTAGGAGAGGTTCTGCCGCTCACTTGGAAACCTGAAGCGCGGACTTGCCTTCAGCATGCACGAGTTCGGCATGCTCGTAAAACGCGACGCTGCCACCCGGACCTTGGTGATCTCCCCCCAAATTCAATGTTTGCGCCCTTACCTTAATCAAAGGACACGGGGTGCTCAGTGACGCCCGTCACCTATCGCTGTGACCCAAGTCGTTTCGATCTCTTGCGCCGCGCCTAACGGCTTGCAGCAGCGGGCGCTGCGCCGTTCAAGCTCGTTCCGCTAAAGCGGCGTGCTTTACATGCCTCGCTTGACGGTTCGCTCCGTCCGTGATTACATCCACCCCTACAAGTCGCGGTTGCGCAGCGCTCGCAGCAGCTAGTTCGGATGGCCTGCGCGACCGACCCGCAGCCTGTGCACTTCGCCAAAGCAGCCAGTTGCTCGTCGCCTCCGGCGCCCCGCATGACGACTGAAGGATCGTTTTTGTGAAGGCCATTGAAGCGATGCTGTTGAGCGTGGTCGCTACGCTGGCCGCGTCGGGTACGGAGCGACCATCTCCTCTGCCGCAGGGCACGACGGCAGAACTCGCCGGTCAGGTACTCGACGAAGACGGACTTCCCCTGGCTCGCGTCGAAGTCAGCGCTCACTGGAGCGCCAGCGCCTCCGTCACCGTGTACACGGACGCCGTGGGGGAATTCCAAATTGCGCCGATCGACCTCGCCTCTTCAAGCGACAACACGATTTCCCTGTCGCTCTCGAAGCCCGGTTTCTTTCGTATCGAAAACCAAACCCACGAACTGCAACCCGGCGCGAACAAAGTGACACTCACCCTCAACCACGAAGATGAGTTTCAAGAAAACGTTGAAGTCCGTTCCTTTCCTTCGCAAGTCGACCCAAACACAACCAGCCACGAAGAAAATATCGTCCAGCACGAGATACTGAACACTCCCGTTCCCTCCAGTCAGGATTTGCAACAAAGCTTGATCCTTATGCCGAATGTTCTGATGGACGCTAGCGGACGTGTGCACATCGCCGGCGCACGTCAGGGACAAACGGAAGTCGTGTTGGACGGGTTCGAGATCAGCGATCCCTCCGGC
Source organism: uncultured Acidobacteriota bacterium (assembly GCA_963818345.1). Classification (GTDB taxonomy): domain Bacteria; phylum Acidobacteriota; class Terriglobia; order Acidiferrales; family UBA7541; genus Palsa-189. Next base: position 483,972 of record CAWFRX010000014.1, on the reverse strand, counting down.
CAAACGCTCACGCCGCGGCTGAACGTGGACGCAGTGCAGGCCGCGACCGTCGAGACCGGCGGTTATGGCGCCCAGTACGCTCACGCCGGCGCGGGAGTTCTCATGCTCGACACGAAGGCAGGCGACGACAAATGGCGTTTCGACGCGACCAACTTCATTCCCGGCGTGAGCTTTACCCAGGGCGTGCACTTCGCCAATTGGTTCCCACGCGTCATGTTTTCCGGCCCGCTTAAGAAAGGCCGCGCGTGGTTTTCCGACTCCTTTACGATACAGCGCCAGTTCAATGTGATTCGCGGCCTGCCCGCCGGACAAGACATCTCCACGGGTTGGGCCGGCGACAATCTTTTGCGTGCGCAGGTGAACCTCACACCGCGCAATATCCTACAGTCGAGTGTTCTTGTGAATCGCTCGAGCGATCCGGAAACTGGTCTGGGGCCATTCACCGCGCTCTCAACCACCACCGACGTCGAAGCTGCCCGTTACTTGCTTCTGTCAAAGATCAACTTTGGACCGGCCCCGCACTCATTGAAATCGGAGTCGCAGGTGACGCCGGCTCTACCAACACCAACCCGCAAGGCACCGCGACGTACGTCGTTACGCCATCGTCGGCTTCAGGAAACTATTTTCAAAGTTTGGTGCAAAGGTCAGGCCGGCTCCAAGTGGTCGGCGATATCACCTCCCGCTCGCTGAACCTGCACGGGACGCACACGCTCTCTGGGGGATGGAACGCCGACGGCGTCGACTTCTCGCAGCGAGCGTCCCGAAGCGAAATTCAAATCGAACGCGCCGACGGCACTCTCTCTGATCTCGTCACGTTTTCTGGTCCGGCCGCGTTTAGACTCGCGAATACCCAGCTCGGCGCGTACATGCAGGACCAATGGCGCCCCGTGAAACCGTTCGTTTTCTCTGTCGGTCTGCGCGCGGACTGGGACCGCCTGATTCATCAAACGCTGGTGCAGCCGCGCCTCGCGATGACTTGGATCCCGATCGAAGACGGCCGCACGCGTTTCACGGCCGCCTGGGGCGAGCACTACCAGCCGATTAATCTCTCCATCATCGGGCAGGCGTACGACCAACAGCGAACGGATACCTTCTACGACCTGACCGGTCTCATCCAGCTATCGCAAGTCGTAACCGCCTTTGAATTGCCGCGCACGGGCCTTTCGCAGCCGCGTTCCTCGAACCTCACGGTTGAATGGGACGAAAAGATTGCGGGAGGCACTTTCCTCGGCGCGGCCTATCTGGAGCGGGAGGGCCGCGATGCCTTTGCCTGGGAGCTGGAGTCTTCGGGCATCGATCTTCTGCAGAATACTCGGGAGGACCGTTTCATCTCTGGGGAAGCTTGGGTTCGCCACACCTTTGGTGATCGAGCCGAACTGATGGTGGACTATACGCGCTCTCGCGCCACCTCAAACCAAGTGCTGGACCCCACGATCGGATCTCTTTTTTTCTCACCCCAGCAGCCGGGTCCTTTGCCCTGGGATTCGCCCAATCGCTTGATCTCCCGCGGTTGGACGCCGCTCCCCGTCTGGCAACTGCTCTTCAGTTATTTCTTCGAGTACCATTCCGGTTTTCCGTACAGCGCCGTGAACAACGAGCTGGACGTTGTCGGTGCCGCAAACAGCCTGCGTTATCCCAGTTATGTGAGCCTGAATCTCGGCCTGGAGAAGAGTTTCCGATTCCACGACCACGAATGGGCCATCCGCGTTTCTAGCAATAACGTCACCAATCACGAAAATCCTACCGATGTGGTGAACAACCTGGAGGCAACCAATTTCATGACCTTCGGAGGAGGCCGCAGCCGTTCCTTCAGCGCACGCCTCCGCCTGGTAACCCAGCACTAATCGCGAATAGCAATTCAGCAGGAAAAAAGTCGCCTAGGACAACGGCCACGCGGTCGGCTAGCGACGCAGAGATAGAACCTGCACGATCAGGCCGCGGTCATTGCCGTACGCCCGTGTCCGCGCGCCGCCCGTCATCAGCCCCTGTTTGCGTGTCCCTCATCGTCGTGCCGTCGGCCAAAACGACTTTATTGAGACGCCCAACCGTCCGGCCGGTCTTGGATTTCCAGATGTAAATCGTGATCACGTCTCCGGGCTGCAGCGTCGTTCTGGTCCAGCCGATCAGGCTCTCCGCCGGAGTGCTGCCCATCTCCGTCGTCCAGTGCTGTACCTCTCCCTTCTCATCTTTATAGTCAACGGCGATCAGCGGATGGGGATTGATCCATGCGAACTTCGTCACTACGGCATCCTTCAGCACCACCGGCTTGGTCATGTCGTACGCAGCGGCTCCATGATGCGCGAACAAAGGACTGCAAATCGTTAGAACTCCCGCGACCAACACAACTAGGGCTAGCATCTTCGTTTTCATCATGCACCTCCAAAAAATGAAATGACCTATTATCTATTACTTGTATTACCTGCGTTGCGGAGCGGCATTGGGATCGCTGCCAGCCGGATCGCCCATCTCCTGCAAGTACTCTTGGACCTCTGAGGGTATGCATTGCCACTCTTGGATTTTCTGGTTCGGAATCCATCTGAAATTCTCGGTGCCGAGCGAAAAAGCCTTGGTGTAAATCTTCGGATCGTCGATGGTTATGCTCAGCTTCAAGTCGTTGTGGTCGGCGCGCGTGAAGCGTTCCTGCACGTGCGCATTCACGGTATGCGGATATCCGGCGGCGCTGACCCAGGTTCTATTATCGAGCCCGGTCGTATCGACGACCAGCGTGTTGTCATCCTCCCAATGGCCCACCGAGTATCCGTTGTACGTCGGGTCGTGCGCGTCTTTTCCACGCCCGCCCACATTCGTTGGTAGCGCGCGCCCGTCCGTCCAGATTTCGCGCCAAATGTCCTGATACTGAAGCAACATGATGATCCGGTCCGGCATAGTTGCGAACGCAAGACCCCGGATTTCGTTCAGGTCGTTCATCGGAACACCAAACGGATCGCAATATCTCACATGAGGGTCGTTCGTGCCCGCCGGGCTGTACTTGCCCAGGGGTTTGTTTTGGCTCATCAGTTGTTGCCCCAGCGGCGTTAGCACTGGTGTCTCCGCCGGTACACCCTTTGGAACCGCCATGCCAGAGCTAGGTCCCGCCCAGCTCCCCGTCAGCTCGCGCTTCGGAGCCGGACCGCCGTCTCCCGTGGCCTTGTCGGTGGGATAAAATTTCCACGGAGAATGTGCCTCATTTCCTTGATCAACCTTGTTCGATGAATTGGCTTGGTTCGATTGAGGCTGAGCCGTCTGGGCCATCGCGACGAAAGAAAAAACTAGCACGGCTGCCAAGCCCACAACGATGCCCATCAATGGATTTCGCATTTCGCCCCCTCGCCTCCAGTTCCTAACCGTTCTAACCTCCGGATACGCACCCTTATACACCAGCGGCCCTTCTTAAGTGAACATCTAATTACTTACTCATCCGGCTTGATCTTCGTTCAGAGAGTGCGCCATGCTCAAACCAGTTACTATCCGAGCGTGACTTCAGTTGCGACGCCCCGCTAACTGCGGTAAACCTTACAGACGCGAGCTCCACGAAGAGCCCAGCTCATAACCAGATGTGCCAGCCAAACTGCTTCTCTCGCCCGACATGATCGGTCTCGCCTATCTCTTCTATCCTTGGGGATTTATCCTCCAAATCGTCGCTGCGGTTCACTTTTTTCGCCGCCGCCCGAGCGGCTTCTGGATCTGGGTCATCTTCTTTGGCGGTTCCCTCGGAGCCCTCGTGTATGTCGTAGTGGAAATGTTGCCCGATGCTGGTCTTCTGACCCATGCCTACCGTGGATATGGTCGCAGGTCGCGCATCGCTATCGTGCAGAGGGACATTCTGGACAATCCCTCTGCGGCCAATCTTGAGGAACTCGGTGAACTGTATTGGGACGAGCACGAGTACGCGAAGGCCAGGGAGGCATTCGACCGTGCGATCGCGACGCGTGGCGATTCTCCGCATTCCTTCTATCGCCGAGGCCTCTGCTCGATGGAACTGGGAGACCCGGCCGGGGCTGTGCCCGACTTCGAGCGCGTAGTTCGCGCCGACCCCAAGTGGGATTCTTACCGCGCGCAATTGATGCTGGCTCGAGCTTATGCCGAGACGGGAAGGGAAGCGGAAGCCGCGCCGTTCTTCGCCGAAGTGATCAAGCACTCAAACACTCCCGAGACTCTCTACACCTACGCCGCCTTCCTGAAATCGCAAAACCGCCGCGAAGAGGCTCGCGATTTTGCCGAGCAGCTCCTACAGAAGCAACGCACCCTCCCGCGCCACTGGGAACGCATCGAACGCCCTTGGTTTCGCAAGGGCCAAGCCTTGCTCAAAGAATTGACCCCCTACTAGCCACTAGATAGGAATACTGTGAACAGCGGGCCGCACGAACGATCCCACGCGTCCGTTTCGCATGGCGGGTTCTGGAGGAACACTCGGGCTGAGGCTCACTCGGTGTGGGGCTGTTCCCTGCATTGCCCCACGGTGTTCGGGAATTCGGGAATGGAGAGAGCGGCTAGAATCTGTGAGCTACAGCGTGGGAGAAAAAACATGTCGCCTGTACCAAGCGGTTGTCTTTCCGAAGCCCGCCCGGCTGAGGGATCAGCTTTTGCCCTCGACCCCAAAATGTTTGCGCTTAATTTGTGAGACTTCTCGGATCGCCCTAAAAGCCATCGACCCCGAACCCGCCCCCAGCCATCGTCCCCATGCCGCCCCAGGGGATCAAGTCACCCCAGTTATAGAGCGGGTCGGGTTGATCGCGGTACGCCGCAACCTTTGCCTCCTGATCCCTCGTTTGAACCCACTTGTCCCACTGATCCTTCTGAATCGTGGGTGTCACCTGAAAAGCGCTCCCGGTACGGAAGTCGCAGACCAGCGTGTGGTTCTTTCCTAAATTTTCCGATTGATTAGAAACGGTCGTTTCGACGCGGCCGTGAAAAACCTCAACACGCAAGTGTCCGCGGCTCAAGTCGGTTCGAAATTCGGCTTTTCCGTGTGGAGTTAGGCTCGCGCCGGAGCTATTCACGACATACTCATCGTGCCGTTGCGGAATGACACTTAAGGTTGCGACACCGAAAGCAAGAGTCACGGCGTTACTGTAAGCGCCGTCTGGAGCCAGCGCGAGTTCCTTAAACTCAATGCTGGAGAGCTCGCCGAGCCGAAGCGTCGAACCATTCTCAAACTGTACCTCGGCAAAACTGTGCGTGGCCGTCGCCAAGGAAACTCCTTCCTCGATCGGGGTGTTCATGGTGGCGCGGATCCACTTCGTGGATCCGGGCGCTCGAGCGATGACCATGCCCTCGACCAAACTCAGGCTCACCACGCGCGCATGAGATATGGCTGCGGACCCCGTGGGCAGTGGATCGTTATCCGTGTTGGCAAAAACGGAAGGAGCAAGGAGCAGCGCCACGACGACGAGCGCTACGCGAGAAACTGATTTCCGCTGCGGCATATGCACTCCATACTGCGGCATAGGTTCGACCGCCGCACCTAAACTTCCGACTAAGCCGCTGGACAGTAATGTACGCCTCCGCTGACCCGGAAACAACGCCTCGCAAATCACACGAGTTCGGCGCAGCCTAGTCTGTGGTGAGGCACACGTCGCCCATCGCGTGCCAGGTTCGGCGCGGAGCGGGGCTCCCCTTGCACAACTGCCTTATTTTCAACACGATGTAAGGTGCTTGCGGGGCACCATCGTGTTGGGCCATTATTCGAGCACTAAAACGGTACCGAGCTGGCATGTGGCGGCGTAATTTGAATCAGAGCCGCAACTGCTTCCCAACGTTCGGGTTGGGTTCCCGCCGGGCACGGATCCTCTCTACTTTCCCGAAACCGAACCTTTTTTATGCAACTCATTGGGGTGGGTGTAGAATCTCACTAGGCAGACGCTCTCGGACTCCCCGTCCGTTGGCTGGTCTTGCGTAGTCACATGGAAGGCCGGGTAAGAAGATGATGCGACCCACGGCTTCAAAGCTTATTCTAACGGGAATTGCCGCGATCGCCTTGGCGTGTGCCCCGAACGCTATGTTTGCCCAGCACGGTGGAGGGCACGGCGGTGGCGGCGGGGGATCGCATGGCAGCGGGGGTGGTGGCTTTCACGGCGGTGGCGCTCCTGCGGGAGGATCGCGTTCCTACGGCAGTGGCGGGTATGGCGGCGGATCGTATCGCGCGCCCGGCAACGCGGGTGTTCGTCCCTCTTCCGGCGCGAGGCCTGGTGGTAACTCTTATCGCCCGCCGGCCGGAAATTCCGCTTCGGGACGCGCTGGCGCTTTGTCTGGCTCCGCCCAAGCCGCGCGCGATGGTCAATGGCACTCCTTCGGTTCACAGAACTCTGTCGCGGCAATGGCACGAGGAAGTGCGGCGAACTCAGGAGCCGCAACGAGAAGTTTTACCGGCCAAGGCCATCAGCTTTATGAAGAGGGCTCGCGCGGCGGTATAACCGCTGCTGGCGCAAACGGTAGTTTGCTCGGCGGACGTTCTTTCACAAGTGTAGGAGCCTTCGGTAGGGTCGGCGGTCTCGGATTCCGCGGCGGTGCCTTCGGCCGTGCAGGACTTGGTTTTGGTTTCCCTGCATTCGGTCGGGGATTTGGTTTTGGCGGTTTCGGTTGGGGATTCGGTTTCGGATTCGGCTTTGGCTGGGGCGGGTGCTTCTGGGACCCCTTCTGCTTTGACTCATTTGCGGCTTGGCCTGGGTACGGTTACTACGGCTATCCGCCGCCCTACGGCCCGGCCGCATATCCACCGAGCGTTGGCTACGATCCAGATTATCCAGGGTACGGCCCGGGTTATGACCAGAATCCAGGTTATGACCAGAGCAATCCGCCTCAGGGTGCGCCCGATGCCTCCTCCGCACCGACCCAGCCTCTCAACCCCAACTGGGACACCAGCGCGAACGCCCCTAGTTCGGGTACCTATTCACAAGTGCCCGTCGTGATCTACTTAAAGGACGGCACGTCTTTTTCGCCGAGCGATTACTGGATTAGCAACACCAGGCTGCACTATGTGCTAGGTGGCCAGGAGTATTCCGTGGATGTCGCTCGGGTGAACTTGCCGCGAACCAATGAAGAAAATCACAAGAGCGGAGCGACGTTCTGGCTCAAGTCGGCTCCAGATGGGAATCCTGCTCCCGTGCGGGAGAACAATGGAACTCCCGGTCCCGCAGCAGCTCCGCCTGCAGCCCAGCCTGACGCGGCAGCGGCGCCCATAGCGTCCCTGAGGCTGATTCCTCAAGGTGCCGCGTCCTGATCGACAGCTCTCCGCGAGGATCCAGCTAGAGACCGTGGTTGAGACAGTAGCGTTTCTTATTTCTGCCGATCAGTCTAAACGACGTTGGTTAACGACAAAGCGTACTTGGGCTATCACCCCGGCAGGAATGGGTGTATGCTTTCGTAGTCTTGTCACACACCTTCGGCCACGCCCGTCACGGGCGACGGTACCTGTGCCAACAGACGTAGTCCGAGTAGAACCGGATGTGACGCCGTCACTCTAGAGTTTGGTCGGTGTCTGCGTCCGGTGCCGATAGTGGCCGTGTGCAGTAAAAGAAGAGGAGAACCTTCGATGGAAAACAAGAACGCACCGCTCTACTTTGACCCAGTCAGTCAGGGCATTTGCGAGGTTCAGAGTTGCCAGAATCCTGCTAAGTATCGCGCCAGTTGGGCACAGGGTATTGTCGTCAAACTAATTTGCCCCGCGCACAAGGCAGACGTCGAGGGTAAGCTTTTTGAGGAAGTGGCAACGTCCTCGTTCGGAAGCCCAGCACGCGCGAAGTGAATTTGGACCGCGGACATCACCTCGCCTTAATTCCGTCTCTGTTCCCAGGTCTTGCATGAACGCGAACGACGTGTCCCCGTCTTGAATTGAGTGACTTAAATGCGGCAGAACCCACGATGCCTAGAATCGATGGTCAGTAACCCGGATATTCCGCGCACGGCCAATACCTGGAAGTGCAAATGTGGAGCTACAGTCCGGGTGGTGCGGCCACAAGACCCGAAACTCGCCCCGATGCTGGCGTCTCACGAGCCCGGCGGCACTCATCGGCCGAAGCTCGCGCCCAGGTAAGCCGACCCCGATAAAGTAGGGCCAGGAAAAACGCAGATGATGGAGCTGGGACGTGCAGCGAGGGCACCGCTGCCTGCGTATCCCTGCTGGCTCTCACTGAAGTATTGGCGCATCAACTCCCAACCGTTTTGTATTTTACCGACGTGACTTTGCCACCCGGAAGATTCATGGCAAAGTAGACCTCCAACTCGCTCCGCAGTAAACGTTCACGGATTCCACCAAAGGGCATGCGTCCTCGCGCTGATCGCATGTGAAGGTCACATTGTTTCCGTTGATGCGAGTAAACAGGACGTCCGTGTACTGGTAAACTTCGCCTGGGAGCCGAGCCGTGGATCTTTGTTCGTGATGACACGACCTGAACCTCAATGGACTCTTACTCCTTCGGCGCCGCGCAAGCAATCACCGGAATGAGCACGGAGAAGATGACTTTCGCGACCTTATTTCGCATTGCTCCTCCCAATTTAGACTCCCAATTAGTTGGCCCGAACCTTAGGCGAGGATTGCCAGGGCCCGGGCTGGACGAGAAGGAGCCGCGCCCCGGTTATGCGACGGCAGGGCCGCATTCGTGTGCTGGCCGTCGGCGACGCCAATGGTACATCAACCCCGGCTGGGCCTGCGGTCCAACCGAGCTTTTCGGTCCCTTCCGCCTCTTGGAGCCGGCGGGAAGAAATCCCACGCGGCGCAGGATTGAGTGCCGGTTTTTATGAGTTTGGCGCTTCCCAAGAATTACCCTCCGATGGAAGCGATGCCGGCGGGTAAGCTCCCCTCGGGCGGCAACTGGCATTACGAGCCCAAGTGGGACGGATTCCGCTGCCTCGCGTTTCGCGACGCCGCGCTCATCGTTCTGCAGTCCAAATCCGGGAAGCCTTTGACACGGTATTTTCCTGAACTCGTCTCCGCGCTATCAAACCTGAAAGCGAAAACCTTCGTGTTGGACGGCGAGATCGTGATTCCGCGCGGCGGTGGCCTCTCTTTCGATGATTTGCTGATGCGAATTCATCCGGCGGCCAGCCGTATTTTGAAGTTGAGCCGCGAAACTCCTTGCGTGTTTATTACCTTCGATCTCTTGGTGGATGAGCGAGGAAAAAATCTGGTGCACGACCCGCTGCGCCAAAGGCGCCAGGCCTTGGAGGCTTTCGCCGGAAAATACCTGGCTCGGGACGGCAGCATTCGTCTTTCTCCTGTCACACGCGACGTGTCGACGGCGCAAAAGTGGTTTCACATGGGTGTAGGTCTCGATGGAATCGTGGCCAAACGGGACGACCTTCCCTACCAGTCAGGCAAGCGTACTGGAATGCAGAAGATCAAAAACCGGCGAACCGCCGATTGCGTCGTCGGTGGATTTCGTTACCTGCAAAAAAACAAACTCGTCGGCTCGCTGCTGCTGGGGCTTTATAACGAAAAAGGTTTGCTCGATCATGTGGGTTTCACCGCCTCAATCCGCGACGAGGATCGACCCGCGCTTACGAAAAAACTAGAAAAGTTAGTTAAAGCGCCGGGATTTACCGGAAAGACTCCGGGTGGTCCAAGCCGTTGGAGCACGAAACATTCCATGGAGTGGGCGCCGCTTGCCCCGAAATTGGTCGTGGAGGTTGAATTCGATCACTTTACCGGCGGGCGCTTTCGCCATGGCACAAAATTCTTGCGCTGGCGTCCGGATAAATCTCCGAAGGATTGCACCATGAAGCAGGTTCACCGCGAAAGCCAAACCGTCCTTGCGCTGCTCTGAGCGCAGCCCATCCCATCGGCGCTTTCTAATCTCGGTTGCCCTCTTCAAATGTGTAAGCGTCATGCGGGCGACCTCATCGAGACTTCACTTCCGGGTTGTCGAGGAAATGGCGCGCCCGGGGAGACTCGAACTCCCGACCCTCTGCTTAGAAGGCAGACGCTCTATCCAGCTGAGCTACGGGCGCGTCGCTGTATCCGATTTTAAAGCATTTTGCAACTGGCGCGTGCTCGTTCTTGTGATGGCCTTCCGAGGGGCGGCAGCTGATCTGCGCTGGCAGCCCAAGATAGAGTTCCCGACCGTCCATCCCGACGTCCCGACCATTTCTCCAAGCGCTGTCGCATGACAACCTGAAATGCGAGATCCATACGAATACGTATTGACTTTAATATTCTTCCCGGCCTAGCATTCGCGCCACGAGCTGGAATTAAGGAATATCCCAGGAGGGGGTCCTGTGAATTCAATTAACTTTCTAGTTGATATTGTGAAAGTCCCGCGTTCAAATCTGGGAAGGGCGCTGCCGTTTACCGTGATCTGCTTCGGGCTCCTCTTTTGCTTGCCAGCTCATTCGCAAACGCTCGGCCGCATCAGCGGTATTGTTTCGGATTCGAGCGGCGGCGCGATTGCCGGCGCCACGGTTACTGTGACCGATGTCGTGCGCGGCGTACCGCGCACCGTAACCACGGATAGTTCGGGCGCGTACGTCGCTCCCGACCTGATCCAGGGCACTTACACGGTTCATGCCACGTATAAGGGTTTTCAGTCTTTCGACCGTCAGGACATTGTGATTGGAGTTGCCGGCGATGTGCATGTGGATATCAGGCTGCAGCCTGGCTCACAAGCTCAAACAGTCACGGTGACCGGAGAATTGCCAGCCGTTACCACGACCAACGCACAACTCCAGGGAACGATTTCCGGCCAGGATCTCAGCGACCTCCCATTCTCGGGCCACAATTATGTTCAGCTATTAGCTCTCCTGCCTACTTTCCAGCTGAGGCCCGGATCTGGCTCTGGGCCAACGCAAAATAATTCGAACGGGCTCCGTGGCGAGTACAACGTTTATGTCCTCGATGGGGTGTCCGACCAGATGGCCTATTACACGACTTCAGCCATTAACGGCGGACAACCCGCCGGCGGATCCGAGCAGGCGGTGATGCTGCCAACCGACGCCATCCAGGAGTTCAACGTCGTCGAAAATTCCAAGGCGGAGTTCGGGTGGAGGCCAGGCGCGCAACTTGACGTGGGCATAAAATCTGGAACGAACACGATGCACGGAACGGCCTTCGCTTTAGGACGCGATACGGCCTTGATGGCTCGGAATCCATTCTTCGGTGCTTCGACTCCCACCGCCTTCGAGAACTTCGGCGGAAGCTTCGGGGCCCCGATAAAAAAGGACAAACTCTTTTACTTCCTGGGTTACGAAGCGCAACGCTATGATGTCGGGAACCCGAAAACGATAAGCGTCCCAACCACGACATCGGGAGCGGGGGGGGCCTCAAGCCTGCCGGACGCTATTAACGCCTTGATTACCAATGGTGTTAATCCTAGCCAGCTTAGCCTGAACTTGGCCGGTTGCGTGACCGTCCCGGCCGTCTCATGTACGCCAAACAAAGGCTTGTTCAGCAACGGCCAGTCAGGTACAACCTCCGCGGTTACCACATTTCCTGTTGATTTCCCATCGATTGGGCGCACCGATAATGGCGTGGCGAGAGTCGACTACAACTTGAACGAGCACAATAATTTGAGTGCGGAGTTTTTCGACGGCAATGGACCGACTTTAGAACCCGTCAGCAATGTCACGCAGCCCTACTGGGAGACGCCCCTCGATGTCCGCACAAGCGTGGTCAGGGGATGGTGGACCTGGATTCCCAGTTCCACCTGGGTCAATGACTTGCGGTTTGGCTGGGACAATAGCCGCAGCACGAATTCTCCGTCCTACGACTGCACGACGGCGTCGGGTGCGCCGAATTACGCAAGCCTGGGCTTCATTGGCGGCGGACAAACGTGCGGATTTCCGACCATCACCATCTCGGGGTTCACTGAAGGAACGGGCACGAATGTGCTAGGCGGCGAGACAGGGACCAACGAAACGAGCGGTCTTTGGCGCTGGGTGGACTCGATTTCTTATACGCATGGGAACCACATCTTTAAATTTGGCGGTGAGTTTGTGCTCGCCCGGCTCAGCATCAGCCTGAACACGGATCAAGAGAAGGGCACGATAAACTTCACCACGGCAAACCCTGCGTTTCCCAACGCAACAGCTCTAGAGAATTTCATGGCCGGACACGTGGCCTCGGCAACGCTGCTAACCGGCACCTTGCCAAGGCAATTTCACTACCCGGCATATGCTGCATTTGCCCAAGACGACTGGCGAATCATGCCGCGAGTCACGCTCAACTTGGGCCTGAGATACGAATACACCGCGCCATTTCAGGAAGCCAACGACCAGGTCGGCAACATCAACCTCGGGACTCCCAGCGGAATCATACAAGCCACAAATGGGATTCCTTTGTACCATATGGATCCTTTTGCTTTTGCGCCGCGCCTTGGTTTGGCCTGGGATGTGTTCGGCAAGGGCAAGACGGTCGTCCGCGCGAGCGCCAATATCATTTATGAGAATCCGTCCATCAATCCATTCATCACTCCAGGTGCGAGCGTAAACACAATCCCGACTGGACTGCCGCTCAAGAGTTCTACCCAAACGATTGAGCCAGGACCCGGCGACACGATCAACCTGCACAGTTTGAGTTTGCCGTCGGTCCCATGGGCTGTCAATACTTCCGTTTTTGGCAGCTTTATCGGAACGAATTCGCTTTGCAGCAATACGGCTCCTTGCGCTATCGGAGGAGTGACGCCAAAGCTTGAGTATCCCGAGGTTCTGAATTGGAACTTTGGCGTGCAACACGCCATCACCAATAATCTAACGCTCGAAGCGAGTTATGTTGGGAACCATGGTCAGCACCTATTCGATTACATCGACATCAATCAGCCAAATCCCGCCGTACCGACCGTAGCAACAACGGCCGGGATCACTTCGCCTGGGGCTAATTCCTCTGCGGAGAACGGGCTGCGCCCGTATACCCTGAACGGAGAGTTCCCGTGGTTCTCAATGCTGCGCGTGCTGGGCGCGATCAGTAATTTCTCCAACTACAATGCGCTCCAGATGACCTTGAGGGAGCGGGCCACTCACGGTCTGACCTTTCTGGCCACTTTCACGTATTCTCATGCCCTCGACAGCAACTCCAGCGATCTAGCTATGACTCCTCCCCAGAACGCCCATGCTCCGTACGCGGATTACGGAAATTCTTCTTTTGACATTCGCGATCGCTTCACAGCTGGTCCTTCGTACGTGATTCCTGGCAGAGGTGGATACGCGCAAATGTTGCAGGGATGGCAAGTCACGTCCACGGTATCGATTCTTTCCGGGAGACCCATCAATCCCACGGATGCCGCCGATGATCTGAGCGAAACCGGCGAAGCACAGGACCGTTGGACGCTCGTCGGCCCTGCCAGCGACTTTAAGTTCGGAAAAGCCTCGTCGATACCCTGTTACGACGCCGATATCACCGCTGCGAACAGTCCGGGAGCCACCATTCTTACGAATAGTACCTGGGTCAACAGTTGCACGGCGGGCCTGCCGCAGCCGTGCATAAATGCTGCAGCTAACGAACCAGAGGGGCCGGGTGGTTCAGTAGGGACGGCAACGCAGGAACTGAAAAGACTGGGTTGTTATATGATGGGGAGTGCGGTGATCGTTCCGCCGGCTCTGGGCACATTCGGACAGATGAGCCGGTACTCAATCTACGGCGTGGGTTTCTGGGAGTGGGACATGTCAATTATCAAGACATGGGTCATAAGAGAAAGGATCAACACGCAGTTCCGGGCAGAGTTTTACAATCTCACCAACTCAACCCAGTTCTATACTCCCAATGCCGTTCTTAGCAGCCCATCCACCTTTGGCGAATCCACGGCAACGCCTGATGTCGGTGTGAATAGCCCCATCATCGGAACCGGTGGCCCGCGCAAAATCCAGTTCGGTTTAAAGTTCGCATTTTAGCCTTCTTTGGAGGTTGGCAGCCTGGGGAAAGAGACCAAAGGACGCCCTAGCTCATACCAAATCGCCAGCCAACCCAAGCGAAGGACAAGCGCAGTGGGAGGCTAAGCGGATTTGCGCCAAAACGCGACTGGGATCTAATCTATAAGAAAGTACTGGCGTCGAGGAGTAAGGAAAAATGCTAAATCGCGCTGTCATTTTCACAATTGCTCTTATGGCACCTGTAATTTTTTCGGCCCGGATGTTGGGACAAAGCGGCCAAGGCACGCCGTCAGGAGCAGCCAAAGATCACAAAGGGACTTCGGCGGCTGCGCCAGCTCCACGCCACGACATCTCCGGTACCTGGGAACCGGCCAATGGGCCGGGCGACGGAATCCAGGCCAATGGCGTGAAGGCGATGCCAAACGACGGGAAGCCAGAACATCAATTGCCCTACACTCCTTACGGACTCCAGGAGTTCAAGTCCCATCATGCGCTAGAGGGTGCGGATGCAGTTCTGCCCGGCTTCCATGATGACCCACGGGACAAATGCGAGCCCTTGGGATTTCCTCGGGCGAATTTCTACAATTTGAGGGAGACGCAGATCATGCAGAACGAGTACAAGGTCGCCATCTTGTACGAATACGATGAGAAGTGGCGGATCATCTGGACCGACGGGCGACCGCTTCCCAAAAACGTTGAGGGCGGTGTGCTGATCGGCAAGGAGGTTCAGGAGCCGCGGTTTTACGGCTACTCGGTTGGCACATGGGTGGACGACACTACACTCGCTGTGCAGACGGTGGGGATGATGCCTGAAGATAAAGTGTGGTTGGATACGGCGGGACGTCCGATCAGCGATGCCGCGCGCATTGAAGAACGATTCCACCGTGTGGACCGCGACCATCTGGAATGGTCGGTAACCATCGATGACCCCAAGATTTACACGAAGCCTTGGGTCGCCATGGACAAGTTCCCGATGAAGCTGGAGAGTCCTCATCAAGACGTTCGGGAGTTGTACTGCTCGCCGTCGGAGATGGAGAAATACGATAAGTTGTTTGGAAAGCCCTCGAGCGATGCTGACAACGAGGTGCCAAAAAAATAAACTGCGGCGACTTGTAGGAGCTTCACAGTAAAGCTCGACGCCCCGGACTCTATCGCCATTGATTTTCGGCTTTTTGCAGAATGCGTTTTTAGAGTGGAGGAAATTGCAATGGTAAAAAGAGCGATCATGATTTTTGCTCTGGCTGTTGTTGGTTTGTCGAGCGCGTCCATGCCAGTGTCCGCACACCATGGGACGGCGGCATTCGACAATAAGAAGGTTACGATGAAGGGCACAGTTGCAGAATGGATGTGGTCCAATCCGCATTGTCTGCTTTTATTCGACGTGAAGGGCGATGACGGACAGGTCACTCGCTGGATCGGAGAGACCCAAAATCCCATCACCATGATTAACGGCGGATGGAGCAAGGCGGCCATGAAACCGGGGGACGAAGTCACCGTGGTCATGAATCCGGTGAAGAATGGTAGACCATTGGGACGCATCGTGACGGTCACGCTGCCGAGCGGCAAAACGCTGGACGCCTCAGCGGGCATCAGGCCCTCGACTCCGCCGCCTGACGCGTCCAAATGAAGCGATCGCTGTAAATTCTAATCAGGACGCGCCGAATGAGTTTCGCGGGCATCTTCGCCAAAATCTGAAGGCAGAGACACACACCGGTCGCCTCCGCAAATGCGCAGCGACCGGTGCCCAGCAACCCAACCGCTACGATTTAGTGGGCTGCGCCCTGCAGCCGCGCCAGTGATTCCTTGACGCTCGGTGATTCGCCATGTTCCACGTCGATCCTGCGCAATTTGTGGAATTGCAGCAGGAGCGCATTCGCCGCCGTGAGTACCTTGATCCGCGCCGCATACTCGGCGATCTTCGCGCCTGGTAGCGCCCAAATCGCAAAATCGTCGGTCAGCGCGTTCACGTACGCGCGCGCCCCGCAACAGCCTAGGCTCAGTGCGGGCCTTCCGCTGTTGATGGCCTGCGGAATCACGCTGCAGGCAGGGCGGCCCATCGCTGGGGGCACGTCCGGGTCCACCTGCTGCACGGCCTCGGTGATAGCCAGGCTCTGCCGCGAATTTGCAAGCAGCAGCACCACGCTCGGTGGAACGGGAGTCGAATCGAGCGGCGCGTAGACAACGTATTTTGCTTCTTCCTTCAGTACCGCAATCGCCGGAATATCTTCAGGGCGAACGTAACCGAGATCACCGAAAACTTTGAGGCAGTCGTTCAAGTTTTCTTGGCGGGCAGGCGTGTCGAGCGGCATGTGATGCGTATACAGGCCTACAGCGCAATTCTCATGATCTTTGGCGGAGGTCACAAAAGCTCCATAGGCACCTCTCTCCCAAAACGAGCACCCCGCCGGCGCCGCTTCGACAGAGAAGGGCACACCGGCTGGGGGCGTATCCGTCAAACACACGGCGACGGGAGGAATCCTCAGTTGCAAGGACTCCGTGAGTGATTTTGCGATCGAATCAAACTGATTCATTGAAATTGTCCCTTTCAAACCTTAGATTTGTGTACTTTCGAGCTACGCCTCTCTAGATCGTCGCGGAACTGTGCCGCTGAATATCGCCGCGAGAATGCTTCCTACCGGAAGCGTTCGGTGGTGCGAATCAGTCAGGACAAACACGTCATGACGGTGTTGCCCCGGCAATACTGTGGAGAAGAAGAATGAGCTCAGGCTCTGGGAGGAGGCGACCGATGCGCGATGCTTGGATCGGAATGGAGACTGGGAAGAACCGTCACTGTTTGGCCTGTTACCGAAGGGGGAGTTATCCGGACTTCGCTTGGAAAAATGGCTACGCCGAAGACGACGATGGTCACCGAAGTCTTGTCGCCCGCCGAGGTCAAGCAAAGCGCCGACTTCCTGGCGCAAAGCTTCTCGCAGTCCGACTGTTGTGACACAGCAGTCGATTGTGCCGAGCCCGCCGCTTGTGCCTCGGGCGGCACATTCCGGCAAATCGTCCAAAGGCCGTTCAACATTAGCGGCACCACGAATAGGGAGAGAGCCAGCCTGCGAAGCATGTCCATAAATAGGTGAGAAAGCTGGTATAGCGGTGCTTGCCGACGCCTGTCAAGGCTTTTCGTAGCTCGGGCCAGCCTGCGGGCGTCTTTCAGAGTCTCGTCGCCGCGTACACCGCACCTTGGCTTGTGGCTGCTTAAGTGCTACAAGAAGCGTGTCCGCGCGAGTGGCAATCATGGACTCAACCCTGGACATCCATCGTCTGCAATTCGCCTTCACGATCACATTCCACTACATCTTCCCGCAGTTGACCATGGGATTGGCCTTGTTGCTCGTCATCCTCAAGACGCTAGCGCTTCGCACCGGGAACGAACACTACAATGTCGCGTTGCGCTTCTGGGCGCGTATCTTCGGCATCAACTTCGCGCTTGGCGTGGTCACCGGCATCCCCATGGAATTCCAGTTTGGCACGAACTGGGCCGCGTTCTCACGCTCGGCGGGTGGCATTATCGGCCAGACGCTGGCCATGGAGGGCATCTTCTCGTTTTTCCTCGAGTCGAGCTTTCTCGGTTTGTTGCTCTTCGGCGAGCGTCGCCTCGGGCGGATCGGTCACTGGCTAGCGGCGTTGCTGGTATGGCTGGGCTCGTGGTTTTCCGGCTACCTGATCGTCGCTACAGATGCCTGGATGCAGCGTCCTGTCGGCTACTCGATGGGACCGCAAGGGCAGTTTCTTCTGGCGAGCTTTTGGGACCTCGTGTTGAATCGCTGGGCCCTCTGGCAATTCGCGCATACGATGCTCGGAGCTGTGCAAACGGCGTGCTTCGCGATGGCTTCGCTCGGCGCGTTTTATCTGCTAGCCGGGCGTGACGCGGCGTATGGGCGAACGTTTCTTCGAATCGCCGTGATCGTAGGAGTCTTTGCCGCCGTCCTCCAGCTTTATCCCACGGGTGACGAACAGGGCAGCATGGTTGCCCAGAATCAGCCGGTAACGCTCGCCGCGATGGAAGCGCTGTTCCACAGTGAACGCGGCGCCCCGCTGGTAATCCTCGGCCAGCCGGACGTTGAACGCCAGCATATCGACAATCCGATTATCATACCCAACGCACTGAGCTTCCTCACGTACCGTGCCTGGACCGCTGAAGTCCGAGGTTTAGATCAGTTCCCGAAGGCCGACTGGCCTGATCGCATTCCGCTGCTCTACTTCAGCTATCACGTCATGGTAGGACTCGGTACCATCTTCATCGCCATCATGCTCCTCGCGGCGTTGCAGTTGTGGCGCGGCCGTCTCTATTCGTCGCCCGCCATGCTCTGGCTCCTGCTTCTATCGCTACCATTTCCATATATCGCCAACACGGCCGGCTGGATCACCGCCGAAGTCGGCCGTCAGCCGTGGCTCATCTACGGCCTTGAGCGCACCGCTACCGGTGTTTCGCCGCTGGTGTCGGCTGGCAATGTCTGGTTCACGTTCTTGGGTTTTGCCGGTATGTACATGGTGCTGGGCATCCTCTTCCTGTTCCTCGTCTCGCGCGAGATTGACCAGGGTCCGGACCCCGTCTGCCGTGCACGGCGGTCCAGGCGCTGCGGAGTTCGCCCCATGAGCGCGATATGGTTCTGCTTGGTGGCGTTGATGCTTGCGGTCTACGTTTTGCTGGACGGTTTCGATCTCGGTGTTGGCATCTTGCATTTGGGCGTGGCGCACTCCGATTCCGAACGCCGCGCAGTAATTTCGACCATCGGTCCGGTCTGGGACGCCAACGAAGTCTGGTTGCTCGCCGCCGGTGGCACGCTCTTCTTTGCATTTCCCGTGCTCTATGCCTCCGGCTTCAGTGGCTTCTACCTGCCGTTGATGATGGTCCTCTGGCTGCTCATGTTGCGCGGCATTTCGCTCGAATTTCGTAGCCACGTCATCCACCCGGTATGGACGCCGTTTTGCGACGCTGTCTTCTGCGGTTCCAGTGCGCTGCTCGCGATTTTCTTCGGCGCTGCTCTTGGAAACGTGGTGCGCGGCTTGCCCCTCGATGCCTCGGGCTCGTTTTTCGAACCGCTCTGGACAAATTTTCGTCTCGGCCCCGACGTCGGCGTGCTCGACTGGTACACGATTCTGGTTGGTCTCGCAGCCTACTTTGCTCTCGCGCAGCACGGCGCACTTTGGTTGACGCTCAAGACTTCCGGCGCTGTCGCTGGCCGCGCGAAGCGCCTGTCGCGAATCAGTTGGTACTTCGTCGTTGCCCTGACGGCGGTGATTACCTTTTTCAGCTTCCAGGTGCAACCGCACATTCCGGCCAGTTTTGAAAAGCATCCTTGGGGTCTAGTTTTTCCGGTGCTCGCGCTTGCCGGCCTTGCCGGAGTGCGCTGGTGGACGTCTCCGAATTCGGCTGGCACCGGCGAATTGCGCGCGTTCCTTTGCTCTTGCGCGTACCTCGCCGGCATGTTGACCAGCGCCGCATTTGGTCTTTTTCCGATGGTGCTGCCTGGGCGGGGAAATCCTGCCTACTCGTTGACGATTGAGAATGCTAGAGCGGGTGATTATGGCCTGAGGGTTGGCTTTGTTTGGTGGGCAATTGGCATGACGCTGGCAAGTGGTTACTTCATTTTCGTCTACCGTTATTTCGCGGGCAAGGTTTCGTCGGCCGATCAAGGATCAGATTCCGGTCACGGAAGCTATTGATCGCCGCCATAATGCCTCGCGGCGATTATTTGCCCGCCGCGGTCGTCCCCGTCAGAGGGCGCAACGTTTCGCTGAGCAGATCGGCCTGCGCGGGATCACGCTCGAGGTGGGGATAGCGATCGCCGCCGTGGTACTGAATCTCGTAGGTTCGCGTGAAGCCGCTGTTCTGTGCCGCTACCGTGATCGCTTTCTTGTTACCTTGGGCGCCGTGTATCGCGTCTGCCAGCACCTGTGCTGAAAACTGCGTGCCGTTCACCGAAACGATCCTCATTCCGGGAGCAAGTCCCGCTTCGGCAGCAGGACTCCCTGGGATGACGTCCATCAACGCGCCGTTTTCTCCGCCTTCCGTACTGATCCGTAGGCCCAGCGAAAAACTCGCATCGATCGTTCGGAAGACATTTTCCGCGATGTGGTTGTGCTGGTTTGGCGTCTCGTTGTATACCAGCCGCCAACCGCCCACCAAGATGCCGCCCATCGGCGCGTGCTCCTGTATCTCGTCGACTCGCGTGTGGAAAAAGCCTCGCCAGTCATACGGCTGTACTTGGTTAAGCGCGACCAAGACGTCGTCGAGGGAATAGGGAACTACTTTGGGCGGCGTGCTCGGCGGCCCGTAGAACAGTCGGCAGAAATCGTCGAGCGATTTCTGTCCGTGCGTCTCGCGCCGGATGATGATGTCGGCTTCGAGCCAGATCAGCCAGCCCTCATCGTAGAAATCCACGCTCCGCCGCCACGATTCCCAGTTACGCGTCGATACGTTGTAAAGGAATGGTGCGGCTACCGCCGTATCCCCAAGCGACCTCCACGAGCGTCCCGGCCACTCGTCGAGGTAGGCTGCGGTCCACGCTAGCGCCTCGCGGTAGTTGTCCGGTGTGCGCAGGCCCGCGCGCGCGGCAATCATCTCGCCGATATATTGCGTAAGCCCTTCGTAGACCCATAGCAAATCGTCTTTCATCGGCTGCTCAAAGTCCTGCGTCGCGAGTCCCGCAGGCCGTCGATATTTGCCGTTCCACGAGTGCGTGTATTCGTGAGAGAGCAGGGAATTGTAGTATTCTCGCTTGTCGGCGTCGATGAGCATCGTTTCCGGAGCGCGTTCGTCGCTCGATTCATGATGCTCGAGCCCATTCGGCGAAAAATTGTTCGTCAGCGACAGCAGAAAATCGTAATGATTGTAATGGCGCGCGCCAAACATGGCTCCGGCCTCGCGCACCAGATTGTTGTACGCGGCCACCTGCTCCTCGTCGATGTTCAAGTCCGCCTGGCTGTCCGCGACGATGTCGAGATGATGCGGCGGCTGCACTTCGGTCGCGAGCCCTACGGAACGGAAATGTTCTCCGGCCAGCACTGGGGAATCCACCAGCGTCGTCAGCGATACTGGCGCGAAATCGATGTCGTCCCCTCGCTTTTTCGCCACCGGAAGCGCCGATGCGAACTTCCAGCCGCGCGGTAGCCGTACGCTTGCTTCATATGTCAGAGCGTCGGTCGGCATCCCCGCCGGATACAGCACGACGATATTCCATTCGAGCACCGCCAAAACCGGATCGGCCGTTGGCCCGGCCGAATAGCCGTCACCTTCGATCGGCGAGAGGTAATCGTAATTGGCCTCGACCGAATCGGCGCCCGCGGGTACATCCAAGTGAAACTCATAGAGCTCCACGTCGTCCCGGCGCCAGGAAAGCGTCTTGCCGCCGGCGGTAAATTTTAGGCCCACGACTTGTTCGATGGGACCGTCCGGTGCGTGCTCGCCCGGAATCCACTTCGGGTACAGCAGCGTCAGCGGACCAGGCTTCGCCGGTAGCACCAGGTGAACGTGGAAAACGCGTCGCGCGGCTTCTTGCAGGTCCACCGAAAGCCGGACCGGAACGGGTGGGTTCTGCGCTCGCATCGGTGCCGGCGTCACCACGCCTAGCGCCATCAAGCTCGAAGCTACCAAGCCCAGCGCCCAGGCAGCCCAGAAAGTGAGAGGGACCTTCCGCACGCGAACATTATGCCACAGGGTACCTATGCGACAGAGGCTCGCGCGCTCAACGAATCCGCATGGCTCATTGTGGAGGAAGGGAACTAAGTTTAGCGCTTGCTTGGCGAGAGTCGAAATCCACGGCGCGCTAAGCTAGCGCGCTACCGTTTCGGACAGAATCGCCTCGCCGATTAGGTCTTTGTCCAAGCTCAATTGCGATCCAGCCTTCGGGCCAAAGCGCTTCATCAGGATCGGCTTCAGGATCGACGTCCACAGCGCATAACACTTTGCTGCCGGGTGCAAGCCATCCTCAACGAAAAGATCGCGCGGGGGCTTGTCCTGCCCATAGAACATCGGAGTGGCCACGTCGATATACTCCACGCGCTCTTGCGTCTTCACGTAATCCTGAATCAGTTGGTTCGCAGCGCGCATTCGCGGCCACGCGTCCCATCGCAATGACGATGGCTTGATCGAAAGCACGTAGATCCACGTCCCCGGCAATTGGCCGTGCACGATTTCAACGAACCGCTGCACCTGTTTCGCGACGCTCTGCGGCGTATTGGGCCCCGGCGCGGCCAGATCATTGTCTCCTGCATACACCACCACGGCTGGAGGATGGTAGGCAATCACCGTGCGCGCGACGTATTGGTTGACGTCGGTATACTGCGAGCCGCCGAACGCCCGGTTCAGCACCGGCAGCGGCTTCATGTCGTTCGCCAGCGAGTTCCAGAGCGTAAAACTCGAGCTTCCCGTAAAGACGATGCTTCCCGCTTTCGGTGGATCGGCCCGGTCCTGCCCTTCAAACGCTCGAATGTCGGGCTCCCACCCCTGCGCGAACACTTTCGGCCAAAAAGCGCCTTGGGGGACCACAAATGCCAGAAGCGCCAGAACAAACGTGAGAACCCATAGAACGGGAAGCCTACCGCCCGGTTTAGTCATTGGCTGCAGCATGAGCCGTAGCCTACACGCGGCGAGTCGAAATCACAACAACCGTCGTGAAGACGATTGACGCTGAGCAGACATTCGATTAGCGTGCAGAGATGGCTACGAAGAAGACCAGCAAGAAGGCAAAGAACCTTTCCCCCGGGGGCTTGGACCGCCTCGGCGGCAAGAAATTGGTGCAACACGGCGCCGAAGAATCGTCACGAAGGAAAGATTCGCGGCAGCACTCGGTAGGAAGCGGGCGTAAGTCCGGCTGAGACCGGCGCTTTGGGTTTCTGCTGTTCCATCGCCTATTTCAACTCAGTATTTATTAGGTTAGCGAGCCGCGCGCCGGCGAGCGCTACACGTTCCCGCGCCACGCGCTTCGCGGTCTCAAAGTAAACCGCTGTTATCGTGAACGGCCCCGAGCCCGGCCCGATCGGCTCCACGTATACATACTTTTTAGCTGCATCGAAGCTCTCCTGAACCCAAGTGGTCTCGCTCATCTTCCCGGCCAGCCGCGCATCTGGCGCCGGCAGTGCCCGCGCGGCGCTTTCTGCCGATCGTAGCTTCGTCGCCAAGTCTGTCTGCGCCGACGGTGCTTCGATCGCACTCTGACTGCCCACCAGCCGGTCCCAGAAAAGATGCAACGAGTCGCTGCACGGCTTTGCGCACAGAGGCAACAAGCTGCCACCGGCATCGCCGTCGGGCATGCTGGCGCTGACGCGCGTGGCGGCATGCAAGGGCTGATGAATATCCCCCACCAGATGTTCCAGCCACGCTAAATCGTACGCTTTGACGTCGTCAGACGCCCCCGAGCCCAGGGCCGCGCGAAATGCCGCAATCTGCGTCTCCGCATTTGGAGCCGGCACCGGCGGCAGCCGCGTCCCATCCTGTGAATACGGGAGATCGATGAAGTGCCAGTATTTGTGCCGCATGTGGTCGGCATAGCCGATGTTCCGCGACGAATCTGGCCCGTCCGGCGAGTTCCCGTTGTTCGGACCATCGTCCATATATTCCGGGTCGCTGCGGATTTGGTCCGGCCAAGTCGCCGCGATCATGAAGATCATGCGGTCGACATCTGCCTTAGGCGTGCCTTGGGGAATGGCCGCCAGCCACCTCGCGTAGTACGGATTCAGCTTGAGAAGCGCGGTCACACGCTCCCGCGCCTTGGGCAGCAGTTGCTGATAGGCCAGGTAAGCGACCGCCATATGCCCTTCGTCGTTCCACGCGAATGCCGGCGGCGCCGCCCCGAGCAGCCACAATGCCACCGCCGCAAGCGCAACAGGCGCCCAACGCCGTTGCTGGCCCAGCAGTCCACGTTTTCGGGAAAAAATCACGTTGACGGTCTCGCGACGACCACTGCTCGGGCTTAAAACTTATTCAGTCCGTTGAGCCCGGCTACTTTGTACGCTTCGGCGAACGTCGGATAATTGAATACCGTATCCCGGAAATAATCCATCGTTCCGCCAAAGGCCAGGACCGCCTGGCCAATATGGACAATCTCCGCCGCGCTCTCTCCGATCGCGTGTATGCCCAGGACCTTCTTAGTGTCTGGATGAAACAATATCTTCAGCATGCCCGTGTGGTCGCCGACGATTTGAGCTTTGGCGAGTTCGTCGTAATTCGCAATTCCAACCTCGAACGGAATCTTGGCGGCGGTCAGCGAGGATTCCGTCTGGCCGACCATCGAGATTTCCGGAATCGTATAGATGCCATAGGGAAGTAGCCCCTGCGCCGTTTGCGCCGGAGCGCCAAAGATATGGCAACTGGCCAGCCGTCCTTGTTCCATGGACGTGGAAGCGAGAGACGGGAAACCAATCACATCGCCTGCAGCATAGATGTGCGGCACGGAAGTCTGAAACCTCTCGTTCACGGTCAGTTTTCCGCGAACCCCGACCGGCAGGCCGGCCGCGTCCAGGTTGAGAAGATCGGTGTTCACTTGCCGCCCAACGGCATACAGAAACGCGTCTCCATGAATTCGCTTACCGCTCTCAAGATTTGCGACGACTCGCCCCCGCGCGTCGCGCTCTACGTTTACGACCTTTTCGCCCAGCCGGAAGATCGCGCCTTGGCGACGCATGTGATATGCGAGCGCTTCCACGATCTCCGTGTCCACGAAGTCCAACAGCGTCGATTTCTGCTCGATGAGCGTGATGCTGATGTTGAGCGCTGACAGCATCGACGCGAACTCCAACCCAATGACGCCGCCTCCAACGATGATCATCTCCCTCGGAATTTCGTCCAACTGGAAGAATTGGTCGCTAGTCAGAATTTGTTTGCCGTCGAATGGTATTGCTGGATTTAGCGCCGGGCGTGTGCCGCAGGCGATCAGGAATTGCTCCCCGCGAACGACTGCGTTGCGTCCGAGTCCTTCTACTTCGAGCGTGTGGGGGTCCAGGAAACGCGCCGTGCCGCTGAAGAAATCGACGCGGTTGCGGTTGAGTTGATCTCGAACCAGGCTAATCTCGCGCTCGGTGACTTGAGCGACCCGCAGCAGAAGATCGCGAATCGAAATGCGTTCTCGAACGACGTAATCGGCCCCATAGAACGATCGGTGACGGAAGCCCGTGAGATGCAGAATCGCTTCCCGCAAGGTCTTGCTGGGCACCGTGCCGCCATGAATGCAGACGCCGCCCACCATGTTAACGCGGTCGATCACCGCCGCCGTCTTGCCAAGTTTCGCGGCGGCTATGGCTCCCTTTTGTCCGGCGGGTCCGCTGCCAATGACAACCAGGTCGTACGTCTCTGAATTCATTCAGAGATATCCTAGGCTAAGTTGGGTTCGGATGCGTCGTTAAATTCGCGATAGGACGGAATTGCTTTCGCCCCAGCGTCCAAGTTACCGCACGGACGTTACAGGCGGGTTACACCACTCGACTCGCAGCCCGAATCAAGGCTCAGATTCTGCTTTCTCAGCGCGACGAACTGCTGATGGATATGGCTGGCTCGGATGGCGATCCCAACGCTGGCGGGAAATAGCGACGGCAGGGCCAAGGAAGCCGCACGGATAAGCATTTGGCAACACTTGGCCCGGCCGTAGCCGAGAGGGAAGGAAAAGCTGTTTGGGCATTTTTTAAGACGACCAAACGATCTCTAGTGCTTCTTGTGCACGCGAAAGTGATCGAAAAATCTGCCGACGCGACCTTTTGACTGCGCCGCGGATGCAACCGAGTGGTCCTGCGGCGCTTTTGCGCCGGTGACGGTAGGGAGAGCTGCAACGCTCAAGAAGAGTAGCAGGGCTGTCTTTTTGAGATTCATCCGGTCTCCTTCGATTGATTTTTATGGTTGTGAGCTCCGTTTCGGAGCCCGCTCAAATCTGCTGCGCGACTTGCTTTGTTGGGTGACATATTCGCAGCCAGCACCGGCTGCTTCAATGGGCGATAGGACCTAAATTGTGGGGTACAGACGGCCTAGTACCATCCGGTAACGGGCGGGAACTTACAACCGGCCATGCGTAACAGCCGGCGTCCCCAAATCTAGCGGCCACGAACTAAGCGATTTGCAGCCCCCCGACCGTGCGCGTAAAATGACAAGAGGATTTCGGCCGGGAGAATCCCTTCGTATTCTCCATCCGGTTCGCCCACAGAGGTGCACGGTTTAACCCATGGCGCAAATAGAGCAGCGCATTCCTGAAAATGTTGAGGGGGAGTTTTACGTCGACTCCACTTGCATCGACTGCGACGCTTGCCGCCAAATCGCGCCCGCTACATTTCGCGATCACGGTGGGCAATCGAGCGTCTATCGGCAACCTCGTAACCCTTTCGAATTGCGCCAGGCGCTCATGGCCCTGGTGGCTTGTCCAACCGCTTCGATCGGAACCGTCTCACGCCACAGCGCCCGAGAGGCCGTACAAGCCTTCCCCACTCGGGTCGTGAACAACGTTTATTTCTGCGGCTTTACGTCGGAGTCCAGTTACGGCGCATGGTCCTATTTGATCGTCCGCCCCGCGGAATGTGGCGGGAACGTGCTCGTCGATTCGCCTCGATTCAACTCGCCCCTGGTGAAGCGCATCGAGCAGATGGGCGGCGTAAATCTCATGTTCCTCTCCCATCGCGACGATATCGCCGACCATGCCAAATTCGCGGCGCATTTCCACTCTCCCCGCGTGATGCATCAGGGCGACGGCGCCGCGCAGCTGGGCATCGAGCAAGTCATCTCCGGCGACAGAGAAATACGCATCGACGACCAGCTTCTGATTGTCCCGACGCCGGGCCACACCCGCGGCCATCAAGTTCTCTTGTATCGCGATGAAGTGCTCTTCACCGGTGACCATCTGGCATGGTCGCCCGAGCGCGATACCCTGACGGCATTTCGCGATGTTTGTTGGGATTCCTGGACGGATCAGACACGTTCGATGGAGAAGCTGCTGGCTTACCGCTTCGAGTGGGTGCTGCCCGGTCACGGCCGGATCGGTCACGCCGACGCCGCCGTCATGCACGAACATCTACAACGCTGCGTAGAGGGAATGAAGCGCGGAGCAAGAGAAATGACGCGTCACTAAGCGCGGCTTGTATCGCCTGGCACCAGTTTGCGAGTTAGCCGGCTAGTTTGCTGTGCCCGCAGCGTTGTCCGGCGTGAGTGAAACCTGCTCGCCCTGCTCCAGTGCGTCGGGCGGGTTGACGACGACTGCATCATCGGCCGTAATCCCTTCCAGCACTTCCACGCTGTTTCCCAGGTCCCGCCCAATCGTTATTTTCTTCAAAACGATTCGGCTGTCCGGCCCCACAACAGCCGCCATCGTGCCTTCCGGCCTGAACAGCAGCGCGTTGATCGGCAGTGTTATTGCGCGGCCGGAAACTTTGGAGTCAAAGTGCACTTCGGCGTATTCGCCCTGCAGGAGAGTTCCCGTCGGATTGGGCACGTCCACTTCGGTCAGCAGCGTGCGCGTGCTCGGATCCACGGAGTCGGCGGTGCGCACAACCTGGCCGCAGAAGGTGCGCCCGGGAAATTCGGAAAGTTCGAGGCAAGCCTTCACCCCCGCATGCATTTCCGGGGCGTTGGTCTGGGGCACGGACACATAGACGCGCAACGGATCGGTCTGCGCCAAATCGAACATTTCTCTCACCGATGTGCCACCATTTCCAGCATTAATCAGGTTGCCGATATCGACGTTGCGCTGCGTAATGACCCCGGAAAAGGGAGCGTAGACGTTCTTGAAGGACTCCAGGGCATTCAGCCGGTCCACATTGGCTTCTGCCGATTTCACCATGGCCTGTTTAGCAGCGAAATCGCTGGTGAAGTTGTCCACCTCCTGTTGGGAAACGGCGTCGCTTTTGAGCAGGCCCTGATACCGCTGGCGAAGTCACTTGAGCCAGCTTGACATTGGCTTCGGCGGTGGCGAGATCAGCTTTAGCCTGGGCCAGTTGCTGATCAACTTCGGGAGCATCGATCACCGCCAATAGATCGCCCTGTTTTACATGGGCGCCGATATCCTTGTACCATTTTTGCAGGTAACCATTGGTCCGCGCATAAATGGGTGATTGGATGTAGGACTGGATATTGCCCGGCAGGATCAATCCCGAATCGCTTTTGACCGCCGTGGCGTGAATCACGGCGACGTGAGGGACGGCCAGGCGCACGGTTTGATCGGCCAGCTCGCGGCCCGCAGTTCTCTTCTGAACAAAACTGTAAGCGCCAAGCACCAGGAAGACGAGAAAGAGCACCGAAAACCAAAGGAGTATTTGGCCGCTGCTTCGCCGCGGCGCGACCACTTCGCGCTCCTGTCCCTCGTTTTCAGGCTCGACGATCGTTTCCACCCGTCCCGGATGCTGCTCTAAATCGTGTTTCATCATTCTCCCGCCGTCAAGAAAGATCCGCCGCACCGGCGGCACTCAAATCTGCGTTCGGACGCAACGTGCGGTGCCGGTGGACCAGAGAAAAAACGCAGGGCACGAAAAACAGCGTCGCAAACGTCGCCACCAGTAGGCCGCCGATCACCGCGCGGCCGAGCGGTGCGTTCTGTTCGGCACCCTCGCCGATACCGAGCGACATCGGCAGCATACCGATGATCATAGCCAATGCCGTCATCAAGACCGGTCGAATGCGCACGAAGCCGGCTTCCAGCGCCGCCTGCGTCGGGTGCAGCCCTTCATGCATCCGTTCGCGTGCAAACGTAATCATCAAAATGCTATTGGAAGTGGCCACGCCCATACACATGATCGTTCCGGTGAGCGAAGGCACGCTAATGGTCGTGTGGGTCAGCAGCAGCATCCAGAGAATCCCCGCAAGCGCGCCGGGCAAGGCCGTGATGATGATAAAGGGATCCAGCCAGGACTGGAAATTGATGACAATCAGAAAATAAACCAGAACGATGGCTCCAGCGACGCCCCAGCCCAAACCGACGAAGGAAGAAGTCATGGTATCGACCTGACCCACCATGCGCATCTGCGTGCCGCGGGGGAGTTGGTTCTGAAACCCCTTCAAGATGTCGCGAATGCTGTCCCCAACTCCACCCAGGTCCCGGTTCTCGACCGACGCGTAGACGTCGATCACCGGCTGGTTGTTGTAGTGAGAAATCAAGGCTGGCTCGGCGTTGACCTTCAACTGCGCCAGATTGCTCAGGATCTCTGGCGCTTTCAATGCGGGCGTTGAAATCGGGATGTTATTGAGCGTCTGGATAGAATCGATTTTGTATTGCGGCACCTGCACGGCCACGTTGTACTCGATGCCGTTCGCGGGATTCACCCAGAACGAGGGATTGATCTGAAAGCTCGAACTGAGCGTGAGCAGAACGCTGTTGGCGACGTCGTTCTCACTGAGACCGACCGTCTGAGCCCGGGTGCGATCGACGTTCAGGAACAGCGTGGGATAGGAAAACAGTTGCTGCACGTGAGCGTCGACCACGCCCGGAACATCCATAATGCGGTTCGAGATGTGCTGGGCGATCTCATAATCGGCTTGCTGCTCTGGCCCGGTGAGCTGAATATCGATCGGGGCAGGAGCGCCAAAGTTCAGGATTTGGCTGACGATGTCCGCTGGCTGGAAAAAGAACTGTATGCCTGGAAAAGTGGCGTTCAGGCGCCCCCGCAGCTCGTCCACGTAGGCTTTGGTCGACTTCTTGCGATCTGGCTTGAGACCCACGAGGATTTCTGCGTCGGAGGAACCGATCACGCCGGAATTGTTATAGGTCGTATTGATGGTGCTATTCGGCAAGCCCACGTTATCGATGATATTTCCCAGGTCCGAGGGCGGGATGACTCTGCCGGATCAGGTTGTCTACGCGGTCGCAGTCCCGGGCAGTTTCCTCGACGCGCTCGCCAGCCGGGCCACGCATATGCAGCCGGATGAATCCGGCATCCACGCTCGGAAAGAAATCGCGGCCGATGATAAAGAAGAGTGAGCCTGAAGCCAGACAAAAAACCAGGAAGAGAATCACGAAGGTCCAGGCGTTTTCGAGACACCGGCGAGCACAAGTCGGTAGCGATCACGCATCCGGTCGAAGCCGAGCGAAAACGATCGCTGCGCACGTGAGAAAATATCGTTACCCATGGCGTGCTCGCCCTGATGGCCGTGAAGCAGATACATCGCCAGCGTGGGGACCAGCGTCCGCGATAGCAGGTAAGAGGCCAGCATGGCGAACACGACCGCTTCGGCCAGCGGCACGAAGAGGAATCTCGCCACGCCGGTCAGGAAGAACATGGGCACGAACACGATGCAGATCGATAGCGTGGAGACCAGCGCAGGCACGGCAATTTGCTGCGCGCCGTCAAGAATAGCTCGCACGGTTTCCTTGCCTTGCGCGAGATTCCGGTTGATGTTTTCGATCTCGACAGTAGCGTCGTCCACCAGAATGCCGACGGCCAGCGCCAGGCCGCCCAAGGTCATAATGTTGAGCGTTTCGTGGAGGGCACTCAAAACGATGATCGAAACCAGCAGTGAAAGTGGGATGGAGACGGCAATGATCAGCGTGCTGCGCCAGCTGCCCAGAAACAGCAGGATCATGAGCGCGGTTAGGCAAGCGGCAATGATTCCCTCGCGAATCACGCCTTGTATGGCCGCCCGGACGAAGATCGATTGATCGAACATCGGTGTCATCACTAGTTGCGGCGGCAAAATGGAAGCGATGTGCGGGATCGCGGCGTAGACCTTCGCGGCGACATCCAGCGTCGAGGCACTGCCGGACTTGTAAACGGTCACCAGCACGCCGCGTTGTCCGTCCATCCGAGCGATGTTGACCTGCGGGGAAAACCCGTCGCTCACCGTGGCCACGTCCCGAACGTAAATGGTGGCCCCATTTGCGGTTTTGATCGGAATATCGTTCAGTTCCGCGATCGTATTCGGTTGACCGTTCATCTCTACGTTGAAATCGGTCGGTCCAATTTTGACGTCCCCAGAAGGAAGCGCGAGGTTCTGCAAGCTGATCGCGTTAATCACATCCACAGGCGACAACCCTTTGGCTTGCAGCGCCGCGGGGTCGAGGTTCACAGATACCTGGCGCTGCTTCCCGCCATAGGGCCAGGGAATCGCGGCCCCTGGAACGGTGGCCATCTGGTTGCGGACGATGTTGGTGGCGTAATCGAAGAGTTCCTGCTCGGAAAGGCCTTCTCCCTTCAGACCGATTTCCAGAATGGGCACGGTGGAGGCCGAATACGAGAGGATCAGTGGCGGGGCGATGCCGTTAGGCAGGCTTCGAATCACGGTCTGTGAGATGGCAGTGAGCTGCGCAATCGAAATTCGTATATCGGTGCCTGGCTGAAAAAAGGTTTTGATGACCGAGCGGCCTCCGACGGTTTGCGATTCGATGTGCTCGATATTGTCAACCGTCGTGGTCATGATCCGCTCGAAGTTCGAGACAATGCGATCTTCCATCTGTTCGGGGGAAAGACCGGTGTAATTCCAATCCACGGCCACGACCGGAATATCGATGTTCGGAAAAACGTCCGTCGGGGTGCGCTGCAGCACAATTGGGGTAATAAACAGAATAATCAAGGCAAACACGATGAACGTGTAAGGCCTGCTTAGCGCGATGCGTACAATCCACATAAACTACTCCCGCAGTCTCCTACCGATTCCGATACCAAAAGCGGAGTTTTGGCACTGGGCAGAAATTAGATGCCATTTGACCATCTAAAGTAACTGGGGTGGGCGATGGGATTTGAACCCACGACCCTCGGTTCCACAGACCGATGCTCTACCGACTGAGCTACGCCCACCACATTGAAAAAAACAGACTTACATTTGGCTTAACAAGTGGATGCTATGCATCTCTGACGCCAATCAATGCAGCGGACGGCCACGTTTTCATCCGTTTTTCGAACCGCTGTATTGCTTGCCGAGTCTCTAAATCCTGAGAGTCTTTATGTTCACTGTCAACGCCTATTCATATTACACCCGAC
Source organism: uncultured Acidobacteriota bacterium (assembly GCA_963818345.1). Lineage (GTDB taxonomy): Bacteria > Acidobacteriota > Terriglobia > Acidiferrales > UBA7541 > Palsa-189. The sequence continues at coordinate 452,289 of CAWFRX010000014.1, read as the reverse complement.
CCAGGGCCAGGGACTAGCTTCCCATTCTCAATTCTTTGAAATTTGCTTTTCTCGAGTGCGGAATTGATGACTCGATCCTCTAAATTGCCAACATTCAGTGGTCAGCCGCGCAGTGCTCCCGCGAAAATATACTCACTCCGGTTGCGGCTGGATCCGTTCACGTCTAGTGGCAAGCAGCGCTTGCAGCAGCGACAGTACCGGGAAGTGTGCTTCAGTGACCGGATTTCTCGTAGGCCCGACACGGGTTTGACTCGTTCGGGATGGCCACATTCCAAGGAGAGTTATAAAAGCGTGCCGCAGGGTTGTCAGTTGTGCTTCACGAGCAATAGATACTTGCGGTGTTCGCTGGCCTCATCCCGTAGTTGTTTCAGGTGTTCTTGCAAGGAATGTTTCTTCTGTTCGTTTTCGAGGATTGGGATCATTGCTTCCAACTTATTGGCTCGCTCGTCGATCTTCGTCAGTTCATCTTCGAGATAGGCGATATGAGCCTTCCAGGCATCTTCGGCCACGCCATTGCCCTCCACTTTAGCGATGTACCATGCGCACTATTTCGGTCGCGACGCGACCTTGGACATCCACCGAACGTAAGGAGGTTGCGGCCGCGCCCAGCGCTTACGACGGAAAAACGACTACCCGCCGCCTCTACAATTCGAACACGAGGTCGTTATTGCTGCGACCTTAGGGGCGAAACGTCTTGATGTTTTTCTGCCGCTCGCCTTCCAGATCGTCCGCGTCCTTTTTCACTTTTGCAACTTCCTTCTGCGGAGCTTCCTGCTGTTCCAGCTTCACGGATTTGGCAATGGAAACGGTCGCTTGAGCGTCCGCTTGTTTTGAAAACATGACAATTGCGAAAGTATCCTTCGAAGAGAGTCTCAATAGGTTGAGCGAGTATTGGGGATCTTCCCATCGCGCGACCACTTTTTCGCTCTTATCTTCATACGATGCATTGGTAGGGAAATCGATCTCTGCGACAGGCCTTGTTGCCGTTCCGTACGTTCTGGAGATGCCCTGCACCATGTCGTCCGCGGTTAGACCTTTGATGGCGAAAGTGTCGTAGGTAACGAGCATCCTGTAGAGCGCACCGTCGTCGAAGGAAAAAAGAATCCGACTGGCGGATTCCGTTAGAGAGTCGGATTGTGGCGGCGGATACCAAGCCAATTGTTGAATCAAAACGGGACGTTCATGGACCGCGACGACGTCGGCCGGCTTGGCCTCAATCTGCTTGGAGACATCTGCCAGCGTCATTCCCAAATGAAAAGCTCGGTACTTGGACAGATCCTGCCCATGAACCAAAGGAGTGGTAAGCGCGATCAACACAAGGGCGATTGCCCAACGGGTTTTGAGTTTCATTGCACTGTCTCCTCCATTACTTCAGCAAATCGAAATGCCTATCGGTTTGCCTTAGGCCGCTGCCAAGCGTGTTCGGTCCCGCTCCTGCAGGTCGCTGTCCCGGAAAAGAAATACACCGTCCTGGATGTGCCGTGCGCGGACGGAGACCGTTACGTAGGGCAGTCCGAGAAAATGCTTGGAGACGATCCCCGAGATTTCCAGGCAATTGGATTTATCCGATTTCAATTTCGCCAGTATCCGCCGAACCGCGCTCTGTGCTCCTTGTTGCTCCGCACGGCCGAAGGCGGTCACTTGGATCCGGCCGGCTAAGCTGAAAAACGTCCATCCCGTATCTTGGATCTTCCGGGTTAATCCGTCTCCATCAAGATCTTTGACAAGTCTCCAACCGGATGCGTACGGCTCGCTTTGAATTCGAAGGGATTTCGGCAATGGCGTGCCGTCCCTAACGAGGACTGTTCCTACATCGATCACGTTTGACATTTAGTTCTCCTTGGCATCAACACCCTCATGCAACGCGTTCCACGGAGGGGAACGGCCGTATAACGCGTGGAACGATGCTCGCGGCGCATCCAGTTGATGCTAGGCGTAGCGGGGCCGCACGACGGGAGCGATGTACCGCTCCCGTCGTGCCGAATCAGTTCGGTCAATTACCGAGCCTTAGCTTCCTGGACATATCCGCTGATTTCGTTCAGCAGTCCGCGAGCCGATGCCGGGACGGCAACGTGACCGTTGAGAATTTCATGACGGTCTACGTCGTGGCCGTACATGGCCTTGTCTCCGCTTTTATCGGCTTGCATCACGGCGCCGTCTAGGCTTACCCCAGCGAAAATGCCCTTGGCGCGTGAATAAGACAAAATTTCAGCATTGAGCTTAAGGTCGGTGCCAGCAGTGGCGTTGCGGCCGACTGGGCCGGCTGCTACCGAGGCGTCAGCTCCCAGCTTGAATTTGTCGCTGAGCAAGCTCTGCAAAGCGTGATCGTTCATAAAAAGCATCACGATGTCGGTGGAGGAGCCACCGATCTGGTAACCCACGCTCCCACCGTCAATAGCCACGAATATGGGAGCGCTCCAGCCATGCCCGGTGCGGCAGGTCGCCAGTCCCCGGCCGTAGCTGCCGCCGAAAACGAAGGCGAATTTGACGTCGCCCGGAATGATGGCGATGCACTTCGCCGACGCCAACAGATCCTGGGGGATGCCCTGGTCCGGAGCGTTCATAACCTCCTTGAAGACCTCGGCGGCCTTATGGGTGCGCTTTACGTCGTCCTCGCGGTCGGAGGCGATCATAGGTAGAGCTGCTAACGAAACTAGAGTTGCGACGATCAAGACACGTTTCCACATTTTGTTTATCTCCGTTTCAATTTAGATATCAGAGAAGCCCGAGAAAACGGGGGCCTGCACACTTCCCGGTTTTTGCAGGAGCTTGCTAAATTCGGATCGGCTGAGGATCAACTGTGGTGATCCAATCGCCATGTTACACGCGGGCGAAAGGCATTGCTGTGCACTAAGGAACACATTGTCAATTTAAGGGGCGGAGCCAAGGCGTCAAATCGCGACGGCAGGACGGCTGGCTTTCAGGGTCCGCCGGAGCCACCGGGAACTGTGCAGTAGAGAACAGCGAGGGCTTGCCTGCTCTTGTACCTTTAGATGAGTCTCGGCTTAGCCGTGCTTGAGGCGCCGACCAAAAGCTCGTATGGAAGATCGATGAAAGGGGTTCGACGATGATCGTAGAAATTGAGGCCGCCATTCTCACGAAACTGGTCTTTGAGCAAAACAGTCAAATGAAGTCCCGGATGAACGCTGCCCAAGGAAGTGAGAAGGACTTGGTGGCGTTGATTATGCCCGTATTCCGGGAAGTGCTTTCCCAACTCACGGATGCGAGGCAAGCTTACGAGACGTTTCCTTCCGCCATACCGGTACCCGCGGTGGCATGAGCAGCTCCCTTCGGGTCCGGAGCACCAGCGGAGAGAACTAGAACCACGGAGGCGGGCGATCCGCTGGTTTTTGACTCGCGAATGCGTGACGAGCGAGTCTCAGTCCTTCAGGACCGGGACGGTCACTCGTGCAGGACGACGCTGAGCAGTGAACTATTGACCTGCAGGCCGCCGTTGTACTTGATGAAGCCCATCTGCCGAAATCTGTTCATGAAGAAATTCACTCGCGAACGTGTGGTACCCACCATCTCCGCCAGCGTCTCTTGCGATATCTTGGGAATAACCCTCTGGGGTTTATCTTCCTTGCCATAACGAGCCAGCAGCAGCAGAGTGCGTGCTAGACGTTTTTCGCTGGAATTGAAGAGCTGATCGATCAGGTCTTCCTCGGTCCGGATGTTGCGCTGCAACATGTAGGCGATGAAGCGGTCCGAGAGCGCGTGTTCCGCATGGAGCACGCGGAACATCTCCTTTTTATCGATGTCGAGGAGCGTGGTCGGTGTCACGGCCGTGGCCGTGGCCATGCGCAACGGCTGCCCGGCCAAGCCGCCTTCGCCGACAAAATCACCCGGCCCCAAAATGGCCACAACGGCTTCCTTGCCGGTTTTGGAGACGACGGACAGTTTTACACCTCCCCTTTGGATGTACATGACGCTGCCACAGGCGTCGCCTTGGGAGAAAATGGTCTCTTTTCTCTTGAACTCGACGATCTTTCTCGCCACGCCGGCCGAATCGAGGAAGGCCTGCGCATCGAAATTTATGACGCTCGAATTTTTTCCATTCTTCGTCGTTTTCATTCTCAGATCCTACATTTCTTCGCTCCCGACCGCACCGCCGCCGGAGCAAGGTTACGACTCTACGAAATCCCTGGTATCTTCTTCACTTTACTGGACGGGAGCCGGCGTTATCAATCAATTGAGACCCGCCGCGATCCGCCAAGACGCCACGGCTAGAGATCACGATTCCTACCGAACCAGTTTATCTGAGACGGGGGCGCGAAAACGTTCAAAAGAGCACAGTCATCCACCTTCGTAACCCTCAAGGTGGCTGCGTAGCAGAATTCAGCGGAAGCCTCGAGTAGGAACGCACCTCCATGAAAATCAGATCGATAATGCCCGCGGGATCGAGAAGTGGGCCCGCGCCCCGGATAATCGCCCTGCCCGAGCGGGCCCTTGCGCAGGAAGGCGAGCCGCGCGACGGGGTGTCCGCGCAAGCCCGCTTCTGGGCGCGAACAAGTAACTACACGTGGGTGATGGGTGTGGTAGCCGTGGGGCTCGGCCTGCAGTTTTACTACATGCGGGAGATGCTGGCCTCGCTGGCATTGTTCAGCTTGGCCTTTTTCACGTTGAGTCTCGTGGCGCTGAGTGTGTTCTCCATTTGCTACGCAGGCAACCAAGCCGCGACCTGGGCTGGCCCGGCATCACGAGCAGTCCTCGCGATTTTCCAGCACCAGGACCGTGGCGGCACAGAATTGGTTCGAGTACCCGTTGTCGAAGAGGTGCGCCGCCTGCCCGACCATCGGAGCGAAATCTAAGCATGCACGCAAGTAAGGAGCACACCGTGAACTCAAGCAATTCGCTGAGACCGGCACGCAGGCTAACCGTTCGCGCGTGCCCGCGCAGCTGCAATAAACGCCGGATTGTGCACAAGTGAACAGACTTCAACACTTCGTTGCGTCTAGGATGTGACTGTGAGGAAAGAAGGGGGAACACGAAATGCCTTTACTTCAAATCTTGATGATTCTCATCGCAGTTGGTGTTCTGCTCTGGCTGGTCAACAACTTCATTCCGATGGCCGGGTCGATCAAGTCCATCTTGAACGCGGTTGTGGTAATCGGTGTGGTCTTTTGGCTGCTGAACATTTTCGGGTTCATCCATTCTTTGTCCCGAATCCGCATCGGAACCTAAACTGCCTGCCGTTGGGGCCAACGGCTCGGTCGGAGTAGGGACGCAGGTTTCGTAATTCAGTAGCTTTCGTCATCCAGAAAAGAGGCCGCGATGCTTGGTACTCTGCTTGTAGTGTTTTTGGTGCTGGCGCTAGTAGGGGCGCTACCGCGGTGGTCGCATAGCCGGCAGTGGGGATATTTCCCTACCGGTGGGCTCGGACTCGTTCTCCTCATCGTTCTCGTGCTGCTGGTTCTCGGCCGTCTCTAAGACGCGCGCGCGTTGGCGTTCCCTCACCCCCGGGGTGTCGCCCTGGGATGTGTGCAAAATTGCACAGTCTATTTCGCGCCTAGGGTCCAAAATAGCTCAGTGCACGCGAAGCGCTAGCGCATGCGAGCAGCCCAACGCTGCGTGTATCGCCGGCCTGATTCCGACCAGCCAGGCTTTGATCATCGATCTCAGCTAGGAAAAAATAAAGTGACTTCGAGCCCAGGCGAGCGCGCCTCCTGACGCCACCGGTTCTGCTGCACTCACGAGGATAGGAACATAATGTCGCAGCCGAAACCCATCTCCGAAGCAAAGAACCGATCCATCGTTAACGTCTACGCCCACGAGGAGCTTGAACTCCCGTCCGTTTCCGAAGTGGTTGCCCTGTCATCGCCTGCGCTGGAGAACAACTCTGTAGCCAACAGGCCGATGCACTCACGGCCCGTGCTGCCCGGCAGGATTGCCGTCGTCGGGAACTATCTTCCGAGGCGGTGCGGCATTGCCACGTTTACAACGGATTTGTGCGACGCAATTCACGCTGAATACGGCGCGACAGAACTGCTGGCCTTACCGGTGAACGATACACCGGAGGGCTATAGCTATCCGGCACGGATACGTTTCGAGCTTTCGCAGGATGAGTTGGCCTCGTACCGCCAGGCTTCCGACTTCTTGAACTTCAGCAACATCGATTTGGTTTGCCTGCAACACGAATACGGAATCTTTGGCGGATCGGCCGGTGCGCACATCTTAGAACTCTTGCGGCGCCTGCACATGCCCGTGGTCACGACGCTGCACACGGTGCTTCGGGAACCGAATCCAGATCAGCGCGAGGTGATGCTGGAGATTGCGGCTCTGTCGGATCGCCTGATCGTTATGAGCCGGCAATCCGCCGAAATTCTGCAGGAAACATTTCGGGTCCCGGTCTCCAAGATCGATCTGATTCCGCACGGCATCCCCGACGTGCCCTTCACCGATCCGCATTTCTACAAGGATGTATTCGGCACGGAAGGCAAGGATGTCTTGCTGACGTTTGGCTTGCTCTCGCCGAACAAGGGAATCGAAAATGTCATTCAGGCCCTGCCCACGATCCTGTCCCGCCATAGCAATGTGGTCTATATGGTTTCCGGCGTCACGCATCCGCATATTCTGCGACGAGAAGGTGACGTGTACAGGCTGTCTTTGCAGAGACTGGCGAGAGATCTCGGAGTCGAGAACAATGTAATTTTTCGCAACCGCTTTGTGAGTCCCGCGGAGTTGGTCGAATTGATCGGCGGCGCGGATATTTACATCACGCCTTACAAGCACAAGGGACAGGTCGTCTCCGGCACCCTTGCACGCGCCTTGAGCGCTGGAAAAGCGATCATTTCCACCCCGTATTTACACGCGCTGGAGTTGCTGGACGATGGACGCGGCGCGCTTGTTCCCTTCGATGATCCCCAGGCGATTGCCGCAAAAACGATCGAACTGCTGGATAACGGCACGGCGCGCCATGCCATGCGGAAGCGTGCCTATCTCTACGCCAGGGACATGGTATGGAACCGGGTCGCGCAGCAATACATGGGCAGTTTTGAGCGCGTATACAACGAGCGTTTGCGGAAGCCGCGCGCGACGTTCTCCGCGCAAAACACGGAAAAGACTCTCGACCGGCTTCCTGCCGTAAAGCTCGATCACCTATATCGGATGACCGATCATACCGGAATCATGGAACACGCGGTGTTTAGCGTGCCGAACTATCCGGAAGGCTACTCCACCGATGACAATGCCCGAGCGCTGATTGTCGCAATCTTGCTGGAAGAGCTGGGGATCGACACGCGGACCGGCCCGCTGGATTTGGCCTCACGGTACTTGGCGTTTTTGTGGCTGGCGTTCGATCCCGCGAGCAAGAGGTTTAGAAATTGCCTGAGCTACGAACGCCAGTGGCAAGAGTCGGAAGGCTCGGAAGACAGCCACGGACGGGCACTGTGGGGCTTGGGTTCCGTGCTCGGACGATCCAAGGATGCAGGGCTGCGCGGAGCCGCGGGGCGTCTGCTGGAGTTGGCTGTTCCCGCGGCCGTCGAATTCAGAAGTCCCCGGGCTTGCGCGTTCGCGTTGCTGGGACTGGATGAGTATCTCGAATCGTTTCCCGGGGACCGCGCCGCAGTGCATGCGGCGAGTGCGCTCGGAGACCGCTTGCTCGAATGTTACCGCTCCAACCGTTCGAAGGATTGGAAATGGTTTGAACACGAGCTGGCATACTCCAATGCTCGATTGCCGCAAGCGCTGATCCGGGCGGGAAAGCGCGGCGCGAGCGATGAGTTGGTCTCGGCCGGCCTTGAAGCGCTCGATTGGCTGACAAAAATCCAGCGCTGCGACGTGAAGGGTCACTTCGTGCCCATCGGATCACACGGCTTTTATTCGAAGAAGACGGAGAAGGCTCGCTTCGACCAACAACCCATCGAGGCCTGTGCGGCCGTTTCAGCCTGCCTTGAGGCTTACCGCGCAACGGGAAAAAGCCGCTGGCGGAAAGAGGCGTGGTCGGCCTTCAATTGGTTCCTGGGCGATAACGACTTGCAAGTGGCGCTCTACGATCCTTCGACGGGCGGGTGTCGAGACGGATTGCATCCCGACCGGGCGAACGAGAACCAAGGAGCGGAATCGACTTTGTCCTTCCTCATGGCCCTCCTGGAAATGCGAAAGCTCGAAGAATCATCCACGATGGACGGCAAATCCTGATCCCAAATCTGATCCCGTCGCTTACCTGTCCTTTGGCGCGACTCGGCTGCCAAGGAAATGTGCGGTCCAGCTGTCAATTTATTCTTGAGAGATCCTGAGAGATGATGATGATGACCCAACACGAAGCTTTGTTTGTCCGGCACCCGGCAAATCCGATCTTGACGGCGCACGATTGGCCCTATTTGATGAACAGCGTCTTTAATCCGGGCGCGACCCTGCTTCCCGATGGCTCCACTCTCCTGCTTTGTCGCGTGGAAGATCGCCGCGGCCTCTCTCACTTGTGCGCGGTGCGTTCAGCGAACGGCGTCGATGGTTGGCAAGTCGATCGCCAACCGACGCTTCTGCCCGACCCCGAACGGTATCCTGAAGAGCTGTGGGGAATCGAAGATCCGCGCATCACCTACGTTCCGGAACTCGAGCAATATGCTGTGGCGTACACGTCGTATTCGCGCGGCGGGCCTGGTGTGTCGCTCGCGCTCACACGGGATTTCCGCGCCTTCGAAAGACTGGGCGTCATTATGCCGCCGGACGACAAAGACGCGGCTCTGTTGCCGAGGAGAATCAACGGCCTATGGGCTTTAATTCATCGGCCGATGACGCCGCTGGGCGCTCATGTTTGGATTTCATACTCACCCGACCTGCGTCATTGGGGCGCTCACAAGCTGATGCTCGAAGCGCGGCGCGGTGCGTGGTGGGACGCCAACAAGATTGGCATGTCGCCACCGCCCATCGAAACGCCGCGAGGATGGCTGATGCTCTATCACGGCGTACGAAGGACGCCATCCAGCTCTATTTACCGGCTCGGTCTAGCGCTCTTTGATTTAGAACAGCCCGACAGGTGCCTGATTCGCGGAGATTCCTGGATCTTTGCGCCGGAAGCAGACTACGAGCGCCAGGGAGATGTGCAAGACGTTGTGTTTCCTTGTGGCTACACGGTCGCGCCTGATGGCGACAGCATTAACCTTTACTATGGCGCCGCCGATTCGAGCATTGCGCTGGCACGCGGTAGCATTCGTTGCCTTCTGGCTTGGCTCGATGCGAACGGCCATTCCGAGCGGGAACGGGATCGCGCCAAGTAGGTAAAAGATCGACCTCTGATTCGCTGAGCTCTCGTCCCTGGTCTGGAGAGGCAACTCGCCATCTGCCAGATAACCCATTCTTGCTTTCGCAAGAATGGGTACCGGGCAAATTCCACTGAACCAGCAATGGAGAGAGCGCTACAGAATGTTTAGCGAAATGCGCACGCCGGGATGAAACGTGTCATACATGAAATAGCCGCCATCGACATACACAACGTATACGTTATCCGAGTAGCCCCAAGCGACTGGCCAAGCGTCGACGAACCCGAACGAATAGCCACCGTATTGGAAACGCCGATGAGCGTAATCGCCTTGGTTCACGTGGAAGCTGTGCCCGCTGCCAAAACTCGCGGTGTAGTGGGCGTTCGAAATGCGGCCATGAGCGGAAACGCCGCCGCTTCCATGCACGGTCTCTGACTGGGCGCGCGCCTGGGTTCGTCCTGCGTTGCCTTGTTCTGCGCGGTTAGGAGTATTCGCCGGTTGCTGCTTGGGACTCGCGGCCTGTTGTGTGTGTTGCTGCGGCGCGGGCTTGACGCTCTGCGTCTGTTGCGGTTCCACTGGCTTGGCTTTCGGTTGCTGCTGTGGCGTTGTTCTGGCTTGCAGCGCTTGCTTTGCCTGCGGCGCCGGCTTGACGTTCTGTGTCTGTTGCCGTTCCGCCGGTTTATCCTGCGTTCGCTGTTGTGCGTGAGACTAGCCGGGCGGTCGCTCTTCGCTAGACTGCGAGGGTTCCACAGGTGAGGGTGACGCAATGAAACTTCCGATGCTTTCCGCACAGTGTTTTTACTTCTCGAACCATGGCTTCCGGATGCACGCACGTTGCGGTAAGGGATCAGGAAGTTTCATTCGTCACCTCACCTAATACCCTCGCATCAACGAGCGCCCGCCAGGCTGACCCAAAATAGCACAGGTTCATTCGAAAGAGCTCGCGACCATCGTTCGAGCCCGATGTCCCATTGAGACAACCGGTCTTGTCAGGACTTGGCAGGTTTGAAGCGGCTTTCGGAATGGGCCGCTCGCTGGGCCGCACTTCGAATTGCCTGAGTACACTCGGCAATTTGATCGTCGATGCTCTTGATCTTAATAGCCAAGTGCAATCGCTGCGGGTTTTGGTTGAACAGGTCAGCCAATGGTTTTCTTTCCGCTTTTAGTTGTTCCAGGCTCGTTTCTAAAGTGGTCGGCATAGGGGTGTCAACAACTCCGTACTCAGTATGAGGCCTCATGCCCGTTTCGAGCAGCTTTTTCGCTTCCACGCATGTGCGAACGGCATTGCTGGAAACTGGCTTCGTGCGGAAGAGCCACATCCCCAAAGACGTGCCGGCTCAACCGGTCAATATTGCTCAAGATTTGTCGCGGCCTCGGCCACGACGCGGACCGTCCTTCACTTGAACGAGGGGTTATCGGCAGGAGGAAAGCTGATGTTCCAAAAGTGAGGTGCGGATTCCGTGAACTCAATACCAATTTCGGATATGTCGTTGGACTTCCGAACACTCAGACTTACGACCTGGCATTGCTGCTCTTGGTTGGTCGCAGGATTCCGCAGAATCAGCGTTTGCTTAGCCTGCACTTTCATCGTGGAGAGAATCAACGCTCCGTGCGCACTGACGACCAACGTGCGGCTCGTTTCAACGCAAGGCGAGCCGTCTTCGGCCTGCACCTTTATAACCACCGGCAGGTGCAAAACGACCCTCTGGCTACGCCGGCTGTTCAAATAGTGTGTCGATTGAATACGCTCTACGATCGCCATCTACCCAATATAAGAGTTGCACAGCGATCCCGTGAACAAATTTATCGCGTCCGTGCCCCGAGTTTCCAATTACCTCCGTTTACAATTTACTAATTATTTTTGCCTCGGTTGGGGACACGCACGCTCCGCGAGCTCCCCGCCTCCGCCTTTCGGCCCCAAGTGTGCGATTCGCCCCCGTGCGTCCCGATGACATCGATGCGTCCAAAAGCCTAAGAATGATATTCTACGGGTCTGGAGAACTCACATGCCCTCCATCGAATGGTGCGTCGAGCACGCCGACGAATTAGCACAGGAAGTGATAAGCACTTGGGAAGCGAAAACGGAAGCGGACAAGCCAGCGCCCCTCAGCGACGATTTCTCAGCTTTGTTCGATAAAGCCAGTCAGTACCTGGTTGCCAAAACCAATGCGGACCACCGGCGGCGTCAATTCCCCGACTTGAACAAGTTCGACGCAGTCGAGGAAAAAGCCACGCTGCAAGCATTCGCGGAAGCCTACAAAAGCTACTCCGAAAAAGGCGACGCACGTCCGTCTGGCCGCGGGGCATGACGGGTACGGGCGCGTCTGGTTAACGTCTGCGCGCTTTAATGTCGTCGTAAGCGATCAAGGAAATCACCACGAGGAACCACACCGGGAAGACTCCGATCCCCGGAATTGCCTCCGCGATCAGGCCCGGCAGAAGCGCCCACCGCCGCCCGAGGATCAGAAACAGCAGAATCGCCGTGACCAAATCGAGCGCCCACTGCAGTGGCAGGATGAAATCGATTGCGAAGGAAAGCACGTCGGAGACGGCGGCCACCCCAAGAGCCAAGCCGAAACGTGTCCGCGAGGGTCGTTCAACGCGATAGGGGACGGGTCCAACCACGAGCTCGGTCGATTTCCCGTCCCTCATCGGAATGTTGGTAAGGTCCATGGTCATTCTCGCCTTCTGAACAATGCTGCCACGCCCGCGAGAAATGTACAAATGGCGCCGTCACGGAGCCCTGTCACGGCAATAACCGGAGCAAAGGCAGGGCTACTTGCTGGGGTACGCAGGTGCGGCGGCGGGTTGCACGATCCCCTGCCTGAAATGTTGTTCGTCGCCACGGGTGCAGATGTCTTCCCCGATGTCCCAGGGCTTCAATTTGAACATTCTCTTTGCGGTGAAGGACTGAGTGTAAGCCTTCGGGTCATCGATGGTCATGTCGAGCCGCATATCGTCGTGGTCTATCCGCTGATAGCGCTCCACCAGATGCAGCGCCTCGGTGTGCACAAGGCCCGACCAGTCGAGCCAGGTCTTGTCGTTAAAGCCCACCGAGTCGACCACCAGCGCATCTCCGTCCCACTTGCCGATGGAATGTCCCCACCACGACGGATCGAGATCCCTCGGGTGTTGCCGGCCGTCGGTGTACACCTCACGAAAATCGTGATTCCTCTCATAGATCAGAACGATCTCGCCCGCTGCTTGCACGATCTTTTCCGGTGTATTGGTCAGGAGCACGCGCGGCGCGCCAAGAGGATCGCAAGACTCGAGAAAGGAATCGGGCTCAGTTGTAACTCCCTTCGAGTCGAATTTAGCCTTGACCCACGGCTGCATCAACGGCATAGCGGGCTGCAGAAGCAGGGCCCGATTATTGCCTGCGCCGTCCCCCAGCCAAACGCCCGAGAGATCCCGCGCGGGACTGGAAGGCGCTGCCGTTTGAGCGAGCATCGAGCAGCAGAATGCCAGCAAAGCTGTCGGCACAATCGCCAAAGCCCCAAACGCTCGCAGGACCGAAACGGCCCGCATCGCTGGTACGAAATGTCGCGACCCGCTCATCATTTCTCCGTCATCGTGAGCTCTTGGCCATCAGCCAGCACAACCTTCTGAATAATGCCAACGGGCGCACCGTTCTTCGCGGGACTCGCGACAATCGTAACCTGGTCTCCCGGCTTGAGCGTGTCCTTGGTCCAGCCCGCGTGAATCAAAATATTCGGAGGCTGCGCCTCGAAATTCCAATGCACCACGTTGCCCTTATCGTCGGCTACGTCCAAGTGAATCTGCGTGTGAGGATTTCGCCACTCGAAATTCGCGATGGTTCCCTTGAGGGTGACCTTGGCCCCGGGATCGTAGGCCACGGTGCCGTGATGCGCGAAGCTTGAGACCGGGTCCGCCAAAAGGCCCACTGTCACGAACAAATAGCTTAGGAACAGACAGCTCGCTAACTTGACGTTCATCCCGCACCTCCATCCTGCACCACCGGGAAAAACGATCTCACCTGCCGCCAGAAACTGCCGAATCTTAGCACAAGCGTCGCGCAAACCTGCCGAGAGAGCCGAGACACCTGAGAGAGCGAGACAGCGAGACAGCCGAGAAAACCGACCCAGCGTCGGCCACTCACGAATCTCTAATGCAAGTTCCCGAGCTGGAAGTTGAGCAGCGATGTTTGCGTCTCGTAATCAAACTTGGCGCTGGCCTCCACGATTTGCGCCTGCGTCAAGTTCAGCTGCGCCTGGCTCAGTTCCACGATCGAGCTGAGCCCGAGGTTATAGCGCGCCTGCGCGAGATTCATCGCCATGGTCGCCTGGCTCAGAAGCTGTTCGGTCACCGAGAGCCGCTGGAACCCCGAGTTAGCGTTGAGCCAAGCGGTGCGAACGTCGCGTACGATTCCATCCTGCAAGTCACGCAGACGTTGCTGCTCGGCCTGCGCGCGAAACGTAGCTTCGTTGTGCAACGCACCGTATAGGTGGCCGTTAAAAATCGGGATATTCACGTTGACGCCCGCCGCTGCATAGCGATCGTCGATACCCGATTGATGGACGGGCGTTAGCCCCGCGGCTCCCACGGCTGAGACCGTTGGAAAATAGAGGTCGCGTTCGGCCGTCGCGTAGGTCTGCGCCGAGTTGACGTCCAGGCGTTCGCCCACCAGTTCCGGCCGATTCTGCATCGCTTGCTGAATCAAGCTAGGCAGATCCATCGGAGGCGCCGGCGGAACGGGCACTTCCTGCAAGCGTAAACGTTCGCTGATCGGCATAGCCCAACGCAGCGGAAAGATCGGCGAAAGAAGCCTGGACGTCGTTCTGCGCCTGGATCAGCAGAAGCTGCGCCTGCGAAAGATCGACGTTCGCAAAGCTCACGTCCAGATCGGACTTGAGCAGGTTCTTCGCCATCGCGGTGATTTGATCGGAAACAAGCTGGCGGTTTTTGACCGTCTCCTGAGCCACCTGGAGCACGGCTTGCGCCTTCAGCACGCCGAATAAGCCCGGTCAACCTGAAACAGCACGTCTTCCTGCGAGGTCACTACCGCTTCTTGCTGCGCCTGTGCATGCAAATCCGAACTCTTGACAGTTCGTGGGTTCGTCCGAAATCCGTCAATCAGCTGACCCACCAGGACGCCGTTCGAGTAGCGGTCCTAGAATGATCGGGTTGTTCAGACCGCCGGCGGCGATGCGGCTGTCCGGTATCGCCTCTGCGCCGGTCAGGCTTCCGTTCGCTTGCGGATAATAGCTCGACCGCACTTCGCGGGTCTGTTGCTTGGCCGCCGAAGCCAGATTTTGCGCGGTCTGAATCTGCGGATGATTTGCCAGCGCGATTTTCTCCGCATCGGTCAACGTGAGGGATTGCGGCTGGGCCGGCGGTTGCCCTTGCCCCTGTGGTGGGTTCTGCGGTTGCCCCTGTTCCGGGCCCTGCGGTTGAATGTTCTGCGCCGCCGCCGACCGCGGCATAAGCGCAAGCACAGCGAGCAATAAGGTCATCCGAAAAGGTGTTTTCATTGTGTTCACTCCGCAGTAGCAGCGATGGTCGCTGGCGATTCCTCCCGCCGCCGGTAGATGAGCAGATAGGCGGCGGGGACGACAAACATCGTCAGCACGATCGAAGTGAGCAGGCCGCCGATAATCACGCGAGCCAGAGGAGCATAGGCCTCGCTGCCTGTTTCCAGTTTGAAAGCCATCGGCAACAGGCCGACCACCGTCGCCAGCGAAGTCATCGAGAATCGGCCGCAAACGAATGCGGCAGGCGTGCGCCGCCGCTTCGGTCACGCTGCGCCCTTCTCCGCGAAGCACATTAGCGAAATCCACGATCAGGATGCTGTTGGAGACCACCATGCCTTGCAGCATGACGATGCCCATCAGCGATTGAATGTTCAGCGTGGTGCCGGTCAAAACCAGCGTCAGGATGACGCCCACAATTCCCGTGGGAACCGCCAGCACGATCAGAAACGGATCGATGAACGATCGGAATTGCGCCACCAGGATCAGATAGACAAGCAAAATGGCCAGAAACAGGCCCAGTCCAAAGCTCCTGAACGATTCGTTGCATGGTAACCACCAGTCCCCGCGTATCGACCCGGATGTTGGGAGGCAGTTTGGTGTTGGCGATAATCTTGGATATCGCCGTTCGACAGCTTGCCCAAATCCTCAGCGGTCGGCGCCACATAGATGTCGAAATCTCTCTCCAATTGGTAATGGTCCACTTCTGTTGGCGTCAGAATGGTGCTCACGTCGGCCACCTGGTTCAGGTACGTGGGCATCTTCAAATTCGGCGCGCGCAACGGCATGGCCTTGAGCGCCTCAATGTTCGTCACTTGATTTTCCGGATACTGCACCGTAACGAAGTAGTTGTTGCCGCTTCGCGGATCCACCCAATAGCCCGGAGCGATCATCTGGTCGGAGGTGAGCGCGGTAATCATGTTGTCGATGACCTCTTTGGGGTCGAGCCCCAATTCGCTCGCGCGGGCGCGATTCACGTTCACCTGCAATCCCGGATAGTCCATGTCCTGCGGAATGAAGACGTCCGAGACTCCCGGCAGCGTCTTGAATTGGCCCGCCAGATTCTGGGCGATGTCGTTGTCCGTGTTCAGATCCAGGCCGCTTACCTGAACGTCAATGGGCGCCGGCACGCCCTGATTCAGCACCGCGTCCACCAACCCGCCCGACTGAAAATAGGTGCGCAGTTCGGGCAGATCCCGTGGCGATCCGATCTCGCACCGCAGCCATGTAATACAAAGCTGCTGGTCTTATGGTCTTGCTTCAAGCCCACCTGCACGAACGCCGTATGCATCCCCGAGTTGGGCGTGAACAACGAGGAAAGATCCGGAATCACTCCGATGTTCGAAACGATCGTTTCCAGTTGGTCGGGCGGCACGACTTGCCGCACGATGTCTTCCACTTGCTGACATATTCGTTGGTCATCTCGATGCGCGTGCCCGTGGGAGCCTTGACGTTGATCACGAATTGGCCGGCGTCGGTTCGCGGGAAAAATGACAGCCCGACGAACGGGATCAGCAGAAAACAGGCGGCAAAAAATACCAGAAATCCGATCACCACCTGCCATGGCCGGTCCAGCGCCCGCCGCACCCAGCGTTCGTAGAAGTTCAGCAACATCTCGAACTTGGCATTGAATCCGGCATGAAATCGCGCTCCCCAGGACTTTTTGGAAGCGCCGTGGCCCTCGCCGTCCATGGTGTGGGCCTTCAGGAAATTGGCGCAAAACAGCGGCACCACCGTCACCGCGTCAAAGTAGGAAGCAAACAAGCGCAATCACCACGCCCAGCGCCAGCGCGGTGAACAAAAATTTGCTCACGCCGAACAGAAACGTGACCGGAAAAAATACCACCACGGCGACCAGCATGATGGCCAAAACCGCCAGAGCCACTTCGTTGGCCCCTTTTTCCGCCGCCACGCGCGGCGACTCGCCCATTTCCAGATGGCGGTAAACGTTTTCGATCACGACCACCGAGTCGTCGATCAGCCGCGAAAAAGCCAGCGCCAGCCCGCTCAAGACCATCGCGTCAATCGACTTGCCCATCAAATGAAGCACGGAAAACGTGATCATTACCGAGATCGGAATCGATAGAAATACGGCCACGGTGGCGCGAAAGCTTCCCAGAAAAATCAAAATCATGATTCCGGTCAGAAAAATTCCGATGCCGCCTTCCCGCAGCACCGTCGAAATGGCCTCCTTCACGAAAACCGATTGGTCGAAAACCACGCTGGTCTTGAGCTCGAGGGAATGTCGCGGAGGGTCCGGATTGCCTTCCTGATCCCGTTGACCACCGCGATGGTGTTGGTATTGCCGCCCTGTTTTTGAACGCCCACGTAGACCGACTTCTGGGCATCCACGCGGACGATGTTGTATTGCAAAGACGAGCCGTCCACGGCGTTGCCCACGTCGGAGACAAAAACGGATTTTTCGCCCTCGGTCTTGAGGGGAATGTCATTCAGCGCCTTCGCGTCCGGCACCTGCGCGTTCGTGTAGATGTTGTAGTCGAGCGAACCGATGCGCACATCTCCCGCCGGCAGGATCAAGTTTGAGGAATTCGTGGCCCGCACCACGTCCATCGGGCTCAGTTCGTGCGCCTGCAATTTGAGCGGGTCCACGTAGACCATCAGTTGGCGGTACTTGCCGCCAAACGGCGGAGGCACCGTGGCGCCGGGAACGCCCGCAATCTGATTGCGAATCTGATACTGCAGGTAGTCGTGAAGCTGCGTTTCATTGAAACCTTGCCCCTGCACCGTCAGCAGGCAAACCGGCAAGCTGGAGGCGTCGACCTTAAGCACCACCGGGGGCAAAGTTCCTTCCGGCAGCCTTCGCAGGTCAGCCATCGCCAGATTGGATATTTGCGTCACGTCGGCATTCGCGTCGGTACCCGGCTGAAAATAAATCTTGATCAGGCTTACGCCCGTCAAGGAGCGCGACTCCATGTGGTCCACGCCGCTGGCCAGTGTGAAGAATCGCTCGAAGGTGTCCGTGATGTCCGCTTCGATCTGTTGCGGCGGCATGCCGTTATAGAAAGTGGCCACCAGCACGACGGGAATATTGATGGGCGGAAACATGTCCACGGGCATCTGGGCCATGCTGGTAATGCCGAGGACGATGACCACTAGGCAAAAAACGATGATCAAATACGGATGTCGGATTGCAAAAGATGGCATGACGCGCTCCTATTCCGAAGACGGCGGTTCAACGACTTTCGGCGAAACCAATTGGCCAGGCTTGTATTGCCCTTGCTCGCCAAAGACCACCTCGTCGTTTTCCTGAAGGCCCGAGACGATTTCGACCTCTGTTGCCGTTTGCAAGCCGACGGTCACGTCGCGCTGTTCCAGTTCGTTTTGACCGTTCACCAGCAACACGCTTCCCTTGCTGGCGCCCGTCGTCCGAACCGCCTGCAGCGGCAGCGCCAGGACGTTGCCGGCCGTGTGCAGCGGAATTTGCACCGAGGCGTACATCCCGGGAACTAACTCGTACTTGGGATTGGGAACGCGTACCTCGGTGTGCATCGTGCGAGTTTGCAGGTCGATGTTGTCGGAGAGGTTCGCGACCACGCCATCAAAGGTCCTATTGAGCGAGGAGACCTGGACGGCAATTTTCTGTCCGAGATGCACCTCCGGAACAGCGCGTTCCGGCACGGGGATGACCAGCCGCAGAAGGTCGTTCTGCGGAGAGATGGCATAGCGCCGAGGTGCCGATGTTCGAGGAGGTCCCCGCAGGCAAAAGCGCGCCGGTGTATGCCTGGATGGAAGTCACTACGCCATCGAAGGGAGCCGTGATGTGCGAGTACGCGAATAGGGCCTTGTCCTTTTCAAGCGCGGCTTTGGCCGCCGTCAGCGCCTGTTCGGAGGCGGCGAGCGAATCCTTCGCAGCGGAAACACCCGAGTCGGCTTGCTGATCTTTCCCTTGCGAGACGTCGATATCCTGCTGGGCCACCAAGCCGGGCTGCGTTTTCTGCACGTCGGCAAGCCGCGTGTAGGTCAGATGAGCGACGGTATATTCCGACTGGGCGCGGTTGAGTTCCTCGCGAGCTCGTTGCAGGTCGCTTTCGTTGCGGTGAACGTTCGCCTCGTCTTGTTGGAGTTGCTGCTGCAACTCGGGGATTTCCAGGTCCGCCAGAATCTGCCCTTTCTTGACGTGCGTTCCCCAATCCACGTAAAGCTTCTGCACGTAACCGGAAACTTTGGCGTATACGTCGATTTCCTGGTAGGGCAGAAACTCAGACGCAATCTCCAAACGATCAGTTAAGTTGTGCCGCGTAACTTTGACGACGGCCACCGTGGTAGCGCTTGGCGCGCTATCAGCTCGGGGCTCGCTCGCCGAACCGCAGCCGAATAGCAAGCCACACAACAAAAGGAAGCAGCCGGCAAACAAAGACGGCAAGTCGCCCAGGATGTTTTGCGGATCTGCTGTGGACGAGTATTTGTACGCGCACGTGCTCGGGACAAAAACGCCTTGTTGTTTTCATTTTGAGAAGTCCTCGGCTTCGTGAATCGCCTTGCGAATCGTTTCGAGGGAGAATTCTGGCGAACGACACAGGCCAATCAACCGCTCCCTGCGTCTCAGGATCTCCTGCGCCACTTCCGGAATTTTGTCCGCAATCTCGAGCGGAATCGTCTGGACCCCATGGCGGTCGCCCTGGACAAGGTTGCCAGGCCGAATCTCAAGACCGCCCATCGAGACCGTACCTCCAAAATCGAAGACATGGGCATAGGCATGCGAAACGGATGGGCCGCTCGCGAACATCTGAAAGCGCGTTAGTTTGACGAGGTCGCAATCGCGCACGGTTCCATTGGTCACCAGGCCCACGCATCCCAGAGCCAGGAGGATGTGCGTGTGGACCTCTCCGACAAAAGCGCCTAATCCCGGTGGTTTATCCAAGTCTTCGACCACGACGACGCGCGGGGCAGGAATGCTGAGAATGTGGTTCCACCACTCGGTATGATCGTAATAACTGTGCCCTTCCATGGGCGGGTCGGAAGTCCGTATACGCGCTGTCGCGGCATAGCCCAGCATCGGCGGGCGATCGTCGAAGATTGAGCGAATGCTCGAGTCCGCGAAGCCGGTGTTCCGCAGCCGCACGTCGAACCTTTCAATCGAGCTGGCAACGACGCATGTGCTGAGCCGTCGCAGAGGCTCCAGTTGCTCCGGAGAAAGTCGATCCGTCTTCATAGATGCTCCTCCCCGCGAACGGGACACGATGAGCCCGAGCTTTACATCAAGCTCATGTCATAACTCCACGAATGACGGTCGTCGGGCGTGACAACAGCCCGCGACGCCACGGAGAAACGATTGTCGTTAAAGGATTGCGAAAGGAGGGGATCGATGCCGCAGACAAGTGGTTATGGCGATGTCTGGTCCCGGAGGTTTCGGCTGCGCCGGCGGAAGGGCTGCGATCGGCGCCGGCGGCGGGAGCATCTTCATCAGAGGCAGAGGTGGCTCCCAGTCCGCCACGGACCGGGCATGGGGCACACTCATTTTGATGGCGCCGTTCAGGTAATGACCGGCGTCTGCCTGCGGCAAGTACCAACTCGTTTTGGCGAGTGTGGATAAGGCCGGTATTGCGAGAAGCAGCAGAAGAACAGCCGTGCGCTTTAGGAGGCATCGCAATCGCTCCAATCGTACAGAGCGAGGGCTGGGGGGGCGAGCAACGTGCGTTTCAAACATGCGAAACCCGAGTTCCTTCAACGCCGCGAAACCACGATCTGATTGTAAGGCGCGACGAGCCAGGAAATCAAGGAACGGAGGTTCTGGCGAGCTTTGTACATGAAGCCCGTGGACGGCAGGCAACGCAGATGCCAGAATGCGAGGTCCGAAGTGCGCGCGAGGCGCGGGAGGCTGAGTGGGGATACCTCTAGGTGATATAACGCGGCGGCCGCTTCATCGACCGGTCGTCACGATTCTGATTATCTTCGTTAACTTCCTGGTCTTCTTTCAAGAGTTAAGAGGCGGCGACGCTTTCGTGCAGCAGTGGTCCGTGATTCCCACGGACATCGTCGCGGGCCACCACTGGATCACCATTTTAACCGCCATGTTCATGCACGAGGGCTGGCTGCACATCCTCGGCAACATGGTATTTTTCTGGAGCTTCGGTCCTCAAATCGAGGACGCCATGGGACCGTTTCGCTACCTCACATTCTATTTGCTCTGCGGGCTGGTGGCTTCGCTGGGGCAGATTGCAGCCATGCCGACCTCGAGCATTCCGAATCTGGGCGCGAGCGGCGCAATCGCCGGAGTGATGGGCGCATTCCTGGTGACCTATCCGCGCGATCGAATTCGCATGATTCTGTTCATCGGCTTTTTTGCTCCCGTCACTGTGCTTCCGGCGGGTCTGTTGATCGGAGTCTGGTTTCTCATGCAGCTATTCAGCCAAGTCGGATCCGTTGCCAACGCGTCGAGCGGCGGAGTGGCATACATGGCGCACGTCGCCGGGTTCATCTTTGGGGCCGTGGTCGCGCGACTTTTCGAGCAGCGCGATCGCATTGGCGTCTGATCCGCCGCGCGGCGTTTCCGTACTACGTGAATTGCTTTAGTCAATTGGTCTACCCTGGCGGAAATCCTTGCGGCGAAAGTGTTTAGCTCATTCCTGAGTGCCAGCGCTGCGAAAAATATGCCAGTGCGTGGCGCCGCGCGAAAAATGCTCTCGCTCGCAGCGGATCCGTTGATGATTGGAGTGTGGCAACTTAGCGATAACCCGCGAATTGTTGGTGTTTTGGCATTTATTTTGCACATCCTCCCAAGTGAAAGGGCTCTCGGCATCGCCTCCAGCCTAGGCGGAAGCCACTTTAAAAGGTAAGAGCGAGGGCCTACTTATTTTTTTAGGAGGGTACGATGAGCACTCGAACAGCACTTGGCACCTTTCTCGCATTGGTCTTTGCGCTGGCAATGGCCGCGCCCACGCTGCGAGCGGATGACATGGATCAGATGACGCGGCTTACGTTTGATCAGTCGGTCCAACTCCCGGGCAACGTGGTTCTGCAACCGGGTACATACTGGTTCAGAGTAGAAAAGAGCGACGTTGATCGGAACACCGTACAGGTTTTCGATGCGAATTGGTCGCCCATCACGAATCTCGTGACGGCGACGGCTGATCGGCCGCAGCCCAATACGAGTAAGACCGTTCTGAAGTTCGCGGAAGGTGGAGCGGGTCAGCCGTACACGTTGGTGGACTGGTTTTACGCGGACAGCCCGTTTGGGCACCAATTCGAGTATTCCAAATCGACTGAAAATCAGATTCACGAGGAGAAAATCATAACCGTGGTCCCGAAGACCGATTCTAAGGGGACGCTGCTGGCCAGTTTGCCACAGCACTAAGTGAGTAAGTTCCGGTTGAAAAACACTAGCCGGCGGTTGGCTGCAAGCCACCGCCGGCTAGTGTTCTTTTGCGACCACAAACGAAATCCAAATCGTTACTAAAACAAATCCCACCGCTACCCTTTGTTGTGCTTGAAGTACTCGACTTGCCGCAGTCGCTTTTGGGCTTCTTCCTTAGTCTTATAAGGACCGCCAAGATTTTTCTTTCCGGTCTCGGACAAGACTTTGTAGCCGCCTTTTACTTTTTTGATCATGGCAAGCCTCCTTGTTGGCGATTCTCATTGAACTCGAAATGAAGTCAATGACGGAATCGCTGTAGAGGCCAAGCGCGGCCGTCAGTTCACGCTGCTTGTCGTTGTGATCTTCAAGTACTTCGCAAAAAAGGCCATGGCCCGGGGCCAGGCATCGAGCGTTGCGTACGCGTTTTCACCCAGCGTCTGGTGCTCGAGGAAGGCGTGCGTCACGTTCGGATAGACTTTGAACTCGTAGGTCTTTCCGAGTTTCTGCATATCGGCAGCGGCTCCGGACACGCGCGGACCGAGTCCCGGATCATCGTCGCCCGCAAAGGCCAGGACGGGAGCTTGTATCTTGGCCATCGTGGCGGCGTCGGGGGGAGCGCCATAGAAGCTGACCGCGGCGTTCACTCCGGGGATCGTCGCGGTACTTTCCCAGGCCTGACCGCCGCCGCTACAGAAGCCGGTGACTCCGCTCCTGCCATTCGCGCGCGGCAGCTTCAAGGCATAGTCTCGCGCTGCCTTGATCATGGCCATTTTGTCAGTGTTCGAGCGCATCTGCAGCGCCTTGGCCACGTCGTCGGCGTACTGGAAGGAATCGAAGTCGCCCCCGTTCGGACCCAGGCCCGACGACAGGTCAGGCAATATGGCAATGAACCCTCGCAAGGCGATCTGATCGGCCACGGCGCGCAGCCAGTCGGCGCCGCCGCCCTTTTCTGGAGCCTCGCCAATGTCCATGCCGGGAGCCGGCTGAACGATCACCACCACTCCAGCCTTTTCGTCGCCCAGCGGCTCGACCATCCATGTGCGCATCTTCAGCGGACCCGTCGAGAGGTTTACGGGGATCTCGAACCACTGGCCGTTGCCGAGGCGATTTGTCCACAGACTTCTTGGGACCGTTGAAATGGCCCGGCACGATGTCGTTCCGCTTGGCGATCTCTGCCGCGGCATCACGCTCGCGCTTGGCGGAAGCGGCCTCGGTGGCATCGTCCTTGGGCTTCGGCATGGCCGAGTCCTCTTGCGGCATGGCGCCGGGCTCGGCCAGGTTTGCGAGAAGCGCCAGTGTGTTGTGCCAGGCGTGCTCGGTCAGATCAAATTTCACGGCGCGCTGTTGCGTTGCAGTGTTTATGACGGCGTCGAGGCGGCGCGCACTCCAGTCGAAATCCAGCATGGCGCTCTTGCCGTTCGAGCCCGGCTGGCTCGCGAAATAGTTGCGGACGGCCTGCGTCCGGCGCTCGATCTCATTCGGGCTCATTGTGCCGAGCGCAGTAGCGGCAGCTTCGCTGTTGGCGAACGAGTACGTGCCGCCGCCATTCGGTCCCAAACCCGACAACAGGTCAGGAACAACGGCGATGTAGCCCTCGCTTACAACTTCTGTGCCCACCGCGCGCACCCAGTCACTGAGCCCTTGATTCTGCGCCGTGACCACCACGACGGGCGCTGTGCCAGCCAGCGTCGGATAGATGACAAAGGTGTGGATCTTGGTCGCGCCCATGGGCACGTCGATCCACTGCGGGTGGTGATAACGTATCGAAGCGTCCAGCATCCCCTTCGCGGTTTCCTCGGAGGGTAGCCCGAGGGGCACAGCACTGGGCACAAATCCGCGTGGGACCCTGACGACGCTCGCCGATTTCTCCGCGGCCGCAGCGGCCTGGACACTTTGCTGTCCCACCATGAACCAGCCGCCGAACGAAATCGTGGCAACCGCCGCGGCGGCTAAAGCGATCTTTATGGTCCTGCGGGTCTTCGTCGTCATGCGACTCTTTCTCATCGTCCTGATCTTCATCGCTCACCTTTTCTCGTCGCTCGCGACGGCCCGTCTCAACTTGCGAATTGTGTCCGGCTTATAGCACGGCGCGTTCGTCGCTACAAACAACAATCACGCGGGACGATTGCGCGCCGCGCCGCGGCTTGTAGTAGGCGAGTCGCGTCAGCCGGAGAAGTGTTTTGCGTGGGGTACCCCCACCCCCGGTGTTTTTACAAAAGAGTGTGCAATCCGATGAAAACAAGAGACATGCATTTCGCTCTGGCGCTCAAGAGCGCGCAAAGAGCGTGCACCGCTCTGAAAACAAAGGACATATGCTTCGCGCTTCCGCATGCACCTATCTCACTTCCTATGTGACAGTTACTGACTCTTTCAAACCGCCGTGGGGAACTCGTTCCAATTACGCTCGGAACTCTTTCAAGCGATAAGCTTCGATGATCGTTGAGACTGGCGTGCCTAAAGCGCTGCCGCCCTCAGCGTGCGATCCTCGATCGCTTGAACCTCTATTTTAACAGACGCGTCAATGAGCCCAGGGGTGAAACCGGTTGCGCGGTCTTTCCGGCGACGGGACATCCGGCGATTTCCGTGTATCGCATCAGGGAACGTGTGCCGTCGTCATTCCTCCGGAAGCTTGTCTTCGAGTTCGCTGGCCAGTTTGTGTACGTCGGTTGTGTTGCTGAATGACTGAACCTCTTGCTTGGAGGAGTCCACATTCACGCCGGTGTGCTGGCAGAGTTTCTGCAACATCTGAAGTATGGTTGTCAGTTCCTGTTCAGCAAGCATCCCGACTTGAAGATCCAAATGCGAGCGCCGTTCGGACTGGCGGGACATTCGACTTTGACTGATGAGCACGAAGATGGTCAAAAACACGCTTTCGGAAGAGACGACCAGCGCCAGGATGCCGAAAGGGAATGGATCGAAGGCTTTGAGTCCCGGGATCACGTGGAGGTTTGCCAGGCTCCAGCCAGAGATCAAAATCACCTGAGCCGCCAGGAATCCCACGTTGCCCACAAGTTTCGTGATTACGTCACTGGCGCGCTCGGTGGGAGTCCGGCGAGCGAGGGCGTCCTGCTCCAGTTGGACGATTGCTTCGATGTTATACTGCGTCGGATTCGCAGCGGCTCGGCGTGGCAGCGGATTGCCCATGGGTTAGCTCCTGAAATTGCTTTGTGAAGATACTCTGTCATCGAGAGAGCTAAAGACATCTCTACTTTCCCACGAAATGTCTGTCTTGTTATCGCTCGATCCAGAAACCGGGTTGAATGGCCCCCAGTCGATCCCAAATGTTCACGGCCTGGTGGAGCGCGTTTGCGTTTGCCGTGGGTGCTGTTTTCGTTGCAACGAGAGTCTTGCTCACATTGTTGCAGGCTAGTGACCATTTACCGCGCAGCCTAAGCAGAAATGGACTGAGCGATTTGAACGGAGCCACACGGGCACTTGCGGCGAGATACCTAAAGGTGTAAGGTTTTTTTCCCAATCCTAAAGGACGAAACCATTTCCGCACTCGACAACCTCTGCAATAGAGTTGGTATATATGCCCGCGAATCTGGCGTACCGGTTGATGAACATAAAGTAACCGTCGGCGCTCTGGATTCCTCCGCGGCGGTCTCCCAATTACCTGGCGGCTTTGCTGCACCGCACCCGCGTCGCGATTCTGTCTCCGTCGCCACACCCCAATTCTCCTCGAAACAAATTTCATCGTTAGACGGCGTTCGCGGCATTGCGATTCTCATGGTGCTCCTCGTCCACCTTGAAGTTTACCGAGCGGTTCCTGGAAGCTCGGCCGTCATGCGATACGTTCATGATTTGTTCTGGGCGGGTTGGGCTGGAGTCGATCTGTTTTTTGTCCTCTCCGGATTTTTGATCACCGGAATACTTCTCGATGCAGTTGGGACTGAGCGGTACTTCTACAGTTTCTACATGCGCCGGGTTTTACGCATTTTCCCCTTGTATTATTTGATGGTCACGGCGACGCTGCTGGCGACACTCATTATCTTGCCGCATCTCCCGGTCCGGCTTCCCGAAGGTTATCTCCCTACGCCGAGGGGTTGGTTGTCATACCTGTTTTATCTGCAAAACTGGCGGTACAGCGACAGGATCCTCTCTCATTTTTGGAGCTTGGGTGTAGAAGAGCAGTTCTACATGCTATGGCCTTTTTGCGTATGTTTCTTATCGCGACGCCATCTGTTGGCCCTCTGCGGTTCCGCGTTTTTCGCTTGTCTGGCCACTCGATTTCTTCTGGTTCAGCATCATCTGTACGTACCATTTATCCAGCAAGTGACGGTCACCCGCATGGATACATTACTGTTGGGAGGGTTTTGTGCCATCGCTGTGCGCGATGTCCGCCTTCTGACGCTGGTGCGCCGATTGCTTCCGGCAATCGCACTGTTTTCGTTTGCGGGAATGTTCGCGATTGACGTTATCGCACGCGAAATTCATACGCGGAAATACTACACGCAGTCATTCGGCTACTCGTTCCTGGCGTTGGGCTTTGCAGCCTTCGTTCTGTGGGCATACTTGCAAAACGAGAGGGGCACGCCCCTGGACAGGTTCCTGCAACAGGGGTGGCTCAGGTCGTTTGGCAAGTACAGTTACGGGATTTACGTCTATCACCTCTCCTTCTTGATCGCCGGAGGATTTCTCTTCGCCCGAGTAAGCATTCATGGTATGCGCGTTATTCCCTCGATTCCCTACTGTGTTGGAATCGTAGCGGCTTCCTTTATTGTGGCGCGGTTAAGCTACGCTATTTTCGAAAAGCGGTTCTTGAACATGAAGAAGAGGTTCGAGCCCGTTCCACTTACCGAGCGGGCTCAAGACGACTCCACGGGACCTGGGATTATCCGGCAGTAAATCGCTAAACTGTACGGAGATCAGAATCGTTCCAGGGCTGCGATACATTCTTCCCGAACCTTTCACAAATCATCCAACGTGTATTCGATTCCTTCTTCCGCAGATGCCGCGGCGGAACGGAGTGTCGGCGCGCCTAAGTTCCGAGGGACGGGCAAACCGTGAGTAATCCCAAGCTGGACCGTTCAGGGCCTGCTTTGGATGCGGCAGGCCTTCGACTTGCGAGTAAGCCGCAGACACTTGTCGGTGGGGGAAAACGATTGCGGATGTGCTGGAGGTCGGCCAGCGCCTCAGCACAGTCTCGGAGATATAAAAACCTACTTCTTGCGCGCTCGGATGATCAACGCGATGCCGGAAAGCAGAGCGAGTGCGGACAAGCTACTCGCCGGGTCGATTTCAGGCACTGGGCTCGTTGGCGGAATCACCACCATCGTGCTGGAAGAGACCACCCGGAATGTTCCGCCAGATGTGAAGGCGGCTTTGTGTAAGGGACCGTTCTCGAATTCGCTTTTCAACAAGTTCATCGAATTCGCATCCCCATTGTGCGCCCGCTGAATGGCTTCGAGAAATGCCTGCTCATGCAGAGGTGCAAAGGCCTGGCTGAATTCCTTGCCGGTTGCGCTGGTGGTGAAGGCGTCATTGACGAACATTATGAGGTGATTTTTCCCTGTCAAATCGGAGGGTTGGCGAAAATTCGAGCCTACGATGAACGTCGCGGTGGGCGCGAAACTCAGCGTGTCACGCAGAACTGAATCGCCGCCCGGTGTCAAGGAATTGGGATAGGCCACCACCCTAACATGTCCGGCGGCGTCTTGTTCGAAGATCATGACGTTGGTTACATTGTTGCCGTTCAGCGTTTTGGATATGTCCGCGTTGTAGGTGGCCACAAAAGCGGATCCCTGCTGGACGACACTCGAGGAGTCAGGCTGACGAATCGACTGCGAAACCTGAGAGAGCTGGGCCCGACTAAACCCAACGGATTGTTGGGCATGTGCAGCTACGCCCGATCCAAGAAGTACAGCAGAGATCGCGATAACCATGGCAATTATTTTCGGCTTCATATGAGTCATGCGGTCAATCTCCTGGGCGGGAACGATTGTCCATTTATCTCGCAAATGCTGGTTGTTTGTATATCCTCCAATGGAACTAACCTGCTACCCTGCCCCCGAAGGATCAACTGGGGATTTCTATCTGGTTATATTCACTTAAAGGTGAGTTGGTGAGCCGGTTTGAAGATACTTTTGGTAGGCGGCGATCCAGTTCTTGGATATCTCTTGTTGTGCGACGGTGAGACTGAGCTTTCCGCTACAGACGAGGAGATGCAGCCGGTCTTCTAGTTGATCTTTGGCGTACGAGTTCCAACGGGCGCCGAGATGGGGCTCAGGCCAGAGGTTGCGAATGTCATCCGCTCCTCCTAGGTCCGGAGTAATCAAGTAGTCTACTTCGTAGTCCTTACTCGGAGCATTGCCGATTCCATATTCCGCAAAGACTTCCCGCTGCTTCTGACGAGCGACAGGGGTGACCACCTCTCCGTGGTTCGAGGAGCAAACCTCGGTGAGGCTAATCGGCCGGGTGGCGCCGGGCGTTAACGTAGGGTTGGGGAGGATTCCGCTCTGGAGCACTTCTGGAGAACCCTGCGCAACGCGATTCGGCATTTGCTTGCGGAGGATTTGGCCTCCGGCCACGACAAGGACCACGACTGCCAGTGCGTACGCCGCCGCGCTAGGTCTCAATCGCCAGCGCCACCATGGGCTGCGGCCACGGTCTGTCGACATTGCCGCCAACCTGGCCCGCAGCAGAGCTCTTGATGCTGCAATCGGCGGCAACTCGGGGCCATCACCCTGGCTCGTTTCGACGAGATCGAGAATCGCCGATTCAATCTGCGCCATTCTCGCGCTGCATTTCCAGCAGACCCTCAAGTGCCGCTGAATTTGGGTTGAGCGGCGAGCTTTGAGCTCTCCGTCCGCCGCGAGAACAAGTTCTCTGTCGGAGATGTGCCAATTGCTTTCACTCATAAGCTTTACGCCTCGTCCGCACGGACCAGCAATGCGATCGATCGAGCGAGCAGTGTCGATACGCTTCCCAGGGAAATCCCCAGCACCTTGGCGATTTCTCTGTACCGCAGGCCTTCGCTGCGCAGCCGGATACAGCGCTGATCCTCTTCTGGAAGCGCGCGAAAAATGGCTAATAAGCGGCTGCGCCGTTGGAGAGACCAGGCGCGATCTTCGGGACTCGGCGACCGATCGGGCTGGCGCTCGACAATATCCCAGTCCGATTCGGCGGAGGCAGGTGATCTTTGATTGGCGTAACGACGCTTGAGTGCCAGATTGTGCCCGACACGAAAGATCCAGCCGCGAAGGCTTCGGCGGCTCTTTCCCGCTTGCAGGTGCCGGAGAAGCGCCAGGAAGACCTCCTGTGTGACCTCTTCTCCGTCGTGCAACGATAGACCGAACGACAGCACGTAACGAAGCACGGGATCGCGTAGCTCGTCGAAGAGTTCGACGACCTCGTTTTCCATGGCGAGGCGCCAGTCGGGGCGGACTGCCGTCGTCGCTGCCGGAAAGGAGAATCCGTCGATCGCCTCTGCGTCGGGAATGGCCACGAGCGTCCTTTTGTATATTCCGTTCAGGCCGCTTTTGTTCAGTTCTTTGTGCAGCTCGAATGTGCCGGCGGAAACCGTAAGATAACTTGAACAAAGCGACGACCCAAGGAATATACAACTGGAGAGATGCGATCTCATCAATGAAGCCAACCAGTGTCAAAATACCCTCGTGACTGGGCACGGCGGCGCTCTCGACATACCGCGGGCGGGGGGCGGTTTAGCCGCTTTCTGCGATCCCTAAAAACGAAGCTGACTGAATGCCATTCAAGATGAAAAAGGCGCTCCTGATCGTGGCGGTAATTCTCTGCACTCTGCCCTTGCTGGCGCAGAGTGATACCGGTGAACTGCGCTTTACGGTCACGGACGCATCTGGACTGGGGCTGAAGGCTACTGTTGAGCTGGTCAGCGAGGCTACCCAATTTCACGAGAACCTGACGACCGACGCGCAGGGACATCTCGAATTCAAGCGCCTGCCCTACGGCGTCTACACGGTTTCGGTCAGCGCGGGAAGCTTCCAAACGGTCTCGCGGACGGTCGAGGTGCGCTCGGCCGTGCCCACCGAACTTGCCTTCCAGCTCAAGCCGGCGGCGGTGACCACCGCGGTCACGGTCAACCAAGCCGCGACGCTGATCGATCCGCAGCAGGCAGGCGCGTCCGACGAAATCGGAACGCAGGAGATCGAAGACCGCGTCAACTCACTGCCCGGCCGCTCTCTGCAGGACCTGGTAAACGAAGAACCCGGCTGGCTCTACGAAGGCAACGCCGTGCTGCACCCGCGCGGCTCCGAGTACCAGACGCAGTTCGTCATCGACGGCATTCCGCTCACCGACAATCGTTCGCCCGGTTTCGGACCGGAGATCGAGGCGGACGACGTTGATTCGATGAAGGTGTACACGGCTGGCTTTCCAGCCGAGTACGGACGCAAGCTGGGCGGCGTGGTGGAGGTCAACACGCTACGCGAGACCGACCCAGGATTCCATGGGCGAGTGGTCCTCGACGGCGGCAGCTACGACACCGGCTTGGCCTACGCCGAGCTGCAATACACCTGGAAGAACAGCACTCTGGGCGTGAGCGGCACTGGCACCATGACCGACCACTACCTCAACCCGGTGGTGCCGCAGAACTACAACAACAAAGGCACCACCGGAAGCTGGGCCGGCAGTTATGAGCGCGATCTGACTCCGAAAGACCGGCTGACCTTCACCGTGCGCCACGAGCTGGCGCGCTATGACATGCCGAATGAACTGGTGCAACAGAATTGCCCCGCAAACCCTGACGCGCCGCCGCCGGCGGATTGCCCGCTGATCCCCGACGCCGACGGGAGCGGCAATGCGACCCAGGTTCCTGGCGGCCAGCGACAGTGGAGCGACAATTTCGAAACCATGGGAAGCGCCACGTATCAGCACACCTTTTCCTCAGACGTGATCGCATGGCTGAGAGGGATGGCGCGCGACAATCACGACGATTTCTCCTCGAACCCGCTCTCGTGGCCCCTGGACATTACGCAGCACAATGATTTCAAGGAGATTTACTTCAACGGCAGCATAGCCATCCACTCGGGGCGGCACGACTGGAAGGCCGGCGTCGAGAGCGACAACCTATTCCTGCACGAAAACTTCAGCTACACCATGCCCTACTGCCCTAACGGACCGTACGGGCCCGGCGGAACGCCCGATCATGTTACCTTCTCAGAGACGATCGACCCCGACTGCCCGGAAAACCCAGACACCGTCGGGATATTCGATCCGGGCGCGCCCACTAGCTTTGCCTTCGCCGGCACCCATCCGGACCTCGAGCAGTCGGCCTACGTGCAGGATCTCATCCACTTGGGCAAGTGGACGGTGGCCGCGGGGCTGCGCTGGGACCACTACCAGCTGGTGGTGAGCCAGAATGCGCTGAGCCCGCGCGCCTCGGTATCGCGGTACTTTCAGAAGTCTGGACTTTTGGCACACGTCTCGTATGACCGCATCTTCCAGACGCCGTCGTTTGAGAACATTCTTCTGTCGAGTTCTGCGCAGGTGCTGTTGTTGTTGGGATCTGCGCAGACGCCGGTCCTGCCCTCGCACGGCAACTACTACGAGGGCGGCATCACCAAAGGTTTCCTCAATAAGATCCGGCTGGACGCGAATGTATATCTGCGCGACGCGAATAACTATTCTGACGACAATCAGCTGCTGAACACGCCCATCAGTTTGCCCATCGCCTTCAGTAAGGCGATCATTTATGGCGTGGAGGCCAAGATCGAGGTGCCGCAGTGGTGGCACTTCTCCGGCTGGCTCAGTTATTCCTACCAGATGGGAAATAATTGGTGGCCGGAAACCGGCGGCCTGTTTTTTGCGGGACTGCCGACCGCGGGGCACTTTCCCGATTCGCAGGACCAGCGCGACTTCGTGCGCGCGCGCCTGCTCTATCACATCGTCCCGCGGCTATGGGTTGCAGCGGGCGTCGAGTTCGACAGCGGCCTGCCCTTCATCACCGATTACAGCTATGCGGAGAATGTGGCGCTCTACGGACAGGCCCTGGTGAATCAACTCAATTTCAACCTCGGGCGCATCCTTCCCCACACGACCGAAAACGTTTCCATCGGCTACGATCTCTACCAGAAGGAAAAGCGCTCGCTGCGTCTGCAGGTCGACTGCAACGATCTTAGCAACCGTTTGCAGGTGCTGGACTTCGGCGGGCTGCTGTCGGCTAACGCCGTCGGTCCGGGACGCAGCTTCATGGCGCGGCTCACGACGAAATTCTAGTGGGGCGATCGAATTGGCTTCAATATGGGCTGCGTCGTTCTTGAAATATCTGAAACCACAAACAGCTTGAGTGTCTGGGAAAGACGTCCACTGAGCTCTTACTCTAGTAGTACGCAGGCGTCATGCGATGCTCGGCTTATTTCTGACACTCCGCTGCATGAGAGATGCCTGAGGCGCAGTCGCGGCTAACGGCGGTAAATCTGCACGGAGCCGACCGGACGAAGTGGGATGAGATACTGAGGATTCCGGAGAATCGCCAAGGCCACTTCGTTAAAACCTTGGACGATCTCGATCATGCTGGCCCAGAATTCATGGCTCGCGCGTAAAGGAGTCGCGATGTCGAAGAAAATCGGGTTTCTCTCGTTCGGGCATTGGAGCGAGTCCGCCGGCTCGCAGGTGCGCTCGGCGTCCGACGCTTTGCTCCAGTCTGTCGAGCTGGCTGTGGCCGCGGAAAAACTGGGCGCTGACGGTGCGTTCTTTCGCGTTCACCACTTCGCGCGGCAGCTCAGTTCGCCATTTCCGTTGCTTGCTGCCGTCGGTGTGCGCACGCGTACCATCGAGATTGGCACGGCCGTGATCGACATGCGCTACGAAAACCCCCACTACATGGCCGAAGACGCCGGGGCGGCCGACCTTATCGCCGGCGGACGACTACAGTTGGGCATCAGTCGCGGCTCGCCGGAGCAGGTGATCGACGGCTGGCGTCACTTCGGCTACACCCCGGCGAAAGGCGAGAGCGATGCGGAAATGGGGCGCCGCAATGGTGAGGAGTTCCTCGACCTGCTGAAGGGCGAGGGCTTCGCCAAGCCCAACCCGCGGCCCATGTTTCCGAATCCGCCCGGGCTACTGCGCCTCGAGCCGTATTCGCCAGGCTTACGCGAGCGCATCTGGTGGGGCTCCGGTTCGAACGTTACCGCGCGCTGGGCCGCGAAACTGGGCATGAATCTTCAGAGCTCAACGCTCAAGGACGATGAGAGCGGCGAACCACTGCACGTCCAGCAGCGCAAGCAGATCGAGGCATTTCACGACGCCTGGAAAAAGGCCGGGCACAGTCGCGCCCCGCGCGTGTCGGTTAGCCGGAGCATCTTTCCGCTCGTGAACGAGCTCGACTTCACCTATTTCGGGCAGGAGAAACACGACCGCGATCAGGTCGGTTTCATCGACGCGAACACGCGCGCCGTCTTTGGCCGTTCCTATGTCGCTGAACCCGATGCACTCGTCAAGGAACTCGCCGCGGACGAGGCGATTGCCGCGGCAGATACCTTGCTTATGACCGTCCCGAATACGCTCGGGGTGGAGTACAACGCACACGTGATCGAAAGCGTGCTGAAATACGTCGCCCCGGAGCTGGGCTGGCGCTGACCGCAGGCTCGCAGAATCCCGCGAACGGGGAAGGCCGCCCCGGGGTCGCGAAAACGTGGAAAGACGTCGCAGTAGCGCAGTTCGGTTGCGTGTTGGGACCCGATAGCGGGATTCCCTCAGACTGAATTTTGCGGCTCACAACGGAATGGCATCCGGTTAGCACCGGCGACGATCAGCTCTGGCTCGCCCCGTTCAGATCGCGCGCCCGGTCGTATACCGCTTTGAGAAACTCCTCATGGAGGTCCTCGCGGATATAGCGGCGCATCGTGGATTGCACGATCCCCGCGAGCATCATCACCAGATCGGCGGGCGTGCCGCCCGACGCGATCACCCGAGGAGCGATCAGAGGCGGGATATCTCGGCGAAACTCGCTGAGCAACTTCGGAAGCTCATCGCGCTTGAGATCGAGAAGCAAACTCTCCAGCGGCTCCCGCGATTCCCGAGGAACCAAGTACACTTTCGATGCCGGTTCCTCTTCGAGCGGCTCTTCCTGCTTCATCCAGCCGACCGCTGCCATCTGCGACCAGAGCAGGTCATTCTTGCTTCCCGAAACCGTCGCCAGCCTGACGCTCTCTTCCTGTTCGAGCGTTTGCGGCACCGCTTCGAGGATCGATAAATCGGCGGCGCTCATCTGCCGCATGAGCGTCTTCAGCGACTCGAGCTGCGCTGGCGTTGGTTCCATTTCGGAGCCTCACTTGGGCTGCGTCGGCGGATCGCTGCCGGATCGTTGGATGCGGAAACGGCGCCCATTATAGCCAGGAACGGGAACGTTACACCTTTTTCACACATTAGACATGCACGCGAAATATGGGAGGGGTACAACTCACCGCTTTGGCAGCTATCGGACCACGTGTCCAAACTGGGAGGAACCGCATGACGACGATTGGGAGAGGTTTCCGAGCGGCGCTGCTGATGGGAGCAGCCGCCTCGGTGCTGGTATTAGCAGGTGGGGCAAAGGCGCAGAATAGAGACTCGAACGATAATTCGTGGCAGTTCGGCGGTCCTTCACGGAACGACAATCCATGGCAGTCGGGCAGTTCTGCACCGAACGATAATTCATCACCGAAGGACAATCCGTGGCCGTACAACAAGGTGCCGCGCTCGCCCGTGCTGGCAGTGGTCGGCGACATCGCGTGTGAGCCAGACGCGGACTTCGAAACGAATGAGGCTGCGCATGAAACCTGCGCCACCCCCAAGACTCCCTACACCAGCACCTCTCTGTGGCAATCCCAAGAGGCCACTGCGAATCAGATCGAGACGATGAAGCCTGACCTCATCGCGCTGCTCGGAGATCTGCAATACCAGGTGGGCGAATATTCGGACTTTGAGCAATCGTTCGATTTGACCTATGGCGCTTTTAAATTTCTCGAACGGCCCGCGCCTGGCAACCACGAGTTTTACGACGAGCATAGCGAGACCGGCGTGGCCGGTTACGGCTACTTTTCCTACTTCAATGGCTTCCAGATCAATTCCAGTGGCGCGCCTCTGAAGACTACGATCTCGGACCCTTGCCCAGTAGCCTTGGCGGCTGCGTGCAGCTATCCAGGCCTTACCACTCCCGTCGCCCAGCCTATCCCGCGGCCGGATGGACAGGCGGGTCACTTCGAGGAGACGGGTGGACTTGCATCCACCATACCGGCGGGCGGCCCGGTTGGGGTCGGAGACGGCTGGTATTCCTATAATCTGGGCTCGTGGCACATTATCTCGCTCAATATCGAATGCTCGACGCAGCCGGGCGGCTGTTCGAGCACGGGCTCGTGGTTTGCCTCTGAACTCGCATGGCTGAAAAAGGATCTCGAGGAGAACAATGCCCCTTGCACCGCCGCGTACTGGCACCAGCCCACGTTCAGCGCTGCCGACGGCATCACCCAAGAGGGCGAGACCGCTCAGGCCTTTTGGCAACTGCTCTACGACCACAAAGCCGACCTGGTGTTGAACGGACACGACCACCTCTATGCCCGCTACCGCCCGCTTGACGCTTCCGGGAAGTACGATCCCAAGGAGGGCATACGGGAATTCATCGTGGGCACCGGCGGCGAGACGCTCGATACAGTCGTCTCCACCACGGTAACGGCCGCCCAGGCCACGACCTCGAATCCCGAAACAAACATGGAAGACCCGAGCGGCAACCCGGCTTTCAACGCACAGAATCTCCAGGCGGCAAGCGGATACTACTGGGGTGTGATGGCCCTGACGCTAGATCCGAACGGCTACAAGTGGGATTTCGAGTCGGCACTGGAAGGTCCTACGGCACCCACAGGGACAGCGTCTAGTTACAGCGACAAGGGCTCCGCCAGTTGCCACGGGCTGGACAACAGGTGGTAAGCAGGTCGTCTTTGCCAGGCTGTCTTTGACGGTTCGTTCGGTAGGTAGTCCCCATCCTTCGCAAGAAGCCGCGAAGGATGGGGAATTGTTTTTCTTGTGTTGCACACATGGTAATGAATCGAGCGAGGCGTCGCGTTCCTCTCTTACGTTTTGGGGGCGGCGATGAGTCTCAGGCAACCGAGATGGCCTGCTCTAGCCAGCCTGTGATCAGATCCTGCGTACTAAGACTGCAGGCTCTTCCAATTCGGCCTGCCGGGTGTAGAATGCGGTGACCAGGGCTCAAACCTGAGCAGGAGGACCAAAGAATATGAAGCGATATGTGGCAGTTTTGTTCGTATTGTGCATGGTGTCGGCCGGACTATTGATTGCGCAAACCAAGCCGGCGGCAGGTGAAGACGCCGTCGTGAAAGCAGACAAGGCCTTGGGGATGGCTTGGACCAAGGGCGACAGTTCCGCGATGCAAAAAATGCTGGACTCCGATTTCAGTTTGATCGACACGGAAGGGATCATGACCGAGCGGCCGGACGTGCTTCGAGAAGGACTGAAGCCGCTTGTTCCGATGACGCCGGATACGAAGGTCTGGGCGCACATGTACGGCGACGGCAAAGTTGCGTGGGTTACCGACAATCTCGGCAAAAAGTATGCCGCGCACATTTGGGTGCAGCGTCCAGGGGGATGGCGCCTGCTGAACGCAAATGAGATCGAAATCGGCACGGATGCTCCGGGCGGAGGCTATCGCGCTCCGTACGACATTCCCTGCGATAATCCGTGCAAGGGCTTTCCGTACCGGGCCGTCACTCCCAACGAAAAGGCGGCGATCGCGGCGTGGCTGGATCAGGAAGGCGCCAACGGCGGCGGTCGTCATGATATGCACATGGGCGACAACACCATCGTGATCAGCCAGGCCACGGTAACGCCTCGCAACTCCCCAACGGCTACTGGGCCGACGGAAGTGCCACCGCGCAAGCCCGGAACATTTACCACTGGCGTAGCGCCCGCGTTGTGGGCGCGCACCTGGGATTTTGGCGATGCGGTCGTGGCCATCATGCTGCAACCCACGTACGGCGGGAAGGCCTACTGGTCCAGCCGTATCTTCGGTAATCACAACGGCTTCTGGAAGATGGAAGAGAGCTATCACAATACGATCGAGACCTCACCAGTGATGACGGTGGTGCCTCCGAAAGAAATGTGGTCCAAGCAACCGGCGGGCCGGGGTGCTCAGGGCGGAGAAGGCGCGAACTAACGTAAAGCAATTCGGCAATTCCGGGCGGCGGAAGGGAGCAACGCTTTCTTCCGCCGTTTGGCTTAGCGGTCGGTCGTCTCGCGTTCGGCGTTCATCTGGATCCCTCGCTTGCGTTTGTCCTGCTGCAATATCCTGAACTCGTCGAATTCTCGCTGTGAATCTCACTGTGAAGATGTGGCACCTTTGAATTTGGCCTAACGAGTTGAATTACGCGACTTTAGGGCGTTCCAGCTCGAGGGGTGATTCATCGGGCGTCCGCCCTGAAGTTTGGAAAGGGAATTCGGTCGCGCCACGGTTAGAATGGCGGTCTCCCAGCTTAGTTCTGCACGTGGGGAAACTTATGTCCGAAACCTGGAAAGAGTGGTCTGGCCAGCGCGTCGACGGTACGTTTCCTCTCTGGCTGTACATCGGGGGCTCTGAACACAGCGCGGTCTTCCTGACCGAACTTGACGATGGCGGCGTCTCCGTGAGAGCCGCGATCAAGCTGATCCCGTCGCTCGGAGAAGATGACGAAGGGCAACTTGTGCGCTGGCGACAGGCAGCGGAACTGTCTCATCCGAATTTGCTTCGTGTGTATGCGGCGGGGCGATCGGAAATCAACCATGTGCCGGTGCTCTACGTTGTGATGGAGTTTGCGGAGGAGAGTCTTGCGGAGGTACTCAAGACGCGCGCGCTGGAGCCCGAGGAGGTGCGGCCGGCCTTCGAGGCTGCGCTCGAGGCGCTCGGTCACCTCCATGGCCAAGGGTTTGTTGCACGGGCACGTCAAACCTTCGAACATCATGGCGATTACCGACGTCGTGAAGCTATCCCAAGACACGATTCACGGCGTGGGAAGCCCATGCGGAGGCCTCGGCCGGCCAGATGCGTATGACCCGCCCGAAGCGGCGCGGGGAATTATTCCGGTGGCGGAAGGGTTATCGCCTGCGGCGGATGTTTGGTCGCTGGGCATGACATTGGTGGAGGTGCTCACCCAAAAGCTGCCGGATTTGAAAGCGGCCGGAGCCGATGAAGTTTTGCCGGCGCAAGGGTTGCCGGAGCCGTTTCTGGATATCGCTCGTCACTGCCTGCTGCGAAATCCGCGCAATCGTTGGACGATTGCGGAGATTGCCGCGAGATTGCGCAATGTCGCCGCGGTCGCTACGTCTGCCGCGCCATTGCCTGTGGCGCCGCCGATCGAGAGTCGCGTAAGCCGGCAAGCACCGCCGCGTGGCGCGCGCAAACGTTTTTGGAATTATGCGGTGCCCGCTGCGGTGGGCCTGATCCTGGCGGTCCTCATCGTACCTAAGCTTTCGCATCACTCAGAAGCGGCGCGGAGCGATGATGCGGCTTCGGCCTCGGCCTCGGAAGGGGCAACGGATCGCGCCGCGAAGACCGACGATCTCGCAAATAAAGACCATTACGCGCCAGCGCCGGAGAATCGCCAAGCGATTCCGACTCAGCAGCAGAGCGCGCCGGCACTTCGGCAAGACTCCACCACCGGCGGAGTGCTCGCACCTGCGCGTCTTCCAGCCGACGCTGCCACGGCGGGGAGACCAGCGCCGGACGAGAAACTTCCGGCGGGAACGGTGGTGAAAGGTGCAGTGGCGCAGCAAGTCTTGCCCGATGTGCTCGAGAGCGCGAGAGATACGATAACGGGGACGTTGAAAATTATCGTCAAAGTGGATGTCGATCCTTCGGGAGATGTGGAGAACGCTGAAATTGCATCGCCAGCAGCAAGCAAGTATTTCGGCCGCGTGGCTCTACAAGCGGCTCAGCGATGGAAATTTACGCCTCCGAAGGTCGCCGGACGAAACGTCTTGAGCAGTTGGTCACTGCGATTCGAGTTTAGCCATGACGGGACCAGGGGCGAAGCTGTGCAGGAACTTCCCTAGGGCGGGTTTCAGCTTCCGAGAATTTTCCGTCAATCGCACTAAATTGCTGGGATGCGTCCCTCTGGGCGCGTGGTTGACCTTTCACTTCGTTAGGATTGTTCGCCGTTAGGCCTACTCCATCTCACATCTCCGTTCAGTTCGATGCCGGCCGGGCGAGGATTGTACGCGAGTGTTATGTTGCGCCTCCCTCGTTGAAGTAACACGTCGTTAATATGCCTCGGCTGGCGGTCGGTTAAGATCAGCGGCTTCGTTTTGAATTCCAATCGAGCGGGGACCGATGGAAAAGAAGAATTTCTTGTTCGTATCGCTGACCGGGCTGATCAGCGATATCGCCTGGCAAATTTCCAAGGAAGGGCACGAGGTCCGCTATTTTATCGGGGATAAGAAGGAGCGGGACATCGCCGACGGATTCGTGGCCAAATCCAAGGACTGGGAAAAGGACGTCGACTGGGCGGACATCATCATCTTTGACGACACGCTGGGCCAAGGCGAGAAGGCCAAGACGCTGCGCGAGCAAGGCAAGAAGGTGATTGGCGGCACGCCCTATTCCGACCGGCTGGAGGACGACCGATCCTTCGGACAAGAAGAGCTGAAGAAGGCTGGCGTAAACATTATTCCTTATGGCGATTTCGTCTCGTTCGATGATGCCGTCGAGCACGTGGTGCAGAATCCCGGCCGCTATGTGATCAAGCCGAGCGGCGAAGCGCAAAACGTGAAGCGGCGCCTGTTTGTGGGCGAAGAAGACGACGGGCAGGACGTCATCCGCATGCTGGAAGCGTACAAAAGAGTGCTGTCGGATGAGATCAAGGTATTTCAGCTGCAGAGGCGCGTGACCGGCGTGGAAGTGGCCGTGGGCGGCTTTTTCAACGGCAAAAGTTTCATTTATCCGATCAATGTGAACTTCGAGCACAAGAAGCTTTTTCCCGGCGATATTGGGCCGTCCACCGGAGAGATGGGAACGTCGATGTTCTGGAGCGGGCCGAATCAGCTGTTCAACCAAACGCTCTTGAAAATGGAATCGGCGCTGGCGTCGGAAGGCTACGTCGGTTACATCGATTTGAACTGCATCGTGAATAACCACGGGATTTATCCTCTGGAATTTACCGCTCGCTTCGGATACCCGACCATCAGTATCCAGCAGGCCGGCATGCTGACGCCGATTGGCCAATTCTTTCTCGATCTCGCGGATGGCATCGATCCTAAGCTGAAGACGCGGAGTGGATTTCAGATCGGCGTGCGCATTGTCGTGCCACCCTTCCCGTTCGACGACGACGAAACGTTCGATTCGTTTTCGAAGAACTCGGTGATTGTTTTCAAGAAGCCGCCGCAAGATGAAATTCACATTGAAGACGTGAAACAGGTGAACGGGCAGTGGCTGGTTGCGGGGACTTCGGGAGTCATTCTGATCGTGGTTGGCACGGGGCCCACCATGCGGCAGGCACAAACCCAGGTCTATTCGCGGATCAAGAATGTGTTGATTCCCAACATGTATTACCGCACGGATATCGGCGATCGGTGGGTGGAGGATACCGATCGTCTGCACACCTGGGGATACTTGCGCTAGGTGAAATAAACGCGGTTTTTGCGTGGAACTCAGGAAACGAAAGACGCGGACCGTAAGGCGACGAACGGCTCGTCGCGCCACCATCGTATCGCTTCAGACGTAGATCGGGTCGAAAGGACCCGCCTTCGCGGAGAGCGCAAAGACGGGGCACCCGCGAAGCATGGGCGCCTACCCGTGCGTTCGAGGCCGATGTGTGCGCGAGTCCAGACTCGCCGGAGGTAGGTTTGCTACCATGCACGCGTGGTTTCGGGTGACTGCATGTACCACGACTATAGCGATATTACCGACAAAATTGCGGAGGTTCCCAAGTGGTGGGACGAAAATGGCGTGCCACGATATGGGGAATTCGCGCCGTACAGCGCGGCGAATATCTACGCGTGGGAAGTTGCGCTGCTAGAGATCGCGTGTTCGGCGTGCGGCACGCATTTTGAAGTAGCGATTTCGGGCCAGGGTGGCGGGGGAAGCGGGGAGAATGGGCGTAGCATGGCCGATAACATTCGCGCTGGGGAGATCGAGTATGGCGACCCGCCCAATTACGGTAACTGCCGAGACGGCGCGTCGATGGGCTGCTTTAACCTTCGCGTGCTTCAATACTGGAAGCGTCCAGACGGATGGAAAGCGTGGCAGCGAGACTCGAATCTCGAAATTACGCTGCCCGGGGTGAACGATTATCAGAACCACAATAAGCCGCCCGGGATACCTGTCGCTCTACCGACCTGGGAGTCGCTCCGGCTGCCGGAAGGGACGCTCGACGAACTGCGGACCGTGGCTCGGGCGGTGCGCGAAGGGGGACCTCAGTGGGCGCCGCGGAATCTTTTTCTCTTTGGGCCACAGGCTAGCAACAAGACAGAAGTCGTAGGCCAACTCGCTCGCGAAACACGCCGGCCGCTGATCGTTGCCGATGTTGCGGACCTGCTATCGTCCGAGGACCGGGCGGCGAAAAAGGTAGCGGATCTTTTTGCGCACGCGCGGAACCGCACTCCCTGCATCCTATTTTTCGACGATGTCGAGGTGTTCACCCCGAGGCGAGGAACTGGTCTTTACCGCGAGTTCAGTAGCGAGATCATTGTGCAGTTCCTCACGGAGATCGAAAACAATCGCGAGATCAACCGCGACGCCCTGCTGGTTGTGGCTACCAGTCAGCCTGAGCTTGTGGAGGACACCATTCATACCCACATCGCGCGCCACATCGAAATCCCGCTGCCGGGGGGGCGCAGAGGGCGAGCCGATTCAT
Source organism: uncultured Acidobacteriota bacterium (assembly GCA_963818345.1). Classification (GTDB taxonomy): domain Bacteria; phylum Acidobacteriota; class Terriglobia; order Acidiferrales; family UBA7541; genus Palsa-189. Next base: position 410,492 of record CAWFRX010000014.1, on the reverse strand, counting down.
TAGAAAGGCGTCGAGAGTAGCGGCTCATTTGGCGTTGCGCTCGCGGCTGTGGGAACATTGAGCGCGTAGCGGGCAATCACAGGAGAGTGGGAGGACGCGATGGCTAAGGCGACGTTTGGGGCGGGATGCTTTTGGGGCGTCGAGGCGGCGTTCCGGCAGGTGAAGGGCGTGACGGATGCGGCGGTGGGCTACGAGGGCGGGACGCTTGCAAATCCGACCTATCAGGATGTTTGCACCGATCGGACGGGCCACGCGGAAGTGGTGCAAGTGGAATACGAACCGGCGCAGGTGAGCTACGAGGCACTGCTGCGCGTGTTTTTTGACCTGCACGACCCCACCACGCCTAACCGGCAGGGTCCCGACTTCGGCAAACAGTACCGCTCGGTGATTTTCTTTCATGACGCGCAGCAAGAAGCGGCAGCGCGCAAGGTACGAGACGAACTCGATAGCGCGGGACGGTTTCCGCGGAAGATCGTGACGCAGATTGTGCCGGCGGCGGAATTTTATCGGGCCGAGGATTACCACCAGCGGTATTTCGAGAAGCACGGTATTGCTTGCGGGACGCACTGAGCGGCGTTTCGGCGGTTTAGTGGTGCGGCTCCGCGCTTTCTTGCGTCGAGACTAAAAGCAGATCCCTCGGCCTGCGGGCCTCGGGATGACACCGGTCCATGGTGGGCTTTTTTCCTGGCAATACGATCACAGGTCAACGCTTCGGGGTCTATTCCCCAAGACGGGCTCGGTAACTGGCTCCTGTTTCCTTGAAGTGATCTTCGTTTTGGGCGTCCCATCGGGATGGATTAATGTTGTTTCGTGAGTCGCGAGTCGTGAGTCGCAAGTCGCAAGTCAAAAGCCCCACCCTTGCACACAGCGCAAGGATGGGGCACCCACTGCACCCGTCACCCACTGCACCCGCCACCCACTGCACTCAGCAACCATTGCACCCAACAACGACTGTGAGGCACGTCGCGCGCGTGGACTTCCTGCGTAACAAGGTCGGCCGCGCGATTGGCGTTTGCGCCAGGCTGAATTGAGTTTTCACTCGATTGTAGATAGGCTCGCAACTGCGTTTCGTCGTGCGCTGGTGTGTGCTTTGTTGTCGCGGCTGGCGCGGAGGCTTGTCTTTGCTGAGCCGGTTAACTGGTGTGATACCGCTTGAGGGGATCAAGATCGTTTTGGTCCTGTTCCTTTCTTTTCTGATCGGCTTGGAGCGGGAGGAGCACCGGACCTTAACCCCTACGGGACGCTACTATTTTGGCGGGGTGCGGACGTTTCCGCTGATCGGATTGATTGGCTACGCGATGACCTTGTTCGCGGGCGGGAGTCTGATGCCCGTGGTCGTCGGGTTCGCCGTGGTCGGGGCGTTCTTGTGGCTCTCCTACCAGAACAAGCTGCGAACGATGGCTTCGGCAGGCGTGACTACGGAAATGTCCGGGCTGGTGACGTACTTGATCGGAGCGTTAGTCTCGCGTGGCGAATTCTGGATTGCCACGACGCTGGCGATTGTGAGCGTTTTGTTGCTCGAGTTGAAGGAACTGCTCGAAGGATTTTCAGAGCGGCTGCCAGGTCCGGAAATTCTGGCGTTCACCAAGTTTCTGTTGCTGACGGCCGTCATTCTACCGGAACTTCCCAACCGGACGTTCGGGCCGTTCGGTTTCAACCCGTTCGAGACCTGGGTCATCGTCGTGGCTGCCAGCAGCATATCGTACGGCAGCTACCTGCTGAAAAAGGCGGAGAAGGGACGCGGCGAGATGTGGGTTACCGCGGTTCTCGGGGGTCTGTACTCCTCGACGGCGGTGACCGTCATACTGGCCAAGCGGGCGCGGCATCAGAATGCGCCGCATCTCTATGCTGGGGGCATGTTGATGGCTTCGGGAGTGATGTATTTCCGGACGCTAATTCTGGTCGGGCTGTTCGACCGAGCTCTGATGAAGCGACTCACCGTGAGCTTTCTTCTTTTGGGTCTAGCCGGTTTGCTCGGGGGCTGGCTATGGTCGCGACGCTCCGATGCCAAAGCAGGCGTAGTCGAGAAAGAGGAGCCCATCAAGAATCCGCTGGAGTTATCGACCGCATTTCTATTTGCGGTCATGTTCGTGATTTTGCTGGCAGCGACACACTACGCCATCGCTTACCTGGGCCGCGGAGGAGTTTATGGACTGGCTACGCTTACGGGCCTCAGCGACATCACACCGTTTGTTCTTGGGTTGACGCAGCCGGGAACGGCGACTCCGCTCGGGGTGGCGGCGGCCGGGATTATCATCGCCTCGGCGAGCAATAACGTCGTCAAGGGCGCGTACGCGTTTGCCCTTGCGGACCGAAAAACGGGAAGGCAAGCGCTGGGATTGTTGCTTGGGCTCACCGTGCTGGGATTGTTGCCGCTTATTTTTTAGTGTTAGGGATTGGTGTTAAGCATTTTAGCGGCAGGTTCGGCTGCGGCTCGGTTGCGGTTAGCGATAAAGACTTCGGGCTTGGGAGGTGCAAGGATGTGGAAAGCGCTGCTGGCATTTGCGGCTGGGTTGTTTCTAGTGGCGGCGGCACAGGCGCAGGGTGGTGGGCCGGGCGCGCCCGGCGCCGCACCGGCCGCAGCCCCTTGGCATTTTGCCGTTTCAGGGGATTCGCGAAATTGCGGAGACGTGGTGATGCCTGGGATTGCCGCAGGAGTTCTGCGAGACCAAGCCGCGTTTTACTGGCACCTGGGCGACTTCCGGGCGATTTACGCGTTTGACGAGGACATACTGCACCAGCCAGAACACCTGAAGACGCCTTTGACGATCAGCGATTACGAAAGTCTGGCCTGGCAGGATTTCATCGATAGCCAATTGACGGCGTTTGGATCGCTGCCGGTGTTTTTGACGATGGGCAATCACGAGGCCGTGCCGCCGATGAACCGGGAATTGGTTCTGTCCCACTTTGCCGACTGGCTCAACGCGCCGGTGATCGCGCATCAACGATCGCTCGACGATCCGCACGACCATGTCATGAAGACCTACTATCACTGGATCGAACGCGGCGTAGCGTTCTACACGCTGGACAACGCCACGCCCGACCAGTTTGACCTTGCTCAATTGCGATGGTTCGAGCGTGTGCTGGCGCTGGACTCCGCCAACCGTGATGTGAAAACGGTGGTGGTCGGGATGCACGAGGCTTTGCCGGACAGCATTGGTTCGTATCACAGCATGCAGGATTTTCCGGCGGGAACCGAGAGCGGGCGGCGCGTCTATGCGGACCTGCTGCGCGTTCAGAATGAAGCGCACAAGCGCGTGTATGTGCTCGCCAGCCATTCGCATTTCTATATGGACGGGATGTTTAACACGGAGTACTTGCGAGCGCATGGAGGTGTGCTGCCCGGATGGATCATCGGCACGGCGGGAGCGGTGCGCTACGCGCTGCCTGCCGATGCTGGGAACGCCAAAGCCGCGCAAACAAATGTGTACGGCTACTTGCTCGCGACCGTGCAGCCGTCGGGCGAAATTCGATTCGACTTCAAGAAATTGGCGGAAGGCGAGGTGCCCGGCGTGGTGGTGAGCCGTTACGGCGGCGAGTTTGTGCACTGGTGCTTCGCGAAAAACACGCAGGCGCCGTGAACGTGCCCGCGGTCACCCTATCCTTATAGCGGGCCTTATACCTGACGTAGCGATAGCTGCGTCAGGCGCGCAGGAAGTCCGGGCGCCAGTTCTTTACGCGCTGTTTGATCGCTTTCCGATTGCTGAGCCGCTCGTCGAGCACCTGCACTGCTAGCACCGGCAGTTCGTCGTCACCCGCGAAACGCAGTCCAACGAGTTGCTCGAGCGTGAACTCGCCGATGCGCGGGCGCAGTTCGGGCGAGAGCAGCCGCTCAAGCCGAATCTGCATTTCGAGGCGAATGACGCGGTCCTGCACCGTGATTGCAAAAACGCGGCCGAGGAGCGCGAGCATCAGTAGCGCCAAGGCCAGCACGGCGGTCCATACCGAGAAGAAGGTGATGCCGTCTTTTAGACGAACCAGCGAGTAGATCAGGTTGATCAGCAGCACCGGCAGCACGAAAAAGTGAAATGGCGGGACGAAGCGAGCGTGATTCTGAAAATTTTGCGCTTTTATTTTTTCCACGACTAAACTCCTTTGCGCTCCAGCAAGCTGGATGCGAGCGGCGGGACCGGCGGACAGGTCCAGATAAAAAAACCGAGCCTATATGTATAGGGATATTGCTGGGGGCGCAAGCTATTCGTGCGACCTTTTCGTGCAGATTGGGGCGGTGCCGCGCCGGGCGGATGGACACGACGCGGTCGATGCGGAGATGGCGCTAGCGTTAGCGCTGCTGAAATTCAGGCGAGCCCAACACGAGTCCGGTGATCACGGCGAGATTGACCTCTTTGACGGCGCTCGAAAGCTGCGCGCTGAGGGCACGCGGGTCAGACGATTCCTTTTCGAGAGTCGAGCGAGTCGTTTCCGAGACCTGGCCGGCGAGGAAGGTTGCGACGGCGCGGTCGAGCGCCTGGTAGGGATCGGCCGCGGCGTCGGTTCCGAGCAGCGGCGGCAACTCGATCTCGCTGCCTCGGATGTGATTGCCGGCGAGCGCGATTGCATAGTTGAGGCGGCTGAGCAGGGCTCCCGAGTTCACCCAGGTTTCGGCTTTGTCGGAATAGCCGGTTGGCGGCACGCATTGATAGAGCGGCTCGCCAATGCGGGTAATCCATCCGACCAGCGGCATGGCGTCATCCACGTCGGCGCCCAGAGCTCGCGCGGTCGAGACCACGAGTTCGAATGGCCGTTTCACCTTGGCGCGATAGGTTTCGCGCGACCAGAACTCCGGCGAGTAAATCATCGTGCGCATGACTTCGCGCAGGTCGCCGCCGGACTTCTGAAAGGTCTTGGTCATGCGTGCGACCAGCGCATCGGGCGGCGCGTCGGAGACGAAGTGCCGGGCCAATTCGAGAGCAATGTGGCGCGCGGTATGGGGATCCTTCGAAAGCAGGTCGAGCACCTGTTCGCCATCCTTGATTCCGCCTGCGTGAATTTTTTTGCCTAGCACGCGCTCGGGATTCGGATCGTGCAGGCGATCGTCGAAGTAGAACTGCGAATTCTCTCGCTGATCCTTGATGGTCCAGCCAGTGAACGCGCGCGCAACCTCGACGACGTCCTGCTGCGTGTAGCCGCCGTCGACGCCGAGCGTATGTAACTCCATGATCTCGCGGCCGTAATTCTCGTTGAGGCCGCGCTTGCCGCCGATCGGCGGAAGCTTTTCGCCGGGCCGCGCTTTCTTTTTGGGCGGCGGCGCGTGTTTGGCGCGATCAAACGCATGGGGGTCGGCGCTTACGTAATTGTCCAGATAGAAGAGCATCGCCGGACTTTTCGCCGTGGCTTCGAGGAGCACGCGGAACTTGCCGAGGACATGCGGGCGGATGGTGTCTCGCTCGTAGGTCGGCAGCAGCCAGAGGTCCAGATCTTTGTTGGCGAAGACGTTGAAATGGTTGAACCAGAAATCGCTCAATTGCGCTTCGAGCTGCCGTTCGCTGTAGATGCCGCGCAGCACCTTGGCCTCTTCCATTTCGTTGAGCATTTCCTGGGGCAGATGGTTGGGCGCGGGATGCAAGCCCTGCGCCGGATGAGCGGCCTGGTCCATGCGCTTGCGGTACTCATCCTCGGTGATGCCCATGCGCTTCGCCGCGGCATTGGGCTGCGGATAATCGTCGAGCAGCGCCTTGGCGTCCATGCCCACGGCCGGGAGCGCCTGGAGGCGCGCCTGGAGCGGGGAATCGTCAATCGTTTCGGGATGGAGTTGCTGATCGACCCACTTCTCGAGGCCCATCTGTTCGATGCGCGCAATGTCGCCTGGACGCGGGCCGTAGCCGAGGCGATTGAGCGCGTGCAGGACGGCTTCGTCCTCGGAGAGTTCGGTGATGGGGAGCTTACCCTTGAACTTCGGATCGAGGACCTTGGGATCGAGCGCGGCTGGCGCTGGAGATTGGTCAGTGCGCGAGGCGGCGCGAGCGGGCGCGGCTTGGACGTGATTCGCCAAGGGCGCGCAGCAGATCGATGCGCAGAGAGCCGCGAGCAGAGGGACTGAGCGCAGCAGACGGCTTTTTCGCAAAGCCTGTCGTGAGGAGCGAATGAGTCGCGCCATAGATTAATTACCTATTGGTGCGATGGCGGAGACGGCTGCTGAGTTGTCAGCGGCTTGCTAGCGGCTGGGACCGCCGGCGTGAGGACTTTGATCTGCTCCGCCACACGCTGTCCCTTATCGTCATGATAATAGATGCGAACGCGAGCTCCCTTGGCCACTTTTCCGTCGAGCTTGGTTTTCGCATTGAGCACAAAGTTCCAACGCGCCTGATTGCGACCGAAGGTCTTGAGAAGAACGAGCTGTGTGGCGCCGGACGAGGCGACGCTGCCGGTAGCCTGGTGACGCTTGGGCGGAGGGGTAATCTGAGCGGCGGCCTTACCGGCGCCTTGAGCGGCCACTCGATCAACGAGAGGGCCGCCGGCAAGCAGCAGAGTCGCGCAAATAAAGAGGAGACGAAAGATCGCGAATCGCTTCACAGGTTCTCCCGGTCTGTCTGTCCGTGTTCGGTTCCGACCGATGGCCCTGAGCGCGATGCCCTATTGTTTCGCGGGGACCTCGGCCGCCGCGCGCGCCACATATTCCTCGATGCAGTTGCGAAAGGCTTTTTCGAGCCGCAGGGTAACTGGGCCGGGCGCCGCGGAGAATTTGTGACCGGCGATCTCGCCCACGCCTACCAGGCTGCGGTTGGTTGACGATATGAAAACCTCGTCCGCGGTGTGCAGGTCGGCAAGGGACAGGGTTTGCTCGCGAACGTCGACGCCGGCGCCTGGCGCGAACTCGAGCAGAATGCTGCGGGTGACCCCTTCGAGGCAGCCGGAGGAGAGCGGGGGAGTTGCGACGGCTCCATCGCGCACGCAGAAGATGTTCGCGGCGGTGCATTCGGCGACTTCACCGCGTTCGTTGAGCATGATGGTTTCATCGAAGCCAAGTTGCTGCGCGCCTTGCAGACACCAGACGTTTTGCAGCCAGGAGGTGACTTTCACGCCGGAGAGTGGTCCGGCGGCATTGCGCCCGTGCTCAGTGACCGAGAGGCGCGTGGGTTCGCGGTGCGGCGGCAATTCGGAGGTGTAGAGCAACAGGTCGACGAGCGGGAGCGCCTCGCCGCTCTGCCAAAAGCCCACTTGATTGTAGATCATGTAAATGCGCGCGGCGCCCTCGCGGACCTCGTTGGCGACGATCAGTTCGCGCAACTGGGAGCGCACCCGCGTGGGGTCGAAAGGAAAAGGCACGCGAGTGCGCATCGCGTCCCTTTCGAGGCGGCGCCAGTGCCGCTCGAAGGCAAACGGCTCGCCGTGGGCGATACGCATCGTCGTGAACAGCCCCCAGCCGCAAAACAGGCCAACCTGTCCGGGAGAGAGGCGAGCCTCCTCGATCGGAACGATATAGCCGTTGTGGTGGACGTAGCGGTGGATCACGGTGACCTCGCCGAGAACAGGGGCTTGTGATGTTGGCAGACCCTATTGTAACTCAGCGGGGGTGTAACTCACACGGCGCGGAATTCGTGCCGTTCGCTTCTTGCCTGGAACCCGGCTCGGTCGGCCTGTCTTTGAACCGTAACAAAACGTATACGATATGGAACATCCGCGTCAGTCCGTAATTGACTCGATGTGCACGTGTTTCTAAGCTAGCCGTGACCCTATGGGAGGTCCTGGTGCGAAGACTGCTCCGATCTGTTCTTGCAGGCCTGTTAGCTGCGGTACTTGTTCAAGCTCCTGTTATGGCAGCACCAGCGCCCGCCACAGCGCCCCCGCTTGGCGTCATACTGCAGGCGCAGCGCGCCAACGTTGGCAGCGGGGCGGCGGCCAGTGGCTCGACAATCTTTGATGGCGACCTGCTTCAAACCGATCGGGATGGTCTACTGCACGTGCGCTTTGGGTTGTCGCAGGCGTACCTGATGCCTGGCAGCGCTGCCGTGGTGCACCGCTCAGCCGATGGGTTTGCCGCAAACCTGACGCGTGGGGGAGTGCTTCTTTCCTCGGGCCAGGGCGAGAAATTTCACGTGGTTGCGGATGGAGCAACGATTGAGCCGGGTACACCCAAGCCCACGATGGCGCAGGTCACCTGGGTAAGCCCCAAAGAATTGATCCTAACGAGCCGCAAGGGTGCGCTCGAGGTTTCCATGGGCTCGGAAATTAAGACCGTGCCCGAAGGCACCTCGTACCGAATGCTGATCGATCCTGCCGCAGCGAATGCTAAGCCTGTTCCGTCATCGGGACCAGGCCCGCAAGGCGCGCAGGTTTCGGGCAGCAACACCTTCATCCTGGTCTTGATTACGACCACGGGCGCGCTCGTTGCATTGTTTGCGTTGCTCTCGATCGAAAGTCCACCGATCCTGTAAAGTTTCGCCTAACGCTGTAAAAGCTTGAGGAATTTGCGGGGCGCGCCGGTTTCCGGCGCGCCCTTTTTATTTGCGCTTTGAGTTACTGTGGCCCCTTTGAACAAGAGCCGTGGATGCCATGCCGGGAGCGACTCGTGGGCGCTGGTAACATGACCAGCATGATCCGCCGCGCGGGTACATCCGTGAAGCTCGCTGCCGCTTTGGCCCTGGCCGCGTGCCTCGCGGGCGTGTGCCGGGCTGACACCATCGTTCTGAAGAACGGGCGGCGCATCGTGGTGTCAAACGCTACGACGGAAGCGGGCAAAGTCAGTGGAGATACGCCGGCGGGCCGGGTCAGCTTGCCGGAATCGCTGGTCGCCAGTGTGGAGAAGGATGGTTCGGGCTCGGGCACAGGCTCGGGAGCCGTTGCGGCAACGAAGACAAATCTTTCGGCGGCCGATCTGCCGATCGGGCCTCCTTCGGCGGGCGCCAAGAACGATTCCGATCCAGCCGCGCAGGCGGTGGTACACGACGGCGCGATCGATCGGGAGTTGCTGGCGCGTTTCGATAGCCAGGCCGAGAGCGGAAGCGCGGAGGCAGTTGGCCGTGCAGTCGCCGCGGAGTTTGCGGCGAGCCAGTTCGAGTTCAGCCGTGGCGACATCGAGCAGGCCTTGGCTCATGCCCAACGAGGGCTCTCGATTGCGCCGGACGATGTGACGTTGCTGCTCAACGCTGCGTACCTGCACCTGCGGCGGAGCGAGTACAGCGCGGCGTCCGACCTGCTGGAGCGGGCGCGTCGCTCTGCTCCGGACTCCGCTGACCTCGCAACACTAAGTGGCTGGGCCGATTACGGCCTGAACCGATTGCCGCAGGCGGTTGCGGAATGGAAGCTGGCGCAGCAGTTGCGGCCGGACCCCGAAGTTGCCCGCGCGCTCGCGAAGGCCGAGAAGGATGCCGAAGTCGAGACCAACTTCGAGGAAGGCCTAAGCGCCCATTTTGTCTTGCGCTATGACGGCGGGGCAGCCCCAGACCTCGCGCGAGCGACTCTGAACGAACTCGAAAACGATTTCGAGGACATGGTTTCCCTGCTCAATTACACTCCCGCGGAGCCAATTTCGGTGGTTCTGTACACCACCAAGGATTTCGCCGACATCACGCAAGCCCCATCCTGGGTGGGGGCTCTGAACGATGGTCGAATCCGCGTCCCGGTGCAGGGGTTGCTTACGGTGACGCCGGAGTTTGCGCACGTGTTGCGGCACGAACTTGCGCACAGCTTCATTACGCAGAAGACGCGAGGGAACTGCTCGATCTGGGTGCAAGAGGGAATCGCGCAATGGGCGGAAGGGAAGCGCGCGGGGGACGATGCGGCCCTGCTCTTGATGCTCTACGACAACCGCGAGGAGCCTTCGCTGGCCTCGCTCGAAAAATCGTGGATGGCGTTGCCGGCCGATTATGCGCGTGTCGCGTACGGCTGGTCGCTGGCGACCATCGAGGGGATCGCACAGGCTGGTACTTCCATCGACATTGAGCGCTTGCTCGATGCGCTGGCCGCGGGTTCCTCGACCGAGGCGTCTGTGCGTAGCGTCCTGCATATGGATTACAGCGAACTGAATCGGTCCACCGCCGACTATCTCCGCCACACGTACGGCCATTAGCACGTTGGTTCGGCGTCGCGCCTAGTCCAAAAAACCCATTTCAAATGGATTCCGACACATTCTTGGCAAGATTACGCACTCGCGGCTATACTCCCGACCTGCTACGGAACTCGGCGCCTAAGCTTGTGTGACGCGCAGGTGGACTGCTAATGGTCGTCTTAGGTCATCGCCAACCGAATCGTGTCCTCCGCCTACGCACCCCGCAAGGCTTTACTTGAATACCCGCCTAATGGCGCCGGGCGGCCGCCTCAGATCCACCGCCACACTCTAGGACTCTAGTGCCGGATAGGCCTGCGGCAATCCGGGCAAACCTCTCTATCAACCTGCGGCGTGAGCATTGGAGGAGGAGATATGGCGGACGTGCAGTCTCTCTTAGCGGCAAACGAAAAAGTGTCTCGGGAAGTTCTTGGCCCAGGCGCCGACCAGATCGACCAGTCGCGACGTTTTCCGCGCGAAAACATTGCAGCTTTGGGCAAGGCCGGCGTGCTTGGCCTGCTGGTTCCTGGTCAATTTGGCGGCGCGGGCGCGAGCCTTGGAGAAATGTCGCGCGTGCTGGATGCGCAAGCGCAGGCCTGCGCCTCTACCGCGATGGTCACGCTCATGCACTATTGCGCCACAGCCGTGGTCGCCGCGAAAGGCGATGACAAGCTGAAGCAGGAACTCTTGCCCTCTTTCGCGCGGGGCGGGCATCTCAGTACGCTCGCCTTTAGCGAGTCTGGCTCGGGCGGACATTTCTACGCGCCCGTGAGTGAGGTGCGCCAAAAACGACTGAGCGCCAGAAAGAGCTTCGTGACGAGCGCGGGTGAGGCTGACAGCTACATCGTCTCGGCTCGCAAAACGGGCGCGACGGGTCCTACGGAATCCAATCTCTACCTGATTTCCAAGGGCACCAACGGCCTATCGGTCCAGGGGCGTTTCGAAGGTCTGGGCCTGGCCGGGAACGCCAGCGCTCCGATGACGCTCGGCGACGTCTCCATCGATGACGAAACGCGCCTAGGCCCTGAGGGCAGCGGATTTCAGTCCATGCTCGAAGTTGTTCTGCCGCACTTTCAGATCGGCGTCGCATCCGTTTCGGTGGGCATCGCCACGGCGGCGTTTCAAACGATCACAGCGCGTGTCGGGGCCAGAAAATATGAACACGCCGGTGGCGCTGCGCTGGCATCGATTCCGCGCGTCCAGTTTCTTGTGGCCGAGATGGCGCTGGAACTGAACTCGGCACGCGCTTATCTTGGCGAAACGATCCGCAAAGCCCTTGCCGGCGATCCGACGGCGATGCTGGACGTGCTTGGCGTCAAAGTGAAAGCGGCGGACGCTTGCCTGAATGTCGTTTCGCGTGCCATGACCCTTGGTGGTGGTTGGGCATTCGGACGCCGAGGCGGTCTTGAACGAAACTTCCGAGACGCGCAGGCCGCTGCCGTGATGGCGCCGTCGAGTGATGTCCTGAAGGATTTCATGGGCAAAGCTTGCCTCGGCTTGCCCTTGTTCTAGCAATTCTGAAAGAAGGGAGGGGCCATGCCAGGTACATCTCGCAGCAACGCGTTGCGTATCGGTGCTGTTGCCTACGATCCGAAGGTCGTGACGATCTGGGAGGGCTTCAAGGATTACTTCGCCGCGTGTGGTGTGGAGATCGACTTCGTCCTTTACTCCACATACGACGCTCAAGTTGAGGCAAACCTGTGCGGCGCAATCGACGTCGCATGGAATTCACCGCTCGCCTGGGTGAAGAGCCAGATCCTTAGCCGCGGCGCTTGTCGCGCGATTGCCATGCGCGATTCGGACCGCGACTTGACCACGAAGATCCTCGTCAGCGCAAATTCCACACTGGCCTCGCTCGCCGATCTCGAGGGCAAGACCGTCGCTGTTGGCGCTTCGGACTCGCCGCAGGCGACTCTGATTCCACTCGGAATGATCGCTGACGCAGGCATCGATCCGGGCCGCGACTGTCGCGTCTCCTACCACGAAGTAATGGTTGGCAAGCACGGCGATCACGTTGGGGGCGAACGCGACGCTGCAAAGGATCTCGCGGCGGGCCTTGCTGATGCCGCTTGCATCCTGGACGCCAACTATCTCGTCTTCATCAATGAGGGCACACTCGATCCCGGGACGACTCGCGTTCTGGCCACGACGCCGCCTTTTGATCACTGCAACTTTACGGTGCGCGCCGACCGGCCGGACGCGCGGATCCAGCCGTTCATCGACACCCTGTTCGCAATGTCTTTTCAAGATCCGAAGGTGCGCGTCCTCATGGAACTTGAGGGGCTCAAGCAGTGGCTGCCCGCGCGCACAACCGGCTACGCGCAACTCGAGAAAGCGGTGCAGCGATTTAAATTTTATGGCTCAGCCGCTTCCACAGCCGGTGTATGAGGAATTAGGCTAAGCTTCTGCAATATTCTGCCCGTTTCTGGGAGGAATGTTCAGAGCACGCGCAGTCGTAGTTTCTCGCTCAGCGACACCTGAGGGCGAGATAGCAAGAATTCAGGTGACTTGTAGCCGAATCCGCCATGGCCAATTCCACGCCGAAACAGCAGCTTGATCTCGAAGACCTGGCGCTGCATGAAGGAGCCACGGTTCTCTTGCGCCGTACGCTAGAGCAATTGCGCGCGGGCGATTGGTTCGAAGTGCGCGGAGATTCGCCCCAACTCGACGAGCAGCTCGCGGCATGGTGCCGCAAAGAAGGTCATCACTGTCAGCCAAAGCTGGGTGTTGCCGGAGTGTACCGCGTACAATCGGCCGGACTTGCGCCATCGATCGCTACGTCTCGTATTGAGGTCTGCGAAACAGCCGATCCGACTTGGGGCGTCGCTCCGCGTGGAGCGCGTGTCGAAAGCGGCGGACCCGACTTCGGCTTCACCCTGCGCCAGAAACGCGACGTGTGGGCAAGGGAATTGAATGCCATTTACGGCCAGTCAACTGCGAATCAGTGGTCGGCAGCGCGAGACGTCCCGTGGGAAAAGCTTCCCAAGTTGCCAACGGAGGTCGAACACGCGGTTGCCCAGATTATGACATTTCTCACGGAGAATGAGTTTGCAGCTCTATACGTGCCCGCGCGCTTCATTCCCCGCATTCACCCCCATTACCGCGAGGTGGTCGAAGTGCTTGCCATGCAAGTTGTCGATGAGGCGCGGCACGCGGAAGCGTTCACTCGCCGGGCCGAATCTGGCGGAGCCGGACTCGGGACAACCGCCCTCAGCGGGCAGCTTTCGCTGAAAACGCTCCTCGAGGAACCTGACTTCACCACCGCCACGTTCCTTCTGTGCGTCATGGGCGAAGGGACGTTCCTCACTCTGCTGAAGTTCCTCGCTGAACACGCTCCCGACCCCGTTACCACCGCGCTGGCGCTCTTGGCGCACCGAGACGAGGCGCGGCACGTGGCATTTGGCACCGAGCACATGCGCTACGTGTTCGAGCGCGAGCCGGAAAAGCGCTTTTCGCTGACGGCCGCCGTCGAGCGCCGAAGCCAGATGCTCGCGTCGATCTCGGGCCTCAGCCCCTACGTCCACGACGCGCTAGTCGTTTATGCAGGAGGAGGCGTTTCGGTCGAACAAATCCGCAAGGGCGCGCGTTATGTGGCCGAGCTTCAGCGAGAAATGGATCGCACGCGCCGGGAACGCCTGCAATCGCTTGGCTTTGAGCCAGTCGCTGCGTCCCAAATGTCTGCCTATCACACGAAAAACTTCATGTGAAACCCTCGGACACGCCTGGGCTCCCTAAGTTCGCTTGGTGAGGTGTTAGCTGCGTTTGGAGCCTGCCGCCGATCGCGGGCGGACAACGGCAAGGCCACGATGCGAGTATCCAGGAGTGGCGACGTTCCTGGCAGAGCCGGCTCGTCCTAGAGCGTTGCCAGTAGAGCGGCCACGAGTGCAGCGCGCTCCGGGAGTGCGCGTATGACGACGCTTTCATTTGCGCTGTGCGCGCCCTCGCCGACGGCGCCCAGCCCATCGAGAGTCGGAACCCCTAACGCAGCCGTCAAGCTGCCGTCGGAGCCGCCGCCGGTAGATGCTTCGTCGAGTACAAAACCCATCGCTGCTGCCAGTTCGCGGGCGCGCGTAAACAAAGCGGCGCTGGTCCGGCGTTCCATGGGCGGCCGCGAAAAACCGCCTCGCACCTCGATTTTCGCTCCGAGGAGAATGGGGCGCAGCGCGCGCATGCGGCGCTCGAGGTCCCGCATATCGCTGGGGCGCTGGGCGCGCAGGTCTAGGATCGCTCGCGCGGCTGCGGGAATCACATTGTCGCGTGTGCCGCCTTCGATGACCGTGGGGCTGATGGTGACGCCTCGGCGCGAATTGTTCCAGCGCGCGATCCGGCCAATTTGCAGCGTCAACTCGTGGATGGCATTGACGCCGTCTTGGGGGTTGATGCCGGCGTGCGCGGCTCGTCCGGTCACGGTCACTTCTGCCGTGCCGGTGCCTTTGCGCTGCGTCTTCAAGCGTCCATCGAGGCCGCTGGCGGGCTCCAGCACCAATACGGCGGCGCTCCGGCGGGCTTCGCGTTCGATGAGCGCGCGGGAGGTTCCGCTGCCGATCTCTTCGTCGGATGTCCAGAGAAACACCACGTGGCGCCGCGACGGCCAGCCGGCGCGCGCCAGCGCGTCCACGGCAAACTGCGCGATGACCAAGCCGCCCTTCATGTCGAAGACGCCGGGACCGAAGGCGCGTCCACGGGCTACGCGATAGGGCATGTGGCCAAGCGTGCCCAGTCCGTAGACGGTGTCGAGATGACCGAGCACGAGGATTTGCCGGCCGTGTGAGGCCTGCGCCGGCCATACCACGCGGAGGTGATCGCCCCGCTGCCGCTGTCGCACGAACTCGACCCGGGCGCCGAGCTTGCGCCATTCGGAAGCGACCATGCGGCCGAAGCGGTCCACCGCGGCTTTCGCATCGCTCGGGGATTCGGCGCGAACAAACTTCGCGAGCACCCGCAGCATCTCGTCCCGGCGCGGCCGGAGGCCGGCGAGCAAGAGCGGGCTTTTTCCGGATCGAGTATCTTCTTCGAATCAAGTGCTTTTTCCGAAGCGGGCATGTCGCGCGCATGCTAGCAGTCGCTGTATCCGTGCGGCAACCTCGTTTCCCTAAGCCGTGGTTTCGCATATAATTCACCCGTGTGGATGTGTCTTTTATGCCGCCCGCTCAGGGAGATCCGATGATTCTGGACAGCATCGAAATCCAGAAGATCCTGCCGCACCGCTATCCCTTTTTGATGGTAGATGCGATCGTGGAAATGGAACGGCTGAAGAGGATCGTGGGCGTCAAGAACGTCAGCATCAACGAGGGTTTTTTCCAGGGGCACTTCCCCGGTAAGCCGATTCTGCCCGGCGTGTTGATCATTGAGGCCATGGCGCAGACGGGCGGGCTGCTGTTGCTGCTCGAGGTTCCCGACCGCG
Organism: uncultured Acidobacteriota bacterium; assembly: GCA_963818345.1. Taxonomy (GTDB): domain Bacteria; phylum Acidobacteriota; class Terriglobia; order Acidiferrales; family UBA7541; genus Palsa-189. The sequence goes on along the minus strand of CAWFRX010000014.1, from coordinate 395,103 downwards.
AGCGCAAGCTGCTTTATTTCGTGGCCGTCGATGATGCGCGCTTCCGCCGTCCGGTGGTGCCGGGCGAGCAATTGCTGCTGGACGTAACGGTGCTTTCCTGGCGCGGCACCTTCTGCAAGTTGCGCGGCAAGGCCACGGTGAATGGCGAGCTCGCGGCGGAAGCGACCCTGATGTGCAAGATGATCGATCGTGAACCAGGGGAGGCAGCGCCGTCAGCGCAGGCGGCGGCCGTGGCCGTGAAGCGAATGAGCGCAACGGTGAAAGGCGACCAGGCGGCGGTCAAGACGGATGTCGATCCCCGTGCGGTTGTGTCCGAGCGTGCGCGGCTGGCGGCGGGCGTGCGTGTTGGCCCCTTTGCCGTCGTGGGCGACGATGTGGAGCTGGGCGAGGGTTGCGTCCTGCACCCGCACGCGGTCGTGCTCGGTCCGGCGCGCCTGGGGCGGGGAAACGTGCTGCACTCCTTCTGCACGATCGGAGGCGAGCCCGCAGGACCTGAAATACTCCGGCGAACCTACGACGCTGGAAGTCGGCGACGAAAACGTTTTTCGCGAGAACGTTACGGTGAGCCGCGGCACCGTGCAAGGCGGCGGGCGCGACTCGCATCGGCAGCCACGGTTTGTTCATGACCTGCGCGCACATCGCGCATGATTGCATTGTCGGCAACTACACCATTTTTGCGAACGCCGCGACGCTGGCCGGACACGTGATCGTGGAAGACCACGCCACCATCGGCGCTTTTTCGCCGGTGCATCAATTCTGCCGCGTTGGCCGCTACGCTTACATCGGCGCTTCGACGGTGATCACGCAGGACGTGCCGCCCTTCTCGCGCATCGTCACCGAACGCGAGACGCGCTGTTACGGCGTGAACACCATTGGCCTCGAGCGCGCGGGCTTCTCGCCGGAGCGTATTCAGACCATCGCAGGCGCCTATCGATTGCTGCTGCGCTCGAAGCTCAACACCACCCAGGCCATCGAGCAAATGCACGCGACCCTGAACGGCTCGGCGGACGTCGCGGAGCTGATCGCCTTCATCGAAGCCGCCGAGCGCGGACTGACCAAGTAGTGGTGGCCAAGACCTCCATGATGCAAAACGCCGTGCCGCTGCCCGCACGCTGGGGCCTGATCGCGGGCAATGGCAGATTCCCGTTTTTGGTGCTCGAAGGGGCTCGCAGTCAGGGGATCGAAATGGCCGTGATCGCGCTTCGCGAAGAGGCTTCGCCGGAGCTCGAAGGCGTGGCGCAGCGGCTGCATTGGGTCAGCTTGGGCGAGCTTAGCCGCACTCTCGAGTTGCTTCATAGCGAGGGCGTGACGCATGCGGTGATGGCCGGGCAGGTCAAGCACAACAAGATTTTCAGCACGATCCGCCCGGATTGGAAGCTGGCGAAGCTGCTGTTTTCGCTCCCCCGAAAAAATACCGATTCGCTGATTGGCGCCGTCGCCCGCGTTCTCGAATCCGAAGGGATCGAACTGGTGGATTCGACGGCATTTCTGCGTCCCTTGGTGCCCAACCCCGGCGTGCTAACGCGTCGCGCTCCCGACGTGCGGGAGTCTGCGGACATCGCTTACGGGCGGGAGATCGCTCTGCAACTCGCGGGCCTCGATTTGGGGCAGACCGTGGTCGTTCGCGACCGCGCCTGCGTGGCGGTGGAGGCGATGGAGGGCACCGACGAAACGATTGAACGCGCGGCCCGGATTGCCTCCGGGGGATCGCTGGTGGTTGTCAAAGTTGCTAAGCCGAAGCAGGACATGCGTTTCGATGTACCCGTTGTGGGCCTGAGAACCGTCGAAGTCATGAAGCGTTCAGCGGTTACCGCCTTGGCGATTGACGCCGGCCGCACACTCATTTTCGAGCGGCCGAAAGTGATCGAGGCCGCCGAGGCTGCCGGCATCGCGATCGTGGCGCTGTCCGGGGACATGCCGCAAAAACCGGCTGGCGATTTGGTCGGGGACTGACGGCGCAGTGACGACGCCGTCGCGCATTCGCGTTGCCGTGGTTGGGGCCGGTGATTTTGGCCGGAATCACGCGCGGGTGTACCAGCAGCTCGAAGACGCCGAATTGGTGGGTGTGTTGGACTTGGTGCCCGAACGCGCGCAACGCGTCGCCGAAGAATTTTCGACGGCGGTTTTGCCGGGCCTGGACGCCTTGCCGGGCAAAGTGGACGCGGTCAGCGTGGCCGTTCCGACCCGCGAGCATGCCGAGACCGGATGCTGGCTTCTTGAAAACGGAATCGATGTTCTGGTCGAGAAGCCCATGGCCGCATCGTTGGCCGAAGCCGACCGGCTCATCGCCGCAGCGTCACGGCACGGCCGCATTTTGCAGGTTGGGCACCTCGAGAGATTCAATCCAGGCGTGCTGGCCGTGCTGCCCATTGTGAATCGGCCCCTGTATTTCGAAATCGATCGCCTGGGCATATTCTCGCCGCGCAGCCTGGACGTGGATGTAGTGTACGATGTGATGATTCACGACTTGGATATTCTGCTGGCGATGGTTGATTCACCGATTACGGAGATTCGTTCGCTGGGCATTCCGGTGGTGACGGACAAAGTGGATATCGCGCACGCGCATATCGAGTTTGCTTCCGGAGCAGTCGCTAGCTTGAGCGCCAGCCGGGTGTCCATTGAACGCGTGCGCAAATTGCGATTCTTCCAGCACCAGGAATATTTTTCGGTGGATTATGCGAGGCGCGACGCTTTGCGTATCCGCGTGCGCCAGCCGGGGCCGCAGCCGCAGTTCGATTTCGAGAAATTGCCGGTCATCGCCGCGCGAGCCGCTGGAAGCCGAGCTGCGCTCGTTTCTGGATGTTGTGCGGCGGCGCGGTGTGCCGGTGGTCGACGGCGTCGCTGGGCGTCGCGCGCTGGAGCTCGCGGACCGGGTCATGGCAGGCATCCTGGAGCATGGCCGGCGCGTCCAAGTAGGAGATTTCTCGTCCCCACGGACAACCATATGATTCCGCGTCTACTGGTCCCGCGCGACGTGCGCCCGCCGGCTGCAACTCCGGCCGCGCCGCCACGCCGGTTGACGACGCTGCTGGACAATCGCGAGTTGGTGCCCTCGAACTGGCCGCACAATCCTCTCGACACCCACAGCACGATTCCCGCGCACATGCCTCTCGATGTGCTGGCGGCCCGTACGCTCGTGCCGCGCGACACCCCGCAGACGCCGCTCGACGCGGCCAGTCTCCATCCGGATTACGCTCCCGTCACGGTGCTGGACCAGCGGTACACGGTTCCGGCGGCGTTGCCATTCGTCGAATTACATTCCAAAGGCGTCGTATCGTCGTACGAGTTACCCGACGTCCTCGAGCCCGACGTAATCAACACCGGCGAAGCCAACTTGATGGTCGAGCCGGTCGAGGCCCCGCCCGAAAATTGGAACTGGAAGGGGTTGATGTGGGCGGCTTCGATTTCGGTTCACTTTCTGTTTCTCTTGTTCCTGATCTTGCAGCCGAAGCTCTTTCCGTATGTGCCGCCGACGCAGGAGCAAATTGACATGGCGCGGCAGCAGCTCACATTCATGCCCAACGCGCGTGAGTTGCCGCGCGCGCCTGCTGCGCCGGCTGGCCCGGCGGTCCGAGTGGATCCTCGCGTTTTGCGCAACATCGCGCCGATGAAGCCCGCGACGCCGCCACCGACGGTGCCGGAGCAAGCCCAGCGCGAAACGCCGACTGAACCGCCTCCCGAAGTGCCGGCCATGCCCAAGCCGCAGCCGCAGTCGCCGCAGAGCTTCCTGCGGCCCCAGGAAGCGCAAGTCCAGCCTGCGCCTCAACCTCAAACGCAAACGCCGCCTCCCAATGGCCTGGTTCTGCCGCGCATGAGTTCACCGGGACGGGCGCTGGATGATGACGCCCTGCAAGCTCTGCATGGGGGTGGCGGCGGAGGAGGCTCTGCCCAATTTGGCGGACGCGTTCCTGGTGGCGGAGGTGGCGGCGCTGGCGGGGGCGGCTTCGGTGCTGGCGGCGTCCAGATGCTCACGCCGACCGAAGGCGTCGATTTCAGCGGCTACCTGGCGCGCGTGGTCGCCAGCGTAAAACAAAATTGGTACGCGATCATGCCGGAATCGGTTTACCTCGGCGACAAAGGCCGCGTGGTGCTGCAATTTCGCATCATGCGCAACGGAGGCGTGCCCGATCAGGAGCCCTCGTTGATGAGCGGCTCGGGGAAGGACCCACTCGACCGGGCCGCATCTTCCGCGATTCGGACATCTTCGCCCTTTGAGCCTCTGCCGTCGGCCTTCAGCGGCCCCTACATCGAGCTGCGGTTTATCTTCTTGTACAATCTGCCCCTCAGCGATCAGTGAAACCCAGCCGCGCGCAAGTTCTGGGCACGATCTTACTGGCCCTCGCCGTCCTCTTCTATCTATTGGTTCGATATTGGAGATTGCGCTAGAGACCTCGTGGAATGACGCCTGCTTCACAAAGCGAGGCCGCGAACTTGGCTACGTCGTCTGCGACGGCGCCACTGGCTCCTCTGGTTGTGATTCTCGGGCCGACTGCTTCCGGCAAATCGGCGCTCGCGGTCAGCCTGGCCGAGAGGTTTGGCGGCGAAGTGGTGGGCTGCGATTCGACGCAGGTGTACCGCGGATTCGATATTGGAACCGCCAAACCCACGATGGAGGAGCGGCGTGGGATTCCTCATCACCTGATCGATTTGGTCGAGCCGTCCGTTGTCTTCACCGCGGGCGAATACCGGCGTCGCGCGCTCGCTGTGCTTGCGGATTTGCAAAGCCGTGGACGACTGCCAATCCTCACGGCCGGCACTGGTCTGTATCTGCGTGCACTGCTCGAGGGATTGGCTGACGCTCCCGAGCGTTCCGATGCGCTCCGCGGTCGCTTGCAGGCCAGCGCCGCGCGGCGTGGCGGCGAACACCTGCATCGCATGCTGCGCCGTCTGGACCCAACCGCTGCCGCGCGCATCTCGGCGGGTGACGGCCAAAAACTGATTCGCGCGCTCGAGATCTGTCTACTGACAGGCCGGGCGGTCAGCGATGTGCATCGCGCCGGGCGCGAGCGCCTCGAGGGGTACGCGATCGTCAAGGTGGGGCTGAATCCACCGCGCGCCGCGCTCTATGAACGCATTAACCGCCGCACACACGCGATGCTCGAACGAGGGTGGCTTGCGGAGGTTTCAGCGCTGATCGAAGGCGGAGCGCCGCTTTCCGCGAAGCCATTCGAATTCATTGGCTACCGCGAACTGCGCGATCACCTCGAAAAAGGTTACCCGTTACCGAAAGCGGTCGAGGGCATTGCTCAGGCGACGCGGCGTTACGCGAAGCGGCAACTCACCTGGTTCCGCAAGGAGTCCAGCGTGCTGTGGTTCGCCGGATTTGGGGATGATGCGGACATCGTTGCGACCGCGACTGCGGCAATTGAAAAAGAGCTTGCGTCACTCGCCCCATCGTTCGTAGCGCCGGTGCTTCCTTCGTCCCCGCCGGCGTGAGTCTCACAAGTTACAGGCGCGGCACATGAGCGATCGGGTGGCGCTGGGTGATGACGTGTGTCCGGTCGCGCGTCATCAGTACGCGGCATCTCAGCGGATCCGGACCGACCCGGCACGTTTGGTCTCGGACCGCAATCCAGGCGATCTGATCTTGACCGACGATCATGTATGCCGTTGCGTTGGTAGCGTGATTGGTTTGTTCCAGGTAATAGGCGGCATTTACGTCGATGTCGGCCGCGTCCGCATTCATCTGTTCGCAAACGTCGTCGGACGGCGCGATGGTTCCGTCGGTAGGAGTGCAAAAATCTTCGTCGTGCTCGAGTAAGATCTTTTCATTCGAGCCGGTAATGAAATATCGCGTCACAACAGGCTGGACCGCGGATTGCCTGGACCACTCGCTCAAGTCCTCGGCAAAAGCCGGGGGAAGCTGGCTCAGTCTGAGGGACTCCTCCTTGACCACCTGCCTCGAAAAAATATTTACCGCCGGCGTGGGTTCGCCGTTGGTTGGATGGAAGTAAAATCCGCCCAGGGCGATGCCGTCCTGCATGTCAATCCATATGAAGCCGCGGCCTAATAGGTACGGCCCGCTGTGGCCGGACACCAGGACGTAGCGGTTGTCGCGGATTTCGACCGGCAGATTCGAATTTGTAAGCACGGTGTCGATGGCTTGGTCGAGCGGCATGTCACGACCATAGTGAAATATGCAATCGGGAAGCACGGAGTGGAGTAACTTGCGGAACTGTTTGTCTCGAATGATTTCGCCTGCGGGCACCCCAGCATAGCCGTGCAGAAAGACGAGATCCGCGCTCGGAATGGGCTTGCGAAAAAGTGTTTTGTCGTACGGCTCTGCCTGGGCTTGAGGCGGTTCGGGTGGCGACCCTTGAGAATCCGGAGAATCGGGTTGCCGCGCCGATGGCTCGGGGGACTCTAGCGCTTGCGGCTGCGGCTCCGGCGGGTGCTGGGATCGCGGCGGCTCGGGAGCTGACGGATTTGGCGGCGGCTGTCCGCCGTTTTGCATGTGTATGGTCTTCAACTCGACCGTGACCGCCACTTGTACGGAATCCTTCACCTCAATGATTTTTCGCCAGATGATTTCTGGATGGTCATCGACGAAACATTGCACGAGGTGCTCGCCCAGTTCGACCTCAACTTTCCCCGGGTGAGTGGGCGTTAAGACGCCCTCTTGTTGGTCGTCGACGATCAGCCGGCAGTCGTCGTCGGTGTCCACCAGCAGCACTGCTGTTGCCGCCGTTTGTGGGGCAGCTCGAGCAGGCACCGTCCGCGCGGGCAGATGGACAACGGAACAGAAAAGAAGCGCTGCCACGGACAGCGATCTAGGCCACGAAGTTAGAGTGGACATGAGGGCGTGCCCCCCCTTTGGACTCTTCGTTTCGACTGCCTGTCCCGGGGCCGTATTTGCCTAAATCGTGACGCTATTCAGCCGAGCTTGCGGTGGCGTGGTTAAGGCTCATCTTTAAAGCCTTGGCCGCCCGTCTATAGCGCAAAAAATTTGTGCGCGCAAGGGAATTGCTTCGCGAGTACCAGTACCATTTTCCCGCCCAGCGGCGACGAGTTCCGACTTCCCGAACGAGCCGAAGCTGTATAATTGTTTCGTGAATGGTTTCGCAGTTCCCTCGAGTTCTGCTGCCGCCCGCCGGCGCGTGCATAGCGCTCTGACGCGATCCTCTACCGCACGATTTTCATGAAGAAAGGCCGATCTACCTCCACCCAGACGCATGAACGTGTGTTGCTTGTTGGCATGGGCTTGAAGCGTCCGTCGCGCGTGCCAGGAATGGAAGCTGGAGCCGTCGCGCGGGAATCGCTCGAAGAACTCGCCGAACTGGCTCGCAGCGCTGGAGCAACCGTCGCCGGAAGCGTGCTGCAGATGCGCGAGTCCGTGGACCCGGCCACCGTTGTGGGTCGCGGCAAGCTGGACGAGATTCGCGCGGAGGCCTTGGCACATCAGGCGCCGCTGGTTGTTTTCGATGGGAATTTGACGCCGGTCCAGCAGCGCAACCTCGAGCGCGGCATTGACTGCCGCGTCATTGACCGGACGCAACTTATCCTGGACATTTTCGCGCGTCACGCGCGCAGCCGCGAAGGCCAGTTGCAGGTCGAGCTTGCCCAACTTAATTACATGCTGCCGCGCCTGTCGGGAAGCGAGGCGCAATTGTCGCGGCTCGGTGGCGGCATCGGAACGCGCGGTCCTGGCGAGCAGAAGCTCGAAACCGACCGCCGGCGCATCCGCGAGCGCGTGGGTCGCATCGGCCGAATGATCGAAACACTGCGACGGCAGCGAGCGCTGCGCCGCCAGGCGCGACAAGCCGTCCCGCTCGGCACCGTGGCGCTGGTGGGCTATACCAACGCCGGCAAATCGACGCTGTTCAACGCTCTCAGCCGCGCCGACGTCCTGGTCTCTCCGAAAATGTTCGCGACGCTCGACCCGACGGTCCGCGCCGTGCGCCTGCCCTCAAACCGCCGCGGCCTTTTCTCCGACACGGTTGGATTCATTCGCGACTTGCCGAAGGGATTACTGGCTGCTTTTCGTGCCACGCTCGAAGAAGTGCAACAGTCCTCGCTCATCGTTCACGTCAGCGACATTTCGAACCCGCAGCATGCCGAACAGGATGCCGAAGTGGAAAAGGTTCTGGGCGAGCTTGGCGTCGAGGATAGGCCGCGCATCCACGTCTTTAACAAGATCGACCGGCTAGCCCCCGACGAACTCGACGCGCTGGCGCGTGCCAACGGAAATGTCTATGTATCGGCGCTCACTGGCGCGGGACTGCCGGAACTGCTCGAACGCGTTGACCAAGCTCTGCCGGTCGACCCGGTGCTACGGCTGCGCTTTTCGGTCCCGCTGGCCGACGGCCGCACGCTTGCGCTCGTGCACGGCCTCGGCCGGGTCTTGCACAGCGAAGTCCACGGCTCGGAGATGGAACTCGAAGCGGACTTGCCAGAGTCGGTGGCGCGCCGTCTACGGCTTCCGGCCGCCGTTACCGAGACCCGTTAACGGCGGCGTTAACCGAGTGGGTACGTCAGCCATGGCTAGCCATTCCTGTTTGGCACTTGTGTTATTCCTCGCCTTCTATGGCTAACCTCTTAGTTACGCGAGCCTTCCGCACAGGCCGGTTTCTGTGGATTTCCGTGTGGAAATCGTATGTTACCGCAAAGTTAATCGAGGCCCCGAAAGTGAGTGTTTTGGCGGGTTCCGGACATCAAGGTGTCGTACGTTGCTGAGAGTAAATGACTTACGGCATTTAAACCTTGTAATGTGCGGGCAATGTCGCCTTCCGCCATACACTCCCCGCCCAACGCGATTTGCACAGTTATACAGCAACCCCCCTAGCGTCCGCGTAGTTGGCCAGGGGTACCAGGACTACGTTGCTGGATCGGTGTAGGCTCCAAACAGCCGTCCCGTTGACCTTGGCGGGCGACCTTAGCGGGCGAGCCGCTCTCCAACTTTGCTGCTTTCGGAACGACGCTGCGCGGGTCGTTGACTGCCACTAAATGGAAGTCTATAGTGAAGCAGCCTGGTAGATCGGGCGGAACTGGTCGCATCGGTTGCGCACGGTCTTGGTGCCTGGATGAACCTGCCGAACAGCCTGACGATTCTTCGTATTTTCTTCATTCCGCTGCTGGTCGTCGTGCTGCTGACGAGGCAGCCGAACTTCTCGTTTTGGGGCCTGCCCATGAACTTCGCGGTTTGGGGGGTGCTCATCCTGCTCACCGCGGCAGCAACGGACTGGGCGGATGGCTTCTATGCCCGGCGCCGCGGACAGATCACTACGCTTGGCATTCTGCTCGACCCCATCGCCGATAAGCTTTTAATATCCGGCGCGTTCATCTCGCTGGTCGAAATGCAGCTGGTTCCGGCGTGGATGGTGGTGATCATCGTCGGACGCGAGATCACGGTGCTGGGTCTTCGAAACATCGCCTCAGCCGAGGGATTCACGATTCCGGCTTCCGCCTTGGGTAAGACCAAAATGGTCTTGCAGGTAATGGCGGTCTGCGCTGTGATCCTAGGAGCGAAGCACGTCGGCGTGCGCCCGCTCGGCACGATTCTTGTTTGGTTGGTAGCCATGAGCGCGGTCGCGTCGGCTGGGCAATATTTCCTCAAGTTCTGGAGCCAAGTGAGCGGTCACGTCGAACAGCGGCGACGGTTGCGGATACTGGAACATCTCGAACAGCCCAGAAAAACGCAGGATGTCACCACTCTGTAGCGAGGAACGTCGCGCACTTCTCGATCGCGCCCGCCAGGCAATTACCCAAGTCGTTCGTTACCAAAGCATCGAAGGCTTGCCCGCTTTTCCAGCGCCGCCCGGGAAATTGGCTGAGCCCGGCAGCGCCTTTGTCACCGTGCATTGCGCGATGCGATTACGCGGCTGCGTGGGCCGGACGGATCGCACGCTGGCCTTGGCGGAAGTGGTCGCGCAATGCGCGATCGGAGCTGCCCTGCACGACAGGCGGTTTCGCCCCATCGACGAATCCGAACTGCCAGCTATGACCATCGAAATTTCCGTACTTTCTGAGTTGCAGCCGGCCACGCCAGATGCCTTGGAAGTGGGAACGCACGGCGTGATGATCTGTCGAGGAGAGCGGCGCGGCCTGCTTTTACCTCAAGTTGCCGCAGAACGCGGTTGGTCGGTCGAACAATTTCTCCAAGAAGTTTGCCGGAAGGCGGAACTCCCTCCCGCAGCCTGGAAAGATCCGGAAACGAAGATATTTGCCTTTACGGCCGAGGTTTTTTCGGAATCGGACTTCGGTGTCGAGTTCTACTCGACTTCGACGTAGTCTCCTGCGTAAATGTCCCGCTTGCTTGCGGTAATCAGGACCGTCGAGGCATTGGGCCCGACGCGCACGACAATCCCCTCGCCCAGGACGTCGCGGGGCAGGTCAGCCCAACTGTACGGCTTTCGGGGTGCTGCCGAAACCGAACTCCATGTATTCGGTCTTGGGTGCCGCGTAGACCACATCGTGCCGCGCGTCCTGGTAGGTGAAGATGCGGAAGTAGGTTCCGACCTGCACGCCCTGCTTGGCGCCGAGATTGACGTACACGATGTTGCCAGCGCCCGCTACCGAGCCGAAGTGGAGTCCGTAAACGATCATGGCCTTGGCCTTGCCGCTGGGCGCCGCGAATAGATCGAGTGCCGCTTTCGGTTTGTACTGGGGCGCGGGTCGCGGAGTAAACGCCTGCACGATATCTCCACGCTGTATGTAATCGCACGCCTTAACGATTTGGGCGACCGCGGTGTTCGCCTGTACGCTGGTCACGCGAAGCCGCCCCAGATCGACGTAGTTTGTGCCCATGGCCCTCGACAGCGCCACTTGCCAGGTGATCCAGGGAACCCCGACTGAATCGCTCTCGGCGCGAGACACCAGAAATTCATCTCCCACTTTGACGCCCTGCTTGGCGCCCTTGTTGATGAACACGAATTGACCCTGGCCGTAGACGATGTAGTTGTCGGACTCGACCCCAGAAATCACATAGGTGTCGTGAGGGACGGCTTGCGAAGTCACTACCCCGCTACAATACATGTCGAATTCGGTGGGCAGGTTGGCGGCGCGTTGCGCATGCGCCAGTACGGCCGTAAGTGCCAAGATAGCAATAAGATGGGTCATTCGTTGTAACATAGCCGCGCTCCTTCGATGCTGTGGGCCACCGCTCTGGGCGACCGTTGTGGCGTTTTCGAGTAGGGTCGTTTGCTGCCTACTGACGGTAGCAATGGCCGGAATGGCGGGTCAAGCTGTTGTGGCCGTGCGCTTTACACTTTTGATACCGCGTGATAAGAAACATGGTTTTCCCCAGAGGCTGGCCAGAGCCAGAAGCTTGCATGTTTTCCCAGGATCGCATCTGCGCCTCTATAGGCGCAGCCACCGCGCAAGAAGCGGTGCGCCAATTCCGTACCGCCGTGGGCCCTGGGCTACGCGCCCTTGCCGTCGAGCTGAGGCTAGACTATCTGCGCGGCCCGGAGGAACGCGACGCGCTGTTCCAGTGGCTTACGCGCCAGCGGCGCCTTCCGACGGTCATTGCCACCTGCCGGACTCGCCGCGGCGGCGGGCGATTTGCCGGGAGCGTGCAATCGGAGCTGGCGATCCTTGCGCAAGCAGTCCGCGCGGGCTGCCGGTGGTGCGACGTCGAAGTGGAAAGCGCCCGGCAGATGAAACCGGACGAGCTTCGCAGTGCTCTGGCCCCGGCGAAGTTGTTAATCTCGGCACACGACTTCGAGCGGGTTCCCAGCGGCTTGGATCGCTTGCCGGGCGAGCTCGCGCGTTTCGGCGCTCACGCGGTAAAGATCGCGGCTCACTGCGATGACCTTGCTGACGCACGACGGCTGCTCGGGATCGCGCGCGGGCAGCGGAATCTCGTAGTCGTGCCCATGGGCGAGGGAGTCTTGGCGGCTCGAGTTTTGGCGCTGCGTGCAGGCAGCGCCCTGACCTATGCATGCGTCGCGGGGGCCACGGCGCCCGGCCAGCTATCGCTGGATGCGTTGCGAAATGTTTACCGCCTTGGCGCTAGTCCGCGCCGAGGCGCACGGCGAATCACGCGGCGTACGCGAGTCTATGGAGTGATCGGCGATCCGATTGGTCATTCACTCTCACCGCTGCTGCACAATGCCGCATTTGCCGCGCGCGGCGTCGACGCCATCTATCTGCCGTTTCGTGTGCGCGATCTGCGGGATTTTCTCTCCTCGATCAAGGAGTTCGGCATCGCCGGTTTCAGCGTTACCTTGCCGCACAAGGAGAGCATCCTGCGGCATCTCGATGAGTGCGATCCGCTGGCCGCAGAAGTTGGCGCGGTGAATACTGTGGCTGTCCGCGGCGGCGGACGGCTCTACGGGTACAATACCGATTACGTGGGTGTGCTCAGGTCCATCGAGCGGCGCGTGCCCTTGAAGGGCAGCCGGGTGCTTCTGCTAGGCGCGGGAGGCTCCGCGCGGGCGGCGGCGTTTGCGCTGGCTCGGGCCGGAGCTGCGGTGAATGTATGTGCGCGGCGCCCTGCGCGTGCCCGTGCGCTGGCGCGCGCGGTTGGCGGCGAGGCCATTGCTCGTGGCGCGCTTCGAGGCGAATTTTTCGACGCGATCGTGAATTGCACTCCGGTCGGCATGTATCCCGGCGGCGGCTCTCCGCTCGAAGCAACTGAGCTGAACTGCCGCGTGGTGATGGATCTGATCTATCGCCCGCGAAAGACGGAACTGCTGCGCCTTGCCGAGCGGCGCGGCGTCGAGACAATTTCAGGAGTGGAGATGTTTCTGGCGCAGGGCGCTGCACAGTGGGAGATTTGGACCGGCCAGTCGCGCGCCGGCAGCGGCCATGCGCCGCGCCCTACTTGGAGCGCTGGACGCCGAGGAGAAAGCCGCCGCACGCACATGATCGAACCCGATTTTTCCACGTTTTGCAAACTGGCGCGGCAGGGCAATCTCGTGCCCGTCTGGGAAAACTTCACCGCCGATCTGCTGACGCCGGTGGGCGCTTATCTGCGTCTGGCGCCCCACGCCCGCTACGCCTGTCTGCTGGAAAGCGTCGAAGGTGGGGAGAAGATCGCGCGCTATACGTTTGTCGGCGCCAATCCCGCCGAGGTTTTTCGCTACGTGAATGGCGCCTGCGTCCTGGAAGGCGAGAGCCGCGTCTCCTGGACGCAATCGAATCCGCTCGATTTCTTGCGCCATCGGGTCGAGCGCTACCGTCCCGGTGCGGCTTCCGGGTCTGCCGCCGCTGGTTGCCGGCGCCATCGGCTATTTCGCCTACGACATGGTGCGCCTGTTCGAGCGCATCCCCGATCGCACGCGCGACGATTTGGGCATGGACGATGCGTTGATGATGTTTTATCTCGGGCTGGTGGTCTTCGATCACGTTCGCCGCCGCGTCTGGATCGTGCGCAACGTATTTACCGACGGCCCCGGCAGCCTGCGCGCGAAATACAACGCAGCGGTGCGCGAGATCCACGAAACGCGCCGCCAGCTTGCCGCGCCGCTCGCTACCCGACGGCCACGCGCGCCCGCGTCGTTCGCCGCTGCGCGTGACTTCGAACTTCACCCGCCGGCAGTTTCTCGCCGCCGTGCGCAAGTCCAAGGAGTACATTCGCGCAGGCGACATTTTTCAGGTCGCCGTCAGCCAGCGTTTCTCGGCACACACCGACGCCGATCCCGTTTGAGATTTATCGCGCGCTGCGTGTCGTCAATCCGTCGCCCTACATGTATTTTTTGAAGCTGGGCGATGCCGCCGTCGTGGGCAGTTCGCCGGAGATGCTTCTCAAGGTGCAGGGCAGGGAAGCATCCTATCGGCCCATCGCCGGCACGCGCCCGCGCGGCCGCGATGAACAAGAAGACGAACGGCTCGCCGCGGAACTAGCCGCCGACCCCAAGGAGCGCGCCGAGCACATCATGCTTGTCGATCTCGGCCGCAACGATTTGGGGCGCGTTTCCGAATACGGCTCGGTGCGCGTCGAGCGGCTCGAATTCGTCGAGCGTTACTCGCACGTGATGCACCTGGTCTCCAGCCTGCGGGGGCAACTGCGTCCCGAGGTCGATTGCTTTCAGGCTCTGGCGGCCTGCTTCCCTGGCGGCACGCTTTCGGGCGCACCCAAGGTTCGCGCGATGGAGATCATCGACGAACTCGAACCCACGCGCCGCGGCATCTACGCCGGCGCCATCCTCTATTTGGATTTTGCCGGCAATCTCGATTCCTGCATCGCCATTCGCACCATGGTGGTGAAGAAAGGCGTGGCCTACGTGCAGGCCGGCGCCGGCCTGGTGGCCGATTCGGTGCCCGAACGCGAATATCAGGAGACGGTCAACAAAGCGCGCGCCCTGATTACCGCGCTGGAGATTGCGCACCGCGGCGGCGACGATCTATCGTCGTCCGCGGGTCGCGCGGCGCGGACAAAGTCGCGCGCCAAGCCCTTCAAACGCAAGCGGAAGCGCGGGGCAAAATAGCACCGCACGAGATAGCGTCGCGCGAAATGCAGCGACGCGAAATCGCGTCGAGAACTGGAGCAGCGTGAAACCGCCGCGCTGAATCGCCTGGCGCGATGGCGTGACCTCGAAAAATGCCGTACTCTTTATTTGTATAGGGTTATTTGTATCGGGCTGCGATCACGTGCAGCGAAAGCCATCGGCTCTCAGACTGACGCTCTGTACGCTTTTCACAGTGGCTCCCAGCCCGTGGGCAAACGAGAAGACGTTCATCTGCGAGGCGTTGTCATCCCGAGGCCCGAAGGCCGAGGGATCTGCTTTTCGTCTCGACGTAAGAAGCCGCTGAAGCTCGAATCATGATTCTGCTCATCGACAACTACGATTCGTTCACCTACAACCTGGCCCAGTACCTCGGCCAGCTCGGTGAAACGCTGGAAGTGCATCGCAACGACAAGATCACACTGGAGGACATCGCCGCCAAAAAGCCCGACCGCATCGTCATTTCACCCGGCCCAGGCGTGCCGGAGAAGGCCGGCATCATCGTCGACGTCATCCGCCAGTTCGGCGGAAAAATTCCCCTGCTTGGCGTCTGCCTCGGACATCAGGCCATCGGTTATGCCTTCGGCGGGAAGGTGATCCGCGCCCCGGAAATCATGCACGGCAAAACCAGCCGCATTCATCACGACCAGAAAACAATTTTTAGCGAGCTGCCGCAGGACTTCGTGGCCACGCGTTATCACTCGCTAATCGTCGAAAAGAAAAGCCTGCCCGAGGGCCTGGAAATTTCCGCCGAAACCGACGGCCTCATCATGGGCCTGCGCCACCCCAAGATGGGCATCGAAGGCGTGCAGTTTCACCCCGAATCGGTCCTCACCGAAGTCGGCATGCAAATGCTCCGCAATTTCCTCGCGCTGTAGCGCGCAAGCCTCGCAGGGCCGAACAACGTATTGCGCGGAGTATCTTGAGGGGACGGCGAGGAATCTGCTCCTCGCGAGCGCTAACTCGCGCGTCGACGGAAGCTAGTCGTCTATCGACGCCAGATCGCTTTCGTAGTATGTCGTCATCGGCACGGCCTTCGCGAAGGCCTTCAATTCCGCATCACGCTCCTCAATCGTTGCCCACTCGCCAATCAAATGCGCGCAGCGCGGGCACATCAGTAAGTGCACCAGGCGACCCTCCTTCGCTCCGCGGCCAGGGCTCGGCACGATTTTGCAGTTCACGCACACCAGCGCCACAATTCCGTTCTCCCGCTTGACCCCCGCCAGCCCGTCAATCATCGTCGATCTCCCTGTGGCCGCAATTCCGAGTAGCACAGGCACCCTGCCTGTGCGCTTTTGCCTTGTCCGCTCGCCAGCCCTACCGCAAGCTGAACTCGATCAGCGCCTGCAATTTCGCCAGCGCCGCGCCCGAATCGATCGATTCGGCCGCGCGCTGCGCGCCCTCGCGAAAATCCGCCGCGAGCGCCAGCCGCCACCAGCGCGGCGGCGGCATTGATTCGGACAATGTCGCGTCGCGGCCCAGGCTCGCCTTCGAGAATGCGGCGAACGATCAGCGCGTTCGCGGCGGCGTCGCCACCGGAAAGCGCTTCTCGCGACGCCCGCGCGACGCCGAAATCCTCCGGCGCGATGCGGTAGCGCTGCACCGAATGCGGCCGCACGTCCGCGACTTCGGTCTCGTCGCTGAGCGAGATTTCATCGAGTCCATCCACGCCGTGCACCACGAACGCGCGCCGCGGCTCGAGCTCGGCGAGCGCGTGTCCGATCTTCTCGACCAGCGCAGGCGCCGGCACGCCGATCACCTGCACCTTCGCTCCCGCCGGATTCGTCAGCGGCCCCAACAAATTGAACACCGTGCGCCCGCCGGCCTCACGCCGCGCCGCCATCGCGTGCTTCATGGCTGTATGCATCGCGGGCGCAAAGAGAAAGCCGATCCCGATCTGAGCGAGGGTCGCCCCGGCGCGCTCCGACGCCGCTACCAGGTTCACTCCCAGCGCCTCGATCACGTCGGCCGATCCGCTGCGCGAGCTGATCGAGCGGTTGCCATGTTTGGCCACGCGCACTCCAGCCCCGGCAATCACGAACGCGGCGGCGGTCGAAATGTTAAAGGTTCCCGCATTGTCTCCGCCCGTTCCCGCGGTATCGACCAGCGGCAATTCCGCCAGCGAGGCCTCCGCGCCCGCGTTGCCAAAATTCGATCGGGCGCACGTGCCGCCGCATCGCACGAGCGAACCCGACCAGTTCCTCCACCGTCTCGCCCTTGGCCCGCAGCGTCGTCAGAAGGCCGACGATGTCCGCGTGTTCGAGCCGCCCGTTCGAGCAGCTCCTCCATCACGGCCTCGGCCTCGTCGCGGGACAGGTCGCCGTCCTGCCCCAATTTTGTGCAGCGTTTCCGCGATCAACGCTTCACCCCTTTCGGTATGACTCTGCGGAATTTTAGCGTGGCGCTCCATTGCTCGCGCCTCGGCGTTCAGAGTAAACTGACCCACTTCGCACAAGCCAAAATTCTAGCATTGCAGCAGCGGAGGCGCTGAGAAACCGGGAGAACCATGAAAATTCACGAGTATCAAGGCGAAGGAAATTTTTCGCCGTTTCGGCGTGCCCACCCCGCGCGGGGAAATGGTCACCACGCCCGAGCAGGCGCGCGAAGTAGCCAAGAAATTAGGGACGCCCGTCGTGGTCGTCAAGGCGCAGATTCACGCGGGCGGCCGCGGCAAAGGCGGCGGCGTGAAGCTGGCGCGCTCGGCCGACGAAGCTGCGCAGCTGGCCTCGAAAATGATGGGCATGACGCTGGTCACCGCGCAAACCGGCCCCGGCCGGACGCGTCGTCAAGCGCCTGCTCATCGAAGAAGGCCTGGACATCAAGCGCGAACTCTACCTCAGCATCCTGGTCGACCGCGCCGTCGAAGCGCCGGTGATCATGGCCAGCGCCGCGGGCGGCGTGGAAATCGAAGAAGTCGCGCGCACAAATCCTGCCGCCATTCTGCGCGAGACCGTGCGTCCGGCGATTGGCTTGCAGCCCTACCAGATCCGCAAGCTGGTCTTCGGGCTGGGCCTCGGCGCCGACATGGTCAAGGTGGCCGGGCCGTTTCTGCAATCGCTCTACCGCGCGTTCATGGAGACCGACGCCTCGCTCGCGGAGATCAATCCGCTGGTAGTCACCGGCGACGGCCGCCTGATCGCGCTCGACGCCAAGATGACCTTCGACGACAACGCGCTCGATCGCCACAAAGACATCGCCGAGATGCGCGATCTCGACGAAGAAGATCCGCTCGAAGTGGAAGCCTCGCGCTACAAGCTCAACTACATCAAGCTCGATGGCACCGTCGGCTGCATGGTCAATGGCGCCGGCCTGGCCATGGCCACGATGGACATCATCAAGCTCGCCGGCGGCTCGCCCGCGAATTTCCTCGACGTCGGCGGAGGCGCCAACGCCGAGCAGGTGAAAAACGCGTTCAAGATTCTGACCAGCGATCCCGAAGTGAAAGGCGTCTTCATCAACATCTTCGGCGGCATTCTTCGCTGCGACGTTCTCGCCAGCGGCGTGGTTGCCGCGGCGCGCGACTTGAATCTGAAGCTTCCCGTGGTCGTGCGCATGGAAGGTACCAACGTGGAAAAGGGCCGCGAAATTCTGCAGGAATCGGGACTGGCGTTCACGGTCGCCGAAGGCATGAAAGACGGCGCCGAGAAAATCGTGCGCCTCGCGGGAGGTGCGCGATGAGCGTACTGATTGACGAACGAACGCGCGTCATCGTGCAGGGCCTGACGGGCCGCGAAGGAACGTTCCACGCGCAGCAGATGATCGCCTACAACACCAACGTCGTCGCCGGCGTCACGCCCGGCAAAGGCGGCACGCTGCACATCGAACTGCCGATCTTCGACACCGTCGCCGAAGCCGCGAAACAGACCAAGGCCAATGCTTCGATCATTTTCGTCCCGCCGCCGTACGCGGCGGACGCCGTTCTCGAAGCGCTCGACGCCGAGCTTCCGCTCGTCGTCTGCATCACCGAGGGCATTCCCACGCTGGACATGGTGCGCGTGGCCGCCGCTCTTCGCGGCAGCCGCACCACTCTG
The DNA here is from genome assembly GCA_963818345.1 of uncultured Acidobacteriota bacterium. Classification (GTDB taxonomy): domain Bacteria; phylum Acidobacteriota; class Terriglobia; order Acidiferrales; family UBA7541; genus Palsa-189. The sequence continues at coordinate 376,685 of CAWFRX010000014.1, read as the reverse complement.
ATCGGCCCCAACTGCCCCGGCATCATCTCGCCCGGCAAAGGCAAGATGGGCATCATGCCCGGCCAGATTCACAAGCAGGGCAACGTCGGCGTGGTCAGCCGCAGCGGCACGCTCACCTACGAAGCCGTGCATCAGTTGACCAGGCTCGGCATCGGCCAATCCACCTGCATCGGCATCGGCGGCGATCCCATCATCGGGACTTCGTTCCTCGATTCCATCCGCCTGTTCAATGACGATCCGGACACGCACGCCATCGTCATGATCGGCGAGATCGGCGGCAACGCCGAGCAGCAGGCGGCGGAATTCATCAAGCAGAATGTGCGCAAGCCCGTCGTCGGCTTCATCGCCGGGCAGACCGCGCCGCCGGGCCGCCGCATGGGCCACGCCGGCGCCATCATCAGCGGCGGCACCGGCACGGCGAAAGAGAAGTACGACGCCATGAATGCCGCCGGCATTCACACCGTGCAGAGCCCGGCCGACATCGGCCAGACGCTGGCCGCCGCGATCGGCAAAGCCGCGGTAAAGTGACTTTGCGGGCGGCTTGCGCCGCCTGACAAAGTCATCCGCGAGCGAAGCGGCAGCGCGTCCCGCTCTTTGCGGGACGTGCTGCCGCGTAAGTCAGCTGCCGCGCGCAGTCGAAGAATCGCTCTTCGATCTGTTTACTGTTCGAGCAATTCGCGATCGCACATAGGAGACTCTCTTGGCCATTGAACGCACGCTCGCCATCATCAAGCCCGACGCCTTCGGCCGCGGTCTTGCCGGCGAAATCCTCTCGCGCATCCAGAAGGCTGGCTTTTCCATTCGCGCCATCAAATCGCTGCGCCTTACGCGCGAAGAAGCCGAAGGCTTCTACGCCGTGCATCGCGAGCGGGGCTTTTTCGCCGAACTCACGGCTTTCATGAGTTCGGGCAAAGTCGTCGTGATCGCGCTCGAAGCAGAAGGCGCGATCGCCCGCTGGCGCGAAACCATGGGCGCCACCGATCCCGCCAAGGCCGCGCCCGGCACGATTCGCCGCGACCTCGGCACCAGCATCCAGAACAACTGCACGCACGGCTCGGACGCCCCGGAAACCGCCGCGTTTGAGCTGAGCTACTTCTTCGCCGGCTACGAACTGCTGTAACAACGTCGCTCTTCGTTTGAGGCCGGGTGCCGTGCCCGACGCTCTGACCTCGGCGCACGCCAACGCCGGCACACGTCCGCCGGCTTGCTTTATGCGACCTGCTGCGCTGCTTGCTGGCGTTGCAGGCGGATCTCCATGCCCACGGCGTTCCGCTTGATCTCGCAGCCCTTGAAATCGGAAGATGCCGCGAGTGCTTTCATCGACTCTTCCGTGTAGGCGCGTCTTTAGCAGCATGTGCTTGAACGTCAGTCCTGGTCATCCAGCCGTTGAACCGGCTCAGTTTTAGGCCGTCGACGTAGCGTACGATCTCGCTCCAGGATGCGTCCTTGCAAAGGTCGATGATCATCGCTTGGCCGCCCGGCTTCAGCACGCGGTGCATTTCGTTCAGGGCGCCGCAGCGGCTCGGAGAAATTCTTGAAGGCCGCGCGGCAGACGATGAAGTCGACCGAGTTTGCTGCGAGGGGAATGTCGGAAGCGCTGCCGTGGAGGAATTGGACCTGGACGCCTTCTTTCTTGCGCATACTCGGAGGCCATGCGCACGAAGCTCTCGCTAATGTCGAGCCCGGTGATCTGGAAGGGACCGAGCTTGGCCAGCGCTACCGACAAAAAGCCTGGTCCTGGAGCCACCTCGAGGACTCTCGCGTCGCTCGGCAGCACGGCTGCTAATTCCTTCGCGAGTCGCTCGAATTCGGCTAGATCCTTCCGCGTGGTTTTCTCGTACCACCTGGCGAGCGGGCCTTCCATGGAAATTCCAATGTAAGGTTTCTTTGCGGCGTGAGGTGTTGCTGCGATTGCGGACATTTTTTCTCCTCTCTAAACGTAGCGTTTGGACTCGGGCGCTTGCGTGCTGCGCGGACCGGATCAACTCGTGACCTCACGGTGTAAGCGCGACGATCAGGCCCCAGACCAAGAGTCCCGCGCCTGCGCCGATGACTGCCCAGGGCAGGGGCCTCTGTAGCAGTAATCCGATTCCGCAGCCGATAATTGCGCATCCCGGAATGACGAGCAGAAATGCGGCGGTCTTCGGCCCTCGCCGCATCCAATAGCGCATCATTTGGGGGTCGGTTTCCGGGCGATAGCGAACTCCTGCTGTGGTTTCGCTCATGTTTTTTCTCCTTTCGTTGTTCTTCCGTGATTTTTTCGCTGGGTGTTTGCTGGCGCGGCGGCCGGTGCCGCCGCTTCGGCGTTCTTTGCTTTTTTCGCCGCTGCGGTCCTGCCTTTTAGTGCTATTTTTCGCAACTCTGCCCAGCCGCTGGTGAGGCCTCCGGCGTTGTGCTTGATGTCTTCGAGCAAACCCTTGCTGAATTTGTATTCGGCCTCCAGTAACCCTTTGGCGTATTCGGTTTCGAGCGAGAAGAGGCGAGGCAGCTTCATCTCGCGGCAGATGCGGAACTCCTCATCGTATTTGGCGAAGCGCTTTTCGATCAGTCCCAGGCGGATTTCCAGCAGGGCGACGACTTCGTCCGGCGGAAGCGCGGGCAGCAGGGAAAGAGCGGCCTCGAATTGCGGGATACTCTTTCACCGGCGAACTCACCAGTTCGCGCATCCAGTCGATGAGTTCGGTCTCGCCGGCGGGCTTCAGTTCGTAGATGGTTTTTTCCGGGCGGCGGCCTTCCTTGAGAATTTCCTTTACGCCGATCCATTGTTCGCGCAGGAGTTGCTCGATGACGGTGTAGAGCGAGCCGTAGTTGAGCTTGATGCTTTGCTCCTTGCCGCGCTCGCGGAGGGTGGTGGCCATTTCGTAGGGGTGCATGGGGCGCTCGTAGAGGAGCACCAGGACGGCGAGGGCCAGGGGATTGGAGAATCGGCGTTCGCTGGGGCGGATGTCAGCGTCCATCTGGTTGGCTCCCCTTCTGCGTCGGATTGGTGCCTGCTTTTTTGCGCATGCCTCTTGACTCTTGCTTCTTGTTCGATGCCCGTTTGCGTGTATACCATAGCTAATACTCGTACACGAGTATATGGTGCAGAGTACTCTTCGTCAAGTGGTTTTCGGTCGCATGCTTATTCCTTGTCTTGGACTTCGGCGCCGAGACGGCCGCGGGAGAGCTGCACGCGGATGCGGTCGCCGACGGCGACGCCGTCGGCTGCGCGGACGACGTTGCCCGCCGCGTCGTAGCAGATGGCGTAGCCGCGCTCGAGGACACGCAGCGGGCTTCGTTCCTCGAGCTGAAGGCGGAGGCGGTCGAGCCGCTGGCGTTTGGCCACCAGGGCGCGAACGGCGCGCACGCCCAGGCCCGAGGAGGCTTGTTCGAGCTGGAGCGCAAATCTGCGGAAGCGCGCGCGCAAATCGACCGAAAGCAGCCGCGTTGCCGGCGGTGCTGTAGCGGCGGCGTGCACGGTCTAGGCGCCCACGCAAGCCGTCGGCGAGCTGCGCCGTCAGATCGTCGGTGTGCTGGCGGCTGCGGCGCAGAAGATCTTCGAGCTGGCGCAGGCCGCGATGGACGCCCAGTTCGCGCAGGCGATGACGCGCCTCGAGGAGCTTGTAGCGCATGTGCTGGCTTAGCTTGAGGCGCACTTCGATCAAGTGGCGATCGAATTCCTGACGCGAGCGCACCACCAGTTCCGCGGCGGCCGAGGGTGTGGAGGCGCGCACGTCCGCAACGAAATCGGCGATGCTGAAATCGGTTTCGTGGCCGATGCCGGTGATCACGGGAATGGTGCAGGCGGCGATGGCGCGCGCGACGATTTCTTCGTTGAACGCCCAGAGGTCTTCGAGCGAGCCTCCGCCACGCGCGACGATCAAGACGTCGACGATCTGCTTGCGGTTGAAGTATTTGATGGCCGCGACGATTTCTTCGGCCGCGCCATCGCCCTGCACGCGAACCGGATAGACGATGAGATGGAGATTCGGGAAGCGCCGGCGCAGGATGCGCACGACGTCGCGCACGGCCGCGCCACTGGGCGAGGTGACCAAGCCGACGTGCTGCGGCAGCATGGGAAGCGGCTTCTTGCGCTCGGGATCGAACAGGCCTTCGGCTTCGAGGCGCTTTTTGAGCTGCTCGAACGCGAGCTGCAAAGCGCCAAGGCCGACCGGCTCGACGTGCTCGACGTAGATCTGATATTCGCCGCGCTGTTCATAAACGCTGACCGAGCCGCGTACGGTGACGTGCAATCCGTCTTCCGGGCGAAATTTCAGGCGCATGAGCTGATTGCGGAAGCAGACGCAACGGATCTGGGAGCGGGCGTCCTTGAGAGTGAAATACAGGTGGCCGGATTGGGCGGCGTGTGCATTTGAGACTTCGCCCTCGACCGAAATCCCGCTGAACTCTCCCGCTAGCAGGTCGCGAATTTGTGCGGTCAGGTCGCTGACCGACCAGATTTTTCGCTCGGGCATGAGAGGAAGCTGGAAGGGACTCATTTGCGCATCCATCCTATGAGCCACATCACCAGCGAGAGGCCGGCGCTCAGGAGAACGCAGGTGACGATGGGGAAGTAGAACGAGCCGCGTCGTCCCTGGATGGCGATGTCGCCGGGCAGGCGGCCCAGGCGGAGCGGGAGGCGCGCGCCGAGGAACAGCACGCAGCCGAGGCCGGCGACTACCAGGCCTAGCAGAATGAGTGACTTACCGAGATCGCGGAGAGGGTCCATGTTAATTAGTTGCTAACCCCCTACCCCGGGTGTCTTTACGAAAGAGTGTGCATGCGTATGAAAATAAAGGAGTTGACTTTCGCTCTGGCGCTGCGGAGCGGGGGAAGAGTGGGGAACTTGCTGGAAATGTGCGGGTTATGTCTTTGGCAAAGAGCGAAGAGTGAGTAAGTCTTTGAAACTGTTTCGGTTGAGGTCTTCGGGCGGGAAAAATAGTTCGCAAGTTGCTGAAAACAATAAAGGCATGCGGCTCGCGTGCACCGAAAAGCAGATCCCTCGGCCTTCGGGCCCCGGGATGACAACGCTTCCTAGGGGCGCGGGCGGTTTCCGGAACTCCGAGTCGCCAGCCCCCCTACCCCGGGTGTTTTTACGAAAGAGTGTGCATGAGCATGAAAAGACGGTAGTTGCGTTTCGCTCTGGCGCTGCGAAGCGGGGAAAGAGTGGGTAACTTGCTGGAAATGCGCGAGTTATGTCTTTGGCAAAGAGCGACGAGTTAGTAAGTCTCTGAAACTGCTTCGGTTGGGGTTTTCGGGCTGGAAAAAGAGTTCTCAAGGTATTGAAACCAAGGGAGGCTTGCGGGCCGCGTGCGCTCGAAAAACAGATCCCTCGGTCTTCGGGCCTCGGAACGACAACGCTCGGTTGTTGGGGGATGAGTGGCCTCCTGAACGCCGTCGGTCGGCCGGACACCGTCGGTTGCTCGGGCAACGCCTGTCGCTGAGATACTGTTGACCGCTGCGAGGCCTTAGCCGGGCCGGCTGGCCATTCGTTGATATGCCTCGGGTTGGCCGAAGCAGGAAGGAGGGTGGTCAACGGGACGTTGTGGCAAGCGGGGGCGCAGAGGTACAGGAGACGGTCTTTAGTGACGAGCATGTAACATTATAACATTGGGGTCAACATAGCACCGAGGTCGACGCTGTCTTGCTCAGGAGGCCACGGGGGATGGGATCTTGCGACGCAATAAGTCGCGGAAGTCGGCGATCTCACTCGGAGGGAATGCGCGCTTAGGGACAACGCTGAAGGTCCACTCGGCGTAGAAAAACATGAAGATCCGTTCGGACTCCGAAAACCGCACGATGGCATCCCATTTCATATAGGTATCCGCGAGCGCGGTAACGACATGAACTCCATCCTCGGTGATATCAGCGGTGACCTCTTGCCCGAACCGCTTGTCGTTCCTGTACAGTTTTCGGAAAATGCGTTGCAAGGCAAATCCGCAATACAAGAAGTATGCCCCCATCAGGCCGATGGGTAGGGCGCCCATGGAGTCGCGCGCGAGCACTAGAATCAAGAAGCTGAGCAGTAGCATCAGACCGCCCATCCACGGCATGATGCGGCGGGACGTGCGACGGCTCCATTTCTCGCTGGCGACAAAAAGTCGGCGAGCTTCGACAAAATCTCCTTCGGTGACGCGATAAACAATTCTCACGATGAGCCGCCTCGCGAGCCCGCTTGGATGGGCCAATTTATAACTCAAAACGAAGCCCTAGACTATGCTAGCGCTTGTTGGTTGAGCAGGATGTTTGCCGATTACGCGATGTTACACGCAGGATTGCGGAGCGGCTGAAGCGGCGCTGCGCGAGAAGTGCGTGGCCGAAGGACCCACTTTTGGCCGGGCCAAAAATGGGGCACCCTCGGAGTCGCGCGCGGAGACTTGCGCCACGCCGCCAGGTTTGGGCTATCGCGCCGGGGACGGAAAACTGCGCGGCCGAATGGCGATCGGGGACCCCTTAATCATCAGGGGGCTGGGAGGCAGGCGCCCTTTTTTGCTCCGTCTGTTTGCTGGAAGTCGCAGGAGGCTTGGGTGGCGCCGGTGTATTGGTTTTTTCCGATGGCGGTTACTTTGACGTGGTACTTTTCGGCTTTTTTGGCGTTGGGGACGTCGAAGACGACGGAGCCGACCTTGGCTTCGCCGTAGGCCCCTGTGTACTGGTTGCTTTGCTCGTTATCGATGACGATGTCGTATTCCTTGCCGACTTGGGCATCCTGGGCGATTGCTGGCAAGGCGAATAACGCGAGAGCGGCCCCTGTTAACAAGGCTTTTCGCATGGAACCTCCTGAATCGAGCGCTTTGAGTTTTGCGCCGGGTGCCGTTTTGCGGCTCCCGGGTGACGGGCCCACACAGGTTATACACCTTTGGGACGGTGCGAGTGGCGAAAAGTGAGAAACAAGGACGGAGAGACGCAGGCTTCCGTAAGCTCCGATGCTTTGCATGGACGGTGCGATCGGCTGCGCTAAAAGTCACAGGCTCTCGTGAGGACCGATAGTTGCTCGGGGGTCGCAAAGTGGCAAGGCAGAGAAGGAGCGCAACGCTATGGCAAACCGTCGCCTTCGACGGTGAGTGCGAACGGCGCAGACGAAAACCGGCTGAGGGATTCCTCCGCTGCGTGGCGGCCCGTCCCGCAGGAGCGGGACGGAAGAAGGGACGCCGCCACTACGGTCGGAATGACCGGTGGTTGCTTGTTGCCGGGATTAGCGGGCGATGGGTGGAGAGCAAAACCGGCAGAGAGATTCTTCGCTGCGTGGCGGCGCATCCCGAGGAACGGGATGCGGGGAAAAACGGGCCGCCACTTCGACTCAGAATGACGCGGTGCTTCAGAACGCTGCGATGGTTTGCGTGACGGTGCGACGGGCTGGGCTAAAAAAGTCACGGGCTCTCGGAATGACCGGTGGTTGCTTGTTGCCGGGATTGGCGGGCGATGGGTGGAGAGCAAAACCGGCAGAGAGATTCTTCGCTGCGTAGCGGCGCATCCCGAGGAACGGGATGCGAGGAAAAACGGGCCGCCACTTCGTCTCAGAATGACGCGGTGCTTCAGAACGCTGCGATGGTTTGCGTGACGGTGCGACGGGCTGGGCTAAAAAAGTCACGGGCTCTCGGAATGACCGGTGGTTGCTTGTTGCCGGGATTGGCGGGCGATGGGTGGAGAGCAAAACCGGCAGAGAGATTCTTCGCTGCGTGGCGGCGCATCCCGAGGAGCGGGATGCGGGGAAAAACGGGCCGCCACTTCGACTCAGAATGACACGGGGCTTCATGGCGCTGCGATGGTTTGCGTCACGGAGCGATGGGCTGGCTAAAAAGTCACACCTTCTCGGAATGACCGGTGGTGGCTCGGGGTCGCAAAGTGCGAAGGCATAGGCTTTCGCGGCAAGAAAGTTCGCGCCGTCACGTATTGAAGTTTGGCTCGAGCGAGGAGTGGGACGCAGGAAAAGAAGCTGCCGCTTCGGCGTGATGACTGGTGGGGAGCTGAGCCGAGAAGAGAAGAGCGGAAGAGGAACAGCGGAAGAGCGGAACAGCGGAACAGCGGAACAGCGGAACAGCGGAACAGCGGAACAGCGGAACAGCGGAACAGCGGAACAGCGGAACAGCGGAACAGCGATGGGGGCTATTCGTCGGGGGTGCTGGCTACTTTTAGGACGGCTAGGAAGGCTTCTTGGGGGATGTCGACGCGGCCCACGCGCTTCATGCGGCGCTTGCCTTCTTTTTGCTTTTCGAGGAGTTTGCGCTTGCGGGAGATGTCGCCGCCGTAGCATTTGGCCAGGACGTTTTTGCGTATGGCGCTGATGGTTTCGCGGGCGATGATGCGGCTGCCGATGGCCGCTTGCAGCGGCACCTCGAACTGCTGTCGCGGGATCAGCTTGCGGAGGCGGGAGACCAGGTCGCGTCCGCGGTCGTAGGCCTGGTCGGCGTGGCAGACGAGCGTCAGCGCGTCGACGGGCTCACCGCCGATGATCACATCGAGTTTGACGAGGTCGCCTTCGCGGTAGCCGGCCAGGTGGTAATCGAGTGAGGCGTAGCCGCGCGACACGCTCTTGAGGCGGTCGTAGAAGTCGAGAACGATCTCGTTGAGCGGCAGTTCGTAGGTGAGCATGACGCGCGTCGGCGACAGATACTCGAAGGCCTTTTGCACGCCGCGTTTTTCGGTGCAGAGCTGGAGGATGGCGCCGACCGAATCGTCGGCGGTGATGATCATGGCGGTGATGACCGGCTCTTCGATGGTGGCAATTTCCGAGGGCGGCGGAAATTTCGTGGGGTTGTCGACTTCGACCACTTCGCCGGCCCGGGTGGTGATGCGGTAGCGCACGCTGGGCGCGGTGGTGATCAGGTCGATGCCAAACTCGCGCTCGAGGCGCTCCTGGGCGATCTCCATGTGCAGCAAGCCGAGGAAGCCGCAGCGGAACCCGAAACCGAGCGCGACAGAGTTTTCCGGTTCGTAGAAGAAGGCGGCGTCGTTGAGTTGCAGCTTGCCGAGCGCGTCGCGCAGCGATTCGTAGTCGGAGGCCTGCACGGGATAGAGGCCGGCGAAGACCATCGGCTTGATGGCCTCGAAGCCGGGCAATGCCGGCGCGGGATGCGCGGCGTCGGTGACGGTGTCTCCCACGCGGGCATCGGCGACTTGCTTGATGTTCGCGACGACGAAGCCGACGTCGCCGGCGGTGAGCTCGGCGAGCACAACGGCTTTGGGGGTCAGCGCGCCCAGGCTTTCCACTTCGTAGACTTGTTCATTGGCACAGAGGCGAATTTTTTGATGCAGAGCGATGCGGCCCTCCATTACGCGCACGAGGATCACGGCGCCGCGATACGGGTCGAACCAAGAATCGAAGATCAGCGCGCGGAGCGGGGAATCGGCTGAGCCCACGGGCGGGGGCACTCTGGCGACGATGGCTTCGAGGACCTCTTCGACGCCCAGACCGCTCTTGGCGCTGATCGCCAGCGCATCGCTGGCGGGAATGGCCAGGACATTTTCGATCTGCGATTTGACCTCTTCGGTTTGCGCGGCGGGCAGATCGATTTTGTTGATGACGGGAATGATGGCGAGGTTATGCTGCGCCGCCAGAAAGGTATTCGCGACGGTTTGCGCCTCGACGCCTTGGCTGGCGTCGACGACGAGCAGAGCGCCTTCGCAGGCGGACAGAGCGCGCGAGACTTCATAGGAAAAGTCCACGTGGCCGGGCGTATCGATCAGGTTGAGCTGGTAATTGTTGCCGTCCTTCGCCTGGTAATGGAGGCGGATGCTTTTAGCCTTGATGGTGATGCCGCGCTCGCGTTCGAGGTCCATCGAGTCGAGGACCTGCGAGGTCATCTCGCGCAGGGTGAGTGCGCCGGTCAGCTCGAGTAGGCGATCGGCCAGGGTGGACTTGCCGTGGTCGATGTGCGCGATGATGCAGAAGTTGCGGATAAAGCGCGGGTCCATGTGTTTTGGTTGTTCCTGGTGCTTGGCGGTTCCTAGTTGGGGCGCCCGCGCCGCGAAAAAGCGGCACGCGCTGGAAACATCTCAGTGTGCCACAAGTGAGCGAGGGCGGCCAGCGGGCCTAAGGTCCGGTGGTATCTTGGCTTGAGTCCATGCCACCTTTTCCATATCAGAGCTAAGATTTCCATTCATTTATCGATGCGATTTAGGAGGAATCTTTTTGTGAGCACTCCGAGTATCGTGAAGGCGTTCTATTCACGCATCTGGAACCAAGGCGACCTCGCATCTAGTTCTGACCTGCTCGCCAAAGACTTCCGTTTCCGAGGCTCCCTGGGAGCTGAACTGCGAGGCCATGACTCCTTTGGCGAATATGTTCGCTCGGTGCGCGGGGCATTGGCGGACTACAACTGCGAGATTCTGGATTGTGTAACGGAGGAGAACCAGGCTTTCGCCAAAATGTCTTTCTCTGGCGTACATGTGGCTGAGTTTCGAGGGCACCCGCCCACCGGAAAACGCGTTCAATGGCTTGGGGCTGCGCTATTTCGCTTCGAGGAAGAGCTTATTTCCGAGTTGTGGGTGCTGGGCGATCTGGTCGGCCTCGACGCGGTCCTTATGGCGAATGCGAAATCGGATTAGGACACTACAGAGCTCGCAAATGGGGGGTCGCTGGCGCGCCGCACCGTAAGGCTTGCGGAAACAGGCGGCGCTGGAAGTTTTGCCCGTGTCGCGCGGACGGTATATATTGACCTTGCTTCGTGGCGTTGTGCTCGCCCATCGGCCGGCGCCACGTCTTAAATCGCAAGAACGCCAGCTGAAATCATACGCATGCCCGTAGACGTCACCAAGCAACTCGACCGCGCCAAGCGATTCCTGGAGAGGAACAAGGTTGAAGACGCCATCGAGGCGTATCAGTCGGTTCTGACCGAGTCGCCGGGACACGTGGAATCGTTGCAGGCGTTGGGCGATCTGTACACCCGGTTGGGCCAGAGCGATCGCGCGACCATTCACTACGGAATGCTGTTCGATCGGCTTTACGACACCCGGGAAGAAAACAAGGCCGCCGCCATTTATTCCCGCGCGCTCAAGGGCGTTCAGCAACCGGCTGAGCGCATGACGCGCTACGCTCTGCTGTTGCAAAAACAAAATCGGGCCGACGAGGCGATCGAGCAATTCACGCACGCTTCCGAGCTGTTCCTGGCCCGCGGGCGGGAAGAGCCTGCGCTCGATTGCTTGGAACGAACGGCGCAGCTCGATCCGGAAAACCCGGAGCGGCAGTTCGCTGTGGGCGAGCTGGCTACCCGGCTGGGGAAGAACGCGGTGGCCGCGCGGGCCCTTTTGCGGGCCGCGCAGCTAACGGAGGCGGCCGGCGATCCCGAATCCGCGCTGGGCCTGCTGGCCCGCGCGCACCAGCTCGCGCCCGGTGAGCGCAGCCCGGCGCTGCTGTACGCGCAAGCCCTTCTGCGTCGCGGCGAGGCTTCCCCGGCGGCGAAGCTGCTCGAGCCGTGGTCATCGAGTGAAGTGGACGCCGCGTTCTTGAGCACGTTCGGCGAGGCGCTCATGCGCAGCGGCGAGCTCGATCGCGCGCGGGAAATATTCCGGCGGCTGCCGCCCGAGCTCCCGACAACGGCGGCGAAACTCTTCGATTTGACGCGCTTCAATCTCGAGGCGAAACGGGAGAGCGAAGCGGTGTCGTTGCTTGGCGAGATACAGCGGGCGATGGTTGCCGCGCGAGGCGAGAACAATTTCGCGACGCGCCTTGACGAAGTGCTGGAGTCTTATCCGCGCTCGATGGGACTGGCGGAGTTTTCGGCCGCGGCCTATTCGGCGTTGAACCGGGAGTCGAAATATTTCGACGCGCTGGCGCGGCTGTTTGACTTGTATCTCGAGTCCGGCAATGTGGCCGGAGCGACCGGCGCACTCGAGAAATTGGTTGAGATCGACCCCTACGATTCACGGAACCTGCAACGCGTCGAGCGCCTGCAAGGGCTCGGCGATCCCGGCGCATTGACGCAGATTCGTTCGCGACTTGCGCAAGTGGCCACGCACAATCCCCCGCCGCCGGCAACTCCGCAGCCGCCCGCACAGCGGCAAACCGCGGAGCCGGGCGACGGGACGCCGGGTCTCGAAGACTTATTGGTGCAGGCGGAGATTTTCGTGCAGTACTCGCTTCAGGCCAAGGCCGTCGAGCGATTGCAGAAGATCACAGAGCTCTATCCGGGCGAGGAGGAACGCAACGAGCGGCTGCGCAACCTTTGCCAGTTGGCGAACTGGTGGCCGTCCAGCGCCAGCGGCGATCTCACGCGCAAGAAGGCCGTCGATGGACCGGGCGGGCCTGGCGGACCCGCGGCGGAAGCGACGGCCGCCGCGGACGACTCGGCGAACACGATGCGCGATTTGGCAAAAATTTCTGAGATCAGCCAATCGCTGTTCCGGCTGCCGTCCGCGCGCGCGATTCTTTCCGCGACGATCAATGAGATCGGCAGCTACTTGCACGCAACGCGGTGCTTGGCCATCATCGGGCCGCCCGGCAAGCCGCCGCAGATGGCTTCGGAATTCACGGTGCCCGGCATGGAGCAGGCGCCCGGCGGGCTGCTGGTGCGTCTGCTGGCGGATCTGGAGCGAGCTGCGCCCGACGCGTTGGGAGGTTTACCACTCGATGCAGCGGCGTCGCCCGCATTGCGCGAGCTGAAGGTGCAGACGGCGCTGGGCGTGATCCTCACCGACCGCGATACGCAAACGCCGGCGGGGATGGTGATCGCGGGGTATTCGGCTCCTCACGCCTGGCGGCCGAACGAAACGTATTTCCTGCAGGCGGTCGGCGACCAGATGTTGCTGAGCGTGAACCATACGCGTCTGCGGGCGTTGGCACGCAACCTCGGGGCCGCCGATGAGAGGACGGGCTTGCTGTCGCGCAGTTCGTACCAAGACTGCCTGCTCAACGAGACACAACGCGCCAAATCGCAAGGGACGGCGCTTTCGCTGGCGCTGCTGGAAGTCGATCACGGGCCGGAGTTGCTGCGGCGACAGGGCGAGGCGCAACTCGAGCAGTACATCGAGCAACTGGCGCACACGCTCGGGGGCGTGATGCGCCAAGCTGACTTAGCCATAAAGTACACTTCGTGGACGATTGCGTTTATTCTACCGGACACGGCGTTGTCCGCTGCGCAGGCGCTGGCGGATAAACTCCGCAAGGTGGGCGGGCAGGTGCAGGCTCCCTGGGAGGGCGCGCCTCTGGCGTTGAGCGCGAGCGTGGCCGAGGCCGTGACGCGGCCCAACTATGACGCGGGAGATATCGTGACTGAGTTGATTAACCGCGTCGAAGCCGGGCTCGAAGAGGCGCACGAGCGCGGCGGCGATGCGCTGGTGGCGCCGAGGATTCTGGGAGAATGAGTCGTGTTTTTGACGCGTGATGGGTCGCGCCGGGCTTGGCGGAATCGCGGGGCACGATTTTATGGCGTATGAATATTTGCTGTACCAAAAGGAAGAGGGCGTCGGAACCGTCACGTTTCAGCGGCCGAAGGAACTGAACGCACTGAACCGCCGCAGCCTCGAGGAGCTGGAATCGGTGCTGGAGGAAGCGCGCGTTGACGACCAGGTGCGCGTGCTGATCTTGACTGGATCGGGCGAAAAGGCTTTTGTGGCGGGGGCGGACATCAACGAACTCGCGCAGCAGAAGCCGCTTGGAGGTCGCGACACGGCGCTTTACGGGCAGAGCGTTTTCCGCAAGCTGGAGACGCTGGGCAAACCTTCGATTGCAGCGATCAATGGGTATGCGCTGGGCGGCGGGTGCGAGCTGGCGCTGGCGTGTTCGATTCGGCTGGCGAGCCGAACTGCGAAGCTGGGTCAGCCGGAAGTGAAGCTGGGCATTTTGCCGGGCTACGGCGGGTCACAGCGGCTCACGCGACTGTGCGGACCGGGCGTGGCGAACGAGATGTGCCTGACCGGCGAGATGATTTCGGCCGAGGAGGCGTTGCGCATCGGACTGGTGAACCATGTGTACGAGCCGGGCGAATTGCTCGCGGCGGCGCACGCCATGGCGAAAAAGATTGCGGCGAATGCGCCGATCGCGGTGCGATTCGCGGCGGAGGCCATTGGGCGAAGTGCGGACTTGACGCTTGATGAGGGGTTGGCACTCGAGGCGACGCTCTTCAGCCTGTGTTGCGCGACGGAGGACATGCGCGAGGGCACGCAAGCCTTTCTCGAGAAGCGTGCGGCGAGATTTCAAGGAAAGTGAGAAACGGGCGGCGCCAGCAGTCCGTGAACCCGTGACGAAACATGATAGGCTGAGTTGCGGCGTGACCGAAAACTTCCAACCGAACGAAATTCAGGGCACGTTTGACGCTTCCGGCATGCGCTTTGGCATCGTCGTGAGCCGGTTCAACAGCTTTATCACCGAAAGGCTGCTGGCTGGGGCGCTGGATGCGCTCGCGCGTGGCGGCGCGTCGGCGAAACAGAGCGACGTTGTGCGCGTGCCTGGTGCGTTCGAGATTCCGCTGGCGGCGAAGAAGATGGCGCTGGCCGGTTCGTACGACGCCATCATCGCGATTGGCTGTGTGCTACGCGGAGAGACGGCGCATTTCGATTACGTCGCCACGGAAGTGGCGCGCGGTGTGCAGCTCGCGCAGATGGATACCGGCGTTCCGATTATTTTTTGCGTGCTGACGTGCGACACGCTGGAGCAAGCCATCGATCGCGCCGGACTCAAGAGCGGCAACAAGGGCTACGATGCGGGGCTGGCGGCGCTGGAGATGGCGCAGCTTTCCCGACGGCTTCGCGCAAACACTTCTTCTGCGGCTGCCAAGCCGGCTCGAGCCTCGATAGCTATGTCCCTTCGGCACAAGTCCCGCGAGTGCGCATTGCAAATGCTGTTCCAGTGGGAGATTGGCCGCCAGGACCCTGAGCGGATCGAGGACGGCTTCTGGCGGATCGCTCACGGCGAGAAGACCACGCGGGAATTTGCGAACGAACTGTTCGAGGGCGTGGTCGCGCGCGCGACGGAGCTGGACGCTCTGGTGGCGGCGCGTGCCGACAACTGGCGGCCCGAACGCATGGCGGTGATCGACCGGGCTATCCTTCGGCTGGCGGCGTACGAACTGCAGCAAGGGAAGACGCCGCCGAAGGTGGTGCTGAACGAGGGTATCGAGTTGGCGAAGAAGTTTTCCTCCGAGGATGCGGCGCGGTTTATCAATGGGGTACTGGATGGGTTGTTGCGCTCGATGCGGAAGAAGGAGAAGGAAACGGCGTGAGGCGTTCGCGGGATTAGAAGCTGTGAACTAGGGCGCTTACGCCGGTGAGGATTTGCTGGGTGGTTTCGGGGCTCGTGGTTTCGGAGTAGATGCGCAGCATTCGTTCCGTGCCTGAGGCGCGGACCATCAGCCAGCCCAATTCTTTGGGGGGCTCACCGTTGGGGTTCTGGTGCGGCTCGCCGTTGGACGCTAAGTAGACCTTTATGCCGTCGAGGTTTTCGCGGCGGATTACCGGCCAATCCAATAAATGCTGTGAGCTCGGGCGCGCTGAAGTATTCGATGGCGCGCTCTTTCTGTCCGGGGCGCTAGCTCTAGGTCGATGCGGCCGTAATGATGCTCGCCGAATTCGGCGTGAAGCAGGGCCACGAGTTCGCCGAGCGATTTGCGGTGCCAAGCCATCACTTCGGCCAGGAGCAATGCGACGACGGTGGCGTCGCGCTCCGGCAGATAGAGTTTGGTGCCGATGCCGCCGGATTCCTCGCCGCCGAGCAGGATGTCGTGCTCGAGCATCAGCTCACAGATGTACTTGAATCCGACGGGAACCTCGTAGATGCGGCGGCCGAAGCGCGCAGCGATTTTGTCCAGCAGCTTGGTGGTGGAAAAGGTTTTGGCGACGTCGCCGGTCAAGTTGCGCGTGCCGGCAAGATGCCAGAGCAGGATCGAAAAGACCTGGTGCGGGGTAATGAACGTGCCGTCGCGATCCATCGCGCCAATGCGATCGCCGTCGCCGTCTGCGGCGAAGCCGGCGTCGTAATTCCCGGCGCGCAGCGCCTCGCGCAGCGGCGCGACGTGCGGCTCGATGGGCTCGGGATTGGCGCCGCCGAAGAGTGGATCGTGCGTGCCGCGGATTTCGTCGCAAAACACGCCGTGCGCGCGCATGAGTCCGGCCAGCAGGCCGCGCGCGGCGCCGTGCATCGGATCCGCGACGAAACGCAGGTTGGCCTCGCGCAGCTTGTCCCAGTCGACGAGTTTTTCGATGGTGTGGACGTAGGGCGCGAGGACGTCGATCGAATGGAGCAGGTCCTTGCGAGGCGGCAGCGGCGGAATTCCCTCGGCTAGGACGATCTTCAGTTCCGCTTCAATTTGCGCCACGATGGAGGGAAGCGCGGAACTGCCGTAGCTAGCCTTGAACTTAATTCCATTCCAGCGAGCGGGATTGTGGCTGGCGGTGATCATGATGCCGCCGGCGGCGCGGCGCTGTCTTACGAGAAGAGAGATGGCCGGCGAAGGGCACGGCGCCGATGCGAGCCACACGGGCACGCCGGCCATGGCGATGGTTTCCGCGGCAGCCTGGGCGAAAAGCTCGGAGCTGAAGCGATTGTCGTAGCCAACCAGGATGCCGCCAGAGGGCTGTTCGGCGCGCACGACGTAACGCGCGATGGCGTAGGCGACCAGGCGCACGTTTTCGTAGGTGAAGTCGTCGGCGATGATGCCGCGCCAACCATCGGTGCCAAAAACGATGTTGTTCATCGCCATGCAGTATAAGCGAAGGGCTTGATCGGCGGGTCAGAGCAGCTTGTGGTGTTGTTGCTTTTCGAGCCACTTGCACGATGCGGCCGACGTCCTGGGCGCGGTCGCGCGGGCAGATCAGCAGAGCGTCCGGGGTATCGACGACGACCAGGTCGGTGATGCCCACCGCCGCTACGAGCTTGTTCGGGCTCCAGAGGAAGTTACCCGTGGCATCGAGCGCGAACAATTGGCCTGGCGATACGTTTTCGCCCGGCTTGGCGGCGAGCAATTCGTAGACGGCAGCCCAGGAGCCGATGTCGCTCCAGCCGATCGCGGCCGGGAGGACGAAGACCGGGCTGCGGCGGCGGTCGCGCGACGCGGGTTCGAGGATGGCGTAGTCGACGGAGATGTTTTCAAGCTGCGGATAGGTGCGGCGCAAGGCAGCGTCATAGCGCGGCGTGCCAATGGTGTCGGCCAGGCGCAGGAGCGCGGCGTGGGTCTTCGGCAGAAGGCGTTCGAGGAGCGCCAGGAAGGTCGAGACGCGCCAGAAGAACATGCCCGCGTTCCACAGGTATCGCTTGGAGGCGACATATCTGCGGGCGCGCGCCAGCGGCGGCTTCTCGGTGAAGCGCCGCACGGCGAAAACGGGTTCGCCGGAAACGCGCTCGCGGTCGCGGGGCAGATTCGATGTAGCCGAATCCGGTGTCGGGCCGCGTGGGCGGGATGCCCAGGCAGACCAGCGCACCGGGGCGCGCGGCGACGTTGAGCGCGGCGCGAACGATTTGGCGATAGCGAGGCGCCTGCGTGATCACATGATCGGCGGGGAGAACGGCCATCAGCGCGTCGGGCGTCGCGGCATGCAGAAGATGAACGGCGGCCAGGCCGATCGCGGCCGAGGTGTTGCGCCCGACGGGTTCGGCGAGGATGTGCCGGGCGGAGACCTTTGGCAATTGGCGCCGGACCTCGGCGGCTTGTTCGCCGTTGGTCACGACCCAAACGTTTGAGGCAGGGAAGAGCGGAGACAGGCGCTCGACGGTCTGCTGGATCATGGTTTGCTTGCCGGCGATGTTCAGGAGCTGCTTGGGCGTGCGGGTGCGGCTGCGTGGCCAGAAGCGTGTGCCGCGTCCTCCGGCAAGAATGACGGCGTGGATTCCCGGTTGCGAGCTTTTCACGGATGCACTCGATTTCTCAATTTAGGATGCAGCACTTTATTGGCGCCTATTTTATTGATGTGCGAATCTATTGATGCGCATTTATTGATGCACTACGCGCGACCGGGCCGCTTCGTCCAGCCCTTGGGCGGCGAGTTCTTGCGCATATTCCTCCAGGTCCGGCACGTAGGTGCGCAGGAGCGACGTAGGCGATTCAGGAACCAGCCGGTAGGCGCCCAGCGCCGCCGGGAGCATCCAGACCTCGGCCGGCGAGTAGTTGCGCCGATGCGGTGTCCCACTCGATGCGGCCTCGCCCGGAAATCGGAATCAGCAATTCAAATCGCTCCGCGGAGGTTGTGTGCGCCACGCGCTCTGAAA
Source organism: uncultured Acidobacteriota bacterium (assembly GCA_963818345.1). Lineage (GTDB taxonomy): Bacteria > Acidobacteriota > Terriglobia > Acidiferrales > UBA7541 > Palsa-189. The sequence goes on along the minus strand of CAWFRX010000014.1, from coordinate 358,570 downwards.
ATTCCCAGCGCTCGGTGGCGAAATAGGGGCAGGCGGAGAGGTAGGTTGCGAGCAGTGGGCCGCGCTGAACTTGTGCGAGAGCAACCTTTCCGCCGCGTGACTCTCCAAAGCGCAGGACATCGAGCGCTTGTCTGTAGTGCAATCGCCGGGGCGTGCCGTCGGCCTGGAGGCGGTTGTAATCGAAGACGCGGTAGGTGATGTCGGAGTTTTGCTGAATTTCGCAGAGCGTCATGCCGGGGCCGATCGTGTGAGCGGTCCCGGAGGGAACGAAGAATGCGTCGCCGGCGTGCACGGGAACGGTGAGCAGGCAGCGCTCGACGGTGCCGTCGTCGATGGCTCGGCGGAAGCTTTCCGGCGTCACAGTGGGATCGAGACCGAGGCGCAGCACAGCGCCTTCGCGCGCGGAGATCGCGTACCACATTTCGGTCTTGCCGATTTGGTCCGGGCCTTCGTGGGCGCGAGCGTATTCGTCGTTGGGATGGACTTGGACGGAGAGCTTGTCCGCCGGGAAGAGAAATTTGACGAGCAGGGGGATGCGGGGCTTGTCGCGAAGCTGGCTTCCGGTCCATTCCGCGGGCAGAGCGGGCCATGCTTCGCTAAGCGCGCGACCGGCAAAGTCTCCGCCGGCGAAACGGCACTGGTCGCCCGTCAGCCAGACTTCGCCGATCGGGTCGCTGCCGGATTGGCTGATCGAAGAGCGGAGCGAGGCTGCGCGCGCCCCAGATGCGTGGCACGAAGACCGGCTCTAGACGCGCGGGCGCGAGTGTTCACGTGGCGGCTGCGGCGGAAACGAAGAAGCGCTCGAGTCGCCGCAGGCCCTCCTCGATGCGCGCCATGGACGTGGCGTAGGAGAAGCGCAGGAAGCCTGGCGCTCCGAAGGCGTCCCCGGTGACCACGGCGATGTGGGCGCGATCGAGGAGTTGCTGGGCGAGAACGGTGGAGTTACCCGAACCGTTCACGAGCTTGGCGGAAACGTCCGGAAAGGCATAGAACGCTCCGCCGGTTCGGGGCAGGTGATCCCCGGAATCGAATTGAAGCCTGCGAGGATCCGGTCTCTTCGCCGCGCGTATTCGGCCAACATGACGGGTACGGAATCCATCGGGCCGGTGAGAGCGGCCAGAGAGGCGTATTGCGCGATGGATGTGGCGTTGGAGGTGGATTGGCTTTGCAGCTTGATCATGGCGTCGACCAGCGGCTTGGGAGCCAGGGCATAGGCGACGCGCCAACCGGTCATGGCAAAGGTCTTGGACATCGAGCCGATGACGATCAAGTTGGGTTTCGATTCGGGCAGGCTGGCGATCGAATACGGTTTGGCGTCTCCGTAGGTGAAGTGCGAGTAGCATTCGTCGGCCATCAGCCAGATGTTGTGGCGCTGGCAGACTTCGTAAATGCGCTCGTATTCCTTCGGCGGAATAACGGCGCCGGTTGGGTTGTTCGGCGAATTAACGATCGCGATGCGCGTGCGAGGCGTGATGGCGGCCTCGAGCTGCTCGGCGGTCAAGCGGAATCCGTTGGCAGCCGTGGTGGGAACGAACACCGGCTCGCCGTCGGCCAGGCGCACGATATCCGGGAAGCTGACCCAGTAGGGCGCGGGGATGATGACTTCATCGCCTTCGTCGATCAGGGCTGAGACGGCGAGGCCAATGGCATGTTTGCCGCCGGCCGTGACGATGCACTCGGAAGGCTCGTAGGAGCTGCCGAGTTCCCGCTTATGCCAGTCGCAAACGGCTTGGCGCAACGGGGCAATGCCCGCGGTGGCGGTGTATTTCGTGCGCTCGTCGCGCAGCGCCTGGACCGCGGCTTGCTTGATGTGCTCGGGAGTCGGGAAATCGGGCTCGCCGGGACCGAAATCGACGACGTCGACGCCACTGGCTTTGAGGCGCTCAGCGGCCATGATCACTGCGGCCGTCGGTGAAACCGAGATTCGACCAACACGCTTGGACAATTTCAAGACGGTATCGCTCCCTCTGACTGAGTTAGTCGGCAACTTTGATGCGCAGGCGCTGCTCGACGGCCGGCGGCACCAGGCCGGTCAATGAGCCGCCGAGCCTGGCGAGCTCGCGGACCAGGTGCGAGCTCAAATAACTGTATTCGACGGCGGGCAACATGAAGACGGTTTCGAGCTGCGGCTCGAGCCGCCGGTTCATCAGTGCCATCTGCAGTTCATACTCGTAGTCGGACACGGCGCGGATGCCGCGAAGCAGGACTCGCGCGTCAAGTTGGCGCGCATAGTCCACCAGCAGGCCGTCGAACGTGTCCACTTCGACGTTCGGAAACATCTGCGTAGCGTCACGCAGCATTTCGACGCGCTCTTTCAGAGTGAACATGGGCGTTTTTTCGGCGTTCCGCAAAACTGAGACCACCACCCGTCCGAAGAGCCTGCCCGCACGCTCAATCAGGTCGAGGTGACCGTTGGTCACCGGGTCGAAAGAACCGGGATAGATTGCGAGTACGGGATCCATGTGTGTGAAACCAGCAGTTCCTTCTCATTCTAACCGATACGATTCTGCTTACAATGGGGCGCTTGCAAGGTTGTGCATCTCTGGCAAGGCGGCGGAACGACGTTCGGGGCGTGCTCGGGGCGTGACTTCGGAGCGCGGTGGTGCATGGCCGATCAGACCGATTTGTAAAGGGTGTGTAAAGGGAACCCGGCAGGCACCGCAGGGTGCCCGGTTTGGCGGCGATAGCCCTTGACCCCTCGCATCCGTTTTTTACCCATTTAACGGCGATTGTTGGCGCTTCGATGGTCTCGGGTTGCGAACTGCGACCGAATCGGTCGTAATGTAAAACGTTGGAGGAATTAGTGCTTGGGGGCGTCGGTTGCCTTGACACGAGTCGGTCGAAGCGATAGGATTGATTTGCGACCGAATCGGTCGTATTTGGGTCTTCCATGCTACGCCTATCGAAGAAAGCCGATTGTGGACTGATTGCGGTGAAGCACCTGGCAACGCATGCGCGAAGGCGCTTGCAGCGCTTCGGAAATTGCCGAGGCTTCGGGATTTCCGGGCCGCTGATGGCTAAGGTGCTGCAGAAGTTGGCGAAGGGCTGGGCTGGTGATGTCGCGGCATGGTTCGGGCGGGGGCTATCAGCTGGCGCGCGATCCTAAGCAGATCAGCGCATTCGAAGTGATTGACGCGATTGACGGGCCGCTGATGATTACCTCCTGCGTGACCACGCACGGCGAGTGCGAGCAGGCGCCGACGTGCACGGTGCGCGAGCCGCTGCGGCGCGTGAACGACAGCATCTTGCAGATTCTGAAGAACGTGACGATTTCGCAGATGAGCGATGACCAGGCGATCATGCGCTGGTTGAATTACACGGGTAGCACGGTTGCAGTTCGATCGATTTAATGGCTTCGAAGCAGCAGAATGCTTAGGAGGGCCAAAATGGCCGTTAAGCTGCCGATTTACATGGATAATCACGCGACCACCCCGGTGGACCCGCGCGTGGTGGAGGCGATGCTGCCGTACTTCAACGAGAAGTTCGGCAACTCCGCCAGCCGGAACCATCCGTTTGGCTGGACGGCGGAAGAAGCGGTGGAGAATGCGCGCGCCCAGATTGCGCGGCTGATCAACGCCACGCCCAAAGAGATCGATCTTCACCAGCGGCGCGACCGAATCCAACAATCTGGCGATCAAGGGCGTCGCGGAGATGTACCGCGAAAAGGGCAACCACATCATTACTCAGGTGACCGAGCACAAGGCCGTGCTGGACGCTTGTAAGCGCCTGGAAAAATACGGCTACGAAGTCACCTACCTGCCGGTGGCAAGGACGGCCGCATTGACCTCGACGATCTGCGCCGCGCCATTACGCCGAAGACCATTCTGATCACGCATCATGTACGCCAATAACGAGATTGGCGTGATTCAGCCGATCGCAGAGATCGGCAAGATCGCCAAGGAAAAGGGCGTCTTCTTCCATACCGACGCGGTGCAGGCGTGCGGGCAAGATTCCGGTGGACGTGGCAGCAGGACAACATCGACCTGCTCTCGATTGAGCGCGCACAAGTTGTATGGGCCGAAGGGCGTCGGCGGCGCTGTATGTGCGCCGGCGCAATCCGCGCGTGCAACTGGCGTCGATCATCGACGGCGGCGGCCACGAGCGCGGCATGCGCTCGGGCACGCTGAACGTGCCGGGCATCGTGGGCTTCGGCAAGGCTGCCGAGCTTTGCCAGCAGGAGATGCCGGAAGAGAGCAAGCGGCATGCGCGGCTCTGCGCGATCGGTTGAAGGACGGCTTGTTCGCGCAAGCTCGACGAAGTTTTACATCAACGGCTCGATGATTTACCGGCTGCCGAACAACTGAACATCAGCTTCGCCTTTGTCGAAGGCGAGTCGCTGCTGATGGGGATTAATGACGTGGCGGTGTCGAGCGGTTCGGCTTGCACTTCGGCGACGCTGGAACCGAGCTACGTGCTCAAGGCGCTGGGCGTGGGCGAAGATCTGGCGCACACCTCGATTCGATTCGGGCTGGGACGATTTAACACCGAGGAAGAAGTGGATTACGTGACCAATCGCGTGGTCGAAGTTGTGAGCCGGCTGCGCGAACTTTCGCCTCTGTACGAGATGGCCAAAGAAGGCGTGGATTTGAGCAAAATGAACTGGAAGACGGCGTAGAGAGCATCTAAACTTAGCGTGAGGTTTCGAATACTTCGGGACTCACTGAGGAGAAAGCAAAATGGCTTATTCAGATAAGGTAGTCGATCACTACAACAATCCGCGCAACGTCGGCAGCTTGCCCAAGAATGATCCGAACGTGGGCACCGGCCTTGTGGGCGCGCCGGAATGCGGCGACGTGATGAAGCTGCAGATGCGCATCAATCCCGAGACGCAAGTCATCGAAGAAGCCAAGTTCAAGACCTTTGGCTGCGGCTCGGCGATTGCCAGCTCTTCGCTGGCGACGGAGTGGGTCAAGGGCAAGACCGTCGAAGAGGCGCTGGCGATCAAGAACACGGACATCGTCCGTGAGCTGAGCTTGCCGCCAGTGAAGATTCACTGTTCGGTGTTGGCGGAAGACGCCATCAAGGCTGCCATCGGCGACTGGAAGAAGAAGGCGGGCGTTGAGACGGTGACGAGACCGCGTCGAGCTCGTCGCACGAATAGTTAAGTTGGCTGGGCGGTTGGCCAGCGTGGCTCCGGCGGGCATGAGTCTGCCGGTCCAGGCGTTTAGGTCATGGGCGTTTAAGTGTTTGGCGTTTAACGGGCGTTTAAATCATGATTCACGTTACTGAAAAAGCGGCGAAGAAAATTCACGAACTGCTGGCGAAAGAAGGCGTGCCGAGCGATCGTTCCGGCGGGCTGCGCGTGGGCGTGCAGGGCGGCGGCTGCTCGGGGCTGTCGTACGCGATGCGGCTGGATACCCAGGCGCGCGACCGGGATAAGGTTTTCGAGGAGAACGGCGCGCGCGTTTTCGTGGACCCGAAAAGCTATCTGTATCTGCGACGACACGACGCTCGATTATGAAGAGACGTTGATGCGCCAGGGATTTGTGTTTCAGAATCCGCAGGCGGCGCGCAGTTGCGGCTGCGGCAGTTCGTTTACCGCGTAGCGGTTACGGACGCAAACCGGGCGGCGAACACCGCAAACGTGGGCGGCTGCGGGATCGGCTGCGGGGGAAGTTGACGCTGGCATCGGCGTAGCGCCCGCGAAGTTTTTCGTACGATTTTTTCTTCCCTCTGGGGGCCTTCAATTTTCATGACTGCGGGAACAAGTCCGGCGGAAACCTCCGCGACGGCGTGCTGGAGTTGCGGCGCCGCCGCGACGGGCGAGTCATTTCTGCGCCGACTTGCGGCAAGATTCAGCCGCTTGCGCGCGGAGCCGACTATTTCACGCTTCTGGGCCTGCCGCGGAAACTCGCGGTGGATGCCGACGATCTCGAGAGGCGATTTCACCAGCTGAGTTGGAAGCTGCATCCCGATAATTTTGTGCGCGCCAGTGAATACGAGCGGGCGCTGTCGCTGGAGCGCTCCTCGCAACTGAACGACGCGTTCCGGACGCTGCGCGATCCGGTCAGCCGCGTCGAATATCTGCTGAGCCACGCAGGAATGCGCAGCGAAGGACAGCACAAGCAACAGGCGCCTCCCGAGTTGCTGGAAGAGGTCTTCGAGCTGAATGAGTCGCTCGATGAGTTGCGCGACGCGCGCCAGGCCGGCGGCGACGCGGCGGAAATGGCCGCGCTGGGCCGGCAGACTCGAGGCGGAAAGCCTGAAGTTTGAGGAGAAGCTCGACGAGGTAGATCGCGAACTTGCGGAGCTGATTCACGGAATGGGATCGCGCGATGGATGCGGGCGCGGATCAAGCACGCGCAGCGCGCAGCTGATGGACCAGATGAACGAAGTGCTCAATCGGCGCTCCTACATTCGCAATCTAGTGCAGAGCGTGCAAAGGGAATTGGCGGAGGCCTGAGCTGAGCATGGGACGCACGGTTGGAATCGATCTCGGCACAACGTACAGCTTGATCGCGTACCTGGATAAGGACGATAAAGCGGACAACGCGGCGAGCGGGAAGCCGCAGTGCATTCCGGGGCCGTACGGCGACACGCTGTGCCCTTCGGTGGTCAGCGTGGATGCCGACGGCGCCATCGTGGTCGGCGAACCGGCGCGGCGGCGGCTGCTGACGCCAACCCGCGCGCACCATCTATTCGGTGAAGCGGCTGATGGGCCGCGGCGTGGCGGACGTGCAGCGACGAGCTGAAGATTTTTCCTTTCCGCATCGATCCCGGAAGCCAAAATGTTATTCGCGTGCGGCTGGGCGAGCGCGTCTTTACGCCGCCGGAGATTTCGGCCTTTATCCTGCGCGAGCTGAAGAATTGGGCGGAGCAGTTTTTTGGCGAGGCGGTGGACCGCGCCGTGATCACCGTGCCGGCGTATTTCAACGACGCGCAGCGGCAAGCGACTAAGGACGCGGGGCGGCTGGCCGGCCTCGAAGTGTTGCGCCTGGTGAACGAGCCGACGGCGGCGGCGCTGGCTTACGGTTTGCACGAACAGCGACGCGGACGCGTCGCTGTGTACGACCTGGGCGGCGGGACGTTCGACGTTTCGATCCTCAAGCTGATCTCCACCGGCGAAGGCGACATCTACCAGGTGCTTTCGACCAACGGCGACACGCATCTGGGCGGCGACGATCTGGACAACGCTCTGATGGCCGTGGCGCGGACGGAGATTCGCATCCGGCATGGCCTCGATCTCGACACGCATCCCGCGATCGTGCAAGAACTGCGCAAGGCGCTGATCCACGCCAAGCACGAGCTTTCCTCCGCCGATCGCGCGACGGTGATGGTGCCGCTGCCGGACGAAAGCGTCTACATGCGCGAATTTACCCGCGCCGAGTTCGAGGGGCTGGTGCAACCGATTCTGGACCGCACCATGGGTCCCGTGAAGCAGGCGCTGGCCGACGCCAAGCTCAAGACGGAAGACATCGACGAAGTGGTGCTGGTTGGCGGATCGACGCGCGTGCCGCTGGTGCGCCGCATGGTCGAGCAGTTTTTTGGGCGCAGCCCGCATGCCGAGCTGAATCCGGACGAAGTGGTGGCGCTGGGCGCGGCGGTGCAGGCCGACATTCTCGAGAGCGGCGTGAAAAACATGCTGCTGCTGGACGTGACGCCGCTTTCGCTGGGCATCGAGACGATGGGCGGCGTGGTGGCCAAAATCATTCCGCGCAACTCCACGATTCCGGCCAGCGCGCAGGAGATGTTCACCACCGGCGTAGAGAATCAGACCGGGATCGACATCCACGTTCTGCAGGGCGAGCGCGAGCTGGCGAAGGACTGCCGGTCGCTGGCGCGCTTTCAATTGCGCGTGCCGCCGGGACCCGCGGGACTCGCGCGCATCGAGGTGAAATTCCTGATCGACGCGAGTGGCATCCTGCAGGTGGCGGCGCGCGATCTGCGCACCAGCGAGGAACAGACCATCGAGGTGCAGCCGAGCTACGGCCTGAACGATACCGAGGTCGAGAAGATGCTCGAAGAGTCCATCGAATACGCCGAGCAGGATTTTACCGAGCGGCAGTTGATCGAAGCGCGCAACGAAGCCGAGACGATCGTGCAGGCCACCAAGAAATCGCTGGCGCTGGTCGACGCCGAAGCTCCGAGCGAGATGCCCGGGGAGGAACGAAGCGCGGTCGAGGCGGCTCTAGCCGCGCTGCGAGCAAGCCGTGGCCGGAGAGGACTACAAGCGCATCCGCGAACGCATCGAGGAGCTGAATCAGGCCACCCTGCCGCTGGCCGAACGCCTGATGAATCGCGCGGTTTCGAGCGCGCTGGCCGGCAAACGATTGACCGACGTCTAAGACGAGCCGCAACAGGAGGCAGCACGATGGGCGGCACAAATCCTTACATTGAACAAGCGCAGTACAAAGTCGCGACCAAAAAATTCAAGGTGAAGTTCCTGCCGGAGGGCAAGATCGTCGAAGTCGATCCGGAGAAATTTCCCTACGGCCACGACGGACTGCCTGGAAGCGTGCTCGACATCGCGACGGGTTTCCATATGGGGCTGGACCACGCGTGCGGCGGGGTTTGCGCCTGCTCGACCTGCCACGTGATCGTGCACGAGGGCCTGGAGTCGTGCAACGAGGCGACCGACGCGGAGTTCGATCAGCTCGACGAGGCCCCGGGGCTTACCGCGAAATCGCGTTTGGGATGCCAGTGCGTGCCGGACGGGACGACCGACATGGTGATCGAGATTCCGGAGTGGAACCGTAACTTCGCGAAGGAAGCGCGAACACTAATTTTTCGCGGGCGCTGCTCGCGAGGAACGCTGCGATAGGGGGCTTCATGCCAGGAACATTCGATTGGGACGACACCGAAGAGATCGGCATCCAGCTCGCGGAAAAATTTCCCGATGTCGACCCGCTCGGCGTGCGCTTCACGGACCTGCACAAGTGGGTGACCGAGCTTGACGGTTTCACCGGCGATCCGAAGCTTTCGAGCGAAGGCAAGCTCGAATCGATTCAGATGGCCTGGCTCGAAGAGCGCAACGCGACGCCAGTAAGACGCTTGCGCTGGTTGCGAGATCTCGCTGCCAGGGCGTCGAGCTTCCTTGTCAAGCCCTCGGATTTCCTCTAACCTGTTCGGCAAGTTCAGCGTGGCTTATCCATGGCGCTATGGTGCAAAGGTTAGCACGCGGCCCTTTCAAGGCCGAAATGCGGGTTCGATTCCCGCTAGCGCTACCAACTCTATCCAAGTCCGGAAAAAGGAACCTAAAAATGAGCGGTGGCGTAGCTGCTGAATTGCTACCAATCGGGTTCTGATTATTCCCGGTCGTTTCCCGCCAACTGGTATTTTAATTTTCCATTTAGCGGCGCAAACGGCGGATCGCCGCTTGACGGTCCCAGATGTACGCTGCGAGCAGCGCACAAAGCACGCAGAACCCAAGAAAGGCGATGCGCGAAGGCGTATCCGAAAGAGCCTCCTGGCGAAAGAAAACGGCCGGGTACATGACGAGAGCGGCACCAGCGGCTACATTCAGGAGCACCAAGCAGATGAATTGGGCTGGGTGCAGCTCGCTGCGTTCGCAGCTACCAGAGTTGTCTCTCCGGGCCTTGACGATGATTAGTAGCCGCATTTGATAGTTTATAAACGTACCCTCCTCCTAGGGAATCCCTCGATAAATGGCGGCGCTGCTGGCGGCGTTCACGAGTGAAGGGGTTGTACGGTAGAGTGCGGCTTTTGCAACGTTCGTCGGAACATAGAGGATGTCCTCGGCCTGGAGTTGCATGTCCCCGCCGTTGCTTTGTAGAAGCGTTTTGAGCGGGATGGGAATTTCTTCATAACCGGTGGCCGTTTTGCGGATGAGCCTGGTGTGATTCATGTAAGCAGTTCGATTTGTGCCGCCGGCCATGGCGACCGCCTGCAGGATGGACATCTTCCCATCATTTTCCATGAGGAAGCCCCCTGGCCGGCCGACCTCTCCGAGCACGTAAATCAGACCGGCACGTGGGACAATCACCTTGTCTCCGGGCAGAAGCTCGATGTCCGTCGCCAGTGAGGCCTGCGCATTCTTGGTTAACCTAAATGAGACAGTGTCCCCGCCAGGATGTTTGACCGTGACATCCGGTCCGGCCGCGGGTGTTGTGCCGCCCGCTTCCGAGATGATGTCCAAGAGCGTGCGGCTCCCGAGCACCGGATAAACGCCGGGCTTCTGGACCTCACCCACCACAGAAACTCCCTGCGTGCTGTATTCGCTGATCAGCACAGATACTTGTGGGTGGAGGATCAAATTCCCGTCTTTTAACTCTTGCGCGATAAGGGTTCGCGCGTCATCGGTGGTCAGACCAGCCAAGTGCAATGAACCAATGAGCTGGAATGTGGCGTCTCCCTGATCGCTGACGCGGACCGTCTGTGCCAATTCAGGGACATCGAAAACAGTCACATTCAGCAGGTCCCCTGGCCCGATGCGCAGCCGTGATTGCACATTTGTGTTTCCTGGCATCGATCCGTTCTCGTTCTGGGCAGCGACAGGCATCTCATTGGCGGACCCGGTTGTTGGCTGAGCCACCTGTTGCGCCGCAACCTTACTTGGATGGCTCATAACGAGCATTCCAAGTAGAAGGTAAACACCGATCGTTGTCTTCGTGAGCAGAGTTTTCATGAGGGGAGTCCTTTCCTAACGTCATTTTCATTCGACTCGAAGTAGCCTTGCCCTACGCTCGAATTGTTCTCGAAGCCGTAGTATGCGCCGTAGTCTGGGGAATCAGTTACAAAACCGTTCACCACCACACCTGCAACCCGAGTCCGAGTTCGCAGGAAGAGGCTGCGTGCCCGATGAAGAGACTGTCTCTTGGTGACCCTCGATCGCGCGACGAGGATGACGGCGTCGCACAAGGGAGCGAGAACAACGGCATCGGTGACGGATAAGACGGGAGGTGTGTCGATCACCACGAAGTCGTATTCAGCGCGCCATTGGTTCATGAGCTCGGCCATGCGAGGAGTACCGAGCAATTCCGCTGGGTAGGTGGACTTTGGGCCTGCGGGAATAACGGCCAGCTTCGGCATGGAAGGCAGTCTTACCGGCAGGTCAAGGCTCTCCTCACCGCTGATCATCGAGCTCAATCCAACCGACCTGTTCATATTTAGCAGCGCACCGACCTTTGGCCGGCGCATATCGGCTTCGACGAACAACACCCGGGAACCCTGTTGAGCGAACGCAGCGGCGCAATTGAGACTCGTCGTTGTTTTTCCTTCTCCTGCCAAAGCGCTGGTGACAAGAAGCACGTTACTTTGGCCTCTCCGCGTCACTCCCATCAAAGCTGTTCGAATCGCGCGATATGCTTCCGCGGCTTGGGAAGTTGGCTGTGAAATAAGCAGGATCTTCGTCTCTTTAATGGCGAGCGCTGCTGAGCTGGTGGAGGTTTTAGTTTTTGCAGGGCGCTTCCATCGCGGAACCATTCCGAGAGCGGGAACCATGGTGATCTGCTCAGCGTCATCGGGCGTGCTAACCGTTTCGTCCATATTTTCAAGGACGAACATGCCCGCGACTCCGATCAACATACCCCCGGCCAAACCGATGCCAAGATTGATCGGCACGTTTGGCTTAGCGGGCCTGTCCGATGACCGCCCGGAATCCAAAACGACGACATTCGTGGAGCGCAAGCCTGCAAGCACTCCCGCTTCCTTGAGCTTCTTTTGGAGTTCGTCGTAAAGATCGCGGCTGGATTCCACTTCGTGTTTAAGGATGGTGAACTGCACAGCGCTGTCGTTCAGGCGGTTTGCGTCGTCTTTCGCTTGCTCAAATTCGGAACGCAATCCTCCTTCGACTTGCTGTGCGGCAAAATAATCATTTTGGGCGCGCGCTGTGAGGACACCAGCCTCCGTTTTGATGGAATCATCCAGGTCCGCAATCTGACTTCGCAATTCAATGAGTCTGGGGTAGGCAGAGCCGTATTTCATGGAGGCCTCGGCGTACTCACTCTTCAGCTGTGCTTGTCGATTCCGCAGCGACTCAATAAGGGACAAGGCACCCGGCATCGTTGAGGCGGGGTTCATCGTCGCCAAGCTGCCGGCCAGACCCGACATGAGTTCGGGACTTCCCGTCTGCGCCAATTGCGAAATGGCCTGCGCAAAAATGCGATTGGCCCGAGCTTGCGTTAGCTGACTATCTACTGCTTCGAGGCGAGTCATGACGACGTTGTGCGACTCATCCGTACCCAAAATGCCGGCCTGCTTCTGGTATTCGACCAGGCGTTGCTGGGACGTCTCGACTTGATTCTTGAGATCATCGAGCTGCTTAGAAAGCCAATCGGAGACCTGCATCGTCGCGGACATGCGGATCCGCATGTATTGCTCCTGATAGTCGCTTACCAAAGTGTTGACGACGGCAGCGGCGACCTGTGGGTCAGGACTGAGGAAGCGCACGCTGATCATTCGCGTCCCCGGCACGATGTCCACAAACAAGTTCTTGTGGAACGCCTTCAAAGCCTCGGCTCGCCGGTGGGGGGCCTTTTCGAGCGGCAATCCAGCTTCACTTGGGAAACTTAGGACATAGTCCGCCAGAAACTGTTTCTTCTTAAACTCGGGGCGGCTTTCCAAATTCAATTGACTGACGGCCTGAAGGGCGAGATCGTCGCTCTTCAAGGCATCCACTTGTGTTTCCTGGGAAACGATATAGTCCATCGAACTAGCGTCTCCTGTACGCTCGTCATTTAGCTCGAGCGCGTCGGAGTTCTCTTTGTTGAATTCGATGGTTGCCGTGGATTGATATTTCTTCGTGCTGAGCAGCGTGAAAAGCGCGGCGAAAACGAAACAGCCGCAGGTGGCCGCTACCAGAAACCACTTTCTCTTTCGAATGATCAGCCAAATCTGCCGGAACGATACCTGCACCTCGGGAGGCTCCTCCACAATTGCTCGAGGAACCCGTTGGACGACAGTGCGCCGGGGAACATCAATCGGCTCGCCTTCGTCTCTTGGAACCATTTCGTTACTCATCGTTTTTGTCCTCTATTCTGGGCGTTGAATGCCTGTTGGGTTACGAAACGAAAGGTTGCGCTGAATGGAAACGGCATGTCTGGAGTTCGAAATGCTCTCTAAAGCTTGTCTATTTACCTTTTGCGACTTTCCATGAAAGCTGTTTCGATCGCCCTCCAAGCTGGGGTGGGCTCCAAGTCAGCGTCAAAGGGAAGAGGACGAACGGGCAGACCATCCTTACGGGGATTGTGCATCGCGAGCCACGTGTACCTGTCGCTCAGTCCCCAAGTGAGAACGGCTTTCACTGACGGGAATTGCAGCAGGAAGGAAAGGTAGTCGTAATATACCTTCGCAACCTGCATGTCACGTTGTGGGATATCGGCGTCCATAAGCTGATCGCATACATCCATTTCCGTGACGAGCACCGAGAGCCCTTGGTCGGAAACCTCTTGCAGAAAGCGTCTGAAATTTGGGCTGCCGACGAATCCCTCGGCGGGGATGTGCGATTCGATTCCCAGCGCGTGAATGGGAGTGCCTTTCTTCAGCAAGTCTTTAAGCAGCGCCAGCACGTGGTCGCGCTTCGCATCGGCTCCAGCGTTCGCCGGTTCGAGTTGGTCCTCGTTGTAAACCAGCATGGCAGTGGGGTCCGCTTCATGGGCAGCGTGAAAGGCTTCTTCGACATATTCAGGACCCATGAATCGGAGCCAAGGGGTATCGCGCAGCCCATCTGGCCGGCCATCCCGGACCTGAACAATTTCGTTCACCACATCCCAGGAATGCATTTTGCCGGCATAGTGGCGTACCACCGTCGAAATGTGCTCCAGTAGGATGTTTCGAGCGTTCGAGGAATTGACGACACTGCCAAACCAATCTGGGAGTGCCTCGTGCCAGGCGAGCGTATGGCCCCTATAGCGTAGATGGTGGGCCTCCGTGAACTGGAGACAGGAGTCGCCGGACCGGAAATCATATCGATCGGGACTCGGCCGCAAGGTATCCCATTTCAATGCGCCCTCGGACACGGCAATCGAGCATTGCGCGCCGATCAAGTTCGCGAATTGTGCATCCCTCATCACTGCGTCCCGCAGAGCCGTACCGAACAGCAAACCTTTGCTTGCCGCAAGGGCGCGCATGGACGGCGAAGGCCAGACGGGAAGGCTGAGGCCTATCGCGCTAGCCGCAGCTACCGCGGCGGAACCGATTAGGAATTGTCGGCGATCGAATTTGGAGGTCATGTGATCTCACTTAAAGGGGTAGCGGAAAATGGGTTTCGGCCGAGGCCCGCTCAGATACTGCTGGCCAATCACCCGCAGGACGAACCAAGGCTCAACCAGATACCGGCGCCACAAACGTTCTGGTTCTGCTGCCAATCGGTACAACCACTCCAGACCAACTTGACCGAGCCAGCGTGGCGGGGTTGGAATTTCACCGGCGACATAATCCAAAGCCGCACCGCTGCACAAGGTTGCGTTGCAACACAGAGATTGCAGATTGTCGGCGATCCAATTTTCTTGCCGAGGCATGCCCATTCCGACCATCAAAATCTGCGGCGCATACGCCTTGATTTCCTCTAAGACTTCCTTGTTTTCGAGGCTGGATTGTTCCGCGCTGAAGTGTCCATGGTGGGTGCGCATTTGCAATTTGGGGTATTGAATACGGAGTTGCTGGGCCGCTCGTTCTGCCACACCGGGCTTTGAACCGAGGTAGAAGATCTTCCAGCTATGCTGTTCTGCCGCATCAAGAATGCAGGGAAGCAAATCGATATAGGTTGCGCGGTGTTCCCGACGGAGCGGAATCCCCAGCAGGCGCGCTAATGCAATGATAGCCATGCCGTCGATGTGGGCGTAATCCGCACGATCGAAGAATTGACGCGCTTTCGGATCATGGTGATAGACATAGAAGCTATGCAAATTATGGTTGGCAATCGTATAGCGTTGCCCGTTCTCGACGGCCTGCGCAATGATCGACACAATGTCGTCCGGCGTAAGAGCCTGTACACGCAACCCCAGCATGTTGTATGTAATCCCGCGCATCTGTTTGCCTCTGTTAAAAGTTGTCTTCTAGGACGCCAGGAGGATGCGTTCGTAGCTGTCGGCCATCGCCGCCACAGTAAACTGGCTTGCCCGCTCGGCCGCCCGCTTGCCGAGGTCTGAAGCGTATCGGCGGTCAGTAAACAAGTTCATCGCGGCGCTCGCGAACTCTTCAGGATCTAGCTTTCGAAGCACACCCGTGTCTTGCAGTAGTTCACGGTTCGCCGGAATATCGCTGGCAACGATCGGCATACCGGCCGCCATGGCCTCCAGAAGAGCCATTGGCATGGCTTCGTAGAGCGAGGGGAACATGAACAGATCACACGAGCGCATGGCAGCGCGAACCTCTTTGGGCCCGATTTCCCCGAGAAATGTGACGCGATTCTGAAGCTTCATGTCTTGAACCCGACGTTGTATTTCGTTTTTACTTTCGCCGTCACCGATCAGGATAAGACTTGCCTGCGGAAGCTTTGCGAGCACGTCAAGCAGCGCATCGTGATTTTTCTGCTTGGAAAATCTGCCTACGTGCAGAATCTTCGGTCCTGAAGAGGAAAGAACTGCTGTCCTACCAAGTAAGTCGGCGGTTTCTTCGGCGAAAGTAACACCGTTGTAAACGCGCTCGACCGTCTGCCGGTAGCTTTCAGGGTATTTCTTCATCGAGTCGATGACCGCGTCGGATACGGCCACCTGCTTGGTATAAATTCCCAAGCTACCGAACAGCCAATCAACAGGCCGGCTGATGCCAGGGTATGTTTGTACGGGATTATGTTGGACCGCTACTCGCGTCTGTACATGAGCGAGCCACCCTACGAAAAGAGCAAGAATGTTGGCATAGTGCGTATGCGCCACGATCGCATCGGGTTGGCAATGTCGAATCCACGTGTACAATTGCCTGGCAATACGAATGTAATCCAAGGCGTTCGGCTGGTGATCGCATAAGTAGCGAATGCCGGATTCATGCTGGTAAACCGACCGCTTCACGTACAGGAAGCACAACTCCGAATCGTGGCCGCGCTTCTTCATTTCTTGGTGCAATAAATAGGCGACCCGTTGGGCCCCGCCATATTCCATCTGCGTGACGATTTGAAGGATTTTCATGCGTAGGCCTTAAACCGACGACGCAGATCGTGGCGGAGGTTTCTGGGAAACAATCGCATCCCGATGTACAGCAGGAAATCGAGTATCTTCGGCTGGCCGTGCCGCCAAGACTCCCGGGGGAGATTGAGGTATTCCGCGAGTGTCGCTTGGCGCGACGCCTGGTCTGCGACGACCGTTAGGATGAACGCGGCATAGGCGCGTGGGCTGACGCAGTCGCGCCTCTCTCGAATCCAGCCCAAAGAAAATCTCCAATCATCGGAATTGCTCATCCCCTTGCGGCCAGCGCCTACGCGTACGACGGCCAAGGCTTCGGCGGAAAACTCGAAACCCACCCCATCCAACTTTGCTGCCCGGATCACCCAGTCCCAATCTTCGTGTTTCTTCAGGTGGGGACGGAAGGGAAGCTGCAGGAGCAGTTCTTTCCTGGCTAGAAGGGTCGGTGTGGCCATGACTCCTTCGCCTTGAAAGAGGGTCCTGCGGCTGAATAGGTAATTGCTGATATTTTCTCCAGGCGCAGGCAATCGTCTCGGCCAGACGTATTCGGAATTCGGCATTCGAGCGAGGAACCTCGACGAAATAACGGGAAATTGAAGACGCGATCGTTGAGCAATGGCAAGCTGCACTTCGGTCTTTTGAGGCAACCATTCGTCATCATCGTCAAGCAAAGCGATCCATTCCCCCAAAGCAGCCGCAATTCCAACATTTCTCGCGTTTGCCCCTCCGGCGTTCTTTTGTAAAACAATTATCCGCAGCCGGGGATCATCCATTTCAGCCAGCGCGTGCTCAGTTACTCTGTCCGGACCGTCGACGACCACAATCACTTCGATTCTCTTATAGGTTTGTTCGAGCGCGCTGCGTACCGCGTTGACGACAAATTCGGGGCGGTTTCTTGTTGGGATTACCGCCGTCACGATTGGAAGTTCACGCATATTGGTGTTTCTGGGGTGTGAGTTTGATCGCGAAAGAAATCGGTGGATCTAGCTGGTGAATGAATTTAGACCGCTTCCGGGGCGGGCTCCGCTGCATGAATTCCATACTGCTCGGCCGGTTCAGAAACCTCAACTGTGTAAGGGACGTGCAGATACAGGCTGGCCGCCGTCGAGATATAGAGGACCCAAAAAATGCTATTCTGTTCGAGGATCGTTCTTTCGCTCGAGTTGTAGGCCAACATAAAAAACAAATAGGTGCATAGCCAAACCGGAACGTGACCCGGATAACGCTTCAGAAACAGCAGGGCTCGCCCGCACAAGAAGATATAGCCGACAACAAAAAGGCACAACCCGACGATTCCCACCTCCAGGACGAGGTCGAGAAACCCGTTGTGCGAGTTCGGAGGCGCCCAGTGTAACTGCTGCACCAAGGTTCCCGACGCGCCTTGCATTCCGAGCCAGAACGATTCAAAGCCCCACCCAAACCACGGACGTTGGGCAATCGCCGATCCAACGGCATTCCACAGAGTGGTGCGGCCCGTCAATCCTGGATCTCTGTTGACGAAACGCAGGAACTGAGGCGAGGTCAGCGCTCCAGTGAGCAACACCAACGAGAGAACCAAGGTCCCGAGAGTGAAAATCGGAAACGCGAAGGTAAACTGGGTGCGGAATAGTCTAAAGACGAGGAGCATGCCGATGACCAGGAGCATTACGACCGCGCCCGTGACAGACCCCGAGAGATAGAGAAGAATCAAAGAACTAACGACCCCTAGCCAACTCAACCAGCGGCCTGCACGAGGACGAGCGAAGAAGAACACGACAGCTGAGAGGGCCATGGCACGGCCGAGTCCATTCTTTTGCGCGAAAACTCCCTGCCAATCACCATGGTGAAGCGTGGCATCGATTCCGTAGCGAGGCAAAAAAATCGCAACGAAGATGCTGGTGCAAACCACGATCGCAAAGACGCGAGACAGAAGGCGCAGTTGGCCGCTGACATCAAAGCGGGTACCGAAATAGATGCCAAATGCGGTCGTCGCCACCAAAATCATGCTTCGCCTGAGGGTGAACGCCGGGACCTGAGACCATACTGACGACGCCACCGCCAGCGCGGTTAGAGCCAGCACCCATTTCATCTTCACTGCTGCATCTAGGAACGAGCGCCAATGCAGCATAATGAAAAAAAAGGTCAAGCAATAAAGCGGAACTTGGACGGCCAATTCGAATGCGTTGGCCTGGGTCGTCGATCCATGTTGCGTGAAAAAAGGCAAGATGGCGCCGGTGGTGTACAAGAGCATCAAGACAGCAAAGGTTTTTTCTAGCGATCTCAACATGGACGACCGTTCCCTCATGAACGTGCCAATCGGGTCCGCTTCCGTTGGCGGTTTCTCAGGCTTCCTGCTCGGCACCAGCGGCGCCGACGAATACCTCAGGCTCTGTATTTGGCGGAGTCGTGCAAGACAAGCGATAGGCTATCAGCCACAAGGAAAGAGCCAAAAGCCCGTCACTGGCCAGACTTGACCACGCTGCCCCGCGCCAACCGAACGCCGGGATGGCCCACAGATTTATTAGAATGTTGAAAAGCGCCACCAGCACTTGCGCTACCGTGCGGATTCGTTGGTATCCCGCCCCGGTCAGCGCGTCTGCGATAAAGAATTGGAGGGTCTTGAGCAAGGGAAGTGGACACAACCAGCACAAGGCTTCCGTTACGTTAGAGTAGCTCTTTCCAAGAATTGTAGGAACGAGCGGCGCGCCGAGATACAACGCGGCCACAGCAACAAATGCATAGGGCAACGTCTGCAGAAGCAAGCGGCGTCCATACCGCAACGCGCTGTGAAGTCCATTGACGCCGTGTCGAAAGAAACTCGGATACGCCGCATTTAGAAGCGCGCGCACGGGAATAAAGGCCACATCCATGAGGCGATAAGCAGCGCCGTAGATTCCCGTCGCTTCGAGTGTCGAAAGTCTCGCCACCATGGTCTTGTCGATGTCGTTGTAAATTGTCGCCGCCGAATTACTTACGGCAAAGTACAGGGCTTCCTTGCACTCGGATATGATCCCCCTCAACCTTGGCGCCGGCATTCCCAGCCTCGTGTTGACCCACACGAGCGCGCATGCGGCGGCCACAATTGCCGCTGAGAGATAAACGCCCGCCCAAGTAAGAACCGTTGGTTTTCGCACGAGCACGGCCAGGCCGATTACACCGCAGAGTCGGGTCACACTGATCAGCACATTCAGCCGTGCGTTCATGGCAAGCTGCTCGAAGGCTTGAAACGCCCAGGCAGCCATATCGAGCAAACGTACGAAAATAAGATCCGCCGTGCAGATCAGCACAATCGTCAGCAGCGAAATCGACCGCGGCAACCAGATCGCGCCCAAGGCAACAGTTAGAATGATCAGGCCGACGCCCGAGACTGCGGTCACGACCAGGCAATTTCCCCAACACTCGGCGAAACGGGTCCTGTCTCTCGAGACATGTTTGATCAGCAGACTTCCGCTGCCAAGGCTGACAAAGGGTGCGACCAAGCTCGCCATCGCCGCGATTGCGATAAACCCCCCGTACTCTTTGGGCCCCAAGCATCTCGCGATAATCACAAAGTAAACCGCCTGCAGCAGGAGGCGGACAACATACCCGCCGATTGCCCAGAGTGTGTTTGTGAAGAGCAAGTTGGATGTCCCTGCCCCTGCGAACGCATCTCCGGACGCGGATAAACGGTTGTAAATGCGGTTGAACATTTAGGGCTTATATGCGTCCAGGCGAGATCACTGACCGGTCCCGGCAAATACCACGGCAACTGTCTTCCAAAGTATTCGAAAATCGAGCCAAAGGCTCCAGTTCTGGATGTATTCGAGGTCCAAAGCAACATTTGTTTCAAAGGAAGGATCGCGGCGCGCGGTCACTTGCCAAAGACCTGTGATTCCCGGCAGCACTTCGAGCCGACGACGATGTTCAAGCTGATACCGCGAATAGTCATCGAGAGGATGGGGGCGTGGGCCGACCAGACTTAGATCCCCCAGAAACACGTTCCACAGTTGCGGTAATTCATCGAGGCTGAATTTACGAAGGAATCGGCCGACGCGTGTGACTCTTGGGTCTTCAGAGATCTTGAAGAGGACACCGTCTCTCTCATTCAAGTGGATGAGTGATTCCTTGAGGGCCTCAGCATTGTGAACCATTGTACGGAATTTGTGGCAAAGGATGGTTTTGCCCTTTTTCCCCACCCGAAAAGCTTCGTGTAAGACCGGTCCCTCCGAGTCCAGCTTTATGATGACCGCGATCAACAGCATCGGAACGGTCAGCAAGATCAGCGCAAGCGACGAGATTGTGATGTCAAGCAGGCGCTTAATCACCAACTGAAATGTCGGGATGACGCGATTGTGAAATATTAAAGTCGGGAGCTCTCCGATGAGTTCGACAGGCTGGCCGATCGCTAATCCATCATACAATTCAGGGACCACGCGGACGAGAACTCCTGTCGCACGAGCGTTCTGCGCTAACAGTTTGACGAAGTGTCGATCGCTCGGAACGCTCACGAAAATCTCGTCGATATAATACTTACGCACGATCTCTTCGAGTTGATCGGGCCGTCCCAGGATGTACCCTTCTTCTGCATTCCGCGCCGGATTTGGTCGGTCGGCGAGCCGGCGGTCAACATATCCCTTGAAGACGTATCCAAGCTCGGGATTATCTTCTACTTGCTGTCGTAGCAGTTTTCCATTGGGGCCGCAGCCAACAATCAGCACATTTCGTACTTCGGTTAAGCCTGCGATCGACTGGGAAAGCAGGAGTTTGCGCCACACCGCCAGCACGGTCCAAGCGAGCGCGATCGTTAGAGCGACGACCAATCTGTTTTCGACGGCAATATCGAACAGATAGACGCACGCGCCGGTTACCAAGATCGCCGATGCGACGGACCTCGTCAGGAATCGAAATTCCTGCTGCAGGCTTCTCTTCCATAGCGAGGCATATTCCCTTTGCAACTGTGAGAAAAGTACAACATACAAAGAGAACAGCAAGAGGCAACCAATGGCTGCCCGCGAAAGTTCTTTCGAGTGCCCGTAGGGTAGTACCTGCGCAAGGAGTAGCGAGATTTTGCGGGCAGCTGCCGCGCCAATCCAAATAAGACAAAGGTCGGCGAGAAAAAGGAACCAATGTATCAACCGGCCGTCCATTATGGCGCTGCGATCCTCAGATACGGATGCAGGGAGCGGCGTCTCCCAGGAGTCTCCTGCCGCTCCGGCTGCTACTCCTTTTATCGATTCTTGAATTTCCATTTCGAATCTTTTTGGTGAGGGTAATTCGGGCGCTAGCGCGTTTTCGGGGTCAGGAGCGAGTGGGACTGAACGTCCAACGCAATGAATTTACTTCAGGGCTGCATCCAGGGAGTTTTTGCCAAACGTGAATCCCGGGCGCTCTCGACAGGTCTTCTCTCAGGTTTATGACGTGTGAAATCACCCTTACTTCAGTCGATCTTGCGACCGACGCTAACTCAGCCCTGCATGAGGAAGAACAGATGCGGTAATTTCAATGTCGTTTGCGCTTACTTCGACAGCCACTCCTTGCATGATCTGATCCAATGCGAGCACTACCCGAAGACCACCGTTCTTGCGAACGAGAATCCCCGTCCATCCTGCAAGCGGTCCGGCTTTTATCTGAACTCTCTGGCCAACTGCTAGATAGGCGTGTGGTTCGTAGGTGTAGTGCTGCAGGCCTTCACGAAGTGCCTCGATTTCAGAATCAGGCAACGGCGATGGTTCGCGACCCGCACCGACGATGGAGAGAACTCCAGGCACTTCCAGCACTCGGACGCGATTCTCCGGATTGATTCGCACGAATAGATAGCCCGGAAATAAAGCCGCCTCGACGTGGGAGTCGCAGCCATTCCTCCAGCGCCTAACCGTCTGGTAGACCGGCAAAAAACAGTCAACGTCACGATCACCCATGTGCTCACGAATGCGTTTCTCGTGTCGCGGAAACGTGTGAACCGCATACCAGCGGTGTTGCTTTGCCGATCCGGGGCATGCGATCCCGGCTCGGTTCAATTCTTCACCGCGAAGGGGTAGGGCTTCGCCTTTCTCACTTAGGTGAGTGGCTACTGCACATGAATCCATGGCGAATCTCCAGAACGACGCTTAGAACTGCCTTGTATACCTGCACAGGAGTCTCCAATTAGAAGGACCTCGTCCATCCGGGAGCAATCATGCTCGCCATCAGTTAGATACCGGCAGATTGCTGGTCGCACTGCAGCCGGCTGAGTGTTTCATCACTGTGCCTGCGGCAGGAAAGTGTTTCAAAACCGGACAGGACTGAGCGCCCTTCCGACAAGAGCTATAACTGTCTCTCTACAGCGTTTACTGTAGGTGCAACCGCAGCACCTTTACTCATTGGCGTATATGCGTACTACTAAACCGTTGTGTTGTGATTATTTAGCATGTTATAGAATTGAGTACAGCGGTACTTTACTATTCGCTACCCAGAGATTGCCGGCAGGTCCCGGACTGCAGAACCGTCTGGGGTATGGCTTTGTAATGTAATCAGCCCGCGGGAATGTGGGGATCGGATCGTGATCTCTTGATCTCAAGAAATGACGCCAGGCTTCGGCTTCTGGCGGTCGACGACGACCAGCAGCAGTTAGCTTTGATTCGTAGCGGTTTGATCGATGACTCGGTCGACGTCTACACCACGACCTGCCCCCAAGAAGGGCTCGATTTTGTTCGAACAAAACGCCCCCAGGTGGTCCTGGTCGACCCGACGACGCCCCGATTCGACGATTCGGATATGATGACGCGAGTTTTGGAGATAGACCCCGGGATTGACGTGGTTTTGATGACCAGTCAATACGATGTCGAATTTGCTGTCGCGGCCATTAAGCAGGGTGCCTCCGACTGTCTGACGAAACCCGTCTCCGTCGACAAACTGCGCTGCAAGCTCAAGGAGTTTCTCTCACACGCGCGATTGCGCCAGCGAAGCCTGCAAATCGAGGACCAGTTGCGGGAGGCGTATCAGTTTGAAGGAATAATTGGCCGCAGTCCGCTGATGCTCGACCTCTTCAGCGGTATCCGGCACGTGGCTCCCCATTTCCGGACGGCGCTTTTGCTTGGAGAAACAGGAACCGGAAAGGAGTTGGCCGCGAAGGCGTTGCATCGCCTCAGCCCGGTTTCTTCCGGCCCCTTCGTCACGTTCAATTGCTCTGCTATTGTCGAAACACTTGCTGAGAATGAACTGTTTGGCCATGAAAAGGGGGCATTCACAGGAGCGACTGCGGACAAAGCCGGACTGTTTGAGCACGCAAATGGAGGAACGCTGATGTTGGATGAGATCGGAGAACTCTCCCTCGCCATCCAGGCGAAACTCCTGCGCGTCCTGCAAGAGCAACGGATCCAACGCATTGGTTCACCGAAGACTCACAAGGTGGATGTGCGCGTCATTGCCGCGACCCACCGAAACTTGCGTGCGATGGTTGCGGAGAAGACGTTTCGTAACGACCTCTACTACCGTCTCTCAATGATTGAGATTGAAATTCCCCCGCTAAATCAACGAAAGGAGGATCTATCGCTACTCCAGCGGCACTTTCTCAGGTCGTTTGCCGAGCAATACGGCAAGCCGATCCGCGGGCTTACGCGACGCGCGCAAGCATTGCTCGGCCGTTATCCGTGGCCTGGAAATATTCGCGAATTGGAAAATGTTTTAGGGCATGCCTGCTTGATCTCCGAGGGGGACGTCATCGACATTCACGATTTTCCCCAATATATGCGCAAATATGGGGAAGCATCGACTCCAGAAAGCGCAAACAGCGAAGTGTGTACTTTGGAGGAGAATCAGCGCCGCTACGTGCGCGAAGTTGTTAAACGTGTGGGTAACAAAATGCAGGCCGCGCAAATGCTCGGCATAAGCCGAACGACTCTCTACCGATGCCTGAAGAGCAAACCGGTAAAGCATGAGCAAAAGATCCATGGTACTCATTAACCCCCCGCCCTACCGTCTCCGTACCCAATCGTTGAGCTTCATAGGAAAGCAGGCCAAGTTTGTCGTGGGGACTTGAGCTCCGAATGGCGATTGCGACTGAGATCATTTATGGATCGCTCCGGTGCTGCCCGCTTGTGGTTCGCGCTGGTTCAAGGCTCTCGAGATCAAGTGGGATCGCCCGAATGGTCCGGTTGACTCAGGCTGAGCGAGATCCTCTCCGGCGGCGGAAAGCGATCCGGGAACAGTGCGTTCCGGCCCAGTAAACAGAACTCGCCGCGCGGTCGAGGCAATACAGTGTTTAAGGTAGGTATAGCATAGGTGCTACGAGTACTACCGATCTATTGTACTGAAGTGAAATATGCAACATCATGACGCGAACGTGAGGTAACTATCTTGCAAAGCGTGTCAATCAGCTGTTCCCGACGGGCCGCAGTGAGGTACGCACCGATTCAAGAAAGCGATCTGCATTCGATGCTTCCATCGTCAGCAGGCATACACCTTCTATCGATCCTCCGGAGTGCGGGTCGAAAGGAGCAGGAGATGCCGACTCTGATTGATCGCAGCAGATCTTTCCTGGGAACGGCATCACTGCGCGTTCCGCCTGTCGAGGACGGGCGCGATGACATGGAGGTCCGCGATCGCCTATTGAGAAAGGCATGTTCAGGAAGCCGTTGCGAGATCCGCAAAGCATTAAACGACGAGCATCAGGATTCGGTGTCCGAAAGGAACTCCCGTGAAACCAATACCACGCGCGGAAGCTTGCGATCGTCTTCGCCGCAAATTCATTCGCTTTAAGTTTCATGCTGATGCGGAAATCGTGCGCCGCTCGACGAAAATGCCGTGCCGAGTGACCGACATCAGCCGCGGCGGGATGTTTATCGAAGTAGCTCGCCCGCCGCGAGAAGGAACAAGTTTCGTGTTGCGGCTAGCCTTGAACGTTCCGCTGCGGCTGGCCTGTGTGGTACGGCGCGTTGTGGCCGGGGCTGGCGTCGGCGTCACATTCACCGTGGGAGCGAGAACGCAAGAGATTTGACGCGCTGCTTTTGGCGCTGATGGATCCGCTAGCCCCGGGCAGCAGTTATCCGAGTACCGGAAGTGCCTCGGGCGAAGGCTACCGGAATGGGTTTCCGAATCCGGCAAGCACGGGGGATGGCTCACGCGGCGAACTGAACGTTGCGCCGTAGGAGGGTCGATAAACCGGGAGGACGGTGTGAATCGACATGGATAACCGAGGCCGCTTGACAAGAAGCGAAGGGCTAGATCAGGGGAATCGTATCGCGCGTTCGGTTTCTCCTGAGTGGCGATTTGTTGGGAGCCATTTATTTCGCCAACTCCCGACTTTACCGAGACATCCTTCCGAGTATTTGGTTTGCCGATTTCAACCGGGGGTGAAAGCAGATGGCCAATGACTTTGGACACGGAGCCAATTTGGCTCCGAGATTTCCGTTGCATTTGCTGGTGGTCGAGGACAATCCCGATGATGCGGAACTGTCCCTACGCTTGCTGAGAAAAGCCCAGTTCGACGTTGAAGCCGACGTCGTGAAGACCCCAGAAGAATTTGCCGAACGCCTGCGAACCGCGAGCTACGACGTCATCCTCGCCGATTACAATCTAGGCACCTGGACAGGCATGGATGCTCTGAGCTTATTGCAAAAGGAGAAGCGCGACGTTCCACTCATTCTCGTGACCGGCGCCCTGGGCGATCAACGGGCCGTGGAGTGCGTCAAAAACGGAGTCGCAGACTACGTCTTAAAGGACCGTATGGAACGTTTGCCGGTGGCCATTTATCAGGCGATGGAGGAGAAGAGTCTGCGCAATGGGCGGCGGCAGGCAGAGCGCTTGCTTGCGGAAAGCGAAGCCAAATATCGAATCCTGGCGGAAGTGATGCCAGTGGCGGTTTTTGTCCAGCAGCAGACTCGCTGTTGCTACGTGAATCGCGCCGCTGAACGCATCACGGGGTACAGCCAGATGGAACTCTTAGCGATGAATTTTGGTCAGTTAATTCCGTCCAAGCTGGATTTACCTCAACATCTGGCCAACTGTCTCGATGGAACGGAATCTGCCTGTTGCGACGAGACTTCGATTCGCACCAAGAACGGTGAGGAGCGGTGGTTGGACGTAACTGTGCAGACATTTCAAATGAGCGGAAAAGTGGCGGCGTTGATCGCCGGTCTGGATATCACGGATCGCAAGTGCGCCGCCAAGGACACCTTCTGAGGTTCCAGATGGCCAAGCGAGCTGCAAACACGCGCTGCGGGCGCTTGACCTCTGGGCGAGAAGAAGCATGGTGTTCGTCCGCGTGCGCAGCCGGACGCCAGGCCTCGCGGTCTACAGAATACGCCCGGTGCGCGGGCACATATCCGAACCAGGAAAGGCCACGCTAACCTTATGGATATAAGTACCCAGCCCTCCAAGCTTGACACCAAGCGGCGGCGCAGCCGACGGGTGATCCTATGCGTCCCGGTCACGGTTTCCGGCGACAGTGTGAAGGGGCCCTTCAGCGAGGATACACACACGCTGGTCGTGAACGCGCATGGCGCACTGGTCTTGCTGGCCGCGGAGGTGCTCGCTGGACAGTTGATTCAAGTAAGAAGCCGAGCCCACTCGATGCAGCAAGTCTGCCGCATCTGCTACCTAGGCCCCACGGTGGAAGGAAAAACGCAGATCGGTGTGGAGTTCGCCAAACCGGCGCCCGATTTCTGGCAAATCTCTTTTCCGCCCGAGGATTGGACACCGGACGAGGAGTCCGCGATTCTCGGCCAAGAATCCAGATCGTACCCGTGAAATAGGGCCGCGCTCGAAGCCGGCGTGAAGTCGGCGGAGGAAGATCGTCACGGTTTACAGGCTGCTGAGCGAGGACGAAGAAAGGTCGTTGCTCAAGACAAAAAATGCCAATCGACAATGCAGTCCATCGTCCACGTCCTTACGAATTGCTGCACGTCGAAAACAGCCCTGACGATGCGGAATTGTTCCTGCGGGCCTTGCGAAGAGCGCAGTCGGAATTAGACTTTGAAATAAACACGCAATCCGTCACGGATAGCACTCGAGCCTCTGCGGAGATTAAGGCGCGAAAATTCGACGTAATCTTTCTCGATATCGGCATGCCACCGCCAGATGGTATTGAGTTGACCAGGCGAATCCGCAGCTCAGAACAGAACCGAAGCACACCGATTGTAATCATCACCGGGGCCGAAGACCGCGGCCTGATGAGCCGTGCTTTTCAGGCTGGCGCGAATTGGTTCCTGGCCAAACCGGTTGATCGCACGCGATTGATGCGCTTGATTCAGACATCCCGTGCACCTGTCGAGCGACGGGAAAGCTTGGTCAAGTAAAGGCCAAGTACAACTTGTCGATTGAGCCGGAGCGAGTGCGTCTAGGACTGGCGGAAGACGCGTCCAGCTCTATTTAGTTGTAGGTAATAACTCGAAATATAATTGATCCAAGTTGTATGAGGGTCTGTTACGGTCAACTAGTTTTATCGGCAGATGACGCGCGACCGGGGTGCAGAACCTCTTTATGCGATTAGTGAGTGTGCCCGTGATGCGACACAGCGCCGTGCGATTGAGCGCCGAAAAAGCGGGTGTCCCGCAATTGCAGAGCCGGCGACGGCTCATCGCACTCCTTGCAGCTTCGGGTCTTTTGTTTTTCTCATCGGGACTGGCGCAAATCGGCCGGGCGCAGACGAATCAAGCCATGCCTGGCTCACTCGCACAACTGAGCCTCGAGCAACTCGGAAACATTGAAGTTACGAGCGTGTCCAAAGAGCCCGAGCAGGTGTGGCACACTGCGGCTGCGGTCTCCGTGATCACCCAGGACGACATACGCAGGTCGGGCGCTACGAGCGTGCCTGAGGTCTTGCGCCTGGTTCCGGGTGTGGAAGTGGCGCAAATTGATTCCGACCACTGGTCCATCGCCATCCGTGGTCTGTCGGGCCAATTCTCGAAGGACCTGCTGGTCTTAATTGATGGCCGCAGCGTCTACACTTTGCTTTACTCCGGCGTCTATTGGGACGTGCAGAACCTGTGCTGGAGGACGTGGAGCGGATCGAAGTGATCCGTGGCCCCGGCGGCACCATCTGGGGCGCCAACGCCGTCGATGGCGTGATCAATATCATCACCAAGAGTTCGACGAAACACACGGCATGCTGGTCTCTGCGGGTGGCGGCAACGCCAACCGTGGAGACGGCGCGGCGCGTTACGGCGGCGGAACGGACAGAATTTCGCTATCGCGTCTACGGAATGGGTTTTGCCGACAGCGCCGAATTTCATCCGGACGGAAATGGATTCGACGAGTGGCCCAGCAGCAGCGGCGGTTTCCGCCGACTGGACCAGCAGGTCCCCAGAACATGTTCACCCTGCAAGGCGACATCTACAACGGGCAGACGGCGAGTAACTCGCTGTCGGCTCCTTCTCTCCGCCCTCGCAGACTCAGCCGGACGATGTCGCGCAGGTTCCGGCGGCAATATCCTCGCTCGCTGGCGACACGAATTAGCCGGGGCTCCGATCTGCAAATCCAGGCCTATTTCGACCGGACCTACCGTCAAGCCTTGCAGTACGGCGAGACGCGCGGCACATTCGATGCCGATTACGTCCAACATCAGCGAATCCGCGCCCCCAGGACGTCACTCTGGGGGCTGGGCGCGCGCGTGAGCCCCAGCCATTTCATGCAGACCGTTCCAGGCCGTGCACTTCCCGCGGACCACCTGACCGACAGCATTTACAGCGGCTTTGTGCAAGACGAAATGCAGATCGTGCCGCGACAAGCTCACGCTCACCGTCGGCACCAAGGTGGAGCACGATAACTTCAACGGCTTTGACGCCAGCCCAGTGTGCCGGCTGCTCTGGACGCCGACCAGCCATCGAAACATTTTGGGCGCGCGGTCACGCGGGCGGTCCGCACGCCTTCGCGTCTGGACACCGGACTTTCAACTCACCGATTTCATCGCATTTTTCCCAGGAACACCACCTTCCGGTGTACTTGAATCGCGGGGATCCCACTTCAAGCCGCGGAGCGGCTCCTGGGTTACGAAGCCGGATACCGCAGCCTGATTACCCAGCACCGCTAGTCGATTTCTTCCGCCTTCGATAATCATACCACGATCTATCCAGCTATGGCCCCGGCACGCTCTTGCCGCGGAGAGCATGACCTGGCCCGGCCGAGCTCGCCGCGAACTGTTGGTCCTCGGCATCCTTATGCCAACGGGATCAGCGGCACCACCGAGTCGGCGTCGAGATCGCCCCCGATTGGCAGGCCACCCGCTGGTGGCAGCTTAAGGGCTCCTACTCCTATCTGCACATGGGATCGAAAGACAAGCCCGGATACACGCCGACACGGGCAATCCGTGTCAATTCTTACAACGGCTCCAGCCCCGCGCAGCGAGGTCATCGCCCAGTCACGTTTTAACTTGCCGAAGCGATTTGAGACTCGATCCACCTATCGCTTTGTGAGCGCCTTGCCCTGCTCAAGCAGTCTCGGCCTACAGCGCCGGCGGATTTCGCGACTCGGGTGGCATGCGCACTTCGGAATTCGAACTTTCCGTCGTCGGACAAAACCTCTTCCATCCGCTATCACGCTGAATTCGGAGATGATCCCGGTCCTCCGTTGAGATCAAGAGAAGCGTCTACGCGAAGATCGTCTTGGGCCCATGAACGCAACTGATTCCGTGGAATCAACCAGGAACCCGCCTCCACGGCGCGCGCTTTCATCGCAATCCTGCTCCCTGTTCCCGGCTCATGGCGCTTTAGTACTCATCTTGTTTGTGTCTGGCTTCGCCGCTTCGCCATGGCGCAGCAACAACCGCCAAAGCCAACCGAGTATCAAGTAAAAGTCCGCCTATCTTTACAACTTTGGCAGTTTGTCGATTGGTCCGCCGGCAGCGCGGCGGACAAGAGACGATTCCTTTTCCATTTGTGTGCTGGGTCAAGATCCGTTCGGCGCGGCGCTAGACGCCACCCTCGCGGGACAAACGGTTGGCGGCCACAAGGCCGTCGCCAAGAGGATCTGCGGACCAGACGAAGCCGGGGTCTGCCGCATCCTGTTCATCAGCTCGTCGGAAGACACTCAACTGAAAGTCATCCTGCCGCACTGAATCACTCGGGCATTTTGACCGTTAGCGACATCCCGCAGTTTTCGCAAAGCGGCGGAATGATTGAGTTCGTTACCGCGGAAAACCGGGTCCGTTTCGAAGTTAATCTTAAGGCTGCCGAAGATGCCGGTTTGATGTTGAGTTCAGAATTGTTGAAAGTCGCCGTTACCGTGAGAAAAAGCAGTTAGTCCGGAGAACGACATGTTCAAGAACTATTCCATCTCCAAGACGCTCACGTGGATGAATATGATGGTCAGCGCGATCGCGCTGCTTACGGCTTGTGCCTCCTTCGTGGGATATGACTTTGTAACCTTCCGAAGGGAGCCGCCAACAATCTTTCCACGCAGGCGCAAATCGCCGGCTCGAACAGCGTCTCGGCTTTGTTGTTCGACGATCCACAAGCGGCACAAAACACTCTGTCAGCGCTTAAGTCACGACCGAACATCCTATCCGCGGGGATCTATGCCCCGGATGGCCGCCCCTTCGCTTTTTATGCCGGGACCAGCGGCAAGTCGCACACCCCGTGTTGCCTTGCATCCCGCCGGGGCAAGTCGAGGCGTACCGGTTTGACGGCAACCGGGTGGTCCTCGTTCGCTCGATTGTCTCGGATGGTAAGCCCGTCGGAACGATCTACATACAATCCGATACTCAGGCATTGAACGAGCGTGTTTTGCGGTACGCCGGGATCTCGGCGCTGGTACTGATGGCGTCTCTGCTGGCAGCATTTTTGGTGTCCTTCGTCTTCCGAAGCGCCGTGGCCGATCCGATCGTGCATCTAGCACAGGTCGCCAGCGCCGTTTCCCGCGACAAAAACTATTCGATTGAAATGCAGCATCCAGGAGCCGGGCAAGAAGTCGGCGTTCTCGTGGATGCGTTCAATGAAATGCTAGGCCAGATTCAGGAGCGCGAGGCGGCTCTACAAAAAGCGCACAACGAACTCGAGCAACGCGTACAGGAACGTACGAGAGCTCTTGCGGTTGCCAACAACGAACTGGAGGCTTTTTCTTACTCGGTCTCACATGATCTGCGGGCGCCCTTGCGTAGTATTGACGGATTCAGCCAAGCCATTCTGGAAGACTGTGCGGACCAACTCGACTCAAATGGCAAGGACCATCTCCGCCGGGTGCGTTCAGCGACGCAGCGGATGGCTTCACTCATCGACGACATGCTGAATCTGTCGCGTGTTTCACGCAGCGAAATGCGGCGAAACCAAGTTGATCTGAGCACCATGGCGGCCTCGATTGCCAAGGAAATCCAGAATGGCGAGGAGCAGCGAAACGTCAACTTTGTGATTGCGGAAGGAATGACGGCGGAAGGGGACGAACACCTGCTTCGAGTGGTCTTCGAGAATCTTCTCAGAAATGCCTGGAAATTTACCTCCCGGCACGATCAGGCGAAGATCGAAGTTCGGATACAAGTTGGACAACGGCCACCCGGCTTACTTTGTCCGCGACGACGGAGCGGGTTTCGATATGAACTACTCCACCCGCCTTTTTGGGGCATTCCAGCGGCTCCACGACGGCAGCGAATTTCCCGGGACTGGCGTGGGCCTGGCAACCGTCCAAAGAATCGTTCGGCGGCACGGCGGAGAAATTCGAGCAGAGGCAGAACCAGAAAAGGGAGCGACATTTATCTTTACGCTGTAGCGGGAGGCGCACATGACGGATGAAAAAGTAATTTTGCTGGTAGAAGACAATCCGGACGACGAAGCCCTCACCGTACGAGCACTCAGAAAAAACAATATCAAGAACGAAGTAGTGGTAGCGCACGATGGAGCCGAAGCGCTCGACTATCTTTCGGGCTAACGGAAAATATTCCGGTCGTGACAAGATTGGTTCCCCCAGGTGGTCCTCTTGGATCTGAACTTGCCAAAGGTGGATGGCCTCGAGGTACTCCGCCAGCTGCGCAATCTCGAGCATACCAAACTCCTCCCCGTCGTGGTTTTGACCTCGTCGAATGAGGAACGCGATCGCATCGAGAGTTATGGCCTCGGCGCCAATAGTTACGTGCGTAAGCCCGTGGATTTCAACGAGTTTATGGAAGCCGCCCGCCAGCTCGGCCTGTATTGGCTCGTCCTGAACGTGCCTCCGCCAAGAAGACCCTGAGCCGGAGAGTTCGACACGATTGCGTGCGCTGGGGCTTGAGCGGGTCACCGGACGAATCACGTCGTAATAGCAGGATGCCCGAACGGCAGTCGCAGCTGCGGCTCGCCTGCATAGGCCGGACGTTCTGTGGTGCTGTGGTGACCGGTCGCGGTGCGGAACCGTTACATTTTTATCCGGGTGTAGCTCCTCATTCAACCTCGTCCGCGAAGAAAGCCTTCTAAACCTTTGCTATTGCTGTTTTTAATGGCCGCGGGGGAGTGGTCTTTTGAATGCTGCAGTGTTAGCGGGGTGATCTATCAGGGGCCTCTTTGAATGACATTCGACCCGTGGCTCGCGGTGCGTTGAGAAATTTGTGAGTTGGTGGCGCGCAGCGCCGACCAGCTCCGACAAAATCATCCAGCCAACTTCCCCAAGTCATGGCTGGGTGCCCCTGGAGCGGCTCCGATCCCCCTTCGGAGCCGCTTCTGTTTTTGCCGGGTTGTTGGCGCGTTCATGGTCCAGCACGCAGGCCCACCGAAAACGTTGTGATTGGCGACGGCGTGATGCAGGCAAATTGCGTGGGCCATCCGGGATCGGTGAGCGCGTTGCGGCAGATTGTGGACTGCGTTGAAAACGTCGCCTGGGCTTACCGGCCCATCGAGCGGCTCCGCATAGACCTGGTAGGCCTGACTCGCGCCGACTGCGAGCCGCTCGATGCTGTAGGAGCCGTCAAAGACGGGCGGCCCGGGATCGCTGCAGGACCATCCGGATATCGACGCGGCGGCGACCGAACCCGTCCCAGCATCCACCGCTACGACTTGCGCCGCGAAAATTCCGGTTGTGCCTGCGGGTTCGCCGGCGAGAGCGAGCGGATTGGCCGGCAAGACGTGGCCGCTGATCGAGCCAATGTGCTTGGTATCGGACGGATCGGGGTACATCGCGCGCACCGCTGCGCGATCGTCGTCGGCCAGCGGCGCGTCGGGAGTTTGCGTGGACGGCCTGCTGCCAAGGAATGTGCCAGGAGCGGCCACGAATGGAAACATGACCGCGTTCCAGACATCGGAGGCGCCGAAGCCGAGTAGGTTGCCGATTTCCTGCGTGAGAACGGACTCGAGATCATAGGCTGCCGGGTTGCTCGAAAGGGCGGCGGGAGTGGCGAAGGTCACGGTCGGATCAGCCGGCCGCAGCAGAATGTCAGCATCGAGGATTTGCCCCACAAAGTCGGAGGTCGGAGTGCTGGCGTTGACGGACTGGCCGATTAGGTCGGCGGTGATGATCCGGCTGAACGCGAGAACGCCGGTGGTGAATGCCGGGTCGCTCTGGTTGAGGCAGATGGTGTTCTGTCCGTCGGCGGCACAGGCATCTTGCACCGACGTGCTCGCAAGGGCTCCCAGCGAGCTGGCCGCGAGCGCACTGCCGGAAACGCTAGTCCAGCTTCCAAACGATTGGGTGATCGTGCCCGCGATTTCGTTGAGCTGGCCGGTGGGGGTTTGATCGGATGTGAAAATGGTTACTGGTTTGCTACCGAGGGAAGTGCTCCACTGACGGTTGATACCGCCGGCAATCGAGACGTCGAAGCGCGTTGGTTGCGGGCAGGATGTGCCGCCAGACGCCGAGGCCGATTGGCGTCATATCCGCGACCACCTTATTCAGCATGTAAGCTGCGTCCGGCTCAGGCATCGCCACGTAAAATAAAAATAACGCCGCCACCGGAATCGCGAACAGGCGCTTTGTCCTTCTAAGGGATTGCATCACGGCAGGCCTCCGGCGGGCGAGTGCGATACGGCATTTACGAGCCGTCGCCGGAATTCTTCCCAGGGAAGATTGTGAGTTCCCTCGCTGCGAAATTGGCGGGTCGCCGGATCGAAGACGGAGAGCGCGCCGGAATCCTGCGTGACGAATGCCTGAGCAGAGGAAGCGGAAGCCTGACGTACGCGAAACGTGCCTTCGGCCCAGGCGGTAACACCGTAGCTGCCGTCAGCGGCTGCTTCGAGGAAGAGCACGGCATCGTCGCCGGCGCGGAATTGCGGTGCGGCTTCCACTCGCATCGAAATATGGCCGACGCGTCCGCCCGGCACCCGCACGCGGATCCGCTGTGGCGGGCTGCCCTTGAATCGTTCGACCAGGCCGAATTCGCTGAAGGTCCAGATGGAGCCGTTTTCCCATCGTGATGAGGAGCTGATGTACCGAGCGCGGACAATCACGTCGGCGGCCCGCGCGAGCTGGTCAAGACTCATGCGTTCGAGCGTGGTGCCTCGCAACGGTGAGGCTGTACTCAGAGCGGCTAGTCCGGCGAGTCCTACGATTGCCGCGAGCAATAGCGTTCGGGCTTTTGCGGGGCGGCAGCTGAACGGTTTGGCGATCATCGTGTGTCCTCGTGGGGGGTGTCCTCGTGGGGCGCATGGAACGGCGTGCTTCCGCACGACGAAATTCACCGCACTTTGAATTGCGCTTCAACATTGCACGTCAAATTCATTCCACATCGATGGCTCCGGTGGCAGCAGTGACGTCGAGGTTGGCGTTCTGGATGAAAAGCGTTCTCGCGCCGATGGCCGTCGCACTCGATAGCTGAATCGTGAGTTGTACAATGCCCAGTCCTAGAGGCGTTTCGCCTACCGCCAGCATGTCGTTCGGCGAAGGACCGCTGAGGGTGTAGCTGTACGACGGAGCGAGGCCGCTCACAGAAAACACACAGAGATCGGCGGTTATCTGGCCCGAGCCCGGAACCGCGAAAATTACCGGGGAACCACCCAGAGTGCAGGTATTGGTGGCGGGCAGAAATGGCCCCAGGGCGACGACGCTCAAGCTCACGTCTTTTGCTGGCAAAGACGAACCGTCGGTGCTGAGGTCGGTGACGATGATGTCGTTAGCCGTCGCATTCGGCGCGCCCGGCGTGAGCGGAATGTTTTCTGGGCCAGATGCTGCGGTCACCACGACGAACGTGACTGTGTTGGACAGAGTGCCGTCGGGGTTTTGAATGGCCACGCTCAGATTGGCGGCCACGGCCACGTCGGCGGAGCTGAGCAGAGTGGAGCAATCCGATCCGGAAACGCAAGTGGTGATGCGTTGGCTGCCATCGAAGAAGATCGAGGAGCCCGGGCCCGGGCCGCCCGGAACGAAGTTCGCGCCCTGGACCAGTAGCGTGAAGCCGCCAGCCGCTCCGGCTGTGATGCTCGACGGCAGCAGCGAAAGAATGGTTGGCTGCGCCGTGATGGTGATTGCGGACGATGCCGTTCGGCCACTGTCTTCCGCGCTGGTGGCCACCACGCTCAGAGCGTTGGGTGAAGGCCCGACTGCGGGAGCCTGATACAGCCCCGCTGGGTTGATCGTGCCGCAGGGGGCGCCTGACGCGTTGCACGCCGCTCCGGTAATTGTCCAGGTGACCTGTTGATCGGCGGTTCCTTCGACCATAGCGGTGAAGGATTGGCTTGCGCCGGGTGCCAGCGTGACGCTGGGCGGCGACACGCTGACGATCACGTGGGGAATGATCGTGATGGCGCTACTCGCGCTGTCGGTCGTATTCGCCTGGCTGACCGCGCTGAGCGTCAGAGGATTCGGAGACGGCACGCCGAAAGGCGCGACATAATCGACGCTCCCGGCATTTGTCGACGTGACGGGCTGGCAGGGACTCGATCCCACGACGCAGACCTGCCCAAATGTGGGATTTCCTCCCGCGACGCCGTTGACGTTCCAGATCACGCCAGCATTCGAAGTATTTTGCACCTGTGCCGTAAACGTCTGGCGGTCGTTGAGGCTAATGGTTGCGTTCGCTGGCGTGAGCAGCACGGTCACGAGCGTCGGGGCGGTGATCTGGATGAGGAGCGATGCCGCTTTGAGCGGCGCAGCCGCGGGCGTGGCGGTTACGGTCACGAGATTGGGAGACGGAGCGGTGGTTGGCGCAATGTAAGTCGCCGTGGCGCCGGAGCCGGAGACGCTGAGGGCTCCGCAAGTTGTGCCCGCGCACCCGGCTCCGGAAACGGACCAGGAGATCACCGGATTCGGGTTTGAGTTTGGCACTGGCGTCAGCGTGGCGGAAAGGCCCGCGATCGCGGCAACGGCGACGGACGAGGGACCGCTGATCGTGAAGGTGAAATTGCTCGTGATGGTGATCGCCACCGTGGCTCTCTTCGAAGGATCGGCGACGCTGGCGGCGGTGAGCGCCACGGTCGGCGGCGACGGCAAAGTTTGCGGCGCGATAAAAAGACCAATCGAACTGATGGCTCCGCACGTAGCTCCTGCGCAGCCAAACCCGCTGAGCTCCCACGTGACGAGGCTGCTGGGATTTCCCGCGGAGACAATGCCAACCTGAAAGAGTTGCTGGGCTCCTAATTCAATCGCAACGCCCGTGGGCGCCAGAGTTACGCTGACATCGCTGACGATGGCGATCGTCGCCCCGGCGGTCTTTGTGGGATCGGCCAGGCTTGCCGCTTGAATGTTCATCGTGGCCGGCGAAGGAAGAATCTGCGGGGCCGTGTACAAACCGCCGGTGGAGATTGTTCCTACCTGCGCGTTGCCTCCGGGGATACCATTGACGGTCCATCCGACGGCGACATCGGTTGTGTTAGTGACCGTCGCCGTCAAAACCATGGTGGCCCCGAGCAGCACCGAGGTCCTTGCAGCCGCGACGCTCACGCTGATCGGCGCAGGATTCAGAGGCGCGCCGGAGGACGTTGAGCCTACGATGCCCCCGCATCCAGCGGAGACGACAGCGCAGAGCAATGCGGTTAGCAGTGAGGCGGGAAGCGATGATCGCGCTCGTTCGTGAAAATGTAGTTTGGCCGCAGCAGACACGCACCCTGTGGGAGCACGGCGGCTGCCAGTAAAGAATCAGCGAACCGCGGGCTGCTCATCGATGCCGCAGAGGCAACTCTCTCGCTGCATCGCCAACCTAAGCCTACGGTTCGGCGGCGGTTGGCGCGGCTCTGACGCGAGTAACTCTAGTGCCTTGGAACTGCGGGTAGCTCAATATCGGGCTTCGGTAGCGCTGCGTGTTTCATTGTGGTACCCAATTTTTGTTTCTTTCGTTTCACAACGGAACACGTCGCCCCGGCTCAGAGCCAATTGACATGTGTCGGCGGGAGCGGAATACTCGGCTCATGACTCGCCCCGAGACCGTGAGGCGCGTAAAGAGTTATTCCGCCGAAACCGGGTACGTCTATCAATACTATTTCTACGAAGTGCAGAAGACGCGACGTGGCCTCTCGCCCGGCACCGAGTACGTCTACATGGTATCCGCGGACCGCAAGAAGGCGTTTCCGCTGCGGATTTTTGTGCGCCGAGACGCAGAGGAGAAGTGGGGACGCAAAGTTGGGCGCGTTCTCTCCGGGACCGAGGAGTACGCCGTCGCCAAGATGCGTCTGTTTCAGGCGCTCGACGAGATAGAGGACGTTGAAGCTCACTCGGCGGATCTGGTGGTGGACGAGTCTAACCTGGAAGCGCTTTTGGCCCAGTTGGATCTCTGAGGATCGTTTGGTCCGAAAATGAAAAAGGCGCGGCTCCTACCGGAGCCGCGCCAAATTCCCCACGCTTTTATTGCAAAGTGAAGGGACTAATTTCGTTGAGCAACGTCGAGGCCGCTATCTTGCGTTCGTGGTGAGCGAGGAGCAAGCCTGCCAGCAGCGCGCCGCCACCGATGATGATGGCCACGATGACAAAGGTTCTCTTGCTCAGCCCAAGCGAAGCACTCTTACCCGCTGCGGGAGGCGCTTGACCGACCTGCCCAGCCTCGGGGTCGTTCACGAGAGTCAGGCGTGCGGCAGATCCTTCGGGCACAACCCAAGTCCGCGAGTCATGCGCGGTTGTAATTTCCAGGGCGTTCTTCTGGGCGACCACGATCGCCGAAGTGGGCGAATCCATGCCGAACATACCGACGGCGGAGCCCCCCTTGGCGGCGCGAATCGTCGCGTCGGACATCACCGCTTCCACGGCTGCGTTCGGAGCGCTTCGAAACGACACGGTGCCTTGCTGGACCGTAAACTGCACGGAAGTCTGACTGCGCGTGAGGACCGCAACACTTTCCTCGAGCACTTGGATTTGTCCGCCGCCCGTCAAAGCAATGGTCGCATTGCCGTTTTTGTCCACGGCAACGCCGTCGCCACTGAACACGGTGGAGCCGGCCGAAAGATTCTGACCGCCGACCGCAGCTCCCTGACTGTTCAGAGCAACGCCCACGACACTGCTCGATCCGCCCCAAGCGGGACCGGCAAGCGCACCGATAAGTAAAAACGCTACGAACTGGCGGAGAATAACCACAGGCGCCCCCCTTTTTCGCGATCCCATGCTAACAACGCTGGTGCGTCACAGATGCTAACCGGGGGATGGCAACCTGTCAAGATAGGTACAAGAAAATAAACCGATTCCTAGGGTATATCTAGTATGTGGAATACCGGTTTTTACCCTGGTATTACGGCAGTGTTACGGAATGGCGTTGCCGCGCGCCAAGCACGCATTGCAGGGCTTTCTCGAGGTCCGGAAGCGAGAAACGGTATCCGGAATCGTCCAATCTTTTCGGCAGCACCTTCTGGCTTACCAGCAAAAGGGCATCGGCCATTTCGCCTAGGGCCAAGCGCAAAGCGAAGGCGGGTGCCGGAAAGATCGCGGGTCGGTGTAGGACGCGCGCTAGAATCTTCGTGAACTCCGCGTTGCGCACCGGATGCGGTGCGACGCCGTTGACCGGCCCCGTCAGCGAGTTCGTGGCCAGCGCGTACTGAATCATCGCCACCAAATCCTCTAGCGCCACCCAGGACATCCACTGCCTGCCTGAGCCCAACCGCCCGCCGGCGCCAAAGCGGAAGGGAAGGACCATCCGGGGTAATGCTCCGCCGTCCTTGTCCAGAACGATCCCGGTTCGCAAGAGCACGGTGCGCGCCCCGAACTCCGACGCCCGCAGTGACGCCGCCTCCCAGTGCTGCGTGACGCCGGCCAAAAAATCCGTGCCGGCCGGACTCGACTCCGTGAGCTCCTCGTCCCCGCGATCGCCATAGAATCCGATTGCTGAGCCGCCGATGAATATTCGAGGCGGCCGGGACAGCTTCTTCAGGGAGTCGATCAGGCTATGGGTGACGGCCACACGGCTGTCGCGCAGCACTTTTTTGCGCGCGTCGGTCCAGCGGCCACCCGCGATCGACGCGCCCGCGAGATGCACCACGGCATCGGCTCCATCAGCGTTTTGATCGAGAGTGCCCGCCTCGGGATTCCACGCCACGCGCTGGTTTGCCGCTGACGCACCCGTTGAACGATCTCGCGTGTCCGGCCGCGTGAGCGCGGCGACTTCGTGGCCTTGCTGACGTAACGCGCGGGCCAGCGCGGAGCCGATCAAACCGGTAGAGCCGGAGATGAGCACTTTCATCGGCGGGAACTCACCAAGCTATGCGGCATCATGGGCTTGACACTACGGCGCGGAGAGACCGTGGTCAAGACGTCAAGACCCCGAGTCCAGACGGCACGAGTATGTACGAGCATCGGTCGCAGCCAGGCACAGTCAGGAACCCGCGATGGAAAAGCCCGCGCAGCACGGATACAATCAGCGAATGCGCGTCCGCGTGCTTTTCTTTGGGCGGCTCAAAGACATTGTGGGGCGGACGGAAGATGAGGCTGAGCTGGGTGACGGCGCTCGTGTTGAGGATCTATTTGCACGATATGGTGAGCGCTACCCGGAGCTTGCCGGATTTCGCGGTTCGGTGGTGGCTTCCATCAACCAGACGTTTGCCGATTGGCGCTCGCCGCTCGCGGCCAATGACGAAGTGGCCTTCCTCCCGCCGGTCAGCGGCGGTAGCGAGGTCAGCGGCGTCTCAGCTCATTCAGGATCTGATCGAACTGGTGCGCCAGCCGATTCGCGTCGCCGAGATCGTGGCCGTTCTCAAGGCGCCTGGCGATGGCGCCGTGCTCGCGTTCGAGGGAATCGTGCGGGACCACTCGGGCGCGCGCCGCACGCTCTATCTCGACTACGAAGCGTATGAATCGATGGCGCTGGTCAAGTTGCGCGAACTCGCCGGGTCGATGCGCGAGCGATTTCCGATCGATCGAGTGGCCTTGGTGCACCGGCTGGGCAGGCTCGAGATTGGCGAGACCAGCGTGCTGGTCGCCGTCAGCTCGGAGCATCGCGGCGCCTCTTTTGACGCCTGCCGCTTCGGCATCGACACGCTGAAGCGCACCGTGCCGATTTGGAAGAAGGAGTATTTCGAGGGTGGCGCCGTTTGGGCCGACGGAGAAATGCCGCCCGTGCCATCCAATTCCGGCCTGCCGGAATCCAAGCCCTAGGCGCTTATGCGCTTCCTTTGCTCGCTGAGTGAGCGGCGTTGCAGAAAACGCTTTTGCAGAAAACCCAGTCATCTGCGCGTTTGTGGCCCCGCGAAGCGGGGCTGCTTGGCCTTCTGTCTGGCGCTCGCCTGGCCGGTGACCGAGCTTCGTCGAGGGCGCAAGCACCAGCCCGCGCGCCGGATCAGCGAGGGCAGATTCGCGTTGACGTCAGCCTCGTCAACGTCATCGCTAGCGTTCTCGACAAGAACAACCGGCCGGCGCCCGACCTCACCCGCGACCAGTTCGAGCTGTACGAAGAAGGCAAGCCCCAGAAGATCGAACTCTTCGAATCGGAAACGCAGCAGCCCCTCGACTTGGCGCTGATGGTGGACTCGAGCCTCAGCGAAATGAAAGAACATCGAATTCGAGACGGGCGCGGCGGCGCGTTTCATTGCTCGGGTGGTCCGGCCGGGCGACCGCGTGGCCGTGTTTGAATTTTCCGATGCCGTGACGCAGTTCGCCAGCTTTTCCGACGACGTGCCCCGCCTGCAGACCGCCGTGAAGCATATCGTTCCGGGCGACGGCACTGCGCTCTACGACGCCGTGTTCCTCGGATCTCAGGCGCTCGAGCGAGGCGGCGTCGGCCGCCGGCGCGCCATGGTGCTGCTCACCGATGCCGGGGAGACCACCAGCCGCGCGGATTTCGAAACCGCCCGCCGCGCCGCCGTGCGTGCCGAGGCGCTGCTCTACACCATTGTGATTCGCCCGGTGAAAGGCGAAAACGGCCGCAACACCGCCGGCGAACATGCCCTCGAGGCCATTGCCGACACCACCGGCGGCGCGATGTATTATCCCGATGCGATGTCGCAGCTCGATGCCATGTTCGAGCGGATCGACCAGGAACTGCGCACGCAGTACCGGCTCGGCTATTATCCTCAGCCCCGCCCGCCACAGGGTGTCTACCGGCAGATCGAAGTTCGCGTGAAAGGAGACTATAAGGTACGGTATCGTAAGTCCTACTACTCCGGCGGTCCCGCGGAATGAGCGGCCCAGCGGAATGACGGGAGACGATGACCGCAACGAAGATCGGTAGCGCAAAATGAAGATCCGTAGCGCAACCAAAGCATGATGAACCCATACCTCGAAGTGGCCCTCGAAGCCGCCCATGATGGCGGGCGCATCCTGCTCACCGAGTTCGACCACCCCGCGAAGATCAGCTACAAGGGCGAAGTAGATATCGTGACGCAGGCCGACCGCCGGTCGGAGGACGCCGTCGTCGGGCTGTTGCGCACACATTTCCCCAGTCATGCGATCGTGGCGGAAGAGGGGGGAGGCCAGGAAAGTGACTCACCCTTCCGCTGGTTTGTCGACCCACTCGACGGCACCACGAACTTCGCGCATGGCTATCCGTGCTTCGCCGTATCAATCGGGCTCGAGGAAGCGGGCGAGCTTCTCGTTGGTGTCATCTATCAGCCGGTCACGGGGGAGCTGTTCAGCGCAGTAAAGGGTGAGGGCGCGTATCTCAACCAGAAGCCCATCCACGTTTCAAGCATCGATCGCTTGGCGAACCAGTTTGCTCGTGCACCGGTTTTCC
Organism: uncultured Acidobacteriota bacterium; assembly: GCA_963818345.1. Classification (GTDB taxonomy): domain Bacteria; phylum Acidobacteriota; class Terriglobia; order Acidiferrales; family UBA7541; genus Palsa-189. The sequence continues at coordinate 316,654 of CAWFRX010000014.1, read as the reverse complement.
CAGCGCCAAGCGCTCAAGCAGCCCCAACATTCACTACTATTAGGACTTTACGATGCGCTCCCACGGGGTGCGCCGCGACGGCTCGGCCGCCATGGACCTTGCGGCGGTCGCTTGCGGCCGTTTTGAAGCGTTTTGGGAGTTCGGCCTGCATCCCTGGGACACCGCAGCCGGCGTTCTTCTAGTGCGCGAGGCTGGTGGCACGGTCACCACGTTTTCGGGCCAGCCCTACCGGCCCGGCGACCGGGAGACGCTGGCGTCGAACGGCCGCATCCATGAGGAAATGCGCCAAATCGCCTGCGATATAGGGGAACGTGCCGAGCAGCGGCAAACCGCGCTTTAGATTCCCGCTCCGGGGGGATTATCTTGTCGTAAGCAGTACCGGGCTTCGCTGATTGACTCTACGACCGGCGGGGGTGTACGCTCCACCCCGGTTCTCCCCGGTCCTCCAAGGGGCTTTTCACGGTTTCTAGGCCGCCGTAATACCGGTTTTGTTCGCATCGAAACGCATGGGAAGCTTGCCGACATTTCCGATGATCGAAAATCCGCTCTGGTCTGTATGCCAGCGCTGGGCGGATCGCCCTCGACCTCACGTCATCGAGCCCTTTAACCTAAGTTCCGACGGACCGGAGACGTGCTGCGGCGACTCGCAGCAGTCGAGTTGCCGTCACCGACCAGCGTATCTGGCTCAATGGCTTGCCGGCGGCATTTAGTGGGCTCCGGCTCTTGCAGCTCAGCGACATCCATCACAGCCTATTCTTTCCCTTAGATCGTGTTGCGGCCGTGGTTGAGCTTGCCAATCGCCTGAAGCCCGACCTGGTTGCGCTGACCGGCGATTTCGTGACCTATTCGCGCCGATCGATTGAGCCGGTCGCGGAAATGCTCGGCACACTTCAAGCGCGGCTGGGCGTCGTCGCGGTACTCGGCAACCACGACTTCCGCGTCGGAGCAGACATCGTGCAGCGGGCGCTGCGCCGCCAACGGATCAAAGTGTTGCGGAATCGCCACATGATGCTGCGCGACGGGGGCGAAGCGCTGCCCATAGTCGGCGTGGATGATTATGGCTACGGTGCCGATTTGTCGGCTGCGCTGCACGGCCTTCCAGCCGGGTCGCCCACCATCCTGCTGGCGCATAATCCGCGAATGGTGCAACGCGCCGCGCGCCGCGGTATCGGTTTGATGCTCTCCGGCCACACGCATGGCGGTCAGGTGGATCTACCCTTTTTGGGCAGCGTCTACGGGCGTTCGCCTGAGCAGTTGCGGTTACAAGATGGGCTGGGATCGGCTGGGAGCCACGCAGATCTACGTCAGCCGCGGCATTGGAACGATCGTCCTGCCCTGGCGGCTGCGTTGTCCCGCCGAGATACCCTGCCTGGAACTCCAGCCTCACCACGCGACAAACGCCGGCTTCACGCGGCCTGTCGCTCACACGTTCACCGGCCAGCCGTACGACTCGCCCCAGTTTCAGATTCCCGCCAACTGAGCCGCACTCGCGCATGCGCGCCATTGACCTCATCCGTCGCAAACGCGACGGCGGCGAGCTTACGCCGGACGAAATCGGTTTTCTCATCACCGCTTACACGCACGAAGAGGTTCCCGATTACCAAATCTCTGCTTGGCTGATGGCCGTCTTGTGGCGGGGAATGACGCGCGCCGAGATCGCCGTCGCTGACCGACGCCATGCTGCATTCGGGTCAGGTTCTCGATTTCTCCGATTTGCCGGGCAAAAAAGTGGACAAGCACTCCACTGGCGGAGTCGGGGACAAGACCTCGCTGGTGATGGCGCCCGTGGTGGCCGCCGGAGGCCTGCGCGTGCCGATGATCAGTGGCCGCGGGCTCGGGCACACCGGCGGCACGCTCGACAAGCTCGAATCCATCCCCGGTTTTAACGTGAATCTCTCGCTCGCGGACTTTCGCCGCGTGCTTGGCGCTTGCGGCTGCGCGCTCATCGGCCAGACGGCGGAAATCGCCCCGGCCGATAAGAAGCTGTACGCCTTGCGCGACGTCACGGCCACGGTGGAAAGCCCAGCGCTGATTTGTAGCTCCATCATGAGCAAGAAACTGGCTGAGGGGATCGACGCGCTAGTGCTCGATGTGAAAATGGGCTCGGGCGCGTTCATGAAGCGGGAGGAGGATGCCACGAATCTCGCCGATCTATTGGTTGAGACTGGCACGCGGATGGGTAAGCGCGTGGTTGCCCTCATCACCGACATGGACCAACCGCTCGGCCGCACCGCAGGCAACGCACTCGAGATTGTCGAAGTGCTTGAAGTGCTTAGCGGGAGCGGCCCGGCGGACCTGCGCGAGCTGAGTCTCGAACTTGCGGGTTGGATGTTTTTCTTAGGTGGACGCGTGGCATCCTCAGCGGAAGGGAAGAGCCTCGCCGCCGAGGAGATTGCTTCCGGCCGGGCGAAGGAGAAATTCCGCGAGATTATCCGACTGCAAGGCGGTGACCCGGCTGTCGTCGACGATCCGGGCCGGCTGCCGCGCGCACGGCACACGTTCGATGTGCCGAGCCCTGACCAGGGCTATGTGGCTGCGACGGAGTGTGAGCAATTGGGTACCGCCTGCGTGGTCCTGGGAGGCGGCCGGGCAAAGAAGGAAGACAGCATTGACCCAGCGGTCGGCCTGACCTTTCACAAAAAGGTGGGCGACCAAGTCCGGCGAGGCGAGCCGCTTTGTACCTTGCACTACAATGCCGTCGAGCGTCTGGACGAAGCGCGCCGCCTGGTCGAGACGGCCTATCGCTTTGCACCTGAGCCGCCGGCACCGCGCCCACTCGTGCGGCGCGTGCTCGGCGCCTGACGCGCCGAAGATTAAGGGAGAAGCGGAAGGGCAAGAGATGACCGATCGAGAGAAGCTGATTGAGGCCGCGCGCGCCGGACGTGAACATGCGCATGCCCCGTATTCACACTTCCGTGTCGGTGCGGCGCTGCGTGCCAAGTCAGGCCGCGTTTTTACCGGCTGCAACGTCGAAAATGCAACCTACGGGCTGACGCTCTGCGCCGAGCGCGTGGCCGTCTTCAAAGCGCTTTCCGAGGGCGAACGGGGCTTTGACGCCGTAGCCGTTGTAACCGACAGCGACACGCTCACGCCCCCGTGCGGCGCCTGCCGGCAAATCCTCTGGGAGTTTTGTGGCGACGCCGAAATCGTTTTGGCGAATCTTCAAGGACAGATCGAAGTGCACCGCTTGTCGGCTTTGTTCCCGAAGCCTTTTGATTCCTCAAATTTTTAGACGGCGTCGTCGACCGTGAACCCCGAGGCATCCGCTGTTTACCTTGCTGGGTACGATCTAAAATTTCGATTGGACCTGCCCGAATTTGGCATTTAGAGTGCCTAGAGTAGCTCGGAGTCGCGAAGCCTGCAGCTGCTTCGCGTGAGTTGGTGCGCGTGGCCCGTAGGCAGGCGCGCCAGAAAGCCCCCAGACATGGGCAAAACCGCAGAGATCAGTCACGTTCTGACGTTGGAAGAGATCGGCAAGCTGACGGCCAAGGGCGGCAAGCCGACCGAGACGTTGAAGAACGTTGTCGCCCTGATCGCCAAGCGCTTTCAGAGTGACGTTTGTTCGGTGTACTTGCTGGAGCCAGACCGGGCCAATCTGGTACTGGCCGCCACGGTAGGACTGCGCCCGCAGTCGGTGGGCACTCTGCGCATGGGAGTGCATGAGGGGCTGGCAGGCCTGGTGGCTGAGCAGGTGCGTCCGGTAAATGTCGGCTCAGGTGCAAAACCACCCGCGGTTCAAGTACTTCAGCGATTCCGGAGAAGACGCCTATCAATCGTTTCTGGGAGTGCCGCTGATCGACCGGGGCGTGTTGCAAGGCGTTCTAGTGGTGCAAACCGTCGAGTCCCGCACTTTCCGGGACGACGAAGTCGAAATGCTGACCGCGGCGGCCTCGGAAGTGGCGCCCATCGTGAGCGAGGCGCGCACTCTCGACCGCTTCATCGCTCCCGCACAGGAACGCCTGTGGGCGTTGGCCCGCAATCTGTGGTGGAGCTGGGATCAAGACGCCAGCAGCTTGTTCCGCTCCCTCGATCCCGCTCGCTGGAGACAGCTCAATCACAATCCCGTCGGCCTGCTTGCGGAGATCCCCTTAGCCACGCTGGAGCGCCGTGCCAAGGAATTGGGGTTGCACGCCCGAATCAACTATGCCTACCGCCGTCAGCGCGAGTATCTCGACGCCGACCGCACCTGGGGTGCGCGGCATGCTGGAGTCCTGCGGCCTCGCCCGGTCGCCTACTTCTCAGCCGAGTTCGGACTGCATGTTTCGGTTCCCGAGTACTCGGGCGGATTGGGTGTTCTCGCGGGAGACCACATCAAGAGCGCTTCCGACCTGGGCATCCCGCTTGATCGGTGTGGGGCTGCTCTACGGCCAGGGATATTTCCGCCAGCGCCTGGACCTGACCGGCTGGCAGCAAGAAGAATACATCGAGACGGACGTCAACCAGCTCCCGATGGAACCAGCCATCGGGACCAACGGCCAGCCCGTCACCGTGAAGATCGACACCCGCAGCGGCTCCATCTTCGCCAAGATCTGGCGGATGAAGGTGGGACGCTGCGATCTATTTCTGCTGGACTCGAATGTGGACGGAAACGCGCCAGAGGATCGCGAACTCACCTCCCGCCTGTACGGCGGAGACGGCCGGACGCGAATCCGTCAGGAATTGTTGCTCGGCGTCGGCGGTTTCCGCGCGCTAAAGGCCCTGGGCGTTACTCCGGGCGCCTTGCACTTGAACGAAGGGCACAGCGGCTTCGCCGTGCTCGAGGCGATTCAACAGCCGCATGCAGGAAGAAGGCCTCGATTTCAACCAGGCACAGCCGCGCGTCTCACGGGAGGTTATATTCACGACGCACACCCCGGTGCCGGCCGGGCACGACCGGTTCGGCGCGGAGCTGATCGAGGAACACCTGGGACCGCTGCGCGAGTCGATGGGTCTTTCGCATGACCGGCTGATGTCGCTTGGACGCGTGAATGCGAACGATCGGGTCGAAGAGTTCTGCATGACCGTGCTCGGCTTACAGCTTGCGCGGCGCGCCAATGCGGTCTCGGCTCTGCACGGCGAGGTCTCCCGGGCCATGTGGACGGGCCTGTTCCCCGGCAAGTCCGAGGAGGAAGTGCCCATCGGCCACATTACCAATGGCGTGCACGTTCCGTCGTGGCTAGCTCCGCAGATGTTCCGCCTCTATGACCGGCATCTGGGAACGGGCTGGCACGAGCACAGCGGCGAGCCGCGCATCTGGGAAGGTATCGAAAACGTAGACGACGGCGAGCTGTGGGAAACACACCTGAGCCTGAAGTCGCGCCTGCTGGAATTTGTGCGCCAGCGTTCGGTGGAACAGGCTGAACGCCGAGGCGAACCACCGGAAATGTTGCAGAGCTTGTCGCGAGTGCTCAGCCCCGACGCGCTAACCATCGGATTCGCGCGGCGCTTTGCCACCTACAAGCGAGCGGACTTGATCATGGCCGATATCGAGAGGCTGGCCTCGATGGTCAACGATCCGAAGCGGCCGGTGCAATTCGTTTTTGCCGGCAAGGCCCATCCCCGAGACGATCCCGGCAAGCGCGTGCTGCAACGTGTTGCGCAGTTGACGCGCGATCCGGAGTTTGCCGACCGGTTCGTCTTCGTCGAGGACTATGACATCAATGTCGGGCGCCATTTGGTGCAGGGCGTCGACGTGTGGCTGAATAACCCGCGGCGTCCGCTCGAAGCTTCGGGAACCAGCGGCCAGAAGGTGGTGCTCAACGGCGGGCTCAATCTCTCGGTTCTGGATGGATGGTGGGCCGAAGCCTACGACGGCCTGAACGGCTTCGCCATCGGAACCGGCCGCACCCACTCGAACTGGGAAGCGCACGATAATCGGGACGGCGCGGATCTCTACCGCGTGCTGCGGGAAGAAGTGATTCCGCTGTACTACCAACGCGACCATGACGGTCTGCCGCGCGGCTGGATCAAGCGCATGAAGCGTACGATTCGCACGCTCGGCTGGCGCTTCAATGCCGACCGCATGGTCATGGATTACACGCTGAAATGTTACGTTCCGGCAGCGGGCGGCACTTCGAGCGACGCCCGAGGCCGGCCCTAGACGGCAGGGCGGGGCAATAACTCCGCGCGAGCGGGCCTAGGCTCTGATGGCGTCTTTGACAGCCTGCTTCACCACTTTTTTGACGACTTTTTTTACCGCTTCCTTTACGAGTCCGTCTTCGAGTACTTCTTCGCCGGCCTGAGCCACCACCTTGGTCACGGCCTTCTTCACCGTGACGGTAATCGGTTTCAATTCCTTGACCAGAACCTCCAGAGCTTTTTCCGTGTCTGGCTCGGCAATCTCAGGTTCCTTGACCTTCGCATCGGGCGCTTCCTCAGCGGTTCCGGAGGCCCAATCTGATTCGAATGTCTCCACCAGCTTCTTGACGATGGGCGCCTCACGCACGATCACGCCGACTTCTCGCCGCGCGTCCAGCTCATTCCCTCGCAAGCTCTGGCTGCCGATAAACGCCTGCTCACCGTCTCGAATGATCGTCCGCGTATGTAAACGCATCTTGGACAATTGTCTAAGGTCTACGTCGAATTTGGTCTGCCCGATCACCCGGAGTTCAACCCCGGCTTTGATCCGGTCTTTCAGGATGCGGATCATTCGCTTGTCTGATATTTGCGGGTCGTAGATCAGCAACTGTTTGCGCGCATCCTGGAGGAAGTTGCCCAACACTTTCCGGGCGTTGACGGGACTCACGACAAACGTGTCCGACTCGCAGGTATAGGGCACTCGTTTACAGTCGGCCTCGAAGAGCGCGACAGCTTCCGCCACCCACTTCGGATCTTCGGTGATAATTCCAAATCCGCGACTCTGTTCGATGTCCTGGTGCGTAAAGTTGAAGGACAGCACACCCAAACGGCTTTGGTCTGCGATCATTATTTTGTTGTGGTGACGAATCAGATCGTCGCCACTGCGTGAGACCGTCATCCCGGCCTCCAGAAACCGCATTTCCAAATTACGCAGATTTTTTTCGCCGCCGCGATTGACATTAGCGATAAGGGTGTTGATCTTCACGCCGTTTGCCATCGCCCCATGGAGCGCCTTCTCCACATCACCGTGGTCAAACCGGAAGATGGCCAAGTGCATCGATTCCTTGGCGCCCTTGATCAGATCGAGAAGAGGCGCAACGCCGTCGTCCGGCTGAACAATCAATCGCATCGAGACTCCCTCAAGCTCCGTGACATGAGCACCTCAAAGTGCGTTTAGATCGGCAATTCTTTTGCGAACCGCGTTCGTGAATCCTTCGATTTCCTCAGGCGAATACCCCGCGGACCGGAAGCAGTCGCGGATCTGGTCTTCCGAGAGCTGCGCAAGCCGCTGTCCGATCCATCTGGCGTCGGCTCGCGGAATATGTTTGTACACGCCCTGGCCTCGCGCCAGGGCGTCGTAGTAGTGGATCGAAAAGGCCGTGATCGGAAGAGGCCGCGAGTGAATCGTGAAATCGACGGTGTCAGCGGTCATCTTGTCGATAAACTTCGAGTTTACGTAATCCTCAAGTTTGCCCTTCGACCGACTGATTTCATTTCCGGAGCGGCCAAAACTTGCTCCCAAATCGCTGACCACGTATCTTCGCTGTCCATCCACGTCATAGATTTTGTTGTTTCTTGTCGTCACATCCCAATTGTTCAGCAGCGCCATCAGCACGCGCAGGCCGTTTAATTCCCGGCTCTTCGAGAACGGGTTATCCGTCCATTTCCAATATCCGACATCCTTTTCGCCTTTGGGCTGGAGCTTCAGTCGCGCCCCCTCAACCATGCCGTCCGCAGAGACCCAATGTTCTCCGCGGTGCAGTTTCGGAAGGTCGTCCACTTTCACTTCGCCGAGGAAATTGTCCTGGTCGACAAAATATCCCGCTGCCCAAACCAGCCGCGTCGCCGCGGTCTCTGCCTGCGACTCCTCGCCCACCTTGATCCTCCAGCGCCGTCCCTGCGCGTCCTTCACGTCGAATTTGGGCTGAGTCTGATGCAGGTCCTCCGACACGAAGGTGTAGGTCCCATGCGGATCCGGCGCGCCGTCCTTTCCGCCGACGCCGTAATACAAATCAAGAGTGGTGGGGTCGGCGGGATCCTTCTGCATGAGGACGGCCGGCAAGCTGGCTGCCTCTTCCGCGCGCGCTTCTTTCTTGGACTTTTTTTGCGACTCGTCTTGGGCTGTGGCGGCCATCGAACCAGCCAGCATGACGATGATCGCCGCCCAGGCGCGCCACGATTTCCTCGGACCCATCATCTGTCTTCCCTCTCCGTGAAAATGCCGAGCAATCGGACCCGATTCATCGCCTAAGCCTCGATTCCGTAAAGTTCGGCATACGTTCCTCCGTCCGCAAGCAGATCCTCGTGCGATCCGCTTTCGCTGATGCCCGCATCCTGGACCACGAAAATCGTGTCCGCCTGGCGGATGGTGCTGAGATGGTGCGCGATCACGACGCAGGTTCGGCCTTTCATCAGCCGGCCCAGAGCCTCCATCACGGTTTGTTCGGCCGCGGCATCCAGGCCGGAGGTGGGCTCGTCGAGAATCAAGATCGGCGTATCGCGAATGACCGCTCGCGCAATGGCGATGCGTTGCCTCTGCCCTCCGGAAAGCGAAGCGCCGCGTTCGCCGAGCATCGTCGAATACCCCTCCGGCAGCTTCTCGATGAACTCGTCGGCATTCGCGAGCCGCGCCGCCCGGACGATCTCCTTCGGCCGGGCGTTGGGTTTTCCGTAGGCGATGTTGTCCCAGACGCTCGCGTGAAACAGCAGCGTCTCCTGCAGCACGAAACTCATCTGTTCGCGCAAGGATTGCAACTTGAATTGCCGGATATCTTCCCCGTCGATTTTTACCTGGCCGGAAGTGGGATCGTAAAAGCGCGGGATCAGGCTGATGATCGTCGTCTTCCCGTTGCCGGAAGGACCCACCAGCGCGGCCACCTGCCCGGGCTCGATCTGAAAGCTGACGTCCTTGAGAACCGGCGCGCCGCCGTCGTAGCTGAAGCAAACGTGGTCAAACTCAATTTTCCCCTTGAAGCGCGGAGCGCGCCGCGCGCGCGGCAGGTCGCGAACCGCGCTTTCGATTTCGAGAACTTCCTGGATGCGCTCGTAGCCCACGATCGCTTTTGAAACCGTGTCGGTCTCTTTGGAAAGATCGCGCATCGGCTTGTACATCTTGTCCGAGATACAGCAGGAACACGATCAGAACGCCGGCGCTGATCTGCCCGGTGAGCGCGAGCCGCGCGCCGTACCCAAGCACCAGGCAGGTGCCCACGGCCACGATCACTTCCACCAGCGGCGAAAGCTTGGCCTTCAGGCCCCGCGCGCGCAGCGCCGTCTCCACATTTTCCAGGCTTTCCGATTCGAATCTTTCGATCTTCGTAATCTTCGCGGGCGAATGCCTTGACCACCCGCGACGGACGTCAGCGCCTCCTCCACGATCGAAGTCATCTCGCTCTCCTTCTTGCGAACGGCGCGCGAAGCCTGCTTGATGCGGCGGGTCAGGTAATAGACCACCGCAAAGAGCACCGGCACGACGGAGAGCGCGATCAGGGTGAACCGCCAGTTGACGTAAAGCATGACCGCCGACCATGCCCACCAACGTCAGGACGTCCACCAGCATGCCGAGCAGCGAGGACTGTTAATAAAGTCCTGCACCGCTTCGATGTCGTCCGTCACTCGCGAAATCAGGTCGCCGGTGCGGGTTTCGATCGTGCTCTGCGAGCGAAGGCTGTTGAATATGGTTGTAGAGAGTGCGCCGCAGATCGTGCGCCACCCATTGGCTCACGCTGGTGGTCATGTATTTTTCGACGTAGGAGCTGATGGCGCCGAGATCGGCGATCGCCGCCACCGCGGCCACGGCAAAATTCAAGATCGCCAGCTTGTCATGTCCGAAAAGTCCGGACACGAATCCGCCCAGCCAGTGCGGCAGTTTTTTCGATTGCAGGATGTTGTCGACGACGACTTTGATCGGCCAAGGTTCCAGCACGTCCGCGATGGTTTCGCCCAAGACGGCGATCAGCGCAATCGCCAGCCCCTTCCAGTGAGAGCGGATTAGTCGGGCCACTTGCTGCTTTTTGGAGAATTGAGCCAGCCGCGCGGCGCCGCTCATGGACGTAAGCCCTGGGTACTCTCCAACATGATCCAAAGTGTGGGGCTTTGCTTACGGCGCGGGGATACGGTCCTTACCTTAGTGCGGAGCAGAGTTTTCCCGAGGTGATTGCTACCCGATTGCTGGCCGCCAGGAATAATCGAAGCCGGCTCGAGGACGGAGTGCGTCGAGGCTTGAAGCGTGTTGAGCTTGCAGCGTTATTGAGTTACCGGCACTGCGGACGAGCTCATCACGTCCGTAAGCGGAGCGTATCCACTGAACAACTTATCGGTCTGCAATAAGTGCGGAAGCGAATCTACGTAACGCTCCAGCTGCGGAAGCCAAAAATGATCGTAGTGAAACCGGTACATTTCCGAAACTGCGTCCGGAACCGCCTCATGCTCGACGGCAATGCGGTAGGCCGCAATCATCGTGCCAGTGCGGTCCGCTCCGCGTTGGCAGTGAACAAATATCTTGGCCTGGGGGTTCGCGCGAACCAGGTCGAGGAATTGCACGATCTGAGCGTTAGAGGGGGTGTGCTTGCCCTTCCACGGAATCCCGACGTACTGCATCCCGAGCGACTCGACCTCACGCTTCTCCGTGGACGTTTCCCATGGCTCCTCGCGGAAATTCACGACGATCGCGACTCCCATTTGTTGCAGTGCCCCGAACCCCGCCTGGGAAGGCTGCGCGCCCCGATAGAGGGTGTCGGTAACGCGGCCGAAATTGGGCAGCGCCGCGGCCGCCTTACTCTGTTGGGAGTGAGCGGAATGCGCCTGAGCCTGTGCTCCGCCGAAGAGAGCCATCGCCAATACCAAGGGAAAAAAAGGGAGTCTCCGTGGGTTCAATCTCACCGTTCCTAGCCTCATAACGATACAGCCCCTCCCGCGTCAGCGCTTCTGCGCCTCTACATGATTCGATGCAGTGAACCCGCCCCAGGATACCTGGCGGAGGCTTGCGAGTGCTCTTTGGGAACCCATCTAGACAGTCCAGTTTACTCGGTCTTGCGAGCAGCCTCGCGCTGGCGCTGCAGCCGATTGGCCGCGCTTTTCAGAGTTTCGGGGATGTTCTTGTTGCCCTGGAGCGACTTCAGGTCTTGGGCATTGATCTTCGGCAACAGATGCAGCGAGACATCGATGGGTGTCTTGGGATTATTAGAGCAGGTTGCGAGTGATGATGTAATTTTTGGCGTACTTGCGCATCATCGAAATCGCGCGCAGGACTTCGTCGGATAGATTGGCCATCGCGGCGAATCCTTCGATTTCCCGCTCGGTGATGCGCGGCGACTGGAGCACGCTCGCTGAACCACCTTGCAAGGATCGCGGATCAGAGCCATGCGTTCCTCGCGATTGCCTTTGAGCGCCACTGCACGCGCTCGACGATGCGCATGTGCGAGAGCCGCTGGATCAGGGTCACTCGTTTCTCCGGATCCAATTCGCTTTCGACGGCATTGGCGAAGGTATCTTCAGGCGGCAGATCCTCGCGCAAGAGTTCCTCGAGTTGCTGGTGTTGGTCGGCGGTGAGGGAAGCGGATTGCAGCAGGGCGCCGGCAAGGGCCGGTTGAGCGCTCAGCCGATCGAGGTCTTGCATCAGTTCTTGCACAGCGGAGGTCGGCAGGCGCTTGCAGGCGGCAGGCAGAAATTGCGGAGGGCAGCGCCAATTTTTAGCCAGGGCGGTGGCCATCGCCGGGTCTTCGACGAGGCTGCGTCCGCAATGGCGAAAAAGCTGGCCGCGGGCGCATCGCCCTTGAAGGCGATGACGAAACTCTCGATCGGCTGCGTCGTAAGGGCGTTCGCCGGCCCGCTCGCGGATCAGTTCGTCGGGGTCCTCGGCGAGCACCGTCAGGAGTTCGGCCCGCTCCGCTGGCATCGAGCGAGGCGCTGCCGGTGCAGACCGCCATTTTGCGCTCGCGAGTGGCCCGGCCGGAAACTACTTCCTCGTACAGCTCCGAGCTAATGGGCTCCCCCCGCCAGTTTTCAAGTCGGCCTCGCGTGAGAATCACCTCTCCCGGACTGCCCGGGCGGCCCGATCGGCGCCAGTACCTGGCCGTTGAGTTCGAGGAGCAGCGCGCCGGCATCCTGCGCCTGGATCTCGAAAGCGGTCTGCGCGGCAAACTCCCGGCTCTGGCCGGCGATCATGCTGCCATCGAACACTTTGTTGCCGTCGGCGGAGACCGTCAGTGCGGTGCCTTTGCCCGCCTCGATCTTGAGTTGCAGATGCCGTCTGCTGGGACGAGGCACTCGCTGCGGGCTGGCCATCGGAGGTCTCCGCCGTCGGCGGGCGCAGAGGGCGCGCCGTTCGCGGACGGAACTTGTCGGAGGCCGGCGCTGCCGGCTGGCCGCGGCGGTGTCCGCAGCGCGCTGTTCCCCGCGGCGCATCGCGTAAGAGCGCCAACCCCAGGCGCCGGCGGCGATCAAGATGATCCCCAGAAGCAGGCCCACCCAGCGCAACGGATGGGTCGCTCGGAGCGGTAACCGGCAGCAGCGGTTTGGTCCACTCTGCTGTCGGAGTTCGTTCGCTGGTGGCCAACATGTATTCGGCGACGAAGGACTCTTCGTCGAGCCCCAGGAAGCGAGCGACGGCGCGCACAAAACCACGATTAAATACGCCACCGGGCAAATGGTCCCACTCCTCGTTTTCGAGGGCTTCGAGGAAGCGGTTGCCAATGCGCGTGGCAGCGCATATTTCGTCGAGCGACACCCCGCGCATTTCACGTTCGCGCCTGAGATGTTCGCCAAAACCGGCCTTGGTCATTTTTTGCGGAAGAACGACTCGATTTCCAGTACCACAGCCATACTAGGCGGGGGTGCGAGCAGGTGTCAAACCTCACCTGCGGCCCGAGCCGTGGCGCGTGCGGCAGGTTTTGCGACCGCCGTGGAAGTCCCAACGTTCAAGTCATGGAAACACGTTCACGAACGGAGCGTTGCGCCGCCGCGGGAAGGCCGACTATACTTTTGATATGTTCATTTGCTGTTTGCTGCGAGGCCCTTGCAGCTGGGTTCGGATGCAAAGTGACAGACACCAATAGCTTTACGGGCATCGAGCGTCGCCGTAGCACGACCGTTCGCGCGGAACACCGGGAAGCGGGCGAAGTCGCGGTCTTCCACGAACTCGGCAAGGCGCTAACCTCTTCGCTGCAGCTCGATCAGGTCCTTCGCACGATCATGGAGAAAATCGAAGAGTTTCTGCACCCGGACACCTGGTCCCTGTTGCTGGTGGACCCGATCAAGCAGGAGCTTTACTTCGAGCTGGCGATCGGCAAAAACGCGCATACGCTGAAAGACGTGCGCATCAAGATGGGGCAGGGCATTGCCGGTTGGGTGGCCGAAAGCCAGCAGGCCGTGATCGTTCCCGACGTCAGCCGGGACACCCGATTTTTCGCCCAAGTCGACGAGAAAACGAAGATGGAGACGCGCTCCATCGTCGCCGTGCCGGTGCGTTTCCGCGACCATTGCCTGGGAGTTATCGAGCTCATCAACTGCGTAAGCGCGGAAGGTTTTCACGACCGCGACCTGGCGCTGCTCGAAGCGCTGGCGGATTTTGCGGCGATCGCGCTGGAGAATGCGCGCCACGTGCAGCGCATTCATGAACTGACGATCACCGACGATTGCACCAGCCTGTACAACGCGCGCCACCTGAATTTTATTCTGGAAACGGAAATTTACCGCTCGCAGCGCTACGGCTACGAATTCTCCCTGGTCTTCCTGGACCTGGACCATTTCAAGTCCGTCAACGACACCCACGGCCACCTGGCCGGTTCCAAGCTGCTGGCGGAAATCGGCAACGTCGTGCGCGCCAACTGCCGTCTGATCGACTTTGCTTTCCGTTACGGCGGGGATGAATTCGTCATTCTTCTGCCGCAAACCTCGAAGGACAACGCCTGCGGCGTCGCGCGCCGTTTGCACAAGCTGATCCGCGAAATGCACCTGGCTGCGCCGCCGAGGGTCTCGACGTGCGCGTCACGACCAGCGCCGGCGTCGCCGCCTATCCCACCGACGCCAAGACCAAAGCGCGAATTGCTGCACCTGGCCGACGAAGCCATGTACCTGGTGAAGAACACCACGCGCGACAGTGTGGCCGCCGCCAACCAGGGCGTCCTGTCCGCTGTGATCTGATCCGCTCTCCTGCGCTTCTCGATCATACGTCAGCCGCCGCTCGTAAATCGTTCCCAGATGAGTGGCCGTGCGCTTGCTTCACCCTGTATGGCGTGCTAGTCTCAACGCGCCAAAGACCGGTTGGGACTGAGCCGCATCTTTCTCCTTTGTCTGTATTGTATTGCGCCTGTTTTTGCGAGCGAGGAGTGCATGGCCAACGAAGCCCTGGGAATGATCGAGACCAAAGGTCTGGTGGGTTCGATCGAAGCCGCCGACGCGATGGTCAAAGCCGCGAACGTCATTCTGATTGGCAAAGAATATATCGGCGCCGGCTATGTCACGGTCATGGTTCGCGGCGACGTGGGAGCCGTGAAGGCCGCCACCGACGCCGGAGCCGCTGCCGCGCGCCGCGTCGGAGAGTTGGTCGCCGTGCACGTCATCCCGCGTCCGCACGAGCACGTCGAGAAGATCCTTCCCGGCGGTGGGCAAGCCTCCGGCGCAAAGAAGTAGCGCGGGCGCGCATCTTGGGCTGCAGTACGGCGCCGATTCCGCAGCCGTAGAAACGCAAACGCGATTAGCGACGCATAACGAACCATAGACGTATACGAAGGAAAATCAGCTGGCCCGCCAGGGCTCTCCTGCGGCGGCCTTGGGTTGAGTGCCTTGGATCTGCGCGACCGCGATCTCATCTCCATCCAGGAAGCCCGCGACCTGGTGGCGCAAGCCGCCGCTGCGCAGAAAAAGTTCGCCGCATTTTCCCAACAACAAGTGGACGCCATCGTGGAGAGTTGCGCCGCCGCATGCGCTGCCGCCGCTGAATCGCTGGCGCGCCGTGCCGTGGAAGAGACTGGCTTCGGCAACGTCCCCGACAAGACCACGAAAAATCGCCTAGCGTCGGTGAACGTGCCGCGGGCTATGGCCGGGATGCGAACCATCGGCACGATCGGCGAGGACCGCGAGAAAGGAATCGTCGAAGTAGCCTGCCCGGTCGGCGTGGTGGCGGCCGTGATTCCCTCGACGAATCCAACTTCCACGGCCATCTACAACACGCTGATCTCGCTCAAGGCCGGCAACGCCATCGTGCTCAGCCCGCATCCATCGGCGGTCCGCTCCATTTGCGAGACGGCCAGCAGTCTTGCGCCGCGCCGCGCTTTCCGCCGGTTGCCCGGAGGGCCTGATCGGCTGCATGCAGCACACCACGCTCGCCGGAACGCGCGAGCTGATGAGCCACCGTGACGTCGGCGTGATCCTGGCGACGGGCGGCACGGGCTTGGTGCGCGCCGCGTATAGCTCGGGCAAGCCCGCTTACGGCGTCGGTCCGGGCAACGTGCCGGCGTTCATCGAACGCACAGCGGATGTTCGCAAAGCAATCGCCGACATTTTCGCCGGAAAAACATTTGATTACGGCACGATCTGTTCGTCCGAGCAGGCCATCGTCGTCGAAGAAACGGCGCGCGAAACGGCCATCGAAGAATGCCGCCGGCAGGGCGCGCATTTTCTCTCCGCCGAGGAAGCCCAAACGATCGCCGAGTTGGTTTTTCATGCCGGGCACGCACACGCCGAACACCAACGTGGTCGGCCGCGCCGCGACGACCATCGCGGAGCTAGCGGGCATCCGAGTGCCGCCGTCGACGCGCGTGCTGATTGCGCGCCTCGATCCGGAGCAGGTGGGCCGCGCGTTTCCGCTCTCGGCCGAAAAGCTCTCGCCGATTCTGGCGTTTTACTCGGTGCCGAATCTGGCCGCGGGCATCGAACTCTGCCAGCGCCTGCTGCGGCTTCGGCGGCCTCGGCCACACCTGCGCGATTCATTCGCAGAATGATGCCGGCGATTCGCCAATTTGGGCAAGCTGTGCCGGCGTTTCGTGTATGCGTGAACACCTCAGCGGTGCACGGCTCGATCGGCTACTCGACGAACCTGTTTCCGGCCATGACGCTGGGCTGCGGCGCGCCCGGCGGCAACATCACCTCCGACAACATCGGCCCGCAACATCTGATGAACATCAAACGCATCGCCTGGGAGTCGCGGCCGGTGGAGCATCGCAGCGTCCCGGCGGATCAGACGCATGGCGGGCACGCTTCGCGCGGAAGCTGCGAGCGCAGTTCGCCGGCCAGCGCGCCTGCACGGCAAGCGCCGCGCCGCACGGCGTCGTCAATCGCGGCCACTGCGAGCGCCGCTGCCGCAGCCGGTGCCGCTGTCTGCACCCGCGCGTGAACCCGACGACCTGCCGCAGCGCCGGTCATCGCATCTGCACCAACGCGCCGGCAGTCGCCGGCCGAGTGGACCCGACCGCGCGCAGATCTGCGCGCTCGTGGAACAGGTCTCTCCGAATACAACATCGCGCGCGGAAGCGGTGGCGCACCGTCGCCCGCAGCCGGCGCGCCGCCGGCCACAGCCGCGCCAGTCAACTCACAGCTGCCACCCGCGCCAGCCGCACAAGCCGCCTCATGCCGCCGCAATCGCCCAAGCCTTCGCCCTCCAGATCGCGGCAGAAATCGCCGGTCGAGTGTTCGGCGGCAATGCGACCCGAGTCTCGACCGATACCGCCGCAGCCGCGAAATCCGTCTGCCGCAGCCATCTCCGCTGCTCGCGCCCCACCCTGCCGCGGCCCCAGCCGCACCTCGCTTCGCCACAAACGTCCCACAAAGATCAAGGTCACCCCCTTTGTCAGCGAAAGCGACGTGCGCCGCGCATTGACCCGCCAGGAAAAAATCTTCATCGGACCCAAGACCATCGTGACGCCGTCCGCGCGTGACCTGGGCTTCGCCCACGAAGTCTTCGTCGAGGTCGAGGAAACGCCAGGCCGTAAGCTCGTTGTTCGCCGCAACCTTCCTCCTATACGCGCTGATACTCGTTGTTCGCCGCCAACCTTCCTTCTATACTCGAGCCTCTATTCTCTCTGAGGCCGCTTTTCGATGCGTACCACGCAAGCTGCGCGTTATGCACGCTGGTCGGCGGCGGTGGCTCTGCTGCTGGCCACCGCTGGTGTCCAGCGTGTATGCGCGGCGCGCTTGGCAGGCGCATCTGGCGCACCTGTCGATGCGTCCTTCGGTTCCCGCGAGCGTGCAGCAGCAAACCGCCGGATTTTCCCTCTCGAAAGTCACGGGCGATCGCACCGAGTTCACCGTGCGCGCTTCTCACGCCACCGAATTCACCGAAGGCGGCCGAAGCCGTGCTCGAAGACGTTTGGGTCACGGCATACGGGCAGGATGGGCAGCGCTTCGACAATCTGCACACCCGCTCGTGCGACTACGTGCAGCCGACCGGCGACATCACTTGCGACGGCGACGTGCAAATCGATCTGCAGAGCGCCGAGGACGCCCAGCTGCACCCGAGCACGCCGCCGAGCGCCAATCCCGGCGCGCAAATCATGCACATCGACACCAGCGGCGTCACCTTCAATCGCGGCACGGGCCTGGCCACCACCGATCAACCCGTGACGTTCCATTTGCCGCAAGGCGAAGGCCACGCCGTCGGTTTTCGCTATGACGCGGCAAGGGATCACTGACGCCTCACCATAGCGTCGAAATGACCTTGCATGTAGCGCAAACCGCCGGGCGATCCGTGCCAGCCCGAGCTCGCCGCTCAGTGTTTCCAGCAGCAGCCTGACGTATGACCGCGACCGTCGCGTGATCCATTTGCTTGGACCTGTCGAGGCGCATCGCGGGAGCGCCCGAGCTCGACGGCCGGCATGCTCGATGTCGAGCTCGATGCCAATATGCGCGTGCGACGAATCGTCGCCAGCGATCATCCGGTGCTGCGTGATGCCGCGCGCGGCGATCCGATGTCGGTCTCGGCAGATCAATTCATCGGCGCTCCTTTCGCCGGATGGCTCGGTCGAAAAAATCACCGCCATCGGAAACGTTCACGCGCTGGCGCGCCGCAGCGCGGGCGAGAATCGTTTGCAAGCCGACCGTGCCGAGCTCGCGATGGTGGGCCGACCTCAACCACGCCCCAACGGCTCACCGCGACGGGAAACGTTACCGCGGCCGCCACTCGCCCGGGCGGCTCGCACCAGAATCTGGCGAGTTCAGACACTCGATATGGACTTCGTCGGCGACGGCAAGCAGGGCCAAGTCGCGCATCGTCGCGCGCAACCACCCCCGCAGGCGGCGCTCGATTGGGAAGGCCCGGCGCGACGCCGCGGGCCGCGAAGTCACCCAGCGCGTGCACATGACCAGCCAGCACTGGGACGCCGACGTTTGGCGGCGAAAACCAGCTCCAGGAACTTCGCGGCAGCGGCGACGCCCAGTTCGAGCGGCGGATTGGCAACGCGCCCCCGGAGACCGGCTCCTCGCGCGATCTGCTGGCGCGATTTCGGCCCGACGGGAGAATGGTCGAACCGTCGACCAAACCGGCGACGTCACCTTGCGAGAGCCGGATCGAAACGCGCACGCCGACCACGCTGCACTACGATCGTCTTGGCGGACACGGTCGCGCTGTCCGGCTCGGTCGAGTTGTCCGACCCCGACTCGGTCACCACGCGCGCAAAACGCGACGCTCCATCAAGCCGGCAACGAATTTCACGCCGAAGGGCGAGTCGTGACAATCCAGCTCGACACGGCGCGACGCGTCACCGATTTCGCTCCAGGCCCGGCCCGTATTTCAGCCGACCGGCTGGACGCCAACACAGCCACAGGGCACGCGATCTACTCCGGCAACGCGCGCTTTGGCAAGGCGATTCGGTGGTCGAGGCGAGACGATCGAGCTCGACCGGGCCACGCACGTGCTCACCGCAAACGGCCGCGTCCGTGCCATCTTCCCGCAAACCCAGCTAGAGATCGTCGGGCAGTCGACCGGCCAAGCAGGCCCAAGCCCGGCCGCGCCTCCAGCCGGCTCCAAACGCCCGAAGATTAGTCTGGCACGCCGAGGCCGAGACGAATGACCTACGCCAGTGACGAAGGTCGCGGGCGCCATCGAGCAAAGCGTCGTGGCACATTCCGACGCAAGGCTCGATTCGTTCCGATGCGATGGACCTTTTTTTCTCGCCCGCCAGAATCCGGCGCGCAACAGCCAATGCCAGCGGCCGCCGGTCAGCAAGCAAGAGCGACGTCTTCGCCCATCGTCCACAGGAACAGGTACAGGTGCAGGAACGGGCCGGCAACTGGTTCGCGCGGCGGGCCTTGGCAACGTCGAAGTGAACCAGGAGGACCGCCGCGGCACCGCCTCCCGCGCCGATTACACCGCCTCGGACGGCAAATTCGTGCTCTCCGGCGGCTCCCCGATCGTACATGACGCTTCAGGAAACTCGGTAACAGGCCGTCAATTGACCTTGTTTTTTGCGGATGATACGATTGTGGTGGATTCGGCGGAAGGCTTGCGCACGCTGACGCTGCATCGGGTCGGGAAATGATGCGATATGTCGAAACTACAGGCCGTCGACCTCAGCAAGTCCTATCGAGGACGGAAGATCGTCGATGACCTGGACCTGGAAGTTGGTCAGGGTGAGGTAGTTGGCCTGTTGGGACCGAATGGCGCCGGAAAGACCACCACGTTTTACATTCTGGTTGGTCTGACCCGCCCGGATTCCGGACGCGTCCTGCTGAACGGCGACGACATTACCGATCTTCCCATGTACCTCCGGGCCCGCAGCGGCATCAGCTACCTTCCCCAAGAGCCTTCGGTTTTTCGCCAATTGACGGTGCAGGATAACCTGCTGGCGGTTCTGGAGAGCCTTCCGCTTGGAGCCGGAGCAGCAGCGCGATCGCCTGGAGGAGTTGCTGGCGCAGATGGGACTGGAAGCGGTGCGAATCGAGCCGGGCCTACACGCTATCCGGCGGCGAACGCCGCCGCCTGGAGATCGCGCGTTCGCTGGTGCTCGAGCCCGCTTTTCTGCTGCTCGACGAGCCTTTTTCCGGCATTGATCCGCTCACGGTTGTGGACATCCAGAAAATCATCGCGGACTTGAGCCGCCTGGAAATCGGCATCCTGATCACCGATCACAATGTTCCTGAGACTCTGGCCGTCGCCGACCGCGCCTATATCCTGCACGCCGGCCGCATCCTGTTTGCCGGCACGCCGGCCGAGTTGAGCGACAATCCGGAAGTGCGCCGCGTCTATCTCGGCGGTAATTTCCGCTTGAACTAACGCTATGAGCTGGCTTCAACCAAAACTTCATCTCAAGGTCGCGCAGAAGCAGATTCTGACGCCGGGCCTGGTGCAGATGGTCAGCGTCCTGGCGCTCAACCGCCTGGAATTGCGCGAGATGATCAATCAGGAAATGGTCGCCAATCCCATGCTCGAGGAGCTGACCGAAGACGCGCCGGCCACCGAGCAGGATTACAGCGAAGAAGCCTTCCTCAAGGCCGAAACCGAAAAAGTCCCGGAAACCGAAGCCGCCAATCCCTTCGACGAATTCGACGTCGCCGCCTTCTTCAATCAATATCTGGACAGCGGCAGCGGCGAAGGCCGCGGCGAGCACGAAGTCATCGAAAAGCCTTCCTTCGACAAGTTCATTTCCTCGCCGCAGGGGCTGAGCGAACATCTGCAGTGGCAGTTGAGCGTGACCGTTTGCAACGAGACGGTGCGCGAGATCGCCGAAGTGATCATCGGCAATCTCGATGAAAACGGCTATCTGACGGTTTCGCTCGAGGAGATCGCCAGGAACGGCAACTACTCGACCGAAGACGTCGAGGAAGCGCTCGCCGTGGTGCAGGAGTTCGATCCGCTGGGTGTGGCCGCGCGCAACCTGCGCGAATGCCTGCTGATTCAGTTGCGCACGCTCGACGCGCAGAACGCCCTGGCGCCAGCAAATCGTCTCCGAATGCATGCCCAAGCGCCCGCTGGCGGCCACCGAAGAAGAGCAGCTGAGTCCGGAGACCCCGCTGGCCAAGCTGCTGCAGGCCAATCAGCTCAAGGAAGTCGCGCGGGCGCTGAATCGCCCCGTCGAGCTGGTCAAGCGCGCCATGGACGTGATTCGCGGCCTCGATCCGCGTCCCGGGCTTGCGCTACAACAAGACGCAGGCGCGGCTGGTCGAGCCCGACGTCTATTTCCGCAAGATGGATGACGGCTGGCAAGTCTTCATGAATGAAGACGACGTGCCGCAGTTGCGGCTGAGCCCGGTCTATCGCCGCCTGCTGGCGCGCGACGCCGCCGACCGCGACGTTCGCAACTACGTCAAGGAGCGCTTCACCGCGGCGCTGCAACTGATGAAGAGCATCGAGCAGCGCAAACACACCATTCTGCGCGTCTGCCAGTCCATCATTCGCCGCCAGGGCGATTTTCTCGAGCATGGCGCCGATCACCTCAAGCCCATGATGATCAAGGAAGTGGCCGAAGAAGTTGGCGTGCATCCCTCCACGGTCAGCCGCGCCGTTTCCAGTAAATATGCGCACACGCCGCAGGGCGTGATCGAGCTTCGGTCGTTCTTCAGCGAGTCGGTGAACGGCCCGGAAGGCGGCGGCATGTCGCTGCAGACGCTCAAGCGCGTGGTCAAGAAGATGATCGAGGAGGAAGACACCGCCCATCCGCTGACCGACGATCACATCGCCAAGAAACTGGCCGAAGGCGGCATTCAAGTCACGCGCCGCACCGTGGCCAAGTATCGCGAAGACCTCCGCATCCCCAGCACCCATCAACGCCGGGTCAAGGCGTAGGCGACCTGGTGAAGCGACGCGCCGCTCCGGACGGCCGGCAACTGGTGATCCTCACCGGCTTGAGCGGCTCGGGCAAGAGCACCGTCCTCAAGACCTTCGAAGACCTGGGCTACTACTGCGTCGATAACCTTCCCGTCGACCTGATCCCCACCTTCAGCGAGCTGCACGTCAACGGCAACTCCGAAATCGAGCGCGCCGCGCTGCTGGTGGACGCGCGCGAAGGCGACCAGCTCAAGCAGCTTGCCGGCGCGTCTACAAACAGATTCGCGGCGGACGTGCCCGCGACGCTGGTTTTCATCGAAGCCTCCGACGAGGCGCTGCTGCGCCGTTTCAGCGAGACGCGCCGGCCGCATCCGCTGGGCCACGATCGTCCGGTGCGCGAAGGCCTGCGGCGCGAGCGCGAGCTGATGGCGCCGATTCGCAAGCTGGCCGACGTGGTGATCGACACCACGAGGTTCAACGTTCACGAATTGCGGCAGTTCATCATCCGCCGCTTCCAGAGCCGCACCAAGCGGCCGCTGATGGTTTCGCTGGTGAGTTTTGGCTATCGCTACGGCGTTCCCGCCGATGCCGACCTGGTGTTCGACGTGCGCTTTCTGCCGAATCCGCATTTCATTCCCGCAGCTGCGCAAATTCTCGGGACAGGATCGCCAAAGTCCGGCGCTACATCCGCTCGTTTCCGCAGACCGGCGAATTCCTGCGGCGCATCGAGGGCCTGCTCACCTATCTGATCCCGCACTACATTCGCGAGGGGAAAAGCTATCTGACGATCGCCTTCGGCTGCACCGGCGGGCGGCATCGTTCGGTGATGATGGCCGAGAGCCGTGGCCAGCTGCGCTTGGCGGCGCGGCTACGCCGTCAAAGTGGTGCACCGCGACCTGGAGAAAGTGGACGGCTTGACACTTCGAGCAGGCGCCTTCGTAGCGTGGCCCGCCGGCAAATGACCGGGACGGGATAAAGACGTGAGATTCAGAGAATCCAGCTTCGAGCTTCGGCGGCTGCTGCGCTACGTGCGGCCCTATCGCGCGCGTCTGGCGGCGGGCATCGCGGCCCTGGCGCTGGTGGGCTTGGCCGAGGGCCTGATCGCGTTGATGTTCACGCCGGTGCTCGACCGCATCCTGAATCCTGCCAGCACCGGATTCGCGCCTGCCGCTTGCTCAAGCTGCCGTTCAGCGGCCACGTCATC
Organism: uncultured Acidobacteriota bacterium; assembly: GCA_963818345.1. Taxonomy (GTDB): domain Bacteria; phylum Acidobacteriota; class Terriglobia; order Acidiferrales; family UBA7541; genus Palsa-189. The sequence goes on along the minus strand of CAWFRX010000014.1, from coordinate 293,696 downwards.
TACCTGAATTCCTTTGTGCCCCGCGGCATCCACTACGTCGGCACGGTCTTCGGCGTCGCCCTGGTCGTCTCTGTTCGTGGTCAAGGCGGTCGCCGAATATTTCGGCATCGTCGAGATTCAATACGTCGGCCAAGCCGCCATCACCGATTTGCGCAACCAGATCTACGAAAAACTGGTGCGCCAGCCCATCGGCTTCTTCCAGCAGCAGACCACGGGGCGGCTGATGTCGGCGGTCATCAACGACGTGGACCGCGCGCGCAGCACCCTTTCGGACACCCTGGCCTCTTTCTTCCAGTACGCTGTTCACCTTCATCTCCCTGGTCACTGATTCTGCTGGTCACCAACTGGAAGATGACGCTGGGCTCGGCGATTTACGTGCCCATGGTGCTGCTGCCGGTGTCGCAAGCTCGGCCGCCGCATCCGCCGCTCGGTCGAATCCAGCCAATCGCGCCTCGGCGAACTGAACCAGATCCTGCAGGAAACGCTCAGCGGCAATCGCGTGGTGAAGGCCTTTGGCATGGAGCGTTTCGAGATCGAGCGCTTCCGCGAAGCCGCGCGCCGTCTGCATGCGCGAAAACATGCGCTGGATTCGCCACATCGTTCTCACCTCGCCGCTGATGGATATCTTGACGCCGATCGTGGTGGTTCCGCTGGTGCTCTACGCGCCGCAGCCAGATCAAGCTTGGCGTGATGACCCTGGGCACCTTCGTCACCTTTGTCTATGCGCTGATTCGCGCCTACGAACCGGTGAAGGGCATGGGCGGCGTCTACCAGCAGTTCGAGCAGACCCACGGCGGCACCAAGCAGGTTTTCGAGTTCCTGGAGTTGCAGGAGGAGCTCGAGGAGCACCCGGGCTCGCGCGTGCTTCCGCCATTTTCGCGCGAGGTGCGAGTTCGACAACGTCAGCTTCGCCTACGACCCGGAGTCGCCGATCCTGCGCGGCATGGACTTGCACGCGCGCGCCGGAGAAGTGGTCGCCATGGTGGGCTCGAGCGGCGCGGGCAAGACCACGCTGGTCAACCTGCTGCCGCGATTCCACGACGTCACCTGCGGGAGCGCTGCGCATCGATGGCGTCGACGTGCGCGAAGCCACGCTGCGCTCGCTGCGCGAACAGATCGCCATCGTGACCCAGGAAACCATTCTTGTTCAACGACACGGTGTGGAACAACATCTGCTACGGCCAGGCCAATCTTCCCGAGGAGCGCGTCGTCGCGGCGGCCGCGCGCGGCGCTCGCGCACGACTTCATCACCGAAATGCCCGATGGCTATCAGACGCTGCTCGGCGACCGCGGGCAGCGCCTCAGCGGCGGCCAGCGGCAGCGACTGGCCATCGCCCGCGCGCTGCTGAAGGATTCGCCCATTCTGATTCTCGACGAAGCGACTTCCGAGCTCGATACCGAATCCGAGATGCTGGTGCAGAAAGCGCTGGCGAACCTGATGGTCAATCGCACCGTCTTCGTCATTGCCCATCGCCTCTCCACCATCCGCCGCGCCGACAAAATCGTGGTGCTCGAGGACGGCGTCATCTCCGAGATCGGCACGCACCAGGAATTGCTCGCGCGCGGCGGCACCTACGCGCGCCTCTACGAACTGCAATTTGCCGATTCCGACGAAGCGCCCTCGGCCGCCGGCCCGCGCCAGCAGCCATGAATTGCAGCCATGAAACCCACCGCCCCCGCCGCCGAACGCAAGTCAACGACCGGACTCAAGTCGATGACTGGATACGCGCAGGCGCGCGTCGAGCGCGACGGCTGGCTGTTGCGCGTGAACGTGCGCAGCGTGAATCACCGCTTTCTCGATTTGCGCCTGCGCCTGCCCGAAGGCTTCGAGTCGTTTGAGCCGCAGATCCGCCAGTTGGCGCGGGAGCGCCTGCGCCGCGGCCACGTGGACATCACGCTCCACGTCGAAACCGTGCAAGGCGCCCGCGGTACGCGTGAATCGCGAGGTCGCCGGAGCCTATCTGCGCGCCGCCGAGGAGTTGCGGCGCGAGTTTGCCCTCGCCCCGGACCCGGACCTGGTGGCGCTGCTGCGTTTGCCCGGCGTGGTGACCGCGGCTGGAGCGGCGGGCGGGCCGCTCGCCGAAGAAGACCTGGAGCGATTGGGCGCGCAAGTGAAGGCCTGCGTCGAAGAGGCCCTCGAGCGTCTGGAGGAAATGCGCCGAGCCGAAGGCCGTTCGCTCGCCGACGAGATGCGCCGCCTGGTCGCCAGCATCGGCGCCACGACGGCAGAGGTCGAAGCGTTGGCCGAGCGCAGCCGCCCGCTGTATGCGCAGCGGCTGAAATCGCGCATCGAGGAATTGCTCGGCGGCGCGACCGATGGATCGCCGCGCGCCTCGCGCAAGAGGCCGCTCTGCTCGCCGAGCGCGCCGACGTCAGCGAGGAACTGGCGCGCCTGCGCAGCCACGTCGAGCAGTTCGATAAATTGATGGCCGGCGCCGGCGAAATCGGCAAGAAGCTCGATTTTCTGTTGCAGGAAATGCAGCGCGAGGCCAATACTTTGCTTTCCAAAACTCCCGGCCTCGGCGAGGATGGACTGGCCATTACCGATCTCGGCCTGCAAATCAAAGCCGAAATCGAAAAACTGCAGAGAACAGGTGCAGAACGTCGAATGACGGCGCCCGATCCCTCTGCGAAGAATCATCATCGTCTCCGGACCATCGGGCTCCGGAAAATCCACTCTGGTCGAGAGGCTGCGGCAGCTGCCGGGCACGATGTTTGCGGTTTCTTCCACGACGCGTCCGCAGCGCGGGACGGAGAGCCCCGGAAAATGCTATGATTTCGTTACCGAGGCCGAGTTCAAGAGCCGTGTCGAGCGTGGCGACTTTCTCGAATATGCCAAGGTGTTCGGCAAGCACTGGTACGGCACGCCGCGAAAGTGGGTGGATGAGGCGCGGCGACTCGGAATGGACTTGGTGCTGGAGATCGACGTTCAAGGCGCACGCCAAGTGAAGGAAAAATTGCCGGAGGCCGTCGCCATCTTCATCGTGCCGCCCTCGCGCCAGGATCTCGAAAATACGGTTGCGCGCTCGCGGGCAGGATTCCGAAGAGGCCATCGCGCGGCGTCTCGAGCGCGCCCGGCAGGAGATGGAACGCTCGAGCGATTACGATTTTATCGTGGTGAATGACGATCTGGAGCGGGCCAGCGACGAACTTCGCTCGATCGTCGTGGCCGTCGCTGCCGCCGGCAAGATAATCGATGAGCGGCTTGGCAAGATTCTGGAAACCTTTGGAGGTAACTAGCCTCATGCCCGTTTTCACACAAGCACCTGAGAGCAAATTTGCATTCGTGGTCGTCGCCGGGAAGCGCGCGCGGCAACTGATGTCCGGCGCGTCGCCGCTGGTGGCCAATCCTCGCTCCCACAAGGCCACGCGCATCGCCATGGAAGAATTGTCGCCGGGCAGCTCGAATACAAGACTCCCGAGATGCCTACGGGCGACGACAAGGACAAGCGGCGCAAGGACTGACGCCGGCCCACCCTATTGAAAATGGGGCGATCGATGTCGGCGGGAATGAGCTTTGACGGCCAGGGTCGCGGAGAATCATGCGAGTCGCACTCGGCGTAAGCGGAGGCGTGGCGGCGTACAAGGCCGCTGAACTGGTGCGCCGCCTGCAGCAGGACCACATCGACGTGCAGGTGGTGATGACGCGCAGCGCGCAGGAATTTATCACGCCGCTGACCTTTGCCGCGCTCACCGGCCAGAAAGTCATCACCGATCTTGTTCGGCGGCGAGGGCCCGGCGGGCTCCGCCAACGTGGAAAGCGCCATCGAGCACATCGCCGTCGCGCAGCGCATCGACGCTCTGGTCATCGCGCCTGCCACCGCCAACGTGCTGGCCAAGCTGGCGCGGGGCATCGCCGACGATTTTCTCACCACGCTCTATCTCGCCACCACCGCGCCGGTGATCGTTGCTCCGGCCATGAACGTCAACATGTGGGAGCACGCCGCCACGCAGGAAAATATCGAGATGCTGCGTGCGCGCGGCGTGCACGTCGTCTCGCCCGACGAGGGCTATCTCGCCTGCGGCATGACGGGCGCGGGCCGGCTCGCTGGCGTCGAAGCGATTGCGCGCGCCGTCAGCGACGCGCTGGGCATTCGCCATGACCTCGACGGCGAAACGGTGCTGGTGACCGCCGGCCCCACCTGCGAAGATCTGGACCCGGTGCGCTATCTCACCAATCGCTCTTCGGGCAAGATGGGCTACGCGCTCGCCGACGCGGCCGCGCGACGCGGCGCTCGCGTGGTGCTGGTGAGCGGCCCCACGGCGCTGGACGCGCCGGCGGGCGTCGAACGCGTCGCCGTGCGCAGCACCGAGGAGATGCACCGCGCGGTGCTCGACCATCTGGGTTCGGCTACCATCGTGGTGATGGCCGCGGCGGTGGCCGATTATCGTCCTGTGGCTCCGCAGGCGCAGAAGATCAAGCGCAGCGGGGAACGATTTATTCTCGAGCTCGAACCCACGACCGATATTCTGGCCGACGTGGTCCGCGAGAAAGCGACTCGTGTTAAAGCCGCCCGCGCCAGAGGCACCCATGCGGAAGGTGCCGACGGCAAAGACGGCCACGTGGAAAACGATTACATCGTCGTGGGGTTTGCTGCGGAGACCGATCATGTTGCCGAACACGCTCAGCAAAAGCTGGCGGCCAAGTCCGCCGACATGATCGTAGCCAACGACGTTACCGCGGAAGGCGCTGGCTTTGATCACGACACCAACGTGGTGACCATCTTCACGCGCGATGGTCGCCAGACGCCCCTGCCGCGTTTGAGCAAGCGCGAGGTGGCCGATCGGGTATTCGACCGTGTTCTGGAATTGCGCGGCGCGCATTCAGCAGCCTCCGCGCCGCAGCGCTAAGTTAGGGTAGCGGAACGGGAAGCTCCGACAGTAAAGTCTCGAGTGGGGCTTCAGCATCTGAAATCGTTTCGGAGTTCATAGACAAACTTGCGAGAAGACACTGGAACGATCCCGGGCCCGAATCGCACCGCCTCCTTGCACAACGTTCCCGAAAAACTCGAAGCTTGGCTGCGCTATTTCGACGATCTCGGCATCCGCCAGTTCTATCGCGACCGGTCCCCGATCGATCAAACGATAACCAGCGGGACGAAGGCCACGGCGACGACCGCGTCGATGGAAACAACGAAGCTGATCGAAGCGACGCTAGTCGAAACAACGATCGACGAGGTGCCGGCGGTCGAGACGCCCGCGCTGATCGAAACGACCGCATTGATCGAAACGACGACCGCAAGCGGCAGTGCGAGCACCGTCCTCGATCGCCCGGTGGGACCTACTCAAGAGCCAGGGGAGGCTGTTACGGCAAAACCAATTTCCGCGAAGACTGCTGCGAGGCCTCCGGTTGCGTCCGCATCGTCGCCGGCCGCGGCATCCGCACGCGGCGGCGCGGCAATTCCCGCCGCGCCCAACGTGCTGGGAGGCCAGCGCGGGCCGTCGCTTTTTGAAATTGCCGAGCGAATCGCCGGCGACACGCTCGAGCGCATCAGCGCCGATCTTGGCGACTGCACGCGCTGCAAGCTGCACCGCCAACGCCACAAAATCGTCTTCGGCGTTGGCAATCCGCGCGCCGAACTCGTCTTCGTCGGCGAAGGACCCGGTCACGACGAGGACATGCAGGGCATCCCGTTCGTTGGCCGCGCCGGCCAACTTCTCACACAGATGATCGAGGCCATGGGCCTGGCCCGCGCCGACGTGTACATCGCCAACGTGGTGAAGTGCCGCCCGCCTGAAAACCGCACGCCGGAGAAAGACGAAGTCTCGACCTGCATGCCGTTTTTGATTCGCCAGCTGACGGCGATCGAGCCCAAAGTGATCGTCAGCCTGGGCAGTTGCGCCACGCAGGCCTTGCTGAACACCACCAAAGGCATATCCACGTTCCGCGGCCAATGGTTTGACTTCCGCGGCGCGCGCCTGATGGCCACCTATCATCCCGCCTACCTGCTGCGTAATCCCGCGGCCAAGTCCGACGTGTGGGCCGACCTGAAAAAGGTGATGGCCGTACTCGGGCTGCAAGCGCCGAGACGCAAAAGCTGAGGTACCTCGAGCGTGCGTGGGCGCCGCAACAGAATTGGGAACCCAATCCATTTCTGCTAAATTTCGTGCTTCCAAATCGACATCGGTTCCTACCTCCTTCTCATTAGCGCAGCATTTGCCGCCGGATTGATCAACTCGGTCGCCGGCGGAGGCTCGTTCCTGACATTTCCCGCGCTCGTCTTCACCGGGGTGCCGTCGATCATTGCCAACGCTTCGAGCACCGTAGCTTTGCTTCCGGGAACTCTCTCGAGCGCCTGGGTGTACCGCGACGAGCTTCACAAAGCGGGACGGTTTCCGCTCCGGCCATTGGTGGCCGTCAGCCTGGCCGGAGGCATTGCGGGCGCATTGCTTCTGCTCTACACCCCAGAGCGGACTTTTGACGCCATCATCCCCTGGCTGATGTTGGGCTCTACTCTTTTGTTTGCGTTTGGGCCGCGCGTCGCTCCGGCACTTAATCGTATTTTCCGCATCGGCCCGGTAACGGTTGTCAGCATCCAGCTCATCATCGCGATCTATGGGGGCTACTTCGGCGGCGCGGTGGGAATCCTGATGATGGCGGTATGGTCCTTGTTCGGCCTTTCCGACATTCATGTCATGAACGCAAATAAAACGCTGCTTGCCGCCACGATGAACGCCGCCGCAGTGGTCTTGTTTGTCGCGGCTAACAAGATTTGGTGGCCACAGACACTGGCCATGATGGCGGTCGCGATCCTGGGAGGCTACGTCGGCGCAACGGCCGCCAAGCGAGTGAACCCGAACGCTGTACGCGTGGTCATTTCTCTCGTCAGCCTGGCCATCACCATCGTGTTTTTCCTCCGTCGCTACTGACGTTCCCGACGATTCGCGTCGCTTTTTCAGTTTTTGCCGAACGCAAGTGTGAGGAACAAAGCTACTTAGAGGCAGGGGTACCCCTACCCCCGGTGTTTTTACAAAAGAGTGTGCACGCGCATGAAAACAAAGGAGTTGACTTTCGCTCTGGCGCTCAAGAGAGCGCAAGAAGCGCGCAACGTATTGAGAACACACGGTATTAGGAAAAACAATCGCGCGCTGAGGGTGCGGGAGGCGAAATGCGTGGGCTCGTGACGTCGGGCAAAGAGTTATAGCGACGCAAACGGAAATCCGGGAGCCGGCTGTTGCAGCGGCTGGCGCGTCATCCTGGAGATAAACAACAATCGCGAACATAAAACATTATAACATGGCAGTCAAGGTTACCTATTTGTTATGCGAGTGTTCGAATGCGGCAAGGGACGTTCGAATTGGGGGGTGATACAGACGCCGATGATCTCTGGAGTCCCCAATTACTCGCCTGCCAGAGCCGAGTACAACCTAAACATATCGATCAGCCTTCGTTTACTTTGCGCTGTATTATTGGCTTTGTGTCTGGCGTTCCGTCTGCGCATGGGGGCATAACAGAAGCAAGACAAAGCAACCTGATCTTCAGCGCGCGAGGAATTATCGGGACCGAGGCGCGGACATTCAAGAGATCGGGCGGAGGTTGGGTCACAACAATCACAGGAAATCCCATGGAAGATTGGCAAATGAGAACAAAGCGTCCGCTCCGAGAACCGGTGCGCGAGGAAGCGGGGCCGACGCTCAAAAACTACATCACGCCTGCCGGGTTGCAGTGGCTGAAAGACGAGCATCGGTTTCTACTGAGTCGCGAGCGGCCCGCGGTGGTGGAGGTTGTAGCGTGGGCGGCCAGTAACGGGGACCGCAGCGAAAACGCCGACTATCTCTACGGCAAGCGACGGTTACGCCAGATCGATTCGCGGATTCGCTTTCTCGGGAAACGCATTGACGCGGCGGCGGTCGTCGATCCTGCCGCTCCGCGGTCCGGAGCAGCCGGTACTCGCGTCTTCTTCGGCGCAACCGTGACCTACAAGGACACTGCCGGAGTTGAACACGTTGTGTCTATCGTCGGCATCGACGAGGTAGATCTCGAGCGCTGCTACTTTAGCTGGCGTTCGCCTCTCGCCCATGCGCTGATGAAGGCCAGCCGCGGAGACCACGTGGAACTGCGCGCCATCGAAGACGGAGCCTCTCGAGATCATCGATGTCAAGTACGCGCCGATTCCGATGGATCCTTTCCGCGAACCGCCGGGAGCTCAGTCGGCGCCCAAGGTCGAAGGTTCCTAGCGCAAGCCGCTCTACTCCGAGTGTTCCGAACCCGGCTGTTTTAGCGCATTTGTCGTCCGGAGCTGGACGACAGCGAACCGCTTACAAGGTGGAGTCCCGGCAACCACCTTCCGAGAAGAAGACTTATCGGGCGCAACGGATCGGCTGTGCTCACAATTTAAGGCTGCTTTAAGCTAGGAGGGATCAGCATCGTCCCATGGCTTTCCCTAAATCACTCGGCAAAACAATACTCGGCCTCTCATTCTTCCTCGCGGTAGCTTCGCTCCTGCTGGCGCGCGGGCAAACGGTCATTTTCTCGAGCTATCTCGGCGTTGCGGACTGCGACGGGATTGCAGTTGGGCCGACCGGTGATTTGTACCTGGCTTGCCACTCGCCTTCCAGCCAATTGCCGATTGAGCCCCAGCCATCGAGGCCGCCACCCGCAAAACGTGGTGATGCGGCCCTCGACGCGTATGTAATCCGACTCGACCCTCGAAAAGACCAATTGATTTACGCCACTCGGCTCGGCGGTAGCGATTACGATGAGAGCAGCCGGATTCGGGTGGACCCGCGTGGTTTCGCGTGGGTCGTCGGACTTACGAAATCCCGCGATTTTCCAACTACGGCGGATGCAATACAAAGGAGCTATGGAGGCGGCGAAAGCGACGGGTTTCTCACCGAACTGGATCCCAAAGGACACGTCGTCTATTCCACTTTCCTGGGCGGCGATGGGATCGACGAGATTGATCCACTTGAAGTAGACGACTCCGGCGCGGTTTTCGTTGGTGGAATCACCGGGTCAGACAATTTCCCGGGCCAGGGCACGCCAGGATCATCGCGCAAACACGGCGCATTCATTGCGCGCATCGACCCAAGGCGCGGCACATTACGCTCCGTTGTTCTTGGCGGTCAGCAGGGACAGGTGCTCAAAGATTTAGACAGCGCCGAGATAGAGGAAATGCTCACAGGTCTTGCGTTTGACGGGCGCGGTGGCATCTTTGCCACGGGCTGGACGAAATCAAAAGATTTTCTGACATTACAGCCGCTCCAATCGGAATTGCGCGGGAAGAGCGATGCGTTCCTGACCCGGCTCGCTGCCGATACGCTCGCCCCTACCTTTTCAACTTACTTTGGCCGCTCGGGCGACACGGCCGCTTGGGGCGTCACCACAGATCATGGCGATCCCATCATCGTCGGAACGACTGATGCGAGCGACCTCCCTACGAGCGCAAATTCTTTTCAGCCCCGAAATCGGGGCGGCAAAGACGTATTCGTTGCGAGGTTTGCTGGCCCTGGCTACCGCACGGTCCAGTCTACCTATTTGGGCGGCACGCGCGACGACGGCGCTGGTGGGGATGGCGATGACGTGAAAGTTACCGCCGATGGAACCATTTGGCTCTTAGGCTGGACTTCGTCGCCTGACTTTCCCGCGCAAAATCCCATGCAGGCCCGATACGGTGGAGGCGAGTCGGATGGGTTTATTGCGGCCTTGTCGCCTGATCTCGGGCATCTCTGCTACAGCACCTATCGCGGCGGGAGCGATCAAGACACGTTGGAGGGACTTGCTTTTGCAAAATCAGGTTCCGTGGTCTTTGCAACCGGCGTGACCTTTTCTCGAGATGTACCGATGGCCGCCAAAACTATCCAGAAGGAGTTAACTGGAGTAACTCTCGCAGGAAAATCGGTCAATGCGATGCTGCTTGGCTTACTCGTTGGTGAACCATGCCGCGTGGGAAGTGTCACAGCCCGATAAACGGGATTATCGCTAACTGGTATTTTCCGTCCGGAGAGCGACCGCAGCGAAGCCCTGGGGCACAATTAGGCGTCAATCACCGTCCAGCCATCTAGCTTCCCCGGAAGATTCAATCCCAACGCAGATAATAGCGCACGGCCTCGTCTGCGGTAGAAAAGGCTGTCTCCGAGCTTCCGGCCGAGACCGTGGTATTGAGTGGGTGGTGTCGCTGGGCGCGATAAATGAAACGTCTTGGTCCGATCCTTTGAATTGTCCCACCCTCGTGAACAGGCTTGCCGGGGGCCGCTGGCTCCCAGCGGCGCGGAAACCATTCCTCCTTTTCCAGAACCTCCGTGATCGTTGCAACCAGCGCGGACATCTCCAAAGGTGGGTGAGGCCATATCCCCTGAGCAAGTCTCTCCTCCATGCTCAGGTGACCGCCTCGAAGCAGGAAGACTAACGAATCTTTATCCACATCTAGCACCCGCACGAGTTTAGCCGATTGTGGTCATTGCCAAGTCCTGCGAAACGGGATTCCCGCCAACTGAGAATCGTTTCCCATAAGACGGTAGTCCGACTTTTCGCGGTTTAAGGAAATAGTTGTGGCAGGGCCACCTTGCGAGGTTGCTCACCGGCGGGGCTGATACACTACGCTGCTTCGATGGCTGGACGCTGCGAAGTCGCTTTGCCTGTTCCTCTGCGCACTACGTTTACCTATGGTGTGCCTGACGCGCTGGATGAGCTCGTGGTGGTGGGGGCGCGGGTGGTGGTTCCGTTTCGCAATCGGGCTGTGATTGGTGTGGTGGTGAAGGTTTACAGACCCGGTGAGTGTGCAGCGGACAGATTTGAGCGCGAAAAACCAGAAAACTCAGGCGCAAAGTCGGTGCCTGGGGCACCCGCCCCACGCGTCGGCGAAGACAAAGGCAAAGGAACCCAGGTGCAACGACGGCACCTGGGGCACCCGTCGAACGGTTCGCCCGAGCTCAAACTCAAAGATATTGCTGAGGTGCTGGATCCGTTGCCGGCTTTGCCGGAGCGGCTGGTCGAGCTGGGGCGGTGGGTGGCGGAGTACTATCTGGCGCCGATTGGCGATACGTTTCGCGCGATGTTGCCGCCGGTGGTGGAGATGCGTGTGGCGCGCGAGTGGGAGATCAACGAGGCGGGGCGTGCGCGGCTTGGCGAGTTGCGGGCGCTTGAGGAGCAGGGCGAGGCGGAGATCGCTGAGCGGGCTTTGCTTGAGCTGTGTGAGTTGGGCGCTAAGCCGGTGTGCAGCGCGCTGCTGCGGCGGTTGCCGGGCGGGGAAGCGGCTGCGGCGCGGTTGCTGCGTCGAGGGCAGATTACGGTGCGCGAGGTGGCGCGGCGGCGCGAGGCGCGCACGCAGAAAATTGTGGCGTGGCGTCAGGATGGCGGCGCAGCGGGTGTCGATACCGCGGGGCGCGCCGACAGCGCATCGGGTGATGCCGCGAAAGGCGTCGGTACTGACGCGGACTTGGGCACCGCACCGGGTGACGTCGCGCAAGGTGCCGGCAGCGTATCGGGCGATGCCACGAAAGGCGCCGGCGCCGGTTCTGGCGCGGACACGGATACCGCTCGGACCTCGGCAATTACGCCGCGTGGGCGCGCCGCCGAGGAGCGCGTGCGGCAGATCCTGGCCGAGGAGCGCGGGCCGCTGCCGCTGGTGCAATTGCTCAAGCTGGCGGCCGTGTCGCGCGCGGTGATCGAGCGGTTGGCGCGGCAGGGCAAGGTGCAGGTATGGGAGGAACCGGCGGCGATCGAAGAGAGCTTGTTCGAGGCGGATTTCGCGCCGCCATCGAACGTGCTCAGCGACGATCAGCAGCGCGCGGTGGACGAAATCGCGGGCTGGCTCGACTCCGGCACGTTTATCGCGGGGCTGCTGTACGGCGTCACCGGAAGCGGCAAGACGGAAGTGTACCTGCGCGCGGTGGAAGCCACACTGGCGCGGGGGAAGTCGGCGCTGGTGCTGGTGCCGGAGATTGGGCTGACGTTGTGGGCCGCGCGGCTGTGCCGGGCGCGGTTCGGCGACGGCGTGGCGATTTTGCATAGCGGGTTGCCGGACGCGGAGCGCGCGCGGGAGTGGTGGCGGGTGCGCAACGGCGAAGTGCGCGTGGTCGTGGGCACGCGCTCGGCCGTGTTTGCGCCGATCGAGAATGTCGGCCTGGTGATCGTGGACGAGGAGCAGGAGTCCAGCTACAAGCAGGAAGAAGCGCCGCGCTACAACGGCCGGGACGTAGCGGTGATGCGGGCGCAGCGGGAAGGCGCGGTAGCGCTGCTGGCGTCGGCGACGCCCTCGCTCGAAAGTTTTCATCACGCGCGCATGGGGAAGTACAAGCTGCTGCGCCTGGACACGCGCATCGAGAACCGGCCGATGGCGCGCGTCGAGATCGTGGATTTGCGCGAGGATTTCCGGCAAACGCACAAGCACGGGCCGGTTTCCGAGCGGCTGCGCAGCGAACTGGCCGCGTGCTTGGCCGCTGGAACGCAGGCGCTGGTGCTGATCAATCGGCGCGGCTACTCGTGGTTTGCCCTATGCCGGAGCTGCGGCGCGTCGATTCTCTGCGAGAACTGCAGCATCGCGCTGACCTACCACAAGCGCAACGACCGGCTGCAGTGCCACTATTGCGGGTTTTCGCGGCGCGTGCCGAAAGCGTGCCCGAAGTGCGGCTCGGAGTATGTTTATTTCGTGGGCGCGGGCGCCGAGCAGCTCGAAGAGCGGCTGCGAGCGCTGTTTCCAACGGCGCGCATCGCGCGCCTCGATCGCGACACGGCGCGCAGCAAGCGCGCCTTCGAGCAGGTGCTCAGCGAGTTCGCTGCAGGCGGCACGGACATTCTGGTGGGCACGCAGATGGTCGCCAAGGGGCACGACTTCCAGCGCGTGACGCTGGTGGGCGTAGTTTCGGCGGACGCGCAGCTAGGCTTTCCGGACTTTCGCGCCGCCGAGCGCACGTTTCAACTGCTCACGCAGGTTGCGGGCCGCGCCGGGCGCGGCACGCTCGCCGGGGAAGTATTGGTCGAGACGCACTATCCCGAGCACTACGCGATTCAGTTGGCCGCGCGGCAGGATTACCCGTCGTTCTTTGAAAAGGAGCTGCACTTCCGGCGGCTGATGCACTATCCGCCGTTCAGTGCGCTGGTGAGTTTGCTGGTGCGGGACACCAAGCTGGAGCAAGCCATCGGGTGGTCGCGGCAGATCGGCGCGTTCCTCGAGGCGATGGAGGCGCGCGGCGTCAAGGTGCTCGGTCCTGCGGCGGCGCCGCTGGCGCGGCTCAAGCGCGAGTATCGCTTCCAGTTTTTGCTGAAGTCGCCGAAGCGCAGCGCGCTGCACGGCGTGGTTGCGGAGTGCTTGGCGTTTTGCGCGGAGAAAAAGATTCCGGAGCGGGCTGTGCTATGGGACGTGGACCCGGTGAACTTGTTGTGAGACCGGCAGCGCGATGGGATAACAACCACTGGCGGTAGCTCTGGCAGCGCTGGCAGCATCTTTATCTGAGATCTAAGCAGAGGTTTTATCTATGACGCAGAATTTCGCGGCAATGGTCCTCGGCGGTACCGGGCAAGTGGGCGGTGCGGCCGTCGCGGAGTTGCTGGCAATTCCGGAATGCCGGGAAGTGGTGATGGTCACCAGAAAACCCGTTGCGGCGCGATCGCGGGTGCGCAACGTGGTTCTTGATACTGGCGCTGCGGACTTCGCCGAGCGCACGGCCGCTCTTGCCCGCGAAATGTTGAGTCAAGGTCCTGCCAGCGCCGTGAGCTGTGTGGGCGTGGGTGCTGGATCGAGGCGCTGGAGCGAAGAAGAATTGCAGCGACTGGAAATCGGCGTCGTCGGCGCCTTTGCGCGTGGCTGCCATGACGGCGGGATCGCCCAGTTTTGCCTTCTTTCTGCCGTGGGAAGCACGGCTCGCAGCCGGATTCGCTATGTTCGCGTAATGGGCATGAAGGAAGACACCGTGCGCAAGATCGGGTTTACACGCCTGGCCATCTTTCGCCCCGGAATTATTGTCGGCAACGCTCATACGCCGGCTTGGGTCGGTTGGCTCGGAAGGCTCGTGCCTGGGCCGTTTGGCAATATCGATCAGCGAATTCTTGGTCGCTCCATCGCCGCAGAGATCGCTTTGCACAGTCGAGAGGCGGGTGAGGTTGCTCTGGAAAATGCAGCCATGAAAAAACTCGCTGCGCAGCTCAATGGCGTGAGTTCGGAATCCTTGCGCGGAGCCTAGACTAAACAGTGCAGGTTTTGATTAGACGGCGAAGGGGGCGGGCATAAAGCAGAGAAGGAAAACCGCGAGCGCGACGCCAGCCAGGAAGCGGCGCGTCGGGTCGAGCGGCTCCCAGCCGTCCAGCAGGGGCGGATGGCGGAACCCGATCACCAAAAGTAAGACGGCCCACATGAACCAGCCCACCCAGAAATAATATCCCAAGGGAATCAATGCGAGAGCCACGGCGATAGAGATCGAGCGATGCCTGCCGCTGGTGAGCGCGCAGAGAATGTGCCCGCCGTCGAGCTGGCCCGCGGGCAGGAGATTGAGGGCGGTCGCGAACAGACCGACCCAAGCCGCGCGTCCGACTGGATTGAGCACCAAACTCGCGTGCGGAACACCGGGACGCAGCCATGCTTCGAGGAAGCGCTCGATGAGCGGTTCGCCGAACATGGGAGCGAAAGCGTCCTCCGGCGGCGGCAATCTTAGAGCGAATGATCGCAATCGCCAGAGCGGGCACGGCGATGGCGAAACCGATCAGAGGCCCGGCGAGCGCCATGTCGAAGAGAGCGCTGCGGTTGATGATCGGTGAGCGGATGCGGATGAACGCGCCGAGGGTGCCGATCAGCGTGGGAGCGGGAATGAAATACGGGTACGTCGCGCGAATGTGATAGTGGCGGCAAGCAAAGTAGTGGCCGAGTTCGTGCGCGAGCAGGATACCCATCAGCGTGCAAGCGAACGGAATGCCGGCGAGGAAAAGGCGCGGCTCGTTGAACGGCTTAAAATAGCCGATGAAGAATTCGTCCAGGTTTGGGGAGCGGCCGGCCGCGTAGGCGGCGGCAAATTGAGCGCCAGCGGCGAGCGTGGTGACTGCCGTGGCGGCAAACAGACCTACGGCGATAGCCAGTGAGCGCCAGGAGTATCGCTCGCGCGGCTCCTCGGTCCACGGCGGATATGGCGGAGTGACCAGTTCGACGCGGAACAGGTCTACCGGGAGTTCGTTCTGGCCGTTCTCTCCGTTCATGGATGTAAAGATGCGTGAGCGGGCTAAAGCGGTGTGGTCTTTTTGCGCGAGTCCCGGGCGAAAAATGCGGCGCGGCGCCGCAGGATTAGATCGACTGCAATTCCTTGCCGGGTTTGAAGCGCACCGCTTTACCGGGCGGGATATTCACTTCCTCACCGGTGCGAGGATTGCGCCCGATGCCGGTCTTGCGCGGCTTGACGTTGAACACGCCAAAGCGCCGGAGTTCGATACGCTGGCCGCGACCGAGGGAATCCTTCAGCGCACGAAAGACCGTTTCCACGGCCTGCTCGGCCTTAGTGCGCGTCACGGATGTTTGTGTGACGACGGCATTGACGATGTCCAGCTTGATCACGCGCCCTCCATTGTAAAAGGGAAGCTTATGCTAGACACCGAGTGGTCGTATGTCAAGGCCAGCGGCGAACTTAGCAGTACTTCGCAGGAAATCGCGCCGCTGGAGCGCGGCGTCTCATTGTCCGCGTCAGCGACGCTACGATTTTTGCGGTGGACGCAGGCTGACTTCGCTCATGAAACTGTGTGGGCCCTCGGTGACGACCGCGACGACGGCATGGGCCACGTCATCGGGTTGCAGCAGCGCGGCTGGGTTGCGGCCGCCCAGGGGAGAGAAGTCCGTGGCCACGCTGCCCGGACAAATCACGCTGACGCGGATCCCGTGGGCTCGCAATTCCTCGGCCATGCAACCGGTCAGTCCCATCAGGCCCCACTTAGACGCACAGTAGAGGACGCCACCCGGAAATGTATTTTTGCCGGCGAGCGAGCTGATGTTGACGATGCGGCCGCGACGCCGCCGAATCATCGCGGGCACCGCGGCGCGGCTGACCAGAAAGACGGACTTGAGGTTGGTGTTGAGCACAGTATCCCACTCGGTTTCGCTGCGTTCGTGGAACGGCCCGAAGATGCCCATGCCGGCATTGTTCACCAAGATGTCGATCGGGCCTAGCTCGGCTTCGACGTTCTGAACCATCGAGGCGACGTCAGCCGGGCTTGTAACGTCGGCGACGACCGTGAGTACGGAGACGCCTTCGCCAGATAAGGCTTGGGAGGCTTCGCTGAGCGTCTCGGCGCGCCGTCCGCAGATCGCGAGGCGGGCGCCCAACTCACCCAGTCGTCGCGCGACTGCCAAGCCGATGCCGCGGCTGCCTCCGGTGATCAGGGCCACCTGCCCGGCGAGAATCGTGTCGCGCGTCTGCGGACTTGCTTGTGTCACTGGAGATCTCCCATGAAGCAACGTTTTATGACGCGGGTGAGTAACGTGGCCTCACGCCGAGCCCGCAACCTTTTTGCGTGGCGAACTCATCTTAGTACGACTACGGACCTCAAGTGGAGGCTTACACCTTTCCCTGTACGCGAACGCGCGGACCGCGATGCGGCCTTGCCGGGGAATGGCGCTTGCACCGCTGGGAGGGATTTTCTATAATCCACTAGCTTTTTGCATCGCACGAGTCCCTGGTGGATTTTTTTCTTGGTGGCTTCAAGCGACGTGGCAAGGTCTTGCCCAGGAGGCGGGTCATGAAGCGAACCTCTAGATGGATGAGTGCGTTGTGGCTGGCAGCGGCGCTGCTGCTCGGAGTGAGCGCAGCGGCTTGGGCGGCTCCGCAGCAGCAAGCGCCAGCGCAGGCGGCGAAGCCGGCATACACCCTAGCGGAGTACAACGCCTATCAACCGGCGCACATGGAACAGAACCCGCAGCAGAAAATCAAGCTGCTGGACGACTTCGTGATGAAGTATCCGATGTCGGCGCTGTTGACCTATGTCTACCAGCGATTACTATCTCGCCTACTACGGCCTCAAGAACTATCCGCAAACGATCGACTACGTAGACAAGTTGCTCGCGCTCGGAGACAAGGTGGATCTTGGGACGCGTCTGCAAGCGCAATCGCGCGAGCGCAGGCCTTCCTTGCAGGGCCAGGCGGATAAGAGCCTGCAGACCCCCGAAATGCTTACCAAGGCCAAGGACGCCGCCGCGGCGGGCTTGAAGACGCTGGCAGCGTGGCAGAAGCCCGAAAAGATGACCGACGAGCAGTTCGCGAAGCAGAAAAAAAGCATCGGCGATCTGTTCAACACCGTCGCCGGCATGTCGGAGTCACAACTCAAGGATTACAAGGGCGCGGAAGCTTCCTACAAGGCGGTGCTGGCGCTCGATCCCAATGACGCGGTGACGCATTTCCGCCTGGGCGTGGCCGATCTGCAGGATATGCCGCCGCAGTCGGTCGATGGATTCTGGGAACTCTCGCGCTCGATCGCTCTGAAGGGGCCCGGCGAGGCGCAAGTGCGTACCTACCTGCGCAGCCAGTTGCTGCACTATCAGCAGCCGTCGTGCGAGAAGCTCGCCGATGACGAGATCAACCAGCTGGTTACCCTGGCGGGTTCGAGCGGACGACCGTCCGGCGACGCTAACGATTCCCAGCGCGGACGACCTGCAGAAAGCTCGCGACGACACCGATAACTTTCTTCCCTGGCTGCAGGAGGGCGGAGACCACGGCAAGACCATGTGGCTGGCGACCTGCGGTCTGGAGTATCCGGACGTCGCGGTCCGCGTGATGGATATCATGCCGACGGATAACGACAACTTCACGCTGCGACGTTTTCCGTGCCGCGACCCAAGAGGCCATGCAGGCGGCGACCGCCCCGAACATGGAAGTTCACATCGTCATGCCAGCCGGATGCCAAGCGCGTGATGAAAGACGACTTACGTGCGATTCACCGGCACGCTGAGCGGCTACACAGCAGACTCCGTTCATGCTGACTTGGGACAACGCCAAGATCAATCCGGAAGACCTCGCGCCGGCAAGCCCGCTGGAGGCAAGAAGCCGCCGGCTCGCGGCGGGCGCGCCCGAAGAAGCCCACACAGTAATTTTCACGGTTCAGGTGTTAGCAGTGAACGGCCCCGGGAGGAGGTTCCCGGGGCCGTTTTATTTTCCGGCGGCTGACGCCGACTTGGTTGTGCCTGCGCTGCGCCGTGCTCTGTGGAATGGGATTCGCTACGACTGACGATGCGAGCGATGGTCCAGCTTATAGAGGTCGATCTTCCGGCTGAGGGTATTGCGGTGAATGCCGAGCAATCGCGCGGCTCGGGACTGATTGCCGTTGGAACGGTCCAAAACGCGCTTGATGAATTTCTTCTCAAACTCGTTCACCGCTTCGTCAAACAGAATTCCGCGCTCGACCATCTGGCCGACTAACGCTTCCAACTGGTCTTTCACAGTGGCACGCTCCACAAGAGTTTTGGAACGGCTTGGATCAGGGCAATTCGTGGCCGGCCAACAATCGGTACGCTTCGCGGTATTTAGACTGTGTTGCGGCCACCACGTCGGCGGGTAATTCGGGGCCCGGCGGCTGTTTGTTCCAGCCGATGTGTTCAAGGTAGTCGCGGACGTATTGCTTGTCGAAAGACGGCTGTGGCTGGCCGGGTGTGTAGCCGGCTGCGGGCCAGAACCGGGACGAATCCGGCGTCAAGGCTTCGTCGATCCAGATCAATTCGTCGCCGATCAGTCCGAATTCAAATTTTGTGTCGGCCAGCAATATGCCGCGAGGCTCGGCATAGGCGGCAGCGCGGCGATAGATCTCAATACTGATTGCGCGAAGTTGCTCGGCGCGCGCCCCGCCGATACGCGCAACGGTCTCGTCAAAGGTAATATTTTCGTCGTGGCCGGTGGTGGCCTTGGTGGAAGGCGTAAAGATAGGCGCAGGCAGCCGGTCGGATTCGCGAAGCCCAGGTGGCAAGGGAATGCCGCAAATCCCTCCCGTGGCGCGATAGTCCTTCCATCCCGATCCCGCCATGTAACCGCGCACGACGCACTCGATGGGGAGCGGTTGGGTTTTGCGGCAGAGCATCGCGCGGCCCTCTAATTGCTCGCTGAAACGGCTTGGCCGCGGCAGGGAATTCGCTCCCGCTTAAAACGTGGTTGGGCACGACGTCGCGCAGCGTCTCAAACCAAAACAGCGACAGTTGCGTGAGCACGCGGCCCTTGTCGGGAATTGGCGTAGGCAGCACGACGTCGAACGCCGAGAGGCGATCGGTGGCCACCAGCAGCAAGTTGCCGGCCGACTTCGTAAAGGTCTCGCACCTTGCCGCGCGACAAGAGTGTGAGCCCGGGAAAATTCGTTTCCCAAATGACGGCGCTCATTTGCGGAGATGCCATGTGTGATTGAGTCCTCTGACCTTCGAAGTGCGCGTATTCTAGCGCAGCGAGCGGCAGTGTCAACGGTGAAAAGGAAATGGAATGAGGAAATCTGCAGCTGCAATTGTAAAAATCGGTGGAAAAAATTATGCGTACAGCGAAGTCAGGATGCTCTCGAGTGAGATCGTCCTCAGCTGACGATGTACGTCGTGGCTTGACCGGAGCGCTAGATGCCTACGCTGCGTTGCTAGCGGCTGCGGCGCGCGCCTGATCCCAGCTCACGGAGACCAGCTTCGAGACGCCCGGCTCCTGCATCGTCACGCCGTAAAGCACCTGCGCCCTCTCCATGGTGCGGCGGTTGTGCGTGACGACGATAAACTGCGCGTCCTGGCTCATCTCCGAGACCATCTGCGCGAAGCGGCCGACGTTGGTCTCATCGAGCGGCGCGTCCACTTCGTCCAGGATGCAGAAGGGACTTGGCTGGTAGCGGAAGATGGCGATCAGCAGCGCGAGTGCCGTCAGCGCTTTCTCGCCGCCGGAAAGCAGCAGCACGTTTTGCAGACGCTTGCCCAGCGGCTGCGCGGCGATGTCGATGCCCGCGTCGCCGGCGCTGTCGGGTTCGGATAGGCGCATCTGGCCGGTGCCGCCGCCGAAGAGCGTCTGGAAGGCCGTAGCGAAATGGGCGTTGATCATGGACGAAGGCCTCTTCGAATTTTTGCCGTGAGACCTGGTCGAGCTCGGTGATGGCCTGCTGGGTGTCGGTGATCGATTGCAGCAGGTCCTCGCGCTCGCGGCCGAGGAAGGCGAAGCGCTGCTCGCACTCGTTGAATTCCTCGAGCGCCAGCATGTTTACCGGACCCATGGATTCGACTCGCTCTTTCAGTTCGCGATATTGGGTGTCGGCGGTGGCCAATTCTTCGCCGCCGAGCAAGGCCGGCTGCTCGGCAATCAAATCCTCGGGCTGGGCGTTGAGTTCTTCGAGACACGAGGCTCGCAGGTGCTCGCGCTCGGAATCGTTGCGAGCGCGCTCGACCTCGAAGCGGCGGCGCTCGTCGCGCAGTTCGTCCAGATGCTGCCGAGCCGTGCGCAGGGCGTCGTCCACCTCCGCGATGCGCAGCCGGCCGCGCTGCATTTCGTGCTCGATCTCGGCGGCTCGCGCCTCGAGACGCTCGCGCTCGGAACGAAGCGATTCGGTCTGCCGCTGTTCCGCTTCGTTCTGCGACAGAAGTTGCTGCTGCTCAGTCGACCATGGCGGCTTGCTGCTCGGCGAGCAGAGTGGCGCGCGCCAGCAGTTCATTGCGCTCTTCCTGGATGCGCCTTGCGATCGCCCGAGCGCTGGCAAGCCTTTCGTCCAAGCCGGCTTTCTCGGCTCGACGGGTCGCCAACTCCTCGTGTTGGACGTCCGCGGCCTGGCGCATCTCCGCCATGCGCGCGATCTTGTCGCTCAGTTCCTGTTCAGCGGCCTAGCGAGTGCCGACTGCCTGTTCGCGCTCCGCCTGGGCCGACGCGGCGCGCTGACGTGCTGTCTGCAGCTTCGCGGCGGATCCGTTCGATCTCTTTTTGGCAGGAGGCGAGTTCCATGCCCAGCCGAGCGAGTTCCGCTCGGGCCGAATCGCGCTCGAGCGTTGCGACCACGGCTGCTTTGCCCATCTCGACGTGCTGCGCCGTCGTTTCCTGGAGCGCACGCTCGGCGTCCTGCCGCGCCGCCTGCGTGGCTTCGAGAGCGGCTTGCGCGGCGCTGGCCTCGCCCTCGAGGCGCAGCGTCTCGACTTCCAGAGCACGCAACTCGCGCTTCATCACCAGCGGGCCGGCTTCGGCCGGTCGGCCGCCGGTGACGGCGCGGCCCTGATAGCAGGTGCCATCGGGCGTGAGGAAGTTGTACGCGGGATTTTCGCGCGCCAGGCGTTCGGCGGCTTCGGCTGTTTCCACGAGAAATGCGGACTGCAGGCGCGGCAGGAACTGCTTTGCCGCCGCGCCGAGCGGGTCGCGAAATTCGACCAGGCGATCGAGTCGCGAAACCAGCGCCGGTTCGGAAGCAAAGTCGACGCTGGCCGGTTCATTGATTGCCAGGTTGAGCTTGCGCAACGAATCGACGAAGAACGTGGCGCGGCCTCCGACCTCTTCGCGCAGCATGGCGATTCCAGCCCGGGCGTGGTCGAACGTTTCGACGACCACGTACTCAAGTTCATCGCGCAGGAATTGCTCGACAGCGCCTTCGTACTCGCGGTTCGACCTCGGCGTAGTCGGCGAGCACGCCGACGGCGCGGAAGTCGCGCGACGCAGTCTGGCCATTCGCTGGCAAAAAGCTTTTGGACTGCCTCGGCGGTGTAGGAACGATCGTTCAGGATTTGCTCGAGCGTCTGGCGGCGAGCGCGAGCGCCAGCGACGACGGAGCGCAGCGATTCGCAGCGGGCGCTGGCTGTCTGTTGCTCTTGTCGCAGGTTCGCCAGGTGCTCTTTCGCCGTCACAACGGCTGCCTCGAGGGTGCGGGCGCGATCATTCACCGATTGCCAACGAATCTCGGCGGCCTGCGAGCGATCGCGGTGGAACAGCGACTCCTCGAGTAATTGCTGCTCAGACTGCTCGAGGCGTTCGAGCGCTCCGCCATGGTGCGCCAGCGATTGCTCGGCCTGGGCCTGAGCGGTCTGGAGTCTGCGCAAGAGAATCGTCGAACGTGGCGATCTGCCGGCGCAACTCGGCAATGCGCGCGTCGGCCAATTGGGTGGAACCGGCCAGTTCCGACGAACGCCCGGCAATCTCTGAAAGCAGACTCTCCAGACGCGTCGTTTCGTCGCGAAGTTTCGCGACCACGTCATTCTGAGCGGCCACGCTGGATTCGAGCTGCGCGATCTGGCTAGCGGCCTGTTCACGCTCGCCGGCAACCTGCTGTTCACGTACGCGAAGCCCTTCGGCGCGCTGGCGGTTGAAGATGATGCGGTTCTCCGCGCGGTCGAGTTCAAGCGCCGCCTGCCCGATCAAGTTGTGATGCTGGCGCAAATCGGCGTCGAGCTCAGCGGTGCGGCGGTCGAGTAACTCTTGCTCGGCCTCGAATTCGTTGAGCGATTTGGCTCTTCCTGCTTCGTTCGCGATGACCCCATCGAGCAGCTGACTAAGCCGCTCAGCTTCTGCGTCGAGCTCGCGGGCCTTGCTGGCCAGCACCTGGCGCAGCAAGCCGCGCATCTGGTCGCGCAGCTCCGCGTAGCGACGAGCCTTCGACGCCTGGCGCTTGAGGGAAGCGAGCTGCTTTTCGATCTCGACGTAGATGTCGTTGACGCGCGAGAGGTTC
Organism: uncultured Acidobacteriota bacterium; assembly: GCA_963818345.1. GTDB lineage: Bacteria > Acidobacteriota > Terriglobia > Acidiferrales > UBA7541 > Palsa-189. The sequence goes on along the minus strand of CAWFRX010000014.1, from coordinate 271,147 downwards.
ACCTTCGAGGATTCCAGCTTGGCTTCGGCCAGGCGCTTCTTGGTCTTGAACTTGGTGATGCCGGCGGCCTCTTCGATGATGGCGCGGCGGTCCGAAGGTTTCGAGCTGAGCACCTGCCCGATGCGCCCCTGCTCGATGATGGCGTAGGAATCCGGGCCCAGGCCGATGCCCATGAAGAGATCCTGAATGTCGCGCAGCCGGGCGGTCCGGCCGTTGATCCGATATTCGCTTTGCCCAGAGCGGTACAGCCGCCGCGCGATCACGACCTCACCGGGTTTGACCTCGGGGACGGGTTTCTGCCCGCGCTTCTTGCGGAATGGCTTGGCCTCGTCGATTGCCGTGGTTTCGGCTTCCGCGGCAGCTAGGCGTTCGGCTTCGGACGGTTCTCCCGCCTGCTCGGCTGTATCTTGCAGGTCGATCTGGCCGGGCCCTGCAGCCGATATGGTGAATTCGACACCTGGATCGGGCTCGCCCAATACGCGTCGCGCTGCTTCGGCGAGTTCCGCGTCCACCAGCGTGAGGATGACCTCCGCCAGGCCCATCGGCGGGCGCTTCGCGGTGCCATTGAAGATGCAATCGGCCATGCGTTCGGCGCGCAGCGATTTGTGGCTCTGCTCGCCCAGAACCCAGGAAATGGCGTCGACGATGTTGGATTTACCGCAGCCGTTCGGACCGATGATGCAGGTCAGGCCGGTGCCGCTGAACGTAAGATGGGTCTTTTCGAGGAACGATTTGAAGCCGACCAATTCGACTTTACGAAGCTTGAGCAAGGTATCCCCTTTATTTGAATGCTTACGTACGGCATTCGCCGCTCAATTGGCACACGGCTACCGATACGTGTTCGACTTCCTCGAGAGGAGAAGGACTGCGACAAAATCTGTGGCGGGTCGCTATGCAGTGGCCCAGCCGCCTGGCGCGTGGATCGGCGGTAACGACGGGACCATAACACAGCGTCTAGACGCTGTAAAGCCGCGATCTGAACGATTTCGCGCGCGCGAGGAATTGTTCTTGTTCGACGCTCAGTGTGCATTTGGCGTTCGCGCACGTTGCTTGCTCCCGCTGCGGTCGGCTAGAATGCCACGTCCGCTGATCTTGCAGCCGATCGAACGCCGCGTGCGTTAGCCGCAGCCGTCAAAGCGAACAAACGAGGAGCGTGCGGGCACGAGTGTTGCGTGCCCGGGATAGCCATGGGCGAAATCGTATTTCAAAACACAATGACGGGGCAGAAGGAGGCCTTCGTGCCTCTCCACCCAGGCGAGGTTAGCATCTATGCCTGCGGCCCCACCGTCTACGACTACGCCCACATTGGCAATTTCCGCACCTTCGTCTTCCAGGACATTCTGCGGCGTTTCCTGCGATCGCGCGGGTTCAAGGTCAACCAGGTGATGAACTTCACCGACGTGGACGACCGCATCATCGCCAAAGCGTCCGCGGCCGGCGTGGGCATTCGCGAATACACCGACAAATATATTGAGGCGTTTCTTGCCGATCGCCGCGCGCTGGGCCTGGAGATGCCCGAGCACATGGTGCGCGCCACCGATCACATCGGCGACATGGTGCAGCTCATTGAGCGGCTCACGGCGAAAGGGTTCACGTATGTGAGCGAGGGCTCGGTCTATTTCCGCATCTCCAAATTTCCCGACTACGGCAAGCTATCGAAGGTGGACCTCAGCGGTATTCAGGCTGGCGCGCGCGTGGACGTCGATCGCTACGACAAGAACGATGCGCGCGATTTCGCGCTGTGGAAGGCTCCGAAGCCCGGCGAGTTTTTCTGGGAGAGCGCCATCGGGCCGGGGCGTCCCGGCTGGCACATCGAGTGCTCGACCATGGCCATGAAATATCTCGGCGAGACGCTCGATATTCACTCGGGCGGCGTGGACCTGGTCTTTCCTCACCACGAAAATGAGATCGCGCAATCGGAAGCGGCGACGGGCAAACCTTTCGTGCGCTACTGGCTGCACGGCGAGTTTTTGCTGGTCGACTTCGAGAAGATGTCGAAGTCGCTGGGTAACTTCTACACCATGCGCGATCTGTTGGGGCGGGGAACCAAGCCGTCCTCGCTGCGCTTTCTGCTGGCCTCGGTTCCTTATCGCCGGCAGCTGAATTTCACCGAGGACGGCCTGCGGCAGGCGGCCAGCTCGGTCGAGCGCCTGCGAAACTTTGTCGCGCGCGTGCGCAACGGAAAATTCCCAGCGGGCAGCTCGGCGATCAGCGAGCGAGCCGCGCGAGCCAAGGATGAGTTCGAGCAGGGACTCGAGGACGACCTGAACACGGCGCAAGCGCTGGCGGCGATCTTCGACTTGGTACGCGATGCCAACACCGCCATGGATCGCGGCGAATTCCGCCAGGATGACGCCGGCCCGGTGCTTCGCACGATGGAGACTTTCGACGCCATCTTTGCCGTGCTGAGCGACGATGACGCCGAGAAATTGCGCTCGCTGGGTATCGGGACCGGCGACACCGGGCCGAGCGATGCCGACATCGACGCGCTCGTCGCGGAACGCCAGGAGGCGCGCAAGAACCGCGATTTCGCGAAGGCCGACCGCATCCGCCAGCAGCTTGCCGAGCGTGGTATCTTATTGGAGGATACCCGCGACGGCGGGGTTCACTGGAAACGCAAGTGACCCTCCCGGATTTCCCCCTTTCGGGTGGCAGCCTTTAGCAACTGAGTCCGCGAACCCGTTCCGCGCCGTCGAGCCGCGCATTATCCACGCGATGCTGTGAGGAGGCGGCGATGACCCAAGCGATCACGGAGCTCAAGCTCCCGCGGCTGATCACGGCGCTGCCGGGGCCGGAAGCCAAGCGCGTCCTGGAGCTTGATCGGCAATACATTTCGCCCTCCTACACGCGGAGCTATCCGCTGGTGGCCAAGCGCGGCCGTGGCGCGCTGGTGGAAGACGTCGACGGAAACATATTTCTCGATTTCGCCGCGGGAATTGCCGTCGTGGCCACGGGCCACTGCCATCCGGAAGTCGTCGCCGCCATCCAGGAACAAGCCGCGAAGTTGATCCACATGTCGGGCACCGATTTTTACTATCCCAACATGGCGGCTCTGGCGGAGAAGCTTGCCGCCATTGCCCCGGGCAAGGAAGCGAAGCGCGTCTACTTCGGCAATTCGGGGACGGAAGCGGTCGAGGCGGCGATTAAGCTGGCGCGCTATCACACGCGCCGGAACAAGATCATCGCTTTCTACGGCGCTTTCCACGGCCGGACCATGGGTGCGCTGTCGTTGACGGCTTCGAAGGTCACGCAGCGCAAGGGTTTTGGCGCGCTGCTCTCGGACGTTTTCCATGTGCCGTATGCGAATCCGTATCGCTGCCCGTACGGTAAGCCAGCGGAATCTTGCTGCACCGAGTGCGCTCCGTTTCCTCGAGCGCGAACTCTTTCGCAGGATGGTGGATCCCGAAGAGGTGGCGGCCATCGTCGTCGAGCCCATTCAGGGTGAGGGCGGGTATGTGCCCGCGCCTGCGGAATTTCTGCTCGAGCTGCAAAGTATTTGCCGGCGCCACGGCATTCTGCTGGTGACCGACGAGATTCAGAGCGGCATGGGCCGGACCGGCAAGTGGTGGGCGGGTGATCACGCCGGAATCGAGCCGGACATTATGTGTGTTTCCAAGGGCATTGCGTCGGGGATGCCGCTCTCGGCGATGATTGCGCGGGCCAGCGTGATGGACTGGCCGCCCGGCGCGCAGGCTTCGACATTTGGCGGCAATCCGGTATGCGTCGCGGCTTCGCTGGTTACCGTGAGGTTGGTCGAGAGCCAATACATGGAAAACGCGCGGCGGCTTGGTGACTATATTTTTGGACGTCTTGCAAGCTGGCGCGAGGAGTTTCGCATCGTCGGCGACGTTCGCGGCAAGGGCTTGATGATTGGGATCGAAATCGTCAAGGACCAGAAGACCAAAGAGCGCGCTCATGAACTGCGCGACGTGATTATCGCTCGCGCGTTTGCGCAAGGCCTGCTCGTGCTGGGCGCGGGCGAAAACGTCATACGGCTCTGCCCTCCACTGATGATCGACGAGGAGCAAGCGGACTTTGCGATCCGCGTGCTCGGCGAAACGATTCGCGAGGTGGAGAAGGCCTGCTAGCTCGCCATCCGCGCTCGGGTGGCTATCGCATCGATTGATAAAGCGCCGGTGCTGAAGTGCCGATGAAACTTTTTTCCCGCGTGATCTTCGGTTTGGTTCAGTGGGCATCGCGAAACGGCTTCGCGGCCGAGGGCGCGTCGGCCAACGCCGCGAAAGACCGAAGCGTGAGGCGCCGAACGGGTGTTCGGGGCGAGACCTATGCGTATTGGTATTTACGGCGGCACGGTTACACCATCGTCGCGCGGAATTTCACGGTGGCGGGAATCCATGGCGAGATCGATCTGATCGGTTACGATGGCGACGTGCTGGCATTTGTGGAGGTGAAAACGCGCCACGGCGAAGACGGAACGCGCGGCCTGCCGGAAGATGCGGTGACCCGCGACAAGCGCCGCAACCTTTCTCGCATGGCGCGACGTTTTCTGGCCCTGCGCCGCATCGGTGAGGCCCCTTGCCGTTTCGACGTGGTGGCCATCGAATCGCGCCCCGGTCAGCGGCCGGCCGTGCGGCTGCACAAGGGAGCGTTTGCTGACCAGTAGGCCGCGAGTGGCTGCGTAGCTCTTTCAAGGGTCGATCCGGAGCGCTACAGTGGAAGATAAGGAAGTTGCCTTCGTGGTCAGGCATTCTCGTAGCAGTGGGGGATGGAGGGGAATTCTTTGCCGGAACTTCGTAAAGATCCGATTACAGGCCGGTGGGTGATCATCTCCACCGATCGCGCGAAGAGGCCTACCGATTTCGTCCGCTCCAGTGTGACGATCGAAGGCAAGGGATTCTGCCCGTTTTGCTCCGGCAACGAGAGCAAGACTCCGCCGGAGATCCTCGCGTACGGGCGCAATGGCGGAGGGCGCAACACGCCTGGCTGGAGCATCCGGGTGGTGCCGAACAAGTTTCCGGCCCTGGGCATCGAGGGCGATCTCGACCGCGAGGGCGAGGGCATGTTCGATCGCATGAACGGCGTCGGGGCGCACGAGGTCATCATCGAAACGCCCAATCACCAGTGCACGTTGGCAACGCTGCCGCAGCGCGCGTTCGAGGAAATGCTCTGGGTGTATCGCGAGCGCGTGCTCGACCTCAAGAACGATCGGAGATTCCGCTACATCCTGATCTTTAAGAATCACGGCGAGGCTGCCGGCGCGTCCCTGGAGCACTCTCATTCGCAGTTGATCGCGCTGCCGATTGTGCCCAAGCGCGTGCTCGAAGAGCTCGAGGGCGCCCGCCATTATTATCGCGAGAAGGAGCGCTGCATTTTCTGCGACGTCATTCACCAAGAGATCGAGAGCGCGGTTCGGGTGGTCGCTGAAAACGATCTGTTCATCACCCTGGCGCCCTATGCCCCGCGTTTCCCGTTCGAGACCTGGCTGCTGCCCAAGCAGCACGGCTCTTCTTTTGAAAATAACCACAGCTCGGTTTATGCCAGCTTGGCCCAGGCATTTAAGGACCACCTCATGCGCATGGACGCCGTGCTCGACCATCCTGCGTATAACTTCGTACTGCACACCTCGCCCATCGGAGAGGAACGCAATGAGCATTACCACTGGCACTTCGAGATCATGCCCAAACTAACGAAGGTTGCCGGATTCGAGTGGGGGACCGGCTTCTATATCTGTCCGACGCCGCCTGAGGAAGCGGCTCGTTTCCTGCGAGAAGCCGACGTCACCGTCGCGCCCGCTTGATTTTTTCCGCAAGCCAGCGAATGTACACCTGGACGAGGGCGGACGCGAGGATTCGTGGACGCGGTTGGCAGATAGTGGCGACGCCTTTACGTTGGATTATTCGAACACGGCTAGAGCGACCCGAGCGACCTGTGTGAGCGCCTTGCGGTCGGATTTAAGTCTGGCCATGGCCCTCATTCCTTGAATCGTGACAACGAAAAAGCGGCTTAATGCACCCGGCTCCTGGCCGCGGGGCAATTCTCCCCGCTTTTGTGCGCGGCGCAATGCATCGGCAAAGATGGATTCCACCTCGGCTTGATTTTGCCGCAGCAATTCAGCGATGGCGGTATCCCCGGTGTCGCGCTCCAGGTTCGCGCTCATCAAGAGGCAACCTCGTTCGTGTTGCTCCCGAGTTTCGGAGGCGAGGCCGAAAAGCAATTTGCCGAAACCTTCACTGACCGGGCGCGTGCCGGCAAACAGCTGGCGCAATCCGTCGTTCGTTTGACGCCGATAATAAGCAAGGGCTCGCAGGTATAAAGAGCGCTTGTCGCCGAACGTGTCATAGAGGCTCTGCTTGGATATACCCATCTCTTTCAGCAACCGCTCCAACGAAGCCCCTTCGTAACCGGCTGACCAAAAGACGTTCATGGCCTTGCCGAGCGCGACTTGCGGGTCGAATTCTTTCGGTCGAGCCATTCCAGAATACTTAGTCTACAACTACTGCTTGACACAAAGCCATTCTAGACCGTACAGTCTGGAATCTCGATGCTCGCTGATGGAGGCTGTCACATGAACTCCCGTTCCCGCTTCGGCGCTTCCTTCCTTGGATTCGCCGCTCTTTTGACCTTCTCGTTCTTGCCGCGAATCGCGTCGGCTCAGACGACGACTGCGATCGACTCGCGCTTCGCGACCGTTGACGGAGTCAGGTTGCATTATTTGACGGCTGGCCGAGGTCCGGCGGTTCTCCTTCTGCATGGCTACACGCAAACCTCTCGCATGTGGAGGCCGATCATCCCCCTCCTCGCTCAGAAATTCACCGTGATTGCACCCGATCTCCCGGGCATCGGCGAGTCGGATATCCCTCGCGATGGACTGGACATGAAGAACGCCGCGATTCGCATTCACGCTCTCGTCAAATCTCTCGGTATTCAAAAAACGGAAGTCGTCGGTCACGATATTGGTTTGATGGTGGCCTACGCGTATGCGGCGCAGTTCCCCGATGAAACGATCAAGCTCGTACTGATGGACGCTCCTCTGCCCGGTGTGTCGGGCTTCGACGATGTATATAACAGCCCAAGTTTCTGGCATTTTCGTTTCGATGGGCCGACGCCGGAAGCTTTGGTCAAAGGACGCGAACGGATCTACTTCGATTACTTCTGGAACGATTTCGCCGCCGACAAAACGCACTCGCTTCCGGCGGCCGACAGGGCCGCTTACGTCGCGGCCTACTCGCGTCCGGGGCGAATGCGAGCAGGCTGGGCCTACTTCGTCTCCTTTCCGCAAGCAGTCAAGGACTTCGCCGAGCTTTCTCAAACCAAGCTGACAATGCCCGTTCTCGCGATTGGCGGCGACAAAGCGACCGGAACCGTGCTCGCCCAACAGGCGAAGATCGTAGCTTCGAATGCAACCGTCGTCGTCCTCAAGAACACCGGTCACTGGGTGCTGGAAGAGGATCCGAAAGAAACCACCGACGCTCTAATGAAGTTTCTGTGATGCAAAGAAGCCTTCGCCAGTTGAGACGATAGGCCGATGCTCGAACGGAGGTCTGATGATGGCCAAAAAACTGTTCACGGTAGCGGCTCTGTTTGCAATTGCCGTATTGCCGGCGGTCGCCCAATCGCTGCCGCAGATGCGCCTGACTCCCAGTGAAATTAAGGGGAGCGCACTCGACAATAATCAGATCGGAAGCTCCGGTCTTGCGGGTGTCCACACGAAAGTGCTGTTTGGAGACCCGTCCAAAGCCGGCTTCTACTCGATCCTGCTGTTCGTGCCGGCCCATGTCACGATTCAAGCGCACGCCCACCGGGACGACCGCGTGGCAACCGTGGTTTCCGGTCTGTGGCATTTCGGTTACGGGGACCGCTTCAATGGCAAGTCTTTGAAAATTCTGCCGCCTGGAAGCGTGTACTCAGAACCGGGAGCGGTTGAGCACTTTGCGCAGACAGGCGATACGGCCGTGATTGTCCAGATATCCGGTTATGGGCCGACGGATACGAAATATTTTGATCCCGCAAACGATCCGGAAGCACCGAAGAAGAAATGATCTCTCTTGGTTCGGGATGATTGAGTTACCGGCTTTCTGGAAGTAGAAGGGCTCGGATCGGATTGTCTCGAAGACTCCAGACCTCACAGATCGGAGATTGCCCAATGACAGACTTCTTGGAGACGAACGAAAAGGTCCAGGGAATAAGCGGCCTCAGAATTTTCGTTAGATCATGGCGCCCGGAAGCAAAAGCTCGAGGAGTCGTGGTCATTGTGCCGGGTTTCAATTCTCACAGCGGCTACTACGATTGGGTGGCCCAGCAACTCGCCGCCATCGGCTTGGCTTGTTACGCGCTGGACCTGCGCGGCCGGGGTAAGTCCGATGGCGAGCGCTTCTATGTTCAGAATTTTGCGGACTATGAGAGCGACGTCCAAACCGTGGTTTCGCTGGCGAAATCGAGGGAACCGGACTTGCCGGTGTTCCTGCTGGGTCACAGCGCGGGGGGCGTGACTTCCTGCCTCTATGCTATCGACTATCCGGGCGAGCTTGTCGGCCTGATCTGCGAAGATTTTGCGTTCGAGGTGCCGGCGCCTGATTTTGCCTTGGCTGTTCTAAAGGGCTTGAGCCATATCGCACCGCACGCTCACGTCGTTCGCCTCAAGAACGAGGACTTTTCTCGCGATCCAAAAGTTGTCCAAGCAATGAATGAAGATCCGCTGATTGCCCACGAAACACAGCCGACGCAGACCATGGCGGCAATTGTTCGCGCCGATCAGCGGCTCAAGAATGAGTTTCCTAGGATTACGCTACCCGTGCTGATCCTTCACGGTACTGGCGACAAAGCCGCCAAGGCCAGCGGCAGCCAGCGCTTTTTCGATGAGGCGGGGTCGGCCGACAAAACGCTGAAGCTTTATGAAGGCGGGTATCATGACTTGCTCAATGATCTCAATAAGCAAGTCGTCATCGTGGACATCCAAAACTGGCTCAATGCCAGGATTCCCGCAGCCAGTTCGGCGAGCGCCCAGACAGATCACACGATTATCCTCTGAAGATCGTTGAAAGATCTGCGAAAACGAAGCGGCTAACTGAAAACAAAACAACCCGGAATCTTGGAGGCGCGGGTGGGATTCGAACCCACGAATGGAGGTTTTGCAGACCTCTCCCTTAGGCCTCTTGGGTACCGCGCCTGACGGCAGGTAAGTATAGCGAAAAGCTCGCGATTGTGTCAGCGCTCCAAGCTGTTAGACTTTTCGCGTTGACTCAATTACACCGGATGCGTCGGATCCGGTCGCCCCGGCCGGCTGAGCGAGCGCGGTGTCATAGTTCGGGGCAGAGACGGATGAAAGCGAATGAGGTGTGGCGAATGCGCTGTCGGCTGACGGTCAGGGCGACACTCGCGGTTACCTTTGCCGTGCTCGCGTCCCTGAGCGTGAGGGCCCAGGACAAGCCAAAACTGGCGGCGCTTTTTGTCGATGTGGACAGCGGCGGGGCGTATGCCGTTGGGGTTTGGAGGCCCGACCAACCATCGCAAGAAACAACTCGTCGAGGCGGTCACGCAGCTGTCTTGCTTCCGCCGCGGCGGCGTGGATTTTGTGGGAACGGAGGCATTTTGCTTGCGGGCGATGGCCAGCGCGCCAAATGAGATGCTGAACGTGAGCACCGCGTACCTGAAGGTCGTGGAGTGGAATGCCAATCAGATTATCGCCACGGATGATTCGAACATTTGCGTGACGTCACAGACGATTTTTGACTTCAAGCGTAAAACGGTAAGTGGCTTGGATGTCAGAAAGCCCGAGGCGCACGGCTCGTCTGACGCTTGCGCGCTTTTACCGGACAAACAGGGGTACTACCTCCAGGATGTTTCCGATTACTACGCCAAGAAACGGGCCGGTTCGGCAGGGAAGTAGAAGGCGAGCAGCCGAAGCGACGCGCCACGCCGCGCCACGCCGACAAGCCTTCAGGCCGTCGGACTCTCACTTGCCCTTGGTCTTCGCTTCGTCTTGTATCCTCTTGAATTCCTCCGGCTCCTCGTTCAGCGTGCAGAAAACTTCTCCCCACTCGTCGTGGGGATCCTGCGCCAGAGTCCAGGTGCGAGCCGCCGACTTCCAAGGTTGCGCCAGGACCACCGGGTCCTCGATAGTGATTTGGTAGCTGAGGTAATTTTTCGAACTGCGGGTGATGCGTTCGATGATGTGCTGCTTGTCGCTGTGATACCAACCGCCGGAATTTTCGCCTCCGAAATTCCTCATGCGTTCATCAATGGCGATCACATCGAGAACCAGCGTGTCTCCCTCCCAATGAGCGGTCGTGTCCCCATTGAACGTGGGATCGGGATCCTTGGGATGCTGGCGATTCATGTAGACCATGCGAACGTCCATCGGGTACTCGTACAGCATGACCAATCGGCTAGGCGTCGAGATCAGCTCCATGGGGGCGTGTTGCGCATCTTGCTCCAAAGTCGTGCTGGGAGTGCCGGCCTGATCGCATTCCGCGCCCCCTTCGGGATCCCGGCGGCCGTACTTTTCCTTCATGCCGGCATTGAAGACCGGCGGAACCTCCGGCGTGGCCTTGGGATCGAATTGCTGCAGGGCCGCCTGGTCGACGGGGTACGCAAACTGCAGCATCCTTCCGGCAGCGTCCGGATACCAGCGTCCGGTCAGGTCCACATGCCCGTCCGCCATGCGCGGAGCCGGACCGCCCGGCGGCAACGGATGTATTTTGTCGAAGCCCCCGGCCATCGGAACGGGAGTTTCTCCCGGTCCGGGCCGATAACTGCCTTGGCCCTGGGCAAAAGCGGGTGCGGGAAGCGTGGACAAAGTAGCCAGTGCAAGACCGGCACTGGCAATGCAATAGCGGAACCGCCGATTCGTCTTGTTCATTTCAAATTTCTCCCTTGGGCCCCGACCCGTTCAAAACGTTTAAAAATGCCATGCCGTGGCGGCTTAGAACGTCAGCTTCAAACCGAACTGAATATGCCGCGGACCGCCTGAGCCGAGCACCGCGTTCGCCGAGTCCGGCGTGGAAGTACTCGTGCCGAACGTGCCGAAACCCGCCGTCGGATTGGTGCCCGGAGCGGCGAAATCGGTATGGTTGAAGATATTGAAGAATTCCGCCCGGAACTGGGCGGTGTAGCGCTCTCTCCACTTCCAGAGCTTGGCTACCGAGAAATCCACGTTTAAGTAGTCTGGACCGACGAAGAGACCCTTGCTTGCGTTGCCGACCGTTCCGTAGGCGGGAGGAGTCAGAACGCCTCCGTTCTGTGCGTAGCAAGCGCCATTCGTATTCAAGAGGGCAGCGAGGGCCAGTTGTTGAAGTTGTGCGTTGCCGGTGTAAGGAGCCTGTGCTGCCGTGAAACACTCTGTCGGTACCAGGACGCTTGTGCCCGGAACGGCTGATAAAGCCAAGCCAGGAATCGGATTTGTAACCAGCGACGCGAAGGTCGTGCAGCCTTTTGCGGCTCCGAAACAGGGAATGGCGTTTGCACTGTTCACGGTAAAGGCCGAGGGAGGTCCGCTGTAATTCCAAGGCTCGGTGGCGCCTAATCCGATCCCGCTGTTACTGTTCTCGCCGGTTCCGAGCCAGTCAAATGTCGTGGTATCGGCCGCAGTCCAGGGGAACCCACTCTGCAGAACCACGATGGCGTTCACCGACCAGCCTTCGAGCATCTCTCCGGGGGACTTGAACCCGGGGATGTTGTACGTCGGCGCAAACGTAAAACGATCGCGCACATCCATGGCGCCGTTTCCGTAGTCAAGGCCCAGGTGGTTCTTGTCTGTGGGCATAAGATTCGAAGTATTCACGCTGTTGCTGTCATTGATGCTGAGAGCATGGGACCAAGCGAACCCCGCCAGGAAAGATAGCCCGCGGTAAGCGCGCCCTTGGAGGGTTGCCTGCAAAGCGTCGTAATTGGAAAAGTCCCCGTAGGTGGCTTCGTCGATGTTGCTAAGGTACGGGAAGATGGAGCTGTACGCGCAGGTCGGGCAAGTGGGCGATCGCACTTCAGCTGTGGTATCGGGCCCGCACGCGTTAGAACCGGCGTTGTAGCGGGCTTAGGAATAAGAAAGTTCGTCCCAGCGCTCGCCAGGCAAGTTGAAATCGCACTGGCATCCCATCCAGCGCCAATCACCGGCTGATTCAGATCGACGATTTGTTCTTCATCAAAGCCGTGGTTGCCCACATAGGCCACGTCCAGCGTCAGTTTATTGGTGATGGCCCGTTGGAGGTCCAGATTCCACTCGGCGATGTGCGCATGTTTGAAGTTGGGGTCCACGGCACCGGTTTGGCACTGGCCGCTGCCAACACCAGGGACGTTGCACGAAGGTCCCGTATAGGTGACCCCGTTCGTAACTTGGCTGGAATGTGCTCGGAAATATGGTGGCCCCTGTCGTATTCCAATTGATTTGGGCAGCCGTCAGGTTGGCGGTTACGGGAGTGTTGGCATTGATGGCGGTGCCGCTGTTATTGACGCCGATGCTGGGGAAATTCGCCCCGAAGGGAGTTACGTCAACGAACGGGCCCAAAACGGTGGCGTCTGTCAGCAGGCTGCCCCCGGCGCGGAGCACGGTCTTCCCGTTGCCAAAGATGTCCCAAGCCATGCCGGCGCGCGGGGAGACAAGCCCCGGCCCGGCGTTATATTCGGAAGCGAGCGGTGCGCCTGGTCCGAATTGCTGAACGGCTGGAGTCGTCGTGGACGGGGCGCTCGGATTGAAATTGCCAAGGTAGTTATTACGTTCCGTGGGCGTGGCAATGTATTCGTAGCGCACGCCGAGGTTCAAGGTGACTCTTGGCGTGACGCGCCAATCATCCTGTATGAAAAGTCCGTACCAGTGATCCCGCGTCTCCTGAACGGGATTGCCATATTCAATGCTTCCGCCGTTCGTTGTGCCCTGGAGGAAGCTTTCCAAGGTCGTGAATTTCACCGTGCCGTACGCGTTGGGATATGTGTCGCCATCGGCCAGCAAGTCCACAAACTCAAAGCCAAACTTGAAGGCGTGGTTCCCGTGCAAATACGAGACGCTGTCCACCACATCGATGTCGCCCTGTGGACCGCGGCGCCCGGTCCGGGTCCCGCCGCCGCCCATCTGTGAGAAGCTGCTAAACGTGAGCGCCGGGAGCCCGCCAAACAGTGGATTGGTCACGCCGGTGTTCATGCCATACCCGTTCGGCCAGGGATTCGACGGAAGGAGGTTGGCGTCCCCGGCGAAACGGTCATCGTTAATGAAGACGTAACCCACCCTGAGGTCGTTCACCCATACCGAATTCGGAATCCAGGTCCAACCTCCGGAGTACTGCGCGGCATCGTTGGTGGCGATGGTGGACCAGGGTGGACCCTCGGACTTGATGACGCTGGACCATTGGGGCAATGCGGGCGAAAATGCGGGCTGGCCCGTCGAACTCGATGAGCTTATCCCGGCCGATTTGGAGATAAAGATCATGCCGCTCACATGATGGTGGGCGCTGAGCGCGTAGTCGCCCTTAAAGATTCCGTTATTGAGTGGCGTTACCGTGGTGAAATTAGGCAGAAAATTCCTGGTTGTGGCCGTGCCTGTAACGGTAGGGAAAATATTCTCAACGGTGGCTGAACCGGGTGTGACCGCACAGCCGGTCACGGGATTGACAGTGATGCCCGCGAGTTGCGCGCTCAACGCATTAACAGAGCCCTGAGGACCTTTTGTCCCGATCGGATTGTATGGACCGGTGGTGACTGGAGCACCTGGCGCCGGAGGATTTGCGGTTTGGCTCGACAAATTGTTACACGCGTCAATCATGCTCGAGGTTATGCCGGTTCCCGCCACGTCAACCGGTAACGTGTCTGTCGTCAGGTTCCCCACGTCGACACGCAGACCTTCGAAATTGGCAAACCAAAAGAGCTTGTCCTTGACGATGGGCCCGCCCGCCGACCCGCCGAACTGCTCCATCGTCGCGGGAGTGACACCACCCGTGAAATAGTTTGCCGCATCGGTGGCGCTGGCATCGCGTCCAAACGCGTAGGCCGTGCCGTGAATGCTGTTCGTGCCAGACTTGATTCCAAGGCTGATGACCGCACCGTCCCGGAAGCCATACTCGGCTTTGGGATTTTCCTGGGTACTGAACTCCTGGATCGCGTCGATGGGCACGGCGGAGCTCGAATCTCCACCTTGATACACCTGATTCAAAAGAGTGGCGCCTTGGCTGTCGTTGATTTCGATGATCCCTTCGACCCGCAGGCTGTCATTGGCGTTGCGCCGGCCGTTGGTTTGCGTGGTGCCCGTACCGGCCCCCACCGCCGAAGTTGTTCCCGGACGTAGTTCCAACAAACGCTCGAAGTTGCGGCCATTGAGCGGCAGATCGTTAATGGATTGGTTGGCGACGGCCCCGCCCAAAACAGCGTCCGAGGTGTCCACGGTCGGGACTTCCCCGGTTACGGTGACGGTCTGGTTTTGCTCTCCAGGCTGGAGGGACATGTCCACGCGTATGGTTTCGCCTACCTCGAGCAGCACGTCGTTGTGCTGCTCGACCTTGAAGCCTTTGGCCTCGACGCGAACCGAATAGGTGCCTGGGTTCAAGTTGGTGGCGACGTACTGCCCGGCGTCATCGGAGACCAGCGTTCGCGTGACACCGCGGGCTACGTCGGTCACCGTCACGGTCGCGCCGGAGACGGCGCCGCCGCTCTGGTCAAACACCCCGCCCTGGATGTTGCCTTGGCCGGTTTGTGAAAACAGGGGAAGGCAAACGAGACACAACGCCAGCATCACTCCGACCAACCCTGCGGTACCCCGATGCCGACAGGCCGACTTCCAATACCGAGAGCCTAGAGCACTCATCGAGCACCCCCCTCAATTTGAATGGCGGGAAGAATCTGGGAGCGTGGTCTAGCATGGGCATAGCAAAAGTGTCAAGAAAAATCTGACATGTCGTTCTTCGTACACGGTCTATTACTTTTGCATAAACGAAAACGTGGCTCGTTATCCGAGCATGCCGTGGGCGAGATTGCACGGTCCCGGCAGTCACTTCTGTGTCAATTAACGCGTTATCTAGTGAAGCGAGGTGGATGCTGTTCGACGCCTGCTAAACAGGGGAAAAAGTCAGAGTGCGGGCGAAGATGTCATCGGCAGGCGTAAGTGTCCATCAGCTTTACAACGGTTTAAACAAAACCGGACGGTGGGCCGGCGTTAGGCCGTGTCGAGGCGAGTTTCGGGCTTGAAGCCAGCCTCTGCGAGCGGCTTAAACGGCGGCCCACCTTCGGCGGACGATCCAACTCAGTGGCGCCACGAACGCATCCTCGGACGCCAGGTTCGGCAAGAGGACTTTCCGAGCAAATCCAGCGAGCGCCCCTATGAGCCCGATTTGATATAGACCGCTTTGCGGTCCACGAAGAACTCCAGCCCCGTTTGGCTGTTTTCAGGCAGCCCGAAACCGGACTCCTTCCAGCCTCCGAACGGCAAAGCCGGATGCTTATATCCGGTGTGGATGTTCACGTGGGCCAAACCAGCCTCGATCTCGGCGACATACTTCTGCGCGGCGTCAATGTCCTTGGTAAAGATACCGGAAGAAAGTGCGTAGACCGACTCATTCGCCAATTTCAGGCCTTGATCCAGAGTGTCAAAGGTTGAAACTGCGAGCACGGGGCCGAAAATCTCTTCGCGAAAAACCGTCATTTCGCGATTCACATCGGCGAACACCGTGGGCCGGATGAAATAACCCTTTTCGCCGAGCTCTCCCGTGGCTGCACCGCCGGTCACCAGGCGAGCTCCCTCCGATTTTGCTTGATCGATGGCCTTGGAAATGCCCTTGTACTGGTCGGGACCAGCCACCGGCCCCATCGCGGTCTTGTCGTCGAGAGGATCGCCGACGACCATCTGTTCGCACCGGGCTCCGAGCATGTCCACGAACTTGCTGTGAACTTCCTTCTGGACCAGGATGCGGCTAGTCGAGGTGCACCACTGGCCCGCGCAAGCAAACCCAGCGGTCATCGTGGCGCCAACGGCAGCATTGAGGTCGGCGTCGTTCATCACGATTAGAGCGTTCTTGCCGCCGAGCTCCAATTGGGTTCGAGTCAAGTTTTTGGCAACTCGTTCCTGAATCTTCTTGCCGATCTCGGTCGAGCCGGTGAAAGAGATGGCGCGCACTCGGGGATCATCGACGAGCGCGTTGCCCACGGACGATCCGAGCCCAGTGACGCAGTTGAAGACGCCTTCGGGGAAGCCAGCCTCGTCGAACAATTGGGCCATGAAGATGCCAGACCAGGGCGTGAACGTGGCGGGCTTGAACACCACAGTGTTACCGGTCAGAAGAGCCGGTAGCGTCTTCCGGCACATCACGTTTGCCGGGAAATTCCACGGGCTAATGATGCCGACCACGCCGATGGGATGGTATTGCACCCATCCGGTCATGCCCGTCGTACCGGAGGGGAGTGTGTGCCCCAAAAATTTAGCCGATTGGTATACGTGGTAAGTACCTTCCGTCACCGCGGACTGCACCTCAGCGCGCGCCTCGCGAAGCGTCTTCCCATTTTCCTTGGTGATGATGACCGCTAATTCTTCCTGTCTGTCGAGCACCAGCTGGATAAAACGGGCGCCTAGTTGTTGCTTCTCCTCGATGGGGACTCGCCGCCAGCGAAGAAACGCCTCCGCCGCCACATCGATTGCCGCGGTGATGTCCCGCGGTGCGGCGGACTGGAAGCTCGCGAGTACCGAGCCTTTACTTGCTGGGTTTTCGTCATCGAAGGTGGCCGCACTGCTGGCGGTCGTCCATTTGTTGCCCACATAGTTTCCGTAGACTTCGGCTGTGGTCTTGGTCGGGTTCATGGATGTCTCCTAGGGTGCTAATTTTACACCGGGCTAACGATCCCCGCCCGGGAAATGGCATGAATGCTTATGTATCTAGCCAGGGTTTCCTTTTTGGCATCTCCGACGGCCCAGGTATACCACACGCTGCCTCATTGTGCAGCGATTTGGTTCGGGTGCCGAAGTGTGCCGAATTGTGCCGAATTGTGCCGAATTGTTCCAGCGTGTAGAGATGAGCCCTGGTCAGAGCCCGAAGTTCTAATTCAGCAGGGGAAGGCTGTCCGCCTTCGGTGGCTCCGGGCGCGAGCGCAGGAACGCGTAGATGTCCGCCACTTCCTGATCCGACAAGACCGTGTTCGCGTACGGCGGCATTTGACGCGCAGGCGTGCGGAGCTGATGAGTGAAGGCGGCGAAGCCGATCGGATTGGGCGCGAGTTTCGGTCCACCTCCACCTCCCTGGCCTTCGGTGTTGTGGCATTCAAAGCAGCCGTCAGCCATAAACACCCGTTTGCCATTTTCGGCGTCGCCGGCAGGCGAGCTTTCTGCCGCAGGGGCAGGCGGGAGCGAACGAAGGAAGGCGTAGAGGTCGGCGAGATCAGCGTCCGAGATCGCTTTGGCCGAGTAAGGCGGCATCGGCTTCATGGGTTCGCGTACTTGGCTCATAAACATGGCCAGCGAAATTCTAGGCGGTCCGATTCGCGGCGCCGCAATCTGCCCCGAGCCTCCTTGCCCATCGGCTCCCATGACATTGGCTGCAATTCTGAGCTAGCGAAGACGCGCTTGCCGTTCTGAATGTTCCCGATTGAGGCGTTCGAATTATCTGCGCTCGGCTCCTGCGCCCGCGCATTTGCCGCAGCATTCGACTGTCCCGCGAGCAGAACCGCGGCCACGGCGATCGCCGCTAAAACGGCTACAAGTCCTCTACGCTTCACAATTCGCCTCCGTTAGCGCGGCTGAGTGACGACGTCCAGAAGCGCCGGCTGACCACGCTTGACGACCGCGATGGCTCGCTTGATCGCCGGTGCCAGGTCATTGGGATTGTCGATGGGCCCCTCCGCATACCAGCCCATGCTTTGCGCGAGCTTGGCGTAGTCGATGTTGGGGTCGGTAATGGTCGTGCCGATGTGAGCCCGATCGATGCCGCGCTGATGCCGATTGGCCATGCGCTGAATGTGCATCACCTCTTGATGATAGGCTCGATTGTTATGCATCACCGCCAGCATCGGGATGCGGTGATGCGCCGCCGTCCAAAGGACCCCATTGGCATACATAAGGTCCCCGTCCGTCTGCGCATGAACGTACAGCCGGCCGTGCTTGCGGTGGGCCAATGCGGCGCCCACCGCGTCGGGGGAGGCATAGCCGATGCCGGATGAGCTTCCGCCCAAATAACCCTGATAATGTTTGTCATAAACCCATGGATAGCCTGAGTTCGTTCCGGTCGAGCCGGCCGTGCCCATTCCTCCCGCCCAATCCTCGTTCTTCACTTGCGCCCAAACCTCAGCCGATAATCGGGGCAAACTGATGGGGCTGGCATTCCATCCGTTGGTGGCCGCAGTGCGCGCCCGGTCCAGCGCGCGCTTGCGCGCATCGACCAGCTTGGTTCCCCGATCCTGGAACGCCCTCTTGCGGTCATCGGTTGTCAATCGCTTGATCGCCTCGATGAGAGAAGGCAGGGTGGCCTCGGAGTCGGCGGCCATGGCGATCTCGACTTCCGCGTAGCGCTGAAAATCCTGGTAATTACTCTTGATGTAAAGATCCGCGGTGCTGATGCTGATGTGCGTTGCCTTGCGAGATCTGCTGACCACGCCCCCGAAATCCGTCACGTCAAGACCCAGGACGACATCCGCATTCTGAACGCCCGCAGCCGGGCCGTTCCCCCCAGCGCCGATCGCAACCTGAAGAATATCTCCAAGTTCCTTGAGGTTCGCCGCTCCCGCCTCGGTGCGTCCAACGCGCCCCGCGATGATGACCGGATTTTCCGCTGCCACCAGCAGCCGCGCTGCCTCCGCCACCGAGCCCGAATCCCCTTGCGGCGGCGCGGCCAGAGTGAGCTTGGGGATGTGCAGGTTGGCGCCCTCGGGAATGGGGTTTTCCTGCAGTTCGCTGTCGACCACCAACACGGTGGGCGACATGGGCAAGGTCATCGAGATCTTGTAAGCACGGACAGCGGATTCGGCGAAGTGTTGCAGTGAGATGGGTGTGTCGTCCCACTTCGTAAAGTCGCGAACCAGCGAAGCTGCGTCCTGGGCGCTGTGATACCACTGCACCGCGCCACCTCGCTTGGTGGCATCGAGCGTGTTCCCGAGGATGATGTACACGGGTACGCGGCCGCCCCAGGCGTTATAGATCCCCATCGAGGCGTGCTGCAGTCCCACCGTGCTGTGAGCGAAGACCAGCATCGGCTTGCCTTCGACCTCCGCGTAGCCTTGCGCCAGCGCCACCGACGATTCCTCGTGGCAGCAGGTGAGAAACTCAGGAGCCGTGTTGCCGCCATAATTGATGATCGATTCATGCAATCCGCGGAAGCTCGAACCGGGGTTGGAAGCGAGGTACTCGAAGCCGAGCGACTTGATGACATCGACCATGAAATCGGAGCCCGGCCGGCCCGTAGCCAGAACCTCAGCCTCGGGCCCTTCCTCGTCGTCTTGAGGCTTCGCCGCCGCCGCGATCAGTGGCTGCGCGCCCACCGTCCCGGCGCCGGCGACCAGCGTCGCCATCCCGCTGACAGCCGCACCTTTTAGGAACTTGCGACGATTAACATCTTTCTCCGACTTGGGCATGGCTGGTTATTTGCCTCCTGCAAGCTGCGCTCGGAACGTTAGCCAGGATTGCTGTGGCCGTCAAAACTGCACCATTGTACGACGCCCTCGAGCCTGCAAAAGCAAGATTCTCGCTTAGTCTGCCAGCAGGGCACCCTATTCCGCGCCATGGAGGTTTCTCCCCGACAAGCAAGATGCCTCCCTATGCCTCTAGAGACTTTCATCCATGTTTTGTTTCGGTTAATACCGTACTATCTTCGTAACTCGCCCCGTAAGATATTCCTCCTCCCCCACCATCCACGATTATGCTCGCTCACAGCAACGGATTCTGCGAATCACCTAAATTACGATGCCGCATCGCGCAGGCGTATTTCCCAGCGACGGGGTCTCTCAACGTGAGTGAATCGCACGACAAGGGAATTCTGCAAGCATTAGCCACGCGGGAGTTGGTCGACCAAGGCACGCCCGACCTCCGCGGGGCTGAAGCTACGATAAACGAATTGGCCAATCTCTTCTTTCAGGGCGGCCCCGGTGTCTCGCCCACGTTCCAGGCTGAGGACGGCTCACTCAACGTGGAAGCGCGCTTTCGAACTCTCGTCGAGCAAATCCCCGCTGTTGTTTTCATGGCCTATCTGGATGGACAAATCGGAGAAGCCTATGTCAGTCCTCAGATTGAAGCCATGCTGGGCTTCTCGCGGGCCCAGTGGCTTGACGATCCGCTGCGCTGGTACGCGCGCATTCATCCCGACGACAAACAGCGATGGAGCGTCGAAGCGGCGGACTTGTTCCTTTGCGGCCGGCCCCTCAAATCCGAATATCGCGTGATGGCCAGCGATGGCCGCACGGTCTGGTTTCAGTGTGACGCGAGGATGGTCCGCAAACAGGACGGCCGGCCTTGGTTCATTCACGGCGTCGGCTTCGACATTACCGAGCTCAAGCTCGCGCAAGAGAAACTCGTGCACGATGCCTTTCACGATTCGCTCACCAACCTGCCTAATCGCGCGTTATTCATGGACCGTTTGGAGAGAGCCGTGGCTCGCGCGAAACGCCACAAAGACTATAAGTTTGCCGTGCTCTTCATTGACCTCGACCGTTTCAAGATGGTGAACGACAGCCTGGGCCATCGTGCCGGAGACGATCTGCTGATCCAGGTCGCGCAGCGTATCCTGCACTCCCTGCGCCTCGAGGATCTGGTTACCAGACCGGCGCCGCCACTCCGGCCAGATTGGACCACCAAGGACGATACCTTGGCTCGCCTCGGCGGCGACGAATTTACCGTGCTATTGGATGATCTTCGCGACCCCACCGACAGCATACGCGTCGCCGAACGAATTCAGCGGACCCTGTGAGCGCCCCTTCTTCCTCGAGGGACAAGAGGTCTTTGTCAGCGCGAGCATCGGTATCGCCGCCAGTTCCGAACTCTACATTACCGCCGCCGAAGTGCTGCGCGATGCCGACATCGCCATGTATCGCGCGAAAACCCAGGGCAAGGCCCGCTGCGAGGTTTTCGACGAGGCCATGCATGAACACGCGGTCAGCCGCATGAAACTGGAGACCGATCTGCGAAAGGCTCTCGAGCGGAAAGAGTTTCGCGTGTACTACCAACCCATCGTTTCGCTGACCACCGGAGAGATTGCCGGTTTCGAAGCGTTGGTGCGCTGGGAGCGGCCAGGGGTGGGGCTCGTTGCGCCCGGACAATTCATCACCGTCGCCGAGGAGATGGGCCTGATCGTTTTTCTTGGCCTCTGGGTGCTCAGAACGGCCTGCGAGCAGGCGCGCCACTGGCATCTCCAGCACCCGGACAAACCGCCGGTGACCATGAGCGTGAATGTTTCCGCTCGACAGTTCGTGCAGCCTGACATCGTGGAGCAGGTGGAAAAAATACTGCGAGAGACGGAAGTTGAGCCGTCCTCGATCAAGCTCGAGATCACTGAAAGTGTCACCATGGGCGACGCCGAACGCACCATCCGAATCGTTACTGGCCTAAAGAAGCTCGGCGTTCGCCTGAGCATCGACGATTTTGGCACTGGATATTCCTCGCTCAGCTACCTGCGTCGATTTCCCATGGACACGCTCAAGATCGACCGCTCGTTTGTTCACAACCTGGCGAGCAACCCAGAAAATCTGGAAATTGTGCGCACGATCTTGGGCTTAGCTCGAAATCTCGGTATGGACGTCATCGCGGAAGGTGCGGAAACCATGGAAGAGGTAAACCACTTGAAGACATTGCAGTGCGATTTCAGCCAGGGGTATTATTTTTCGAAGCCCGTGGATAGCGAGCAAGCGAATGCGCTCTTAGGCAAAAAGCCCTTCGATCAACCTCTCAAGTAATGGATGGCGGGTCCACGCTTTTTCGCCTTCCTCCGATTTAAATAAAACTCCGCATCCGAAATACATCGATCTTCTGATCTCGGTAACTGCTTCCCTGGATAGCTTGTAGGAACGATTCGCAACAATATTCGCCCGGAAGATGGAGCTTGTCTCCCAAAGCGGGAGCTAGAACGCTAGCATTCGGGCTCAATTGTTGTTCAGGAGGATGTGACCATGGCTGGAAAAAACACGGCGGTGTTCGGAATTTATCCCACTTACAACAGCGTCGAGAGCGGCGTGGAAGCTTTGAAGGCCGCTGGATTCCGATATACCGATATCTCGGTGCTTTTCCCCGAGAACGTTGGCTCCAAAGATTTCGCTCACGAGAAGGGCACCAAAGCCCCAGAGGGCGCGGCGACGGGTGCGGGAACCGGAGCAATCGCCGGGGGCATTCTCGGATGGCTCGTTGGCATCGGGGCGCTGGCGATCCCAGGGTTGGGACCCTTCATCGCGGCAGGCCCGATTGTAGCTGCGTTGGCCGGGGCCGGTGCGGTCGGCGCAGTCGCCGGTATCACGGGCGCGCTGATCGGCATGGGCATACCCGAATACGAAGCCAAACGCTACGAGGGACGCGTGAAAAGCGGCGGAATACTTCTGTCGGTTCATTCAGACGATTCTGAGTGGACCAAGCGCGCCAAGGACATCCTCAAGAACACGGGCGCTCAGGACATCGCCTCCACCGGCGAGTCTCGCGCCGACTTCGCCAGCACCGACAAGCCGCTCTCGCGTGGTGCGACCGGCGGCGAGAACTTCTGATCGGGTTTTAGGCTGG
Organism: uncultured Acidobacteriota bacterium; assembly: GCA_963818345.1. Classification (GTDB taxonomy): domain Bacteria; phylum Acidobacteriota; class Terriglobia; order Acidiferrales; family UBA7541; genus Palsa-189. The sequence continues at coordinate 248,541 of CAWFRX010000014.1, read as the reverse complement.
GAAGTTTTCACCGTGGCGAGGACGGATTCGTGACAGGGTTTTTCAGGGCTCAATATTAAAAAAGGGGGAACACGAAGATGCTGACGATTTTGTTGATCATTCTTATTTTGATGGTGATTGGAGCATTGCCAGCCTGGCCGTACAGCACCGGGTGGGGCTACTACCCAAGCGGCGGCCTGGGACTGCTTCTGATTGTCCTGGTTCTCGTTTTGCTCTTACGTTAGCGCTGGCCTGCTTGGCGCCTAGCATCAAGCTCGCTGTTCAGTCGGCGGTGGGCTCCGGCCGAAGCTAGTGCCAAGGTTTCCAGGCCATGCTCACAGTTTGCTTGGCGTCCGTTCTCAGGTTCTGACCCAGTCACGATTGGGTGAAACGCTCGATTCACCCGGACTTCAAATCTTGCGATATTGGGTTCGCTCGGGGGCGCTTCGGGCTAACAAACTGCTAGCCCGAAGCCGATTCAAAAAATGGGGGGAACTCCAATGCGAACGATAAGGGCAGCTTTCGGTTTGTCTTTGCTGATGTTTTTGATGGCGAGTACCGCGGCGGCTCAGAAGGTTGATACTGATTTCGATCATCACGCCGACTTTTCGCGGTACCACACGTATATGTGGCTTCGGCAGCCTATGCTGAACGACCCGCTCGCAAATCAGAGAGTGGTCGACGATGTGAACCGGCAGTTGCAGGCTAAGGGTTGGCAAATGGTCACACAAAACGCCGATGTCGGCGTAGTGGCCAATGGAGCGACCCAGCAAAGACAAACACTGAATACCTTTTACGATGGGTTTCCTGGCTGGCGGTGGAGTTGGGCCGGTGGCGACACGACGACCACTGTGGAAAACTATACGGTAGGAGCCCTGGTTGTGGATCTGTTTGATAGCCACAGCAAACAGGCGATCTTCCGTGGCACTGCTAGCGACACGCTTTCTCAGAAGCAGGAGAAAAACGACGAGAAGATCGACAAAGCCGTAGAGAAGATGTTTGACAAGTTTCCGCCGAAAGCGTCCTAAAACATCTCGCGGTTGCTTCGCGTGATAGGGAAGGCGGCCATGTCTCCTTGGGAGAGTGACTGCACACGGTAGCCCGAGCGGGCCTTTGCAGTTTGACCGACTTGGAAGCTATCCTTGACCGCCTTCCTGCAGTAATCGGGACCAGCGCATCGCTCTGTAAAGTGGAAAAGTTTTGGTTTTGGTACCCGCCAAGGCTCGGCTTTTTTTTTAACGACGAATCCACCGACACGGCTTGACACAACTACTGTCCCGTACTCTGATAATCGTGTTGTGGCGACCTTAGCCGCTTGCCAAGGCGCCTCAACAACTCCTCTATAGGACCAGTGTGGTCAAACAACTCATCTTTCGATTTATCGCCGGCGGCGTCCTGGTCGCAGCCTTCGCGAGCTTAGGCGACATCTTCAAACCCAAAAGTTTTGCCGGGCTATTCGGCGCGGCTCCTTCCGTTGCCCTAGCCACACTGACGCTCACCATTTTCACCGAGGGTGCGGCATACGCCGCCCTTGAGGCTCGCTCCATGATCGCCGGAGCGGCCGGGTTCTTCGCGTACGCCTGCTGCGTTACATGGCTCATGTTTCGCTACAAACCGTCCGCGATGCTTGCGACCTCGTTGCTGCTCGTGGTTTGGTTCGCGACGGCTTTCGGGTTGTGGTTGCTTTGGCTCCGATAATCACATGCCAAATGGTTTCCTGCCAAATCGTCTCATGAATGTACGGGCCAATCTCTCGGCCCTGCGGGAAACCAGATGGTACGAGTTAGCCCTGAGGATTCTCTTCGGCGGCTTGATTACAGTCGCAACCGGCCTAATCGCCCAGCGATTCGGTCCCACGATTGGTGGGCTGTTCCTGGCATTTCCTGCGATTTTCCCGGCTAGCGCGACGCTTGTCGAAAAGCACGCATGCGAGAAGAAGCAGCGCCACGGCCTTGACGGAAAGAATCGCGGCAGGGAAGCCGCCAGTCTCGACGCCAGAGGCGCCGCCATGGGCAGCATCGGATTGATTGCTTTCGCTTTAATTGTCTGGCAGCTTCTGCCGGAACTCGCGCCGTGGCTCGTTCTAGCTGTGGCGACCTTCACGTGGCTCGCGGTCTCTGTTGCGCTTTGGACCCTGCGCCGGCTGCTTTGAATCATCGAGACCGCCTGCCCGCTCATCACTTGCGATCGAATTATGCGTCCCAATATCTTATGTATCAGCTAGGCATCGTTACTAACCGTTTCTACGAGTTTGCCCGTATGTACTGTTTGGCGGGCAAGAGAAATCAACCTCAGTCCGCCTTCGATTTCACGCATCCATAATAGTGTGAGAAGGAACAGTACTGTGAGAAAGGGAACTGGTCCCCGAAGCTGCAGCACCCCGGCCCCTCGCAATGGCCTTCGGGGACGGTCCGCGCGCCCGCAGTCGCTCGCGGCGCCCATTCGGCGCGCGATTGAGCAAGCACCCGCGATTATTTGGACCACGGACGCCAATTTTCGGGTCACTTCTTGTTCCGGTTTACCCCTGCGTGCGCTGCATCTGAAGGCCGAATCCCTGATCGGCAAAACCCTGGGTGAATGCTTCAAAAACGGCGGCCCCTCGGTGCGGCGCATCACGGAGCATCTGCAATCGCTCGAAGATGTGCCGGCGAACTTTGACCTCGATTACAAGGGGCGGACGTTTCGCGTGCGCGTCGAGGCCCTTGCCGGCCCCGGCCGCAGGACCATCGGCACCGTTGGCGTGGCCATGGACGTAACCGATCAAAAGCGCTCCGAGGAGTCGATTAGGTACCTCGCGTCGCACGACCCTTTAACCGGCCTTGGCAATTACAGAGCGCTGCTCGAAGGCTTTGACAAGGAACTCCAGCGGTCCGATCGTACCGGACGCCAGTTTGCTCTGTTGTTATTGGACCTGGATCGCCTGAAGACCATTAATGATCGGCATGGACACTTGGCCGGCAATCGAGCCTTGTGTCGCTTGGCGAGCGTCCTGAAGCGTACCTGCCGGTCGATTGATATTTCCGCACGCTATGGTGGAGATGAATTTGGGATTCTTTTGGTGGAGACGGACCGGAAGGCCGGTTTGCGCGTGGCCCAGAGAATTGCCGATCGGCTCGCGAGTGATGGCGAGGAACCTGCCTTGACCGTGAGCATCGGTATCGCCGTATATCCGGGCGATGGCTGCACCGTGGAAAATCTTCTCGCGGTCGCGGACAACAACCTTTACCGCAACAAGCTGCGCAGCCTCTTACGCGAGAGGTCCGCCGCGAGCCAAACCAGTGACGCGGACGCGAAGCGTGTTGGCTTCGGTCCGGAGCGCCGCCGCAGTGAGCGTCTGTCTCGGGATGTGCCGCTTCTGGTGCGCGGAGATTCGATCGAAAGCGGGCCATTTGAAGAAGAGACGTTCACGACGAAGGTAAGCGCTCACGGTGCTTTATTTATTTTGGCGACGAAAGTCGTCCTCGGGCAGAAACTCGTCCTAAAGAACCGCGAGACGCAAGAAGAGACGATCGGCTCGGTGGCGCGTTTCGGCGCTCCTTACGGCGGTCTCACTCAGGTAGCGATCGAGTTCCAGGGACCGGCCCCGGAGTTTTGGCGAATCGACCCTCTTCCAGAAGGGTGGAAGGTCGCCGCGGAGGCTAACCGAACAGATTCCCAACAACCAGACAATTCCCGACGGTTGATAGCCAGTGACTGACAGCTAGTGCCCTTGTGGAACGCGTTGTACTTGCTAGACGACGAAACGCGAGCCTCCACGGTATATATTCTCTCTCCCCGGCGAAATGGAGATCGGAATGTCAGTGAGAATACTCATTGTGGATGACCATGCAATCATTCGTGAGGGAATTCGTGCTGTGTTGCGCGACCGCCCCCAGTGGGAAATCTGCGGTGAGGCCGCGGACGGGCGAGAAGCCGTTCGTATGGCGAAAGAACTGAACCCCGATGCGGTCATTCTGGACGTGACCATGCCCATCATGGGCGGATTGGGCGCCGCTCACGAGATTTCAAGATCTAATCCTTCTTGTAGGCTGCTGATTTTTACGATGCACAGCTCGCGCACTCTGGACAAATTCGTGCGGCAGGCGGGAGCGCACGGGCTGGTCGCGAAATCCGAGGCGAAGCGAAATCTCGTGGCAGCTTTGGAACAACTACTGGCGGGCGAAACATTCTTTACCGGCGATAGCGAGCTCGAGACCGAAAACGTAAACTAGGCGCGCGAGCCGAAGCGGCCGGCCACTTCACGCTTGTGCCCAGCGGAGCCTTTCTCCTCTTCCGCGCGGCTTGATCCCGCCTGACCGGCCCACTCGAAAACCATACAACGCGTAATTACGGCCACAGCATCTTTTCGCTTAGTGGGCCGCCATTCCTCACGAAGTCGGATGATCCGGCCGAAAGCGATCATATGGGTTGCCGAAATTTCGTCCCGAAGTCCTAGGAGCTGAACATGAAGCTCAACGTTGAACATGAAACTCGCCATTTAATCTACCAGTTGGCCGTAGCCATTCTTGGTCTGGCATTGTCCCTGAGCCTCCCGCCGGTGTCCAAGGCGCAAGATCAGCAGAATCAATCGGGTGACCCGGCCGCGACCAGTGACCCCGCTGTGACATCGCCGCCCGCGAGCGAGGCGCCAGCGCCGGAAGCGGCGCCCCAAAACCGGCCTGAGGCGGCCGCGCCCGACAACACACCTGCCCCACCACAGAACTCGCCTGCCGCTCCGAGAGCGATGCCTCCGGGCCCGCCCTCCGCAGCGTCGAACGCGCCGGTTCCGGACAGCTTGACCCTACCGGCAGGCACGGTGATTGTCGTGCGCACCCGCGAGTGGCTATCGAGCGATCGGAACCACCCGGGAGATATCTTTTACGTTGATCTCGACCAGCCGCTCGTGGTCAATGGCTGGGTTGTCGCGCGGCGCGGCCAGCCGGTGACCGGCCACGTCGATGTTGCCCAAAAGGCTGGGCACGGCAGTGGCGACAATCAATCGAAGCTCGGAATCAGCTTGGCGCAGGTCAACTTGGTCGATGGCCAGCAGGTGCCTGTCACTACCGAGCTGATTGCAAAGCGCGACCGCCAGATCGCAAGGGCGCGATGCCGCCACGCTGGGCGCCACCACCGCAACCGGTGCGATCATCGGCGCCGCCGCTGGAAGCGCCCCCATCGGCGCGGCGGCTGGAATTGGCGCGGGAATCGCAACCATCATGGCCACGCCTGGCAGGCCGACGGTCATTCCTCCCGAGAGCGTGCTGACGTTCCGGCTACAGGCGCCCGTCACCGTCTCGACCACGCAAAGCCAAGTGGCGTTTAGACCGGTCGGCCAAGGCGATTACGGCAGAGACCAGGATGCCTACGCGAATAACCCGCAGCTTCGTTACGCTGGCGGCCCCGGCCAGGGCGGCCCCGGCCCCGGTCCCGGATATCCCGCGTACCCTGCTTACCCGCCTCCGCCCTACTACTATTACGGCTATTGCGGCTGGGGCTGTTATCCACCGCCGCTCTACCTTGGATTCTATGGAGGGTTCTACGGCGGCTGGGGCTTCCGTGGGGGAGGCGCCTTTTTCGGACGCGGTGGTTTCCGGCGTTAAATGGGAACTATTTCGACGCTGGGACGCAAATAACATCATACGACCCCGTCCCTCACCGGGACACCGAGAGGGAGGAGCCCCCGCAGGCTTTTCCCTCTCTGCCTTATCCTCGGAATCCCAGTCGCTGCGTCCCAATCGTCGGCTTCTAAATCGCTAAATTCGCAATCATCGAGTCCCAATCATCAAGTTAGCCGATCGTCCAGTTAAAGGTCTGGATTGTCTGGTCGCGCGGATGGCTTTGCCGCGTCGGGAGCTTTACCATACATCGTCACTTTCCCGTCGACGACATTGGCTCGATAGCGCCCTTCCGCGGTGAATTGCATCACCTTCGCGCCAGCAGCCGCAAGCTGCGCCCACTTCGAGCGCGCTGCCGGATTCTGTTCGATCCCGCGCAGCGCTTCTCCCGCGAACTCGAAGTCCACCTGCCGCAGGCGCCGGCGCGCCGTACGCCGCACCGGGTAGCTGCGCTCTTCGAGTTGCACCAAGTTGGCGTTCTCCTCGAGGACCTGGCGCCAGACCGATACGAGGGTTTCCTCCAGCGTCATTCGCTAGCGGCTTTGGAGGTGGTCGGGTGCATGCGGGCCATCATTTGCCGCATCGCCGCGAGGTGGCCTGGCGCACGCCTCTCGTGCCACGCCTCCATGCGCTTGCCCAGCGTCTCTATCTGATTCCACAGCAGCGGATTCTGGAGTCTTGTCCGCATAGCCGGCAGCAAGTTGCGAACGCGCTCCCAAACCAGGAACCCTTCTCCCGCGTTCTCAAAAAACAGGTCTTCGTCGATCAGGCCGCGGTTCGCCAGCCCCGCCGCCATTTCCCAATAGGTGATCACCATGCGCATGTTCGCATTGGCCTCACTGCCCGGAGGACACTTCTGCCCGATCTCCTCCGGGGTCTGCGGGTCAAAGTTGTTCGCAAACCACGCGCGGGCTTCGCGCAGGCGAGGTTCGCGCCGCAGCTCATAGAGCCGCAACAGCAGGTTTGCTTGCTCGTGCGTCACTTCTCCCATTCCCGTTTCCTCCGTATCCAATTGGACCGCTGAAATTCTCCAGAACTCAAGCGTCGTTCCGTTCGCTCACGCTTGCTTGCACTGCCGGCTCGCCGCCGACCAGTTGCACGCGCTGCACGCCGCCGAAGCGCACCCCGCGTTGCGCCAGCCCCATCTGAATCCGCCTGCGAAGCTCGCGAGCGACGTCGTCCTGGCGTCCCGGCACCGTGCGCACTTGAATGCGCAACGTCGCTCCAGCGGGCGTCAACGACTCGACCCCCAGCGGCGCGCGGGCCATCGACGAGCATGGCCGACCACGCCGCGTCCGCGCGAAAATCGCCGGCCACGGCCTCGAGTGCCGCCAGCGCTTCGTCGAGCGGCTGTTCCGGCGCGACCAGGGTGTCGAGGAAGAGCTGGCCCCAGTCGCGGCTGAGGTTGGCCACTTTGCCGATCTCGCCATTTGGAATCGAGACGATCGCCCCCTGCGGGTCGCGCACAACCGTGCGCCGCAGCGTGAGATGTTCCACGCGCCCAACCACATCGCCAACGCGTATGGTCTCTCCGACGATGTATTGGTCCTCGAAGATGGCGAAAAATCCGTTGATGAGGTCGCGCACCAGGTGTTGCGCGCCGAATCCGACCGCCAGGCTGGCCAATCCCGCGGCCGCCGCAACCGGCGTCACGTTGAAGCCGAACTCCGGAAGCGCCGTCAGCACCGCGACGACGACAATGATCCCGTTGCCCGCGCTGTACAGCACACCGGACAGCGTGCGCATGTGCTGCTCGCGCATGCGGCCGATCCTGCCGCTGCTTTCCTTTCCGGCTTGCGCCGCCATCCGCTTGGTCACGCCGCGCAGCAGCCGGTTCAGCAGGAAAGCGATCAGCAGGATCGCCAGCAGCCGCGTGCCGTGCCCCAGCGCAAACTGCGTCCACATGAACACATGGTCTGTCATAATGTCGGAGCGCTGGATTATATCATCCGGCCCGGACAGGCCGCGGGGAACCTCGATCGATGGGCCCGATAGATTGAATGGATTGCGCGGCACGGGCGGGGAGGGCGGAATGTCCCACTCACGCAGGGATTTTCTTGGCGCGGCTGTGACGCTGGTTGCGAGTTCGGCCTTTGGCGCCCCGCGAGCGCAGCAGGGTGGGCCCCCACCGGCGGGTGCCGTCTATCCGCAAGATACCAGGACGCCGCGCCGTCCGGACCACAAGCCGGATCCGCGCGCGGTGCTAAAGGCCAACCAGGAAGAGATCAAGAAGGACGTTGCGCGCCTCTCCGACATCGTCGCGGAACTGCAGAAATCCCTCGACGAAAACGACACCAAGGAAGTGCTTTCGCTCGACGTCATACACAAGACCGAGGAGATCGAAAAGCTTGCCAAGCAGATCAGATCGCTGGTCACGTCGTGAACCCGGCCGGCGTTAGCCCGGCCACCTTTGGGCGTCGGAACGGATGCAGCCCTTCTGCTTCCGCCCCTGCGGTGCTACCATCGCGGGCCGGAGGAGACGCTTCGCGTGCGGGATCGACTTTGATCCCACGCCATAGATCGCGCCAAACTCACACATGATCCACACTGGCCGCCACTTCCTGCAGATTCCCGGTCCCACGAATGTTCCATTCCGCGTTCTCCGGGCCATGGATCGTCCCGTCATCGACCATCGCGGTCCCGAATTCGCGCAGTTGGGTCTCGATGTGTTGCAAGGGATCCGCACGATTTTTCAGACCACCGGCCCCGTGATCATTTTCCCGGCTTCGGGCTCAGGCGCCTGGGAAGCGGGTTTGGTGAACACGCTCTCTGCGGGCGATAAAGTCCTCTGCTTCGAGACCGGCCATTTTTCCCAGCTCTGGCGCCAGGTCGCCGAACGGTTCGGGCTGAACGTCGACTATGTGCCCGGCACTTGGCGAAGGGGGATTGCAGCGGCCGACGTCGAGGCCCGCCTCGGCGCGGATTCCGGCCACAGCATCAAAGCCATTCTCGCGGTGCATAACGAAACGGCCACCGGTGTGACCAGCGACGTCGCTGCGATTCGCCGAGTGATGAATCAACTCAAGCACCCGGCGCTCCTGATGGTGGACACCGTCTCCGGCTTGGCGACCGTCGATTACCGCCATGATGAATGGGGCGTCGATGTGAGCATTTCGGGTTCGCAGAAGGGCTTGATGCTTCCGCCTGGTCTCAGCTTCACCGCCATCTCCGAAAAGGCCCTCGCCGCGACGCGCACCGCCAAGCTGCCGCGCGCCTACTGGGATTGGAATGAGATGCTCAAGCACAACGCCGCTGGCTTTTTCCCCTCCACGCCGGCGACCAACCTTCTCTACGCCTTGCAGGAAGCGCTACGGATGCTCAACGAAGAGGGTTTGCACCAGGTGTTCCACCGGCACCAGCGTCTCGCAACGGCCACTCGCGCCGCAGTGCGCGCCTGGGGCCTCGAAATCGTCTGCGAAGAGCCGAGCGAATACTCGAACTCGGTGACCGCCGTCTATACGCCGGCAGGGCACGACGCAGACCGCCTGCGAAAGATCATCCTCGATAAATTCGATATGTCCCTGGGCGCAGGCCTCTCGAAACTAGCCGGCAAGGTTTTTCGCATCGGGCATCTCGGCAGCTTCAACGATCTCATGCTCGCGGGAACTCTCAGCGGCGTGGAGATGGGCCTGGCGCTCGCTGGCATTCCTCACAAAGAGGGCGGCGTCCAAGCCGCGCTCCGCGAACTCACAGCGACTGCTGCCACTGCCTCGTAACGCCCCAAAAGAGGCTTCATGCCGTCTCATCGCGGCGTCTCGAAGGCTTCCTGTCTCAAGAATAGCGAGATGCATCGCTCGAAATGAGCGACTTTAGGCGGCTTTGCCGTCACCGCCAGGATCACCCAACGTTCCATTGACCCGACCGACGACCTCTTGCGTGGGTAGGTACATTGCGAAGCATTCATTGTTCGTTTTCGCCGCCAACTCGCCCAGTTTGAGCTTTGCATCTTGAAGTCCGTGGACAATGCCCCTCCAAACCACGGACTGGTCGGGCAACTTTTCGAATAAATCGTAGCTTCGATCCGGCATCTTCGTCCTACAGCCGCTTGCCGTCGTAACTCTGAATGACGCCGTAGCATTCGCATGCGTAAGCTTCGAGTTGAACCCGGTCCACAACCGTCACGACCCCGCGGCTATACTTGATCAAGCCAATCTTCTGCAAAGCGCTCGCCGCTCCCGACACGCTGGACCGGTCCGTGCCCAGCATGGTTGCCAGGAAATCTTGGGTGATATGCAGGAAACCGGATTCGACTCGGTCCATTGCCATCAATAGCCATCTCGAAAGACGTCGATCGACGTCATGCAGTCGATTGCAAGCCGCCGTCTGAGCGACCTGCACGCCCAGTTTATTGGTGTATCGCTGGAGCGTACGGTCTAAAACGGGGGCCGAGTCGAGAATTTTTCGCAGGGCTCGAATCTTGACGCGGAAGCCGTCTCCCGAAATTTGCACGATTTCGCGGAGTGGACTTCGGACCGGCCCCGCAACCGCCGGCGCTCCTGCGATTCCGTCTTTCCCGATGACCGCTGCTTCCACCGTCTTTCCATTTGCCAATACCACCACCATGGAAACTAAGCCCGCATTTGGAAAATAAACAAATTCAATTTCGTCATTCGGTTCATGAAGACTGCGGTGCGCTGCCAGCGGGAGAAATTGCAGATGAGGCCGAAGAAAGCGAAACTCCTCATCGATCATCGACAAAAGAATGGTGTTATGAATTGGCCGAGTACCGACGTGCGTGCGATTGGCAGCTTGAACGGACCTCGAAGTTTTTGCCACTTGGCGACCGTATCCCCAGTCCCTGAATTTGAATTTCTTTGGTCTTCAATTTCTACACGGCGGGCTTTCAGGCCACAAGCGCTATCTGCTTGTGCAGGGCATGCCACACAGTCCATGTCGGATTCCCTTGAATGTGTAGGTTATTCAACATATGAGTAGCATGTCGAATCCGTAATGGTGGAATAGGGGTTTTGCCAGTGTCAGGGGTGTTGCGTAGCGTAAAGAGCGGGTTTCTGGCGCTCTCTTCACTGTCTCGACGGGATGTTCGCGGCCCACTTTGTTCCAGTTTGAAACAAGGATGTCGGAGGTTCTGTCGAGGACCGACTCCCCCGCGAAATTAAAGTGACTCGAGGTGGCCGGCTATCGTTGCCCGAGCAGTTTTCGACACGGTCCGAGACCAGGGTTGGCCTCGGCCTCGGCAATGTGAGAAAATGAGCTCGGGACCCTGTGATTGGCGACGGGGGGAGCACAAATGATCTGTCTGAATTGCCAGCGAGAAATTTCCGATTACTCGAGCTACTGCAACTTCTGCGGCATCGCGGCAGCAGACCTTGACCGGCAGCAAGCGTTTGATGCGCTCGGCCGTCAACGTCAAGATCGCGGGCGTTTGCGGTGGCATCGCCGAGTACCTGAACGTAGACGCCACGGTGGTCCGCTTGGTCTGGGCGATCGTTTCGCTGATTCCGGGATGCGTGGTCGGCGGCATTCTGGCTTATCTCATGGCCTGGATGATCATTCCCAAGGCGCCGCTTTCTGCGCCAGCGGTCGCCGCACCCGCGTCCATGTCGGGCACGCCGAAGCCTGCGTGAAGCTGAGGCGAGCGCCGCGGTCGCGCGGCTCGCGAGAGGAACGCAAACCAAATGAACCAAACCAGTGTGCCCACAGCGCGCAATGTGCCCCTTGAAAAGCCTGAAGACCTAGGCAAGTTTCTGGCCGGCGAAGGCCTCATCTTCACGCAACTCGACAAGGCAGTGAACTGGGCGCGCAAGAATTCCATTTGGCCGCTCGGGTTCGGGCTGGCCTGCTGCGCCATCGAGATGATGTCCATGGCCGCATCCCGATTTGACGTGGCGCGTTTCGGCGCCGAAGTCTTTCGCCCGTCGCCGCGCCAGGCCGATTTGATGATCATTGCCGGCCGCGTCTCGCAGAAGATGGCCCCGGTCATCCGCCAGCTTTACGAGCAGATGCCCGAGCCCAAGTGGGTCATTTCCATGGGCGCTTGCGCAACTTCCGGCGGCGTGTTCAACAACTACGCCATCGTGCAGGGCGTGAACCAAGTCATCCCGGTCGACGTCTACGTCCCCGGCTGCCCTCCGCGTCCCGAGGCGCTGCTCTACGCCATCATGCAGCTCCAGAAGAAGATCGAAAACGAGCGCGGCACCTTCCGCGATGCGCTCAATCTGAAATAGTCCTGCCAAAGTAGTCCCGCCGAAATAGTCATGGCGGTTGTCACAAGCCGCAGATCTCTGAAGCACGGCCCGTCGCTTAAGCTAGGTCCGGCGGCGTTGCCGAAAGAGAAACCGGCGGTAGGGTCGCCGGCAAGGCCCCCGGCAAAGGAAGTTCGATAATTTCCGCAGTTGTCTCGCCGCTCTGCAGGATCGTGCCAAGCGCACTCTGCTCCCGGCGCACGTAACCCAGACCGATCGGTCTGCCCAGCAGCGGCGAAAACGCCGCGCTTGTGACGTTACCAACTTCGGCGCCGCCGCCTTCGAGCCACGGGCAGCAGCTTGGTATCTGCTTCAGGCGGCTCCGCGCCGCCGAACTGCATCCCCGCGAGCCGGCGGTTCACGTGGCCGCGCGACCGCACCCGCTCGACGATCTCCTGCCCGGTATAGCATCCCTTGGTGAAACTGATGTGCGTCGCTTCGAGCGCAGCCTCGTGCGGGATCTGCCGCTGGTCGAAATCGGTGCCGAACCATGCGATGCCCGCCTCCAGTCGCAACGCGTTGAGCGCGCGATAGCCGATGGGCGCGCCGCCGTGAGCACGCACAGCCGCAGCCAGCGCGGGCCACAGCGCGATGAGCGCGTCGCGCCCAACCAGGAACTCCGCGCCCGGAAACCCGAACAGCGAGCGATGGATCACGCGGCAGGGAATCGCGACGCCCGCAACTTTCACCGTGGCCGCTACGTGGCCGCGCATGGGCAGCGCCAAAAGATCGACGCCCGTGAGTTCGCGCACAATCGCCGGCGTCTCGGGCCCTTCGATGGCGAGCGTCCCGGTCTCCGCGGTCTCGTCGGTCAGCGTGGCATCGTCCATGATGATGAATTTGTCGAGCGTCGCCGCAGTTTGTTCGCGCACCATCTCGTGGCCCAGCAGGATCAAGCTGATTCTTCGAGCGCCAGCGTTTCGAGTTCCGCAAGGATGTGGCCCTGCGCGTTGAGCAGCAGGCCGACGTTTCCTTGGCCCGGCGCGAGATCGCGCACATTGCTGGTCATCACCGCGTTCAGGTAACGCACGCGGTCCTGCCCGGCGAGCGAGAGCACCGCGCGAAAATTGGTATCGATCAGCGCGGCGGTTTCCCGCGCCACACGATGCTCGGCCGCCAAATCGCCGAATTGCGCCGGCAGCAACACGCCGAAATAGGGTTCGAGCCCTACGCCGGCGGCGCGGTGCAATTCCGCGAGCGGAGATGAGGCCACGCTGTTCTCCATGCTCGAATGTTATAGTGGCAGCGATGGCCGAGCAAATGATTCACGAGATCTTGCCCGTCGGCTGGCTGCAGTGCAATTGCTCGATCCTGGGCGACCCGGAAACGCGCGAAGCGCTGGTGCTCGATCCGGGCGACGATGTGGATCGCATCCTCGAAGCCCTGGCGCGGCACTCCCTCACCGTTCGCGCCATTGTCAGCACGCACGCGCACATCGATCACGTCGGCGGCCTGCAGAAGTTGCATCAGGTGACCGGCGCTCCGGTGCTCATGCACGGAGACGACCTCGATCTGTATCGCCATCTCGATGCGCAGGCGGCCTGGCTCGGCGTTCCGCCTCCCGAGTCCACGTCGATCGACCAGGTGCTCCGCGAAGGCGACACGCTTCGCTGGGGACGCTATGCCGCTAGCGTATTGCACACGCCCGGCCACACGCCCGGAAGCGTCTCCTTGTACTTGCCGCCCAACCGCGGAGAATTGCAATCGCCCTCGGTGGAAGTCTCGATTCCGGAAAGCTTTTTGCCGGCGACACGCTGTTCGCGGGAAGCATCGGGCGCACCGATCTGTGGGGAGGCTCGATGCCGAGTATCCTTCGTTCCATCCGTGAGAAATTGTTGGCTTTGCCCGATGGCACACTGGTCTATCCGGGGCACGGTTTAGCGACGACGATCGGCGAGGAGCGCGCGAACAACCCGTTCCTGCAATTGCCTTCAGACTCCGGTCGCGGCGAGCGCCGCTGATCAACGCGCCGCTGTTCATCGCAAAAGGGAACGCGATAATCGGCGCAGCTTGAAGCGGTTACTGTAGCGGCAGATCGGATCCGCCGCGCTCAGCCCGCAAGCCTTCCATCACGCTCTGGATCAATTCCTTGGCTTTGCGCAACTCGCCCACCACCAGTTCCATATCGCGCGTCGGCTTTTCCGGATTCGTCGAATGGCAATAGACAGCGTGCTGGCCGGCCAGCACCATCGCATCGGTCAACCGGTCGAGCGTCACGGCCAGCCGCCCGCGCCAGGTTCCCATCATCTGTTCGTAGTGCTCGAGTTCTTCCTTGTGTTCATCAAATGCGGCCATCGACGAGACTCCTTGCGTCGGCTTTCGAGAGTGTGGGTCCGAGCGCGCCGGTTCCGGTTGAGCGCGGTCCATCGAGAGTATCCGCTATCCCGCAGGACCGCAAGCGGCCACACCGGCATCTGATTTGGTATGCTCTCCGTCGTGTCGGTTCGGGACATGACCGGCCGCGTATTGCGCGTTTGGAACCTCAACCAATTGGGAAACTTTACTATGCCCCTCGCTGCGTTTCATAATCCCCAATGAAATACGAATCGCGTTTCGAGCGGTTCGAGGTCACCGGGCCGGACGGCAAGCAACGCGCCGTGGAGTTCAGAAGAGCCGGCTTTCTCACGGTGGGGGATCGTCCCGAGTTGTACTTCTTTCGCCTTGCTGGCGACGAGGTGGTCGTCGGCATCTCCGGCAGCGCTCTGAGGGGGTTCGAACAGGGCAGGCGTTGCCTGAGCCGCGAAGAGAAGATCGACGTCGCTGGACTATGGCTCAAGCGTCAAATCGCGATCGGCGCGTCCTGCGATTCCCACAACTTGTTCGTTCGGGACGGAGAACTGGCGGCACTGGCCGAGGAACTTCAGTTCCCGGCGTGAGGGATAGCATGAGACGCTCGGATTTAGTACAAAACCGCAACGGCAATTCTTCTGGCCGCACCACGCAAATTATTTTCGGCGAGCGCCAACACCTGCTTCGGGTGCTCGATTCTCTCGAAGGCTCCACGTTGCCTCCCGGCCGCCGCAATCACGAGCGACGCGTGCTCGAGGAACTGATCCATGCCCGCACCAAAGAGTTAAATGAAATCAATGCGTCCTGGGATGAAAAAATCGGCATGGTCCTCAGCGCGGATGCCAAAGGGGATATGCTCGAAACCCTGGCTAAGCAGGCGCCGAAAACCGATTACTACTTGCTGCGCTTGATCAGCGAGCATCCAAAAGTCTCTTCGAAGACGTTGAGCCGCTTGGCGCGTCACAATTACGCCGCCATCCGAGAAAATGTCGCCCGCCATCCCAACGCCGACCCGGCCACGCTCGCTTGGCTTTCTCGCGACCGCAGCCAGCCGCTCTGGTACCTGGTGGCCTTCAATCCAAACACCGCGGCCACGCTCCGCCGCAAGTTGCAGCAGCGGTTGAGCAAGCTCGGCGAGAGCGGAAGCATGAAGTGACCGAGCGGCCTAATTCTCCCGGCCCGCCACCCGAACGAACGCCCGATCGAATAAGCGCCACGCCGACGGCTGCTTTGTCTAGCTCCCCTACATTCCACTTCGCCTACACTCCACTTCGCCGGCGCCAGCACTAAACGACAAAGACTTGCAGAAGATGTTCCTCTAGGCGGCTGCTCGCTTCAATCGTCAGCCGATCGATTCGAATCCCCATTTCGTCATTCCCCGCAGTCCGCGTGACGGTTCCCAGACCAACGATGGGCTTGGTGCTCGAAGGGAGATGCAGGCTCACTTCCACGAAAGCCCCCTTGGGGAAGATGCGCGGGACTTTGACCAACATGCCGCCCAGGCTGATATCAACGGTTTCGCCATCCACTTGCGCGTTGGCAGAAACCAGTTGCACCTTCATGCGCAGCGCCACACGCCGAAAACGGCGCGCTTTGTTTTCGATCGCCGTGATGTTGACGACCAGTTTGGTCAAGCGATTCGTGTCCATCGGCATGCACACGAAGAAGCTGGCCCCGGCGTTAAATCCCAGCGAGAGCGCGCCTTTGCTTTGATCGCTGCCGATCAGGATGACCGGCGTCGTGCGGTTCGGACCGGCGTCCCGGATCCTGCGGGTTAGCTCCACCCCGTCCTGCGGTGAGTCGCACAGGTCCACGAGCACCATGTCAAACTTGGTGGCCTGAAGATGACCGCCCGCCCCCTCGCTGCTGGTCAGGGTCAACTCGTCTACGCCAGCCGAGCCCAGCGCCTCGCGAAGAATTTCACACATCGCCAGCCCTGCATCCACCACGAGAGCTATCCTCGGCATCGAGCCTCCCGATTTTTACGTTCGCCACCGGTTGACGTCATGTGGGGCTTCCGGTGTTCCTTTCCGTCTCGTATCGAAGCTCGCGGGAGCGCCTTTCCAAGCTACTCAAATGCAACGGACTCTCGCGCGAATTTCGGACCGGACGCTCGCCAATGGTCTTCTCGGCAGGCGGAAATGAGGCCGTCGCCCTGTCGGAGATCGCTCCAGCCGACATCAGATCTGCTGCTTTGTTCGCCAGGCCGTTGCGGCCGGACACCCCGAACTTGGTCAGTAACGCGGCGACGTGAAATTTCACCGTTCGTACGGAGATGTGCAATTGGTTCGCGATCTCTTTATTCGCAAGATTTTTCAGCACGGCCCGCAGCACTTCGTGCTGCCGTCGGGAGAGCGAGATGATGGATTGCATCGCCACACATGCGTCAATGAGCCGCGTGGCGCGCCGTCCCAGGCCGCTCAAAAGCTCATCTCCGACGGCCACCATGGCCCCAAAATCCTTGGGCGTCTGCCCGCGCAGGACACAATGCATCGCCAGCAGGCTGGCCGCTTCGTCGGCGGGTATGCTCCCGTCCGCCTGGGCCTTCACTTCAAAGCGTTGCGTCCGAGTCGTCCGATCGAAGAAGATGAACGTCTTCGGATAAATGGCAAGACGCTTCCTCGCGCCGCGCTCAGATGCGGAATCCTTCCGGCTACTCATCACGCGCTCCCATACATTTCGCAGTCCCGTTGAGTTTTTAGCTGGCGAATGAGTGTCGCTGGCGACGATCTCTTACAGCGCAAGCTTTCACTTGCCGCACAGCAAAGGGAACGAAGACATCGCGGGCAATCAGAAGGGGGGGTACAACAAGAAGCCGGTTGCCGAGCGTATTTCCGACCTGCCTTTACACACTGGGCCAACCTCGGGGCCCTGTCAATCGAAATAGCGTCTTTACGCACCGACGCGATACTCGCCGTGGCATGGCTCTCGATTTCGCGCGGACCTGCGCGCAATAGCGATTCTCACGCACTGAGTTTGCCCTCGTCGTTTAACACTCTTCCGGAGTGGAGTCCCACGGTCTTTTGCCGATGTACTTGTTGATATGGGTGCAGGGCTATGGGTGTAGAGCGGGCGGAGCGAAGGACGGCCATCATGGCCGTGGCCACCGTGGTCTGGGAAGACCAAGGCGGAGCCTCGCGCCAATCGCCCGGAAAAATTGAGGATACCTCTCGCTCCGGTGCTTGCCTTCGGATCACCACGCCCATCCTCGTGGGAACAAAATTGACGGTCGACTGGCGCGAGGGCCGATTCTCGGGTATTGCCAGATATTGCCGTGCCGATGGAGAGGAATATAGCGTTGGCGTTCGGTGGGATGCCCCGGCCGCGGCAGTCGCGGTCGCGGTAAAGACCGTGGTTCCCGCGGTATTCACCGCGAACGTTGTTCAACCGCCCCCTCTCACACCGGTTCAGCCCGCGCCCGCAGTCCCCGAGCCGGTGCAAAACGTTGGGCACAGTAAGCAATTGCCCGTCGGCCCTCCGCCGGAAACTCCGCCGGTATCGTTCGCGGAGACCCGTTCTGGCGCCAGACAAGCCGATACGGTTGTTCGCAAAATAGAGTTCAAGAGCGATTCGAGCGTCGCGCAACCCAGGGAACGACGCAGTCTTCAACGGGCTGAGTCGCGAACCGACCAGCCTCAGCGGCGCGAAGAGAGGACAAACATGCTAAGCAAATGGCTGAAGCTCTCGCCTAAGAACGAGGGCAAAGAAACTCCAAACGGCAACTCGGCCAGCGCGGGCGCGCACACCAATGGCGCGCTCCGTCCAAGCGCCGTTACCCACCCAGCGACTGCGCCGACCAGCGACGTTCACGCCCGGCCGGGCCGTCCGATCCCGTCGACTCCCCAGGGAGACCTCCTCCCGCTTGAAGACATCTACCGCGCTACGCTGAGCCTTGGCTCGCACACCGGATACAGCATCCACAAGGTCGTGGATATGCTCCAAAGCAATCACATTCGCGCCCTGCCGAACGAGATGAAAAGCGCCTCCGTGTTGATGGCGCTCGAGGTGGCCGGTATCTCCGTCGAGGAGATGCTGAAGGACGCCAGATATCGCCTCGAGGCCCTCTCTTCCTACGAAGCCGACCAGGAAAAGCGTCTTCAGGAATACGAGTCGCGAAAGCTGCAGGAAAATGCCGAGATTCAGCTCGAAATCGAACGCGTGACCGAACACTACCGCGGCCGCATGAAACACAACCTGGAAGAAGTCGCGCTCGCCAGGAGTCCCTTCAGCAATTGGCAGACGATGAAGCAGGAAGAAGTCCAGCGGATCTCCGCGGCGGTGGAATTGTGCGCCAAACGCCCCGTCCCCGACGCGCCTACCGCCTCGTCAGTGCCCAGCGATGCGCTCTCGGTGCTGCGCTCGCCGGCCGTCACCGTCCAGCCGCCAGAACTCGTTCCCAAACTGCCGGTCAGCACACAGCCCGCGTGGAAGACCTGAGCCCAGCCCTGGACGACCTTTCACTCAGGCCTTGATGTACCAGGGCACGTTGATCAGCACGATGTTCTGGCTCCCGTTCAGCAGCAGCAGTGCCTTGAATAGTTCAGCGCGCTGGTTGTGCAGCGGATAGTGATACCAGTGTTGTTCCACCAACTCGGGCACGATCACGGCAATCTGCCGCCCCTGGTTCTTCGCCTCGGTCTCGAGAACGTAGTCGAGAATCGGCTTGAGAATCAGCCGGTATGGAGACTGCAGCGTGACGAGGGATGGCGGCGTACCGCCCGCCTGCGTGACCGGCCGCGCGATATACTCATCCCAACGATCGCGTAATTCGTTGGTGTCCTCTTCCGTGCCCACATGCACCGCGTAAATCTCCGTCGAAAGCGTCAGCGAGAATTGCAGCGCCCGCTGCGAAATCTTCGACCAGTTCTGGATCGGCACGATCACGATCGGTGGGCCCAATTTTCCGACCTCGAGCGGCGTGGTGATACAGGTCTCTTCGGCCACCTCGTCGTAGTGATGCCGCACCCGCAGCATCAGGATCATCATGCCGGCGATCAGCAGAGTGCTGACCCAGGCTCCCGAGGTGAACTTCGCGACCAATACCACCACCAGCGTGATGCCCGTGGCCACGGCGCCGAGCCCGTTCACCAGCATGCTGTGCAATGCGCCGCGCCCCCGATTCTTGCGCCAGTGCTCCACCATCCCCGCCTGCGATAGCGTGAACGCCAGAAACGCGCCGATCGCGAAGAGCGGAATCAGCCGGTCGGTAACGCCGCGAAAGAGAATCAGCAGGATTCCAGCCAGCACTGCCAGCACAAAGATTCCTTGCGAGTAAACTAAGCGGCGCCCGCGGAAACCGAACGAGTGCGGCATGAATCCATCGTGCGCCACCGCTTTGCACAGCCGCGGAAAATCCGCGAACGCCGTGTTCGCGGAAAGCGACAAAATCACCAGCACCGATCCAATCGTAAAATAATAAAACCAGCCCCGTCCCAACACCGCTCCCGTAACCATCGAAATCACGCTCTGATAGCCTGGCTTGCCAGGGTCGGTGGCCGCCACCCCATAGGCTCGAACCAGATACGCAATCCCAGCGAGAAGCACGGCCAGCAGGCCGATGATGATGGTCAGCGTGCGCTGCGCATTGGGCACCGTTGGTTCGCGGAACGCCTTCACGCCGTTACTTACGGCCTCAACCCCGGTCATCGCCGTGCACCCGTTCGAGAAAACCTGGAGCAATAGCCACATGCTAGCCGTGGCTACCGTAGCAGCGGCGGGGGTCGGTGGCGCAACCACGGGAACCGGGTGGCCGCCGGCAAAAACCGATTTGGTCACGCCGATGGCGATCACCACCAGTAGCGAGCCGAGAAAGGCCCAGGTGGGGAACAGGAACAGCCCGCCGGTCTCGCGTACGCCACGAAGATTCACAATGGTAATCACCAGCAGAATCCCCAGGCACATTTCCAGCGTGTACGGGAGAAGCCGGGGCACGGCCGAGACCAGCGCGCCGACGCCCGCCGAAATTCCCACCGCCACCACCAGCACGTAGTCGAGCATGAGCGCCGCAGCGGCCAGCAGTCCTGGGTAGGTGCCCAGGTTTTGCGATGCCACCGTGTACGATCCGCCTCCCCCCGGGTAAGCGGCGATGGTCTGCCGATAGGAGAAGTACACGATCGCCAGCAGCACGATGATGCTCAGGCTAATCGGGAGGATGTAGCCGACGCCTGCCGCTCCCAATACGATCAGCAGCGTCAGCGCGGCTTCCGGCCCGTACGCCGCCGAGCTGAGTGCGTCGAGCCCAAAGATTGGAATGCCCGCGGAGGGGCCGATCTGCTCGGCGCGCTCGTCGGTAGTCGCCAGCGGCTTGCCAATCAGGATGTCCACCAGCGACATGAGTCCTCCCTACAAAAAGAGTCTGAGTGTAATGTGCGGCAGCCACAAAGCAAAATGCATAAAACACAGGGCTTTGCGTTCTAAATTCCAGGGGCAGTCCTGGGACGGTACAGACGGCGCATTGGACACGCCAGCGCTCCAGCGGCCATAATAGTGAGCTATCGGAATACCCGAAGTTTCGCCGGATACGCCCGAGACTCCGTCATGACCGAACCCGGCCCTGAAAATCCCTGCTTCGGTTGCGGCGCAGGCAATCCGCGCGGCATGCATCTGCACTTCGGCGAGGATGTCGACCCGGAGACAGGCCGGCGCCGCATCGTCGGACGCTTCCGTTTGGGCGCCGAGTATCAGGGTGGCGGCGGGTTCATCCACGGCGGCATCATCGCCACGGTTCTCGACGAGGTGATGAGCAAGGTCAGCCGCCTCAGCGACGTCCGCACGGTCACCGCGGAGCTGAATGTGCAATACCTGAAGCCAGTTCCCGTGGACGCGGATCTCCTCGTGACCGGTTTCCAGGTCCGCCGCGAGGGTCGGCAGTTGTATCATGAAGGGGAGATCCGTGACGCGGCCGGCAAATTGCTGGCACGAGGAAGCGGGCGTTTTGTCGTAGTGGACCCGGAACGGTACGGACGGCAGGGAACTAGCCCCCGCGCCGCCCCCGTCACGCCACAATGATGTCAGCCACAATGCCCGTCAGGCCATAATTAACGTGACGTTGCCGCAGCGGTGTTGCCCAGAGAGAGTGAGGAGATCAGATGGACGCCAGTAACAACAACGGAAACGCAGCGCAAAATCAGTGGCGGGTAAAGGTCGGCCTGGCCGAAATGCTCAAGGGCGGCGTGATCATGGACGTCACCACGGCGGAGCAAGCCGCCATCGCCGAACAGGCCGGCGCTTGCGCCGTGATGGCGCTCGAGCGCGTTCCCGCCGACATCCGCAAAGAAGGCGGCGTCGCGCGCATGGCCTCGCCGCGCATCATTCGCGAGATCATGGACACCGTCAGCATTCCCGTGATGGCCAAGGCGCGCATCGGACATTTTGCCGAAGCGCAGGTGCTCGAAGCCCTCGAAGTCGACTTCATCGACGAAAGCGAAGTGCTCACGCCAGCCGACGAGGAAAATCACATCTGGAAGCACGACTTCAAGGTGCCCTTCGTCTGCGGCGCTCGCAACCTGGGCGAAGCCCTGCGGCGCATCGCCGAGGGCGCAGCCATGATTCGCACCAAAGGAGAAGCTGGCTCGGGCAACATCGTCGAAGCCGTGCGGCACATGCGCGCAATCACTAGCGAGATGCGCCGGCTGACCACCCTGCGCGACGACGAGCTGACGCACGTCGCCAAGGAACTAGGCGCCACGCTCGACCTCGTCCGAGAAGTCGCGCGCATCGGCAAATTGCCGGTGCCGAATTTCTCCGCCGGAGGCATCGCCACGCCCGCCGACGCCGCCCTGGTGCGCCAGCTCGGCGCCGAAGCCGTCTTCGTCGGCTCAGGCATCTTCAAGTCCAACGATCCCGCGCAACGCGCGCGCGCCATCGTCAAAGCCGCTACGCATTTCGCCGATCCCAAGGCCGTCCTCGAAGCCTCGCAGGAGCTAGGCGAAGCCATGAAAGGCCTGGACATCCGCCAACTCGACCCAAAGGACCTGCTGCAAACCCGCGGCTGGTAGCCGCGCGGGCGCTCGCGGTTACAGCGCCGCCCTCCTATGGGAACGCCAATGGCGACGTCGGCGGTAACGCCTATGCGGATGCCGAAAATAAACTACCGTTGTCATCCCGAGGGCCGAAGCCCGAGGGATCTGCTTTTTCCGAAATCCGCCGCCCTCAGCACCCGCGCCTTTCAGACGCGAGGCGCCAACTAACCCCATGCGCATAGGAATCCTCGCCGTGCAAGGAGACTTCGAAGCCCACGCCCGCGTCCTCGACCGCCTGGGCGCCGACTACGTCTTCGTGCGCACGCCCCAGGAAGCCGCGCAGGCCGACGCCATGATCCTGCCCGGCGGCGAAAGCACCACCATGCTGAAATTCCTCCAGGACGAAGGCCTCGAGGCGCCTCTCCGTTCGCTGGCCGACCGCGGCGGCGCATTCCTGGCGACCTGCGCGGGCACCATCCTGCTCGCCCGCGAAGTGCGCTCCCCCTCGCAGGCCTCGCTCGGCCTCGCCGACCTGGTCGTGACGCGCAACGGCTACGGCCGCCAGATCGCCAGCGGCGTGCGCGCAATTCCCTCGAAGCTGAAGCCCGAGCCGCTCGAAGCTGTCTTCATCCGCGCGCCAATCATCGAATCCACCGGCCCCGATGTCGAAATCCTAGCCACCGAGGCCGGCCATCCCGTCCTGGTCCGCCAAGGCAAGTTGCTCTTGGCCACCTTCCACCCGGAGCTGACCGGCGACACCACCGTCCACAGCTACTTCCTAAAGCTCGCCGCCGAGCCCGCATCGATCTCGCCCGGTGCATCCAACGCCCACGGTAACGCCGATGGGAACGCCCACGGTAATACCCCTGGTAACGCCCCTGGTAACGCCAAAAATGAACCGCAGTCGCCATCCCGAGGGCCAAAGCCCGAGGGCCCTGCTCTTTCCTAACTCCGTTTCCGCGAGCAGCCGCGCCTCTTCAGGCGCTGACTAACCCCATGCGCATAGGAATCCTCGCCGCACAAGGACACTTTGAAGCCCACACGCACGTCCTCGACCCTGGCGCCGACTCGACAATGCCTATGGTAACGCCTATGGTAACGCCGAAAGTAAACCACAGTTGTCATCCCGAGGGCCGAAGCCCGAGGGATCTGCTTTTTCCCGACGCCGTTTCCGCAAGCGCCTGCGCTGTTCAGATGCTACAGCCGCCGCTTCCGAAACCAGCACCGCTCTCTCCCTTGAGAACACATCTGCCTCGGGTGTTGTGCCCGTCAAATATCTTGCGTATCTTTCACGGAGTCTTAGAGTCTCTGTGAGAACTCCGACGGTTTGCAGTTCGTGCGGTGGGTCGGAGCCGAGAGTCGACGTCGCAGCTCCGACGTCTTGCGCATCGCCTTTTAGGGGTCGGAGCCTAGAGTCGGCGTGATCGCTCCGAAGTCTCGCCGTTTGGCCTTAGGGGGTCGGAGCTTTAGCTCCGACAATTAGCCCCCAACCCTTCAGGGGTTTTAACCCCTGAAGCTCAGAGCAGCGCCAGCAAGAAACACGAGTGCGAGGAGGTTCATTGCCCCGCGAAACCACCAGCGTTTCACGAGAAGATTATCTGAAGGTTATCTGGGAATTCGTCCAGGACGGGCAAGAGCCCATCAGCGCCCGCCTCGCCGAGGAACTGCACGTCACCCCGCCGGCGGTTACAGCCGCGCTCAAGCGCCTCACCCGCGACGGGCTCCTGCGCCTCGAACGCGACGGCCGCATCCACCTCACCCGCAAGGGCCGCGCCGAGGCCGAGCGCCTGGCCCTGCGCCACCAGCTCGCCGAAAAGCTCCTGACCGACGTAATCGGTCTGCACTGGACGCGCGCTCACGACGCCGCCGAGCGCCTCGAGCACGGCCTCTCTCCCGAAGTCGAAACGCTTCTGCTGAAGCGTTTCGGCGCCGACAGCACCTGCCCGCACGGCTTGCCGCTGCGCGGCGGCGTCGCGCGCCTGCGCCACTCGCGCGGCGCCATGACCCTCGGAGAAGTCCCCGCCGGCCGCACCGTCGAAATCCTCTGCGTCTACGAAAAAGATCCCAAATTCCTCGAGTTCCTAGACGGCCGCAATCTGCGCCCCGGCGCCCGCATCCGCATCCTGCGCCGCGAATACGACGAGACCACGACGGTGTCCGTCGCCGGCCGCAAAGTCTACCTGGGCAAGCCCGCCACCAGCCGCATCTGGGGCCGCATCGTCGCCCCGTAGTGGGCTCGCTGTCGGCGCGAGTGGTCAGGACCTAGACTGCAGCGTTGCTCATTCAAGGGCTACGACGGGCTTCACATCTCTCCGGATACTTCCGCGCATAAGCCAACGAGTATTGCATCAGACCGCGGCTACCGCACTCCTTGCATATCGCCCACATGCGCTTATTGAGCGGGTCCACTGCGGCCTGAATTCCTGTCCTATCCAGATAGCTAGTAAAATCCTCTCCCTCCCAATCTTTGCTCCCGATTTCGGCCAGATGGGGCTTCACAATTTCCCACGCTAGGGAAAAGGTCTCGGCGGCTTCAACCGCCTCAAGCTCTTTGAGACTCGCCAGTGTCTCGTGGAGAAACCGTTCATCGTTGTGGTTTCCGAAATGCCAGGCTAGATCATCAACGGCCATACTGACGTCGAGTTGGTATATCCCCGTCATCGCCCGCAGCCCGCGAGGAGCGGCCGCCAGGGCTGTTAGGAATTGATCCGGGTCCTTTTGTATGTGGGGCGGGAAAAGCTCGTTCAAGGCTGCTGATAGGAGATCGAAGAGCTTTCCATCGTCGTCCTTAGCGGCTTGAATGCTTGCCGGGCTTAGACCCATACGTGAAGCTCCGAGGCTGCGGGTCAGAGAGACGGCATTTTCACAAGGCTCGCGAAGAGACGCAAGGGAGTTCTCGATAGCCCGATGGTAAACTTTCGGTCGCCAGGGTATGATTTCTTACTACTGGCAAGTCTCATTGTTCACCGCCCTCCGCTACTTCTGGATCGCCTCCAAAGGCTACCGCCTGCATCCCTGGCGCAGCCCCTACATCCGTTGGCGCATGGAGACATTCTTCGGCCGCGAAGCCGAGCCTCTCGACGCCCGCCAATTCTTTTGCCTCCTCTGGCGCGAACGCGTGCGCCTCGCGGAATTCCTCCGCTGGACCCGCGAATATCGCCGCCTCTAGCGTTCAGACCTCAACGAAGTCCGCCCCGTTGGCAAACCACACAGCGGAAGCGTAGAATCCTCCGGGACCGGCGAACAACAACCGTCTGGTAAATTTCGAGCCGGCAATCCTACATGGGGCTGTATCGCGATCTTAGAAGCTTCACGTTCTTTTCCATCGTCAGGGTCCACAATTTCTTTTTGCCTCCTCCCCGGAAACCCGAATCCGAATCCGGATCGGACCTCCCCGAAATCGATGAGATTCGCGCCCGCGCCGCGATACCCACCGACATCAGCGACCACCTGATCCCGCTGTTTGTCGAATCGATGGCCGTTCGTCCCAGGCTCATCGTCGAGCTAGGCGTGCGCAGTGGCGAAAGCACCTTTGCCCTCGAACGCGTCGCCCGCCTGTGCGGCTCGACCATGGTCAGCGTGGACGTCGAGCCGCCGGTATTTTCGTTCAGCCCCTCCTGGAAAGATTGGACCTTCGTCAAAAGTGACGATATCGACTTCGCCCACGAATTTCCCGACTGGTGCCGCGCGCGTAATATCCGCCCCGGAATCGACGTTCTCCTGATCGATACCAATCACGTCTACGTGCACACCGTTAAGGAAATCGCCCACTGGTTTCCGTTCCTGTCGCAAAAGGCCAAGGTCTTCTTCCACGACACCAACATGCGAGTCTTCTATCGCCACAGGGACGGCACTTTGGGTGTCGGCTGGCAGCGAAATCGTGGAGTCATGGCCGCCATCGAGGAGCATTTCGGCGCCAAGTTCGACGAAAGCGTCAGCTTCACCGACGTGCGCAAAGGCTGGATCATTCGCCACAACGCGCTCTCCAGCGGATTCACCGTCCTCGAGCGCCTAGATTTGAGCAACCGAAACGGCGCGCCCCAGCCCAATCCCCCAGCCAACTCCTGACGCCACCAAAGCCCAATCGTGGGCCGATGTCTGCCGCCCGAATCGCCCCACAATTGTCGTCGTCCTGTGAGCCTGTGACTTGTTCGATTGTGCTCGTCACCTCGCCCGAGGGTCTCGCTGCATCGCTGTTGCTCGCACCGCCGCATCAGCCCACCTTGTCTCGCCCCGGCAACCACCGGTCATCCAGCAACCACCGGTCATTCCGAGAGCCTGTGACTTTTTTAACCCAGCCCATCGCACCGTGAAGCAAACCATCGCAGCGTTCTGAAGCCCCGCGTCATTCTGAGTCGGAGTGGCGGCCAGAGTTTTCCTCGCATCCCGTTCCTCGGGATGCGCCGCCACGCAGCGAAGAATCTCTCTGCCGGTTTTGCTCTCCACCCCATCGCCCGCCGATCCCCGCAACAAGCAACCACCGCGTCATCCGAGCGCTTGTGACTTTTTCGATTGTGTTAATCACCCCCGGCCGCATACCCCCGGCCGCTATGCCCCCAGTTGTCATCCAGAGGCCCGCAGGCCGAGGGATCTGCTTTTGTTATCGTCTCAAACAAGGCAAACCCCAAGGCTCCCGCGTCGTCCGCCACGACGACCACCGCATCGGTACGCCATCCACACCAAACCACGTCAATCGCACAAAAATGTGTGATTCTTAAGAACTGCGTTCGCCCCGGGCCGGTTTTAGTGGTTTGCGTACGACATCACCACCCAGATTCGTCCCTCAGGGTTGCTAATTCGCCTCTTTGCTGTAAAGTTCCTGTTGCGAACCTGCCCGCAGGGGCCAAGAATCAAATCCCCGGCACCATTCGATGCGAGCGCCATTCAGCTCGCTGTGAGGTTACGCATGAAAAAGTTTTTGCAAGGCGCGGCAATCGTTCTGGCGGGATTGTTTCTGTACATCGCGCCGCCAGCTACCGCTAACGCCGCATCCGCAATCCCCGCTGCCACGCGCCCCGCCGCAGCCCCAAAGAAACCCAAAAAGCCCAAGCCGGGCAAGCCAGGCAAGCGGGGCAAGAACAAGCGCCCGTTGGTCCATAGAAGCAACCACAAATAGCCGCGGCCGTTCTCTCGTGAGTGCCAATCTCCACATTGGCGATTTGGCTTGAACTTAAGAAGGCCGGAGGCGCGATGGCATGAGCCCACTGCGTTGCGCCTTTCGGTTTGCGTGGAATGGTCGGGTGCGCCATCCTCTCTCGCCTTTTGCGAGCCCTCCTGCGAAAGGGTCGGTCCGCTCCTCTACCACTGAACCCCAGCGGAAAACGCTCGATCACCGCAACGTTTTCGCCTGCGAACCCTTTCTTGCGAAAACTGCTCAAACCGCCTCAAGTTTTTCGAGAGCCTGCCGATCTAATAAAACGAGGTAATTCCCATGTCCATCAATCCAGTCAGTGGAAGTGCGTCAAAACAGCAGGATGAACCGGTCGCAGTGGCAAAGCAGCCCGTTCCTCCGCAACAGTCGGCTATTCCGCAGGACACCGTGAAAATCAGTTCGGCGGCGACCAACTCGGCGGCGAATAGCTCCGCTGCGAATAACGCCGCAGCGACCGCAAAGCAGACGTCATCCTCCGCTTCGGATCAGGGTGGCAACAGCGAATAGGAAATTGGACCTCGCGGAAAAATAAGTTCCTGCGCACGGGACGGGAAAATATGGCTGCATTCGCCCGGCCCCTCCGCCTCGAAGAAGACTCTCCGGATCCGTCGCTTTAGCAGGGGATCCGGATTTTTAGTCCAGCGAAGAAACGCCCGATTCTGTGAGCGCCTTTTAGCCCCAACAGCGCCCGCCGACAGTCCCGCCAGAGGACGGCACAAACATAGCCCGGCGCGGAAGCGCCGGGAAGGCAACTCGAAGTAGCCGAAGCCCTGGAAGGGCGACACAAAGCTGACCTGCCGAAGTTCTCACTCGGACTCTTTTAACTGCGGGCCGTCGAACCGCCTCAAGGTTTCCGAAAGCGTGCCTAGACGTTATTCCGAGGTCATCGCATGTTGGCAAACCCAGTGAGTGGAAATGCTCCGGCGCAGCAGGATGTCCCAGCAGCAACCGCAAAGCAGCCCGCCCCTGCAAAACAGTCGGCGAGTCCTCAGGACACCGTGACAATCAATGGCCACGGCAGCGACAAAGCTGCCGGGGGCACCGGATCCTGCTAATCAAGAAGGTGACGATAAATATCAAAGACCATACGTAGGAAATCGGAGCGCGCCGAAAGCTCAGCCTCTACGCGAGCGGATGGGTTCATATGGCTGCCGTCCGCCAAGCCCTTCCAAAAGCCCACCACGAAGGCCGTCGAGACGGCTCACTCAGACCCGGCAACATAACGAAATAGCGGCAAAACCTCCCGAAAAATCTTGCTCACGTCCTTCGCGAACGTCAGCCGCGCCGCCGCAGCCGGTGACATCTCGCGCCGCACAATCCACGCCAGCAGCCGCGTCCATTCCTCCTCGGTCACGGGCCAGCCCTCGTGCTTGGTCCATTCACGCTTCTCCATCGAGTACCAGTAGCTTTCGTATCGTCGCGCCAGCCGCCGTTTCTGTTGCGCGCACCACTTGGCCGTCTGCCCAATCCTCGAACCAAGCGCAGCAGCCTTGGTATCGCGATCCAGGTAAACGCGAAAGCCCGCCGTGACCTTATCCTTCGTCATGCCAACATAGAATTCCCCCGGCCCGCGATTTTTCCCGCCCTGCGGCGGAAACGACAGGTACATCTGCGGCCGGTACGGCGTCTTATCCTTAGCGAAGCGGATGTCGCGGTTGATGCGCGAAAAATTCACCCCGGTTCGTCCGCCGACGTCGACCGGAGCAAGCTGCAACATCGCGGGAGCCAGTTCCGCAAGGAGCCCGCGAAACGGTTGCACCACCGCACTCTGGTAGCGCTCACGGTGCGCATCCATCCACTCCTTGCTGTTGTTGCGCCCCAGATCGCGAAAGAATCGAAACGTCTCCGCGCCGATCCGTCCGCCCCCGTCGCTGCCCGCAATTTTCCGTCGCCTTCCCGGCATCGTTCGCCCCCCGCGGCCTCGCTCATCCCCAATCATGCGACCCAAACCGCCGCCATCCTACAGCACCCTACGAGCGCCTGAAAAATAATCTCTCTGAATCTCGACGTCTATCTCGACGGTTCTAAGAAGCGATCTGTCTTTCGTCCGGCCGGTCCTCATTGACCCCAATGTTATAATGTTCCATGGTCGTTACTAAAAGCCGTCTCACGCACCTCTGCGCCCGCGCTTGCCACAATGTCCCGTTAACCACCCTTCTTCCTGCTCTGGCCACCCTCAGGCAAATCGGCAAATGCCCAGCCGGGCCCGCGAAGCCTTCGCAGCGGCCAACGCTGCCACATCGACTGGCGGCGTCTGGGCGATCGGCGGGCTCTGGGCGGCTGGCGGTGTCCGGGCGAGCGACGGTGTCCGAGCCACCAACGGTGCCCGGGCGACCAACGGCATTCGGGAGACCACCCATGCCCCAACCAAATGTTGTCATCCCGAGGCCCGAAGGCCGAGGGATCTGCTCTTCGAGCGCACACGATCCGCATGCATCTCCTGTTTTCAACACCTTGCAAACTCTTTTCCGAGCCCGAGGACCCCAACCGAAGCAGCTTCATAGACTTACACACTCTTGGCTCTTTGCCAAAGATATAACCATTGCATTTCCAACAAGTTACCAACTACCTGGTCGCTCCGCAGCGCCAGAGCGAAACATAACTGCTTTCTTTTCAAGCGCGTGCACACTCTTTTGTAAAAACACCGGGGGTGCCCCCAAAATAGCTGAAGTAAAACCTGAGAATTCACCAATCGCCTCGCCCGGCACATTTCCTGGGAACGCCAATCTCCGTATCGGCGGCCTTGCATTGCCAACTCGCCCACCCGCCATAGTCGCTATCTTTCCAGCAACTTCCGCACTATTGCGTCGCTCTTTAGCGCCAGAGCGAAAGTCAACTCCCGTGTTTTCAATCGTGTGCACACTCTTTTGTAAAAACACCGGGGGTAGGGGGGTACCTCCCCTAAACTGAAAGAAAATTTTCGAGGCAGCTAGCTCATGGAGCCGCTAAACATTCTCCAGAAGACCGACACGCCGCACGAGGCTCGCTGGTGGGAGCCCATGTCCGGCGACCGCGTGCACTGCTACCTTTGCCCGCGCCACTGCCACATCGGCGCAGGCCAGGCCGGCTTCTGCTTCATCCGCGTGAACCAGGGCGGCAAGCTCTACAGCCTCGGATACGGCTCGCCGGCCGCGCTGCAAATCGATCCCATCGAGAAAAAGCCGCTCAATCATTTTCTGCCGGGCACGCGCGTTTTTTCGCATGGGCACGGCGGGCTGCAACATGGGCTGCTTCTTCTGCCAGAACTGGGACATCTCGAAATCGAAGCACGACCAGGTGCATTCGATCCAGCGTGCCGCCCGAGGACGTGCCGCTGCTGGCGATGCAGTTACGGCTGCCAGTCGATCGCCTTCACCTACAACGAGCCGACCATCTGGGGCGAGTACGTCGTGGACATCTGCCGCGCCGCCAAGCCCTACGGCATCAAGACCGTGATGGTCACCAACGGCTACATCACCCGCGAAGCCTTCCACGATATCTACGATCACGTCGACGCCGCCAACATCGACCTCAAAGCCTTCACCGAAAATTTCTACGGCCGCATCACGCTGACGCATCTGCAGCCGGTGCTCGAAACGCTCGAATGGCTGAAGCACGAAACCAACGTCTGGTTCGAGATCACCAACCTGATGATTCCCACGCTCAATGACGATCCGCAGGAAACGCGCAAGCTTGCCGAATGGATGCTCGAACATCTCGGGCCCGACGTGCCGCTGCACTTCACCGCGTTTCATCCCGACTTCAAGCTGCGCGACAAGCCGCGCACGCCGCCGGAAACCCTGCACCGCGCCCGCGCGATCGCGCGCGAAGTGGGCCTGCACTACGTCTACGAAGGCAACATCTTCTCGGACGCCGCCAATACCAATTGCCCAACTTGCGGCGCCCTGCTGATTCGCCGCTCCTGGCACGACGTCATCGAGAATCGCCTGCGCAACGGCACGTGCCCCGACTGCGGCCACGCGATTCCCGGCCGCTGGACCAGTCTGCCCACCGATTTCCGCCAAGCCAGTCCGGCGCAGCAGCGCGCCATCGCCAGCAAATACGGCTACCTGAATCTCTAGGCCCGCCAATCTTTAATGATTATGCGTGCAGACAAACCAACGCCGGGCAGCCCGAGCCCTTCGCGATCCGCTTCTTCCGCGACCGCTCGGCTGCTATCGCGCGCCCGTCGTGGACGTTGCGCCCGTCGACGCCGGTTGCACGGCGCCGCCGGCAGCAGTCAGCCGGTGCACGCCGGCCAGCGCATCGGGATTCTTGGGGTCGGTGTTCAAACTCGCGCGGTACTCTTCCAGCGCGGCAGCAGTGCGCCCCGCATGCTCATCAAGTGTGGCCAGCCCAAGGTAGGCGTGATTATCGAACGCGTTGAGCGCAATCGCCGCGCGATACGCAGCGCGAGCGCGTTCGGTGTCGCCGTTGTGCATCAGCAGATCGCCAAGGTTACCGAGCGCGTCCGAGCTCGGATCGTACTCGGCTGCCGCGGCGAATTGTTCTTGCGCCTCGGCCGTCCGTCCCTGGTCGAGCAGAAAATGGCCGTAGGCATCGCGCACGCCGCCGTTCAGCGGCGCCAGCGCAACGGCGGTGCGAAATTCGCGATCAGCATCAGCGGGGCGCCCCATTTCCGCGTACACGTCGGCGAGGTTCTTGTAAGGGTCCGCGTAGTTCGGCTTGTCATGGATCGCTTGTTCCAGAAAGGCGATGGCTTCGTCGTAGCGCTTCTGCTTGGTGCGCAACAGGCCCATGTCGTTGAGCGTTGTCGCATAGGGATGAGCGGGCCCGAGCGACCGCGTCCACTCGCGCTCAGCCCCGGCCATGTCGCCGTGGTCGAAGTCGATCACGCCGAGGTTGGTGCGAATGAATTGCGCGTCAGGTTGTTCGTCGAGAGTGCGCTGGTAGAGGACTTCATCGCTGCGCCAGTCGCGATTCCGGCGAATCGTGCGCGCGCCATACAGAATTGCCACCAAGCCCAAGGCCACCGGCATGGTGCGCCAAGCCAAGATGCGCAACCGCGAAGGATTTTCAGTGGGCGCCGTGCGCCAGGCCTTCGTCGCGGCCCATCCGACGAGCCAGCAGAAGCCAACCGACGGCAAATAAAGGTAGCGCTCGGCGAACACACCCGCCGGCATCCAGCGAGCATTGAGCACCGGAGCAAGCGTCGCTCCCATCCAGAGCCAGGCGAACGATATCTCATGCGCCGTCCGCCAGAGCCAGACAAACAGAGCCAGACAAACCAGGAGCGCCACTGCGCCTGCAAAAACGCCTGGGTCTCGCAGGCTGTGACTGGGGTGAAACACGTAGAACGCCGAGAGGTGCGCGGGCCAGATGAGCTTCCACAAGTAGTTGCCCGTCAGGACGATCGCGGAAAGAACCACCGCGTACCAGCCCAGCTCAGGCCGCGAGACCGATGGCGCAAAGCCTCCCAATCCCAGGATGCGGAAAGCCAGATAAGCTGCGGCGGTCGCAAACAGAGGCAGATAGCGGCCAAATTTCACTTGCAGGGAAGTGGCGTCGCGGTCCGCGCGATAAAAATGCTCGTACGCGGCGGCAAGCACGGGCAGCATCAGCGCCTGTTCCTTCGAGAGCAGAGCCAAAACGTAACTCGCGATCAGCGCAGCGCGCGACCTCCATGGAGCGCTCGCCGGTCCTAGGCGGTCGAGCCGCACGTACAGGAGAAACGTCAGCAAGAAAAAAAGACCGAGTTCGAGATCGGGGAGCCCGGCGATCCATGCCACCGATTCGGTGTGGATGGGATGCAGCGCGAAGAGTCCCGCCGCCGACAGCGACAACAACCGATCACCAAACAGCTGATCGGTAAGCGCGAACAGCAGCAGCACCACGCCCGCATGCAGAATGAGGTTCAGCAGATGGAAACCGAACGCGATCGGCCCGGAGAGCGAGTAGCAGATCAGATACGCGAAGGTCATCAACGGCCGGTAATAGTTCGTGACGCCTTGCGCGCCCTGAAAGGTCCAAACGGTGCTGCCGAAGATCTTGCCGATGTAGCGAAAGCTGTGTACGTAGGGATTTTCGAGCAACTGCGGCCGGTCGTCGTAGACGAATGCGTTGCCCAGCGTGTTGAGATAGGGCACCCAAGCGAGCAGCAGCAATCCCATGACGGCAAGCGTGTCGGGGTTGGTGGGAACGGCTGGGCGCCGGCGCGGTCTCCACATGACGTCATCGTACTGGAGCGTCACCGCGGAATCTACGCTCGGCAAGCTCTCGGTAGGCTAAGGGTGACGGCGCTTTGAGGCGCGACATCGGCGCATCCGAGCGCCTGGGCAACAAAGCAGTTGACGCCGCAAAGCCAAAGCGCCGACCATGGGCTGACATTTGCAGGAGGCCTCTTCCATGCCCGACAGAGTAGAAACTGAACTCGCGCAACTGTACAAGGAAATGGGGCGCAGCCATCTGACGCCGCTGTGGACGGATGAGCGCGCCATCGTGCCAAGCCAGCCGGTTCCCTCGGCGGTGCCTTGGCTCTGGAAATGGTCCCAGCTGTACGAGTTCGGGTTGCGCTCGTCGGAGTTAGTCGCTCTCGATCGCGGGGGCGACCGCCGCGCCATGGGCCTCAGCAACCCTGGGATGCACGGCATGCCGTATGCCTCGCCAACCTTGTGGGCGGCGGTGCAATGGCTCAATGGTCGCGAAGTCGCACCGGCGCACCGGCACTCCTCGGAAGCGGTGCGGTTCATTATTGAAGGGCACGGCGCTTACACCACCGTGAACGGTGACAAGG
Source organism: uncultured Acidobacteriota bacterium (assembly GCA_963818345.1). Classification (GTDB taxonomy): domain Bacteria; phylum Acidobacteriota; class Terriglobia; order Acidiferrales; family UBA7541; genus Palsa-189. The sequence continues at coordinate 214,630 of CAWFRX010000014.1, read as the reverse complement.
TCTACCTTGAACGCGGCGATTTCGTCATTAATCCCGCATGGCATTGGCACGATCACGGAAGCGATGAAGACGTTCCGATGATCTGGATGGACGCGCTGGATCTCCCGATCAACAATTATCTCGGCGCGTCTTTTTTCGAGCCGGCGTCCCAGCAATCGCAGGAGATTACCGCGGCGGTGGGCGCGGTGATCAAGAAATATGGCATTGGCCAGATGCGGCCGGCGTGGGAGGCTCCGTGCCGACAGTACACGCCGCTCTCTACGTACAAATGGGAGACCACCGAGCGAGCACTGAACAATTTGGCCGAGGTGGACGCGAGCCCGTTTGACGACGTGGCGCTCGAATACATTAACCCACACACTGGCGGGCCGGTTCTGAACACGCTCACCGGATGGGTCCAGATGATGCGTCCCGGAGTGCACACCAAGGCGCATCGTCAGGTAAATAGCGCGGTTTATCACGTGTTTGAAGGAAGCGGCGCGACCATCATCGACGGCGTGCGTTTCGATTGGGAGCGCGGCGATATTTTCGTCATTCCCAGTTGGAGATATCACGAGCATTTGAACGCATCGCGAAACGAGCGCGCTATCCTATTTTCGGTACAAGACACCCCAGTGATGACGGCCCTGGGAAAATACCGCGAGGAAGCGCTGGCCACGAACGATGGGCATCAAGTTGTGAAGGAGACGTTCAGCGCCGAGAAGACGCTGACTCCGGCGTAGCGACGGAATCGTAAGCTGGTGTTTCCCGAGTCGCCTGGGAACGCCGGCGCTACTCGCAGCCGCGATAGCCCCAGATCCATTCCAGGTGCTCGACGTCATCCTCGGTCCGCTTGGCAAGCAACAGGTTGCGGAACACGCGGCCAGCGCCTTGCACGTGAAAAAGTTCGCCTGCAAAACGCGCGGCGTTTTGCACGCGCGCCGTGCGTGGGATGCGAGCTTTCTGGTAGGCCAGAAACGCGCGCGAAAAGTCGCCGCCCGAATCTTGTAGCTTGTCGCGCAAGCAAGCCGCGTCTTCGAGCGCCTGGTTTGCTCCTTGCGCCAAATACTGAAACATGGGATGCGCGGCATCGCCCAGCAGCGTGATGCGGTTGCGCGTCCAGTTGTCGATGGGACGGCGATCGAACATCGGCCAGCGCCGATCAAACTTGATTGTGGCGGCAGCGGTGCGCAATCGCGGGTGAACGCGCGAGAAGTGCTCCGCGAATTCGTCGGGCGAGCCCCAATCGTCGGAGCCTTCTTGGTAGCGATGGCTCTCGAATACGGCAACTTGGTTGAACACGGTGCCGTGGTGGATGACGTACTGCGCGAAGTGAATGTCGGGACCGACCCAGACGGTCATGTTCTCGAGGTCGGACTCCGGCGGCGCCTGCTCGATGGGGATCGCACCGCGATAGCACATGCACTGCGCGCAAATGGGGTCGCCATCGTCGTGCACGAAGCGCCGGACGCGGGACCGCAGGCCATCGGCGCCAATCAGGGCGTCGCATTCGTAGATGCTGCCGTCGGAGCAGGTAACGCGCGCACCTTCGCTAAGGTCTTCGATGTGCACGGCTTCCTTGTTGCTCTCGAGCGTGATCAGAGCGCTGGCGCGGCAGGCCTCGAGCTCGATGCTGAGCAGGTCGCCGCGGTGAACCACGATGTACGGATAGCCGAAATGCGCTTGGAATTTTTCGCCGACGTTCAGCGTGACGACGGGTTCTGCGGTGAGCGCGTCCATCAGGACGAGTTTTTTGGGGAAAAAGGCGTGCTTGCGGAGGTCCTGGTAAATTCCCAGGTGGTCGAGCGCCCGCATGGCGTTCGGAGCCAGTTGCAATCCCGCGCCGATCTCGGCGAAGTCTTGCGATTTCTCGATGACGTGGGCGTGAATTCCGGCCTGCGATGCGGCGAGGGCGGTGGCCAGTCCTCCGATACCGCCGCCGACAATCAACAGTGGAATTCGACCCGAGCGCGTCACGATTTCCTCCGAAGCGATTTCCGCCGAAACGCGGCGCAAGATGAAGCATAATGACGCTCGCGCAATAGACCGTCAACACGCGCCATTGCAGTAGCGCCTGGCGATTATCTTGCAACCTGAAGCGGGAACCGTACACACGTCGCAAAATACGCGCGCTTCTGCAGCGGCGCGCCTGGATCGTCTTCCTATCTGTCTTTTCACCGGCGCGTGCTTTGGTTGATGAGTTTCGTGTTTTTCTTCGAGCTGGGCGACCTCAATACGTTTGCGTTTGCCGCTCCGGCCATTCTTAAGGCCTGGCACCTGGCGATTCCCACGCTCAGCTTCATTGTCTCCGCGACGTTCATGGGCATGTTTATCGGTGCGACGACGGGCGGATGGTTTTCCGATCGTGTGGGCCGCAAGAAAGCGCTGACTGGTGACGACGCTTTGGTACAGCGGGTTTTCGCTACTGAACGCTTTTGCGCTGGGGCCGGCCGGACTGTTCGCGACGCGCCTGCTCACCGGCGTGGGACTTTCGGCGATGACCGTCGTGGGGATCACCTACGTCAGCGAGATGTTCCCGGCGCGACTGCGCGGCACGTATCAGGGCTGGATCATGACGATCGGGCTTTGCGGAATCCCGGCGACGGCGTTTGTGGCACGGTTTTGCGTGCCGCTCGCGCCGTGGGGATGGCGGCTGGTATTTATCTGGGGCTCGCTCGGCGTGTTGTTTCCGCTTTTCGCACGGCGGCTCGAGGAGTCACCGCTATGGTATGAAAATCAGGGACGGCTGGACGAGGCCGACGCGGTGCTTGATCGGCTGGAGGCCAGCGCGCTGGCTGAGACTGGCAGTTTGCCTCCCTTGCGGGAAGCAATCCAAATGCGAGCGATTCCGCGCGGTGGCCGGTTCGCGGAATTGGTCTCGCGCTCCAATCTGCCGCTGACGCTGCTCCTAGTGATCGTCTGGATTTGCCAGACGCTCGGCTTCTATGGCTTCACGGCATGGGTTCCTACGTTGCTGGTGGCGCATGGTTTTTCTCTGGTGCAATCGCTGGCTTGGTCATCGGCGATGTCGCTGGGCGCGGTGCCAGGCGCGCTGATCGCGGCGCTGATCTCGGACCGCTGGAACCGAAAATGGTGGATCGCCATTGTGGCGGTGCTGATTGCGGCGTGCGGGCTGATCTACGGATTGAGTTTTCGCACCGGCATCATCGTGGTCTTCGGATTTCTGGTGACCATGCTGATTCAAACCTTCGCGCCGCTGCTTTACGCCTATACGGCGGAATGTTTTCCCACGGGGATACGCAACTCGGGCACGGGGCTGACGTACGGGTTGGGAGGCTGGCAAACGCGTTTGGCCCACTGCTGGTCGCGTTTCTCTACGGCCATTTCGGTTACACCAGCGTGTTCATTTACATCGCGACGACGTGGGTATTGGTGGCCATCGCTGTCGGCTGTTTTGGCCCGCTGACGAAAGGCCGGATTCTTGCCTAGCTCGCAGACACGCGACGAATACGACGTGATAGTGGTCGGGGGCGGGAATGCGGCGTTGTGCGCGGCGATGGCCGCTCGTCATATTGTGTCGCGGGTGCTGGTGCTCGAACGCGCGCCGGAACACATGCGCGGCGGGAATACGCGGCACACGCGGAATGTCCGCTGCGCGCACGCTACCAGCGACAAGTATTGTTCCGGCTCGTATCCCCGAAGAGGAATTTCTCGACGATCTGTGCCGCGGTGACTGGCGGGCCGGCGAATCCGGAACTTGCGAGATTCGTGATTCGCCAGTCGAGCAAGCTCTACGAATGGATGAGCGAGCATGGAGCGAGTTGGCAACCGCCGCTGGCCGGGACGCTGCACCTCGGACGGACGAATCGCTGGTTTCTCGGCGGGGGCAAGGCGCTGCTGAACGCCTACTATCGCACCGCGCAGCGCATGGGGATTGAGCGTCCGTTACGACGCGCTGGTCGAGGACTTGGTCATCGAGAACGGCCGCTTTGAGGGCGTGGCGCTGAAGGGCGCGAGGCTCGCGCTCGCCGGAATTGTTGAGAGGAAGGAGCGGTGGTGGTGGCGACCGGGGGCTACGAAGCTAACCTCGAATGGCTGAAGCGGCACTGGGGAGAGGCGGCGGACAATTTCATCGTTCGCGGCACGCCGTACAACGACGGGCTGATGCTCGCGGCGTTGCTGGCAGCGCGGCGCGAAGCCGATCGGCGATCCGAAAGGGTTTCACGCCATCGCGCTCGATGCCCGCGCGCCGAAGTACGACGGAGGCATCGTGACGCGCCTCGACGCGATTCCGTTCGGCATCGTCGTGAATCGGCAGGCGCGGCGATTTTACGATGAGGGGAAGAGGTGTGGCCGAAGCGCTATGCGATTTGGGGAGGTCTGGTGGCGGCGCAGCCCGAACAATTGGCGTACTGCATTGTGGACGCACAGACGATACGGCAGATTTTTGGCGCCGGCGTTCAAGCCTTATCAGGCGGATACCATCGAGGGTCTAGCGCAAGCCCTTGGCCTCGATCCCGAGACCTTGACGAGACGGTGGCCGAGTACAATCGCGCGACGCACGGGAATGGGCCGTTGCGCATCGAGGTGCTCGACGGAAATTCGACGCGCGAGATTCAGCCTCGGAAGAGCAATTGGGCGCTGCCGATTGATCATCCGCCGTTCTATGGTTTTCCGCTGCGGCCGGGAATCACGTTCACCTATATGGGGGTGACGGTGGATGAGACCGCACGCGTGCTCGAACAAGGCGGCAGGCCGATGGAAAATGTGTACGCGGCGGGAGAGATCATGTCCGGAAATATTTTGACCAAGGGCTACCTCGCGGGTTTCGGGCTGACGATCGGCTCGGTCTTCGGCGAACTTGCCGGAAGGAGCGCGGCGACCAGTGCCCGGGCTTGAACTTTTCGCGGAAGCCGACCGTCAACTCACGCTCTGCAATGCCTGCCGCTACTGCGAAGGATACTGCGCAGTGTTTCAGGCCATCGAGCTGAGGCGAGAATACGGCAAGGGCGACGTTTTCTATCTCTCGAATCTCTGCCATGACTGCCGCGCCTGCTACTACGCGTGCATGTACAGCCCGCCGCACGAATTCGCCATCAATATCCCGAAGATTTTGTCGGAGGCGCGCGTCGCGAGTTATGAGCATTGGAGTTGGCCGGGATTTCTGGCGCGCTCGTTTGCAGGCCGCTGGGTTGCGTGGCTGCTGGGGGTGGGCGCGATCGCCGCAGTGCTCGTTGCTTTCGCTGCTGCTGACTCCCGCAGGAAGCTTGTGGAGCTCGCACCGCGGCCCCGGGGCGTTCTATGAACTGATTCCGTACGGCGCGATGGTCATCGCCGCGCTCGCGCTGGGCGCTTATTGGTCTGCGGTTTGGTGCTATGGCGCGGTGCGTTGCTGGCGGGAGATCGGCGTCGCGCGCGGGACGGCACGGACTCGCGCCGATCGCGCGCGCGATCGGAGCCGCGCTGGGGCTGCGATATTTGCAGGGAGGGGGACCGGGCTGCTCCTATCCCGAAGAGCGGCCGTCTGCGGTTCGCCGGGTTTTTCATGGGCTTGTTTTCTGGGGCTTCGCCTGCGATTTTGTTTCGACGACGCTGGCATACCTCTACCAGGATTGGCTGCGTCGCTTGCCACCTTACGCTCTCAGTAGCGCACCGGTCGTCTTTGGCGCGGTGGGCGGGCTAGGTCTGCTCGCGGGAAGCGCGGGACTGATCTGGTGCAAGCTGCGCAGCGACCGAGCGCCAATGGCGAAGGGCGCAGTACGGCCTCGACTACGATTTTCTGGGCATTCTCGGCCTTACGGCTCTGACGGGCTTGTTCACGCTGGCATTCCGCGCCACGCCAGCGCTGGGAAGTTTGCTCGCTCTGCACCTGGCATTCGTGGCCGCGCTTTTTATCACCGCTCCGTACGGAAAATTCGTACACGCCATCTACCGCTTTCTGGCGCTGGTCAAATACTACGCCGGAGCAGGATCAGCCACGCACGAGCGCCTGAATCCCACGGAGTAACTCTCTCGCAGCAGGGCTTTGCCATCAGGATCCCGTCAATTGCAGGGGAATGCTAGGCTCTAGTCGTTGTGGGGGTTGTTCTATGGCTGATCTGGCTCTTTCCATTCCAAACGGCTCGATCGAAGCGTCCCGACGGACGTCGCAGTACGCGCGTCTTCCAGGCTGTACCTCTAAGCGTTTCCGGCATGAATTCGGTGGGGAATCCATTTCTCGAGATGACTTCGGCGGTGGCGTTCAACTGCCACGGCTGTCTCTATCGCTCGAGATATCACAATCGGCCGGGCGCGTGGGTTACGTTGCACATGCGCGAACGCGGCCGACGGCGGAATGCGCAACCAGTGCGCGCGCAGGTTCGCTTCGTGCGCCTGCCGGCAAGCCCCAAGGAACTTTATCAAGTGGGCGTGGAGCTCGAGAATCCCGCGAATGTGTGGGGAATCCAGTCGCCGCCAGAGGACTGGATGACTGTTCCGGTCGATTGGAAACGGGCGGACGATCCGTGCTGAAAGAGTTCCGAGCCGCGGGAGATTTCCGAGGCCGCATCCGCGGGGCCGGCTCTGTCTGCGAACGGCGGGGCGCCAGCGCTGGGGACGAGCGGTGCGTGCGCGGGTATTGCGATGGTGCGCATGGCGCGGCTGGCGCGAACGGCGCGCTTGGCGCGGAGAAGCCCGTGCGCGTGGTGGTCTCCTCCGACCAGTTGCTGCAGAAGCTCGAAGGCAAGCTGCAGCAAGCCGCCGAAAAGGCCGTGGACTCGGCGATGTCCGCGCGCTTCAGCGCGGCGGTGAATCAGGCGGCCAAGGCGATCGACGATTTCAGCCAGTCCAGCGTGCGCAAGGTGCAAAAGCAGTGGAGCAGTACCGCGAGCAGATGGTGAGCTTCCGCGCGCGAGCAATTTTTAGTCGCAGGTGCAGGACGATCTGGCGCTGGCCGAGGAGCGGCTGGAACAGCAGGGTGGAGACTTTGCTCGGGCGCGCCGAGGAAGCCGGCTGCGCTGGGAAGCCAGCGTGGCGCAGGTCGCAGCCAGCTCTGGCCGAGGCGGAAAGCTCGCTGCAAAAGGCGGCGCTGCGGGCGCAGTATGAATTTGCGGCGCGGGCGGGCGAGATCGCCAGCCGGACGCAGGCCGCAGTTGAGCGACCGCACGGCGCTCTGGGAGAACAGCAGATCGCGCGCTTGAACGAGCAAACGCAGAGCACCTTGAGCGCAGCGGCGAAACGAATTGCAAACGAAAGCCGATGAGGCGCGCTCGCAGACTGGCTGGCGTCGCGCGGGCACGGCGCTGGCCGAATTGCACGTCGCGGCCAAGAACGAGATCGAACGGGCCGTCGGCGAGTCGCGGCAAAATGTGGAATCCTCGCTGGCCTCATTCTACGAGGAGGCCAACGCGTACTTGGGAAACCCGTTTGCGCGCTTGCCAGGATGAACTGGCGAATTCGAGCGCGCAAGAAGTTCAGGAGTTCCGGTCGCGGCTACAGGCCATTCTGAATTCTTCGATGATCGCGGCGACCTCGGCCGTGAGCGAAAACGCCAAGGCGCTGCTCGACGTGCTGACCGACACGACGCCGAGCCAGTCGCTGCGGGAGCCGGGGCATCGAGCCTTCGGCGATCCTGACGGTCGGCGCCGTCAGGGCGATTTCCATTTCAGTTCGATTCGCAATCCGAATGACAATTTCTGCTGTTCGTGCGCCTTCGCTGGAGCGCCCTACGTGGCGTCGCGAACCTGTGCTTGCTAAGTTCGCGACCCTTGGCATATAACCGGACACGCGCGAAAATGCCGATTGCGTCAGCGATACTCGCCGAATGAGCGTCGAGGGCGGACGCCTGATGGCCAGCACCGCAGAACTCGCCAGCGGCGCCGTCGTCGCGAAGCACCCTGTCCGTTCGGCTCGACACGGCGATCGGCGGCGTTCTCGCCTTTGCGGTTCCGCTCGCCCTGTGGTTTGCCCCGCTGGGGATCGACGCGACGCCCAGGCACGCTATGGCTGTGGCGTTGTTCATGATTATCGCGTGGATCAGCGAAGTGATGCCGCACGCGGTGGCCGGCCTGGTGGGTTGTTACCTGTTCTGGATTCTTGGCGTCGCCAAATTTGAGTTGGCTTTCAGCGGGCATGGTCGACCAGACGCCTTGGTTTCTTGTTCGGCGCCGGGCCTGATCGGCATGATGGCGACGAAATCGGGTTTGGCGCGGCGGCTCGCCTACATGGTGATGCGCAGAGCCGGGACCAGCTACTCCCGCATTTTGCTTGGACTGATCCTGACGTCCTTTCTGCTCACGCTGCTGGTGCCTTCGGGCTGGCCTGCGTGGTGATCATGGCCACCGTGGCGCTCGGCTTGATGGAGGCGCTGGGCGCCGCTCGCGGCAGCAACATCGGGAAGGGCATCTTCGTCACGCTGACCTATACGGCCGGCTGCTTCGACAAGATGGTCATCGCCGGCGCGTCTACGATCCTTGGGACGCGGCCTGATCGAACGCGCGACGGGCCTGCACATTTACTGGAGCCTGTGGTTTTTCGCATTTTTGCCCTGTGTTTTGATCACGATCTTTTTCATTTGGCGGCTGGTGCTGTGGCTTTTCCGCCGGAGAAGCACGGCGCACGAGGCGGTCGGGCATATTTCTCGACGACGCGCTGGCCAAGATGGGCCCGTGGAGCCCGCGGAAAAGCGGGCGATGTTTTTGATGCTGATCGCCATCAGTCTGTGGATGACCGACCTGCTGCATCACATTTCCCCGGCGGTGATTGGCATCGGCGCGGGCCTGATGACGCTGATGCCGGGGTTGGGCCTGCTCGATCAGGAGGATTTGAAGCGCTATAACTTTCTGCCGATCCTGTTTGTTGCCGCCGCCATTTCCATGGGCAACGTGCTGGTGCAGACGCGAGCGCTCGACTTGCTGACCACTGTTATGTTTTCCTGGATGCGGCCGTTTGCTCCGCACACGGCTGGCTGGTGCTGGTGACCTACTGGACGGCGTTCGTCTACCACATCTTTCTCGGGAACGAGCTCTCGATGCTGGCGACGTCCGTTCCGCCGCTGATGAATTTCGCGCAAGACGAGCGGAATTCATCCCTTGCCGCTCGGGATGGTTTGGGCGTTTGCCTCGGGCGGGAAAGATTTTCGTCTACCAGTCGGGAGTGCTGGTGGCCGGGTATGCGTACGGCTATTTCGATTCGCGGGACGTGTTTCGCGTGGGCTTGTGGGTGACGCTGGTGGAGTCCCTGGTGCTGCTCGCTTCTGGCGCCGCTGTACTGGCCGCTGCTGGGAATTCGCTGATGGGCGTCTAATCGCCGCACGCGATCGTCTGACGCGGACATTTGCCCTCTGCCACATTGCACAGAGCCGACAGGCTAACATCTCAGGTCTTTCCGGCGGTTTGCAGCGATTCCTTGTGGAAGCCGGCGACGCGCTGGTAGCGCTCGGAAAGCGCGGCGAGTTCATCGTGGCTGATGACGTCGTCGATGTGGCGAAACGGCTTGTCTCCGGTGCGCAGATAAACCTCGCGCAGAATCGCGTCGGGCGGGTTGGTGCGGTTGGTGAGCACGACGTTGGCCGTCGGCTGCAGGCGGCGATCCTCGTAGGCCTTCAGGGCCGCGACCGGATCGGAAGCGCCGCGCGAGGCATTCGGATAGTGCGCGGCAATCGAGAATCGCTTGCGCCGCGCCATTCGCGCCGCGGGGCAGCATCGGATGCGCGGCGTCGCCGAGCAGCGTGACCCGGCCGAAGCTCCAGCGCGGCAGCGGGTCCTGGTCGATCATCGGAAATTCCAGAATGGCGTCGGCGTGGCGCATCATTTCGGGCACGTCCAGCCAATCGAAGTGCCAGTCGGCGACGCGGTCGATGAAATCTTCGAGCCGCCCGGGACGATTCCAATCGCGCTCGGGCTTGTAGTTGGGCGTCTCGATGTCGAGGACCCAGTTGATGAGCTGGCGGCCCTCGGCGTCGATATTGTCGCGGATCGGATAGATCAGCACCTTGGCGATATTGAGCCAGCCGATGCGCACCATGCTGGCGCCGGTGAGGTAGGGCTTCCAGCGCGTCACGCCGCGCCACATATTGATGCCGGAATAGCGCGGCGGCCCTTCGTTCGGATAGAACTGCTTGCGAATCATCGAGTGGATGCCTTCGCAGCGATGACCACGTCGCCGCTCTGCGGCGGCAGGGACTCCTTGGTCAGGGGATGCTCGAAGTAAGCCGTGGCGCGATTCGCATCCTGGTCGACGCGAATGCATCGATGGCCCGTGACCACGCGATCGGCGCCGGCGTGTTCGATGAACGCGTCCAGCAGCACCATGTGCAAATCGCCGCGGTGAATCGAAAATTGCGGCCACTGGTATCCGGCGTAACGGCCGGAAGGATCGCTGTAGATGAACTGGCCGATAGCGATTGTAGTAGGCGATTTCGGTGGTGGTGACGCCGACGCGTTCGAGCGCAGGGAGCAGCCGTAGCTCGGCCAGTTCCTTGGTCGCGTGGGGCAGCAGATTGATGCCCACGCCAAGGGCTTTGAGTTCCGGAGCGGCTTCGTAGATCCGGCAGGGTATCCCCAGCTGATGAAGCCGCAGCCCCAGAGTGAGGCCGCCGATACCCGCACCTGTGATGATCACATCCATGATTCTCTCCGTTTTCCTCGCGAGGCCAGCCGAGAGTAAAGGGGAAGTTTGGCCGAAACTAATGTTTAACATCGAGCGCTCGGCTCGACGCAATATGCAAAACCGCGATGGTTCCCTACGGAAGCTTCAGAAATTTCGCTAGGTTATCCGCTGTGTCGCCCATCGCTCGCGCCAAACTGAGCTTCGCGACGTTGTGCGCAAACACGCTGTTGATGTAATCGAGTTGAGCGGTGGCGACGGTCTGTTGGGTCTGAACCACCTCTACGGCGTCGGTCACACCGGCGTCGAAGCGCTGGCGTGCGAGAACCAGCGTTTCCTGGCTGACGGCTAGATTTGTTTTGGCCAGGTCTACCTGGCTCGTGGCCGTTTGCAGGTCGAGATACGCGTTGCGCACCTCGCCCTCGATCGAACCCTTAAGATCTTCGAGCTCTGCCTGCCGCTGGGCCACGACCGCGTCTGCCTCAGCGATGTCTGCCTCCGTTTTGCCGCCCAGCCAGATGGGCACGCGCACGGTCCCAGCCACAGCAAAGGTCCCTCTTGCCTCCGCCGGAGTCGGCCCGATGGCGCCATAGTTGCCGCTCACCGAGATCGAGGGCAGGCGCTCGTCGCGAGCCGCGGTTCGCGTGAGTTGCGCTGCGCGAACTTGCCCTTCGGCGGCCTTCAAATCCGAACGCTGCGCCAGCGCCTGTTGCAGAGCTTCTTGCACGGCGATGGGAGGAGCCGCCTCGAACGGGACGTCATCGGTCAGTTCGTACTGATCGCTGGGGGGCAATCCTGTGAGGCGTGCGAGGTTGATCTTCTGCTTTGCAAGATCGTTTTCAGAGAGAGAAGCCGCTGCTGTTCGGTCAGGGCTTCGACCTGGCTTCGATTGGCGTCGATTTGGGCGACGAGACCGACATTGCGCTGCTGTAGGGTCTGCTGGTAAACAGCGTTGGCTGTGTTGCAGTTGGGCCTGTGCCGCGTCTACCCTCGCTTTTGCCGCGAGTACCTGAAGATAGGTGCCGCTCACGGCCAGAACCACCAGATCCCTGGCATCGAGCGCCGACAACTGGTCCGCGCGCGAGATGGCGTTCGCGGAACGATAATTGTTGAGCGCGGTGAGGTCCAGGACCGTCTGCGAGAGAGTTGCGCGTATATCCACGTAGTCGAACGGCCCCACGAGGGTCGGCAACCTGAATCCCGGAACGTTGAAGTTTAGTCCAAGCGCCGCTAGATTTTCGGTCTCGTCGGTGGCGAATATCGTCCCACTGACGTTGGGGAGAAGCGTGCTACGAGCCGCGTGGCTCATAGCTCTCGATTGGCGTGCCGCCTGCGTCAGACTGATTTCACCCAGGTTGTACGACAGGCCTCGCTGAATGGCTTCGCGCAGACTCAGCTTGCCCGAGAATGGCATCGCCGCTGTGCTATTCGCACTTCCGGAATAGGGGCCCTGAACCTGGATCGAAGGGTTTAGCGTATCGACGCTGGTGGTGGTGCCGGGCACAGGAGTTTGTGTGGCGCTGACCCCGCCGGCCTGTCCCGTTCTGCCCGAAAGCGGGAGTTGGGCGGCCTGGCTGCTGTTCGAAGGAGGAGGTGCCCCAACCTGTGCGAGCGCGGTGCCTCCGAAAAGCAACGTAGCCGCTGCAATCAGAAATCCAGACCTACCCATTGGAGCCACAGCTTTCTTCCACCTGATCATTTGTCTCACCATGAAATGTTGTCTCTTGCCTAGCTGAGCTGCTTTCGGAAACGCCACACGCTCAAAACGACGAGAACGAGCGTGAATCCGAACAGCGCTAGAAAATTGGGCCACAGCGCCGACATTCCACTGCCCTTCAGCAGCGCCGCGCGCGAAATAACCACGAAGTGATAGACAGGGTTGAGTACTGTGAGGCGTTGGAGCAAGTGCGGCATGCCCTCGATGGGATAAAAGGCGCCCGACAGGGTGGAAAGGGGAGGGTTGACGAAAAAACTCGTCAGTTGAGCCTGTTCGGCCGACTTGCTGAACGTGGCAATGACCGTACCGATGCTGATGCCGCAGAGGATGCACAGAGCGGCCCCGCCGAGAATGAGCAGCAAGCCTCCATGAAAGGGGACTTTGAAGACGACGCGGATCACGCCAATGGCAAACAGCACCATCATGCATAGGAGAATAAATAACGGCGCAATCTTGGCGATGATGATTTCCGAGGTGCTGGCCGGCGACATCAGCAGCTGTTCGATGGTGCCGCGTTCCCGTTCCTTGACCATCGCAGCCGATGCCACGATCGAGCCGTTCAAGATCAGCAGCAAGCCGAACACGCCCGTGACGATAAACCACGTCGTAACCAGTCCGGGGTTGAACAAATAGATGGGCATAAGCGCCACCAGGCCGCGATGGCTTACCGTGGGGGCCGAGAGTTGCTGGAAGTTGGCGTGGATTCCCTCGCCGACAAGCCCGCCGTTGTAGGACGCCAGGACACCTTCGGCGTATCCTTGCGCGATGGCCGCGGTGTTGGCGTTCATCGCGTTCAGCAGAAATTGCACGGTGACAGGACGACCGCGTTGGAGGTCGCGAGCGTAGTCGTAAGGGATGACGACGGCGGCATCGAGTTTATTACGGCTCAGCGCGTCGCCGATTTGGTCGACAGAAAAATAGTTGCCGGCAGAGGTGAAGCTTTTGCTTTCGGTCAGAGTGGCGACCAACTCGCGGCTCTCCGGAGTCCGGCTGTCGTCGACGACGCCGAGCCGTATGTTCGAGACGTTCGCGCTCAGCGCAAAGCCGAAGAGAATCAGTTGCAGCGTCGGAGGGAGAATCAGCGAGATGGCCAGACGGCGGTCGCGTCGAATCTGCCGGAACTCCTTCTGCACGAGCGCCCGCACGCGATAGTTAAAAACGCTTTGAAAGAATTTTTTCATGCTTATGCCCTCACCTGCATTCGCCGCATCGTGCGCCAGGCGAGCACGTAAAAAATGGCCCCGGTGACCATAATCTCGAGGACTTTGTACCAGTTGGCAGGCCAGCCGCCGCCTTGTAATAAGGCGTCGCGCACGATTTCAATGTAATAGCGGCCCCAGATCAAATTGGAGAGCCAGCGCAGCCCGACGGGGATGTTCTCGATCGGGTAAATGAGGCCGGAAAGCAAGAAGACCAGCAGAAAACCGCCCAGAGCCACTGCTTGCAGGGCCGCGGCCTGACTGGGAATCGCGGCGCCGATCATGATTCCGAAGGCCGCCACACAGAAAGCGTACGCGACCGTCGCGACCAGGAAAGGTGTCGGATCTCCCGCCAAGCTCAAGCCAAAATAGGTGAACAGCAGCGCCAACATGAGCAGGCATTCGGCGAATGCCACGACCATGAAAGCGAAGATCTTGCCCAAAAGAAACTCATGCGCCGAAATGCTGGAAACGTAGACCTGGAGGATAGTTTTCTGCTCGCCCTCCTTGGCCATCGCCAGAGCGGCCAGCAGAGGCGGAAACATCGAAAGTCCCAGGACGAAAATTCCAGGGCCGTAGAACTTTTTCGACGATCGGCCCGGGTTGTACCAAAAACGCATCGCGGCCACAACGGGTTGCCCGCGTACGTTTGCGGCTCTACCGTTAAAGGCCTGGGTAATCTGACTCGCATCGCCCGCGACCAGTTGCGCCGTATTCGAGTCTGAACCGTCCACGAGCAGTTGCACCGGTGCATTGATGCCGCGAGCGATGTCCCGTCCGAAGTCATTAGGGATAATCAGAACAGCTCGCGCCTTGTTGGACGTGAGGGCGTCCGCGGGTTGGCGGTCCACGGGCCAGTAGACAACATGAAATGTGACCGAGGCGCGAAAGGCGTCGATGAAATCTTGAGAAGCGGAGGTTTGATCGAGGTCCTGTACAACGATGGGGAGGTTATCAACCGTCAAGGAGATCGCCGCTCCTAGCAACATGAGCAAGACCAACGGGAGCAGCAAGCGCCAAGGCAAGGGTTCGGTAATCCCGTACGATCTGGGTCAGTTCCTTGCGAGTTTGGGCAAAAATGCGTCTCATCGCTCGGCTCTTTCAATCATCCTCAGAGGCAAACTTGCCCTGCTGGCGCGCCTTCTCGACCACGCTGATGAAGACGTCTTCGAGGGTGAAGCGGCCCTCGTGAATGTCGAGTACCTGGATCCCATTCGCGCGCAGCTTCTCGGTGGTGATTCGCTTTCCTTCTTGCAGATTGTCATCGGTGATGACGTGAAGGCGGTCGCCAAACAGAGCGACGCGCCAGCGCTCCGCGTCCGTCTTTAAGACGTCCGCCGCGCGCTGCGGTTGATCGACGCGAACCTCCAGCAGATGGCCGGTCTGCCGGCTCTTGATTCCGCTCGGAGTGCCTTCGGCGACAAATTCGCCGGCGACCATGAGGCCGAGGCGATTGCACTGCTCGGCTTCCTCCAAATAATGAGTGGTTACGAGGACGGCTGTGCCGGCGTCGGCCAGGCGGTTGATCATGCTCCAGAACGCACGACGGGCCAGGGGATCGACGCCGGAGGTCGGTTCGTCGAGAAACAGCACGCTCGGCTCGTGCGTGATGGCGGCGCCGAACGCCACGCGCTGCTTCCAGCCTCCGGGCAAACTGCCCGTGAGTAAATCCTGTTTGCCTTCAAGCCCGGAAAATGAGAGCACCCAGTTTCTTTTTTCCTCGCGCTCGTTTTCCGGCACGCCGTACACGCCGGCGAAGAACTCGAGATTTTCCTGAATCGTGAGGTCATCGTAGAGCGAGAATTTCTGGGACATGTACCCGATGCGCCGGCGAACTTCTTCCGATCGCAGGTTATTGCTGCCGGACGCACCAGCCAACTGGATCGTTCCCGAGGTAGGGTCCAGCAGGCCACAGAGCATTTTGATCGTGGTCGTTTTGCCCGCGCCGTTCGCGCCGAGAAGACCGTAAATTTCGCCGTAGCGAACTTGCATGCTGATGTTTTTCACGGCGGTGAACGATCCGAAGTGCTTGGTCAGGTTTTTCAGCGCCGATGGCGAGTTCGCCCTTGGGGTGCTTGCGATGCCCCGGAAATGGCGTGTCGTGCATCTCCTGCCCCAAGGAGCGAAGAGTCGCAACGAAGGTATTTTCGAGAGTCGGATCGTCTACGTGAATGTCATCGATGGTAAGGTGGCTGGCGCCCATGCGTTCGTCGATCAAGCGCTTGGCATCGTCCGGGTCGTGTGTGAGGACGTCGAGACGGTCGCCGAATCTCTGCACGTCGAAGATCGCCTTGTCCGGTCCGCTGACGGCGGCGAGAACGTGTTCGGCTTCTCCCAGGTTCGGAGTGCGCAGTTCCAGGCGTTTCGCGTGCATCTTCGAACGCAGTTCAGCGGGTGTGCCGATCTGCTGTAGTTCGCCGAGATGCATGAAGGCTACCCGATTGCACCTCTCCGCTTCGTCGAGGTAGGGCGTGGCCACCAGGATCGTCAGACCGTCCGCCGCGAGATGCGCCAGAACGTCCCAAAATTCGCGGCGCGAGACGGGATCTACGCCGGTGGTCGGCTCGTCGAGCAGAAGCACACGCGGTTCTGGCACGAGCGCGCAAACAAGCGAAAGTTTTTGTTTCATTCCGCCGCTGAGGCGGCCGGCGAGCCGGTCGGCGAAGCGGTCCATGTCAAACATTTGCAAGTAGCGGTGCCCTCGGGCAGCGATCGCTTCGGGCGGAACGCGGCGCAGATCTCCGATGTAACGAATATTTTCCGATACGCTGAGGTCGGGATACAGGCTAAAGGCCTGCGTGAGGTAGCCCGTTTGCGATCGCGTTTCGCGCGCCGGACGGCCAAACACGTTGGCGGTGCCGCTGCTGGCCTCCATCACGCCCGCAAGAATCTGAAAGGTCGAGGTTTTGCCCGCGCCGTCAGGTCCGATCAAGCCGAAGATCTCGCCCTGGCGGACGTCCAGGCCGATGCCACGAACCGCTTGCACCGAACCGTAGCGCTTCCATAGTTCGCGAACGTAAATCGCCGGATGCGCAGCTACGTTTTCGCCTTGCTCGCGCGGCGCCGCAGGGAAGCTTGTTGTGGCGGCGCCCATCTATCTGCCTTTCGGCCAGCTGTTACCTTGCACCAGGATTTCTCCGTCAGCCGGCATGCCTGGTTTCGCAAAGCCGAAGCCGTCCTTGAGCTGAAGCTTGAGTCCGACGACCTGTTTGACGCGGTCATCACGAAAGTAGGTGTTCTCGGGAGTGAACGTGGCCTCGGGATCGATGCGCGAGACATACGCGTTGATCGGCTTGTTTTGGGTTCGAGTCCAGATAGATGTGCGCCGCCTGGCCGACGGCGACTTTGCCAATCTCACCTTCTGGAACGAAGCCCCGGAGATAAACCTTGGTGAGGTCCAGGAGCGTGACGATGGCCGTCCCGGCCTGCACCACTTCACCGGGCTCGGCGGCGCGCGTCAGAACCGTGCCGTCAAACGGAGCCGTTACGGTCAAGTCCTGGCGGTCCGCCTGAGCCTCCGCGAGTTGTGCGCGAGCTTGCTGCGCGGTTGCATTGGCGGTGGCAATCTGTGCTTGCTGCTGCGCCATCTGTTTCTCGACTCCGGTCACCTGCGTTTCGTGAATGCTTTGATTGGCCAGATTTGCCTGGGCGGTGGTGAGCGCGCCTTGCGCCGCGTCCAGGCGGCGCTGGGCCGCGGCCACGGCTGCGGCGTCCTGATCGGCGGTGGCTACCGCTTGCTTGCCTTGACGCTCGGAAACCGCGCCGGACGCCGCGAGTTTCGTGTACGCGTCCTTATCGAACAGGGCCAAATCGTAGGCGGCCTGTTGCTGAGCGAGGTCGGACTGAGCGGCTGCCACGTCGGACTCCGCCTGGCGCACACGCCCGTCGGCATCAAGCTTGGCTTGTGACACGAGCAACTGGTTCTGTTGCAGCTGTTGCTGGAGTACGGCGATCTGATCTTGCGCCGACTTTACGCCGGACTCAGCAGCGGTGAGCGCGGCGCGCGCGGCCGTCTCACGATCTCGAACTTGTGCATCATCGAGAACCGCGATTACGTCGCCGGCTTTGACGCTGTCGCCCTCGCGCACGCGCACTTCCAGAACTCGCCCCTGGGTCTTTGGAGCTACCGCGGAATCGTCGCCCTCGATGCGGCCGCTCACGGTGACAATACTGGGAGGCACGGCGGGAGTAGCAAAAAATTCCTCCCACACAACAATGGCGGCCACCAGAAGCACGCCGAAAACGATGATCGTGGGCAGGAGTTTCCGGGAGCGCGTCGGCACGGGTGGCCCGGGCGGCGCGGAGACGTCGCCTTGCGGCTTTGCGGCGCTCCGTTCTGGCGTGGTTTCGACGATTTGCTGCTCGGTCATCTGAGTCTCCTCGCGGCTTCTAGCCGCGGCGTTTGTTTGTTGGACGCGCCCACCTCGCGCAAGTACGCCAGCGAAAAGTTCGCGATGTGGTCGGCGATCCGGTCCAATTGTTGAGGCGTCATCTGCAACTCGGGCCAAAGCCGAATGAGGACAGGACCTGCCAGGACATACAGAAAGATCTGGCCCATGAGGCTGTGCGTACAGAGCCGCGTGGTTTCGTGATCGGGCGAGAGTCCGATGATTTTTCCGATCAGCTCGAGCAGTCGTTGATAGATCGGCCGCATGCATTCATTGATGACCCGGCCCATCGCCGGAGTGGGCTGAGCAAGCTCGCGGGAGATGATGCGAAAGTGCCAATCCGGCAGCTTTTGTCCGTGCAGACCGCGAAGCCTCGCTTTGACGACGTCGCGCAGGATGTCTTCCGGCGAAGCGTTCTGATCTAGGGCTTCGCGCACGCGCTCGAGGGGAACGGTGCGCTTCATTTGACGGAGCACTTCGGTGTAAAGGGCCAGCTTATCTTTGAAGTAGTAGTTCACGGCGGCAACATTTGCGCCGGCGTCCTTACAAATCTCGCGAATCGTCGCGGAAGCATAGCCTCGCTCGGCGAAGGCCCGGCCGGCAGCTTCGAGCAGTTTGTCGCGAGTGGCCTCGGAATATCGGGTCTGGCCACGTCTCCGCGTTGTGGTTGGATGACGGCGCATGTAAAACACAAGTTTCAAACATGTGTTTTAATTTGTCAAGAGGCATTCCGGGAGGTTTAGCACCAAGCGTTCAACATCTTGAAGTGGTCAAAACGCCTCGGCCAAGCGTTTCAAACTGGCTCAAGTACTAAGGTTCCCGCGAGCGGAGTTCGGCCAGCATCGGCGGCATTCGAGAAGAGAGGAAAAGCGCCGAAATCCGTACTCGCATGCCCTAAGGCAATGAATGTACGGCCCGAGGATTCCTTGACCTGGGGACTGGCCGCGTCGTCTAATTTGATGAGGACCAACAGGTGAAACCGATCATCCACGTTGTCGCCAGGTCGTTGTTCCGCGCGGGTGGATTGGGGTTACTGACGCTGGGCGCATTTGATTCGTCACCTCTTGTGGTACCGCTGGGCAACGACTTGCTGATGCTGGCACTGAGCGCACGTCATCACGATCGCGTACTGTACTACGTATTGATGGCCACGCTGGGATCGCTGCTCGGGTGCTTCGTGACGGACTGGATCAGTCGAAAAAGCGAGCGCGGACTGAGAAAGTTGGTGTCGGATAGAACGCTCGCCTATGTTCGCAAGCAGGTGGAAAAGCGGGCCAATTGGGCGCTTGTGGTGGCCTCCCTTATGCCGCCACCGTTCCCGTTTACCGCGATTGTAGGGGCTGCGGCGGCGTTTCGATATCCGCGAAAGAAACTTTTCCGCTATGTCGGGATCGGGAGATTTGTGCGCTTTGCCATCGAGGGTGCGCTGGCGATTCACTATGGCCGGTGGATCATCAAACAGGCCGAGTCACCGTTGCTCGAACACACCATCATCGTGCTGATCGTGATTTCAATCGCCGGGAGCGCGTATTCGATTTACCAATGGACGGAGGGACCGAACGGACGGCGCGGGGCCGCGCGCATCACCGCCGATTGACATACAGAATGACCGCAGCCGGGACCGCCGTGTCAGGAGAGCGGTTCCATATGGCTGAATGCTATCTGTCGGTTTGGCCTTGCTCCGCAGATCCCCCGTTCGCGGGGGACGCGAAACCGTCGTTCGGCGAGTTGCTACCGAGCGGAAGAGCGGAGGCGTCGGGCTGCAATGGCACAAGGGGCAAAATGGTGATATCCGCTTGCGCACTGGGCGGAGCGACGGGGACGTTGATTGCGCTTTCCACAGGGTGCTCCTGGAGATAGGAGCGGACTTCGTCGGCATACTTGAGTACGGCCTTCATGTAGAACTTGTTGGGATCGCTATCGTAATGACCGCCGTAGTAAGCGTAGACAGCGCGCTTCTCATGTTCCGGATTGGCGTCCCATCCGCGGGTGACCAAATAATGGGCGATGCTCAGGATGGCGTCTTCGGGATCGAAGAGATCGATTTTGTTGTCGCCGTCGCCGTCGACGGCCACGCTAAAAGCGGAGGGTTCGAATTGCGCGAGTCCAATCGCGCCGGTGGGCGAACCGGGGACGGAGAAAAGGTCCCAGCCATTCGCGCTGGCCGCGGAGAATAGCAATCCTAATTGGTTGGCAGCAAAGTCCTGGCGGTGAGCGAAGCTAGAACCCCGGCGCTGATGGGCCGGCTGACGCACGTAGAGCGAAACGAGACGGCTGACGGCCGGAATGGTGCCGAGCGGATGCGGCGTGAGCCGCGTTGGGAGGCCGAAGTCGGTTTCCAGTCGCAGATGGCCGCAAATAACCTCGCGGGGCACGCCGTAGAGTACGGAAGCAGCATTGAAAGCCATCGAGTGAGCGGCAATGAATCCGCGGCAGCGTTCAAGCGATTCTGGTGTCAGTAACCCGAAGCGCTCGGTGAGATAGGGATTGCGCTCGTGCGTTTTTTTCGCGGCGGGCGACGGCGGAGGCGCGGGCTCGGGCGGCGGGTAAAGCGTGAGACGCGGGTCGGCAAAGATCGTCTCGACGTAGTCGCAGCTGAGTTGCTTATTGTTACAGAGCTTGTTGCGAAGGGTGACTTCCCGCTGGCGCTCCGAAGGGGTCAGACCGGAAGCGTCGACAGGTGCGGCGGCGGCATGTGTAGCGCCAGCGCGCGCGGTGGCAGCGTGCAGACAAACGAAGCACAGGGCCAGGGAGAAAATGTGCCTCATGAAGCCTCTTCCCAGACTAATTATGAAAATAGCTTACATTTAACGTAGCTTCGTTGCAAGACGGCTGCGAGCGATGCGGCGCTTCCGTCACCCCCTCTCCATACGACGCGACCGTACCGGCAATCGCTTGGGCGAGGGCGCTTCGGCCTGCTTTTTCGATCTTCTCGGGACGATTGCAGGACGAGAAACTAGTGGGTCATGCCATAGACGATGTAGTTGATTCCGATGCGATAGGCAAGTTCCATGGCGTCCTCAGGGTAGCGCGGGCTATCGGCCCATTCCCAGGCGTCCCCGACGTCAGAGTTGTGGCAGATGGCCACCATGATGCGGCCGCGGTCGTCGCGGATGGCGCGCCACTTTGGCACAGCGCTGTCGGGGGTATAGCCTCGGCCGCCCCAGATGTATCGTGTACCGGGAATCTGAAATCGTTTGTCCAGATCGTAGAGGACGTGAAATATTTCGTCGCTATCTTTCAGGTCTTCGATGCGGCGGCCGGGAAGGATCATGTTGATGCCCTCGACCATGGTCTCGTATTCATAGTCGCCGTGGGTATCGTCGAACATGATGAAGCCGCCCCGCAGCAGATATTCGCGCATGCGGGCGGCTTGCGGCTCGGTCATGCGCCAAGCGCCGGCATCCTCCACAAAGATCCATGGCCAGTTGAAAATGTCGTCGTTGTGGGCGTCCACCACTTGCTCGGCCTCACGGGTATCGAGGCGCGTGAGCCGGCGAACGCCCTGAACAAATTGGTGGTCCGATTTCGGGTAATCGGCGGCCCAGCGCTGAAAGCCGCGGAATCCGAAGCCGCCAAACTCGCTTCCCATGTCGTAATGAAAGCGCGCGAAGATCCATTCGGCTTTGGCCTGGGTGTTTTGGGGAAAGTTGTCTTCGCCGTCTTCCTCTTGCTGGAACCTCCCGGAATCGCGACGCTGATACGCGAGCAAACCCGAGCTCAGGCCCAAGGATAGAAGACAAAGCAGGATCAAGGGAAGGCGACGCATCCTGACGATACCCCGCAAGACGTTACGATACCACGATCCCGCTCTCAGCCGGGCTAGAGCCGTGCGCAGGACCAAGACTTGGGAATTGCGGAGCGAAGGCCACGCATTAGGTGATCACTGCTGCGATCTTTTTCAAGTCGGCGATGAAACGGCGCGTCTCTTCGTGCCTGGTTTCCTCGTCCGGCGCGCGCAGGATCGAGGAAGGGTGAACGGTTGCGAGCACCCAGCGCGCTAGGGGCGAATCGAGAAATTCGCCACGATGCTGGGTCACCCGGAAGTCGCTCCCCAATAGGGCTTGCGACGCGGTTGCACCGAGACAAACGACCACTTCGGGGCGAAGTCGCTCGATTTCAGCGTCGAGCCAAGGGCGGCATGCGGCAATTTCGGAAGCTTTGGGCTTTTTGTGAATGCGCTGCTTGCCTCTCGGTTCCCAATTGAAGTGTTTCACCACGTTCGTGACATAAACTTTGCTACGGTCGATTCCGGCTTCGGCGAGCGCTTTGTTCAGGAGTTGCCCGGCGGGGCCCACGAATGGTTTCCCGGCTCGGTCTTCTTGATCTCCAGGAACCTCTCCGACGAACATGACTTTGGAATTGGGCGCACCTTCACCGAAGACGGTCTGGGTGCTTCGCTTCCACAGGTCGCAGGCCTTACATTTTTCAGCGATTTTGGCCAGACCGGGTAAGGTGGGCGTTGAAGGAATCTTTGCTTGCGCTGGATCTGGAGAATCACTTTTTTTGCGAGTCGCCATGTTTCATTCGATGCCGGAGAGGCATCTCTGTACTCGACCGCCTCGCACCAAACTAAATATCCGAGCCGATACGCAAACTTCGCGCCCATTTTGGAGAATTCTTTCTGGGTAGACCTGCTTCTCGCTGAGGTGCGGACGGAGCGGGGTTCATTCTATTCGGCCATACATCGGACAGGATTGCAGGACAAACACGACGCAGCGTGGGCTCCGTCCCGCCATGAGCCGGTTGAGGCCGGCGTGCCGGAAATCACGGGAAGTTGGGCACGTACAGGGCACGACCAAAGGCTATCAGTAAGCCCCTGAAATAAGCGGATATAGAGTGGTGCCGGGGGGCAGAGTTGAACTGCCTACGCCGGCCTTTTCAGGGCCGCGCTCTACCGGTGAGCTACCCCGGCACGGAAGAGACGAAAATTGTAGCGGGGAAGCGCTGGGTTGTCGAGCGCGTACTCGCGCATTATGCGCGAAGTCACGCGCGACAGAAAGCGAAACGATCTACTTCACCGACTCGATCGAATTCGCGCATCCAGTC
This sequence comes from uncultured Acidobacteriota bacterium, assembly GCA_963818345.1. Lineage (GTDB taxonomy): Bacteria > Acidobacteriota > Terriglobia > Acidiferrales > UBA7541 > Palsa-189. The sequence goes on along the minus strand of CAWFRX010000014.1, from coordinate 191,753 downwards.
TTTCGTCTTCAGCACTTCGCGCGGCTTGGTGCCGTCCGCGGGGCCGACGATGCCGTCCTTCTCCATGATGTCGATCAAGCGCGCAGCGCGGCCGTAGCCGATGCGCAGCCGCCGCTGCAGCGTGGACGTGGAGGCGCGGCCCATCTCGCAGACCACGCGCACGGCATCCTGGTAAAGATCGTCGTCGACTTCTTCCTCGCCGCCCTGGCCGCCGCCTTCGCTGCCGCGTCTCGTCCTTGGGCGCTTCGAGCAGTCGCTCGTTGTAGACGGCCTTGGCCTGCGAGCGCCAGAAATCGCACAACGCGACGATCTCGTCTTCGCTCACCATCGGGCCGTGAATGCGGTGCAGCCGCGAAGAGCCCGCGGGCAAGTACAGCATGTCGCCCCGGCCCAGCAGCGACTCCGCGCCATTGGCGTCAAGAATCGTGCGCGAATCCACTTTGCTGGCCACGCGGAAGGAAATGCGCGCCGGGAAATTGGCCTTGATCAAGCCGGTGATCACGTCCACCGACGGCCGCTGCGTCGCCAGGATCAAGTGAATGCCCACGGCGCGAGCCATTTGCGCCAGGCGCGTGATGGACTCCTCGACGTTGTTGGTATCCACCATCATCAGGTCGGCCAACTCGTCGATCACGATGACGATCAAGGGAAGCGGCTTGTGCTCCTCTTCGTCGACATTTTCGAAGAGCGAAAGCGACTGTCCCTTGGCGAACGTGCGGTTGTACTGCTCGATGTTGCGCACGCCGCGCTGCGCCAGGAGCTTGAGCCGCCGTTCCATCTCGCGCGTGGCGTTGCGCAGCACGTTGGACGCGACCTTCGGGTCGGTCACCACGGGCGCCAGCAGGTGCGGAATGTCCTCGTAAAGGCCCAGTTCCAGCCGCTTGGGATCGATCATCACCAGCTTCAGCTCGTCCGGCGTCGCCTTGTAGAGCATCGAGACGATCAGCGAGTTGAGAAAGACGCTCTTGCCGGTACCCGTCGAGCCGGCGATCAGCAAGTGCGGCATTTGCGCCAGGTCGGAGACGCGGATGCGGCCGATGAGGTCTTTCCCCAGCGCCAGCGTCAGCTTCGAGGTGCGTGTTGACGTATTCGGGCGATTCGATGACCTCGCGCAGCGCGATGGTCTGCCGGTGCTGATTCGGCACCTCGATGCCGACCGTGGATTTGCCCGGGATGCGCTCGATCAGGATGGACTCGGCCTTCAGCGCCAGGCAAAGATCGTCCGCCAGGCCGGTGATGCGGCTGTACTTGATGCCCGCTTCGGGCTTGAACTCGTAGGTGGTGACCACCGGCCCGGGATTGATCTGCGTCACGTGGCCGCCGACGTCGAACTCGCGGCACTTCTGCTCGATGGCGTGCGCGCACTCCTTCAGTTCGTCTTCCTGAACCTTTTCGCTGCGTTCGGCCATGCGCAGAAGACCCGGTCGAAGGCAGCCGGAAGCTGGTCTTGCCGCGCGCGATCTTGGGTTCGCCGCGCGCTTCGTTTCTGCCGCGGCTTCAGCGTCCGGTCGCGCCGATCTTGCGGCAAAACCAGCAGCTGGCCGGCCGCCTTGGATCCGTCGCTCTCTCGTCCTCAGGTTCTTCGACGTCGTCCTCGTCATCGCGCGGGAGGCTTGCCGGCAATCTGCGCGGCGAAACGCTTGTGTCGGCACGGGTTGGCGCCCGGCCGTCTTATTGATCTCCACCTTTTGGCGCAGCTTGCGCTTGCTCGCGCGCTTCGCGCCAGTGCGGCCCAGCGGCTCTTGAGCCTGCCGATCGGGTCCAGCTTCTTCAAGGGACCGCGCAACAGCGCGTGCGTGCCGGTGAAAGAGAATGACGTGGTCAGGAACAGCGCGGTGAGAAAGATGGCCACCGCCACCACGTGCGCGCCCACGGAATTGAAAGCCGCATGCAGTCCGTCCGCCAGCAGTGTGCCCAGCAACCCGCCCGGCGGAATCGCGCCGCGCACGTCCGGCAAGCCGCCACAGCGCCAGCAGGGAAGGCACCGAAAGCGACCATCATCGCGTAGCCCACCAGCGTCGCGACCGCCGAATCCAGCGGATGGCTGCGAAACCATCGCAGGCCGAGCGCGCAGATGCCCATGGGCAGCAGGAAATGCCGCATAGCCAAACGCCTGAAAGAGCATGTCCGCGCCATACGCCCCGGTCGGACCGATCCAGTTCAGCGCGGGATGCGATTCCGGCGCCTGCGAGGCGACGTTGAACGATGAGTCGTGCGGGCTGTAGGAAAGCAGCGCCAATGCCATCAGCATGGCGAGCGTGATGCCCAGAAACCCCACCATCTCGTTCAGCCTGCGGTTTTCAGTTGGAGTCAGTAAGCGCACACAATTCTCCTACATCTGGGGAAGGACACTGACAAGCCCGACAGGACGCGCGGGCGCTATCGCGCGGTTCCCCTGTGGAGGAACATCAAAAGCAAAATCAATATACCAAAGGCGAAGCGATAGACAACAAGATCTTCAGCGTGCGTGTTTGCAGATAACGCGATAGCGCTAGAACCGAACGGGCAGCTCACCGCGTATGCCAGCCCAGACCAAACGGCCGCTCCAACGATGATCCGATAAATGGCAAACGGCTGGAAACCGCGGTGCCGAACCCAAGACATAAACCAGGCCACTGCGCCGTAAGCAACGATGAACGAGACGACGAACCCAATGGCCAGCACGACCCATCCGTGCGCGTCAATCTCGAACTCCGATTGGGTTATCGCCCTTGCCGGTTAGCGATTTCAGTAAATCGTAGCCCGTGGCGACAGCCATGGTTGGAATCAGAGGAAGAAAGAGAACTCGAGCGCCGTCGCGCGTCATCTTGCGCCACAGTTGCCGGCCGCGATCGTCGACATCGAGCGCGAGACCCCGGGGAATACCGCCGATAGGATTTGGCACGCGCCGATCCAAATCGCCTGGCCCAAACTCATCTCCTCCATGTGCCAGGTTCGATACGGCCTGGCGGGCCGTTTGGGCCGGCCGCCTCCGACGCACGATCTCTGGCATCCGCAATCCACATGACGATGCCGCCGAGCAGCAAGGCCCAGCCCATGATGAAAAGTCTCTCCAGATGCTTGCTGATCAACTTGGTCGAGAAGGAAAGCGGGAATGGCAGTGACGACAAATGCGATGATGACCAGGCCAGAGGATGCGTCAGGACCGTGCGGTCTCCGCGCTCGCCGACGCTGGAAACGTGCATCCAGGAATCTTGAGCGCCGATGCGCCCGCGCCAAAATAGATAGGCAAGCAGAGAATGGCGCCAAGCTGAATCACGATCGAATACATCTTCCAGTATGCCGCTCGTCAGGCCGATGTGCAGCAGCGCCACGGAAATGCACAGATGGGCGCTGCTCGACTGACGGGAAGAAATTCCGTGAGGCCTTGGACGATTCCGCAGCACAACAGCATGACCAGGTAGTCGCTCATTGTGCCCTCCGTGGCGCAGAGAGATTTGACCATGGCGTAGGCGTCGAGGCGGCCCAGATAGTAGCGCGGGATCACCCCGTGCGTACGATAGCCATGGCGCTGCCAGAAGGCAACGGCGGCTTCGTTCGTTGTTGCCGTTTCAAGCTCTACCCGTCGAACGCCGCGCTGCGCCAGACGCTGCTCCGATCTCGGCGAAGCAGGGCTGTGCCCACGCCGCTGCGTCGGCGCGATTCCGCGACGTCGATGGTGATGATGTGTCCGTCGGCGCCGTCGGACTCAGCGATGATGAATCCCCAGGACTGCCGTCGTGAGCTTCATGTCGCTCTTGGCGACCAGGCAGTCGGCGCCGGGAAGCGCCAGATACCACTTCAGCGTGCGGCGCGAATAGGAAATGCCGGGCGGGTAGCAGGCTGATCGAGCGCGTGCAGCGCGTCGAAATCCGCGGGCACATACTTCAGCGATACGGACGGAAGTCCGCGGACGTCATAGCGCGAAGGCGAATTTGCTCGCGCCGGAGATAGCCTCAAACCTCCAGAATCACCGGCAAAATCAGCGGCCGCTTCGAGGTTTGCTTGTTCAGATAATGCTTCAAGTCCACGCGAATCTTTTCCTTGATGACGCTCCAGTCGGTTTTCTCTTCGGGGTTGGATTGCTCGATGGTGCGCAGAATCACTTCGCGCGCGCCGGCCAGCAGTTCGGTGCCGTCGTCGGCGGGCATGAAGCCGCGCGTGACCATTTCCGGGCGCGACTCCATGCGCCCGGTGAGCTTATCGATGGCGATGATCGGCACCACGATGCCGTCCTCGGAGAGGTGCTGCCGGTCGCGGATCACCACTTCCTCGATCTCCTCGAGCGAGCCGGAATCCACGCACACGCGCCCCGCTGTCACCGGTTCGCGGCGATACGCGCCGTCCTCGGTGAATTCGATCGGATGGCCGTCTTCGAGCAGCAACATCTCGCCCGAGACCGCGCCCACCTGCTGCGCCAGCGCGGCGTGGCGGAAAAGTTGCCGGTATTCGCCGTGCACGGGAATGAAATATCGCGGCCGCACCAGATTCAGAATCAGCTTCTGCTCTTCCTGGCTGGCGTGACCGGAGACGTGCAGCAGGCCGCCGGCGTTGTCGTAGTACACCAGCGCGCTGCCGCCGGAACATATGATCCAGCATGCGGAAGATCGCTTTTTCATTGCCGGGAATGATGCGCGCCGAAAGAATCACGGTATCGTCGGGTCCACGCTCAGCAGGCGATGATTGTCCACCGCGATGCGCGAAAGCGAAGACATCGGCTCGGCCTGGCTGCCGCTCACCAGAACCACCGTTTTTTTCGGGTCGAACGATCTGCAGATCCTGCGGCCGGATCACCATGCCGTCGGGAATGCGCAGCCGGCCCAGGTTGTGCGCGATCTCCACGTTGTCCACCATGCTGCGGCCGACGAAGCCGACCTTGCGGCCCACCGCGGCGGCGATGTCCACCATCTGCTGGATGCGCTGGATCGAGCTGGCAAAGCAGGAGACCAGCACCTTGCGCGGCGCCGCGCGGCACAGTTCCTCGATGCGGTTCCACACCGCGCGTTCCGACGGCGTGTAGCCGGGCCGCTCCACGTTGGTGCTGTCGCTGAATAGCGCCAGCACGCCCTCCTGGCCGTATCGCGCGAAGGCGTGCAGGTCGAAGGGCTGGCCGTCGATCGGCGTCTGGTCCATCTTGAAGTCGCCGGTGTGGATGATCACGCCCAGAGGCGTGCGTACCGCCAGCGCCACGCAATCGATCGTGCTGTGCGTGACGTGAATGAATTCCACGTCGAATGGGCCGATCTCCACGTGCCGCCCGGGGAGCACTTCGCGCAGGTCGGTCTTGTCCAGCAGGCCGTGCTCTTCCAGGCGCTTGCGCACCAGCGCCAGCGTGAACTGCGTGCCGTAGATCGGCACGTTCAGATCGCGCAGAATATAAGGCAGCGCGCCGATGTGATCTTCGTGCCCGTGCGTCAGCACGATGGCGCGCACCATGTCGCGGTTCTGCTTCAGGTAGGTGATGTCGGGAATGACGATGTCAACGCCGAGCAGTTCGGCTTCCGGGAACATCATCCCGGCATCGATCACCATAATGTCGTCTCCGGTGCGCAAAGCCAGCATGTTCATGCCGAACTCGCCAAGTCCGCCGAGAGGAATTGCCCACAGCGAAGGCTTGCTCAAATGTAACTCCTTTTCTGGACTGCTCATCGTATCACGCCATCAGTAAGGCGCGGCGCGAGACGCCGGATCAGAGGCACGGGGCACGCATCGAGCGTCAGCGAGTTCGGCAGCTCCGGACATACGAGCCTGGCGACCGCGCGAAAAGACGAGCTAAGACACCAGCAGATCGCCCCGACCGTCGCGGCAGCCAGGCTGTAGACCAAGCCGCCGCCGAAGATGCCCAGTTTCGAGAAAATCCATCCGCCCAGCACCGATCCAATCAGCCCGAGAACGAATATTGCCGAGGCATCCAAAGCCAGCGCCGCGGCTCAGCAGCCCGGCGATCCACCCGGCCAGCAGGCCGATGACGATCCAGGCCAGCAGCGAAGAGCTAACCGATATGCCAAAAAAATGAACCATCGACGCTGCCTCCGAGCGCCGCGTGAATCGAGTGCGTTCGATCGCAAATCCCTCCGCAGTCGGGCGATCTTACGACGAACGGCGCGGATCACGTCAGACGACGCCCACGCAGAAGTGGCGCAACTTTACGTGCAAGCACGCTAAACGAAAACAGTGAAGAAACGGAGAGAAGTCGGAAGCGGCGATGCGTCAGTCGTCGTCGCCGCCGAGCAGGATGGCCGCGCCCAGCACCGTGGTCCACAGCCCGCGCTTGTCGCCCACGGCGGACTGCGTGATGTTCATCGTGCGGACGATCTTGTTGGAAATCCGGTAGACCTCTTTTTTCTCGTCCCACGACAAGTCGGGATCGAACTCCACGTTCAGCGTGGTCGCCAGCATTTCCGCGGCGAGCTCTTCGGCATATTCGCCGGCCACTTCCTCGGTCTCGCCGAAGGAGTGATGCTCCGAAAGGTAGCCGTACATGGATTTGTCCGCGGGCAGCGCCAAGCCGATGCTCGCCGCGATCAAGCCGATGCGGCTCGCGCGTGGAATTTTCGCTGATCACCGTGAAGGCCACCTGCCCGGGCTTGATGTGCTTCAAGCCTTCGCTGCGGGAGATCAGCCGGCAATTGGGCGGGAAAATCGAGGACACGCGCACGATATTGCACGCCGCAATGCCCGCATTGCGCAGAGCTAACTCGAAACTCGATAGCCGCTCGCGATGTTTGCCCACGCCTTTGGTGAGGAAAATCCTCTTCGCGACGAACGCCATGTATGATGCCGAACGGCGGTGCCTCCTGCTTTCAACTCGGGACGCGAGCGGAAAATTTTCGTGGGCCGGACGGAAAGTAGCAAGAAGCCCATGCGCTGTCAATCACTTTCCGGTAAAAACCGAGTTTCCTGCGCGATGGCCGCGCGGCGGCAGGCCGCGAAGCTCACGCTTGGCGCACAGCGACAGAAATCGCGCGAGCACGTCGTTGAGGCCCTGCAGCAACTTCAAATCGGTGGGCTTGAAATCCGCACCGCAGTCGCTCAAGCGACTCGCCCTTGCGCGAGATCTGCACCACGCCGACGACCTCGCCGCTTCGAACGATCGGCGCGCTCATCAGCTTCTGGATATGCACGCCCTCGCCGCGCCCTAACGGCACGCCTTCAAAAACGCTTGCGTGGCGCGACTCGGCGAAGTTGTTGACGATGTCCGAGCGCCGTTCGCGCGCGGTGCGCGCAGCCAAGCGCCGCCGCGCTTGTCAGCGGAATGCTGCCGATGGTGCGAAGCTTTTCCGGCAGCACAAATTTGAGAACATTGCGCGTCGGCTGGAGCTCCAAGATCGCCACTTCGTCGGGCTGAACGCCGAACCGCTTGGCAATTTCGCCGGACACCGCGGCCAGAATCTCGCCATCGATTGGTGGCTCTTGCTTTTCCAGTTGGTCGAGTAAACTTTCGAGCTCAGTCGCGCTGCGAGTCGGCATATCGCTCCCCGAGAACGGGAGTGGGCTTTGCGCTTGATCCCACGCCAAGAGACGTAACGACGACTCATTATAACGAAACGTTCCTCGCGAAATGTCCCAGCTACCCTGGCTGCTGTCGCGTGATAGATACGTGGGGCGGCGCGCCGGTCTTGCGCGCCGACGCAGCCGTAGTAGAATCCATCGTCTGAATTCACGGAGGGAATCATCGATGAGCAGAATTAAGCAGTTCTGGGTTGCCGTGCTGTCGGCGTCGCTGCTGATGACCGCGAGTTTGAACGCAGCGCCGCAGTCGGTAGCGCTGGGACGCCCGCCGCGCCTGCTGCACAGCGCGAGCCCGGTCTTTACATGACGTTTCAAACCGACAAGGGAAACATCGTCTGCAAGCTCTACGAAAAGGAAGCGCCGGTCACGGTGCACACCATGGTGGGTCTGGCCATCGGCAAAATTTCCTACATGGATCCGCAAACCGGGCAAACCATGAAGAAGAAGTTTTTTGACGGGCTCACCTTTCACCGCGTAATCCCCGGCTTCATGATCCAGGGCGGCGACCCGGTAGGCGATGGCACCGGAAGTCCCGGAGGCCCGGGCTTCCCTTATAAGAATGAGAGCTTGCCAACGCTGAAGTTCGACGGGCCTGGAAAGCTGGCGATGGCCAACGCCGGACCGAACACCAACGGCAGCCAATTCTTCATTACCGAGGCGGCTTACCCGTCGCTGAACGGCGGCTATACGCTGTGGGGACAGTGCGGTAATCTCGATGTCGTGAAAGCGATTGCGCGGGTGCAGCGCGATCCCAACGACAAGCCGCTGACGCCCGTGCATATCCAGCACGTGATCGTGGAGCGCGTGGGACCGGCACCGGCGGACGCTCCTGAATCCATGTCGTCGAAATAATTCCGGCTTGCGTCGCGCGCAATTTTGCGGTCAGGGCGGCCGCGGCGTCCTGACCGCACTCCGGCTAGCAGCGATCTTCCGCCTACACGCCGAGCACGCCGGTCAGTTCGCGCACGGAGGCGGCCGACTTCTGCAGTTCCGCGTTTTCTTCCGGCGTCAGCTTGATCTCGATGATCTTTTCCGCGCCGCGTTCGCGCCGAGTTTCACAGGCACGCCCACGAATAGGCCCCTGATTCCATATTCGCCTTCGAGATAGACCGCGCAGGGAAGAATTTTCTTCTTGTCCTTGAGAATGGCTTCCACCATTTCGTCACCGCTGCCGAAGGCGCGTAGTAGGCCGAGCCGGTTTTGAGCAGATTGACGATTTCGGCGCCGCCTTTGCGGGTGCGCGTTACGATGGCGTCGATGCGTTCCTTGGGCAGCAGATCGGGTAGCGGAATGCCGGCCACGGTCGAGTAGCGAGGCAAGGGCACCATGTCGTCGCCGTGGCCGCCGAGCACGAAGGAATGCACGTTTTCGACCGAGACGTCGAGCTCCTGCGACACGAACGTGCTCATGCGCGCCGAGTCCAGAACCCCGGCCATGCCGATGACGCGGTTCTTCGAGAATCCGCTAATGCGGTAGGCAGCCTGCGCCATGGCGTCGAGCGGGTTGGTCACCATGATCAGGATGGTGTTTGGCGAATACTTTGCGATGGCTTCCACCACGGCTTTGATCACATCGTAGTTGGCGCGTAGCAAATCGTCGCGGCTCATGCCCGGCTTGCGTGGAAAACCTGCGGTGACGACGACTATGTCGCTATTGGCCGTCGCGCTGTAATCGCCGAGCCGCGGTCGAGATGCCCATGACCTGCGAGTCGCTGCCGGTGATCGGCGTGGACTCGAGCATGTCCAGCGCTTTGCCGGCGGGAACGCCGTCGAGGATGTCGGTGAGCACCACGTCGGCCAGGCCGCTGTCGACGATGCGCTGCGCCGTGGTGGAACCGACGAACCCGCCGCCTACTACAGTCACTTTCTTTCGCATTGCAGATTCCCCCAGTTGAAATTGGATTAGATTTGGCTAGCCGGCTCGCTGGCACTAGCTACTGCAAAAGCGGCAACCCTGAAATGGATTGCCGCTGGCCAGTGCCATGCGGGTCCCGCCACTCAGTCGGCGGCGACGGGCGCTTGCATGTTTTCGATGATGGCCGTGGCGAACTCGGACGTTCGCAGCTTCGTGGCGCCCGTCATCAGGCGCTCGAGGTCGTAGGTTACGCGTTTCTGGCCGATGGTGCGGGAGATGCCGTCTTCGATCAGGCGGGCGACTTCCGTCCAGCCCATGAAGTCGAACATCATCACGCCCGACAGCATCACCGAGCTCGGGTTGATGACGTCTTTGTCGGCATATTTCGGCGCGGTGCCGTGCGTGGCCTCGAAACAGCCGTAGCCGTCGCCGATGTTCGCGCCCGGAGCCATGCCGAGTCCGCCGACCTGCGCGGCGGCGGCGTCGGAGATGTAGTCGCCGTTGAGGTTCGGCGTGGCGAGTACTTGATACTCGTCGGCGCGCGTGACGATCTGCTGGAAGATCGAGTCGGCGATGCGGTCATTGACCATGATCTTCTTTTTCCACTGGCCGTTGCCGTGGCGTCGCACCGATCGAATCGAGCACCTTCTTCACTTCGGCGTAAACCTGGTTGCGGAAGTCCGCGGTGCCTTGCTCCAGGCCCGGCTCGATCATCTCGGCGTTCTTTTCGACGCTCAGGCCGGGATTCTTGTCCAGGTTGTCGAGAATCCAGCTCTCGCGCTCGGTGACGATCTGCGGGCGGAATTCGTCGATGGCCAGTTCGTAGCCCCAGTCGCGGAAGGCGCCTTCGGTGAACTTCTGAATGTTGCCCTTGTGCATGCAGCGTGACCACGCGCTTTTGGTGGTCGATGGCGTACTGGATCGCGCGGCGCACCAGGCGCTTGGTGCCCGTCGGCGAAATCGGCTTGATGCCGACGCCGGAATCCCAGCGAATCTGCTTCGGGCCGCCCTTGAGCATGTCGTTGTTGAGAAATTCGAGCAGCTTCTTGACTTCGGGTGTGCCGGAGCGCCATTCGATGCCGATGTACACGTCTTCGGTGTTCTCGCGGAAGATGACCATGTTCATGCGCTCGGGATTCTTCACCGGCGACGGCACGCCGTTGTAGTAGCGCACCGGCCGCACGCAGGCGTAGAGGTCGAGGAGTTGGCGCAGCGCCACGTTGAGCGAGCGGATGCCGCCGCCTACCGGAGTGGTCAGCGGGCCCTTGATGGAGATGCGGAAGTCGCGCGCCGCGTCCACGCTATCCTGCGGCAGCCATTCCTTGAACTGGTTGTAGGCTTTTTCGCCGGCAAAGATTTCAAACCAGGCGACTTTGCGCTTGCCGCCATAGGCGTGTTCGACGGCGGCGTCAAACACGCGGCGCGACGCCTTCCAGATGTCGCGGCCCGTGCCGTCGCCCTCGATGAAAGGAATGATCGGGCCAGTCAGGGATTTGGAACTTGCCGCCGGAATATTGAATGGGTTTCCCGTCGGTGGGAACAGAGAGAGTGTTGTACGACGACTTCATGATAAATGCCACCTCAATTAGGGTTTAGGACGCCGTGCAGGCGACACCAGGACCTGCGCGCGACTGAAACCATAACACAAACGCGTGCCTCCCGCACCCACGTCGCGGGTGGTTGTTCCCTTGCTTTGTGTCCGGAATCAGCGGAGCGGGAAAAGTGGAATCGATCCGCTTTGGATACGCTCCGTTACTGCTACTCAAATCCTCGCAAGCCTCGTCCTCCGCGACCTCAGACTCGGCGGTATGGATTTCCTAAAAGAAAAAACGGCTGGCAGTGATTAGCTGCCAGCCGTTCGCGTGAGAGGAAAGAGGAGTTACCTCTTACCCAACGATTTACCGACGTCCGCCGCCGTGGGAACCGCCACCACCGTGGAAGCTGCCGCCGCCGTGGAAGCTGCCGCCGCCGTGGAAGCCACCACCACCTCGGACCGCGCCGCCACCTCGGACTGCACCACCGCCGCGCACTGCCCCACCACCAAATCCACCGCGGACTGCCGGCGCGCCCCTATAGCCTGGGCCGGCGAAGCCACGATAGCCGGGTGCGAAACCGCGATATCCCGGCCCCGCTCCGTAGAACCCGCGGCCGCCGTAGAAGCCCCGGCCGCCGTAAAACCCGTGGAACCATGGGCCCGCGCCAATGAACGCTCCATCGACGAAGTAATCCGGGCCGTAGTACCCGTAAGGCGCACACGCGTAGGGGTAATAACCGTAATACCCGTAAGCGCAGGCTGGAGGTCCAGCGACGTAACCAGGACCTACTCCAACACCAACGCCAACGGGACCAACTCCAACTCCCACCCTAACCTGTGCGTGAGCGGCCGTGCCTCCGAGAAGCATGAAGAGCCCAAGTAGTCCCACTGCACCGGCGTATTTAATTAGGTTTCTCATTGTGTCCCTCCGTCCTACTTCCACTCCATTAGATGCAATGCCTATGCCAAACGCCCATCTGGCTGGGTTTTACAACGGTCTGTATAATCAATGGTTTACGGGCAGCTCGCTGCCAGCCACTGCCTGTGCTCGCGTTGGACTTGGCCGAAATCCACCGTTTCTGCTGGTTATCAACCGACGGGGCCTCCGAAGCCCACGGTAGCGCTGTCCTGATTGCCGAGCGCGCGAGGATCATCCGAACGCATGGGCTACAATCCGCAGACACCGCAGGGCCATTGCTGGCAGGGGAGTTTCGTCCTACGATACTCGCGGGTGCGGCTTCGCCCCGAGCCACCCGTCGCAAAAAACGTCATGCACAGATTACTGCCAGCCGCGATCCAGGCACGGGCCTCAAACGCCAAGGCCTTGCTATATCCCTTACTGGGCACTTCACCATGGGCCTGAATGGGCGAAATGGCGGGTCTCATCCGCTGGCCGTGAACCCAGCGCATATTGTGACCGTGCAGGATTTTTCGCCCGAGACCTTGCGGAGCATCATCGCGCACCTTGAGGCCTCCACCGAGTTCGACCATTTGATTTACCGCGAGGCGGAGCTTGACGCCATCTGGACCATCACCGGTTTCTTCCTGGTGAACGAGCGCGCTTCGACTCAGCGCGACACGGTAAAACGTCTACATGCCGGCGTGCATCGGGCGCATGATCTGGTGGCGGCGAGCCGACCCGACGACGCAGCGGCGGTTCTTCGAGCGTTCTGTGTAATCGGCACCCGTTTTTGTGACCTGGAACAGGAAGGTGCAGCGATGCTTTCAAGAGAAGAAAATGAGCTGCTGACGCACACCGATCGCGGCAACCCCCGCGGGCAATTACTTCCGCGGCTTTTGGTTGCCAGCGATGTTGCCGTCGGAGTTGCCGTCCGCCGATTGCCCGCCCGTGCGCGTTCGGCTGATGGGCGAGGACTTGATCGCTTTTCGCGACACCAACGGCCAAGTCGGGCTGGTCGATGAGTTTTGTCCGCACCGGCGAGCCAGCCTGTTTTGGGGGCGCAACGAAGAATGCGGCCTGCGCTGCGTCTATCACGGATGGAAATTCGATGTGAACGGCGCGTGCCTGGACATGCCCAACGAGCCGGACGAGTACCGGTTCCAGAACAAGGTGCGCATCACTTCCTATCCCACGCGCGAATATGGCGGCTTCGTCTGGGCCTATCTGGGCGATCCGGACCATCAGCCGGAATTGCCGAAACTCGAATGGGCTCGCGTTCCAGACAGCCACCGCTACGTTTCCAAGCGCTTGCAGGAAACCAACTACCTGCAATCGGTCGAGGGCGGCATCGATTCCAGCCATTCCAATTTTCTGCACGCCAGTGTGGACGCGTTTCCGCCTGACGGACGCTTACGTGGCGCAAGGTGAAGGCCAGCTCGCAATCTGCGCGCGAAATATCACCTGCTGGATAAGGCGCCGGTCTTCACGGTGAAGAAGACCGATTACGGCCTGATCATCGCTGTGCGGCGCAATGCGGAAGAGGACCAATATTATTGGCGGCTCACGCAGTTCATGCTGCCCAGCTACACGATCATCCCTTATCAGAAGGGCCTCTCGATCAATGGGCATTGCTGGGCGCCGCGAGACGACCAGACTTGCTGGGTCTGGTCGGTGAGCTGGAATCCCGATGGGCCGCTCTCGGAAGAGGATCGCGAGTCGATCCGCGAGGAAGAGCTTCATCCACGAGCGGGTCGATCCCGGTGACCTTCCGGCCGGTCCGCAACAAGGACAATAATTATCTGATCGACCGCGAGCAGCAGCGCGGCAGCACCATGACCGGCATCCACGGCTTTGCCGCGCAGGACCAGGCGATTCAGGAGAGCATGGGGCCGCTCGCTGACCGCACGCGCGAACGGTTGGGCACCAGCGACACGGCCATCATCGCCACGCGGCGCTTGCTGCTCGCAGGAGATTCACGGCGCTGCAGGAGGGGCACGAGCCGTTCGCCGCGAGGCATGGCGATGTGTACTGGGTGCGCTCCGCTTCGCTGCTCTTAAGCGCGATGTGGAGTTTGATGAAGGCGCGCGTGAGTTGATGAAGGCTGAAGTTTAGCGTGCGCCGGGCCTGGGTAGTCCCACTCTGCCTGTGCAGGTTTGTGCGGCTTTAGATCACGACCTAACCTCTGGTCGTTCCCCTCAGTGGTTTTTCGGCGGGAAGAATTCAGGCATGTAGAAGGAATACATGCCGTTGGTCACGCTATCGATCGTATAGACTTCGCGATTCTTGAGGCTAAACGCCACTCCCGCGGGCCAAGTCAGCCCAGTTGCAGGCCCTTTGATCAGGCCGCGAGGCGGCACATCGCCATTATCGGTAATGTTCCACACGCCGATGAACCCTGGGAAGGCGGCATTCCAAGGCGAGGGCGACGGAGCATCGACTTTGTAAGACTCGGCGTTGTTCTTCACCGCAGCGAAAATCTTCCCTTGCTCGGGATCCACGTCCACCTGTCGGATTCTGATAATCCCCGACTTCGGGCCCGCGATGATCGCGCGCGGCGCCACGTTTCCGTCATCGGTCCTGTTGAAGACGAAGATTCCGGTGGTCCCTTTCTCGCTGCGGCTGCCAACCACAATGAGATTGCGGACGGGGTCCACAGCTACGCCGCGGACCTCGTCGAGCATTGTCTTGTCGCCGCGGATGGTGCGCAGAGGAGCGGCATCGCCATTGGCATCCCGCGCATACACCAATACATCCTGACCGCCATCTTCACCCGCGAGAATCTCATTGTTTTTCAGGTCCAGGGTGACGGTTTCAGGCCGCAACAGCCGAGTGTGCGGTCCCTGGATCATACGAATCGGCGCTTCCTCACCGCTGGCGTCTCCGCGGAAAACCAGAATCGCGCCCGCCAGATGCACCGGCACGATAATTTCGTCGTGAACTGGGTCGTACACGATCCCGTGCATCGTGCGGCTGAGCCTCGAACCTTGGCCTTCGATCACCCTTACCGGTCCGACGTTTCCGTTTGCCAACCTGGCAAACGCCAGAATTCTGGGAACGCTCACTCAATTAGGAACTAAAATTTCATCCCGCTTGGAGTCGAACGCAACCGCGCCGGGATTGCCAAATCCAACGCTCGGCGTGCCTACGGGAGCGTTGCGAAGGATACGCTTGGGGGCCACGTTGCCGGATGCGGTTCGCGCAAAGACCACGGCCGTATGCTCGCGGTAGTTGGTCACCCACAGCTCATCGTTCTTGGTGTCGATGGCGACTCCCATCGGCCCCAAAATTCCGGTGCGATTGCCGCGAATCTCCCGGACGGGCGCAACGTTTCCGTCGTCGGTTCTGCGAAAGACCAGGATCGAGTCGTTGCCGTAATTGGCCACCGCGAATTCATTGTGTTGCGCGTCCAGGGCCATACCCATCGGCCAATTGAGCTGGGTTTGCGCGCCCTGGATGGTGCGCGTCGGTTTATCATCCCCCTTCGCCTCGGCGGAAAAAATGGTGACGGAGGGAAGCGAGAAGCGTCCCCCTTGGAGCTTGCCGTCCACCTCTGATTCCTCGCGCGTCAGCGGAGCCCAACTGCCGTGGTTGGCGACCAGCATTTCATCATTCGCAGCATCGATCACGATTCCGTGAGGGTCGCCTAATCCTGTGTCTACGCCCCGGAGCAGCCGTAGAGGCGCCTCCGTGCCCTTCGCGTCGCGACGGTACACGACTACGCTATTTACGTGCTCGATGGACACCGCGACCTCGTTGCGCACGCGATTTACCGCGACGCCCCAGGCCCCGTGCGGCACCGCCAGCACTCGCTTGGGCCTGACGTTTCCCTCAGCACCGTACGAGAAAACTTCCATGCGGTCGCCGATGTCGTTGTTCGCGGCGAAAACTTCGTGTTCCACGGGATCGAGCGCGATTCCAGCGACGAACATCATGCCCGTCGCCGGCCCGCGAATCTCCCATTTTGGCTCAGCGGCTGGCGAAGAAGAATTGCCGCCGGAAGCACGATCGTAAGAAAAGATTGCGCCGCGATTGGAATCGCTGACGATCACCTGACCCGCTTCTGGATCGACGGCCACACTATGAAAGCTCGGATACGAGTCCACAACCGTGCGCGCCGGTGCGATATCGCCGCCAACCGGAGCTCCCGCGCCGGCCCCTGGGGCGTCCGCGGCGGCCACGGTCATCTGCGTCTGCCCAGCTCCCTTGGCCATGGCCATGAGTTCAGCGGTTTGTGCGGGGTCGCTGCATGAATCGTCCTCATCGACGCTGTCGAGGATGCTGGCCTGCGCCACGGTGGGCAATGCGTGAACGATCGGATGCAGGAATAGGTTTGAGGTACCCGCGCCAAGCACCACGGCGGCGCTCATGCCCGCCACCATCGCCCAGCGCTTTTTCTGCTGATCCATGCCGACCCTCCACGTAACCGGGGACGTGCCGGTTTACGCAAAAACAGGATCACCCGTGCTGCTTTCGCAAGTATAGTCCTCCGCCCAGATCAATTGGTTCTAATTTCGGGCTGGGTAACGTTGGTCGAGCGACCGACGCTTGAATGCCGGACGGGTAAACTCGCTTTACTCTCTGTCGAGCTAGAGTATTCTATGCAACCGGAGAGTGATGCGTGCCTGGTGGTCGTCGCGGTCTTCAAAACCGCTGCCCCGTCACATCGTGCCGGGGGGTAGGTTCGATTCCTACCCTCTCCGCCAACCTTCGGACTGCTCTTAACGTTTTTGCTCTGGACCGCTTATTTGACGTACCTTCCAAGTTCTCCTGATCAGGCGGCCAGCATCGACTTGCGCGGCAATGATTCAATTGTTTACTAAACCAAGGAGGACATCTCCGAGATTGGGGTTTACTCAACCCTTCAGTTGTATTCGGTCTTCTCGGCGGGTTCGGAAATCGTCGTTGTACGGCGGGGACCCGACAAACTGAGTGGCCGGTAGCCGCCGAGACCTCACAGCGGACTTCGTGCAGCCTCGGAGAGTGGAATAACGGTGCCCACTCTCCGAGAATGCGCTTTCTGCAGGACTTGGCTATGAGCTTGCGGCGCGACCGACCGTCGAAAGCCCCTTGCGGCTGCGGGATTGCTTACTTCTTGCGCCGACCGCGAATCACGACCACCGCACCGGCAAGCAAAGCCAGCGCAGACATAGCAGATGAAGGATCGATTTCCGGTACAGACACACCGGCCCAGGAAGAACTCGGGTGTCCCACAACCAGCAACGCCACTGCGAGTATTGGCAATACAGCTTTTCCAAAATTGCGCATGGTTTCTCCTCAAATGCGGTTAGCTTCTCCCGGTGTAGCTCGGGCTGGCATTCCCAGTACTCACCGTTACCCAGCACACTCGGTCTTATCCGTCTTCACCGCAAGTCCCCATATTGGTTCATCCAAATGGCTAGGTCCGTTTGGGCTCGTGCGGTGGATATCTCCGAGCCTTATTGTTACCGCAAAGGCGCCGTTTGCGTTTGACACGACAGGGCGGGAGGGCTAGGCTCTCGGCCGAATTAGAAAGTGAAAAAACGGGAACTCCGCCGTATTGGATGATTTCTCGTATCGGTCGGAGCGGGAATCGGAAATTCCGGTTCGGGAGGTCAGCCATGAAATCCTTCGCAATCAACCTGTTGGTCATCGTGGGTTTCATCGCCGGGGCAAGCGCGAGCGGACAGTCGACGCCCGACGGACTACAAGCTCATGTTGCGGCCGCCAAAGCCGCAGCCGGAAATGAATACGTAGGGCTTTTCAATACTTTGTGCACGGAACCCAGGCTGGGTGCCGCGTTTCCGCGGCAAGCTCAGGAGCCACCGCCTCCTGACCGTTCTCGTTGGCACGCCGAGCCCGTCAAAGTTTTCGACAATCTCTACTTTGTCGGCCAGACGGAACTTACTTCCTGGGCGGTCACAACATCGGATGGAATTATCCTTGTCGATACGATCTATGACTACTCCGTGGAAGACGAGGTTGTCGGCGGCCTAACCAAGCTCGGATTGGATCCGAAAGAGATCAAGTACGCAATCGTGAGCAGCGGCAATAGCGATCACGCGGGCGGCGCTAAATATCTCCAGGACCACTTCGGAACGCGCATTATTCTGTCCGCCGCCGACTGGGATCTACTGGCTCATGACACTCGCGGGTGGCCGAAACCGAAGCGCGACATGGTCGCCACCGACGGGCAGAAGCTTACGCTCGGCGATACCACGCTGACGCTTTACCTGACGCCGGGTCATACGCTGGGATCCTTGTCCACCCTCATTCCCGTCAAAGACGGCGGACAGCCGCACCTCGCCGCACAATGGGGAGCTACGGCCTTCAACTGGCCGGCAGAATACATCACGCCCGAGCGCCCGTACCGATTCTGGTTCGAGACCTACAGCGCGTCCGTCGAGCGCTTTCGTGACATTGTCGCCAAGGCAGGCGCCGACGTGCTTATCTCGAACCATTCGAGTTATGACGGATCGAAGACGAAGCTTCCCGCCGTGGTGAACCGCAAACCTGGAGATCCGAATCCCTACGTGGTCGGCAACGACAGCGTCCAACGATACATGACGGTTGCGGATGAATGCGCGAAGGCGGGTCCACTTCACGTGCAGGGGACGCATCCATAACGCGGCCGAGCACGCGCCGAACTTTGCGGCCAAGGAGTGAAGATACTGGCGTCGTTTGGGCTTGGAGAGTTAGGTTACGCGGCAGCTTGCACGCGCTCGTGGGCAGCGAGTTTGCTCCTCGGTGACGCCTAGTCTTTCGCCAATCCATACCATCTAGCGGATTGCCAATCAGTCACGAAGACGGAAGATTGCTTGCCCGTTTCATTCGCCGCGTCGACAGCCGCATTGAGTGCAACCGACAGCAATGCGCTGGTGCCGGTTACGAAATATGTTCCGGTCGGAAGTTGATAAATCACTCCGTCCTCCCCCGTGATTTTCCGAACGTAGCCACGTTGGTGCATGCTTAAGTGAAGCTTTTCGTAGTCTTCGGGGCTCGCAAGATACAGTTCAACCCTAGCCAGATAGTTTGCCATTCGGACTCCCGGCTGAATGGTGGCAGTGAGATCGCCAGGAGGCAACAGCTTTTCCCTCGTGGTGGATTGCGGGAACGGCTAGAATGTCTCTCAGCTAAACGATATAAAGCCCAAGTCTTGTATTCTTCAGATCGCGAAAGGAATGCCTATGCCCTCGAAACGCAGTTCGATGCAGAAGAAGGCGATTCGGACCCGCAAAACAAAGTCGGCTGCCAGAAAAGGAGCCAAAAAGAAGCAAAGAGCTGTCGTTCGAACCGCAGCAGCTAAGAAAGAGTTACCGACTGGCGCCGCAGGAGCCTAGACGACTCCAAACGGCGTGTCCCTGAGTGAGGACGAACGCCGGACCAGCAGGATGCGTTTGCGACGGCCGAACGACGTGCCATCGACGCGGCTTCGCGCCTGAGAAAGCTACATCGTTTTAGCCAGGATGGACGCAAGAGCGTGTCCTGCCCGTAACAGCACGAAGGATGTACACTAGCCCGCGGCGACAGAGCCCATCTGCTCGATTAAACCTTTTCGAGTGATGGGATATCGCATCCTCTGCCGCCGGCGCTTTCTGTGGTTTTTCCGTAGTCGGTATTTCGATAAGCGCTAGCGATAGGCGCTGACTATGAAACGCTTCTAGCCGGCCTATCGCTTTAAAAATTAGCCGCGCTCTAGAAACTAGCTGACCCGAATCACTTACTGTCGGCCCCGTCACCCCGCACTTCGTCTTTGCTCAAGCTAGTAAATACCTTTTCTCCGGCAGAGTTGGTAATCACGCCGCCGCCAAGCCGGTAGTCCATTGTTTTCACATTCTTGTCGCTATCGTTCCAGGAGCGCGTTGCGTCCGTCACGGTGATGGTTTCCCCGACCTTCAGGTCGCTCTGCCTCCAGCCGTTTTTGTACAGGTGTTGAACCCCTTGTCCGTCACCCAGCTCCCAACTGACTGTCTTTCCGGTAACCGGATCCACCGCGTCGAAATAAACCTCGATATGCGGATTCGCCCACAGAAGTTTTGTTACCGTCCCTTTGAGCGTGATTTTGTTGTTGGGATCGTACACGGACGCAGAGCCGTGATGCCCGAAAGCCGGAACTGCCAGCAAAAGCGCTGCGAACCCTAGCAGCGAAACAAATCGCGAATACCTTGTCATGGGCGCCTCCTTGATGTGGCTGAATAATTATAAACTCGACAAAAGGTAAACCAACTGCCGGAAAAGTCAAGAATTTTGTGTGGCGAAGCGATGTCGATTGCCTAGGACCGGGAGTTTGCGAGACACTATACTCACCAGAAGGCCGGGGAGAATGGTTCGAGCGGGGGGCGGAGCGAGTCTGTGGGTGCGCCTCTACAATCTGACACTTTTTGTCAGGACCGATCTACACGCGGTGTCCTGCCCACGCTGCTTCTGTTTGGAAGCGGCTCTGATCTTATCTGACCGAGGTGTCCAGTCTTAGAACGGACCACACCTACAAACAAAACAACTTGACACTCGCAGGCCTCAAGGAGTATCGAAGGAAAACTCAGGCGGCGACTTTGAAATTGCGCTATTTTTGACCTGCGTTGAATGGAGGCGGGAGACCGCCAGAGGAGATTGGCAATGACCAAGCGTTTTGTAGTTGTGTTTCTCGCAGCGGCGAGCATTGGCGTGCTGAACTGCGTCGGCATGCTCGATCCTGGCGCCGGCCCCTGCCGCGGCGCAGGCTAGATCGCTCCTGCTGCGAGAGCCAAGTGGGTCCGGGACTTCAGTGGTGTCTGGGCCTCACAGCTCGGGCGGGGTGGCGTGCTGCCGGGCGAAGAGGTTTCACTGACTAAGTTTGGCGCGGAGCAATACAACAAAATTGACGAAGCCGATTCACCCGCATATCGATGCGAGCCCCACGGCCCGACCAGAATGATGACCGAGCGCCGAGGACATCATGATTTTCCAGCAGGAGGACTATGCTGGGAATCATTTCCGAGCACATCAATGACGGCTATCGCATCATCTACGTCGAATGGAAAGCATCCCGAGACTATGGCTTATCCGGAGTGGAACGGACATTCGGTGGGCCATTGGGAGGGCGATATCCTCGTTGTGGATACCATTGGCATGAGCGAGGATTCCTGGCTGAATTCCGAGGGCCTGCAGCACAGTGACCAGATGCATATGGTCGAACGGTTCCAAAAGACCAGTCCCGACACATTCACTTTGAAGGTCACGATCGACGATCCTGTGTACTTCACGAAACCGTTTACGTATGGAGTTACCCAACTGCGGGATGTCAATGGGTTCATATCCGAACGCTGCAGTGATACTCCCCTCGACGAAAAATACACCCTGACCCATGGGAAGGCAGGCCCCACAGAGAACCCTCCTCCTACGTTCCCGCCGGGAGTGGCACGGACGTATATTGGCGCCGATAAAGAGATGACGCCTGGCGCCGGTCGCGGTCGCGGCTGCATGGCCGACCGGGCCGGTGGTGAAGAAGACGAAATTCGAAGAAGACATCATCAAGACTTCGGGCGGCGATCTGAAGATCACCTCCATTGCGGGTTACAGTGTGATGTTCACCTACCAGGGAAAGGTCATCGATGTGGACCCCGTCGGGCGGGCTGCAGACTACTCCCTGCTTCCAAAAGCAGACGTAATTCTGGTCACCCATGCTTGGACCGGCCCATGTGGATCCGGCGACGGTCAAGTCGCTCAGCACGGACAAAACCGCGTTGGATGGTATGTCCGCAGTGTTCGTTAGATCTTCCCACCGGCACCATCATGATCAACGATGAAACCAAGACGGTTGCGGGCTTGAAGATTGAAGCGGTGCCCGCTTACGAAATGAAGGGCAAGTTCGGTGTCTTTCGGCCTACGAAGGGAGCTTCGAACGGTTACGTGATCACTTTCGGGGACAAGCGTGTGTATGTGGCGGGCGAGACCGAAAATGTTCCCGAGGTGAAAGCCCTGAAGCAGATCGACGTGGCGTTTTTGCCGGTGATCAGGACGATGCCGCCGGCGAATTTCGCCGATACCGTGAAGGCGATGCGGCCGAAGATTGTTTTCCCGTACGCCTACGGCAACAACGATCCGAAGGCGCTCGTAGCCCTGCTGAAGGACAACCAGGGAATCGACGTACGCGTCCGTGACCTGAAATAACCGTAGGCTGCCATGGGCGCGTGACGGCAAAGGTACGCTCGAAACGCGCCCGAGCCCACGGAACCGCACGATCAACCAAATTCACGGCCATCCCCAATCGCTTGTGCGGGAGGGGAACTGCAGCCGAACAGTCCACGATGCAGCAGTCTGTCTAGTTGCGTGGGTGGGAGTTCGAGTCAGCGCGGCGACGAAAACCTATCACGAAATGCAGGTGAGCCTTTTTGGCCGGAAACCCATCCATGAGGGGAGCGGCGCCTAAGAATCGCCGCTCCCATTCCCATGGCCCGTCTAAGTGGAGCAACTCGAATCAACGCGTCGGCTTGGCGAACTTGTCTGCGTCGATCGGGACGTTCAACTGCACGTCCGTGAAGTCCCAGGTGATTCGGTTGTCGGTCCAACTCACCACCGAATGAAACGGCACCTTGATTCCTGAAACGTCGCGGTAATCGGAATAATCGATCTGCGTGGGGTTGGGGCCAACGATAGTGTCAGCATTACGTACCTGGCGTACCAATAGTCCCGACTTTTTGTCGAAGTACAACTTTACGAGAGATTTCCCGACGATCCCGCCGACGATACTGACCGGCTGGCCGTCGATTTCGGTTTCTGGGTAATTGGCGTTCAGGTTCGCCAGGTCTTGCTTGATCCCCCCGGGAAAGGACAATTCCGCGTCCGCCTTCGCGCCATCCAGATTTCCGCCGGTCAGTGTGAGCAACGGGACCGTGGTGGTTCGGGCGAAAACCCAGCCATTTTGGCCATCGTAAGTCGTTGTGGAGTCTTTGATCCCGCCTTCCGAGTGTATATGGGCGATCGTCGTGCGTTGATTCGGGGCTTTGGCATAAACTTCCGCCGAGACCTTGGAATCGGCGGTTTCGAAGCTCTGGTAGGTGCCCTTGGCGACAATGCTGGTCATCGTTGCCAGACGCTGCGCGCCGCCGATCGCCTGAATATATTTGTCCAGAATCTTATCGGCTGAGGGTGCGCCGGGAGCGTCCGCCTTGCCGGCGCGCTCGACGTCATTCGGATCGATGTCCGGAACCGTCCCGTACTGCTCGGCGAGACTCGGTTTAATCAAGGGACGCTCGCTGCTGCGATGGCAGGTGTAGCAGGTCACCATTTCCTGGCCGGCGAAGTTGGCTTTATTGATGGCCCTGTCCATGAGAACCATCTTCCGGGCAGTCTGTTTCATCGGGGTGTCGTCGGCGTACCTGGCAAAGTCTCCGCTGCCGCCCCCTGTGCCTGTCGCCTCCGGAACGTGGCAGTCGATGCAGTTGAGGTCCAGTGCGGCGGCAAAGAAGCCCATCGTGCCCATGAATTCGTCCAGCGGAATCCCCTTGAGGACTTGGACATTCTTCAAGACATCTTCGGCCATCGGCTGTTTCTGCGCCGTGGGCTTCCGTGCCGGGGCCGTTCGTGGTTTTGGCGCGGGGGCTTTTTGGCCGCCCTGTGTGGCCTGACCGTCCACAAACGCAGCGCACAACAGCGATGCGACCGCCATCGCCAGACCCCCAAGGATAGTTCGCCTCAATCGAAGCTTCATCATTATTCCCTTCACCGTGCGTATCGATTATGGATGGGGCCGCAAGCACTAAAGGCGGAGAACATGCCGGCTTGGTCTGTTGCTAAGGCGTAGTACAACAGCGCAGTAGACTGGATTTCACGGCCCCTGAAAACTCAGTCATTTGTATCCCATACTGAAGTTATGCCTGTCAAGTAGTGCCATCATCCCCGTTCCTAGCGGCAAGTCAGAAGCTACATATTACCGTGCGCGATTAAGTCGGTGTTGGCATCGCAATCGCATCGGCGTCGGCGTCGGTCAGGTCACCAATCGGCCTTGGTCGGTCGAAAGGGAGAGACGACTTCTATCGTGTGGAAGGTGTCGGCATCGCCCAAGCCGCCTGCCAGACTCCCGTCCTTGAGCGCGCTTACGGTCCGTAAATACTGCCTCCTCGCTGCCTGTTCACCATCCAGGAAAGAAACATTTGTTTGACGCGCCGCGAAGTGGGTGTATAACAGTGCGCATTGCGGGGGAGGTCCCATTGGAAATTCTGTCTACTTACATGCATACCGACGTTAGTAGTGTGGTTAACCCGGTGAGACGCGCTGCGAGAAAGGCTTTGCCGGTGCTGGCCGCGGCGATCGCCTTGTTCGTGGTTTCGGCTCCCCTGTTTTCGCAAGCCAGTAGCAGCGCGATTCAAGGCGCGGTGTTTGACCAAAGCCACGGCGTCGTTCCGAATGCCACGGTCACGGTGATCGACGTAGCGCGAGGCGCTCAGCGAGACTTGATGACCGACAGCGCCGGAGAGTACACCGCTACCAACCTGATTCCTGGTATGTATACGGTCCGCGCGACGGCCAAGGGTTTCCAAACGGTACAGCAGGCCAATGTACTACTGGAGGTCGGTCAAACCGTTCGCGTCGACCTCACCTTGATGCCCGGCGAGCAGACTCAGACTGTCACCGTTTCGTCTGAGGCACCGGCGGTGGATACGAGTGACGCCCAGTTTGGCGGCACGGTCAGCAACGACCTGGTGACCGCGATACCCCTGAATGGCCGTAACTTCTCACGCTTGATGGAGCTGCGCCCCGGAATCGTGGCCACTTCGGTGGGAGGCGCGCACAGGCGTGTTTCAGTACACCAACGGTCGGGTAGCCGGAGACGACTTGTACCGCTTCGAAGGGATGGCCTCCATCTGCCAGACCCAAATGCCGGTAGACTGCATCAACTCCTCCTATCGGGGCGGAGACTCGGGCTCCCTGATTCCACTCGATTCCATCCAGGAATTCAACACCGAGCAGAATCCCAAGGCGGAAGATGGGTGGAAGGAAGGCTCCTTCGTTTCCGTTGGGTTGAAGTCGGGCACCAACGCCATTCATGGAACAGCTTTTGCCTTTGGGCGCGATGCCTTGGCTACCGATGCAGCGAATGCCTTCACTCGAACGGTCATACCGGCTACCGTGCAGCAGTTTGGGGGCACGGTGGGTGGACCTGTTCTCAAGAACAAACTCTTCTGGTTTGCTGGTTATGAGGGTCTCCGCGACTACCTGTCGGACACGGCGGTCGTCACAATCCCGGTGGACATCGCGTTGCCAAGCGCCGCCGGCTTAGGGTGTTCGGCACTCAAGACCGGAAACTGCAATGTGAGCATGGTGGACGCCTGTCATGACTTAGGCGCCTCAAAGATCAATGCCCTCAGCGCGGAGCTGGCGGGCCTGAACCCAACGACCTGTACGGTCTTGCCCGCGTCGTCCACCTTTGAGAACCTCTTCCCGTTTAACGGGACCACGTCAGCGAACTATAACCCTGTTTTGAACCCAAGCGGGCCGCTCGACAACGGAATCTTCAAAGCCGACTATATCCCCGGCCCTCACCACCATATCGGTTTCACGTTTTTCGACGCCGAGGGGACGCAAACCTCCAACAACAACAATACCCAACTGGAACCTCAATGGATGATCGATATTCACGACGACGCCAAGATGTACGTGGGAACCTGGACCTGGGCCCCCAATTCTACCTGGGTGAACAACTTTACACTCGGCCTCAACTACTACAAGAACTCGACGTTCGCGGGAGACGTAAACATGCTGCCGTCGAACCCGTGGCCGAGTGGCTATGGAATGCCCACGGGGGTGACGAACCCTGTGTACGGCGGGCTGCCCACGATCACGTTTACCGCTTTCACGGGCGCTTTGGGGGCCAACTCTCTCGGGGGAGCGTCCATACGCGGTCCGGAAGGCGACCTGGATTTGGTGGACAACATTTCGTACTTGCACGGCAAACACGCCTTCAAATTTGGCTTTGAATATATCGACATCGTCGACGACGAAGGCCTCAGGGGCAATATCGGCGGGGCACTCGAAGAAGGCGCGATCAAGTTCACAACCCTGGAAAGTTTCCTCCAGGGCCAGACGAATGGCGGCTCGGTCCTGCTCGGTGACGCTACTTCAGAATTCCGAAGTCACTGGTACGCCGGCTTCTTCCAGGACGATTTTCGCATCAAGCCCAGAGTCGTCTTGAATATGGGCGTACGCTACGAAATAGAGATGCCGATGACGGAACGCAATAATTACTTGGGGAACTTTAATCCCAATGTAAACCCCGTGACGACCCCAGCAATCCAGCAAGTGGGCCCGGGCGAGCCGATCCCTTCGCTCTTCCATGAGGGCAAGACGAACTTTTCTCCACGGCTGGGCGTGGCCTGGGATATCGCGGGCAATGGAAAGACGGTGCTCCGCGGATCGATCAGCCTCCTCACGGACTACATCAGCTTGTTCCAGTTGGGCAATGGCAAGGCCGTACCGTTCGGGGCGAATTTCCCCTGCTTGGTGGCGGCGGCGCAATGCACCTCCAGCGCGAATAGCGTGAATACAAGTGGCACGGCGCTGAATGCTCACACCCCTGCCCAACTCACTGTGGCTGCTGCAACGTTGAACGCGGGGTGGAACTTAACAGGGCCGATCTTCCCCATACAGGCCACCCAGTCCATCAATGGCGTAAATTATAGCGGGTCGACTTGCAACGTCGTCGGAGAAGGTACCGGGGCGCAATGTACCACCTTTGCGCTAGATCCCAACATCCGTCAGCCTCACGCCGCCGAGTGGAGCCTGGACCTCCAGCGGGCCATCACCAATAGCTTGACGTTGGACGTGGCCTACGTTGGCAACTACGGTTTTGACGAAATCTCGACTTATGACCTGAACCAGCCGACGCTGGGCATCGGCTGGAATGCGAATGCGGCCGCTTGCGCTAACAGCGTTAACCTGACTGCCCTTACCGCTGCTTCGTGCGTTACCTCTACGGGGGCACTCAATACCACTGCGGGGGTAGAAACCGGGCTGTACACGGGCCAATTCCCGTACCTCAAATACATCAACTACACCACGAACGGCGCCATTTCCTACTACGATGCTTTGCAGGTGATCGCGAACCAGCGAATGTCCCATGGCCTGTCCTTTCTCGTCGGCTACACTTGGTCCCACGGCCTCGCGGATTCGTATGGTCCTAACCTCGGGAACTATCGTGCGAACCTCGGAGACGGTCTTTCCGATATCCGGAATCGCATCAGCATTTCGCCGAGCTACCTAGTCCCCGGAATAAAGTCTCCAGGACAAATGCTCCAAGGCTGGTCGGTGAGCGGTGTGGTTACCGCGCAAGGTGGGCTGCCCTGGAGCCCCAGCGATAGCACGGATGACCTCACCGGAACGGGCGAGTTTAACAACGCCGCGACGCAGACTTGGAATTACCAGGGACCTAAATCTGCCTTCACCACCGGCAACACGCCATTTCCCTGCTACGGCCCCATATCCGGCTGTACACCCTTTAGCGCCACGCCGACCTCGGTCATGGCAGAATGCGAAAACGCCGCCGTCGCGCCCTACGCTCCAGGCTCGACCCTCCCGGGCACAACCGCCTCACTCCAAACGCTTGCCCTAGCTTCCTTTTTGAAATATGGCTGTTACGTCACCAAAGGCGGGACTCTAGCTAGGGGCGGCGGCATTCTGACTGCTCCCGCTTATGGGACTCTCGGCAACGCGGTAAACAATCTCTTCCGTGGTCCAGGCTATTTCAACGTGGACATGTCGGTAGCCAAGATTTGGACATTCAAGGAACGGTACAGTGCCCAATTCCGGGCGGAGTTCTTCAATCTCTTTAACCGTGCCGACTACATTGCAGCTCCCACCGGCACGAATCCGGCCAGCGGCCCCGGCTCGCAATTCGGTTGTTCTTGCACCACGCCGGACGCCCCTATTCTGAACCCGAATCCCGTCCTCGGGGCGGGCGGTGCGCGGCACATCCAGTTTGGCTTGAAGTTGATATTTTAAGCGAGGCCGGCCGCGTTGCCCGATATGAGCAGTGTAATGCGACCGGTCCCACTCGATGATGGGGCAGTGATGCGAGTCTCTCAGGGCGCGGAAATCATTCGATCTTCTTGAGATTCTCCCAAGACTTCTGAGGGAATCCCAGACCTCAGATTTTTACAATGACACTGGCAAAGTGGTTTTTCGACAATTCGCTCGTTGACTGCAAAGGACTTGAGTTTTACCATCACCGCTGAGAATTTCTTAGGGTGCGTGGATCTGAATCCTACCCTCTCCGCAAAATTTCTCTTCTCCCCGCATCGCGAGTCTCTAGAGTTTCGGAATGGCCGGTCGTTGAAAGGCCAACCACGGAAGGGAGTGTCGGGCGGTGTCGCGCGAAGAAATTCTCAAGTTAACCGCGCTTTCCTCCTGCGCCGGTTGAGCTTCGAAGCTCAGCCAGCAGGCTCTGACGCAGGTTCTGCGCCGGTTACCGATCGCTGAAGAGTCGTAATCTCCTGGTGGGCTCCGCCACCGGAGACGACGCCGGGGTGTATCGTATCGACCGCGACCGCGCTCTGGTGCAAACGACGGATTTTTTCACGCCGATCGTGGACGATCCGTTTACTCGTACGGGCAAATTGCCGCGGCGAATGCGCTGTCCGATGTGTACGCCATGGGCGGCCGGCCGCTGACGGCGCTCAATATTATGGGCGTGCCGGTGGATCTGGTGCCGCCGACGGCCGATTCAAGAGATTTTGCGTGGCGGCGCGCTGAAGATAAAAGCAGGCGAAGTGCGTGTTGCTCGGCGGCCATACGATCAAAAATCCGGAGCCGGTTTATGGTTTGGCGGTGACCGGTTTGGTTTCGCCGCGGCGCATGCTGACCAACGCCCGCGCGCGGCCGGGCGATGTGCTGGTCTTGACGAAACCGCTCGGCACCGGCATCGTTACCACCGGCATCAAGCGCGGCTTGACCGAGCGCGGCGCTCGAGCGCAAAGCGATCGCCAACATGACGCGCCTCAATGACGCCGGCCCGGAGTTGGCCGAGCGCGGGTTGGTAAAAGCCGCGGTGGATGTCACCGGCTTCGGTTGCTCGGGCATCTCGGCGCCATGTGCCGGGCCAGCCACGTGGGCGCTGAGATCGTTGCGGGGAGCGTGCCGGTGATCGGCAAGCGGAGTATTCGATCTGATTGCCGCGGGCTGCATTCCGGGCGGGAGTCGCGACAATCTTGCGTATGCCAACGACTTTACGGAGTGGGGCGGAGCGAGCGATGCTCAGAAGACTCTTGCTTGACCGACGCGCAAACCAGCGGAGGCTTGTTGCTCTGCGTTCCGCAGCGGCGATTGGCACGCCGTTTTGAAGCTGCTGAAGCGTCTGAAGACGCCTTGCGCCGCGGTGATCGGCCGCATCGTGCGTTCCGGCGAAGCCTCGAATTACGGTGACTGCGTGAAGCCAGCCGAGCCTGCGGGCCATTCCCTCGGTAGAAAAAGTGCTGCTTGCGCTGGGCGACGTCGAATTGCCGCGCGCCGCTATCGTCGCCATGTGCGCCGGGAACTCGCGGCGCTGCGCAAGCAGAAGAGCGATCCCTGATTTTGCCGGCGTGCTCGCGCGCGTCCGTAGCGCCATCGATGCACTGAACGCCTCGCGCATCCGGCCGGTGCTCAACGGCACGGGCATCATCATTCACACCAATTTCGGGCGCGCCCCGCTCGGCCGCGAGGCGATCGAAGGCGGCGGCCATGGTCGGCGCGCAGTACAACAATCTCGAATATGACCTCGGCGGCGGCGCACGGGGCGGTCGCGCGGCTTATCTCGAGCACAATCTCGCTCTGCTGTGCGAGGCGGAAGCGGCCACGGTGGTGAACAACAATGCCGCCGCGCTGGTCCTGATTCTGCGGCACTTTTGCCGGGCTGCGGCGACGCCGCCGCGGCCGCGTCCGCGCAGCGGCCGCACGCGAACTGTTCCGCCGAAAAACGAAGTCGTCATCTCGCGGGGCGAACTGGTCCAGATCGGCGGAGGTTTCCGCATTCCGGATATCCTCGAAACCAGCGGCGCGCGGCTGCGTGAGGTCGGCACGACAAACAGAACCTCGCTGGCCGATTATGCCCGCGCGATCACGCGGCAGCCACCGCGCTGATCCTGAAAGTGCATCAGAGCAATTTCTTCATGGGCGGCTTTGTGGAGTCGCCCGCCGACCGAGGAGATTGCGGCACTCGCCCGCAAGAAGCGCGTCCCGTTTGTGGAGGATCTGGGCAGCGGCGCGATGATTGAAACCACGCGCATGGCTGGCCTCGAACACGAGCCCACGCCCGCCGAGGTGCTGCGCCGCGGCGTGGACCTGGTCTGCTTCAGCGGCGATAAGCTGCTGGGCGGCCCGCAAGCCGGCGTCATCGCGGGCAAAGCGAAACTGATTGCCGCGATCAAGCGCGACCCGTTTTTCCGCGCGTTGCGCTGCGACAAGCTGATTCTCTCGGCGCTGCAAGCTACCGTGGACATCTATCTGGGCGGACGATGGCGCAAAGCCGCATGCGCTCGGCATTCCCGTGCTCGAAATGTTGAACGCGTCGACGGACGAGCTGCGCGCCCGCGCGCGAAAAAATCGTCGCGGCCTTGGCCGGCACGGCGCTCGCAGCCAGCGTCGGCGCAGGTCGCGCGCAAGTCGGCGGCGGCGCATTGCCTCGATCGGTCATCCCCTCGGTTACCGTGGATTTGGCGCACGAGACGCTGCGGCCGCAGGAGTTGGCCGCGCGCCTGCGGGCGCTAGCGCTCCCGGTGATCGGGTACATCGAGCGCGGCAAGCTCAAACTCGATTTGCGCACAATTTTCCCGCGGCAAGACGCGGACGTGGTGAGCGCGATCCGCGCCGTCAGTTAGACGGCGAGCAGGAAAGCCGCAGCCTAAATCCGCAAAAGAAGAACGGAAGAGCGCATGCCCGCTGTGCAACATTTCATCCTGGCCACCGCCGGCCACGTGGACCATGGCAAAAGCGCGCTGGTCAAAGCGCTGACCGGCACAGACCCCGACCGGCTGCCCGAGGAAAAAGCCCGCGGCATCACCATCGATCTGGGTTTTGCGCACCTGAAGCTTTCCGCGCCGCCACCTAATCCCGCATCGTTTGTACTCGGCAGTCGTGGACGTCCCGGGCCACGAGGATTTTGTGAAGAACATGGTCGCGGGCGTGGGCTCGGTCGATCTGGCCCTGCTTGTCGTCGCGGCCGACGACGGCTGGATGCCGCAAACCGAAGAACACCTGCAGATCCTCACCTATCTCGGCGTGCGCCATGCCGTCGTGGCGCTGACCAAAATCGATCTCGCCCAAGACGAAGCGGCCGCGGTCGCCGGAATTCGCGCCAAACTCCTGGATACGCCATTCGCCGACGCGCCGATCGTGCCCACGTCCGTGGTGAGCGGGCGCGGCCTCGATGACTTGAAGGACATCCTTGCCAAGGTCGTTGCCGGCATATCGCCGCCAAGGGATTTTGGCAAGCCGCGCTTGCCGGTCGATCGCGTCTTCACGTTGCAGGGCATCGGCACGGTCGTCACCGGCACGCTCACCGGCGGAACGTTGCGCCGCGGGCAGGGCGTCACGATTCAGCCGTCCGGAAAACCCGCGCGCATTCGCAACATGCAATGCGCGAACAGCAATGTCGAAGCCAGCGGCCCCGGGACGCGCACCGCGCTCAATCTATCCGACCTCGCGGCTCTCGCGGACATTGGCCGCGGAGATGTGGTCACGCTGAGCGAGTTGGGCGGGCCCAGCAACACCTTTGATGCGCTGGTCCAGATTTCACCGCGCGCGAGCCGCCCGATGAAGGATGGGCGCGCGCGTGCGCGTTCACTACGGCAGCGGCAACGTGCCGGCCCGGATCGCGTTCTTCGAAAAAAAAGAAGCTTGGCGATGGGAGAAAGCGCGCTCGCCCAGTTGCGCCTCGAATCGCCGGCCTTCGCTTTTGCCGGCGATCGCTGCATCCTGCGCGACTGGACGGAACAGAGCACTTTGGCGGGCGCAGTTGTGCTCGATCCCGATGCCCGCCGCAAGGGTTTCCGCGGCCAGTCGCGTCTCGATTACCTACGCAGGCGCGCGCAAGCCCCCGACGACGTGCTGGCGTTTCTAGCCTCAGCGCTTGCGCGCGACGGCGCCGCGCGCAAATCGCAGCTGCTGACCAAGTCGCGCTTCAGTGACCAGGAGATCGCTGCGGCCGTCGCGCGCCTGGCCCAGGAAGGCAAGATCGTTGTCGCTGGTAACGTGATTGTCGACGCGCAGAGGTGGCGGGCGGCGCGCCAGCAGGCCGTGCTCTCCATCGATGCGCGACATCGCCAAAATCCCGAGAAGCTTGGTTTGCCACTCGCCGAACTGCGAACGGCTTTGGCGGACGCGCTGCCCCACGATGAGAGTTTCGAAGCGCTGACTGCGGATTTGTGCAAGGACGATTTCGTCCGGGCGGGCGCCGAGATTCGGCGTCGCGCGCACAGCCCCGCGCTGCCCGCCGGACTTCAAGCCGCCGGCGCGAAGCTGCGCGCGGAGTTGAACGCCAAGCCCTTCGATCCGCCTTCACGCGGCCGGCTGGTGCTCCGATGCTGCCTTGCAAAATGCGCTTCGTTTTCTAGTCCGCACGGGAGAAGCGATCGAGTTAAGCGAAGACGTTGTGATGACGGCGGAGAATGTGGCTCGCGCCGCTGCGTTGATCCGGCAATTCATCAAGGCGCATGGCCCATCGACGGTGAGCGATTTACGGCAAGCGCTGGGCAGCAGCCGACGAGTCGTCGTGCCGCTGCTGGAGCGCCTCGATCGCGACGGTGTAACCGTGCGGCAAGACGAAAAGCGCGTGCTGCGCGGCTAATGCCGCAGCGCCGTCTCGACTCGTGAAGGACAGTGTTGTCGCCGCCGGCCGCCGCGCCGCCGGTGTCTCTGTGAGGCCATGCGAGGTGTTTCAGAGTGATCGTCCCAAACTCATTGTGATAGACTCCGCGCTATGCGACGCCGTCAGTTCCTGGTGCTCTCAGCGGCCAGTGTGGGCGGGGTCCTGGTGTATTCGCTCGACCGCACAGTTTCTCGTGTCTCGGCGCAGGATAAGTCGCAACCCAACGAAAAGATTCGCATCCCGCTGCGCTTTTTCACCGCATCCGAAGCGCTAATTGTTGCCGCGGCCACCGCGCGCATTTTCCCCAGTGACGAATCCGGGCCCGGAGCGCGCGAAGCTGGCGTGGTCGTCTTCATCGACCGCCAGCTTGCCGGCCCCTGGGGGCGCGACCGCCACCGCTACACTCACGCGCCATTCGACGACACCGCACCAGAAGAGTTTGGTTACCAAGGGTCCGCCACGCCGCAGCAGATCTATCGGCAGGGACTGAAGCAACTGGCGCGCTTCGACCAACTCACTCCCTCCGAGCAGGACGCGAAACTAAAGCTGATTGAGAGCGGGCTCTTTTTCAATGTGCTTCGCCGCAACACCATCGAGGGCATGTTCTGCGATCCGCAGCATGGCGGAAATGTGGACATGGTGGGCTGGCAACTGATCGGTTTTCCCGGCCCGCGCATGACCAATGTCGCCGAGGTCGATCAGTATCGCGGCGAGGCCTTTCGCCCCAAGCCGGTGAGCCTGGCCCAGGTGGTGGCCCATCCGAACAAGCCCAGCGAGGACGAAACGTGAAGCCTTCTCGCCCAACCCATCACGCATGAAGACCCTGCCCAAGACCGACGCGGTAGTGATCGGCGGCGGCTGGACCGGCCTGCTCATCGCCAAGGAGCTGGCTGCGCGCACGCCAATCTCGGTCGTGGTACTTGAACGCGGAGCGCCGCGCCACAAGGAAGACTACGCCGGCGGCATGGACGAACTGGACTATAACGTCCGCTTCCGCCTGATGCAGGATTATTCGCTGCAAACGGTTACGCTGCGTTACACCACTCGCGACCGCGCCATTCCCATCCGGCAGCTCGGCTCGTTCATGCCGGGGCAGGGAACAGGCGGCGCAGGCGAACACTGGGGCGCCCTTTTCCCAAGGTTTTTGCCCGACGTTTTCCAGTTGCTCACCAGCACCACGCAGAAGTATGGCGCGAAGAGGCTGCCTGAAGATCATTCGGTGGTGGACTGGGGCATCACCTGGGATGAGATCGAGCCCTACTACGTGCGCGCCGACAAACTGGTCGGTTCTTCCGGAAAAGCGGGCAACATACGCGGCAAAGTCATCGATGGCGGCAATATATTCGAGGGCCCGCGCAGCGAGGAATACCCCACGCCGCCTGGAAAGATGCCTTACTACGGATCGCTCTTCAACGATGCGGCGAAATCGCTGGGCTATCATCCTTATCCGAATCCCGCCGCGGCCCTCAGCACCGCCTACACCAACCCCGACGGAATTTCGCGGCCCGCCTGCTTCTACTGCGGTTTCTGCGATCGCTTCGGCTGCATGGTTGGCGCGAAAGCTCAGCCCACCAATACGCTGCTCCCCATCGTCGAAAAACAGAAAAGCGTCTCGCTGCGTCACGGCTGCTGGGTGCGCCGCATCGAGTACGACAAGACCAACGGAGGCCGCGCCCGCGGCGTCTCCTACATCGACGCGAGCGGCGAGGAGATCTTACAGCCCGCCGACCTGGTGATCTTGGCCTCGTGGACGCTCAACAACACGCGGCTGCTACTGCTTTCAGGGATCGGCGATCCCTACGACCCGTTTACCGGGAAGGGCGTCGTCGGCCGCAACCTTACCCATCAAGTTAGCTTCGCTCCCGCGCAGGCGTTTTTCGACCAGCCACTGAATCGTTTCATGGGCGCCGCGCCTTCCGGCGTGCGTATGAGCGACTTCGACGGCGACGTCTTCGACCACAGCACCTTGCCCTTTATTCGCGGCGGCACGTTCGCCGCCATGGGCACGGGCTTCCAGCCGATCGTTGGCTTCGGTGCCCTGCCGCCTTCGGTGAAAGCGCGCTGGGGAACGGAATGGAAGAAGGCGGCCGTCTACTGGTACGACCGGGTAGGTACGATCACTTTTGCGGGCGAGCACATCGCATACAAAGATCACTACATGGACCTTGACCCATCCTACAAAGATCATTTGGGCGATCCGCTGCTGCGAATGACTCTCGACTGGCGCGACAACGAGCGTCAGATGGTCGCGTTCGCCACCGCGAAAGCCTTGGAGATGGCGCGCGCGATGGGCGCTAAGGAGGTTGTGCCAGCCCAGCCCTACGGCCACTACGACACGCGCCGCTACCAGTCAACGCACGTTCAGGGCGGCACGATCATGGGTGCCTCGCCCGAGCACTCTGTGGTAAACACCTACGGGCAGCACTGGCAGGCGCCCAATCTTTTTGTTCTCGGCGCGTCGATGTTTGCAAACAATGGCTCTGCAAATCCGACCCCGACCGTCCTGGCCTTCACGTACCGCACTGCGGACGCCCTGGTTGACCGTTACCTCAAGCGCCCCGGCCGCCTGACCTAGTTTCCCGCACGTCGCGTTCAAGGCCGCGTTCACGTTCTGAAGATGTTCCCGGCAAGCCTTCGCGCCGAACCAAACCCAAAAACAAAACGCGGCGGCTCGGTGATCCCGAAGCCGCCGCGTGTTCGTTCGATGATGCTTAATCCGCAGCCGTAAGCAGTTCCACCGATCGCGCTACCATGACCGGTTGCTGCGTGGACGGGTTGATCAGGATGAACCCGACCACGCGAATCGGTCCGGTAACTGCGCTCAATCCGCTGAGGTTGATAAAGTTCGTGTTGCTGAACGTGAGCACGGTCAACGGGCTCGGCAGCAGGATGCCGGCGGGCGAATTGTCGGTGAGCAAAAAGCTGCCCGCGTTTCCGCTCGTGACGGTCGGCGGCGTTGTCACCGTTCCGGATTGTCCTTGGCGCTCGAGCACTACGCGGTGTGTCGTCAGGGTCGTCACGCCCGCCGTCGTGGTGGTGACGCCCCCGACAGCGACCGCTTGACCTGGCGTGAGCAAAGAGTTGCTGAACAAGAGATTGGTGAGTACCGGCAAATTGACGTTCGCGATTCGATACATCTCGCTACCATTAAGCTTCAGCGTCGTAATTTGGCCGGGCACCAGACCAGTGATCGCCGGTAGCTCACTGCGAACGTACAGGTCGGCCGCAGTGGCCGGACCGGGCTGCGGGGTTGGCCGGATGCTGGTGAACAGGCCGCCCAGGTAAAAGTTATCCGTCGAGATTTCCGCGATTTCGGTGGCGTCGATGGATTTGGTGACCGGATCGAGCTGGCCGGAAATTTCGAGAACACTGTTCGTCGTGTAGGACGTCGGCAGCTCAGCCGTATCAAGATTAGTGCTGTTGCTTGTTACCACGGTCCACTGCCTGCCATGCGGTCCCTGCACGACGAATGTGGTGCTGTTGGTCAAGCCCACAAAACCCGCGCGGAAGTTGTCGATCGAGACGTGCGAGTCGGTGGCGTTCAGTAGCTCCACGTGGAACGTAGGGTTGATCACGCCGGTGATTTGGCCCGAACTGGTGGCCAGCGACGCGGCAATGTCGAATTCCATGCGGAACCCGACCAGGTCGCTGGCGGTGAGCATGAAGGGACTGGCCAGCGGAACCGTAACCGTAGTTTGTGACAATGTGGCGCCGGACAGAGTGCTGATCGTTGGCGGATTCACGCCGGTATTGATGTACTGGATCACTGGTGGTGTCGCGGCATCGAGCGTGATGGTTGCCGTCGTATATGTGCCCACAGGCACGGCGGTCAAATCCACGAGTTGGTGCAGGCCGCTCAATTGCGCGAAGTCAACCAGGGCGGGAGCGGAGAGCAGGTTGGGTCCGCCATTGAGCGAGACGCCATCGACCTGTATTTGACAGGAGACCACGCTTGGCAAGGGAGCGTCGGTCGCTACTGTGAAGATTGATCCCGTTTGAGTCCCGGCTCCCGCTCCCGCAGACGATCCGCATCCGGCAAGCACGCCGAGCGGCAAAAACAAAAGCAGCGCTTGGACACACTTCGACAGTCGCATTTCCAATCTCCTTTTACCCCTATGATGTTGGTCGAGGGGGAGCGCCGGACTGGCCTCCACCCTCAATGCAGTCTTAAACACCGGTCCCAGGCAAAAGTTGCTGTCTCTGCGACATTCCCCGAAAGCCTACTTTGCCTGTCATCTCCAGTCCCGGTCCAGAAACTGGATGTCATCCCGAGGCCCTCGAGGCCGAGGGATCTGCTGTTTCCTTGAATTTCACCGGTATTTGGCCCGCGTGCGCGTCGTCTTGCCTCCGGCGTTTTGTAATCCGGCTGAACCTTCGTCGTTTCGCCACGCAGTTAGCCTGCCGAGGGCGTGGCTTTAGCCGGCGCCTAATGGTCCGGGTACGAAAGTCACCCGATGGTTTTTTCAAAAATGAAAGTTACCCTTAATGGTTGTCGCACGGGAGGGATTTTATGGCCGTTCAAACCAAGACGAAATCGCACAAGCGAGGCGCGAACAAGCGTTGGGTAGCCGGCGTGACAACGGTATCCACTTTTCCCCCAGAGGGACTCTTCACCAAGAGTGCGCCAACCATTGCCCGCGTCCTCGCCTCCAAAAAGGTTTCTCCAAAAGGTCCGGGTTCCGGGATGCGCATGCTCACCTATTTCATCAATCGCGGCGGACGCGGCTTGAGCGATTCTCGCCGCGCTGAGCTAGAACGAGCGAAGACTCTCCTGTCCGAGCGCATCCACAAGAACGATCGGAAAAAGTCGCGCAGCTAACGCCCTCGGCGGGAATCTAGCTTCACCACGAAGTTAGCTCGCTGCGGGGCCCCTGTTACAACCGCCGCGATAGGTGAGCCAGCCTCTAGGTGGAATCCGCTGCAGCCGGTGAGCTGAGTTTCAATCCGAAAAAAAGTCGGTTTCAGAGAGCAGGACCGCAGAATTCGCCACCACCGGGTCAAGCCGACTCCGTGATCTCCAGTGTTAGCCGAGGCCCGCAGGCCGAGGGATCCGCTGTTTCCTTAGATCTATCGGTGTTTGGCCCGCGTGCGCGCCGCCTTGCGTCCTGCTTTTTGCAATCCGGCTGGACCCTTCGTACGCACCGCGGCCGCCGCCGCACGTCGTCGCGACTCCGGACCCCGCCGACGCGAAGCAGACTCCGCCTGCCGAGACAGAGCCGCGTGCGACGCCGCTGAGTGTCCTTCCCGCTTCAGCGCGTCTAGCGTCGCTCGCGAGCGCGTCTTCGAGGGTTTGCGAGGATTCTCCGCGCTGCTCAAATCTCTCTCCGCTTGCTTCCGTACTTTCGGCGACGCCTTCCCCTCCTTCGGGGGCTCGAGCTTCACGCCCGCGCGACGCGCCTTAGAAAGACCGATGGCGATAGCTTGCTGCGGGGACCGCGCCCCGTGCTTTCCTTCCCGAACGTGATGCATCTCCTCGCGTACAAACTCACCCGCCTGCGTGCTGGGCGATTTGCCTTCTCGTTCATCTTCGTGTGCACGTTCGATCACCTGTTTTTCCGATTCGTCTGGCATTTCGTATCTCCTGTCTGATCGATATTTGGATTCAACTAGGACCCCGCCGAGGGAGAAGCCGCGCGTACTAATTCCGGCGGCTCAATCGCCGGCTTTTCGATCTCCTGCTCGAGAGTCGGCCTTCGTCCATCGAAACCGGTTGAGAGGGACACCGGCTGTCTCTTGTTTAAAGACTCGATCATCGCGTCGATGACGCGGATATCCGCGAGCCCCTCAGCCCCGCCCGGTTCCGGCTCCCGATTTTGGAGAATGCAATCCGAAAAATAAACAATCTCAGGCCCAAACTGGTCGCGCCTCTTGTACGTGAACTTGCGGGCCTTTCCCTCCACGGTCAGTTTGCCTTTTAGGTCGCCCGTCATTTCGTACGCCGGGTCCATCTTTAGGACGCCCGTTGTGCCAATCACCTCGTAGGACGAGCGGTTCGCCGCGCCGAAACTGCATGTAAACATGGCCAGGCGATGTCCAGGAAAAACCATCACGCCGGTCCACATCTCGGGCACCTCGGCGAATCGTTCATCGGGCGCGGTCTCGGTAAGTGCGAAAACTTCGGTGGGCTCAGCGGAAAAAAGATAACGCGCGGCGTTGATACAGTAGATGCCCATATCGTGAAGTGGTCCGCCGCCTAATTCGCCTCGGAGCCGAGAATTGCCAGCTTCCACCTGCTGGGTGAACGCGGAACGAAAGATGCGCGGTTCGCCAATCTTGCCTTCTCGCACCCATTGCGCAGCCGTAAGATTGCCTTTCTCAAAATGAAGCCGATAGGCTGTCATCAGCTTGACGTCCGCAGCCTTGGCGGCGTCGATGATCGTCTGGCACTCCGCCTCATTCACCGCCAGCGGCTTCTCGCACAGGACGTGGATGCCCGCTCGCGCTGCCGCCTCTGCGTAGGCGAGATGCATGCTGTTGGGCAGCGTAATGAAGACCGCGTCGATTTCATGATTTGCCAGACAGTCTGCGTACCCCTCGTAGCTGTACGTCCGGCTGACTTCGTATTTCTCGGATAGAGCCTTCAGTTTGGCCGGGTCGCCCGAGACCAGAGCGGTCAACTCGGAATTCTCGTTCGCATTGGCGAAACCAGGGAGAATGGCCGCCTGGGCGATGAATCCGAGTCCCACTACCGCGTAACGAATCTTTCTCGTCGAACGTTCATGTCCTGCTTGGATCTTTTTATCCTGGGTCGCCATGTGTGCCCTCCGGCCTCAGCACACTGGTACAGCACGACTATGGACCACTCAATGCTGGACTTCCTGTAGCTGTGCGTAAACGCTCATGTAAGCAGCAGATTTAGCTTTATCGAGATTGTCGAAAACTGTGTGGAACTCTTCGCGGTGTTTTGGAATCTATACAAATGGAGCATCGCGTGGCGAGGAATTATCGTTGTTCGCGCGACGCGTCTTGTCAGGTGGCATGAACGGTCCTGCCCACTAGCCAGAACTTAGCTCGTGCCATCCCTACGGCCGGGGCTCAGTCCCCGAGTTGGGTCGCTCAACCTAAATCGGGATCCCCGCCGATCTTTTGAGCAAGGAGAAAATCGAATGTCTGAAACATCTGGTGCGAAAATGGCCCCTAGTCAAGAAACTCCCACACAATCATCCCAAGCAGGTTCCGGAGCAGCTTCTAAGCCCTCTCAAGCTAGCGCGCAAACCTCCTCTGGATCCTTTCAAACGCAAGCTACTCCTGGACAGTCTTCTGTGAAATTGGTCGCGCCGGAGCAGCTAGCCGACCGCATGAATCGCATCCGCGAGTCCGTAGCGCGCCGAGCCTATGAAATATTTGAGAACGATGGCCTTTTTGGTCGTGATCTGGAAAATTGGCTGGCCGCGGAGGCTGAGCTTCTCCAACCGTTGCAAGTGAACATCTCCGAATCGGGCGACGCCCTGGTAGCCCAAGCCCAGGTTCCTGGTTTTAGCCCCGAGGATCTTCAGGTCAGCCTGGAGCCCGGCCGCCTCACGATTACCGGTAAGAAGGAGTCACCCTCAGAGCAGAACAAGGAGAAAGACGGTTACCAGGAATACTCATCGAAAGAACTCTTTCAATCGGTTGATCTCCCGGAGGAAGTCGATGCTTCGAAGAGCACGGCAACCCTGAAGAACGGCACCCTGATACTGCAAATGCCAAAAGCATCCGGGACCAGCAGGGCGCGAGTGCAAGTACGCGGAGCGTAAAGAACCGTTTCATTTTGAGGAATAGTGCCATTGCCGCTGGTGTCCCGTTTGTTTCGCCGGCGGCAATGGTGCACTTCGTTGCGGCCGCGACGTTCAATATTTCCAACGACCTCTTTATTTCTCCGCTCCGGTAACATGATCGGTGATAAAAAGAACCCGTGCTGCTGACCGGATGTTTTCGCGTCTTTCTGCTCTACGACGTCGCTGAAGCCTTCGATCTGGATAAGTTGCGCGCCTTGATTGGTGCGCGCGGGGTCCCTGCCGCCCAGCGTCCTTTTCCGCGTCGTACGCCGGAATACGTGCGCTTCGAGCACGTTCCCATTGTCGAGCGAGCCGAGCCGGTCAAGTTGGACACAGGTGAGCAAATCATCTCCTCCGTCAAGTACTACGCCTTCGCGGTCGTGGTGGTCGAACTGCAAATTCCGTTTGAGTGCGATTGGGCTGAGCTGGTAGCGCAGTCGGCGCGTTGGGTGGACGCCCCGGATATCGAGCCGCACGCCCGCGAGGCCGTGCGCCGGCATCTGGAAGCGATCGGGCCAGCGGTGGTTCGGCCAAACACGGACTGGCTGCAGGAAGGTTACGTGGTCATCAATTTGCAACGAATCGGCCCGGAAGGCACCAAACAGCCAGCTGCCACGGAGTTAGTTGCCGAGCACGGCGAAGAGATCGCCGAAATCTTGCGCGGTGAGGCGGTCCCGCTGTCGCCCAAGGCATCCGAAGAAACATTGCAGGCGAGTCTTTCCTACAGCCCGTCCGACTTGGTTGTGGTGGGTGCGAGCGCGGCATTGGT
Source organism: uncultured Acidobacteriota bacterium (assembly GCA_963818345.1). GTDB lineage: Bacteria > Acidobacteriota > Terriglobia > Acidiferrales > UBA7541 > Palsa-189. The sequence goes on along the minus strand of CAWFRX010000014.1, from coordinate 150,656 downwards.
GTACGACGGTTCCGAAGACGCGGCAGCGACCAATCAAGTTCTCGAATACGCCAAGACGCAGCTGCTCGAATTCCGCTACTACGACGGGCTAATGACGCGGCTGCTCTCGGACGTGTACCGGACGCTCGACGAGAAGCGCAATCTCATCACTTCGCGCTGGAGTCTGCCGCGCGATGCCAGACGAGTGAACACGATCCGCCTGGACGTCATGGAGTTGACCGAGCGCATCGACAATGCGATCAAATTCGTGAGCGATATGTACTACGCGCGAGTGTACCGGCTCGCCGCCGCGCGCATGGGTGTGAACGAGTATCGCACGCTAGTGGATGAAAAGTTGCTCACGGTGGGACAGCTCTACGACTTCATGGTGGACCAATTCAACGAGTCGCGGTCTTTCTTCCTCGAGATCGTCGTCACCATTCTGGCGTTAGGCGACTTGCTTCTGTGGTTCAAGGTCGGCAAGTAGCCTTGGCAAACTTTAAGTTTCTGCTTCCTCGATCAAGGTCTTCTTGTGCTTGGGCGGCTTGCGGCGCTTGTTCGGAATGACGCGCGCGGCGGGAGGCGGCCCTGCGATTTCGCGGGCGCGGCGCCGGGCTTCGCTCGCGACGGTGAACTTCGTTTTTCGTTTTTTTGCGGCCATGGGTCGGTGGTTTCGCGGCGCGCTCGGCGTTAGTGGATGTGGCGGGTCTTCTTGGACATGTAATCCATCAGTAAATACTGGCCTAGAGTGTAGGGCGTGGTGAAGTAGGCCTTGCCGCGGCAAATTTCGGTGACCTTCTGGACGAAGTGCACCAGGCTGTAATCGCTGGCCAGCATGAAGGTGTTGATCAGGATGCCGGACTTGCGGCACTTGGCGACTTCTTCGAGCGTTTGCGAGACGACCAGCGGATCGAGGCCAAACGCATTTTTGTAGATGCGGCCATCCTCGAGCGTAAGTGCCGAGGGTTTGCCGTCGGTGATCATGACGATCTGGCGCATATCTTTTTTCTGATGGGACAGGATGCGCTGCGCTAGCCGCAGGCCTTCGCGGGTGTTGGTGTAGTAGGGGCCGACTTGCACGCGGGCGAGTTCGCCCAGCGGCACCTCTTCGGCGCTGTCGTGGAACAGAACCAGGTGCAGCGAGTCGCCGGGATATTGCGTGCGGATCAGGTGCGAGAGCGCCAAGGCCACGCGCTTGGCGGGGGTGAAGCGATCCTCGCCGTACAGAATCATGCTGTGGCTGCAATCGAGCATCAGGACGGTGGCGCAGGAGCTCTGGTACTCGCACTGATGGACCATGAGATCGGGATAGTCGAGCTCGATGGGCACTTTTGCGCCATCGCGGCGAACGGCGTTGAAAAGCGTGGCGCTGATGTCGAGATTCAGCGTGTCGCCGAACGCGTAGGGGCGCGAGACGCCGCCGGATTCGACGCCCGTGGCCAGTTCGCGCGTATCGTGGCGGCCGAAGCTGCTCTTGCCGAGCGAGCCCAGCAAATCCTTGAGCGTGCGGAAGCCGAGGAAATCGATGGTCTTGTCGGTGATTTCAAATCGCGTCTGGTTTTGCTGATCGCCCTCGGCCGCCGACGCCGCCGCGCGGCGTTTTGTCCGGCGGCGCCGTCACTTGCGGCATCTGGCCGTTGAGGTAGCCTTCCTCCATCATGCGCTCGATCAGGCGGTCGATGAGTTCGCGAAGCTTGCTGTCGGCATTGGCGCCTGACTCGCCTGGTGAGTTGCTCGAGTAGATCCTCCGGCAGCAGATCGCCCTCGGCGAGCGCGCGCAGGATCGCCTGGCGCAAGCCTTCCATGGTTTTGTCGGGATCGAATTCCGAGACGCCGTAGTATTGCGACTCGAAGCCGCTTTGCAGGAAGAAGTCGCCGAGGCGCTTCATCAGCTCCTCGAGGTCCACGTCGTCGGCGGCTTCGCCGTTGTAGCGGGAATAGCGAATGTATTTCAGTGCTCTACGGCTGCGTCCGTCGACCTAGTTGTACTGGCGGCGCGGCGGACGGGTCTGAGGCTCGCGCGGCTCTCCGGTGGCTTCGGTCGCTCGGCGTAGAAGCCGCGTTCTTCGTTGCGGCTGACGCGCTTGTGCGCCCAGAGGCCTTCGAGGATGAATTCGCCGGCGGCTGCGGTAAGCGCCGCGTCCGAGCCATTGGCGCCGAGCTTGCCGGCGTGTTCGAGCAGGCCCTGAACTTTTCGCAGAGCGGCCAGTTCTTCGCGCGTCGAGGCGTCGTCGGGCATCTTCAGTTCGCCGCCGGTTTCAAACCACTGGACCACCGGCTGAAAATTTGTTTCGCCCATGTGCTTGGTGAATACTTTGCCGACGGCGGCGCGAATCAGCTCGCGCGCGATGGTGTCGGCGCCGCTCAGCTCACCTTCGTACTCGAGTTCGAGTTTGCCGGTCATGGCGGGGATGGCAGCGTAGACATCGATGATGCGCGCGGCGACGTGCGGTCTCGCGGTTGCGCGCGGCGCGCTGTTCGGCGCTGCTGATGGCCGCTTCCACGCACGCGATGGGCAGGCGCTGGCTGACGCCGGAGCGGCGTGTCGATGCGCTTATCGTCGCGAGCGAGAAAGGCCACCTGCTCGACGGTCTCGCGAATGTAGTCGGGAATCAGCACCCGCCGGCCGGAGTCGCGTTCGGTCCAGGCCTCCTGCGCGGTGATGGCCATGCCCTCTTCGACGGTGGCGGGATAGTGGGTGCGAATTTCGCTGCCGATGCGGTCCTTGAGCGGAGTGACGATTTTGCCGCGTGCGGTGTAGTCCTCGGGATTGGCGGTGAAGACCAGCAGGACGTCGAGCGGCAGGCGAATCGGGTAGCCCTTAATCTGGACGTCGCCTTCCTGCATGATGTTGAACAGGCCGACTTGAATTTTGCCCGCGAGATCGGGCAGTTCGTTGATGGCAAAGATGCCGCGATTGGCGCGAGGCAGCAGGCCGTAGTGAATGTTCATCTCGTGCGAGAGTTCGCGTCCGCCGCGCGCGGCCTTGATCGGGTCGACGTCGCCGATGATGTCGGCGATGGTGACGTCGGGCGTCGCGAGCTTCTCGACGAAGCGATCCTCGCGCGAGAGCCAGGCGATGGGAGTGGCCTCGCCACGCTCGGCCACCAGTTCGCGGCACGCGCGGCAGATGGGACGCAGCGGGTGATCGTGAATTTCGCAGCCGGCGATGTAGGGCATCTCCGCGTCGAGCAATTCGATCAGGCCGCGCAGAATGCGGCTCTTGGCCTGACCGCGGAGCCCCAGCAGGATGAAGTTGTGACGCGCCAGAAGGGCGTTGACGATTTGCGGCAAGACGGTTTCTTCGTAGCCGTGGACGCCGGGGAACAGCGTCTCGTCGGCCTCGATCTTGCGGAGCAGATTCGAGCGGATTTCATCTTTCACGCGACGTCCGGCGGCAGAGGTGAAGCTTGCGTTTCGCTGCAACTCGCCGAGCGTGGATGGTTTGGTCACCATGGGCTCCCCGATTTTTTGCGTTGCGGGCGCGATGGCCCGGAACTTTCATTATAGGCCGAACTGAAAAATCGTGCCGGACGCGGCCGGGAGCTTGGGCGTGGCGTCCAGATGGCGGATCGAGAGCGCTCAGTTGGAGATTGTCGTTCGTGGGGAGTGCGGCGAAGCGCCGGCGCTTCCGAGCGCTGATGCTTCGCGTAGCGGTAGGGCCTCGGGTGCTGCGGTGAGGACGCCACGATGAAAACGCGAGCTACGGTGAACTGTCGCGCTGTGCTCGCCATCTGCGATTTCTGGTGGCAGGGTTAGCAGGTCGTTTGATTGGCGCGTCGGTGAGCTGGCCATTCAAAGCCGCCAATGCGGAGATTGGCGTTCCCAGGGACTGCATCGGACGCGGCGGCGGGCGCTGCTACTTCAACCGGCCTGGGGGTACCCCCGGTGCTTTCACAAAAGAGTGTGCATGCGATTGAAAACACGGGAGTTGACTTCCGCTCTGGCGCTACGGAGAGGGGCAAGAGTGCGGAAGATGCTGGAAAGAAGGCGGGTGTGGTGCGTCGACGAGTCAGCAATTCAAGGCCGCCAATGCGGAGATTGGCGCTCCCAGAGAATCCTCCGGGCGCCGCGACTGGCGATGGCTCAGGTTCTGTTCCAGCTGTTCGGGGGATACCCCCGGTGTTTTTACAAAAGAGTGTGCACGCGATTGAAAACACGGGAGTTGACTTTCGCTCTGGCGCTCGGGGGCGGCGGAGGAGTGCGGAAGTTGCTGGAAAGAGGGCAGTTATATTGTTGGCGCTGAGGGAATAGTGCGCAAGCGAATGATTATGCGGTGGTTGGGGCTTTTGAGCGAAAAAACGAGCGCGCAAGTTGCTGAAGACAAGAGAGGCAAACGGTTCGCGTGCGCTTGAAAAGCAGATCCCTCGGCCTTCGGGCCTCGGGATGACAACTTCTCGCGGGGGTGTCCCGCAGCGGTGCGTTGCTGCGGGCGTGGGAGTTTGGTGCTGGGTGGTGTACGTGCGAGTTTGACCGGAGGTCGCTAAAACAGCGGGAGACTCCACGGTGGCGAGGGAACGGCGAGCGCCGCCGCGGGCGCAGCCTCGCAGGAGACGATCTTTGATTACGAACATGTAAGATTATAACATTGGCGTCAACATCGCCGCCGGCGTTGCGCCCATTAATCGCAAGGAGCGACTTCGTTCTGGCGCCGCTGCAAGAGCGATCGGCTGGAAGCCAGAGAGTGAAGAAGCCTGCGCTTCACACAGCGAACGACGGGGCAATCGGAAAAGCGTAGCGTCAGCCCCGGCCAAACGGCTCATTTTTAGGAAGGGATCCGGTTCTGGCGCAAAGAGGGATTTCGTTCTGGTGGAGTTGCTTGAGTGATCGGGGCGAGTGTCAATCTGGCGCGTGGCCATTGCCGGAGACTTTTGATCGGGCTTTTTCGATGCGCTCGAGTTCGGGGAGCATTTGGCCCAGCTTTTCGATGAGTAGCCTGCGGCGGTCCTCTTCGACGCGAGCCTCGAGCACTGCCTGCCTGATCTCCAGATCGAGCGGAAGGCCGGCGGCGACCTGATACGCCAGCGAACGATTGGGGTCGTCCTGGATTGCGGGGACGGGACCGTTGCGCAGCAGGCGGTAACACTTTTCGAACAGATCGGTGAGCTCTTTGGCCGCCATTGCTGGACCGGGCCGGGGATCGTCGGGGAGCAGTTCGACCTCACCTTCGAGATACGGCTCGTCGTTGTGGAGTTCGCGAATGCGATAGGCGGACTCGCCGAACGTGACGATGTCCATGCGGCCGTCCTCGTAGGTTTTGGCGATCTCCAGGATGTTGGCCGTGCAGCCCACGGTGGCGATGCCTTGCTCGGCGGCCAGCACGATGCCGAAGGGCGCTTTGTCCTGGGCGCAACGGCCAATCATCAGTTTGTAACGAGGCTCGAAGATGTGCAGCGGTAGGCGCCTGCCGGGGAAGAGGACCACGCCGAGGGGGAAGAGCGGAATGCGGCGAGTTTCCATACGACGGGAATATTGTAGCCCAGGTGGTTGGGGACTTGCAGGGAGCGGTGGCACAAATCGCACAGGCAGGGTGCCTGTGCTACTGGAGGATGATGCCGAAGGGTGCTTTGTCTTGGGCGCAGCGGCCGATCATCAGTTTGTAGCGGGGCTCGAAGATGTGCAGCGGGAGGCGCCTGCCGGGGAAGAGGACCACGCCGAGGGGGAAGAGCGGAATGCGTCGAGTTTCCATGCGACAGGTGACATTGTAACGCAGGTGATTGTAGTCGCGCACAGAGGCGAAATGCCTGCGAGTTGGCCGCAACCTAGGCTATGTGCTCTGTAGGAATCTCCGCCCACCGGTTTCCGGGTGCTAGTCCGCATAGCCAATTGAACGCGCGATGACGTTTTATCGCAATGGATGTGGCCTTTAGATATTCCGTCTTCGTTAGATCCCTATACGCCTTGCCAAATGCGGGAAAGTCATCACCTATCTGAGCCGGGATGACTCCGTCCAGCGCTGCTTTCGCGGAGGCAGTTCCGATCAACTTTTCAATCGTCATATCCCCGGGGAGCGCAAACTTGTAGTCGGATTCCTGGAGTTCTCTAGTGCGGGACCGCCAGTGCCACAGCTCGGCCACGTCGCGATGAGCTTCAACCAGCTCCCGAGGCCGAAGAACGGCGTTCTGGATTAGGGTGTGAATCGGCCCTGCAGGAAATGTTCTCACCAGTTGGCGATCGGCCTGCTGGTCGTACGGCAACACGTCGGAAACATGCCCTAAGCTCCAGAGAAGTGCACGCAATGGACTCGGTCGCCCATAGCTTGTCGATCCACACTTTTGCAGCGAACTCCCCGGAATGGGCCTCCATGAAACTGCGCTCTTCGGGTTCCAACGCGTTCCACAGCCCGGCCTGACAAAGTTCTTCCACAAGGTGCGCATTCCGACTGCGTTGGTCCTCAAGGAACTTGTGAGCTTCCTCGTCACTCCAGTTAAACTTCTTCTTGGCGAGGGCGAGTGGAGGAGCATCAACGGCTTTCACGAACAAAAACTTAAGGACAAAGGCTCGCCTCATGACCATGGCGGCATCGGGACAGTTGGCTTTCATACCTGGTTGGGGGGGCATGCCTCGCAGATGCTAATACAGGCGGCAGGCTGGGGACAGTGTGAATTGGCGTGGTCTCTAGAGTTGGGCTAGGGCGGATTCCATTTCTTCGGCGGCGTGGTGGTCGCCGGTGCGGCGGGCGACTTCGATGCCGCTGGTGAGGGTGCGCTTGGCTTCGTCGATCTGCGACTGGCGCGCTAGATATTGGCCGTACTGGAAGTAGCCGGTGACGTAGTCGGGGTGCGCGGACAGGAGTTTTTGGAAGTTCTCGGTGGCGGCGGCGTGGTCGCCTTGATTGGCGCACTCGATGGCCAGGCCGTAGAGGGAGAATGTGTCGTTGGGATGCGCGGCGGAGAATTCTTCGAGCATTTGGCGGCGCGATTTTTTTTGCGGTGGTGCTGAGTTTGGTTGGGACATGTTTAGTGGTGCTTCCGAGCGCGTATTATAGCTAGCCGCCGCGCTGGAGCAAAATGGCCACTCCGGAGCAAAATGGGCTGGACCCGCGAGAGCACATCGTCGGGCGAGTGGAGTGTGCGTGATAAGCGCGTTCAGAGTCACTTCAGGGCCTGAAGGCCCAATGAAAATGCAGGCTTTATGTCGGGGCTGAAGCCCCGACCCCCTAGTTGCCACGCAAACCGTGGCGCAACCGTAGCCACGCAAACCGCAGCCATGCAAACTCGAGGGGGCGGGCGGGTGCGGCGGAGGAAGGAGTGAAATGGCGGCCGTGAAAACTGAGGGATCGAGCGCGCGTGGGGCCGTGGGCCGGCCTGTGAGCGAGTCGCGTACGGAGATGGTCGAGGTGGTGTTGCCGCAGGACGCGAATCCGCTCGGCAACGTGCTTGGCGGGCGGGTGATGCACCTGGTGGATATGGCGGGGGCGATTGCGGCGCTCCGGCATTGCCGCAAGGCGGTGGTGACCGCGTCAGTCGATCACATGGATTTCCGGAATCCGATTCGCGTGGGCGAATTGATCATTTTGAAAGCGAGTGTGAACCGGGTGTTTCATACATCGATGGAGATCGGCGTGAAAGTGTTTTCGGAGAATCCATTGACTGGGGAACGGAAGCATACGACCAGCGCGTATTCCACATTTGTTGGTTTGGATGAGAATCGCCAGCCCACGCCTGCGCCTCCGCTGATTCGCGAGACGGCCGAGGATCGGCGGCGGTATCGGGAGGCGTTGGTGCGGCGGAAGATTCGATTGGCGCACCGGTATAAGGCGGAGTAGGCAAGTCAAACCGTAGATTCCGCGGTTGCGGCAAACGTGGTTACGTCAATGCCAGAGGCCAAAGTGTGGTTGACACCCAGGATGGCAGTGAACCCCGAATGCTCGAAGGAGGTAGCGTTTGCTTGACGAAGCCGCATTAGGCGCCGCGATGCTCCAAAGCGCTAGGCTTTGGGTCAAAGGTCATAGCTCAGAGGCTCTCAACATTCTCGACGAATGGATCGCTAAGGCAGAGCGAGAGAACGAAATCGATTGGGTCGACACGTTGTGTGGGCAGGCTTCCATGATAGCCGGAGAGGCAGGTGACCTCCGGCTCGTAAAACAGTATTGCGAAAAAGTGTTATCCCAGAAGGGCGAGACTACTTTCGACTGGGCGATGGCGCATTACAGACTCGCTGATGCTATGTTTCGCCACGGCGAAATCGACACTGCAAGGCAGCATGCGGCTAAGTCTTATGCGTTGGTAGCACACCCAACTAGGGACGAGGATCGTGGTTTGTTGGAGCTTCTTGTTAAGAATTGGCCTGAAATCAGTAATTGGAAGGCCTAGGCCTATTGTTACGAAATCCGCAACACCGATAACGCAGTGCTCAAATGAAAGAAGGCTCTCGTTCCACTGCGAGCGGCGATGACACAGATCAAAACCTGAGAGAGATTCTTCACTATGTGGCGGCGCGTCCCGAGGAACGGGACGAGGAAGAGGACGGCCGCCACTTCGGTCGAAATGACCGGTGGTTGCTGGGGCAAGACAATGTGGTCTGCTGCGGCGGAAGAGTGGCGCGGCATGTCAACGAGCCGAGTTAGATTTGAGTGCGAAGGAACTGGGCTACGGCGGCGGCTGTGTTGTGGGCGTGTTCGACGCAGGAGCCCATGGAGGGGCCGGCCAGATAATTGCCGGTGAGGAAGAGGCCGGGGGAGTTGGCGCAGAGTTCGGCTAGCGCGGCGATGACCTGGGGATGGCCTAGATTGTATTGGGGGAGGGCGCGCTCCCAGCGTGCTACGTGCTGGGCTACCGGTGAACCGGTGATACCTAGGACTGCGGAGAGTTCCTTGTGCACGAGGGCGGCGATGGCGTCTTCGGGTTGGCGGGTGATTTCGGGATCGGTGGCGCCGCCGACGAAGCTGGTGAAGCTGACCATTTTTTCCGGGAGTTTCGGGGGCGCGGCCGGGGAATAGGAAGGAGTTCCAAACGGTTCCGAGCAGGCGCAGGCCTTCGGTGCGCGGGACCAGGAAGCCGAAGCCGCGGGCGGCGTTCGCGGTTGCGCCGGCGCCTGCGGCTGTGCTGAAGCGGGAGATTTGCGAGAGGCGGTAGCCGGCGGCGACTTGCGCCACCGGCGCGTACTCGATCTGCGAAAGCAGATCGGGGAATGACGGGCGATGCCGCGCAGCAAGCCGGCGGCTTGCGGCGCGGGAGTGGCGAGCACGATGGCGGAGGCCGCGAGGGAGTGCGTGGCGGGGCCGTCGTGATAGATGACGTCGAAGCTGGCGGGCTCGCCTGGCGCTGAAGTGCGCCGGGCGATGGACGCGACTGGTGATCCGGTTTGCGCGGAGTCTGCTAGCGCTGCGGTGAGCGCGCGGACGAGCGTGACCGTTCCTTGGCGAAAATTGCAGAGCGGCGGTGCGCGGGCCACCCCCGCCTTGGCGGCGCATCTTGATGGCGCCACGGATCAGGCTGCCGTAGCGCTGCTCGAGGCGACGGGCGATGGGGAAGGCGCTCTCGAGGCTGAGCTTTTCGGGATCGCCCGCATAGACGCCGGAGATGAATGGGCCGGCGAGATTGGTGAGGAGATCCTCGCCGAATTTGCGCCGCACGAAGTTGGCAATGGACTCGTCGCCTTCGGGCGGATGCGTGCGGCCGAAAGGCTCACTGACGAGGCGGAGTTTGGTGCGCCAGCTGATGAGGGGCGTGCGGATCAAGCTCGCGGGGCCGAGCGGGGCGGGGACCAAGCGGCCGCCCAGCAAAATGTAACGCGGGGCGCGAGGGTCGGCGCGAAGGAGTTCGCCGCCGAGTCCTAAGTCTTCGATCAAGGTCATGAGCGCTTCGGTGGCCAGGAAACTTTGCGGGCCGATGTCGAAGAGGAAGCCTTCTTTTTCCACGGTGTCGAGGACGCCGCCGAAGCGCGGGCTGGATTCGAGCAGAAGGACGGCGAAGCCGTCCTTCTGCAGGCGATGGGCGCAGGCCAGGCCGGAGATGCCGCCGCCTATGACAATGACGGCGGGTTTGTGTTTGGGTTAGGGGAAGTTGGCACGGCTGGTTAGAGGCGCAATGTCTGCTGTCCTTCAGGGGGCTAAAACCCCTGAAATCTGGGTGCTTTAATGTCGGAGCTAAAGAGTGTGCGTGGTAACCGGGTTCAGAGTCACTTCAGGGCCTGAAGGCCCAATGAAAATGCAAGCTTTATGTCGGGGCTGAAGCCCCGACCCCCTAGTTGCCACGCAAACTCTAAAGCTCCGACCCCTACAAACCGGGTGACGAATTTCTGGCCGCCTATCGAACTTGTGACCGCTTGCGGGCTTCTGAGCGTCTGCCGGCGTTATGAACGCCCGCTGGGCTTCTGAGCGTCTGCCGAACTTCTGCCGCCTACCGAACTTCTGATCGCGTACCGAACGTCTGACTGCCTGCTGGGCTTCTGACCGTCTATCGGCCTTCTGATGAAGCACATTAGAGGGTCTTCGAGAACAGCGGCTTCTCCGCGAGGCGCTGCTTTTCGAGATAGGGGTCGAAGAGCAGGGCGACGTTGCGGATGAAGATGCGGCCGAGCAGCGTGACGCGAATTTCGCCGGGCGCGAACTCGACGAGGCGGTCCTCGACGAAGGGCGCGAGGCGCGCTAGCTCGGGCGCGAAGTACTCGTCGAAATTCACGCCGAACTCTTGGGCGATTTCGTCCTTGCGAATGACGGCGTGGCAGAGCAGGCGGCTGATGAGGGCGCGCCGCAGGTGGTCGTCTTCGCTCAGGCGGTAGCCGCGCATGGTGGCGATGCCGCGGCGCTCGACCGCCTCGGTGTAGCGCGGCAACTCACGATAATTTTGCGCGTAGGAGCTCTCGAGGCCGCTGATGGCGCTGACGCCCATGCCGTAGAGGTCGGCGCCGGCCTTGGTGGTGTAGCCCTGAAAATTGCGGTGCAGCGTGCGATTGCGCTGGGCGACGGCCAGCTCGTCGTCGGGTTTGGCGAAGTGGTCCATGCCAATGAATTGGTAGCCAGCGCCGAGAAATTTTTCGAGGCCGGTGCGGAAGATGCGGAATTTCTCGAGGCCCTCGGGGAGATGCGTGGCGAAGGCGCCTTGCTGTTTGCGCAGCCAGGGCACGTGGGCGTAGCTGAAAAGCGCGACGCGGTCGGGATCGAGCTGGAGCGTTTGATCGACGCTGCGCGCGAAATGATCGGCGGTCTGGAAGGGCAGGCCGTAGATGAGATCGACATTGATGCTGTGGAAGCCGAGCGCGCGCGCCTGGGCGATCAAGTCGCGGGTCATCTCGAAGGGCTGGACGCGATGGACGGCCTCCTGCACTTGGGCGTCGAAATCCTGAATACCCAGACTCAGGCGATTGAAACCGAGGCGGCGCAGGCTTTCGAGATGCTGATAGCTGGTGACGCGCGGGTCGACTTCGATGCCGATCTCGGCGTCGGGAGAAAAGGAAAAGCGCTCGGCGGTGAAGCCGAACAGGTCTTCCATCTGCGCGGGCGTGAGGTAGGTGGGCGTGCCGCCGCCCCAGTGGAACTGGACGACTTGGCGCGCGGCGCGCGAGACGAAGCGGCTGACGTGTTCGATTTCGCGCTTGAGCGTTGTCGAGATACGGCGGTGCGACGCCGTGATCTTTGGTGATGACCACGTTGCAGGCGCAGAACAGGCATAGGCTTTCGCAGAACGGCAGGTGCATGTAGAGCGAGACGGGCGTGCGCGCGGTTTCGGCCTGGGCGTAGACGCGTTCGAGATCGTCGGGGCCGAAGTCCTCTTGCCACACGGGGGCGGTGGGATAGCTGGTGTAGCGCGGGCCCGGGCGATTGTAGCGGGCGAGGAATTCGTCGGAGATGCGGAACTTCTCGCGGTTGAGTTCGAGGGTGAGTTCGGGCTGGCGCGAGTCGGTCATGTTCGTGGCAGCGGCGATGGGGTCAAGCGCATGGCGACGGAGGTTTCCTCGAGCGGCTGCGCGGTATCGGGAGATGAAGCGGCGGCGGTCGAGGCTGCGGCGGCTACGGGAGCCGATTGACCGGCGCGCACGAACGCGAGGGCGTGATCCGGCGGCGTCTCGGGGAGGATGCCGTGGCCCAAGTTGAGAATGTGGCCGATGCCGCGGGTCTGCTCGACGGCGTGACGCGCGGCGCGCGCGATGACTTCCGGAGGCGCGAAGAGCGTGCAGGGGTCAACGTTGCCCTGTAACGCTACGCGGCGGCCGAAGCGCTCGCGCAGCGCGGCCAAGTCCTGGCGCCAGTCGACGCTGAGCACGCTGGCGCCGGTGGTGGCGAGCAGATCGAGGAGATGGCTCGAGTTTTTCGCGAAGAGGATCACGGGTGTGTCGCCGGCCGCAAGTTCAGAGATCAGTAACTGCGTCGCGGGCCACTCGAAATCGCGATAGGAAGCGAGGTCGAGTTCGCCGGCCCAAGTGTCGAACAGCTGCACGGCTGCGGCGCCGGCGGCGATTTGCGCGCGCAGGTACGTGGCGGTGGCGAGCGCGATTTTTTCGAGCAGGCGGCGGAACAGGCGCGGCTCGCTGAGCATCATGGTCTTGGCGGCGGGGAATCCATCGCGCGAATTGCCTTGGACGAGGTAACAGGCCAGCGTCCAGGGAGCGGCCGCGAAGCCCAGCACGGGCACGTCGTCGCCGAGGGCGCGGCAGAGCTGGCGAATGGCGTCGCCGACGAAGCGCGTTTCGCGTTCGGGATCGAAGACGTGCAAGGCGTCTACCTGCGCGGCGGTGCGAATGGGGGAATCGATGACCGGGCCGGCGTCGCCGAGCTGGATAGGCGCGCCCATGGCTTCGGCGGGAATGAGAATGTCGGAGAAAACGATGACGGCGTCGACGCCGAGCCGCCGGTAGGGCTGAAGCGAGACTTCGGCCGCAAGGTCGGGCGTCTTCGCTACTGTGAGGAAGGAGTGTTTCTCGCGAATGGCGCGGTATTCCGGCAGGTAGCGTCCGGCCTGACGCATCATCCAGACGGGCACGCGTTCGACGGGTTCGCTGTGGCAGGCGCGCAGGAACAGCGCTTTACGATTGAGGGTGCTCGGATGGTGCGGTCATATCCGGTTTGGCTTCCACTTCGGGCTTTGAGCGTCTTCAAAAGCATCATAGCAAAACTAGGCCGGAGGCGCACCGCAACGCACTCTGAGTGGTGGGCCGGTTTCCGAGAATCCGATTTTCTCAAGATTTGGCGAGTTATTTATCCAGGTCGCAAGGTTGCGCCCGATCCGGTGTAGGATGTGACATCTGAGGGCATTCGGGTGCTGAGTCATATGAAGCGTCATCTGGCACTTCTGTTTTTGATGGGTTGTCTGCTCGTTACGTCGGAATTGGCATCGCAAGTCGAAAACGATGCCAAAACGGACGTTCTAAAAAAGTTCATCACGGAGAAGGACTATCCGGAAGTTTTCGGAACTACTCGCTACGAGATACGCGTCGAAAATATTTTAGATGTCGATATCGATAATGATGGGCAGAAGGAACTGGTCGTCCAGTTTTACCCGCGCTATCGGCAATCGGCGACCGTCGTCATCTATAAAGCCTCGCCCGGCATGGAATTTACGAGGGTTACGGAAGGACTGGCTCGGGGCCCTTGCAAACGGTATCGGGCAACTACTTGGATAGCCACGCGATTGGCGAAGCTGCAGATATCGCTTTTGATCAGGACGCGTCAGGAAAGGAAGATCAAGTCCTCGGCGTCTTGTTGGCGCAATTCGGCGGAGTTGTAGCCTATCACAACTTCTACCACGCTGACGGGCGTACAGGGAGCGCATCCTACGTGAATATGAAAAACGTCACGCTGCCTTCGAATGTCCAGGATTGCAGTTCCTTTGAATTTTCCAGAGTACGCCAGATTGCCGCGGGCAATCTCCGCGAAGATTCATCCAGGAACTATTTGGCTGCATGGGTTGGTAACGAGATCTACGTTTACCTAATACAGCACATATCCAGCCAGGGCATGCTCGATAAGACGTCTTGGATAGTGAGGGCGCCTGTCGATTTCGAAGGCTTCATTCCCGGTAAAGGACTTGCCTACAAAACATCGTCAGGAACCGCGATTCTCACATTGGCGAATTGACCCTGCTTGCCGAGCCCAGAGAACTTCGCTCCCGGAAATTGGCCCATAACCCAGCTCCGCGGTTGCAAGGGTCGCGAGCGATGTGCTGCCTCCTGGGCCAGCGGATTGGCTATATAATGATTCAGTTGCCCGCCGCCATGATGAGCCATTGGGTCCTTGCAACGGTGCTTTGCTACGCCGCCAGTCTGGCGGGGTACGTCACTTTTTTGGCTACGTCGCATCGCGGCGCGGGTCGTGCCGCTAGCATCCTGCTGGCGCTCGGTCTTGTGGTTCACTATCTCGCGCTGGTGGATCGTTCGCGCGGAGCGCACACGGTTCCCTATAACGATTTGTACGGTTCGCTGTCGCTATTTGCTTGGCTTTTGGCGGCGACTTATCTTGGGCTGGAATTGTTTCACCGGCAGCGTTCGGTGGGGGCTTTCGTTTTGCCGGTGGTGCTGATCGTTTTGCTATTTGCGGGTAGCGGGCCCGCCGTGCCTGCGGCTCCGGCTCCGCCAGGCGGGCCGCTGCTGGCGCTGCACATCACTATGAATGTGCTGGGCTACGCGGCATTCGCGCTTTCGTTTGTGTTGAGCGTGATCTACCTGATTCAGAACCAGCTTTTGCGGCATCATCGTTTGCAAAGCGTGGTCTGGCGGTTTCCAGCTTTGGAGACGCTGGAGCGCATGAGCCGGAGCGGTGTGGTCGTGGGATTGCTTTCGCTCCTGGTGGGCATCGCCTTCGGACTCACGTGGTTCCATCGCATTTATGGGCATTATTGGAATGGCGACCCGAAAGAGATCATCACGCTGGTGATTCTGGCGGTGTACGCGGGTTATCTTTGGATCGGCCGCACCGCGGCTTGGCGTGGGGCGCGGGCCTCGATGCTGTGCGTGGTCAATTTTGTATTCGTGCTCTTCAGCTACAGCATCGTGAATCTGTATCTTTCCAGTTTTCACCGGTTCTTTTGATGCGCGCCGCCATGTGTGACGTGCAGGACCGGTCTGGGAGGTTGCGGTAGCAGGCAGCGATGGAAATTGTGCTCATCGGATTGAACCACCGCAGCGCGCCCGTTGAACTGCGGGAGCGCGTGTCCTTCACGCCCGATCAGGCGCAGCAGGCGGCGGAGGAGTTGCGCACGCGCGGCGTGCTATCCGAAACGCTGGTGCTTTCCACCTGCAATCGCAGCGAGCTTTACGGCGTTCCGCCGGAGTCGGTCGCAGACAGCGCGGAAGCCATGGAGCTGTTTCTGGCGACGTTTCACCAGGTGGAGCTGCGTGGACCTGGGCGCAAGCCTCTACAAGCGGCGCGACCGCGATGCTGTGCGGCACTTGTTTCGCGTCGCGGCCGGTCTCGATTCGATGCTGCTGGGCGAAGCGGAAATCCTGGGGCAGGTGCGGGACGCGTATCAGATCGCGCTCGATCACGGCGCGACCGGGCCGGTGCTGAATCGCATGTTTCAAGCGGCGCTCGAGGTAGGCAAGCGGGTTCGCTCGGAGACGGATATTGGCAAGCGGCCGGTTTCGGTAGCGTTCGCGGGAGTGAAACTCGCCGAGCAGATTTTTGGGAGCTTGCGCGGTCACTCCGCGCTGATTCTGGGGGCGGGCGCGACCGGCGAACAGGTGGTCGGCCATCTGCGCGACCGCGGCATTTCGAAGTTGCGAGTCGCCAATCGCTCGCGCGAGCGCGCGCAGGAACTGGCGACGCGCGTGGGGGCCGAAGTGGTCGAATGGGAAGCGCTTCCGGCTGCGCTCGAATGGCCCGACATGATTGTCTCGTCGGTGGCCAGCCCCGAGCCGGTTCTTTCGCGCGAGATGATCGAACGGGCCATGGCCGCGCGGTCGAATCGCCAGCTTTTCATGATTGATCTGGGGATGCCGCGCAATGTGGCCGCGAACGTCTACGCATCTCTACAACGTCTATCTGTACGACATGGACGATTTGTCGGAGATCGTGGAACAAAATAAGCGCGCGCGGGAAGCGGAAGTGCCGCGCGTCGAAGCCATCGTGGACCAGCACGTCGAGAAGTTCGAAGCTTGGCAAGCCAGCGTGGAGACGGGCGCTGTTCTTGGCGAGCTGCGCACGCGGCTGCAGGCTGAGCGAGAGGCTTTCTTGCGCGAGCGGCTGGCCTCGATGTCGCATCTTTCGGCGGAGGATCGGCAGCGCATGGCCGAGCTGATGGACGAGATGGTGAATCGCGTGCTGCTCGAGCCGGCGGAGCGCTTGAAGGGCGTGCGCGATCTGCGGCGGAAATTGCAGAACCTCGAAGCGCTGCGCGACCTGTTCCAGCTCAACCGGGAAAAACCTTGAGGCCCTTGCGCATTGGCACGCGCGCGAGTGCGCTGGCTCGCTGGCAGGCGGAAAGTGTCCGCGCGCAGCTCGCCGAGATTGGCGCTGCAGGCCGAGCTGGATTTCATTCGCACTACCGGCGACCGCGACAGCGAGGCTCCGCTGCGCAGCATCGGCGAAAGTTGGCGGGAAGGGCGTCTTCATCAAGGAAATCGAGGACGCGCTGCTGGAAGGCCGCGTGGATCTGGCGGTGCACAGCATGAAGGACGTTCCCACCGAATTGCCTCCGGGATTGGTGCTCGCCGCGATCTGCAAGCGCGCGGATGTGCGAGATGCGCTGGTATCGCGCGATGCGCTTGGCTTCGAGGATCTGCCGCAGGGGCTCGCGTGGGCACGAGCAGTTTGCGCCGGCAGGCGCAATTGCGGCTTCGCCGTCCGGATCTGGAGATGATCGAGATTCGCGGAAATGTGGACACGCGGCTGGCCAAGGTTGCGCGCGGAGAGTACGACGCGATCGTGCTGGCCAAGGCTGGGCTCGATCGCTTGGGCATGGCCGATCGCATTACCGAAGTGCTTTCGACCGATCTTTGCCTTCCGGCGGCGGGGCAAGGTGCGGTTGGTATCGAGGCGCGAGCGGATGACGGCGAGCTGCTGCAGTTCTTCGCAAGCTGAACGACGTCGAAACGCAGATCGCGGTGGAGGCGGAGCGTACCGTGCTGGCCGGCCTCGAGGGCGGATGTCAGGTGCCGGTGGGCGTGTGGGCGCGACACGGAAGGGCGCAGATTTGTGATCGAGGCGTGCGTGCTGGCGGTCGACGGCAGCGAATCGATGCGCGTGCGGCGATCGGGCCTGCCGCGCGATGCCGAGGACCTGGCGCGCCAGGTCGCGGCAGCGCTGCTCGACGGCGGCGCCGAACGTTTGCTGCGTCCCGTGGGAAAGAGCGTTGACGCCTCCTGACATGCGGTCCCTGCAGGGAGCGCTTGCGGGTCGGCGCATTGTGGTCACGCGCGCGCCGGAGCAATCGCAGGAATTGCTCGATCGTTTGCGGGACGCGGGTGCGGAAGCGCTGTCGTTGCCGCTGGTGCGCTTTCTCGAGCCGGAAGATGCGGCGGCGCTGGACGGTGCGATCGGCGCGCTCGATGAGTTCGATTGGCTGGTGCTGACCAGCGCGAATGTGGTGCGATTTTTTCTGGCGCGTTGCCGCAAGACTGGATCGCTGGCCGCGCGCAGGCAAACCGAAGATCGCCGTGGTGGGGCCGGCAACGCGAGCGGCCGTGGAGCCGCGGGCCTGGACGCGGCGTTCCATGCCGCAAGCGTTTAACGGCGCCGCTTTGGCCGCGGAACTCGCGCCGCAGTTGCATGGGGAAGCGCGTGCTGCTGCCGCGCAGCGACCGGGCGGCTGCGGATTTGCCCGCTGCGTTGCGCGCGCGCGGGCGCGATGTTACGGAAGTGGTGGCCTACCGGACGGCGCGCGCCCGAGTCGCTGGACGGATCGATCGTCGATAGGATTTGCCACGGCGAAGTCGATGCCGTTATCTTCTTCAGTCCGTCCGCGGTGGAGGAATTCGTGCGCAGTGGTTGCGGGAGCGAAGCGCTGGCGGCAGATTGGCGCGCACGTGACGCTGGCGGCGGTGGGGCCGGTGACGGCGGATGCCATTCGTGACGCGGGCGCGGGGTCACCGGTCGAAGCGGCCGCGGCGACTTCGCGTCGGTGGTCGAGGCGCTCGAGCAGCACTTCGCGCTGGCCAGGGCGGAGAAAGGGAGGTCCTGATGGCGTTTCCGGTTCAACGGGCGCGGCGGCTGCGGCGCAGCGAGGCGATTCGCGGCATGGTGCGCGAGACGCGGCTTACGACGCGCGGCTTTATTTATCCGATGTTTGCTTGCCCGGGCAGCGGCGTGCGCAACGGAAGTCAGCTCGATGCCGGGCGTGTGCCAGCAGTCGCCGGACAAGCTGGTCGAGGAGTGCCGCGAAGTGGAAGGGCTGGGGATTCCGGCGGATCATGCTGTTTGGCCTGCCCGAGCACAAGGACGAACGCGGGTCGGAGGCTTGGTCTGCGACCGGCGCGGTGCAGCGCGCGATCGAGGCGATTCGGCGCGCGAAGCTCAAGCTGGTGGTGATCACCGATGTTTGCTTGTGCGAATACACCAGCCACGGGCATTGCGGCGTGATCGAAAATGGGGAAGTGGCCAACGACCCGACGCTCAAGCTGCTGGCCGACGAGGCGCTTTCGCACGCGCGGGCGGGCGCCGACATCGTCGCTCCGTCGGACATGATGGACGGCCGCGTGGCGGCGATCCGCGCGGCGCTCGATGCGCAGCGGCTTCGCGGAGTTGCCGATTCTTTCTTACGCGGCGAAATATTGTTCCGGATTTTATGGGCCGTTTCGCGAGGCGGCGGAATCGACGCCGCAGTTTGGCGATCGCGGCGGCTATCAGATGGACCCGGCAAATTCGCGCGAGGCGCTGCGCGAAGTGGCGCTGGACCTCGAAGAGGGCGCGGACATGGTGATGGTGAAGCCGGCGCTGGCTTATCTGGATGTCATTCGCCAGGTGCGCGACCGCTTCGACGTGCCGGTGGCGGCTTACAACGTGAGCGGCGAATATGCCATGGTGAAAGCGGCGGCGCGCAACGGCTGGCTGGACGAGAAGCGCGTCACGCTCGAAGTGCTCACGGGCATTCAGCGAGCGGGAGCGGAAATTATTCTCACCTATCACGCCAAGGACGTCGCGCGATGGCTCAAAGCTGCTGATGAGGCGCCATGCTCGAGGGAGCGATCATGACATCGGAAGCACGCAGTGCGATGAACTCCGCCGGCAGCAAGCGGCCGCGCTCGCAGCAGATCTTCGAGCGCGCGCGCGAAGATTCTGGTGGGCGGCGTGGATAGCCCTGTGCGCGCATTTGGCGCCGTCGGGGGAACGCCGATCGTCGTTGATCACGCGGCGGGCTGCCGCTTGTGGGACGCCGACGGCAACGAGTACCTGGATTATGTCTGCTCGTGGGGCGCGCTGATTCTTGGGCCACGCGCATGCCGAGATCGTCGCGGCGATCGCGGAGCAGGCGCGCGCGCGGGCACCAGCTACGGGATGACCACCGAGCTCGAGGTTGAGCTGGCGACGATGATTCGTCGCGGGTTGCCGTCGGCCGAGCGCGTGCGATTTGTCTGCTTCGGGCACCGAGGCGACGATGAGCGCGGTGCGACTCGCGCGCGCGGCGACTGGGCGCGACCTGATCGTGAAATTCGAGGGCGGCTATCACGGGCATGGCGACAGCTTTCTCTCGAAGGCTGGCTCGGGGCTGGCGACGTTTGGCATTGCGGCTTCGCCGGGCGTGCCGCAGGCGACCGCCGCGCTGACGCTCGACGCGCCATACAACGATCTGGCGGCGGTCGAGCGCATTTTCGACGCGCATCCGGACGGGATTGCGGCTGTGATTGTCGAGCCGGTGGCTGCGAACATGGGCGTGGTGCCGCCGCGCCCGGATTTTCTTGCGCGGCTTGCGCGAGTTGACGCGCCGCCATGGCGCGCTGCTGATTTTCGACGAGGTGATTACCGGCTTTCGGTTGTGCTTTGGCGGCGCGCAAACGTTCTTTGGCATCGAGCCGGACCTGACCACGCTGGGCAAAATCATTGGCGGCGGCTTGCCGGTGGCGGCCTATGGCGGGCGGCGGGATTTGATGGAGCGCGTGGCGCCGGTCGGGCCGGTCTATCAGGCGGGAACGCTTTCCGGCAATCCGCTGGCGATGCGCGCGGGCATCGAGACGCTGCGCAGGCTTGCCGTGCCGGGCTTCTACGAGGCGCTTGAACGCAAAAGTGCGCCGGCTGGCCGACGGGATGCGCGAGGCGCTCGCCGCAGACGAAAATTCCGGGCCGTGTGGAGCGCGTTGGGTTCGCTGATGACGCTATTTTTCTCCGGCGAGCCGGTGCGCAATTATGAGGACGCGAAACGCTCGGATACGCGGCGCTTCGCGGCGTTCTTTCACCAGATGTTGGAGCGCGGCGTGTTTCTGGCGCCGTCGCAGTTCGAGGCGCTTTTTGTTTCCGCGGCGCACACGGACGAGGATCTGGACCGCACGGTGGCGGCGTGCCGCGAGAGCCTCGGCGCGATCGAGTAGCCGCGCTGCGCAGTCTGCGCCGTCGCGACTCAAGATGCCGGCTTTGCTGGACGCAACGCGGCGAGTTGGTGCGAAAGTTTGTCGATTTTTTCCAGTAACTCCTGATGGCGAGCGTCGTCGGGTTGCGGCTTCTTCGGAATGAAGCAAAAAATGCCACCTGGTTCGAGCACGGCTTGTTCGACCTGATGCAAGCCGTCGAGACCTTGCCTGCGGGCTGCCGCTTCGAGTTCCGCCTCGGATATCAATTCCGCGTCACACTGCTTGCGCTGCAGGACGCCCTTGTGGATGAGCACGGTGGCGTCGCCTTCGGCCAAGCGTTCGATCTTCTGGTGCTGAAAAAGAAAGCGCACGACCGCGTAATTCACGGCGAGCAGCGCTGTTGCGCCGATCAGTCCGCCCGTGACGCTGTTGTCGTCGCCAATGATGGCGTTCTGCACGGTGTTTGAGAGCGTCAGCAGGACCACCAGGTCGAATGGATTCAGCTGCGCAAGTTCGCGCTTTCCGGCGAGGCGTAGGCCGACGATGAGAAATACATAGACGATCACGGCGCGCAGAATTTTCTCGGCGACCGGTATGCTCAAGACGAACATGTCCATCCATAACTTGCTGTGAGTCACGGTGTCTCCTAGCACGCGAGCACGCAGTGTGCCGCCGGGCCGAGACTAGCACGTGAACTTGTGTCTGTAGAAGCGGGCTACGCCTGGGCGTTGGGTCGTCGCTCGCGACGGCGATTTGGCGAGATCGGGTCGGCCCGCCGAAACTTGACGCGCATCGGGGAATTCGCTACAGTGTGCGCTGTCATGAGTCCCCGCGCACAGAGTCATCATCATCGCCATCATCACGGCGCACGAACCGTGCTCGCGGAGGCTTGAGTAGCCGGCAACACAAAGCACTCATTCACCCGCTGGCGCGGCAAACGCCAGCGGGTTTTTTGTTTTTGGGAGGCAGCAATGCAACTCGATTTCGCGAAGCTGGGCGGGCTGGTGCCCGCGATTGTGCAGGACGCCGGAAGCGGCGAAGTTCTGATGCTGGGCTTTATGAACGAGCAGGCCTACGCGGAGACGCGGGCGTCCGGCGAGGTCACCTTTTTCAGCCGCACGCGCAAAAAGTTGTGGCGCAAGGGCGAGCAGAGCGGCCACGTGCTGCGCGTTCGCGAAGTGCGCGTGGATTGCGATGACGATGCTGTGCTGGTGCGCGTGGATCGCTGTCGGCCCGGGCGTTTGCCATGAAGGCTACCGCAGTTGCTTTTTCCGGCGGCTGGAAGCGGATGGCGCGGCCGAGGTGATCGGCGAGCGAACGTTCGATCCGGCTGCGGTTTATGGAGAAGGAGCGCAGCGATGAAGCCGCTTGCGCCTCGGGCTGCCCAAGGGCAGCTTGCAGGATGCCACCGTGCAACTCTTCGCGCGCGCGGGCTGGCGCATCACGATCAATTCGCGCAGCTACTATCCGGCGATCGACGATCCGGAAATCACCTGCATGCTGGTTCGCGCGCAGGAGATGGCGCGCTACGTGGAGACGGGCGCGCTCGATGCGGGCATCACCGGGCGCGACTGGGTGCTTGAGACCGGCGCCGACGTGGCTCGAGATCGCCGAATTGCTGTACGCGAAGCAGAGTCTGGCGCCGGTGCGCTGGGTGCTGGCGGTGCCGGAAGAGGCGACCGGTGCACTCGCCGCGCGATCTGGAAGGGAAAGTGATCGCCACGGAAGTGGTGAATCTCACGCAAAAATATCTGAGCGGCATGGCGTGAAGGCGCGCGTGGAGTTTTCCTGGGGAGCCACCGAAGTGAAGGTGCCGCAGCTTGCCGACGCGATCGTGGAAGTGACCGAGACGGGCTCGTCGTTGCGCGCGCAACCGGCTGCGCATCGTGGATACGGTGCTCGAATCGCGCACGGTGTTTATCGCGAATCACGCGGCGGCGGCCGATCCGTGGCGAGCGAGAAGATCTCGCACTCTGGTGTTGCTGCTGCAGGGCGCCATCGCGGCGTACAACAAGGTGGGCATCATGCTCAATGTGCGCCGCGAAAATCTGGACGCGGTGCTGGCGGCGCTGCCGGCGCTGAAGAATCCGACGATTTCGACGCTGTCCGATCCCGACTGGGTGGCCATCAACACGATCGTGGACGAGGACGTGGTGCGGCAACTGATTCCGAAGCTCAAGGCCGCGCAGGCGCAGGGAATCGTGGAATATCCGCTGAATAAGATCGTGCTCTGATGCGCATCGCTGGACCCTCACCGATTCGGTGGCGAAGCGCATTCTATCGGCGCGGCGCGGCAGCGCGGCTGACGCCGAGCGCGTCGCCGCGGCGAACATTGTCGGACGATGTGCGCACGCCGCGGCGACGCGGCGCTGTTTGCGTGGACGCGGCGGCTCGACGGCGCGCGGCTGACGCCGAAGACGCTGTGGGTGCGCGCGCGAGAGCGGCGCGGCGCGCGGCGCGAAGTGTGCTCGCGCGAATTGCGCGCCGCGCTCGAGCATGCCGCGCGCAACATTCGCCGCGTTGCCGAGCAGCAGCGGCCGCGCTCGTGGAGCTCGCGGTCGAGCCGGGCGTGCGCGTGGCGCAGCGCGTCACGCCGCATCGAAACCATCGGCTGCTACGTTCCGGGCGGGCGCTTTTCGCTGGTTTCGACGCTGCTGATGACGGCGATCCCCGCGCAGGTCGCCGGCGTGCGGCGCATCGTGGTCGCGTGTCCCAAGCCGAATGCCGCGCTGCTGGCGGCGGCGGAGATGCTGGGCATCGAGGAAATCGCACGCATCGGCGGCGCGCAGGCGATCGCCGCGCTGGCTTATGGAACGCGTTCGGTGCCGCGCGTGGATAAGATTTTCGGCCCGGGGAATCGCTACGTGACCGCGGCGAAGCGGATGGTGAGCGCCGATTGCGCGGTCGACATGCTGGCGGGGCCGACCGAGGTGCTGGTGCTCGCGACGCGCGGACAGGCGCGCTGTATCGCGGCCGATCTGATCGCGCAGGCGGAGCACGATCCCGACGCCGTGGCTGTGTTTGTGACCACGTCGCGCACGCTGGCGCAGCGGTGCGCGACAGCGTCGCCGAGCAGTTGAGTTTGCTGCCGCCGTCGAATCCGGCGCGGCGCTCGCTGGCGGCCAACGGCGCGATTTTGGTTGCGCGCAATTAGCGAGCGCGCGTGGCGTTTCGCGAACCGCTTTGCGCCCGAACATCTGAGTTTGCCCGGCGGAGAGGCGGCGCTTCGCGCGGCGACTGCCCGCGGCCGGAAGCGTCTTCATCGGTCCGTGGGCCGCGCAGTCGGTCGGCGATTACGCCAGCGGCACCAACCACGTGCTGCCGACCGGCGGCGGAGCGCGTTCGCGCGGCGGGCTTTCCACTTGGGATTTTGTGCGCTGCACGAGCGTGCAGACAGCTTTCGCCGGCGGGATTGCGCCGGCTGGCGCCCGTGGTCTCTGCGCTTGGCCGATGCCGAGGGACTGGTGGCGCACCGGCGCGACGTCGAGGTGCGCCAGTGAAGGCGCTGCGAAAGCGCGCTCGGCGAACGCGGCTCGCCGCGAGGAGCGTCCGCGCCGAGGTGCGGCGTGCGCTTGGCCGTTCCGGTGCGCGCTTCGGTTCGGCATCTTGCGCCTTATGTGGCGCCGGAGGAGGGCCGCGAGGGAAAGCTGCGCCTCGACTTCAACGAAAATACGGTGGGCTGTTCGCCTGCGGTTTTGCGCGCGCTTCGCGCGCATCACGCCCGAGCAGTTCGCGATCTATCCGGAGTACGAGGCGTCCGCGCGACGGCTGGCGCGGCATTTCGGCGTGCGGCCGGCGGAGATGCTTTTCAGTAACGGCGTGGACGACGCGCTGCGGCTGATCATGGACACGTTCGTCGAGCCGGGCAACACCGGTGCTGATTCCCGAGCCGACATTTTCGATGTACCGTTTCTTCGCCGAGATTGCCGGCGCGCGCGTCGAAGCGGTGCCCTACGAAGATTCGCGATGCGGTTTCCGCTGGAGGCGATCCTGCGCGCTTTGGCGCGCTCGCCGCGCGTTCTTTGTCTGGCGAATCCGAACAATCCGACGGGCACGCTGCTGGATCGCGCGGCGCTGCGGCGCATCCTGGATGCCGCGCCGCGCACGCTGGTGCTGGTCGACGAGGCCTACTTCGAGTTTGCGGGCGTGACGGTGCTGCCGTGGATTCGCCGCCGCGCCAATCTGGTCGTCGCGCGCACGCTGTCGAAGGCGGCGGGCCTGGCGGCGCTGCGCTTGGGCGTGCTGTTTGCGCGCGCGGACATTGCCGACGCGCTGCGGCGCGCTTGCACGCCGTATCCGGTGAGCAACGCGGCGCTGATCGCCGCGGAAGCGGCGCTCGGCGACCGCGACTTTCTGCGGCGGTATGTGCGCGAAGTGCTGGCCAGCCGGAGGCATCTTGCGCGAGGGCTGGAGCGGCTGGGCGTGCGCGTTTTTCCCAGCGGCGGCCAATTTTTTGCTCGTGGATTTTGGTCCGGGCGGCAGCCAGTTGGTGCGCCGTCTGGCACGCGCGGGGCATTTTGCTGCGCGACCGCGCCGGCGAGATTGGGCCGCGACGGTTTTGTGCGCGTCACCGCCGGGACCGTGCGCAGACGCGGCGATTGCTGCGCGCCATCGAGGAGGAAGCGGTGAAGTTCTCGCCGCAGCTGGTGATCTTCGACGTGGATGGCGTGCTCGTCGACGTGCACGGCTCGTTTCACCGCACATCATCGACACCGTGCACCACTTCACCGAAGCATCGGCCTACGTACGCCGACATTCAGACGTGGAAGCGCCACACCGGCTACAACGACGACTGGCGGCTGACGACCGACTGGGTAACACAGCTTGGGGACAAGGCGGAATACGCCAAGGTGAAGCGCCAGTTCCAGAAATTTTATTGGGGCGCGAATGGACAGGCGGGCAACGTCTTGCGCGAGCGCTGGCTGGTGCCGCGGCGGCGCCTCGAGCGCTGGGCCAAGCGCGCCGAGCTGGCGCTCTTTACCGGGCCGCACGCGCCGCGAACTGAAGTTCACGCTCGACCGCTTTCGGCGTGGCGGATCTGTTTCGCCGCGTGGTGACGATGGACGATGTGGAGCGGCTCAAACCCGATCCCGAGGGCCTGCATTTTCTGCTCGACGGCAAGGCGCCCGAGCGAGGCGCTTTATCTGGGCGATAATCTTGGACGACGCGCTGGCCTCGCAACAGCGCCGGCGTGCCGTTTGTGGGCGTGCTGCCGCGCGGCAGCGAGCGCGCCGCATGCGCGGCGGGCAGTTGCGCAGCCATGGCGCGCAGGTGATCCTGGACAACGCCAACGAACTGGAGAGGTACTGGAAATGAGAGCGCGCCAGCTTGCATCGCAAGACGAACGGAAACCGACATTCGCCTGCGCCTCAATCTCGATGGGCGCGGCCAGGCGCACAGTCTCGACCGGCATTCGCTTCCTCGATCACATGCTCGAACTCGTCGCGCGCCACGGCGCCATGGACCTCGAGATCGACGCCAAAGGCGATCTCGGACGTGGACCAGCACCACACCGTCGAGGATCTGGGCATCGCGCTGGGCGAAGCCGTGCGCGAGCGCTCTGGGTTCGAAGCGCGGCATTCTGCGCGCGGGATACTTTCTGATGCCCATGGACGAGACGCTGGCGTCGGTGGCCATCGATTTCAGCGGCCGCGCGCACTGCGTTTGCCAATGGAAATTTTCGGCGCGCCAGCGTCGGCGACCTGCAGACCGAACTGCGTCGAGGATTTCTTTCGTGGCTTTGCGCAAGCCGCCGCGGCCAATGTTCATCTGCGCTTGATCTACGGCCGTTCGTCGCATCATCAAGTAGAAGCGCTCTTCAAGGCTTTTGCGCGGGCGCTGCGTTTCGCCGCGACGCGCGATCCGCAGATGAAGCGAATTCTGCCGAGCACGAAGGGGCTGCTATGAAAGATATCCCTGGTCGAATACGACGCCGGCAATCTGCCGTCGGTCGAGCGCGCCCTGGCGCGCCAGGGCATCGAGACCGAGCGCGCAGCCACGCCCGAGGCGATTCGGGCGCCGAGACTCTGATCCTGCCGGGCGTCGGACATTTTGGGCAGTTGATGCGCACGCTGGACGCGCGCGGCCTGACGGCGCCGCTGCGCGACGCGATCGAGCGCGGCACGCCGCTTCTGGGCATCTGTCTGGGCTTGCAGGCGCTTTTCACAGAAAGCGACGAAGCCCCCGGCGACGCCGGCCTGGGCATTTTCACGGGACGCGTGGCGGCTCTGCCGCCCACCGACAAGCTGCCGCACATGGGTTGGAACCAGCTTCGCCGCGTGCGCCCATCGGTGTTGCTCGAGGGCGTGCCGGCCGACGCCTATTTCTATTTCGCGCATACCTATGCCGCGCTGAATGCCGGCGAAGCGGCGGTGGCGCTGTGCGATCACGCGGCGCCGTTTGTGGCTGCCCTCGAGCGCGGGAACCTCTTCGCCGTGCAGTTTCACCCGGAGAAATCGGGCGACACGGGCGCGCGAGTTCTGGCGAACTTTGTCGCGCATTCGCGCGAGCGCCCGAACAGGACGGCGCGCTCCGCATGACGCTGGCGCGGCGCATCATTCCTTGCCTCGACACCGACGGCGAGCGCGTCGTCAAAGGCGTGAACTTCGTCAACTTGCGCGACGCGGGCGATCCCGCGGCTCTGGCGGCCCGCTACAACCAGTGAGGGCGCCGACGAGTTGGTGGTCCTGGATATTGCCGCGTCGCGCGATCACCGGCCCACGTTTCTCGAAACGATTCGGCGCGTTGCCGCGGAGCTGGCTATTCCGCTGACGGCCGGTGGAGGCGTCGCGACGGTGGACGAAGGCCGCGCGATCCTGCGCGCCGGCGCGGACAAGCTCACCGTCAACACCGCTGCGCTGCGGCGACCCGCGCTGCTTACCGAGCTGGCCGCGGAATTTGGCTCGCAGGCCGTGGTGCTGGCGATTGACGCCAAGCGCGTTGGCGACCACTGGGAAGCCTTCGTGCGCGGCGGCCACGATCCGACGGGCATGCGACGCGGTCGCCTGGGCGAAGGAGGGCGCGTCGCGCGGGGCGGGCGAGATCCTGCTGACCTCGATGGATCGCGACGGCACGCGCAGCGGCTTCGATCTCGCGCTGACCGCGGCCGTCTCGACGGCGGTCGGCGTGCCGGTGATCGCCTCGGGCGGCGCGGACACGCCCGACGGACTTTCTCGGACGTGTTCGTCGAAGGCCGCGCGGACGCCGCGCTGGCCGCTTCCATTTTTCACGACGCCATACAAGGCCTCGGCGAGCTCAAGCGCTTTCTCGGCCAAGGCTTCCCGTGCGAGCGTTCCGGTGCGCAGCGAACTGCATGATCGTTCCGTGCATCGATCTGCAAGACGGCCGCGCCGTGCAGCTCGTGCAGGGGCGCAAGCGGCGGCTCGCCGTCGAGGACGTGTTTGGCCTGCTCGATCGCTTCCGCGAATATCCGTTGCTTCATGTGATTGATCTCGACGCCGCCATGGGGAAGGGAAGCAATGCGCGTTTGGTGCGCCAGCTCTGCCAGCGGGCGCCGATGCGTGTGCGCGTCGGCGGCGGCATACGCACTGTGGCGCGTGCCGCGCGCATCCTCGATGCCGGGGCCGAGAAGATTATCGTGGGCAGCGCCGCGTTTCGCGCGGCAACGTGAATCGCGCCTTTCTCGCGCGGCTGGCTGCCGCGTGTCGGGCGCAAGCAGCGTCATCGTCGCCGTGGATACCGAGGGCGGGCACATTCTGGTGCGCGGCTGGCAGGAAAAGCTTCGCCTGCGCCCCGAGGAAGTTTTCGCGGAACTGAGCCGCTACGCCTCCGAGTTTCTGTGCACGTATGTGGACAACGAAGGCACGATGCGCGGCACCGATCTCGCCTGGTTCCGCGCGTTGCGCCGCGCGACCAAGCTGCCCATCACCGCGGCCGGCGGCATTCGCAGCCGCCGCGAGGTGCGTGCGCTCGAACGCTTGGGCATGAACTCGGCCGTGGGCATGGCACTCTACCTCAATCGCTTGCGCTAGGTCGGCAATGCTCGCGTAGCCGCCGGTTTCGTGCTAAATTGTGGTTTTGAAGACAGTTTAGCTGCGTGCTGGATTTAACGTTCGCGTAACACTTCTGCCTGCTAGAATTGCCGGTCGCGGTCACGACGCGGGCGTTCCCCAGCCTTCGCTCCGAAGGGTCTCCTCCGAATGAAACGGTACGGCGAACATCGCATTCCCGGCAGGCTGTTTGTCGTCGAAGGCATCGACGGTTCCGGGAAATCCACGCAACTGACCCTGCTGCACCAATGGCTCAAGGCCGAAGGGTATGGCGTGGTGTTCAGCGAGTGGAACTCGTCGCCGCTGGTCAAGGACACCACCAAGCGCGGCAAAAAAAAGCAGCTTCTGACGCCGGCGACCTTCAGCCTGATCCACGCCACGGATTTTGCCGACCGCACCGAGCGCAACATCATCCCGCTGCTCAAGGCGGGCGCCGTGGTGCTCTGCGACCGCTACATTTACACGGCCTTCGCGCGCGACGTCTCGCCGCGGCATGGACCCGGAATGGGCCCGCGAGTTATACGCGTTTGCCGTGAAGCCGACGATCGCGTTTTATTATCGCGTCCCGCTGGAAATCGCCATGAAGCGAATCAGCGACGCCCGCGCCGGCTTCAAATTTTACGAGGCGGGCATGGATTTGGGCTTGAGCGACGACCCGAACGAGAGCTTCCGCCTGTTCCAGGGCCGCATTCTGGATCAATACGAAAAAATGATCCCGGAATTCGGCCTGACGGTGATCGATGCGACGCTGCCGATCGAGGCGCAGCAGCAGCAGATGCGGCAATTGGTGCTGGCCAAGCTGACGCAAGCGCGGCAATTGAGGGTGGCTCCGTGAAAGAGACGTACGGCGTGGCCTTGCCCGGCATGGATCTCGACGACCTGGTGGGCAAGCTCATTGTGATCGAGGGTACCGACGGCGTCGGCCGCTCGACGCAGATCGCCTGCTCAAGGAATGGCTCGAGCAGGAGGGCCACGCCGTGCTCGACACTGGACTGTACCCGCTCGGGGCTCGTCGGCAAGAGCATCAAGCGCGCCAAAGAAGGCCACACGCTCGGCCGCATCACCCTGAGTCTGTTTTATGCCACGGATTTCGCCGACCGTCTCGAAAATGAGATCGTGCCGGCGTTGCGCGCGGGATTCGTCGTGCTCACCGATCGCTACACCTATTCGCTGATCGCGCGCGCCATGGTGCGCGGGCTCGATCCCGTCTGGATTCGCAATATCCATCGCTTTGCGCTGAAGCCGGACGCGGTCTTCTATCTGCGCATCGGCGTCGACGAACTGATCCCGCGCGCCGTCTTCACTCGCGGTTTCGACTATTGGGAGTCCGGCATCGATCTGTACTCGACCGAAGACATGTACGAAAGCTTCCGGCGCTACCAGAGCGCGCTTGATCGAGCAGTTCGACAAGCTTGCCGAAGAGTTTCACTTCGAAGTCATCGACGCGCGCGCCGAGCCTCATGTGATCTTCGAGCAGTTGCGCCAAGCCATCGAACGCCTGCTGGCTGGCTCTGGAGCAGCGCAATCGGCCGCCGCCCGCCACACTCGTGGTGCCAGCGGTGCCTGCGTCGCCCGTCCCACCTAGCGCTCCGATCGCGGAGACCAGCGAGCCGGTTGCTTCCGAACCGAGGGTCATCGCCATGCCGGAACGCGCCGAGCGAACGGCAGAGCGTCGCGACAAGGCCTGAGTCTTCCTCCGTGTCTCCCGTGTCTCGTGAAAACGCGGATCGCTTAGCGCACCTTTCCGTAGCGGCCCGTGCGCTGGATCGTTCCCTGCGCCGCGTTCGAACCGAGCAGGCCCTCGCTGTGGAGGCCTCGCGCCCGAGCCCAGTTCACGATCTACGCGTCGCTCTTCGCCGCTGCCGCTCTCTCGCCGAGGGCTTTTCCGATCTTAATCCGCACCCTGGCTGGCGCCATCTGCGAAAAGCCTGCAAGGAGCTTCTGCGGGGGCTGGCCGATTTGCGGGACGCGCAGGTGATGGACGAATGGGTGCGCCGCCTCGGCTTCAACAAGGGGCCGGTCGGCGCGTGCTCTCGTGGCGGATGCTTGGCGCGCGGACGACGGCACGCGCGGCGCTCCGCCCGCCGGACGCTCAAGAATTTTTCCGGCAAGCGCTGGAAGCGCTGGAGGCGCCGCTTGCCCGAGCGCGCGGCCCGCATCTCCGCCGACGACGCGCATTTCGCCCGGCTGGCGTTGCGACGTCTGGCCGAAGCGCGCGCACTCGAAGCCGTTGGCGCAAAAGCCGCAGCGGTCAAGCCGCTCACCGGCTGCGCGTCGCGCTGAAGCGTTTTCGCTATCTGGTCGAGAGCTTTCTGCCGGAACTGCGCGCCGCGTGGAGACGAGATCTGAACGCCTGCAAGGCCTGCTCGGGGACGTGCACGACCTTGACGTGTTGCGCGCGGCAGATCGTCCCGTTTTCGCGCGGGGAGGATCTCCCGGAGCGAGACGCGCGAGGCATGGCTTGGCAAAATCGAAAAAGCGCGCGGCAGAGGCCGTGCGAAGGATATTGGCGGGCCGTGGTGCTGAAACCGGCCTCCGCGCAGGCCCGGCGATCGGCCGCGAACACTGTGGGATCGCTGGGAGAAAAAGCTGACGCAACTGGCGGGCGTTACTTTCCCAGTTGCCGAAGGGCCTTCGCGGTCAGCAGCCAAACCAGCATCGCCCGCGGCGGGGAAAAGCTCTCGATATCCAGGCAGGCCACGCCGGCCTTTCGCAGGGCTGTGAACGGCGCGCCCGCGCGAACGCCTAGGCGATGAAACTCGTCCAGATGCGGCGCATGTCCAAAGCAGATGACCTCGCCGGCCTTCACCTTGCTGAGCTCTTCGGCCAGCCGCGGGGCTTCGCCTCCGACTTGAGGGCGTCGGTTGCGTGGAGGTTCTTGGGATCGAGTCCAGGCCTCGCACACGATTTCGCCGGTCTGCACCGCGCGAACGTAGGGACTCGTGAATAGCGCGGCCGGCTTGATTTTCAGCTCCAGCAGGCCGTGCGCCGCCGCGCGCGTTCGCTCGACGCCCTTGGGCGTCAGGTATCGCTCCGGTTCCGGCGGGCAGTCCGGGTCTTCGTGGTCAATTGCTACGCCGTGGCGCATGAGATAGAGGCGCATGTAAATTTGATTCTTTAGCCTGAGCTGTGGATTGCTGCGCGTCGGTTCGATGGCCTTACGCGAAGCTATCGCCGGATTCTAGCGCACGATGTAACCCTCGATGCTCTTGCGCGTCGCGTGCTGTCGCGCCTCACGCCGCCGAACGCGCGGCCATGGCCGCGCCGGCTTGCCGGATGGCGGTCGCGGCAACGGCGCGCCGGATCGTTCGGCTTCCGCCGCTCGGCGACGGCGCGTCCTGTCCGAATCGCACGCGGACGCCAAACTCTTTTTCGAAATAGCCGCGCCTTGCGCCGCAACTCGCGGAGTCCGAGACGCGCCTGCGCAGCGGTCGTCGCGCGCAGGCAGACCGTCGTCGCGCTGGATCTTGGTCTCGACGCGCCGCACGGCTTGCGTGTTGTCCGCATCGAGCGCCACGGCAATGCGCAGCAGCGCGGCCAGTTGCCGCACGCGCAACCGCTCGGCCGGCGCCAGCGAGCGATACAGACGGTGATGCGGCTCGGGCGTGGACTTGCCGTGATAGCGGACCAGGCAGGCGACCACGTGCTGCTGGTGCCGCCCAAGCCCGGGAATGTCCGCGTGACGCACCAGATATTCGCCGTGTTTGTGATGCGCGCGCGTATGCACCGCCCGGCCCGCATCGTGCAACAGCGCCGCAAGTTCGAGCGGCACGCGCTGCTCCGGCGCCAGGCCGTGAACCGGCGCGAGTTGATTGAAAAGTTGCACCGCCAGGCTGGCGCACCTGCTCGCAATGAGTGGCGTCGGAATGCATGCGCGTCGCGAAGCGCCGAGCTTGCTGGCGCAGCGCCTCGGCCCGTTCGTCGTGCGCCGTGGCGGGACCGAAATGTGCGGCAGCTAAATCGTGCAGGATACCTTCGCGCACGCCGACCGCTGGAACGAGCATCTGGCTGGCGCCCAGCCATTCGCCGAGCGTGGTAAAAACCACCGCGGCCACGCCCATCACTTCGGCGCGATCGCGACGCACGCCGAACGCTTCCATTCGTTCTTCGACGTTGCGATCGCAGAATATCCCAGAGCATGTCGTCCAGGCGGCGCAGATCGATGGTGCTGAATCCTTCGACACGCGGGCCCGGCACCAGCCGCGCGAGCGCCTCCGCATTGCCGCCGCAGCGCCACCACCGACGACCTTCCGAGCAACGCGTCCAACGCGGCCCTGCGCGCCCAGCACGGTCATAATCCGCCGCCGCAAGCGAGCATAAAGCCTCGGGCGTGAACGAACCAGCGAGATCGAACATCTCCATCAGGCGAACCGCGCCGAGCGGCATGGCCATCGCGCGCGCTACTTTCCGTCCGCGCAGAACGCTGATCTCCAGGCTGCCACCGCCCAGGTCGGCGATGACGCGCGGCGTAAACCGGCCGCCCAGCCGCGGCGAAGACGGCTTCGCGCACCAAGCGAGCTTCCTCGGCGGAGTCGATCACTGCCAGGTCGATGCCTGCCTGCCGCCGCACGCGCGCGATGAACGCGTCGCGGTTGGCCGCTTCGCGCACGGCGCTGGTCGCCACCGCGCAATATTGCGTGACCTCGTAGCGCTCGAGAAGACCGCGGAATTGAACGAAGGCATCCACGGCTCGCGCGGCGGTGCGCGGATCCAGGCGCCGCTTATTGAATACGCCGTGGCCCAGCCTCACCGTCCAGCGCGCGCTGGCCAGTTCGCGAAGCTCGGTGGATGAGCCGGCGCGTGCGACCACGGCGCGAATCGCGTTAGACCCCGCATCCAGTGCGGCGATCACCAGCGGTGCGGAAGCTACCGGCATACTGCGGACACCAGGGAAATAGTTTCGAGGACGGGAATACTCGTTGGCGGGAAAGAGCCGCTCGTTCCGCTCGGTTCAGTGGGGCCTCCTGGCAACCGCCTCATCTCATGCTCAGCGCAAAGAAGCGGAGACGTCCCTAACATATCGTCGTTTTCGAGAATACCACTACGACGTGTGACCGACATGAATTTTTGGTTAAAAGAGAAAAAAGCGTGCTTTGGGTTACGGTCAGGAGGCGCGTCGCTGTCCTTCATCGCCGTCAGCAACTTCATCGACGTCAAGACCTGCGGCCTTGTTGCGTTCGGTCAGCCGCCAAAAATCCTCCGTAGGTTCCGCGAACTCCACCGCGACGGCCGCTCTGATCGCGCTCTCGCGCGCCGACGTATGCGACGCGGCACTTCCTTGCTCCTCCTGCGTCGCCCGGTTCGTTACAGTAGCGACTGGCCAAGTTGGACGCTCGCGTTCATCACCAGCAAGCCGCCGGTCTCGCTCACTACGGCGGAATAGGCTTCCTCGTGGAATGGCTCGAGGCCGGAGCCATGCCCATAGACGAATATGGGAATCAGCGCCTTCCAGCGGCGGCTTCGGCGGCGCTCGGATCCCGCTCGCGATGGGGGAGCCTCGGAGTTTGCCGGCGGTCCGGCTGTTGGCTTCGCGCGAGGGCCTCAAAAAACTTGCTCACGGAAGCGTCTCCCCGTCGCTAAATGTTACGGCGAAAGCGCCATTACCTTACCGCGCGCGATGACCATCCCGACACTCGGAACTGGGCCGGCTGGGCAGCCCGATCTGGTAAACAGCTAAAAAACGGCTACTCTACTTCTTTTTATCTTCGACCAGCCGCAACGACGCTGAATTGATGCAAAAGCGCATGCCTGTGGGTGCAGGGCCATCCGGAAAGACGTGGCCAAGATGGGCCTCGCACTTCCGGCACATCGCCTCTGTGCGCGTCATTCCGTAGCTTGTGTCTGTCTCCAGAGCCACCTTCGGCGTCGTCCACCGGCGCGGTGAAGCTCGGCCAGCCGGTGCCCGAATCGAATTTCGCGTCCGATTGAAAAAGCGGCTCGCCGCAGCAAACGCACACGTATGTGCCGGGCGTTTTTGTCTTCCAGTAGGCGCCCGAGAATGCCGGCTCGGTGCCTTTCTCGCGCGTGACGTGATACTGCTCGTGCGTCAGCTTCTCGCGCCACTGTTCTTCAGTCTTCTTCGTTCCTTGCTCGCTCATTTGCATCCTCCCCTTCATTCTTCATGCCGTTCGGTCGATCGCGGCAGCAGCATTATAGTACGGCATGGCCGCACCGCGTTCGGGCCGTGCCGTGCCGTGTCAACTTCTGCGCAAGATCCCCGAATGGGCGCTCCTGCGCCGGAAGCGGTAAATGGTTATCGGGAGCTTCTCATGGACTAGCGCAAGTTCGATTGCCTCCGAAAAGAACGAAGCACGCAGCCATCTGTTTTACGAAACCTCGCATTCGCCTTCGCTTGGCCGACCTGGTCGGCTACGAAAAGGCCAAGCAGATGATCGATTTCTGCTTTATCGCCAATCCCTACTACCCGACTCGCTTCGATGATGCAGAACCTCCAGGAGAATCTTCCCAATCTCATCAAATCCTATCCGTCCAGCAATTCCTTGGCGAGCCAGAAACATCTGGCGGCCGTTCTGCACGTAAAGCCCGGAAAACCTGATCATCGGCAACGGGGCCACCGAACTGATCGTGCTCATCAATACTCTTCTGATCGACCGCATCGCCGTCCCCGTCCCGACGTTCGGCGAGTACATCGAGAAACTCCGCGACCAGCGCGATGCCGAGCTCTACCCCTTGGATCCGCAGCGCCATTTCCAGCTCCGCCTCCGACGACTATCTTGCCTGGGCGCGCCATCACGGCCTGCGCGCTCTGCTGGTGATTAATCCAGGCAATCCCACCGGCCAGATGATCCCCCTCGAAGAGATGGTCGAGTTCATGCACCAGGTTTCCGACTTCGAGTTGGTCATCGTCGACGAGTCCTTCATCGATTTCGCGGGCGATCCGGTGCCCAGTCTTCTTCCGGTTGCCGACCGCTTCTCGAATCTTTTGATTGTGCGCAGCATGAGCAAGCATTGCGGCGTCCCGGGATTGCGCCTGGGATACTGCTACTCCGGCAATCTCTACCTGCTGAATCGCCTGCGCCGCTTTCTGCCCACGTGGAATCTCAACACGCTGGCGCAATACTTCCTTTCGCTCTTGCCTTCGACGGACGCCGACTATCACGAAGGCCGCAAGCGCTTGATCGGCGATGTCGCGTGTCTGTACGGCGCTCTGCGCACGATCCCGGGCCTTGATGTCTACCCGACGGGCGCGAATTTCGTGCTGTTCAAGATCACGACCGGCCTGACGGCCGCCGAACTGCAATCGCGCCTGCTCGCCGGCCATGGCATGTACGTGCGCGACTGCTCGAACAAAGTTGGCATGGATCGCTTCCACATTCGCGTGGCCTCGCAAGGACGCGAAAAGGACGCGCGGCTGGTCGAAGCGCTCCGCGAGTTGATCGCCTGAGTTCCGGGAAATATCCGATGCCTCGCCCCGTAGTCCTGGTCTGTCACCCGCCGCACCGTCCGCAAAAGCCGCTTGATTGACTACGTGGGCGAGCTGCACCTGGGCCTGCTGGTTCGCTTGCGCACTGCTGCCCGGTGATGATTCCGGTCGTCGAGGGCATGCCGGCCTGCCTGCCGCAATACATGGAACAGATGAGGGTCTTCTGCTGGTCGAAGGGGAAGACATCGAGCCTAGGCGTTACCGCGCCAAGGAGGCCAACTTCACCTATGTCGAGAAGACGCATCCCCTGAAGGACGAGATCGAGATCCGGCTTCTGCGTCACGCGCTGCGCGAGGAACTCCCGGTTCTAGGCATTTGCCGCGGCTCGCAACTTCTCAACGTCGTCTCCGGCGGCACGCTTTTCGGCGACGTTCAAAAAGAAATTCAGAAGGAAGACCCGAACGGCCCTTCGGGAAATGTGAAATCGTCTTGAAGCACATCGAACAGGCGGGCGAGCACTATGACACCTATCGCCACGGCGTCACGATCGTTGAGGGCACGCCCCTGCGCCGTTGGTACGGAAAAAAGACGCTGCAGGTCAACAGCTACCATCATCAGGGCATCCGCGATTTGGCGGCACGTTTTAAACCGATGGCCCATGCCGATGACGGATTGGTCGAGGCATTCTACGACCCCAAGGCCAGATTCTTGGTTGGGCTTCAGTTTCATCCCGAACGGATGTTGCGGGATTACACTGGCAACTGGCGGGTCTGGCAGGCCTTCGGCGCTGCCGTCCGTCGGCGCGCGCGAAGGGCGTAACTTCGTAACCGCAGCGTGCGCTATAGCGAACGCCCACGATCGCGAACGTCCCCAATCACTAACGCAATATCGCTAAGGAACGATGTCGTGCTGGCTGGTCAGTTTGTTACTGGAGGCGCGTCACGATCAGCAATGCGCCGCCTATCGCGACCAGGTCCTCGGCGAGCGCGACTGCGAAATCGGGAAGTTTCGCGGCAATTACCAACCGGTGCCGCACTTGGTATCCGCCAAATGTGCCCGCAACACCGCCGAGGGCTCCCAGCGCGATGGCTAGGTCGACGGAGCCACCGGCAGCCACGGCCAGCGCCGCCGCGCAGAGCGCCGCGGTGCCGATGCGGCCGATCAACGGAGCGGGCTTGGTTCGACTCGGGGTCGTGGGCAATTTATCCGCGACCAATTCGCCCAGCGCCAGGATCGTAAGGATCACGACCGCCGCAGTGGTTCCCAGTAATGCCAGTTGGCCGCTGGTGATATGGAGCCAGCCAAGGTGAATCGCCCAGCTCACCGCGGCAGGCGCCGTCATCGAACGCAAGCCCGCAACGATGCCAATCGCGAAAACTAAAATGGCTAGAGTCACGCTCATGCGGCGGACTATCTGCCTATTGTGCTGCGATGTCAAGGTGGCTCGCATAGGGACCGATAGCGGCAGAGTCGTCATGCGTCGAGCGTGCTGCGTGTAAAATATTTAGCGCTGATGTTCCTCGCTGGACACCCAGGCTCAGCTGATCGCATGCGGCTGCGACCAGCAGTAAAGGTTAGACTTAGGCCAAACTTCGGTTCCGAAAAATCCCCGCGCAGCCGGTTGATCAGCCTGGCCCGTTGGACGGTGTCTTTTTAAAGACAAAAGGCCGCCGTGTGATCTGCGTCACACAGCGCCAGCCTCTGGAGCCGATGGATGGAGTAGGCGGCAATTTCAACTGAGGAGCGCAGAAAATGAACGCAGAAACCGTAAGTGAAAACGGCATCGAGGCTCAGGATGAACAGGGGGCGAAGGTTGAAGCCCACTTGTGGCAAGCGGTGATCGTGGGCGCGATTCAGGAATGGCGAACCGGGACGTTGCGCCGCCAACTCGAGGCCGAACATTACCTCTTCGAGGACAGCCAGGGCCTCGAATTGGTTTGTCATCTGGCCGGACTCGACGCCGGGCGCTTACGCACGAAGCTCGCAAAGCTGCGGCCACGCACCAATCATCAGCCCGACAAAAAGCTCGGTCCCTTGGCCTTGGGCAGCCGTTCATGAAAGATATCCTGATCTCGTTAATCGGTGTGGTTTTGTCGCGGGGCGTCATCACCGCGTGCTGATGTCCGCTACCTTGCTGGTGACACGCGCCGGCCTGGAGGGTGCAGGGTTGAGCAGGGGCGTGGGATTTGGGACTTACGCACGCGGGGCACGAGGGATATTCCGGTCGGGATGACCGGTGCGTCGAAAAGCTATGGCGCTGATTGGATTCGTCCGCTCCCCGCCATTTGGTCATTCGCTGGGGCATTTGTCGTCTGCTTACGCTCCGTTTCCTTCTTTCCTAGATTGCTGATACCCCCGCAGGGACTGTCGTATGTGACCCGAGCCAGGGCTCGATGTGCGCGCCGACACGCACACCAGACGGGCGGGTCCGTGGGCCGGCTTGCGATCCTGCGACCAAAGCATCGGTTCGTCATCCAATCGTAGAAAGGACATCAGGAGACGCAAACATGCAGATCGGTGTCGACAGCTTCGCAGCAGCTATCTCCGACCCAGCCACGGGACTCACCCTCACGCCGGTGGATCGCGTGCAGCATCTGCTCGAGGAGATCGAGCTCGCCGACAAGGTTGGACTCGACGTTTTCGGCATCGGCGAACATCACCGCGCCGAATTCCTGGACTCAGCTCCCGTCGTACTCCTGGCTGCCGCCGCCGCACGCACGAAAAACATTCGCCTTACCAGTGCAGTGACCGTTCTCAGCGCCGCTGACCCCGTGCGCGTCTTTCAGGAGTTCGCCACGTTGGATCTCATCTCGCACGGCCGTGCCGAAATTGTCGCGGGCCGCGGCTCATTTGTGGAATCCTACCCGCTTTTCGGCCTAAAACTCGAAGACTACGATTCGCTCTTCGCGGAAAAGCTGGAGCTGCTTTTGGCCATACGCGAGAACACCCACGTCCACTGGTCTGGTCAGCATCGCGCGTCTCTCACGGGCCAAGCGATCTACCCGCGTCCCTTGCAGAATCCGCTGCCCATTTGGGTTGGCGTGGGAGGGACTCCCGAATCTTTTGCGCGCGCCGGATTGCTGGGACTCCCGCTGATGGTCGCGATCATTGGCGGTCAACCGGCGCGTTTCCGTCCGCTGATCGACCTGTACCGCGAGGCTGGCCGCCGTGCGGGTCACCCGGCAGAGAAGTTGGTCGTGGGCCTTCACGCCATCGGCTTTCTGGGCGACACTACCGAGCAAGCTGCCAACGACTTCTTTCCCGGGTATGCGCACACGTTCACTGAAATCGGCAAGGAACGGGGCTGGCCGCCGACCACGCGCGCCCAGTTCGATGCCGTCCGCGGACCGACTGGCGCTCTCTTGATTGGCGACGCCGAGACGGTCGCGGAGAAAATACTCTACGTCAACGAAGCCCTGGGCGGACTTTCGCGCATCACCTTCCAAATGGGCGTTTCGACGCTGCTGCATCCCAAGATGTTGCGAGCCATTGAAATCCTGGGGACCCGAGTCGCTCCCATGGTTCGCAAGGAACTCGCCGCAAGCCCCGCGACGGTTTGATCCCGATCTGGGCTGCCCGGGCCTAGCGCCTAGTGCCGGGCAATTCCAAGCGGCAATAATGGAAAGTGCCACCGGTACAAAAGTCCCACCGAAGTGGGACTCTTGGCACATTGCCGTCCCCGGTACCTGCGCTTACGATTCCGAAATCGGCGGCGGTTCGCGCCGCCTCATCGAATCGAGCCTCGATCGAGGCGTCCACACAGGAGGACCAATGCTTGCCAAGATACTCCTGGATTTATCGATTTGGTTCGTGCTGTCCGTGATCGTCGGGCTCGTAGCTGGAAGGGCCATTTGTGCCTTCCAGAAGCCACCCGCCCAGGCCTCTAGCCCGTTTCTAGAGGTCGATTGGGACACGGACGGCGCCACCGAATGGCAACACGAAGAGATGGACGCGCGTGCCGCCGAGTTCTGAAAAGACACCCTATCCATAAAGCTGGCTTTTTGGTTTGGCCCCCCGCAACCCACGCTCGGAACAATAGGAATAATTTGGTTCAATCGAGCGCGCGTCCGGTGTATAAGTGTGCGCATCCGGAAGACCTAAAAAAAGGCTGTCCGGACACCATACAAAGAGATAAAGCGCCTCCTGAAGGGGAGCGCCACGAAGAGGAGCCAATGCTCAGGAAATTCGTAGCTCTTGTAATGCTTGCGACCCCGGTGATGTGGGCTGTGCCCTCTGCGCTCGCTCAGGACGCCAAAACAGTTCTCGCGAACGCTTCCAAAGCGATGGGCGCTGACAATCTTAAGTCGATCCAGTATTCCGGGACCGCGACCGAGTTTGCTTTCGGACAAGCCTTTACGGTCAGTTCTCCTTGGCCGGGATACGTCGATAAGTCTTATACGCGAACCATTAATTTCGAAACACCCGCGTGGCGCGTCGATCGGGTCCTCGCGGACATTCCGCCGGACCGGCGCGGCGGCGGGCTGCCGCCGGGGCCCAGCCAGACCGTGATCGTCGGGTCGAACACTCCGTGGGCTGCGCAGGTGGACCTGTGGATGACCCCGTACGGTTTTTTGCGTGCAGCTGCGAACGCGAATGGTGGCGCCAGCGTTGCCTCGAAATCCATGCACGGCAAGAAGTACACCGTGGTGACCTTCACCGCGCCGAACAAAGCAAAAATGAACGGCTATATCGACGCCGATAACATGCTCGACCGCGTCGAGACGTGGGTAGACACGCCGATGCTGGGCGACACGCTACTCGAGGCTGACTATAGCGGCTACAAGGATTTCGGCGGCGTGAAGTTTCCCACCGCCATTGAAGTGAAAGAAGGCGCCTACCCGGTACTCGACGTCGCGGCCACCGACGTGAAGCCCAACGCGCCCGCGAATCTTCAGGGCAATCCGACCTTGGCGCCGCCGACGCCTCCAGCCACTTCGCAGAAGCTTGCCGATGGCGTCTACTTGATCCTCCCGGCCTACGCAGCGCTCGCGGTCGATTTTAAGGACTACATCGTGATCGTTGAGGGGCCGCAGAGCGAGGAACGCGCGAATGCCATCATCGCCGAGGCCAAGAAGGACATCCCCAATAAGCCCATCAAGTACGTGGTCAATACGCACAACCATTTTGATCATTCGAGTGGCCTGCGAACCTTCATCGCCGAAGGTGCGACGATCATTTGTTACCAGGGCGACAAAGGCTACTACGAGAAGATCTTCGCCTATCCGCATACGCTCAATCCTGACCGGCAAGAGCAAGCTAAAAATGCGATTTCGATCGAGACCATGAAGGACAAGAAAGTCCTGACCGACGGCAATCACACCGTCGAGCTCTACCGGCTTCTCGGCAGCAATCACAATGAAGGTCTGATCGCCGCGTACTTGCCCAAGGAGAAAATTTTGGTCGAAGCGGACGCGTTCAATCCGCCGCCTCAGGCCAGTGCGCCGCCTCCGGCTACGCCCACCGCAAACAACATGAACCTGATGGACAACATTACGCGGCTAAAACTCGACGTCGACACGATCATTCCGATCCACTATCCACCGGATGGCCGCAAGGTCACCATGGCCGAGCTGCTGCGGGCTGTCGGCAAGGGAAGCTGACAGCCGAACCGAGGCCGATTAGAGTCGAAACCGTTGGCCAAGACCGTCGGCTAAAATGAGGGGGAGGGAACTATGCGGTATGGATCATACGTTCGAGCTGTGTTGCGCCCCGCGGCGGTAACAGCCGCGGCACTCATGCTTGCGTTTGCCGCGTTGCCGTCCGCCGCCGATATCCTCGACGATTGGGCCACGGTGAAAGCGCCGCCACCGATCGAGGTCAAGCCGGTTACGCTCGATGGCGCAACGACGGCTTTGCTCATTCTGGACATGTCCAAGGCTGGGTGCACCCGCCGGCCGCGCTGCGTGGCCACGGTTCCCAACGTCAAGCGGCTGTACGATGCTGCGCGAGCCGGAGGAGCCATGCTGTGGTATAGCCTGGGCGACCCGAAAGACATCGTCGATCCGGGATTTACGCCGCGCGAGGGCGAATATGTGCAACAGATGGGACCAGACAAATTTCTGGGTTCGAATCTCGAGGAAAAGTTGAAGGGGCGCGGCATCAAGACGGTCATCGTCTGCGGCACCTCGTTTCAAGGCGTCGGCATCGGCACCGGAA
The DNA here is from genome assembly GCA_963818345.1 of uncultured Acidobacteriota bacterium. GTDB lineage: Bacteria > Acidobacteriota > Terriglobia > Acidiferrales > UBA7541 > Palsa-189. Next base: position 108,752 of record CAWFRX010000014.1, on the reverse strand, counting down.
CCGAAGCGGCCCAGCGCGGCTACAAGGTCATCGTGCCCATCGATTGCCTGTCGTCTGAAGATCCGTACATGGAGCAATATTCCGCCTGGCAGTTTTTCATGGGCGGACCGGCCGTGGTCGTGCGGGGATCCACGGTGACACGCAGCACGATGGTGAAGTTCGGAACGCCGTCCGCCTCGAATTAACCTTGGCGGTTGAGAGTGGGCGGGGCGGCTTCTGCGCGCAATCCTGCACGACGCTCGGCCCGCCATACTCGACCCCGCTGACTTCACAATCCGCTTCTGCCTCTAAAAATTTAACCTGTCTCGGGAGGCGCGGCTCTCAACCGTTGCCGGCTGGATGGGTGTACAATCGCCGCAGTTTTGGAGGCCTGGCAGGTATACCCACTCGTATCTAAAGCCGCTCGCGTTTGAAGGAGGTCTGTCATGAATCGGACGAAGCTTCTCGCGGGGATCGCCGTCGCAACGGTCCTGCTGGGTACGGCCGCGGTCGGTTTAGTGCTGGCAGAAACTCCAAGTCCCTCTCATGCAGAGCTCACGGGCACGATCCGTTCGGACGCCGAAGGCCCGATGGAGGGCGTGATCGTAGGCGCCAAGAAAGCGGGCTCCACGGTCACAACCTGGGTTGTCAGCGACGCGCAGGGGCATTACAGCTTCCCGCTCGACCGCCTTCCCTCCGGGACGTACGCGATCAAAACCCGCGCGGTAGGATACGAGTTGCCAAGCACTTCGGTTGAAGTGATGGGCGATACCGCGCATCTCGATCTGCAACTCAACAAAATCACCAGCGTCAACAAGCTGGCCATGCAGCTCACCAATGTCGAATGGCGCATGAGCGTGCCGGGAACGCCACAAGAGAAGGCTGCCCTCGGCTGCAGCACTTGCCACACGCTCCAGCGCATCCTGTTTTCTCGTTACAACGCGGACGAGATGGTGCAGGTCTTGCAGCGCATGGCCACGCACACGAATAATTCTTCGCCCCTCCATCCCTGGGTGCGTCCCTCTCTCGGACCCGCGCCCGAACCCACGGCTAGAATGATCGACCAAGCCAAATACATCGCCTCGATCAACCTGAGTTCGGTGGACACCTTTCCATTTCCCTTGAAAACGCTGCCGCGTCCCAAGGGTGCGGCCACGCAGGTGATTTACACCACCTACGATCTGCCGCGGCCCGATGCGGCGCCGCATGACACTGCGCAGGACGCGCAAGGCAACATCTGGTATTCGGATTTTACTTCGCAGTTCATCGGCAAGCTCGATCCTCGAACCGGCAAGGTGACCGAGTATCCCGTTCCGCTGGCGCGGACCGGCCCGCTGGCGCAAGGCGGTCTGCAGCTCGCCATCGACAGGGAAGGGCGCGTCTACTACGGCAACATGTCGCAGATGCAGATCGTGCGCTTCGATCCCAAGACTCTGAAAATGGAAACGTTCAAGGCCCCGGTGGCGGAGGAGAAGCTCGGGGTCGGCCACCTCACGATGATCGATCCCACGTTTCAGCAGATCGATGGCAAGCTCTGGATCAATGTCGCTGAGGGCACCGATGAATCGGGCGGCAGTTGGCGCGTCGATCTGGCGACCAACACTTGGACAAAAATCACCTATCCGGCGGGGAGCCCGCCGGCCACTGCTTACGGTATTGCCGCCGACTCGCACAACAACATGTACGGCATGAATTTCAGCAACAACCACATTTGGCTGACCGACGCGAAGACCCTGAAAACCACGTGGTGGGACATACCCACGAAAGGCGCGGGCTGCCGCCGAGGTCACCTCGACTCGCAAGACCGCCTGTGGTGCGGCGAGTTTGTCGGCGACGGCTTGGCGATGTTCGATCCGAAAACGCAGAAGGTCACGGAGTGGAAAGCTCCCACGCCGGGAACACTTCCGTATGACGCCGAGTCGGATGACCGGAATTATGTCTGGACTGCTGGAATGGAAGACGATCTCGCTCTGCGCTTCAACATCAAGACGGGAGAATTCACCGAGTACCTGCTCCCGCACGAAACCAATGTGCGCCACGTGGACGTGCAAAAATCCGGCCCGCTCTCAAGCTTGTGGCTGGGAGACCAGCACGGCGCCAGCATCATTCACATCGAGCCGCTGGCGCCGTAAAACACCGCCTCCGGCAGCACAGTCGGCGGCCGGTCCTCACGCGATCACGATTTGCGCGCGACTTGTGCCTTTCCTTGGCCGAAAAGCTTGAGGATTTCGCGATTAAATGCCGGGATGTCGTCCGGCTTGCGGCTCGAAATGAGATTGCGGTCAACCACGACCTCGGAATCCGTCCACTCTGCGCCTGCGTTGCGTAGATCGGTTTTCAGCGATGGCCAAGAGGTGAGTTTGCGTCCGCGTGCGGCGCCAGTCTCGATGATCGTCCATGGCCCGTGACAGATCGCCGCCACTGGCTTGCCTGCGTCAAAAAACGCTTTTACGAATGCCACCGCTTTTGGGTTGGTCCGGAGATGATCGGGATTCATGACGCCGCCGGGAAGAAGCAAAGCGTCGAATTGATTGGGCTGCGCGCGATCGAGGGGCTCTTGCACCGGATAAGAGTCGCCCCATTCCTTGGACTTCCACGACCGAACTTCACCCGATTGCGGCGAGACCACACGGGTCTCTGCGCCAGCTTGCTCAAGTGCCTTCCTCGGCTCGGTCATCTCCACCTGTTCGAAACCGTTGTCGACCAGAATCGCGACTCGTACTCCTTTTAGCTCGTCCATGGAATCCTCCTGAATATTTTTGGTTTGCTGACTTTCAATTTAATTAAGTCTTGAAGTGCCGAAGCTTGCTGAAACGCCTGCTGCGTCAACGAGCGTCGCATTTCGGCGGTCGGAGGCGACCGTCCGTGGGCCGGAACGCTTGAATTGTTAGTTAAGTCTCAGCACCCTTCCAATCAGGGGCATGCTGTAAGGCGGACGCAAACAATGTGTAGGGAAGGGAGTCTTAGCAGGCGACGACTTCATTCGCGCGGTGCGCACGGGAAGGCTGAAACCGGCTTGGACTAGTCGCGCCCGCTTTAATTCAAGCGTGCAAGCTCCCGAATCGTTGTGTCGTGCGAGGGCCGCCGCAGACATTCGATAGATCAGAGATCAAAGGAGTGTTAGTGATGGATTTACTTATTGACGCCCATGTTATAATTGCCTACGGTCGTTCAAAAAGGTCCGGTGAGTTCGCCCTTCGAATTCGGCGCAAACCTTCGGGCTTGTTTAGCGCACACGCGACCGAACCGAGGCGTAGCGTTTTACAATGTCCTGTCTGTGGACAATCTCTTTTGTTGTCATTATGCTGCACACTCTTGCGCGGCGGTGCTCGTCAGTTTGGCGCCAGAGCGAAAGTTAACGTCTGTATTTTGAAGCGCGTGCGCGCTCTTTCGTAAAAACACCGGGGGTAGGGGCAGGGGGGTTGAACCAAGGCAACACCTGGGGGCCTAGCGATGATTGCACTTGGGCCCTTCTGTTTGGTATGAACGCCCAAGGGACAGCGTACGGTATCGTACGGAAGGGCCCTCGCTTGCGTCTCACGGAATGAATGATCAACACCTGGCTAAATTGGATCGATCACGCCACGGTCGGCACGGCCATCCGCCAATCGAATTGGCTGTTTCCATTTATCGAGACCTTTCATCTTTTTGGCATCGTGTCATTAGTAGCTTCGACGTCGATTCTGGACCTGCGGCTTTTGGGAATCGGGCCCATGAGGCACTGGCCCGTATCGAAGTTGACCAAACGACTGCTGCCGTGGGCGTGGTGGGGTTTTGCAGTGCAGTTGTTGTCCGGTCTGTTGATGACCAGCTCGGAATCGCTGAAGAATTATCACAATCCCGCGTTTCGTTTGAAGATGCTGTTGATTCTGTTGGCGGCGTTCAATTTTTGGCTGTTCCATGCAAGTTCTTATAAGCGAGTAGCCGACTGGGACACCGCGCCGGTATCGCCTCTCCCGGCGCGCTTGGCGGGAATGTTTTCGATTTTGCTGTGGTTTGGTATCGTCGCGGCCGGGCGCTTCATTGCCTTTTACTGACGCTCAGGACCGCCGTTGGCAGGGAATCATTGACAGTTGACAGGGGAAAGGCCATCGAACGTTGCAAACGTTGCATTTGACGAGCGGGATGTCTCTCGCTGGCGTAGTTCTGGTTATTTGCCTCGCCACGTGGATCGCGATGAAACTCTGGCGCCACGGCAACCCGTCTTCTTCAACGGGCGATCCCGAGGTTCATGTCGAAGCGGAATTAGAGATAACTCGTACGCGAGGTTGGGTGTTCTTCAATCTCGTGGTGGCGAACCACTCCCGCATGAGGATCGCGGTCGTCGACGCCACGCTCTCGATGAACGGCCTTGTGGCCAAATTTCAAGCCGGTCCGGCGACGAAGCAAGCGACACTCAAGATCCGTCATGTCGCCAAGCCCGGCGAAGTCTTCACGGTCAGCCTAATCGAATTGTTTTATAACGGCTCCGGCAAGCCGCAAGGCGCCTATTCTTTCGTTGTGGCTCCGACGCTCCGCTTTCGCGCGCACGGCGATTTGTTTGAGCAGGCTCTTCCGGCGTATCGGGTGAAAATGTTCGCGCTGAGTCCAAACTCCCTACAGCGCATCCCGCTGTCCGAGAAACTGATCGAATCGCCAGATCCGTCGAGCCGGCTGCCTGAGCTCGAGCCGGACGATTTGCGGTGGCTCGATACCGAAACTCGAGTTGCACCCTCGCTGTGAACGCAGTGCGCAGCCGTTAGTCCGCGAGCGGATTGGGCCGCACTTGGAAGTGCACAACCTTCGGCATCGTACCTTTTCCGGTTTCGCTGTGGAACGGTGCGCGAGTCGCCCACGTTGTCCAGACTCCCTTGCCCTTCCAGCCTGCCTTCGGATCATCGATGCGGCCGTCCATGCCTTTCGCAAAGAAGCCCATCGGGTAGGGCACGCGCATGATCATGAATTTCCCGTTCACCAGCACGATCAGTGAATCGGACGAGTTGCCCGTGATGATAGGCGTGTTCTTGCCCAGTCCCAAGGTGTCGAACCGATCTGCCCAGGCGTAATAGTGCGAGTCGTCGCTGCCTGACTCCTTCAGGTCTTTGAACTGCGGTCCCGGCGTTGGATACAGCGTCCAGCCTTCGGGACACTGTTTCCCGGTCGCGGTCGGCCCATTAAGCGGACCTTTGCACTTGCGCCGATCGAAGCTGGCGAGGTGTCCGCTGGCCAGCGCCACCCAGGCGACGCCGTCGCCGTCGACGTCCATACCACGCGGCGAATAGCCCGACACGGGATTCTTCGGATCGTGCCACGGCACTTCGTAATATTCCGCGAGCGCGGTTTCCGGCGGGTTCGACCCAGGATTCAGCCGTACGATTCCGCCGGGGAAACCTAGCACCGTGCCCCAAACCATTCCGTCCGGGCTGATCCCGATGCCATAGAACGCCGCGTTGAGGCGCGTGTCTTTGGTGGGGTCGGTTACCGTGTTCACAGCTTGCGCGGTACCTAGGCTTTCGCCGTTGGCTGCCGTGGCCACGTTCTGCTCGCCTTCCACGTAGGGGTCCCGTTTGCCGTTGCCGTTGGTGTCGAGCACCAGGGCCGTCCAGCCTTGCGATTTCTCGGCGTCGTGCGTCTTGTCCCACATCTTGCTATCGAGCCAACCCACGACGCCGCCGCCTCCGCCGCTGCTGGTCCACAGCGTGTTGTTTGCGTCGGCGGCGAACATCAAGTGGTGTGTGCCGAAGCAGGTATCGATCATCGCGATCTGCTTAGTCTTTGGGTCGTACACGGCGAGCTGGCGGCCGGACCTATCGACCGGCGTGAGTTTCGCCGATGCCTGGCTGGACCCGGCTTTGCAGAACGCAGGATCGTTGGCCGCGCGAATTCGCGACGTGTACCACAATCGCCCGTGGCCGTCGAACATCGGATTGTGAATCGTCACGTGGCTATCCCAGATCGGCTCGTCGCCCCAGATGGGCGATGGTTGCATCGGCGCCGGCTGTCCCGGCGTGTCCGGGTCGCGGTAGGGAGTTTTGACTTGGCTGATGGTGTTGTGCACCGGGTCGAGCACGGGCAGATAGTCGCGACTCTCCTCGGCCGATCCATAAATCAGGCCGTTTGCGTTGACGTTTGGATCGCGCTTGTCGGTGGAGATTTCGTCATGCAGATAGGCTTTCGGGTCCGCCCAATCCCACTGGGTAATCACTACGTTGCGCTCGATGCCCTGTGGCCGCGGAGGCGCTTCGGTGGGCAGTTCGCCGTTCTTGATCCGCGTGGTCCAGTCGCCGAACATCTCCGAGGCCTTGGGTCCGAGTCGCGTCAGCGCATTTACCATCAGTGTGCCGGCCTGTCCGGACTGCACGCGGCGCGTCCATGCCTGTGCTGGATCCATGTCTTTGAACATAGCTGGCATCGTCCGCGTGTATGCGTTGCCAAGCTGGTGGCAGGTTTCGCAACCGTCAGTCTTAACGACGTCGAGCCACTGGTCTTGGCTCTTTATGCCTGTTCCGATTCCGTTTCCTCCGGGCCCGGTGCCAGGAAAGTCGTTTTCGGAGGGAGACCCAGCAGCGCGTACCAATAATTGGCCGGATAGAGAAGCGCCGCGGTTCTCACGTCAGGCGCGATGGTCGGCTTCAGATCTACCATCTTGCCCGGGGCGGCCTGAACTTTGGGTGAGTCCACCAAGCCATAGCCGCGAGCCCAAACCGTGTAGTTGGCCTTGGGCAGAGCAGGAATCAAGTAGCGGCCGCTATCGTCGGTGACCACTTCCTTGATATAGCGCGTGGGCAGGTCGGTGGTCTCCGCGATCACCCACACTCCTGCCTCGGGACCCTTGCTGCTGGAAACCACGCCGCCGATCTCGTCGGCGCCGACTTTCAGTGTGCCGCCGGCGACTTGACGAGCATGAACCCTCCCCAGCGAAGCGAGAAGAAACACCGCCGCGGCAGTTCCCACAAGTAGCGGATACAGGATCCTTGCATAGGCACTCTTATGGCTGATCATTTCTGCCCTCCTGCGTTACTGAGGCTGTTTGACGATGCGAATGTAAGGCTTCGGCGATTTCCAGCCACCGGGATATTTCTGCTTGGCCTCTTCTTCGGACACGGCGGGCAGAATGATGACGTCTCCGCCCTGTTTCCAATTCACCGGAGTGGCCACTTTGTGTTTCGCGGTTAGTTGCATCGAATCGAGAACCCGCAGGACCTCGTCAAAGTTGCGGCCAGTGCTCATAGGGTAGCTCATCATTAATTTAATCTTTTTGTCCGGGCCGATCACGAACACGGTGCGCACGGCCGCGTTATCGGCCGCGGTACGGCCTTCGCTGGTGTTGCCAGCTTCGGCCGGCAGCATGCCGTAGGCTTTCGCAACCTTGAGTTCGGGGTCGCCGATCATCGGGTAGGTCACTTTGTGGCCTTGCGTCTCCTCGATATCGGCCGCCCACTTCGCGTGATTCGAGACTGGATCAACGCTCAACCCGATAATCTTGCAATTCCGTTTCGCAAACTCCGGAGCCAGACCGGCCATGTAACCCAGCTCGGTGGTGCACACAGGAGTAAAATCTTTTGGATGTGAAAACAAGATCGCCCAGCCATTGCCCAGCCACTCATGAAAGTTAATGGGGCCCTGCGAGGTTTCCGCAGTGAAATTGGGCGCTTCATCATTAATCCGTAGGGACATCGTTAGGGGCCTCCGCCTAGATATAAATTAAGATCCAGCGTCAACGCGCGTGGCGCAAAACATAGTCCAGCCGCACCCTGGTGTCAAGCGCACAGCGGGTTGGTCGTGGCGAAGGACAGGAAGGAAAGGGCCCGGGCGTCAAGGTTTGAATGCGCCTAACACTGCTCCCCAACTGGAAAGATTCGTGGCCGTCAAAGTAGCTCGTTGCGCAGAATTGCTCGTTGATAGCAAATCAAGATATCGGGCATTTCCATATTGGCCAGTTCCGAGGAAGATTGCGCCGGGCCAAGTGGAGGCCATTGGCATGGAGAACGGGTTTATCGCTACGGCCACAAAAAAATCACCTGGCGCGACCGGCGTTATTGGACCCACGGAGATTTCGGTTGTGCCAGCACTGCCTCCAGCGGCCATTGCCTTTCCATCGGGACAGGAGGGATTTGCGCCAGACAACTCTAGAACCATGCCCGTGCCATAGTTCGTCTCGCCGAACGTTCCTTTGACTTCATTGTAGCCGCCCGCGGATCTACATACGTAGGCAAGTCCTACGCCCTGCTGGTTATTTTTGTCGCACTCATACGTTAGCGTCGTATATGTGTCGCCGCCGCCAGAAATAGATATTGGCATGTTGGCGCAGATACCGTCGTAAGCGACGACGACGGTGCTTCCCGGAGTAATCTTCCTTCTCAGTGTTGTAATGCCCGGACTATGAGTCCATTCAAATAGGTTCAGGGTGGAATCGGTACAACCTGGACCGCCCTGCAAACAGGAAATGGCAGTACCCGACGATGCGGAAGTGTCCGCGCGGGTCGTTGAGGACTGCAAAACGCAAATTACGGAAAAGGTCACCAAGAGTAGTAGCGTGAATGCACATCGCCTCATTGTGAAGTATTTCTCAATGGTCATGGCTTGAAAAGCGTAGCACTCGCCACGGGCTGAGTCGAAGAAGAATTTGCTCCCCTTGGAAAGGGTCTCGGGGTGTATAAGTGTGTTCTACGGAGAGGCCAGATACCTAAATTCCAGTTAGACCCTGAGCCCGAAATCCGGGCCGGGGTTTAAAAATGCGGAGTCGCTTGGTGGTTTTGATTGAGCGCTCCGAATTGCGAGGGAGGTTCACGCTTATGGGTCGGACGCGCAGCCTATTGCTGTTGGTGATTGGAGTTGTCGCGGGACCTTACTTGATGCAAACGACTGCGGCTCAGGACACAAAGGCTGCCGCGGACGTTGTGGCCGCTGTGGGGAAAACGATTGGGGCTGAGAGTGTAAAGACCATTCAGTATTCCGGTACCGGCGAAATGACCAATAATAGTTGCCGGCCGAATGGTCCCTGGCCCAAGCTAAAGGTGACCAACTACACTCGCGTGCTGGACTACGAAAACATGGCTTCTCGCGAGGATTACCTGCAATCGCAGGGTGGTCCCGTGTGTGGGGCTGGATTTCAGCCCATCGTCGGAAGCATCCACATTACGGACTCGGTGAGCGGAGATTTCGCCTGGAGTTATGGAGGCGCCGGCCCCGACAATCCGCCTGCGGAAGGATCGCCGGCGCCGGGTGCGGTGGAGCAGCGCAAATTTGAGATGGCCTGGACGCCGCAAGGATGGGTGAAGGCAGCCAAGGTTTCCAATCCAACCATGGAGACCAAGACGGTCGACGGCAAACCAGTCACCGTCATTACCTTTCTGTGGGAAGGGAAGCGCAAGATCACCGGGTATGTGGACTCGCAGAATCTGCTCGTGAGAACTGAGACCATGAGCAACAGCGACATCCTCGGTGACGTGACCACGACGACGACTTACTCAGGTTACAAGGATTTCTCTGGCATCAAGTTCCCTACGCGAATTCGGCAGACAACCAGCGGCGAACCCAAGAACGATCTTGAGCCGGTCCTCGATCTAACCGTTAGCGATGTTCAGGTGAACGTGCCGGCACACATCGAGGTGCCGGACTCGGTGAGGCAAGCCGCGCACGCGGGCGGTGGTGGCGAAGCTGCGGGCCATCCGCTCACGCAAAAATTGGACGAGGGTGTCTGGGCGATCTACGCCGGCGGCACGCAGAGCATGGCCATCGAATTCAAGGATTACTCGGTGGTCGTTGAGGCTAGCGGCAACGAAGCTCGTTCGCTGGCGGTGATCGCAGAGATCAAGCGGCTGATCCCGAATAAGCCGATCAAGTACCTTGTGAACAGCCATCATCACCTGGATCATGCGGGCGGACTTCGTACGTTCGTGGCCGAGGGTTCGACGATCATCACGCAAGAGATGAATAAGCCCTACTGGGAAGCGATCTTCATGAATCCGCACACGGTGAAGCCAGACCTGCTGGCACGCAATCCGAAACCGGCCACCTTTCTTACCGTGAAGGATCACTATGTCTTGACGGACGGAACACGTTCGCTACAGTTCGACCGGCAGATCGGCCAGGAGCATGACGAGGGCTTATTGCTGGTCTTTTTGCCCGAGGATGGAATCCTGTTTCCGTCCGATGGCGTGATGCTAAATCACTTCCGCCCCGGCACGCCCGGCACGCGCACTACCGTAGGCATGGGAGACAACACGCTGGAGAATATTCAGCGGTTAAAGCTGGATGTGAAACAGATTGTTCCGGTGCACACGTTTCCGGGGACCTTTGCGCTCAGCTTCGCGGATGCGAAGAAAAGAATCGCGGAACGCGGCGGCACCGGCAATTGAAGCCGATCGTAGCACGCAGCGCGATTAGCCACTCAAATCAGCGACCCGGCTTGAGCCCATCCTTCTGGTAGGAGGCTTCGGCCTCTGGTGACGTTAGGTAATCGATGAGGGCTTGAGCGGCTTTGGGGTCCTTGGCGTGAGTGGAAATAAACGCCATCACCTTCAGCGGGGTCGAGATTTGCTCCGGCAGACGCCCGACGATGTCGAGCGTGGGTTTATCCATCTCGTTGAACCAGAAAATACAAACCTCGGCTTCGTCCTTAGCCACCATAGTCGCCACGACGTTGGAGGTCGCGGCAAGTTTCATCTTGGAGTCGACGCTGTCCATGATGCCCAGCTTCACGAGCGCTTCGTGGGCGGCGTTTCCGTCGCTTCCTTGCGCCGGGTCGACGGCGCCAATGGTCTTGGCCGCCAGTAGCGCTTGTTTGAGCGCTGCGGGCGTGGAGATGTCGGGCTTGGGCGCGCCCTTCTTCACGCCGAGCGACAAGGTGAGGCTCGCGATCGTTGTGGCGCTCTTCGGATCGATGTTGCCCGAGGCGAGCGCTTCGGGATAGGGCGGCAAAATAATAAAGACATCGAACATCTCGCCGTGCGCCGCCTGATCCCTTGTTCCCAGGCCCTTGCCGTAGGTCAGCTTGAGTTTGTAACCGGTTTTGCCTTCAAATCCTGGAGCCACCTTATCCAACGCTCCGCGGATGGGGTTGGGCGCCAGAAGAGTGACTTCCGTTTGGGCGCGCCCGCTCGGCACGATGCCGAACAAAAGAGCAATGGCGGCTACGGAGAGGATTAAGCTTTTCACGATTGCTCCTTTGATCGGCTGGGCTGTTCAGGTCGCGTTATACACCCGAAGGAATTCGATGTGAACTGAATTGTTCCGCGCTGCGCGCGTGATTGGCGCTAGCGGTGGAATTTGCCGATCAGCACGCCCTTGCCGATGACGTGGCCATTCATGGCGTTGAGAATATCCGCGCGGCTGGCGTCGGGTCCGAGGTCGAGTTTTGCGTCCAGCGCGTAGAGCTCAAACGTGTAGTGGTGGTAAGGACCTGCCGGGCCGGCGCCTGGGCCCATGAATCCAGCCGTTCCCCGAGTGTTCTTGGCCTGAACGGTGCCATCGGGCAGTTGGGCGGTCGCGGCCATCCCCTCGGGAAGTTCGTGGGCGGTACCTGGGATGTTGAACATGATCCAGTGGAGCACATCTGCGGTCTGCTTTTGGGGCGCTCCCTCGGGGTCGTGCACAATCAACGCAAACGTGACCGTCCCCGTTGGGACATTGATCCACGCGAGCTCGGGCGTTACGGGATTCGGAACCGCCTGCGTGTATTTGCCCGGGATAATTGCCCCATCCTCGAATGCGGTGGAGGTCAAAATGATCCCAGGCTTTGCTGGGGCCGCGCCTTGCTGACCTTGGGGCGGCTGCTGTGCCGAAAGACCCGCGGAGCCGATTCCGCCGAGCAAAAGGATGGTGCAAGCGCTGTATGTAGCGATTCGTGCGATTCGCATTCTTCTAGTCCTCCGCGGCAATTGATGGATTATCGATGGATTAAAGTCCCGGTCACTCTATGCTCGACGGCGTTCGCGCGCAACATGTTCCTGGTTGAGCTTCCTGGTTGAACGCTTCACTTTTGGCGCTGGCGCTGGTCACGCCGCGCCGCGATATTGTTCGTCGCTGACCTTTTCGATCCAGTCCACGACCTTGCCGTCGCGCTTTTCCTGGATGGCAATGTGCGTCATGGCCGTCGTCGGAGCGGCGCCATGCCAGTGCTTCTCGCCGGGCGCGAACCAGACCACATCGCCGGGCCGGATCTCCTCGATCGGGCCCGCCTTCGCGCTGGGCCCGCCCACAGCCAGCCGTAACGATGAGCGTCTGACCAAGCGGATGCGTATGCCACGCGGTGCGCGCGCCCGGCTCAAACGTGACGCTGGCGCCTTGAACCAGCGCGGGATCGGGCGCCTGGATAAGGGGATCGAGTCGCACGGTGCCGGTGAACCACTCCGCAGGCCCCTTCGTGGAAGGTTGCGAGCCAACTCTTTTGATCTCCATTCCTGAATTCCTCCGACTGGATTGTACTCTCGCGAACGTGCGAGCCGCTTAGAGACCGGTCATCTCGCTCGAGCTTTTCCGGATAGCGGGCTCCTTCGACCTTGATCGCGAGGCGGCGGCATCGATTTCGCGAAGGTCATCGGCCGTTAGTTCAACGGCCGCAGCTCCGACGTTTTCGTCGAGACGGTTTGGTTTCGTGGTGCCTGGGATCGGAACAATCCAGGGCTTCTGCGCAAGAAGCCAAGCCAACGCGATCTGCGCCGGGGTCGCCTTTTTGCGCTGCCCAATGCTGCCGAGCAGATCGATGAGCGCTTGATTCGTCTTGAGGGCCTCGGGCGTAAAGCGAGGAAGAACGCTGCGGAAGTCAGAGCTGTCGAATGTGGTTTTTTCGTTGATTGCTCCCGTCAGGAAGCCTTTTCCGAGCGGGCTATACGGCACGAAACCGATCCCGAGTTCCTCAATCGTCGGTATGATTTCTTTCTCGGGCGCTCTCGTCCACAACGAGTATTCGCTCTGGAGGGCGGTGAGCGGCTGGACCGCGTGTGCGCGCCGAATGGTCTTTGCGCCTGCTTCGGAAAGTCCGAAATGCTTGACCTTGCCCGCTTGAATCAGTTCCTTTACCGCGCCTGCGACGTCTTCGATCGGCACGTTCGGGTCGACGCGGTGCTGGTAGAGCAGATCGATGGTCTCGACCTGGAGCCGTTTAAGGGAGCCTTCGACGGCCTGCTTGATGTGTTCGGGGCGACTGTTCAGGCCCGGCGCTCCTTTCATTCCGCGAGGATCGAATCCAGGATTCAAGTCGAACCCGAACTTGGTGGCGATCACTACTTTTCCGCGGAACGGAGCGAGGGCTTCGCCCACAAGCTCTTCATTGATGAACGGGCCGTAGACTTCGGCGGTGTCAAAAAATGTGACGCCGCGCTCCACGGCGGCATGCAGAAGAGCGGTCATCTCCTTCTTGTCTTTGGGCGGGCCGTAGGAAAAGCTCATTCCCATACAGCCGAATCCGATCGCTGAGACTTCCAGATTGCTTCTTCCAAGTGTTCGCGTTTGCACGATTTCTCCTTCGAGACTGCCTGGCCGCCGCGACTGGTCGGCGTGCCTGATGGCGCCTACACTCCGGCCGATGTGGACGTTCTGTTTCGCCTCGAGCTGCTCCTAAGGCAGTTCTCTATCAACCGACACGCTTGGCCGATCCCGTCTTCGGCCTGCACGATGCGCCCGACCTCCGTCGCGCGAGCAGCGTACCGTTTCTCGGACGTGAGGATGCTCAGATCACGCGCGGCGCTCTCGGCATTGTACCGTTTTCTCGCAAGCACTCGCCCTACGCCTAACCGCTCGATCCTGTCGGCATTATCCGGCTGATCGAATGCGAACGGCACCACCAGCATTGGGCACGCCGGCGCGAAGGGCTTGTGCGGTGGTCCCGATTCCTCCTTGGTGCACCACCGCGGCGGCGCGCGGAAGCAATTCCGAATACGGAGCATATTCGCAGGCGAGAATTTCTTTAGGTAGAGGCTTGCTCGGCCGGTTGCGTGGATCGGTCCCGATCAGCAGGATCGCCCGTCTTCCCAAACGCCGGGCGGCGTCAACGCTTTGCACGTAAAAATCGCCGGCGTGTAGTACGGCCGAAGAACCCAAAGTGAATACGATCGGAGGTTCGCCCTGGCCTAGAAACTCCAGCAGTTCCGGAGCAAGCCCCGCGCCTCGATCTGTTTGATCGTAAAATAAAAAGCCAGTTACGTGCGTGTTCGGGGGCCAGTCCGGCTGTGGCGTGGCCAGAGTCGGAGAGAAGAGGGCTAGGTTCAACGCCGGGGAGAACTGTCCGTCAAAGATGGGGTTGTTTGTCGTCGGAGGCAGACCCAGCTCCTTTCGAAATTTGTGCCAGGGACTTGCCCATGACTGCAAACCCCACTTGATGGCTCCGAATAGCGGCCGAAAGAACGGCGGACCCAGGGGACGAAACCTTGTTAGCCAAGCAATCGGCAGTACAGGCGGATCATATGCTGACAAGAATGAAGCGGGGGCAAGCGCAACGGACGCCCACGCAAGCCTGTCAGCATTTTTCTCGGCAACCAGTTGGGCCGCGAATGCAAGGGGGTGGGTAATGAGCATGTCGGCATCGACGACTGCGCGGCTGATCTCCTCGTAGCCTCTTTTCAGGTGTGGCATGACGATTTCGCGCATCACGACCTTCGGGCCGGTTCTGGAATCCATAACGCGCGCCATCAGCTCGGCTTCGTCTCCAAAGTCGGAAATATCCGGCCCGATTTCGTGAAAGCCAATTCCCGCCAGCTCGACTCTGCTTTGGTGCGATTTGTGCGTCGCGATCAAAACAGAATGCCCGCGAGCTTGCAGTCCTTGGCCCAGGGCGAGATACGGATGCAGATCACCCAGTGAACCGAACGTCGTAAGCACGAACCGGAAGCGCTCCGCATGGGGAATGTCCGTTTTCATGTTGGCAGCCTGCCTTACGCTATCTGATGGGCCTAGCGGGTCACAAGGGCGCGCATCGATAAATTTCGCATCGATAAATTTGAGGTACAAATTAGCCATGACTTTCTTCCTAGTGTCTATCCTGTAGCTCTATAGCGATCTTTCCTGAGAGTATAGAATTTGCGCGCGGCGATGGATTTTCCGTTTCTTACTACCTTCCTCTAAGCCTAGAAATCCTTGGAAGATAGGTTTTTTGGCAGCGTGTGTGGCAAAGCTGTTGCACTCTTCACTGTCGGCTGGCCCACATATAGATAGAGGAGGCCGTGGCATGCGAAACAAATCATCGAGAGTGATCGTGCTACTCGCTGCGACGCCGCTGTTCTGCATCGGCACGCTTGTGAGCGCGCAATCCAGGCCCGTCCAGGACGACAGGCCCGTTGCGGATAATGACACCACTCGTGCGGAACTGACGCGGTTTGATCAGTTCCTCGACAGCCATCGCGAGATTGCCGAGCAGCTTCGCAAGGATCCTTCGCTCGCAAATAACTCAGAATTCCTGAAGACACACCCTGCATTGCAAACATTTATGCAGGACCAACCGGGAGTTCGTGCCGAGATGAAGGAAGACCCGAACCGCTTCATGCGGGAAGAGGACGCCTTTAATCGCGGTGAAGACCGAACCGGCAATGACGCCCGTCGTCAACAATTGGCCGATTTCCACCAGTTCCTCGACGTGCATCGGGAGGTTGCTGAGCAGCTTCGGAGGGATCCTTCATTAGCAGACAATGAGCAGTACTTGATGGACCACCCCGAGCTGCAAACGTTTCTCCGCGACCAACCGGGAGTTCGGGAGCAGCTGAGGCAAGACCCGAACGCCTTCATGCGGGAAGAGGACGCGTTTGATCGGGGTGGAGAACGAACGGACAACGATCCTCGACGCAGGGAACTGGCGCAGTTCAGCCAGTTCCTCGACAGCCATCGCGAGATTGCCGAGCAACTTCAGAAGGATCCTTCGTTGGCAGATAAAGAGGGGTTCTTGAAGACGCACCCTGCATTGCAGACGTTTGAGCAGGACCAGCCCGGGATCCGCGAACAGCTGAGACAAGACCCGAACGCCTTCATGCGAGAAGAAGATGCGTTTAACCGGTCCCAAGAAGGTGGTCACGACGCCAGATACGACCACCTGGCCAGCTTCAAGGGATTTCTTGACGGCCACACCAACATTTCGGACGAGCTGTCGAAAAATCCCGGACTCGTCAAGGATCACGACTATATGAACAACCGTCCTGAACTGCGGGCCTACCTGAACGGGAACCCCGAGGTCCGCGACGAACTGATGGCTAATCCGCAGGTTTTTGTGAACGCGGAACAGCAGTTCAACAAGGACCCCCAGAACTACAACAACAGCGGCGGTTGGTCGCCTAAGACGCAAACCACGACCCAGCTCCAGCTCCGAACCACAACGCTGCTCCGAAACAGTGAGCGCTCAGTGGCTAAGCCCGGGAAGGCCGGGGCATCCGGCCTTCCCAGGAGGTTTCAAGTTGTACGAGAGTTCCCATGGAGGCGTCGCTATGAATATCAAGAGGTCGCTTATTGTTGTGATCGCCATGGTTGCCGCAATTCCTTTCAGCGCAACCGCCAAAAAGAAGGACCAGCCTGAAAGGGGCCTGTTGGAGAAAATGGATGCGGTTCCGTGTGGCGCGAAACAAAGAGGCTTATCGGGTTTGGGCGGCTTGTGGGCGTCGGCGGGCATTACGCATATAAACTCCAGCGAGAAGCTGTGCCCGCAGTATCTGCTGCGAACCGATGAAATGGAATATGAAATTCGGCCCACCGATCTAAAACATGCCGTGATTTTGCCCGTGGGTCACGAAGGTGTGTTCAAGATTAAAAAGAATCACATGTTTCTCTCCGTCGAGGATGGCGATCGGAAGACGCGACCCTATGAGGTCGTGGCAATAAAGCAACTGAATGCAGACAGTGACGGAAAGCAACTGTCAAGTGGGACGCCGGAGATACCGGCCAAGCCATAAGGACGCCGTGATGCGGCAGCTCAACGGCTAAAGGCCAATAGGCCGCTTTTTTGAGCGGCCTATTGCCTTTTCAACGCTCTGAAAAACTGGGCGTGTCAGTGCTGGACCAGCGATGGGACGAACGAAACGGATTTGGTCCGACAAACCTCCTTCCGGAATTGCCCGGACTGTACTCTGACTCAAACGTAGGCCTCACCCCTCCGAGGGCTAAAACGTTGCACGTCGATGAGACGAGGGTGTACGTTATCAGCCGCCGGAAGTCGGTATGGGGCTCCAGGAATAAGTTGGCCTGCAGAGGCATTGGAGCGAACAGTTGCAGAGTGGCTCGACCGCGTCCGCAGAAAAACAACCAGCGCCCCTGAGCAGAGGCAGCACGCTGCGAAGACAGGGGGGCATTGGAGTTGTTATTCTCTGCGTGGCGGGAGGATTTCTCTATCTGGGCGGCTGGTTCAGCCCAAATGCGCTGACGCCGGCGCGATTCGTGGACGCATTTGAGCGGACCGGCGGATTCCATTCCGGTTTTCGCCGCAATCATGCCAAAGGCGTTGGCGTCAGCGGTTATTTCGACAGCAACGGCCATGGAGCGCGGCTCTCAAAGGCCTCCGTCTTCAGACTGGGACGCGTGGCCGTAATTGGGCGGTTCTCGTTTGGCGGCGGCGATCCGAATGTTGCCGACGCGCCTAACGCGGTCCGCGGCCTGGGGCTTTTGTTCTGGCTGCCGGATCACGAAGAGTGGCGGACGGCAATGATCAACCTGCCCGTATTTCCGTTCCAGACGCCGCAGGCCTTCTACGACAATCTGGTTGCCTCGCAGCCGGACCCCAAGACTGGCAAGCCCGATCCGGAAAAAATGGCGGCGTTTGCTTCGAGCCATCCCGCGACGGTGCGAGCGCTAGGCATTATCCAGAGCCACCCACCGTCGTCTGGTTTCGACAACGCGGCGTTTAATAGCCTCAACGCTTTCTGGTTCATCGACGCCACAGGCAAGTCGATCCCGGTGCGCTGGACGCTGGCGCCGGTGCAGCCGTTTGCGGGGGCCAGCGCGGCCGCGACGGCTCAGATCGACCAGAACTACATGTTTGACGAACTCATCGCGAGCATCCTGCAGCATCCGTTGCAATGGCATCTGATCATCACGATCGGGCAACCGGGAGATCCGACCAATGACGCCACCTTGGCGTGGCCTGACGGGCGGGAGCAGGTCGATGTGGGAACGCTGACGCTCGATCATATTGAGAGCGAAGAAACCAGCCTCGCCCGAGACATCAATTTCGATCCGTTGGTTTTGCCGAGCGGTATGGAGCCGTCCGACGATCCTCTGCTCAGCGCGCGATCGGCGGTTTATTCACAGTCGTTTACACGCCGTGCGGGCGAAGTAAAGACGCCGAGCGCGATATCGCCTGCGGAAGTGCGAAAGTGAACATGGCGAGCCGCCAGACGCAATTCACCGTCAGCATGCGAGTTCTGCACTGGCTGATGGCCGCGATGGTCCTGACGATGCTGGGGATTGGCGTCGCGATGGTCGCATCGCTCGGCGACTACCATCGCCTGGTTTCTATTCACCGCCCGTTGGGGATCGCCATCCTGATTGTGGTCGTGATTCGCTTCGTGAATCGCCAGTTCAGTACTCTGCCTCCGTTTCCTGCCAGCATGTCGTCCCAGGAGCGCGTCGTCGCTCACGCGTCCGAAATATTGCTGTATACGTTGCTGTTTGTGCTGCCGCTGGTCGGCTGGGGGATGTTGTCGGCGGCGCGCTATCCAATCGCACTGTATGGGCCGCTGGATCTTCCCCCGATTCTTCCGCACAGCGTGATGTTGTACGCGTTTCTGAGAAGGACGCACACCGTTCTCGCTTACCTTTTGTTCCTGGCGTTTATCGCCCATTTTGGAGCGATCTTGTTTCACACGTTCGTCGTGCGAGACGGATTGTTCAACCGCATGGCGCCGTGGAGAGCTCGCGCGCGCTAGGCGGATTCTGCACGGGGGTCTGTCCAAGAATCTTGCCGAGATCTTGCCGGCACCTCACCACGCAGCCTAGGACCGTCCCGAGTCAAGTAATTTGCCTGCGGCGGCGCGCTCCAGCCACCGCGAGTCGAAGATGTCGGTAGGAATAACGCTGGCGGCGGAAATCTGACCGGAAGCACGCATGGCCTCGACGGATCGATCGAGCGCGGGCTGCGTGACCTGGAGGTTGCGCGGGATCACCTTCTTAGCGATCAGCCGTTCGCATGCGCGAACCGCTAACTCGGATGGCGTGCGGCTTTCCGTGGAAACGATCTGCGCCGCTTCCTGCGGGTGATCGTAAAACCACGCTGTTGCCTCAAGCAATCCGCGCATTACTCTTGCTGCAAGACCAGCACTGTCCTCCAGCCAATCTGCACGCGCGGAAATCGCCGCGAACGAAAACTCCGGAACATAATCGTCGGCGCGTCCCAAATTCGGGTACCCCGCGTCCTCGGCCATCATGTCGAAAGGAAGGAGCTGCAGCGCGGCATCAATTGTTCCAGCCTGCAAGGCTCCCCAACGCTGCGGGTGAGCGCCGGCCAGCACGAACTCATAATCTCCCGGATAGTGGAGTCCATGTTTGCCCAGCATCAGTTGAACGAGATGGCAGGTCCCTTCCTCGAGGGATGACGTTCCGATTCGCCTGCCGCGAAGATCTTCGATCCGCGTGAACTCTGGCCGGGCAATTAGAGATAACGGAGGCCGGTTCGCCAGCCCGCCGATAAGACGAAGCGGTCCGCCCTCGATCCGGTCGGCAATGGAGCCTTCCGGACTGTTCATGATGATGTCCACAGCACCCTTCCGGACAGCTTCGGTCGTGGCGTCCGTGGTCCCGCAGATCGTCCAGCTTGCCTCGACGCCATGCCTGGCTAGGAACCCTTTTCTTTCGGCAACCCAAAGCGGCAGGAATAGGACGGCAGGGGCAATCAATCCGAAAGACACTTTCTGTTTATCGTTCATCGTTCCGTGATACTACGCGGCATAGCCCGATTTCAGAAAATCCATCTCGACTGTATTGCTTTGCGTTCGGTCTGGCCAGTGGCGAATCACCGACGAGATCCCCAAGTTTGGGGCGCTCGCTGCGGGTCGCGACGCGCTGGGCTGAAGGTCCATTCTTGGCCATAATCCCGGATCTAAGTTCGCTGGCTCGCAACGCGAATGGCCTTATGAACGAGACCCGGCAGCAGCCCTTCAACGTTTGGAGAGTTCCAGGCATCGTATGCGTATGTTAGGGTATCCGGTAGGCGGGAAGCCCCGATGCGACTATTGATTGTAGAAGACGACGTTGCTATTCAGGATTTCCTCCAGAGGGCCTTGGTCGAGGCTGGGTACCAGGTAGACGTTGCCAGCAATGCTAAAACTGGAGAACTGAAGGCCCTGGGAGGAATTCATGATGCTTTCATAATTGATCTCGGCCTTCCCGACATGGACGGTCTAGATTTGATTGCCCGCTTGCGTGCTCAAGCAAGTTCCGCGCCCGTATTGATCCTCTCGGCCCGTCGTTCCGTGGATGAGCGAGTAAAGGGATTGGAACAGGGAGGAGACGACTATTTGACCAAGCCGTTCGCCCTAATAGAATTGCTCGCACGGTTGAGAAATCTACTGCGTAGATCTTCCAGCTCTCAGAATGAATCGATACGGTTGCAAGCCGCGGACTTGCAGCTTGATCTGGTGCGTCATGAGGCTCGACGTGGCGATCATTTGCTTCAACTGACGAAGCAGGAATTTGCGCTTCTCGAATATCTCTGCCGAAATGCCGGCCGCGTGGTAACTCGCACTATGATCTTGGATCATGTTTGGCGCATGCGAATTGATCCCGCAACCAACGTGGTGGACGTTCATATCTATCGCCTACGGAGCAAAGTAGACCAGGATGCCGCAAAACCGCTCATCCACACGATCCGTGGCGTCGGCTATGTACTCAAGCATGTCTAAACTACGTACAACCGCGGCCTGGCGAATCTCGATTTTGACAGCCTTGGCTTATGCTTTGGGAACTGCGGTAATCTTCTCGATCGTTTACTTCTTCGTTGCAAACAGCATGCAAGAGCGCAGTGACGCATGGCTTAGCGGTGAGGCCGCTGTTCTCGCCAGAGTCTCGACAGATACTCCCCGAGACCGCCTGTACACCAGGGCCGTTAGAGAAGTGGCGGAACTTGCGGCCAGCGAATTACCGGCGGAGCGCAACGCTAAGGGGCAAAATCTTAATGCTGTGTTTTTCTTGGAGCAAGATCCGACTGACCGCCAAGGTCCCTTATGGGTGGGTCCAAGCTCCAGCGATGCTTTTGTGAAGGCAATCGGACAAGCAAACCCAGTTTCCGGTGTCCCGCAGTCCATAAAAGTGCAAGGTTGGCGTACAAGTTTTCGGGTCGTTGCCCAGCACGAAGGCGAGAGAGCTATCTATTTGGGGCTTTCCGGTCGTGGCGCCTCCCATACCCTTCAAACGTTGGCTTTGCGTTTCCTGGTGGCCTGGGGAGTAACGGCTCTCTTGGGATTCTTGATCTCATACAAAAGTGCTGAGGGCACCCTTCGGCGAGTCGAACAAATTACGGAAACCGTCGCGAGGATCGGCAGCGAAAAGTTGGGTGAACGATTGCCCGAGCCCAGCAATTCGGATGAGATTTCTCGATTAGCAAAGACGTTTAATCACATGCTGGATCGCCTTCAAACTTCGGTCAACCAACTTCGCTCCGTAACGGATTCGGTCGCGCATGAATTGAAAACCCCAGTCACCTCGATTCGAGGAACCCTCGAATCTGCATTAGTCAAGGAACCCGACGATGCGTGGCGCGACTCCGTTGGAGAAGCAATTGAAGGGCTGGACAAGCTCACGCACCTGTTGAATACGGTACTTGATCTGGCCGAGGCAGAAGCTGGCGCCCTAAGGCTGAACCGCGGGGCGGTGGACCTTTCGGATGTCGTGAAGCAAGTTGTGGAGATATACCAGCCAGCGATGGCCGAGCGCCAACATGAATTGGTGATTGACCTAGCGGATCAGGTGGTTGTGGTGGCCGACGTACTCTTGTTGAATCGCGTCGTGAATAATCTGCTGGAAAACGAACTCGCGCACTTGCCAGCGGGGCGCCGAATCTGTATTCGTCTGCGCTCTCAACAAAACTCGGCGGAGCTCGTTGTCGAAGACAACGGCCCAGGATTTCCGCCTGACATCATCGCCCGAGCCTTCGAACGCTTCGTGAAGGGAAAATATTCACCGGGGCACGGTCTAGGGCTTGCTTTTGTGGATGCGGTGGTGCAAGCACACGGCGGAACGATTAGGATTTCCGATCTCCCTAACGGTGGAGCGATGATCATTCTATCGCTACCTGTTCACGGGCTCGAAGTGCCGCACGACGCATCGGAGCCGATCAAGTCACTCAAGCAGGTGCGGAACTTCGCTCAAACAGTTCCGGCCCTTCCTGAGGAGCCGCGCTAGGCGATCATTCAATTGAGATCGCGCCAGAGCATCAACTTGAACGTTAGCTTGTCGGCACCTGAAGTCACCCCGACACCGACTCCCGTTTCAATACTCACTTTCTTGCTGTTGCGATCCACCACCGCCCAGACTTCGTGGAATTGATCGTTCGTCGGCAGGATCTGGCGGAACTGGCCCCAATCCGAATACCACTCGCCTGCCACGGCCCAGGTACTGTTCAGGTTATAGGCCAAGCGCGCGGCCGGGACCCACTCCAAGCCCCCCAACCCATGTGTGTAGTTGGTGTCCATGATCGGGTTGAAAATGATGTCGACAGGGTGCAAGTGCAGACCAATGATCGGACGCACCTCGGAGGTGATGTGCTTGTCCTCCCAGTAATGATAATTCACGCTAAATTCGAAATTGACCCCGTAAAAGAAAGTGTGGTCATGGGCGTGGGGCCTGACGAAGAGCTCGCGGATCTTGAACCCGTTTAGGGTGCCGCCGTAATTTTTCGAATAGGCGGTGTAAACCGGAAAATACAGGCCTTGTTCCATCCACGGGGTGACGCCGTAGGCCCATTCGACCGCGCCATTGTCGGAATCGTTGGGGATAATGCCGCCTGGGAAAGCCGGAGTCTTTCGGCCGATGGGCGTGAAGTTATTGTGCACCTCAACGTTGAACTTGCCCACTTCCTCGATCTCGGCGTCGTAGACCTGGATCTCGTCGGTCTGGGCCAAGGCAGCTTTTGGCACTAACGCCAGAGCGATTGCCAGGAATACAAGCGCGGGCAGCAAGGTTCTGTGCAGAATTTTCACGGTTTGTTCTCTGGAATCATCGGGCCTGGCCCTCTTTGTGCTGGCGTACCGAACTTCGATGAACCCCCGCCGGGTGAAAATCGAACCGGCATCCACGAACCCTACCAAATTCCGGTGTCGAAGAGTAGCAATCCCCACATGAATTAGTCCTGTCGCTGAAATGACAAATCGTTCATCTCGAACGCGAAAAGGAATAACCCAGCATCAAAACACACTGCACAGGATATCGCCGGGTACTTTCCTCAACGGTTCCGGCGGCTTCACCACATTTTTGGCGGAGGCCAGGAAGCAGCATGAATCGGTCTAGTCTTAGAATCACGGCGTTCGCCTGCGTGTGTTTTGTTGCCGCTCCCTTCGCGTCTTTTGCGCAGACGAATGACAGCGCACCAGCGCCTGCGGACAGCCAGACGGCCCCTTCCAGCAACGCGAATGCGCCTACGCTGGAGGATCTCGGTATTTCTTCATCGCAGGCTCAGGGAAGCTTCCAGGATCAGGCGCGGCTCGACAAGCGGTCTCACATGCTCAAGATTCACCAGCGTCTTGGTCTGATCGACACCATTCCCTTGATCGCCACGGTGGCTACCTCTTTCGGGGCAGGCGGCAGGAGCACCAGCAACGATTGGCGCTGGACTCATCTGGCGCTCGGCTCGGCCACCGGGGACCTGTATTTTACCAGCGCCTACTTTGCCATTTTCGCTCCGAAAATTTCCGGCACCGAGACAAAAGGCCCGATCCGCCTGCACAAGGCCCTCGCCTGGATTCACGGTCCCGGCATGATCCTTACGCCGATCTTGGGAGCGATGGCTTTCGATGAGAAGAGCAAAGGCGAGCGGGTGCATGGCATC
The DNA here is from genome assembly GCA_963818345.1 of uncultured Acidobacteriota bacterium. Lineage (GTDB taxonomy): Bacteria > Acidobacteriota > Terriglobia > Acidiferrales > UBA7541 > Palsa-189. Next base: position 84,844 of record CAWFRX010000014.1, on the reverse strand, counting down.
GCCAGCGCACACGGAGCAGTGGCGATCGCGACGGCGGGCGCCTACGGCGCGGCGATTCTTTCCTTGACGTTCAAATGGTAGAGGAACATTTCTTTGGGCGGAATGTTCCGGGAGCCTCATTGAATCGGAATCGGAAGCTGTTGTTTGCGGTGGTGGCCGCTGCTCTGAGCCTTATCGTCGCGCGAGATTGCGGCGCACAGGATAGCCAGTGGGTGCTCGACAAATCGACGCTGACCTATCACGTTTCGCACCCGCTTCATCAAGTGGATGGCGTCAGCCATGCGGCGAAAGGGAAGGGCGTTTGTCACGCCGGACAATGCGATTTCTTGATCGCGGTACTCGTCAAGTCCTTTGATTCCGGCGACAGCAACCGCGACCTGCACATGCAGCAGGTGACCAAAGCCGGACAGTTTCCTCTGGTCACTGTCCGTACTCGATTGCCGGAGGCGTTGGCCGATGCCGCAGCGATCGATGCCGATTTGCAGGTTGAATTTGCCGGAGTAACCGTCGAATACAAGCAGGTCGCGTTTCAGCAGATGACTGAGGACGGCCAGGTACGCATCGTGGGCACGATCCCGGCGAAAGTGACCGATTTCAAGATGGAAGTGCCGTCGCTTTTTGCCGTGAAGATCAAGGACGAGATCCCGGTGCACGTGGAAATGACTTGGCGGCGAGAAAAATAACATGGCGACGATGGTAACGAGGGGTCGAGGGTTGGGCTTGCGGCGAGCCATCGCCGCGTTTGTGCTTTGCGGCTTCATTTCGACTTTGGGTGTTGTTCGGGCTCAGGAGCTTGATCCGGCCCTTGGATCGGCGGACGCCCCGACCGATGCATCGGTTGGGATACCGGCACAAACAAGTTCAACGCAATCCCCGGCAATTGTGCCGACCGGGCAGGCTGAGCGCAACGTTTCGGAGCGGACACTGTTCACGAATTTCTTGCAGGACCAGAAGGACATGTGGCTTTTTCCAACCAAGTTTTCGCACGCGAATCACTGGCTGCCCGCGATCGCGGTGGCGGGAGTGACGGCGGGCCTGCTGGCGGTGGATGCGCACGATGAGCCGTACTTTCGGCAGACGAGGGCGTTCAATGATTTCAACGGTGCCTTCGCGTCGAACATCACCATGTCCGAGGTGCTCATCGCGCCGGTGTCTTTCTACGCCGTGGGACTTCTGGACAAGGACTCGTACACTCGAAAAACGGGATTGTTGGCTGGGGAGGCAGTGGCAGACGTAACGGTGCTTTCCGAAGTGATTAAGGCCGTAACGCGGCAGACAAGGCCCAAAGCAATCCCGCCATACGGCAATTTCTCCGACACATTTTTCAACGCGAAAGGCGATCCCTTGAGCAGTGGATTCCCCTCGGGGCACACAATCTCGGCGTTCGCAGTGGCCACAGTGATCGCGCACCGCTACAGACAGCATCGCTGGGTGCCGTTTGTGGCCTACGGTGCGGCAACATTGATCGGGTTTTCCCGGATCACGGCGCAGGCGCATTTTCCGTCGGACGTGTTCTTGGGGGGTGCACTGGGTTTTGCCGTGGCCGAGTTCGACGTGCGGCATGCGCCAGCATTCGGACTGGAACACTGACTTGGCCTTCTTCTCAAGCACGGTTGTCTGTATTCGGTTGATGAGACGCGATGGAACGTTTGTGGAGGCTCTTCATTGTCTTGGGTCACGTTTGACAGTATGTTGCCCCCCGGTAAAAGCCAACCGGCTGAAGGCGGGTTCCCCTCAAAGAAAGGAGTTCCGCCAACGATCGGACCCACCCGCACTATCGGTCTGGGATTCCTGCTCGGGGCAGGCAACTGCGACGCAGGAGTAACGAAAGAGAAAAAGGATGCCCAGACTCAAAAACAGACGAAGAAACCAAGAACGCACGATGCGTCGGACAGAGATTCGATTTTAAGAGGAGATGCGAAATGAATAATTCACGATTTCTGCGGAATTTGCTGCTGGTGGCTGTCGGGTTCGCGGCGGGCTGCTCGTTCGTGACGTTGTGGGGACATTCACGGGCGTTAGCGCAGGGCGGTAACGGGGCGCCGCCCGCGCCGCCGACGATGGCGGACGTGCAACACCTGAAAGACATCGCGCCGCCGATGTCTCATCCCATGGTGGACGCGGCATTCAATGCCACCAATCTTTATTTTGCCGCGCAGAAGAAGAATTGGCCGTTGGCGAATTATTTCCTCGGCGAGACGCGCAACCGGATGAAATGGGAGACGGTGTTGAATCCCGGGCCCAAGGGCACCGACGGAAATCCGGTGGATATGAAATCGACTTTCGACGGCATTGATAAAGGCTCGCTGACTCAGCTCAAGATGGCGATCGCTGCTAAGGACAGCAAGGCGTTTGACGACTCGTACAAAAATCTGCTTGAGGACTGCTATTCCTGCCACAAGGCGACGAACCGTCCGTACCTGCGGCCGCAGATTCCGACGGCCGCGGCGCAGACGATTATCAATACGGACCCGGACGCGACCTGGCCTCAGTAGAGATCGTACGGCGAACGGTTACGAATGTCTTTGCGCGTGAGGCCAGATCGCCTGAAAGGAGCAGCGGCTCGCATAGCCATGCCAACAAGACAGGTAGTTCCGATAGCCTCTAGCGAACCGTCTGAGACGAGCCGTTGCGGAAGGGGACGTTCCGCGAACTCAAGTCCGGGCCGCCAACGAACCATCTGGTGTCATCCGCAAAAGATCCATTCCAAAACCTGATGAAGCATTGCGTAGGCCTCGCGACGGCTTGGCGACTCCTACTTCGCATAGTTCAGCATGGTCATGAAGCCGAAGTCCATGTGCTGCTGGTTATGGCAGTGAAACAACGTCTCACCCGGATTGTTTGCCAGGAGCTCCACTTCGACGGCCTTCATGCTGGGAACCACGACCACGTCTTTGAAAATTCCGGCTGTGCTCTTGCCGGCCACGTCCTTTAGCTCAAACGAGTGTCGGTGCAGATGTACCGGATGATCGTCATCACTGCGATTCTCGAAACGCAAGCGGTAGCGGCGGTTTTCGTGCACCACGATCGGATCGGTCTTCGGGTACACCTTGCCATTGATCATCCAATTTTCCAGCCACTTCGCCACGAACTTGCGCGTGAAAACCAACGGAATGACTTCGATCTGCCCCGCGCCGGCCCCTTCGTGCGTCTCGCCAGTCTGGCCAGAGGGCCCCAAAATCGTGTAATCCCAGGGTGTCTTGCTGGGCACCTTCCATTGGGGTGTGTCACTGCGGTTTGCGTACTCAACGATGATCCCCAGCCCACGGTTGCGCATGGTGTCGTCCACTTCGCCCAGAATCCACACGCCTGGCGCATTCATCGTTACCACCGCGTCCACTCGCTCTGCGGGCCCAAGCGAAAGTATGTCTACGGCGTGTGGCGCCGGCACCGGATTGCCGTCCAAACTGATCACGGTGAAGGGGTGACCCGTCAACGCGATGTCGTGCTGCAGCGTGGCGCTGGCATTCAAGATTCGAAACAGCACCCTCTGGCCTTCGCGCACGCGAATCGGATCGCCATGCCCAAGCGCTCGACCGTTCACCGAATAGAGCTTGTAGGAGACCTCCTCGACGCCGCCCTCTTCGCCGGTGAGATACGGCTCCCAATCATGCAGAATCAACTGGATCTCCGCGTCGTACCGGCCGGGATCGTTCTTCGGCTCGATGTAGAGCATGCCGTGCTGTCCGTTGTAGGTGCCGCGGTTCAGATTCAGCTTGGCGGGCATGTGTGTGTGGTACCAACGGGTCCCCGCCGGTCGCGCTACGAACGTATAACGCTGCGAACTTCTCGGCGGAATGAGAGGCGTGCCTTCCTCGGCCGAGCCATCGACCTCTGATGGAACGAACAAACCATGCCAATGCACCAGCTCCGGGTCCTTGGTGTCGTTGAACACCTCGATCGTCACGCGTTGGTCTTCGCGAAAGCGCAGAAGCGGGCCAGGCGCCGAGCCGTTGTAAGCCGTCGTCTTGATGATTCGCCGCGGAGCGATCTCCAGTTCGAACGGGGCGATGCGCAGCGTGGCATCCGGCATGGCCGCATCGGACGGCGCCTGACCCCTGAGGGGATCGGCAAAGGCCAGGCCCGCTCCTGCACCGAGAAGTCCCAAGAATTCTCTGCGAAGCATTTGCTCTCCCGTTTCAATCCGGCGGTTGCGCCCGCCAACCCCGAGGTAGTCTACCGGCGTAGGATCGGTTTGAACGTAATACAGCGCTCGGACACGGATTTAGAACATACGCGAGCAACTCACAGAAGTACACCAGGGACCCCGAAAGACTTTAGACGTCGAAACTCCGGCGAGGAAACTGCAGGCAAGTGCTGCGCCGACCCGCTGAGACCACCGACTAGGCGGAAGGTGCCTTGATAAGAAGACCGTGATCGAAGATCGAGGCAGCGCGAGCCAGTGCCAATGATGGCCAGGAGGCAGGGACTATCGGTTGCTTGGCTGCTGTCGTTCCCGCGCTGCGTTTGCTACTTGCCTACCATCAGAATTGAAAACGACCCAGGTATCATGGGACCACGGGCAGGGCGTCCTGCCGGTCCTGGCGGCGCGTTCGCTGGGGCAGGCTCATACTCAGCGGTCATCGAAAAAATGCGATTTGTCTTGGTATCCAGAGCCATTGTCTTGGCTCCCGGAATGGTTTCCAGCGTCTGCTCCACGGCGAAGCTGGTGGGACTGTTCTCTTTGATGAACGTCATCGAGCCACCGTTTTCCGCGCTGATCGCCTCCATCGTGGAGGAATTGAACGCAACGGTATCGACACCCTCGCCAGTCGGAAAAGTGCTCAGGATGTTGCCGTTGTCGGCGTTCAAAATCACCACGACCGGTTTGGGGTCACGGTAATAGGCAAAGAGAATGTGGTTCTTCGCATCCACTGCCATGCCGCTGCCGTGAACGCCTTTCGCGCTTAAGTCATAGTTAGCTGTGACGGTCAAATTCGTTGCGTTCACCACCGCTACGCCGCCTTTATCGGAGATGTTTATGTAGACTGTCCCTTTGCCATCGCTGACGGCCTGCTCCGCGGTCCCCACGAGGTCAACGGTCCCAACGACGGTGCCTTCTTTCGCGTCGATCACAGTGGCATACGGCGGCTGGTGGCTCAGCACCCAGACACGCGCGTTGTAAGGATCAAACATGATCCCGTCAGGGCCACCGCTTACGTCAATCGTCTTGATCACCTGCAGCGTGTTCGCGTCCCACATGGTGATCGGTTTTGTGGTGGAAAACCCGTGGTGGGATTTGGGATCGACCGCAGCCCCGCCGGCCTTAATACTGGCGATACCCCCGGCAGGTTCAAGCGTGTCCAAATTGAAGACCGACAACCCCGTCGGAGCACGGCGCGGGATATACAGCCGACGGCCTTCGACATCCGCGAAGATATAATCAAAACCGCCGTCGCCGCCAACTTTGTCTGTCTTTAGTACTTTGTAAGGTCCTGCGGTTGATGGCTGCTGAGCCAATCCCGTGAACGCTAAAAGGGCGATGCCTGCTGCAAGCACAAGTGCCAGGCGAAATGGTCGCATGAATATTGTCCTCCATTCGAATCGAAGTTCCGGTTGGTTCCACGCCGCGAGCGAATATGCGTTCGTTTTCCGTTTGGATCTCTCGGATGAGTGCCGTTATACACCCAAGGCCCTTCCGAGCGAAGCCAACTGATATCGTCGCAATGACCGCATTCCTGACCAATTGACAGTGAGTTCATTCGGAAGCTAGCATACCGATACCGACTCCAAGTGACGACTTGCACAGGAAACCCCGACCGCCCGGCGGTATCGCCGAGCGGCCGGGGACAGCAGCTTTTTCTAGAACATCAGCTTTAGGCCGAACTGGATGTTACGGGCGCCTCCGGTTCCGAGCACGGGGTTGGTCGAGGCTTGATCCCACGACGTGTTCGGCTGGGCAAACGTAGTGTTCTCGCTGCTGCCGGATATGGTGCCGCTGCCGGTGGCAAGGTTCGGGTGATTGATGATGTTGTAGAACTCCGCGCGGAACTGCGCGTTGAGCCATTCCCTGAACTTGATATTCTTGAATATAGAGAAGTCCCAATTGGCATAGCCCGGTCCACGAAACATGCCGCGGGTCTCCGTGCCGAACGTGTTGGGCGGCGGTGCGATCAGCGCCGAACTGCCTTGTGCAAAACAGCCGTACTTTACCAGGGAGGTGGCCGTCGTACCGATGGCGGTGGCAGCATTCGTGCATGCCACAGGCATGGCCCCGATCTTGCTGCCGGTATACCACGGGATCGTTTGGCCGTTGACCTGGTTGAAGTCGCTGGGGTTTCCAAAGAAATCCCAACGGTCTTTCTTCTCGTTGGTCCCGCTGATGTTCGTAGTGGTAGATGCGGTCCACGCGAATCCCGTGTGAATCAGAATGGCCGACTGTATGCTCCAGCCCTCGAGCAAGTGCGAGGGCGACTTAATGCCCGGAATGGCGTACGTGGGAGAGAGGGTGAAGTTATGACGGACGTCGAAGCCGGTGGGGCCGTAGTCCGCCTGCGGGTCGGAAGGATTTTGCGCTTGTTGTATCGAGTAGCCTGTGCCCGGTTCCTCGGAGTAGGCATGGCTATAGGTGTAACCCGCGAGAATCGACAAATGGTGGAAATTCCGCGCCGTCAACGTGATCTCCAGGGCGTTATAGTTGGAGTATTCGGTATCCGTCTGGTAGTCGATGTATTGGAGGTAGGGATAGGCAACGCCATACGGGTTGTTGGCGGTGGAAAAGAAGGGAAGATTGGCTATAGTTGCATTCTGATTTGGGGTATTGATCTCATTCATGTCGATAACACCCGTCAGCCTGGCGCCGTGATTCCCAATGTAGTTCGCTTCCACAGCGACCGAGGATGTTAGAGAGTGCTGAACGCCCACATTCCAACTGAAGATCTCAGGTGAGGGCAGGTTCGGACTGGTCGCAAAGATGCTGCATGGGCTAGGATTCTTCGCTGGAGCGCCTGGAACGGGATTAATCGGGGCGATGCCGTCACCGCATGTTAATTGAGTTGGCGAGAAGGCTGGGAATATGGTCTGCGTTTGAGTTGGCGAGAGCCAGTTGAGGTTCGATGCTCCAAACGTGACCGACTGTGTACTCATGCCGCCCCCATTGGGGACGATTGGCCCGATCGTGCCGCCATTCGCCAAGTAGAGGATGTCGCCCGTAGGAATCGCCTGGATACCGATCTGCTGAGCCGGCAAACTGCCCTGCAATCCGATAAACGCCGCGGAGGCCGGGTTGTCGTAGTAGATGCCGGCGCCAGCGCGGATCACAGTGGTGCCTTTCCCGCTCACGTCCCAGGCCACACCGAGACGGGGTGAGATGTCCTTGTAGTAGGGGTTATATGCGGACTTGATGTTGTATCCTACCTGCTCGAGTCCGGCGGTTGGAGACCAGTTACCGATTAAATTGTGGATCTCACCAAGAGGTGTGTTGAATTCGTAGCGAAGGCCCGCGTTTACGGTCACTTTCGTGGTGGCGCGCCAGGAATCCTCGAAGAAACCCGAAAAGTCCCACTGGACGTAAGTGCGAGCGGGGCTGCCTTCGAGCAGACTTGAGTTAGGACCAGAGTCAAGAACTCCGGCAAGGTAAGCCTCCAAGCTGGTGAAACCGCTGGGGGTTGCGTCAAGCGGATTACTCGGGGCATTGGTCCCGCCGTCGAAGGTGAAGGTTCCGCGGCCATTTGGAATCTGGTCGAAGAAGGTACGGAAGTAAAGCATCTCGCCGCCGAATTTAAAGGCGTGCTTGCCATGCAGATAGGAAACGTGATCCACGAGATCGTAATCGTTGCCCGGGCCGAAGTTTCTCGGCGACTTATTGCCACCGCCCATGGACGTAAACCCTTGGACGGCGACGATGGGAAATCCTTGCAGTTGCGGGTCCGTCACGCCGGTGTTCAGGCCGTAAGCGGTGGGTGGCGTTAGGTAGTCCCCAGTTTGGGTATTTCGAAGGTAGCGATTCCAACCGAAGCGCAGATCGTTCACCCAGGTGGAGTTGGGGGTCCAGGTCCAACTGGTGGCGAGGAGCTGGGCTTTCAACCTGCCGATGGTGTCAAAAATCTGATCCGTGTAACCCGAGTCCTCGCCAACTGCGTTACCGTTCCCCCAGAAGTAGGCACCAGTGAACGTGTGGTGATCGCTGGGATGGTAATCGACTTTGCCGACCACATTGTTGATCGCAAAGATGTCGGGAAAACCGATGGCTATGGCGGATGTGGGGTTGTTGTTTGGGCCATAGTACTGCAACAGGTGTGCCGAGAGTGGATTCACATTCGCGGCCGAGACGTTATCTATTGTGGTGAGACCGCCGGCGGTTCCTGTTCCGCACCAAACCTGGCCAGGGCATACGGAGTTCAACGCGTTAATGGCATCGGGAACGCTCTGGGTCGGACCTGCACCGGGCATCGAGGTGGGCGTTTGATCCGAAAATGCGTTGCCCACGGTATAAGCCTCCCGCTCGAAGGCGCCGAAATAGAAAAGCTTGTTCTTGACGATGGGCCCGCCAATCGTGCCTCCCCATTGCTCCAAATTCATCGGCTGCTTGGGCGCAGCAGGGATGGAAAGGTCGGTGGCGTCCAAAACGCTGTCGCGGCCGAAGGCGAAGGCCTCGCCGTGAATCGTGTTCCCGCCGGTTTTTAAGCCGATGTTAATGACGGCGCCCGGCCGGCGGCCGAAGTCGGCGGGAGCATTGGTCTCGATGTTGATCTCCTGGATCGCATCGATAGGAAGGATGGTGCCGGCGTCGCCGAAGGGGAGCGTCGTGTTGGTAATGTTTTGCCCCGTGATTGGATCGTTGGTATCGAGCCCTTCGATGAAGTTGTTGTTTTGTGAGGGGGCAAGCCCGTGCACGGAGTTGGTCAAAGTACCGCCGCCTGGTGTCTGCATGACGCCGGGACGGAGAGCCAAGAAGTCCTGGTAATTGCGCGCTTTCAGAGGCAGATCGACGATGGTATCCGAGTTCAGGGTTCCGCTGACCACCGCGCTAGAGGAGTCTAGCTGCAAAGCAGACTCGGTTACTTGAACGGTCTGTGTGACCTGGCCAGGCGTCAACTGACAGTCGACGCGAGCATCCTGGCCGACGTCGACCTGGACGTTCTGGCGCTCGAAGGCCTGGAAGCCCATCTCCGTGCAACGGACCGTGTACGTACCGGGAGTCAAGTCCGGCGCCACGTATGCTGCCGCCGCATCGACAGTCAAGTTACGCGCTACACCCGAATCCTTATTCGTGACGGTAACCGAGGCGCCGGTAACCGCGCCACCCGATTGGTCGGTTACAGTGCCAAGGATGCGGCCCGTATTAATCTGCGATAAAATAGGCAAACACAGCATTACACACAACATAACACCAACACCTAGCCGCTGAATAATTGTGCGCACACCAATAGCGCTGGGGTTCATAGCAATCTCCTCCTTGGGGCGACGCGCCCCAGATCACTACGAGGCAGGGACCCGACTTAACCGTCGCATTTGCGCGCTGACACATGCCAAATCGGCGAGCGCCCCGCAGACGCGCAAAGGCAGAGGTTATCGCGACAGCATCTAGCACCTTTGTGAATCTCTGTCAACAAAAAAATACTACGAACAGATGAAGCTCCCGTCCGGCGACTGGAAGAGGAAACCCAAAATTGCTCGTCGCCAATCGCTATCGTCCGTAGACCAGAACGCGGAACGTTCCGAGAACCGTCGGAGGTTGCCGGTTCGGCCGTTCGGCGGTAGCGGCCGGTGCCGGACCAAAATCCGACGTATCGAGAAAGACCTTGTGCGTCTTAGTATCCAGGCCCATCGTCTTGGCACCCACCTCGGTCTTTACCGTGTCAACGACGCTGTACTGATTGGGCGAGTCTTCATGGAAAATGTGTAGGTTCCCCTCGCGCGTAGAGACGAAAATCTGGTTGGTCCCCGGGTCGTACGAAACAGCATCGGTGACGGCGGAGATCGGAAAGGATTGAATAATCTTGCCGCTGTCGGCGTCCATCACGACTAGCATCTGTGGATTACGGCCGGCGCTGAAGAGCCGCCGGTGCTCGCGGTCGATGGCCAGAGCCGTTGAACCGCCGGAGGGATCTGTCGGCCACTTGGCTTTTACTTCCAGCGTGCGGGCATCGATCGCCGCCACTTGATTCTTGTTGGCGAGGTTCGCATAGATCATTCCCTTGCCGTCGGCCACCGCGAATTCCGGAGAGCCGATCAGATCAATCGTCTTGATCACCTCGCCGGTTTTTGCATCGATCACGGTTGAGCTGTGGCTGTCGCCGTTCATCGTAAAGACGCGTTGCGTCGCGGGATCGTAAACCACGCAGTCGGTATCCGGCTCGGCTCTTGCTTCGCCCAGTTTCGCAAGTGTCTTCAGATCGAAAATAGTCACCTGCGCCAGAGTTCCGTCGCTGATGAAGCCGCGGCCCAATTCCGGTGCGACCGCAACGCCATGCTGCCTCTTGAACCCGGAGATATAACCCACAAGTTCGCCGGTATCGGCACCGATCACTTGGACGGCAGTCCCTCGCGACAGGTAGACACGGCGAGCGGCCGCATCGACCGTGATGTAGTCAAAGTATTCTGTAGTGCTGTCGGGCGCCGCGCCGAAGCGGTAGGTCTTCAGCAGATGGTAACCGCTATCGGGACGCGCAAAGGTCCAGCCCGCTAGCAAAAGCATGGCCGAAGTGCAAACCGTAGCCAATACGGCAGAATTCTTCATAAAATCCTCCCGCGAAATTCAATGGATCCGGTCGGCGTGATTGTTTGCCACCGCACATTAAGGGCAGCTTAAGGCCACGCCCTGGAGACGGCTTCAAGGGCTCGTTCGGAGCGTGATTATCGTCAACTGGCAATCGGGGGTTTCGCAACAACGATAACACGACGGTGATTTCCTAGCTGTCTGCGGTCGTTTCCGTAGTGTGTTTGCTACTTGCCGACCATCAGGATCGACCCAGGCATCTTTCGCCAATCAGAGAAGAAACTGACAAGTAGACATAATTTCTTGACGCCCGCCGGACATTTGTGTTATTTCGAGCGGCATTACTGCGGGTTGTAATAGTACCGGTCGGGGTCGGATGTATAAGAGGGGGCGTATCGCCATGACTTCTGCTAAGTCTGCGGGCAGCGCATTGCTGTGTAGCAACGTAAGCAAAATATTGACGGTGCTGGCGGCAGCGACGGCGTTTTTGTTTGTGTGCATTCCGCTCTTTTCACAAGCCAGTCAAAGCTCCATTCAAGGTGCGGTATCTGACCAGAGCGAGTGGCATCATTGCGGGCGCCACCGTCACGGTCATCGACGTGGCCCGAGGCGACCAGCGAGCCTTGATTACCGATAGCGCCGGGGAATATGGCGCTGCCAAGCGTGATCCCCGGCACCTATACGGTCCGCGTCGCGGCCAAGGGCTTCCAGACCACGGAGCAGGGCAACGTGTTGGTCCAGGTGGGCCAAAATGTTCGTGTCGATCTGGTGCTTCAGCCAGGCGAGCAAACGCAGACCATCACCGTCACCGGGGAAATCCCGGCGATCGATACTACGGACGCGCAGTTGGGCGGCACGGTTAGCAATAATTTGGTCAATTCGCTGCCCTTGAATGGCCGCAACTTCGACCGCTTGATTCAACTGACACCCGGAGTGGTTAGACTCTCGCGTAGGAGATGGCACGGGCACGGGCGAGTATACCAATGGCCGGCGCAATGGAGACGACCTGTACCGGGTGGAAGGAATCGCCACAATCGCCCAGACGGCCAATTTATCGGGCGTCCTTAATGGCGCCTACCGAGCGGGAGATTCCAGTTCGCTGCTGCCCATCGATGCCATCCAGGAATTCAACACCGCACAAAATCCCAAGGCGCAAGACGGCTGGAAGGAAGGCTCGGTCATTTCCGTGGCGATCAAGTCGGGCACGAACAGCCTTCACGGCTCGGCTTATGCGTTTGGGCGCGATGCCGCCGCCACCGATGCGGCCAACTTTTTTACGCGGAAGGTCACGCCGGCGACGCTGGAGCAATTTGGGGCCACTGCGGGCGGGCCGCATTCTGAAGAACAAGCTCTTCTGGTTCGTGGGCTATGAGGGCCTGCGTGACAACGTTAACGGGACACTAGCGGTAGACCAAGATCCCTAACGACGTGGGAAGCTGGCCCGCGCTCTCCTGCAACGGCTCAGGCTGCAGCGAGCACAAATATCGTGGACACTTTGCAACTTCCTGAAGAGCCCAGGCACAACGCCGGGAGCACCTCGCTGAATAGTCCGCTGAGCGCGCAAATTGGCGGGACTGAACACGACGACCTGTGCGGTGTCGCCCTCTTCCTCCACAGTTGAGAATTTGTTCCCGTTCAATTCGACAGCTCGCAACGAACGTCAACTTCGTCCCATTGACCCTCTTCAGGGGCCGCTCAATAATGGGCTCTTCAAGCTCGATTACGTCGCCGACTAGCCACAATCAGTTCACGGGCAGTGTTTTCATTGGAAAGACGATCCCAAACAGTTAACCAGAATCCCGGAGAATTGCTGCCGCAATGGGAATTGAATCTTTCCGATAACGTCTAATTTATATGAGGGAGGCTGGACCTGGACCCCAAATTCCACCTGGGTGAACTCCTTCCGGCTGGGTAGCGCATACTTTAATAATTTCACTGCTCCTGGCAGACCGCGAGCTTTGCTCGCGTCAAATCCCTATCCGAACGGCTATGGGATACCCACGGGCGTAACGAATCCGGCCTTCGGCGGGATGCCGGAAATTACAGTTACGGCATTGGCAGTTCTAACTTCTTGGGAGTCGGGCAACCGGGGTCCTTCTGAACGCGGTCCGGAAGGCAGCATCGACTTAGTGGACAATGTCTCGTATTTGCGCGGCAAACACGCCTTTAAGTTTGGTTTTGAGTACGTGGAGGCCCTTTTCGACGGCAACCCGACCGACCAGGCCGAGGGCCAGATCAAATTCAAGCTCCGTGGAAGCAATTCCTCCAGGGTCATCCCCAATGAGCGGAACAATTGCCGTTGGTAATCCTCAAACCTATGTTCACGCGATCATTGGTTCGCGGGCTTTATCCAGGATGACTGGCGCGTGAGGAGCAGGGTCACCGTGAACCTGGGGCTGCGCTACGAATATTATAGCGCTCCCACAGAACGGAACAATTACCTGGGTAACTTCAATCCCAACGTCTCGAATCGGCCACATCCCCGATCCAGCAGGTCAGCTCGGGCAACCCGCTTGTATACTCCCAATAAAGACGATTTCTCGCCGCGGGTTGGGGTTGCCTGGGACATCACGGGCAATGGGAAGACCGTGGTCCGCGCCTCGGCCAGCCTCATGACGGATTTCCAGAATCTCCAGAATACGATCGCTCACGGCTCCCTTCGGGGCGAATATTCCCGACATCGGCCTGAATACGAGTGGCACAGTGGCAAATGCTTCACAGTCCCGAGATGCCGGGCTTCAGTGCTGCTCAGCTTAACCCGGGTTGGAACACGACAGGACCGGTCTTCCCCATTTCTGGCAATGTGACCGTGCAAGCGAATGGCGTCGGACCACTGCGTGAACTATACCGGGATCACGTGCGTCTCTCCGACGTGACGTGGTCTACCGGCTCGGGGCTGCGTCACAGTGCACCGTCGGCGCGGTGAACACTCACTTGCCTCAACCTCGCGCAGCGGAGTGGAGTTTGGACATCGAGCGCGCCATCACCAACAACTTGACACTTGACGCTGCCTACGTCGGCAACCACGGGTTTGACGAGGAATACGTCACGGACCTCAACCAGCCGGCGATTGGCGCTGGCTGGGCCGGAGCGGCTGGCACATACTTGCGCCACCACTTTCGTCTGCAATGCCAATGCGGCGGCCGAAGTTGGGCAATACATCGCTCGATTTCCCTATCTCAACTACATCAACCAAACTCGGTCCGGCGCGGTTTCCGATTACGACGCCCTGCAAGTTATCGTGAGCGAGCGCGTCTCCCACGGACTATCCTTCCTCGCGGGTTACACCTATTCTCATTCTCTCGACGATGCGGTGAATCTATCCATCCCTGCCGACGAACTTGCGACAAAACTACGCCAGCGGAAACTCCGACATCCGGAATCGCTTTACGATTTCGCCGACCTACCTGATCCCCGGAACCAAGAAGGTTCCAGGACAAATGTCCGAAGGCTGGTCGGTCAGCGGAATCATTACGGCGCAGAGTGGGCAGCCCTGGTTCCCCAGCGATGCCACCACGGACGACCTCCTCGGAAACGGCGAGGTCAATAATAGCGGTGCCCTTCAAACCTGGAATTTCGCAGGGACCCAAATCCGCCTTCACCTCCGGTTCTTCGGTCTTTCCCTGTTATGGCCCCTTGGGCGGTTGCACTCCGTTCGCTAGCACGCCGGCTGCGATCATGTCGGAATGCATGTCGGCCGCAGTCAGCTCCTTATGCTCCGGGCAGCACTCTCCCGGGCACAACTACTTCACTCCAAGGACTCGCCACCGCTGCATTTATGAATTTTGGTTGCTACGTGGCCAAGGGTGGCACTGCGAGCCCAGCCGGCGGCATCTTGACGCCTCCCGCTTTTGGGACGATCGGCGACGCGAGCCGAAACATTTTCCGCGGCCCGGGCTATTACAACACGGACCTTTCGATCGCCAAGCTGTGGAAGTTCAAGGAACGGTATAGCGCTGAGTTCCGGATGGAGTTCTTCAATCTGTTTAACCGAGCCGACTTCATCGGCGTTCCCAGCCAAACCAATCCGGCCAAAGGCGATGGCGGACAGTTTGGCTGTTCTTGCAGCACTCCCGACAGCTCCACTCTGAACCCCAACCCGGTGCTCGGATCGGGCGGCCCGCGACACATCCAGTTTGGCCTGAAGTTGCTATTCTAGCGGCCGCGACTTGGCTCTTAACGCCGGTGCGGGCTCCATTCGTAGCCCGCGCCACACCAATGTAGCCAAAGGCACCCGCTCTGCCTTGCTTCTCGTGGATTTCTCTTCTACATCGTCCATCTCCGCCACCACGCTTTCATTAAGCGTGTAAGAAGGAATGAAGTCTGCTGCCGCGACCGCCTGCTTGGTTGCCTCGGGCCTCACGTTGGACAAGTACCGTTGCGTCGTGGAAAGGTCTTCGTGCCGGGCTGCTCCCCGACGATCACCAAGCGGCCATCCCTAACGTTCCAGAAGTTGGACGAACTCTCCGAGCTCTACAACATTGAGGTCTGAGGCAGCACAGAAATACATGCCATCTCGCCGCCAGAAAACCAAGTTGTAGCCTTGAATCGTTTGAATTCCAGGTAACTTTGTGGAGCTTGATTCGATGGGCCAGACGAAGACGTTGATGAGATGCTTCTGCCGCTGATAGACCAGCGCGGCCATCGGACGGCCATCGGCATAATCGAGGCGTCCGCCCACGAGCGGAAAGCCTGCCGGGGCGAGGTCCACGACTGGCGGCGCGAAATCGAGCTTGCCATCGAACCAGGGCTTCACCGTGTGCTGGTCGGTGGATTGCACGTCGTATAGGTGGCCGGGTTGGAGCGAGCGAATATGACTCGCAACCATTTCCTGGGCGAGCAGATCCGTCTGGCGCTGACCGACGAGGTTGGGAATCACACTTGCGCCCAGGATGATCGCGACAACGATAGCGGCCGCCGCAGCGAGCCAGTTGAGGGCGGTGCGGCGCGGCATCGGAATCCGGACGCGCTGGGCTTGCTGAGTCTGGTCCCCGGCAAACTCGGCGCGAATGCGAGATCGTAGGCTCTCGGGCGCCCGTTCATACAGATTCGCCGAGCGCAACGACTGGCGGAGGCTTTGCTGTTCGCGGAGCTGCCCGGCGCAGGCCGGGCACGTCTTCAGATGCTCCTCGAACTCTACAGCGCGAATCACGTCAAGTTCGCCGTCCAAGTAGCCGTGGACCAAACGTCCGTTACTTTCGCACACTACCACGTTGCACCTCCTGATCACGCGACCGCAGCAGTCGCTCCCGCAATTGGGAGCGCCCGCGAGCCAGACCTGACATCACCGTACCGATAGGCACACCCATGACCTCGGCAATTTCCTTGTACGACATGCCCTCGAGTTCGCGCAAGACTAGAACCTCGCGATAATTCACCGGCAATTCGCCCAGGGCATCGTGCAGCATGCGGTTTTCGGCCGATTGCACCAGCGCCGCTTCCGCTCCGGTCGCCCCGGGCCGATCCGTGCTAGTTGTGTGAATCGTTTCGTCAAATTCCTGAGCCAGATCCCCGGGCCGATTCTTCTCCAGAAACCTATAGCTGGTGTTGCGCACGATTTTTAGCACCCAGGAGCGGGCGTCGCCTCCCTGGTAGCCTCCGAAGAACTTGAACGCCCGAAGATACGCTTCCTGGACGACGTCCTCGGCGTCGTGCGTGTTGCGAACGAGCCAACGCGCGAGGTTGTAAGCCGCATCCAGGTGCGGCAGCACAACCTGCTCAAAAGCACCAGCTTGGTCCCGCGGGCTCTGTTCTTCCATCATGCGAGCATTCAGACTCTCAACCCTCCAGACCGGATATCAAGCGAATTTATTCCCGTCGGCTCCAGATTTAGAGGCCCTCTCACGTTATTTGGCTTCCCGGGAATATTCAGCGGGCCGTCGGGGTCTGGAGAGCTGAACGCAACGCAAGGACCTTTTGGCCGAAGCGGATGCGCAAAGGAGGAAACACATGTCGGATTTCATTGAAAAGAATCTCGATCGGGATGGAGTGGATCGTCGCGGTTTTCTGAAGTGCATGGCCTGGGCAGGCACCGGCACCCTGTGCGTGCTGCAAGGGGGAGTTCTGAAATCCTTCGCCCTGAGCGATGTCCTGCAACAAAAGATCGGCAAGATCAGCGGCGACCTGAGCTTCGTGCAAATCAGCGATAGTCACATCGGATTCAACAAAGAGGCGAATCCGGACGTGACCGCAACACTGCGCGAAGCGATTGCCAAGGTTAATGCGCTTCCAACGCCTCCGTCGTTCGTCCTCCACACGGGCGACCTCACGCAACTGTCCAAGCCCGAGGAGTTCGACACGCTGGCGGAGTCATTGAAGAGTCTCAAGACTGGCCACATCTTCTACGTTCCCGGTGAGCACGACGTACTCAGCGACAACGGCGAGATGTTCCACGAGCGTTTCGGCCAAGGGACACAGGGCGATGGCTGGTACAGCTTCGATCAGAACGGCGCCCATTTCATCGGGCTGGTCAATGTGCTGAACCTCAAGGCAGGCGGGCTGGGCAACCTGGGCTCCGAGCAGCTCGAATGGATCGAGAAAGACGTCTCTGGATTGAACAGCAGCACGCCGATCGTCGTCTTCGCACATATTCCGCTCTGGTCGGTCTATCCGCAATGGGGCTGGGGCACCGACGACAGCGAGCAGGCGCTCTCTTACCTCAAGCGATTTGGCTCCGTGACCGTGTTGAACGGACACATTCACCAAACGATGCAAAAGGTGGAAGGAAATATCACGTTCCACACGGCTTGCTCAACGGCGTTCCCACAGCCGCAACCAGGCATGGCCGCTTCACCCGGCCCGATGAAAGTGCCGGCAGAAAAGCTGCGCAGCGTATTGGGCGTCACAGATGTCAACTTCGTCCGCGGCAAACACACCCTGGGGATCACCGATTCATCGCTTGCGTAATCCCGGAGTACACAGAAAACGGCATACAGTCGAACTCTCAAAGGAGAAGGAACAATGAAAATTAAGAAAGCGATCTGGATTTTGGGGATGACGGCAATTGTGGCGGCGAGTTTCATCTCAATGGTGGGCACCCGGAAGGTCCGGGCGGCTGACCCAGGGGACCCTGCCCCAGGTGGAATCGAAGTCAAAATCGATAACTTCAGCTTCGGCCCCATGACCATGACGGTGGCTGCGGGCACCACAGTTACCTGGACAAATAATGATGATGTTCCGCATACGGTGGTGAGCGACGACAAGTCAACCTTCAAATCGAAGGCTCTCGATACGGGCGACCATTTTTCCTACACCTTCACCAAGCCAGGCAAATACGCTTACTTCTGCTCCGTCCATCCAAAAATGGTGGCCGAAGTCGTAGTGCAGTAGGCCGCGTGACCCGATGAATCCCTTCGACCTGAAGGCCATGCTGCTCGCCCGGCACGCACAACACGTGGTGCTGATCCACTTTCCCATTGCGTTGTTCATCAGCAGCGTGGCCTTCGATGTAATCGCACGCTTCACCCACAGTCGCTCGCTGGCGAGGGCGGCATATTACAACCTAATCGGGGCGGCGATAATGGCGCTACCCGCCGTAGTCACGGGCATACTTGCCTGGCAGTTGCAACTGGAGGGCGCAAAGCTGCGGGGAAACCTTCGCTTACATTTAGCTCTGGGCGCCTCCTCCGCTGTTCTGATCTGGTTGCTGGCGTGGTGGCGAAAGGACCAAGATCGGAGGGATCGCGGCAGTCTGGCTGCTGGGTATTGGGCAGTCGCGGCTATTGCCGTTCTTGTTGTTGCATTAACGGGCCATCTTGGCGGCATCCTGAGCGGCGTGGAAGTGCTGAACTAGCTTTCTGTTCGTCGGCGGGGCGCCGACTCGATGCAGTGCATCGACTGGTTCAGCCGGCAAGGCTCATCGGGCGGTGGCTCTACCCGGCGATGAATTGGCGATGAATTCTGGTGCTGTGGTGATTGAGAAGTAGAGCGGCGTGAGAAAGCTTGTTATCGGTGGCAGGAGCTATCTGCTGCCCCCGCGTGGTCGAGATCGACCCGGGCAAGCCTTGTGAAACTTTTACGAGCGATCCAAAAGCTCGCGGTTCGGTTATTGTAGCCGTCATGAGACGCTCTCAGTGCGTACCGCCCCGGTTTGATGTCGCCTAATCGAAACTCAAACTCGCCTTTGTCGTTCGAGGCCGTTTTACTAACGACCGTCTCCTTATAAGTAGGTTGCTCTGCGACCAAAGGGGCGTTCAGGTCATACCGAATGAGAGTGAGAGCAGCATGGGCAAGAAGCTGCCCCGAGTGTTCACCCACAGTGCCGGTCAACTGCACCTTGCCCGACCGTTCTTCGTAATAAACCGAGGGCTGCGCACCGGCGATAGTGGTTGGCGCACACTGGCCCCAACTCGCAGGAAAGAGACTGACCGGCTCCCATTCGGGAGTCTTATCCGTGATGGGGCTACTAGAGATGAAGAATCCGCTAAATGAAACTTCAAGGTAGCGGGCATCGGCAGGCAAACTTGCAAACGCAAATTCTCCATCCTTGTTCGTTTTGGTGGTCAGCACCCGTTCATCAGATAAAAGCGTTAGCGTAGCACCGGGCGCCACCCTACCCCCTAAATAGAAGACCTCACCTTTTAAGTCTCGGATGGATTGGCCGCGGGCAGCGGAAACGTGCTCACACAACAGGCAGGTAACCACTAGTTAATCGGCCACGCCCACGCGTTTTCGTGTGAGGTTCACGACCCCAGGATAGCATCAGCTGCACGGTAGCGGAAGCAATGGGCGTGCCCACCACTTGCGCGAGTCGCACAAGCGAACGCCATACGCGAGACCACGGACTTCGCGCATTCAGACGAGGCTCGACCTCTGCACAGACCAAGAGCCCGACAAGATAATGGCGGCGCACGAAAAGTTTCTCGAAGCCGTTGGATTCGAATCGGGGAGCGTTCAGTACAAGCCTTGGGTTTAATTGCGGGTTGGAGTTTTCGGTGTCACGTCCGATAACTCCTTAAGAAAGAATGGCGGGGACGACGGGACTCGAACCCGCGACCTCTGCCGTGACAGGGCAGCGTTCTAACCAACTGAACTACGTCCCCCGCGAGGGAAAAAACATCCGTCAAACTCACCGGATTGTATCGTATTTCGCGCAGGATGCATAATCGAGCGCTATCGCCGGTCAATCGGCGTACCTGGCGCTCACTGCGGAACGGACGATGGCGCTCTGACTCTCTGCGCGTTCGGGTGGTGTTAACGTAGAGTTCGGTACACAGGTTCCCGAACGGTTGTCGGGGCAATCGGGGATACCTCCGAGAAGAACGTTTCACTATCATCAATGTCCGTTGCCCCATCAATAGGGAGGACAGTCATGGCCATCGCGAACAAGCAGGCCCGAGGTGTATATACTTTAGTGGTGAAGAAATCGATTCTAGGCGCCAAAGTGGTCAATGCAGAAGGCGAGGAACTTGGAACCATCGAAGACCTTGTCGTCGACACGAGGGACAATCGCCTCGCCTATGCGATTCTGTCGTTCGGCGGCTTTCTGGGCATGGGCGATAAACATTTCGCGATCCCGTGGGAGGCTTTGGCTTTTGACATCTCTCAAAAGACAGCCGTTTTGGACATGGACAAAGACCGCTTGAAGAACGCCCCGGGCTTCGATCGGGACAGTTGGCCAGACATGGCGGACGCGGCTTGGGGAACTCAGGTACACCGTCACTATGGCTTGGAGCCGTATTGGAATGACCGAGGCTCAGCAATCGAACAGCCTCCCGCAGCCCCGGATCGAAAGCCATAAATGGCATAGCACAAACGATGACCGCCTTGCGATTTTGACAGCCGCGTGCGCTCGGGCCTCCGCGGATAGGGTATTGTGTACCTGCCGAATACGGCAGAAGCCTGATTACGAGCGCGGTAAAAAACAGCGAGATTCGTGGACTGGTAGGGCACCGATGGCGTATCGGAGCGCTTCGTCCCACAGCAAAAAGCACCGAGTGAAGTCAGTCCCGGCGGGGGTTAGCAAAGATGAGCCAATCGAAAAACGGGCTGACAGACCCGCAGGAGTGTGGATGCTTCTGCGCAGCCCATCTTTACTGCCTCGGATCTGGCGCCGTATTCAAACCGACGACTGCTTTGATCTAGCGGCGCAGACGTCATTTTACTTTTCGCTGTCTCTACTTCCTTTCTGTCTGGTGCTGGCTGTAATCGTCGGCTGGCTTCCTTCCACCGCGCTCTGGAATGCGTTCACAACCTGGATCGTGACCTATCTTCCTCACGACTCTCAACGTCTGATGTTTTCGACGATTCTGGGCTTGGCGGGCTATCCCACGGGTTCTCTCCCGATCGGGCTGATCGTGGCCCTGTGGAGCGCCTCAGCCGGATTTGTCAGCCTGATGGAGTCGCTGAGCATCGCGTACGGCGCTCGCGATTCGCGGACGTATTGGCATAAGTATGCGTCCGCAATTTGCGTAACGATCGTGGCCCTTGTGTTTATCCTAATTGGCTTCGGTTTGATGGCATTTGGACGCTGGGGGTTCGAATGGTCCTCCGGACAGAGCGCTGCACGGCTGCCCCGCGGCGCCTGGGAAGTAGGGCGGTGGATAATCAACTTGGTGGGCATTGGGCTAGCGGTCGATTTTTTCAACTTCGTGCTGCCAAACTCGCGTAGAAAGTGGCACTGGTTAACCCCCGGGACTGCATTTGTCGTTCTTACGCTGGTGGGCGCGTCGGGGGCTCTCAATATTTACGTCCAGCACTTCTCGTCGTACCCGCGTATCTATGGCGCAATTGGTGGCTTCCTTGTTTTGATGCTGTGGATTTACATCGCGAGTCTCATCTTGCTGGTTGGAGCTGTGGCGGATCACGAGATCGAGCGGCTGACGGGCCAAGGGGTGGCGGCTTGATTTCGTGCACGGCCGAATGTGGTAAAGTTCGGCGACGTCGGGGCCAAATCCGACGTCGCGCTCAACGATTATTATTGTTGTGCACGTTGTCTCTGGCTGCGAGCGGCGCCGGCGCCCAGCAAGCGCAACCGGACACCTACGCCGGTTTTGACGGTCAGCCGGTCACCGACGTGGAAATCGCGGCCAATCCCACCGTCAATGAGAACGCCATGCGACAGCTCATTCAGCAGAAGGGCGGACAGCCCTTTTCAAACGACGCCGTTCGCAAGAGCGCGGAAGCGCTGCAGCAGACGCACATGTTTACCGGTGTGGAGGCGACCGTTATACCGGAAGAGAACGGCCTGCGCGTTCTCTTCGTCCTGGAGCCGGTCGACTACGTAGGGGTCGTGAATTTCGTCGGTACGGGCCCAAATATTCCATATACAGGCTTGCTGCAAGCCGCAAACGTTCCCGAACAATCACCGTTTTTCTCGGCGCTTGAGAGTGACGCAACGAGCGGCGTGGTCAACTATCTGCATGACCTCGGCTACTTTGCGGCTACAGTCCGGCCGGAAACGCAACGCGACGCCCAGCACCACGTAGTCAATTTAGCGTTCTACTGCACCCTAGGTAAGCAGGCTCGGATCCGCAGTATCGAGTTCAATGGGCTTTCGTCACAGCAGAGTGACGACATTCGACGCTCTCTCCGCGGCGTTTGGGCCAGGCTGAAACGCGTATCCCTGAAACCCCAACAGAAGTATTCTCAACGGGAAGCCACCAAGTCTATCGCCTTTATCCGCGACCGTCTGCGCACTCAGAAACAGCTCGCTCCATCGGTCCGGCTTGCTTCCGCCAGGTATGATCCGGACACCAATCGCGTGGATGTGACGTTTGACGTGAAGCCCGGCCCTCATGCCGAGGTGCAGGTGAACGGCGCCCATGTCTCGCAGAGAACGATCCGCCGTCTGGTTCCGATCTACGAAGAGGGCGCCGTAGATCAGGATCTTGTCGATGAGGGAAAAGCAAATCTCCAGGCCCATTTCCAGGCGAAGGACTATTTTAACGCGGCAGTTACTTCGCACATGAACCAGCAGGACGACATGGTTACGGTCATCTATGACGTCGATCGTGGCGCAAGATATCGTGTTAAAAGCGTATCATTCGAAGGGAATCGGCGTTTCCCGACGAAGAAGCTGCAACCCCAAGTTTCCATCAAGAAAGGTTTTTTAATTCTGCACGGCAGCTACAGTGAGCAACTCTTGAAAAAGAGCGTCGCCTCGCTGATCCAGCTTTATAAGAATGATGGATTCAGCGACATCTCCATCAAGCCAGAGGTGAAGCAGAGCGGCTCCGCGATTGCGGTAACCTTCCGAATACAAGAGGGAATGCAGTACACCGTCGCCTCACTCGAAGTGACTGGCAACAAGACCCAGTCCTTATCCGATCTGTCTCGTAAATATCCGTTACCGATCCGGAATGGCAGTGCGTTTTCGCAGCAGGAACTGGACGCCGGCCGTGGACGGTTGCTCGCGGCTTATCTAGACCTCGGATATCCGAACGTCAACATACGATCCTCCGCCTCTCCGAGTCCCGACGATCGGCATAAGATCAACGTCACCTACACTGTTGATGAAGGACCGAAAGCAATTATTTCCGATGTCGTGGTGCTTGGCTCGGATCATACGAAACCGGCGTTCATCGAGCAGATAACCAACAAGGAGGTGAAATCCGGCCAGCCTCAAAGTGAGGGGAATTTCCTCCAGGCTGAAAGCGATTTGTATGACCTCGGCGTCTTCGATTGGACGAGCGTTAAGCCGCTCCGGCCGATCATGGATCAGACCAGCGAGGAGACGCTTATTAAGGTCCATGATTCTCCGCGAAATTCGATGGACATCGGCGGCGGCATAGAAATTATCCCGCGTGACGGCAACGTTCCCGTCAATTCCGTCGCCGTGCCTGGCATCCCGCCCGTCAGCCTGGGCAATAACTTCACGGTAAGCCAAAAGAGTTTTGTCAGCCCTCGTTTTACATTTGATTTCTCCCGTCACGACTTGCGAGGGCAAGCGGAAACAGCGACCATCGGCACAATCGCATCGCGCCTCGATCAGCGGATCTTCTTCACCTACGCCGACCCCCGCTTGCATGGCTCCTCCTGGAGCGCCCTCCTCAGCGCGTCCGTCGAACGAACCACGGAAAATCCGATCTACGGCGCCGACCTCGGGAATGCGTCTTTTCAAATCGACAAGGCGCTCGACCGCAAAAAGACCAAGCATGTCATCGCTCGCTACAGCTTTCAACGCACCGATCTCTTCGACATTCTCATTCCAGGTCTAGTGCTGCCACAGGATCAACACGTGCGCCTGTCCACCTTCGACGGCGAATTTCTGCGTGACACGCGCGATAAGCCCTTGGACGCGCACCGCGGGATCTACCAGACCTTTGACTTCGGAGTGACGGCTAAACCGCTCGGGGCTTCGGCAGACTTTGCCCGATTCCTCGGCCAGACCGCGTTTTACCGTCCCGTGAGACCGTGGCTTGTCTGGGCGAATAACTTTCGACTCGGTTTGGCGCAGTCGTTTTCGGGCAGCCAGGTACCGTTGAGCCAGGAATTCTTCTCGGGGGGCGCTGATTCGCTGCGCGGGTTTCCGATCAATGGCGCGGGACCGCAGCGGCCCGTGCCGGTGTGCAGCGTGCCATCCAACGCTTCTACGTGCAGCTTGATCAGCGTTCCGGTGGGCGGCGACATGCTCTTCATTGTTAATTCCGAGGGGCGATTTTCTCTCCCCGTGTCCATTGCAGGCAAGCAGGGCCTGGGTGGCGTCGTTTTCTACGACGGCGGGAATGTGTACGCCGATATTAGCCTCCGCCAGTTCGCTGATAATTTCACGCACACGGTGGGCGTGGGCCTTCGCTACCAAACGCCCGTGGGTCCGGTGCGCTTTGACGTAGGTTACCGGCTGACGCCGATACCGGGCATCAGCGCCGTCGAATATTTTGTAACGCTTGGTCAGTCATTCTGACATTCTGAAGCGCTGAGGTAAGTCGCTCTGGGCGGGTCCATGATGAATGGTAGAAAGTTGGCACGGAAGGTACTCATTGCGATCGGGGCTGTCTCGCTCGGACTGATCGCTTTCGTGGCGGTTGCCTTGCAAACTGGCTTTGTGAACAATCTCTTACGAGTCGAGATTTCACGGCAGCTACTACAGCGTTTCGGTGCGCGCGTCGAGATGGGAGATCTCCACGCCCACATCCTTCCCCCGAGCCTCGAACTGAAAAAGGTCACTGTGAGCGATGTTCGTTCGCCGGCAGGGGCACCGCCGCTCTTCCGTGCGGACCGGATGCTGCTCGGAGTGCAATTCCTTCCGCTGCTTCACGGACAGGTGGAGCTGACTCAGATGGTCTTGGATCGGCCCATTGCTCACCTGCGCGTCGATGCGAAAGGGAGCAACAACTTTACGTTTATTTCTGCTCAGAGTTCCAGCAAGAGCGAATCCGGTCCGGCGGCGCTGTTCGACCTGAAAATTCAACATTGTGCGATTCAGGCGGGGGAAATCTATTACAACGATGTCCAGATTCCCGTCAGTGCGGAACTCCATCATTTGGACTTCGCCGCCGGTTACAGCCGCTTATCGGGCGAATACAAGGGCTCGCTCTCGTACGACCAGGGCCGCTGGTCTGAGCCGGGTCTGGCACCGTTCGAACACGCCATGCAGATGGAGTTCACGGCGACTCCAGCCGCTTTGTCTATTCGGTCGCTACGGCTGAGAAGTGGCTCGATCGATATCTCCGTGGATGCCCGTCTGACGAATTATGCGGACCCGGTCGTCGACGCGACGTACCAGGGCAACCTCTTCACTAGGGAAATCGGCGCGATCTTCGGCGCGCGAGCCATGCCCGCCGGGAAAGTAACGGTTGTAGGCACCCTCAATTATCACTATCTTCCCCAGCAATCTTTCCTTGCCGCGCTGCATGTTCAGGGGCATGTGCGGAGCGATAGGCTGCACCTGTCCGGAGCTGCATCCGGCACCGAACGAGGTCTTGACGTCAGCGCGCTTAACGCCGATTACGAACTGAAGGACAGCGATCTCCACGTGGATCGTCTTCGCGCGAACGTGTTGGCGGGAAGCTTGGAGGCAAGCGCCTCGATTGAGCGCCTCGACTCCGCTGCTCCGACGGTTGGACTGGATGCGGCGGTTCGAGGCCTTTCGCTTGCCGTCGCAAGTAGCGCATTTGCGCCAGCCGATGTGCGACGCATTCCATTCGACGGCGTCGCGGAGCTACAGGCGCGTGCATCGTGGACGGGTCCGTTTGCGGAGTGGAGTCACAATCTCGTTGCCACCGTGCATGCCTCTGTCGCGAATTCGCGCCAAAGCCAAGCGGTCAATGCGCGGGCCATCCCAGTGAGCGGATCGGTGTTGCTTGACTACAGCGCGCCGCAAAACAAGATCTCGTTCGGGCAATCCTACTTGCAAACGAAAGCTACGAACATCTCTATCACCGGAACGCTCGATTCGCGAGCAGGCCGGGATTCCGCCGTGATGCTCAAAGCGTCTACGAGCGATCTGCGGGAGGTGAGATCGCTTTATACGATCATCGAGGCCGCGATCGATCCGGCCGGACAAGCCACCGCCATCCCGGAATTGGGCGGCAGCGCGACGCTATCCGCCAATGCCACGGGCACGGCGAGCGCTCCACGGATTCAAGGTGAGCTCGCGGCGCAGAAACTAACGATCGACGGCAGCCAGTGGCGGTCGCTTCGAGCGGACCTGACCGCCAGTCCATCGGAAGTGAGTATCCGTAATGCTTCGCTCGTCGGAGAGTCAAGCGAGCAGATTACGTTCAGTGGCGACGCAAGCCTGCATGCTTGGTCGCTCGCCACCAACAGTCAAATTGCTTTGCAGGTCGCAGCTGGGGGCATCCGCGCCGCCGAAATATCCGAAATCGCCCATCTGAATTACCCGGTCAGCGGAGCGGTATCGGCGAACGTCTCCCTCAAAGGAACTCGCGGTGCTCCAGAGGGCAACGCCACCGTCACACTAGCCAACGGTTCGGCTTGGAGCCAGCCATTCAGCAAGCTCGTGATTGCTGGAGACTTCCATCAGGGCGCCATCCATTCGACGGCGAACTTGCAAGCTCCCCCGGGCACCCTGTCGGCGGACGCGACGTACACGCTCGCGACACAGGCATACTCGTTGCAAGTTCACAGCCCTGGTCTCAAGCTCGAGCAAATTGTGGCCCTGGCAGGGAAGGGCATCCAAGGCATGGCAAATCTTTCCGCCACGGGTACGGGGACACTGAGCAACCCTGAAATCGTGGCCAATCTGTCGGTGGCACAACTAATTATGGCGGGTCACACGATTTCGAACGTGGCGACGCAGATGAACGTAGCCCGCCAGCATGCGCAAATCTCGCTGCACTCCGTGGTCGATCAAGGCTCCGTCGAGGGTATGGCAGACGTGGATCTAGCTGGGAATCATTACACGACGGCGACGGTGGACGTCCGCACGCTTCCCGTCGCGGCCATTGCGGCTGAGTTTGTGCCCGCCCAAAGCGCCGGGATTGGCGGCCAGACCGAGGCTCATCTGACGCTGCACGGGCCGCTGGCGTACCCGACGCAGTTGCAAGCGCACCTCGATATCCCGAATTTCAACGTGACGTTTGGCGGCGCGCAACTGTCTCTCGTCCATCCGCTCGAAGCCGACTATCAAAACAGTGTGGTGACCGTGATGAAGTCGCAAATCCAAGGTACCGGCACGAACTTCACGTTCAGTGGAACGATACCGATCGACCATTCTGCCGTCTCCGCTTATGCGGTGAACGCCGACGGAACCGTGGATTTGAGCGTCCTGCACAAGTTTGCGGCCAGCGTCGACTCGCGCGGCGAGTTGAATATTCACGTCGCCAGCCAGGGCGGGACGAATCAGCCGAGCATGCGAGGCCAGATCGAGGTGAAAAATGCGGTGTTCTCATCGGAGGATTTTCCAGCCAGTATCGAGGGCCTTAACGGTACCATCGCACTCTCTGGAAATCGCGCGACGATCGAAAACCTTTCCGGCTCGGTAGGAGGCGGCAAGATCTCCGCAAGCGGCTCGGTGGACTTCGGAAGTCAGTCGCATTTTGTCCTCGGCCTCAATGCGCAATCGGTCCGCATTCGCTACCCAGAAGGCCTGCGCTCCGTCTTGAACGCACAAGTGAACGCGCAAGGCAGCCCGGATAGCTCGACGCTGGTTGGCCGCGTGACGGTGGATAGCCTTTCCTTCACTCAGCAGTTTGATCTCGCGAGTTTTCTAGGTTCTCTTTCCGAGGAGTCCGCCGGCGGGACGCCTTCGCCGTTTGAGGAGAAGATGAAGGTGAATCTTGTGGTTCAGTCCGCGCCGGATCTTAGCCTCGCAAGCAGCAGGCTCAGCATTGGCGGCTCGGCGAACCTGAACATGATTGGCACGCTTGCTAATCCCGTGCTTCTCGGCCGGGTATCCCTTACCAATGGAGAAATCTTCTATTTGGGTAAGCGCTTCGAATTGCAGAACGGCACGATCGCGTTCGCCAATCCAACGCGCACCGACCCCGTCTTGAATATGTTCATCAACACAACGATCGAGCAATACAACCTGACGCTCAAGCTGACGGGTCCGGTCGATCGTCTCAGAACCAGCTACACGTCCGATCCCTCTTTGTCGCAGGTGGATATCATCCACTTGCTCGCATTCGGCAATACCAATGCCGAGGCGGCATCAGCGCCGACGGAGTCCGAAGCCACTACCGCGGAATCCGTATTGGCCTCGGGCGTAACCAGTCAGCTCACCGGCAAATTTCAAAGCCTCACCGGCCTTTCGCAACTGACCATCGATCCGCTCGCGACCAACACCCAGGGAGATCCCGGTGCGCAAATCGCCATCCAGCAGCGCGTAACCGGAAGCATTCTGTTTACCTACAGCACGAATGTGACGGACACCCAGGATCAAACCGCCTCCATACAGTACGACGTAAGCAAGCGGCTTTCCGTCAACGTTTTGCGTGATCAGAATGGCGGCTACGGAATCGACGTGCGTGTCCACAAGGTGTTCTGAGTTCGCCGCTCACCGGCGAGTGCCACATTGAAACAGCGTACACATTACTGAATCCGGAGTGGATGCGGCGAGACAGCCTCAATAAGCCGTATCTCCGGCGGAGCGTAGGCGGCCACGTCTATGAGATGGTTTAGACAAGTTAGCTTGTAGTGCTGGACTGGCTCGGTATGGCTGCCAGTGTCTCGTGCGAGGTGATTTAGGAAGTGTGACTCGGAGTACACTCGAAATAGCTTGCCCGTATAAGTTTCGTCATCATATGTGCCGCACGACCCGACGCATTCCTCGGTCACCAAGTATGCGACGTAACACTTCCACGATAGCTCAAAAGTTCGGCATCCCTCTGTGGATTCGATCAGCCAACCATCTTTCATGATTTCTGCCAACTCGGGAACATTCGCTACGTGCGACCCCGATGAGGCGGCTCCGGAAAAACATCGAGAGCTTGAACCTGGCAATCGAACGAGATCCCAAGTTCGCCCCGAGTTACGCGGAGCTTGCCCTTACCTATTTCCGCCGCTTCTTTTCGGATTACCCGCCCGTGGTGACGTTCAACAGGATCGAAGAGCTGGCCTCGAGAGCTCTGAAGCTGGATTCGAAGCTCGCCCGAGCACACGCGATGATAGCCGCCTACTACCTGTTCAGCGCCCGGGCTTGGTCCAAGGCGGACGCGGCCAGCAACCAGGCGGTTAAGCTGAATCCTAGCGATGTATGGGCACGAATCGTCCGAGTTTCCTACCACGTGGTCGCCGGACAGATACCCGAGGCGCTCGAAGATCTAAAGCAGGCGCAACAGATCAATCCCATTTCTCCGGAATGTGGGACATGGTTTGCGATCCTGGCCTATTTGGCGCGACATTATGATCTGGCGATCGATTTCTGCCAGGCCGTCCTTCGGCTGGACCCATCGCTTGCTTTTATTCACCGGATCTACGGTTTCTGTTATGCACAGATGGGCGATCCTCATCTCGCCCTCAGCCACGCGGAGAAAATCATGGAATTTGAAGATCGTACGACCTCCGACACGGCTGCGGCCTGTTCGATTTATGCCTTGGCGGGCGAGCGAGATTCCGCGGAACGTCTCTTTAACGAGTTGGTGGCGGCGCAAGAACAACAATACATGCGATATATCTTCCTGGCTCAAGCCTCCGTCAGTTTGGGAAAAGACCGCGAGACTCTGGATTTCCTCGAAAAGGCCTACCAGCAGCGCGACCCGCTCATGGTTTCGCTCAAAGCCGATGCGCGATTCGATGTGCTATCCGGGAATGCTCGCTTTTACAGCCTGCTTCGTCGCGTCGGGCTTCCTGGCGGTCTTCTGCAACCAGCCGCTAGCCACTGAAGGTTTAGGCTTTTTGTTCATCGACCTGCGCGTTTGGATGTTCTCCGAATTGGCAGAGGTAGCGGATCGTCGAATGAGCTCCCGGTTCGACGATATTCTTCCGCCCTTCTACATCAACCAAAACTCTGAATTAACGCCGAAACTCCGGGTCAAGTCCCGCGAAACCGGTGCTCGGAAACTGGCCCAACGGATGGGGAACCATCTGCGGCCTTCGATTTTCAGTCACTACAGTTCGCTACAGTTCGTTAGTTGGTGTCTGTAATTGGTGGGCGGTTAAGGATTTGAACCTCAGACCTTCCCGGTGTAAGCGGGACGCTCTAACCGCTGAGCTAACCGCCCATCGCGTTCTATCCTAGCCACTCACGGGACTTCTCGCCAATGAAATCCCCTCTCGGCGTTGATCGATTATCCCGCGCTCCTAGGATTTGAGGTGCGCGTGAAAGAAGGAAACGATGCGGCGTCGAGCGTCTTGAGCCGAGGGCTCGTGATACGCACTACCCGAAATCTTGGCCAGCACCACCATCGCCATGGATGCGTCCGCCCGGTCATGATTGTTGAGGAAGGCGTGCCCGGCGTCGGGATACACTTTCACGTCATGCTCCACGCCAGCCGCCGCGAGGGCGCGCTCCAGCCGCGCTGGATCGCTGCGTAACGTGCGATCTTTGCCGCCATAGCTTCCTACGATCGGGCAGGCTTCGCGCAGGAAGCTGTCGGCGTCCTTGGGAACGGCGCCGTAGTTCACGCTCGATGCCGAGTAGCCGTGACCGGGAGCGAGCAGCAATGCAAAACCGCCGCCCATGCAAAAGCCGATGACACCGATTTTGCCGCTGCAATCCTTTTGCCCGGCGAGCCAGGCGCGCACTGCTTCGATGTCATCGAACGTCCTTCCTCGGCGAGCTTGCACGTCGCGGAAGATCGTTCGCAGACAGCTCAATTTTCCACCCCAATGGAATAGGTTAGGCGCTGCGGCCAGGAATCCCTCCGACGCCAGCCAATCGGCCTGATTCCGCAGGTCGTGGCTCATTCCCATAACGTCGTGGAGAACCACAACGCCCGGCCAAGGCCCGCTTGTTTGGGGCCTCGCCACGTAGGCCGGCAGCTCGCCCGAAGCTCTCGGTATCTTCACCTCCGCCATTCCGCCTCCTCGTCGAAAATATTCGCGTCGCATTCACTGTAACAGGGTCTATATGCGGCTGAAGGGCCTCGCGCCGCCGTCAAGCGAAAGGAACGAAAAGTAAATCTGGCCAAATGCCTTGTTCGAGCATCGAGCCGCCCCCCTTACCGGGAAATAATGCACCATTACTGTGCAAGGCCTTCCGCGTGAAACATGTCGCGCGCGTCCCGGTATTCCCGTGATTCCTTGACACTTTCTTGCTCCTGCCAGTAGACTCCAAAGTGACGGTTTCTACTGGAGCACGAGCGGAATGCTTCTATCGCGGGATTTTGTCGGCTACATGGCGGGCGAAGTAACCAAGCGTCTGGTCTCCAATAAGCTAATTGAGGTCGGTGCGCCAGTGGCCCTCACCGAACGAGTCCGGTTGAAGATGGCGGAAGAACTCGGGGTCGAGGATCGTCTCAATGAAGAAGTTCGCACCATTCTCAGTCAGCACGCCGATGAGATGCGCCGCACCGGCGTCGATTATCAGGAGATGTACAAGAAGGTAAAGGGCGAGCTGGCACGGCAGCGGAAGCTGGTTTTGCGTTAAGAGAGGCACGGGCGGCGCCTGTTTGACGGTTGACAGGCTCGTCAAGCTCGGGAGGGTTCGCCAAGAAAAGATGCGACTGAGCCGGGAAAAAGTGATGCGTCTGTCACACGCGGTGACCGACGTTCTGGTCGCAACCGATGACGTGGAATTCATCGAAGACCGCGCCACTATTCGCCAGAGCGTGGCCGACATCCTGATGGCGCTGCTGAAGGAAGAAGAGCAGGTCGACACCCAGGTCCGCCAAAAGATCGGTTCTCAGAAGAAGGCCGTTGTCGAAGGCACTGAGGAATGGGACCTACTCTACCGCAAGTATTATGGCGAAGAACTGCGGCGCATGGGCGTCGCTCAGCAAGTCGCTAACCGCTAGCACGCTTTCATTCATCCCCACCCGTAATCCACAGACCCATTCCGCCTTGGATCCGTACTTCTATCCGTGTGGGTAATCTCCGAATGGAATATGCGAACCGCCTAGAAATGGCGAGGGCGCTCCGAATATACGGAACGCCCCTTTTTGTCGTCTGCGTCTTCAGGTTTGCCCTGCGCTGAAGCGAATCTACTGGCTCGACGAACTATCGTCGTCGGTGCGCTTGTGCAGCGTCGGCCGGTCTGGATCGTCGTTGGGATCGGCGGTGCCGGTCTGTGGTTGCGACTGGCCGCCGGACGAGGTCCCCGGTTGCTGGCGTTCGGTGCGCGTCCGCAAAGTTGGCTTATCGCCGCCGCTCTTGCTGCCGCTCTGGAGCTTGTCTCGATTCTCGATGCCGCGCAGCCGCGCTTTGACCGTATCGAATTCCGAGGTGGTCACGATGTATTGATCGCGCTCCGGCAGAATCGTTCCGATCTCTTTCTGGATCGCGGTCACACGCTCGGGCGTCGGAGGGTGCGTCGAAAAGATCTTGGGAATTGTTCCCGGCTGGCGTTTCTCGACCGCTTCGATCTTTTCAAAGAAGGTCACGAAAGCGTTGGGGTCGTACCCGGCCTTGTACATGTATTGCAGGCCCAGATAATCGGCCTCAAATTCGTGTTCACGGGAGAACTGCAAGAACGACATCGGAATGGCAAAGTTTAAGCCCTCGTACAACCCATAACCGGCCCATCCGCCCGGGCCCAGCATGATCAGCGGAATGATCGCCAACTGCGCGAGCGTACCTTTGGTCGCGTCCTTGGTGCCGTGGCGCGCGGCCACATGCGCGGTTTCGTGGGCCATCACACCCGCCAACTCAGCTTCGGAGTCGGCGGCGAGGATCAGACCGCTGTTGACGTAGAAAAATCCGCCCGGCAGAGCGAACGCGTTGATCTGATCGGAGTCGACCACCTTAATGGTGAAAGGTACTTTGGCGTCCGAGTTACGCACGATGTTTTGTCCCACGCGGTTGACATATTCGGTGATGGTGGGATCGTCGATGAGCTTGGCCGAGCGTTCCACTTGCTGCGCGAGCCCCTTGCCCAGAGCGATCTCCCGCTCTAGCGAATAGAAGTCGAGGCCCTTGCCGACGTCGCGGTTGCCGATGGCGTCGACGTCCTCCTTCGAGCCTGCTTTGACCTTCGGGTCCGCCTTCTGCGGAATGGGCGCGGGTTCCTGAGCGGCTGCTGGCTGCGCCTGAGCTGGTTGAGCGGGCTGAACTGGCTGTGCGGTGCCCTGGTCAGACGGTTGAGACTGCGGTTGCGCGTTTGGCTGTTGCGCTGGTGCCTGTGCTTGAGGCTGGTCCGGCGGAGGAGGCGCAGGCTGAACAGGGGCTTGTGCCGCGGCCCATACGGGAAAGGCCAGAAGCAGGGCCGTCAGA
Organism: uncultured Acidobacteriota bacterium; assembly: GCA_963818345.1. Lineage (GTDB taxonomy): Bacteria > Acidobacteriota > Terriglobia > Acidiferrales > UBA7541 > Palsa-189. The sequence continues at coordinate 51,471 of CAWFRX010000014.1, read as the reverse complement.
GCGCTCGTTCGAAGCGCTCCTTTCCAGGAGGTCCGCTGCGAAAACCCGGTGCGCTCATCTGTCATATTGCACTCCTTACCGTGTTATCGTCCCACAGAGTATACACCCAATTCCCGATTGGCAATTGTACGGTTGCTAGGATGAGCCCACTGGCCCGGGGGTTTTCTCCCATCGCCGGCTGAAACAGAATTCTGTGCAAAAGGGCACGGAGGTCGAGCCTCTTCGCCGCTCGGAAACACCGCCGCCGCGTCGATTGACAGCGGCTAACGCAGCCTCTAGATTCGAGTACGGCATCGTGATGGCTGCAAATCGAATCCAAATCGGCCAGGTGTGGCAGAAGCTCGATAGCAATGAGAGCTTTCTGGTGACGCGCCTTTACACCGAGGCCCTCTCGACGTTCGCGGTACTCCGTCCCACTGGGGCTGAAACCGCTGCGATGCTACGCGTGAAGGTTGAACGTATCGGTTCCGGCCAGACACTGCCCGGCTTCTCTTTAGCGCAAGGTTCAGAGGACGCGTAAGCCTGCAACTCGCCTCCGCGCCAATCACGGCGCGAAATGACAGCGGTTCCAAGATACTATGCTGGCGGCTGCGTGAATCACGCGCGCATGACCTTGAGGAGGCCAACGATGGCCGAGGCAGTACCCGGAAAAACGCTCGGCGGGCAAGCAGCTCTGGTCACCGGTGCAGGACTCCGCATTGGCCGCGCCATTGCCCTGCGGTTGGCCGCTGAAGGCGCGCGAGTCGCGGTCCACTACGGCCACTCGAAGGATCAAGCCAGCGCCGTCGTCGCCGAGATCCAGGCCGCGGGCGGCGAAGCCTTCAGCGTCCAAGCCGAATTGACCCGCATCGAAGATATCGCGCGCCTGTTCGGCGAAGCCGAGCGCCGCTTCGGCGGGCTGGACATCCTCGTCAACAACGCCGCCGTGTTTTCTCCGACCCCTTTGCAGGAAGCTACGGAGGATCAGTGGGACCACGTTGTGGACTCGAACGTGAAGGCGCAGTTTTTTTGCGCGCAGCGCGCCGCCCCGCTGCTCACGCGCAGCGGCCGGGGACGCATCGTCAATTTTGCGTCGCTCGGCGGATTGCTGGCGTGGCCTAAATACACAGCGTATTGCGTCTCGAAGGCCGGCGTCATCATGCTGACTCGCTGCTTAGCGCGCGAACTGGCCCCCGCGGTCACGGTCAACGCCATCGCGCCCGGCACCATTTCTTTCCCCGACGATCCGCCAGAACTCGCCGAAGCCTTTATCCGCCAAGCCCCGCTCAAGCGCACAGGCTCGCCGGCAGACATCACCGATGCGGTGTCGTATCTGGTGCACGCGCCGTTCGTGACGGGCCAAGTGCTGGTCGTCGATGGTGGCCGTTCGATTCCTTCCTGACCGAGCCTGCCCCGCGCAAAGATTCGGCAGCTCCGCCGGCCCCCGCGAAAACCTCACCGGTCATTGCGCGAGCCTGTGACTTTTTTCAATTGCGCTCGCCAGCGGTCTCACTACACGGCTGCAGCTCGCACCGCCGCACCGGGCCACCTTATCTCGCCCCAGCAACCACCGGTCATTTCGACCGAAGTGGCGGCCGTCACCTTCCGCGTCCCGTTCATCGGGACGCGCCGCCACGCGGCGGAGAAATCTCTCAGCAGGTTTTTGCCAGCGCTCCCCACCCGCTACGCATCGCAGATCAGCCCCGCGAATTCCCCTCGCACCAATCTCGCAACCAACGCGCGGTCGGCGTCCAGAAAATCGTAGCGCCTTAGATCGTCCGGCCGCGCCCAGATGATCTGGTCGAAGACGATATTTCGCGGAGCAGGGAATAGGCGCTTCGCCGCGAAGAATACAATTTCGACGCCCTCCCCCATCTCCGGGTAGCGGTGCCGCGTGCGGTAGATTTCGCGTCCGATGCGAGCGGCCACGCCCAACTCCTCCAGCAGTTCGCGAGCCAGTGCCGCGCGCGGTGTTTCGCAGCGCCGAATTTTGCCACCGGGAAATTCCCACTTCAACTCGAACGGGCCGCCGCGCCGCCGCTGGCAGATGAGCAGCCGTCCCCGCTGTTCGATGATCGCCGCAACCACCCGAATCATGACCGCGCCTCGCCTCCGGCGCACGATACCACAGCATCATGGCGACAGGGCTTTCCGGTTGCCCGACGCCGGTTGCGCGCCCAACGCTCGGCTGCGATACTTGCCACATGCACAGTCCGGCCGTGCTCGATCACTCCCGGAACCCGCGCAACCAGGGCGAGCTGCCTGACGCCACAGCCAAAGTGGAAGTCTCCAATCCCGTGTGTGGCGATTTGATGGAGCTAGCGGTGCGCGTCGAGAACGGACGCATCGCCGCAGCCCGGTTTCGCACACGCGGCTGCCCGCCATCGATTGCGTGTTCGTCAGTGCTTACGGAGATGCTTCTGGGAAAAAACCTCGAGGAGATTGAGCAGATCACCGCCGAGCAAGTTTCGCAGGCTCTCGGAGGGTTGCCGCCGGCCACAAAGCACGCCGGTCAACTCGCGGAGGACGCGCTGGACGCTCTCATCGAGCAGCTCCAGCCGTCTAGCACCAAGGGTCACGCGAGAGGGTAGGCGGTAACGAGGTCAGCCGCGATCGAGCGCCTTCCGCAGGGCTTCCGGGTCGTTTAAGTTCAGCACGATTCCTTCCTCGACCGTGGGCACCTCCAGCACCTCGCTGGCATGCGCCCAGACCACTTCGCGCGCTCCCTTTTCCGGCGAGGCTGCGAGCAACTCCGCATACAGTCGCGCGGCGAAAATCACCGGATGGCCGCGTTTGCCGTTAAACGTGGGCACCACAATGGGCCTGCCCGAGTTGTAGAATTCCGCAGCGAGCTGGCTCACCAAAGCCGGGCTGATCAAAGGATGGTCCACAAGGAACAGCATGACGCCGTCGGTCTGGCCTTCCGGCAGGGCGCGGATCGCCGCTTGAATCGAGGAGATCTGTCCCTGTTGCCAGTTGTGGTTGACCACGATGCTCGCCGGATCAAGCGAGAGGGCGCGGCTAACCTCCGCGGTGTGTTTTCCAAGCACGACGCGCGTCCAGCCAATTTTCGGTTGCCGCGTTATTTCGAGAAGGTGTTCCAGGAAGGTTTGCCCGCCCGCACCGAGCGGAACCAGCGCCTTGGGCGATCCCATTCGAGACGATTCGCCGCCGGAAAGAATAACCGCGGCGAGCATGGCGGTCTCAGCGGGCTGCGGGCGTGGCCTGCGCGCGTTCGACCGCCATGTGCGCGACGCTCTTGGCTCCGCGCCGCACCGCGATCAGTTCGGCCGCGATGCTGATGGCGATTTCGTCCGGCGTCAGGGCGCCGATTTCGAGGCCCACGGGAGCGTGGACGTGATCGAATTTCTCGCTCGGATAGCCCTCGCGCTCCAGCGCCTGATACACCGAAAGTACTTTGCGCTTGCTGCCAATCATGCCGATGTAGCGCGCCTCGGTGTTGACCGCCCAGGCCAGCACGCGCATGTCATCGCGGTGCCCTCGCGTGACGATCACCAGATAGCTCGAGGCATTCGGCTTGATCTTCTCGAATGCATCCTCGTAGGTCGTGTAGACTTCGCCCGCCATCGGAAAGCGCTCGAGATTGGCGAACTGCTCCCGATCGTCCACCACGCCGATGGCAAACCCGGCGCTGTACGCAGCCTTCGCCAAAGCCATTGAAACGTGCCCGCCACCGAAGATGTACAAGATTGGCTGAGGTAAAATTGGTTCCACGAAGATCTCCACGGTGCCGCCGCAGATCAGTCCGTTGTCGTAGCTGGCTTCGTTGTTGAGGTTGAAAACCATTTTGCGCGGAGCTTCGGCCTTGAGCACGTCCTTCGCCGCCGCCCAGACCTCTGCCTCGACGCAACCGCCTCCGATGGTCCCCAGGATCGTGCCATCCTCTTTGACCAGCATGCGGGAACTCTCAAAGCTCGGAATCGAACCGTTGGTGTGCACAATGGTCGCCATCACGCCGCGCTTTCCTTCTCGGCGGAGCTTAAGAACTTCCTCGAATAGGTCCATGCGATAAGGCCTCGGATGCTCTATGTATTTGTAGAATACGGCCCAACCTTGCTGGGTGTCAATCTCGTCCACAGGAAGCGTCCCCGTTTGAATTCAGGGCTACCCCGTATTCGATCGTCCCGCAGCTCTAACCGACGAGTAGCCGGCAAATGCCCGGCGAGCCCGCCTGCGTTTCAAGCAACAGCCTCGCAGAGACTCGTTGTTTCCCGCTTGTGATCGGCCTAAGCTGATTCCGCCCAAGCCAGGCCCGATGACGATCGGGGCCACACCAAGGGGGAACGATGGACGACAAACAGCAGGGACGCTCTTCCGCAGTACCCAATCCGCCGGTAACCTCGCCGAGTTATTTGAGCCCGGGGCTGCGTATCAAAGGCGACATCACAGGCAACGAGGATCTGCACATCAATGGTGATGTGGAAGGCTCGATTTCGGTAGGCGGTTTCCGTCTGACCATCGGTAAGGGAGCCACCTTGAATGCGGAGACGGTAGCCCGCGAGTTGGTCATTTACGGCGACGTGAAAGGCGATCTTCGCGGCAAGGATTTAGTCGAGATCAAAAAGGAAGGATCCGTGCGCGGAGATATCCTCACCTCCCGCATCATGATCGAGGATGGCGCCTTCTTCAAAGGCAATATCGAAATCGATCGCAGCAACGGTAAAGTCGGTGCCGATCTCGATACCGTGCTGGCCCGTGGCAAAGCCAAGCCTGCCTAGCTGCCGGGCCATTTCGTTGCTATCCGATACCAGGTGTTTTGCACCCGCAATGGCCACGATTGAAGTAGAAACGATACGCCTGTGGGCTCCGCTCGGAGCCCACTCCACACAGGACGGAGAATTCCGCGTTCGTGTGATCGATGGGCGCAACGAATCGTCACACCGGGTGACGCTCACGGCGGAATATTACAAGCGGCTGACCGACAGGAAAATAGAACCGCAGGAGCTTGTGAAGCGTTCCTTCGAGTTCCTACTCGAACGCGAGCCCAAGGAATCGATTCTCGGGCAATTCGACCTCCAGGTCATCGCGCGCTACTTCCCGGAGTACGACCGCGAGATCAAACGCCGCCTTCCTTGAGTGATCGCCCCGCTGTGGACGGAAATACGTCACCCCCGGTGCTCCTGCTTCCGCGCGCCCGCGACGCCGGCCATTCAGAAGAATCGCAACGAGCGGAGCCACGCAGCGAATGCAAGAGGAAGCCCGGCGGACCGCCTCGCTGTCCCCCGGCAACCCGCTGCCATGCCGAGGCCCGAAGGCCGAGGGATCTGCTTGCGAGCAGAATTCCGAGTACAAAGGAAACCCAGTACGCGGCCTATTTTTCAGTGACTTGCGCTCTTTCATTCTTGCTCAAATACCCAATCGACCCAAAAACAATCGGTTACGGACTCGTCACCGCCTGGGCAGCCCAATACTCCGACGGGATCGCGTGTTCGATTCCGGCGAGTTCAAATAACTGCGCAGTAATTGTTGACTTGTAGGGCACTTATCTAGTAACATAGCTTATGCTGATCGCGGAGAACCCGTCTTTATCCGCCGGCGGAAGCTCATTCGCCCTCGAATCATGTCCATCAGCATGCGGCTCGTACCTCTTGTTCCTGGTTCCTAGCGCACTTTTTCAAGCCATTGATAACAAGTCCGTTAGCCGATAGTGTCTGTAAATACCTAAGAATGAACACATACGCGACCCGGTCCATAACCCTTTTAGTGGTCACACCTGCAAAAAAACAGGGGGTGGGGTGCAGATTATTGCTGCGCAACCGGAACCCAGAGCGACGGCTTTCGAGCGCCTAAATCACGCCCAGTGCTCTGAGCTCCTCGATGCGCTCCGGGCTGTAGCCGAGCATCCCGCCGTAAACAGACTGATTGTGCTCGCCGAGCACGGGAGGCGGCTGATCGAATCCGGCAGGGGATTCCGAAAATTGAATCGGCAGGCCCATCGCGTAAAGCTCGTCGACCGAACCATACTGCGGATGAACCATGGGTACGGTCTCCTTGCGTGCGAGAACTCCAGGATCGCGTACCGCCTCTTTGGGATGGCGCACTTCAGCGACCGGCACGCCGGCCTCCTGCAGCTTGGCCACAATTTCGAGTGCCGGCAGCGAGCTCGTCCATTCCTCGATCAGTCTGTCGAGCTCGGCATAGTGCTGGACCCGCGCGTTGCGGCTCCCAAACCGCGGGTGGCCGGCCAGGTCCGTGCGCTGCATCGTGGCGAAAAGAGAGTGCGCCAAGCGGTCGGTATAAGCGCAGATAGATACATATCCATCGCGCGCCCGATACACGCCAAACGGCGCCAGTCGCTGAACCGTCTGGCCCGTTCGCGTGGGTGCGCCGCAGCGCTCGACGGCTTCCCATCCCTCGGCAGCGACAAGCGCAGTCAGTACTCCAAGCATGGAGATATCGACGTGCTGTCCGACGCCCGTGAGCCGCGCCTGATGCAGCGCTGCGAGTACACCGATCGCGGCAAATTGCGCGGCCGTAAGATCGGCGATGGTCAGGCCGACGCGGACGGGCGGATCTTCCGGCCGGCCGGTAATGTACATGAGGCCGCTCAGCGCTTGAATCGTGGCGTCGAGCCCCCGGCCTCTGCCGGATTGCGCATCGCTGCCAAACCCGCTGATCGAGCAGTGAACGATGCGCGGGTTCGTGCCGCGCAAGAAATTGTAGCCCAGGCCCAAGCGATCGAGCGTGCCCGCGCTGAAGTTCTCGACCACGATATCCGCGCTTCGCGCCAGGTCCGCGAGGACGTCGCGTGCTTGCGGGTGTTTAAGGTTGAGCGTAACGCCCAGCTTGTTTCGCAGGCGGTTGAAGCCAGGCACGGAGAAATCGTCCTCGCGTTCGCGCACCAGCTTGACTCCGCCCAGGCCGAAGTAAGGTGCATTGTCGCGGCAGGGATCGCCCACGGTGGGCTCTTCGAGCTTGATTACTTTGGCGCCCAGCCCTCCGAGCAGCAGGGTGGCCATAGGACCGGCAAGGGCCACGGTTAGGTCGAGCACAGTAACATCCTGGAGCGGAGGTGCGAACGCGTTTGGCATGACCGCCGAGACTGGCATAATCGCGAAGGTGGAGTCAAATCGCTTCGCCACGCGGGCAGCAGGCTGGGCTGGAAAAGGGAAGTTTTTGTTGACACCCGGGGCAGCGGTGGGTAGCCTTTAATGGATGTCTCTTCTCCTGCTCTCGGCCTGCTGTTGTTGTCGTTGTTGTCACGCGACAGCGCCGACGTCTGCCGGATAGCCCTAAGCCATATCGAAGCGCGCTTTTAATCCGGACCCACCGTCGGACCTGTCGTTTCGCGGTGGGCTTTTTGTTATGGAGATGTGGTTATGGAGATGAAGGGCCAATGAAAGCCTCGAATTCGCAGTGGACCAAGAAGCTCGCCCGAGAGATGCCGGAGAATCTGTCGCGGGAGATCGACATCTTCGAGGCGGAAATAGCGCTGCGCAAGCAGGGCAAGCTGGACGAGCGATTATTCGCCGAGACCCGGCTGCGCCGAGGCGCCTATGGCCAACGCTACGACAACGGGCAGAGACATGACGGCAAAGCCGTTCAGCAGATCACCTATCCTTCCGGGAGCCTGACGAAAGGCCCGCACACGATGTGGGATGCCCCGGGGATGCAGCGCATCAAGATCCCTGCCGGTGGGCTGAACGCCGAGCAACTCGAGACGATGGCGGAATTGGCCGAGGAATATTCCGACGGCATCGCTCACGTCACCACTCGCCAGGATTTCCAACTGCATTACATTCAGATCGACGACACGCCCACCGTCATGCGCCGACTCGCCGCCGCCGGCATTACCACGCGAGAGGCCTGCGGAAACTCCGTCCGCAACGTCACGGCCTGCCCGTACGCCGGCGTTTGCCCGGACGAAGTTTTCGACGTGACTCCACACGCGCGGGCGCTGTCCAAATTCTTGCTCGGTCATCCCGATTGCCAGAACTTTGGCAGAAAGTTCAAGCCCTCCTTCAGTGGCTGTTCGCAGCATGCGTGCGGCTTGGCGAAGATGCACGACATGGGAATGATCGCGGCAACCCGCACCGAGAATGGAAAGCAGGAGCTGGGTTTTGAAGTCTATGTCGGCGGGGGACTCGGCGCGGTCCCGTATCAGGCAAAATTATTCGACTCGTTCGTTCCGGCCACCGAGCTATTGCCCCTGGCGCAGGCGATCGCCAGGGTTTTTGCCAGGCTCGGCGAAAAGAAGAACCGCAGCCGGGCTCGCATCAAGTTCCTCATCCAGGACCTGGGGATCGAGAAGTTCAAGGAACTGGTGCTCGAAGAGCGCAAAACGCTGCCCTTCGATCCTCGATGGACGCAATACGTTACCGACGCCGAGCAATCGCACGAGACGCCGCTGCGGCCTGCTTCCGAACCCGCGGTGGCAGCGCCAGAAGGCTTCGAGCGCTGGCGCGAGACCAACACGCGAGCGCAGAAGCAAGCAGGCTACGCGGTGGTTACCGTAGCGCTGCCGCTCGGGGACATTACCGCCGACCAATTGCGGTCTTTGGCGGATATCGTGCGCCGCTTCACCAAAGAAACGGTGCGGACAACGGTCGAGCAGAACTTTGTGATCCGCTGGGTAAGCCTAGGCGATCTGCCGGAGGTTTACGAAGCGTTGCGGGCGGTGGGGTTGGGCGATGCTGGGGCTAGCCGCTTGACGGACATCGTCACCTGCCCGGGAACGGACACGTGCAAATTGGGAATCTCTTCGTCGCGTGGGCTGGCGGCGGAACTGCGCCGCCAGTTGACGGCGAAAGATTCCTCGATCGACGCATCCGTCGACAAACTGCACATTAAGATCAGCGGGTGCTTTAACAGTTGCGGCCAACATCACGTAGCCGACCTCGGCTTCTACGGCGTCAGCCGGAAGATGTCGGGCTATGCCGTCCCGCATTTTCAAGTTGTACTCGGAGGCGAGTGGGAGAATAACGGCAGCTCCTACGGCCTTCCCGTCGCGGCGATTCCGTCCAAGCACATTCCCGAAGTCGTGGCGCGCTTGACCAGCCGGTTCGCCAGCGAAGGAAAGCCAGGAGAAACCTTCAAGGACTTCGCCAAACGAATCGGAAAGGCGGAGCTGAAAAATATCCTGGACGATCTGGCTCGGCCGCCCGCCAATCCGTCCGATCATTCGATTTTCACGGATTGGGGCGACCCTCGGGAGTACAGCCTGGGCGACCTGGGCGTCGGGGAATGCGCCGGGGAAGTGGTGTCATCGACCGAGTTTGATTTGGCAGCCGCTGAACGAGAGGTTTTCGAGGCGCAAGTGGCCTGGGAGAGCGGGGAATTCGACAAGGCGGGTAAGACGGCGTATCTGGCCATGCTGCATGCCGCGAAAGCGCTCGTCAAAATCGATAACCCCAACATTTCGGACGATCCCGATCGCATCGTCGGCGAGTTCCGCACGCGATACTACGACACCCAGAAGTTCTTCGATCCTTTTGCCGGCGGAAAGTTCGCCCACTACTTATTCGCGGCGCATGAGAAAGCGGGCCAGCCGCATACCTCGGACTCTTCCCGCTACCTGATCGACGAAGCGCACCTGTTTATCGAGGCCGCGCACAGTTGCTACAACCGACTGGGCACGGCGGCAGCAGTCGTCTAGTGCCGACCGAGATCACCACCGCCAAGGAATCCCGCCGCATGGAGCTGCAACACGTCAATTTCAAATTGATGCTCGCGAATCCCGCGGAGATCGACCTCGAGCCGTTGATCCCTATCTTCCACCGCTGGATTCAGGAGCAAACGCCCGGAGAGCTGCTGCTGGACATTGCCGATTACCGACATGTTCACGCAGGGCCTGGAGTGATTTTGATCGGGCACGAGGGCGACTACAGCGTGGACAACGGCGAGAATCGCCTGGGCGTTCGCTACAATCGCAAAGCGGAGCTGGACGGTGACAATCAGAGCCGGCTGGCGCAAGCGGCCGTGGCAGCGCTGACCGCCTGCCGGCGTTTGGAGGATGATCCGCGCCTCGGCGGCAGGTTTCGCTTCAACGGAAAAGAGCTTGAAGTGTTCGTCAACGACCGCCTGTTGGCTCCGAATCTCGAATCCACGCGCGAGGCGGTGGACCCGGAGTTGCGTAGATTTCTCGACAGGCTCTTTCGCGGGCAGGACTATTTCTTGTCGTTCGACAAAGACCCGCGAAAGCTGTTTACGGTGTCTGTCGAGACCGCGCAGCCTTTCGCTGTGGCCGATTTGCTGGCCAACCTTGGGCTCTGACGCGGGGGCTTCTGACGTGGGCGTTCCGAGAATGCGGCATCGTGGAGAATGAATCGCCATCTCGCGGATTAGCGGGACTTCGAGTGCTATCTCTCGAAAGCCGCCGAGCCGCTGAAATGGCCAAGCTGATCGCGAATTACGGCGGCCAGGCCACGGTCGCTCCCTCCATGCAGGAAGTTCCCCTGGAATCGAATCGAGAAGCGCTGGACTTCGCCCGCGCTCTTGTGGCGGGCGGCTTCGACATGGTCATTTTTCTCACCGGCGTGGGGACGCGCGCGCTGGCGCGCCTCGCGGAAACCGTCTATCCGCGAGAACAATGGGTGACCGCGCTGCGGCAGGTTGTTGTCGTGGCCCGCGGGCCAAAGCCGGTGGCAGCGCTCAACGAGTTGGGTGTTCCCGTCCGCGTGGCGGCGCCCGAGCCGAATACCTGGCGCGAGGTGTTGCGAGCGTTGGACGAGCGTTCGGACTCCTTGCCGCTGCGTGGACGGCGAATTGCTGTTCAAGAATATGGCGCCGCGAATCCGGAGTTGCTCGCGGGACTTGCGGAGCGCGGCGCGTCGGTCACGCGCGTTCCCATCTACGAATGGTCACTGCCGGAAGATACTGGACCGCTGAAGGCTGCGGTGCAGGCCGTGGTTCGCGGCGACGTGGACGTCGCTCTGTTCACCACGTCGATACAAGTCGTTCACCTGTTGCGTATCGCCAAGGAACTCGGCGCCGAGGAAAACCTACTCAGGAGTTTCGCGCGCATCGCTGTTGGTTCGATCGGTCCGGTAACGTCCGAGGCGTTGCGGCAACATGCCCTCCCGGTTGATTTCGAGCCGGAGCATCCGCGCATGGGCTTTTTGGTCGCTGAGGCGGCGCGGTGCAGCCGCGATTTACTCGGTCAGAAGCGCATGGGCTGATTTGCGTGGGTCTTCCCGAGTTATGCAATCAACATCGTTTATTCCCGTTTCGGCACGCACCGCCGTTCAGGCCGCGGGCTCAGCCGACACCACGGCCAGCGATACCTGCTACGTTCATCTTTGAAATCAATAGTTTGGGTGGGCTGGAGCAATACGGATCGGAATATCACCCCATCTGTCGCCTTTGGCACACCACTTGCCCCTATCTCTTGTTGCAGGAAAGCTGCGCCCCGAAGACGCATGTCCATGGGCGAAGAGCTTGAGAAGCTTCGGGACGACATCGTGCATTACTTATGCGATTCGGTCTTCGCGATGAAGACTTGTCTTTTCAAGCGCCTCGTCGGAAGCGGACGATTCCGGATAGGCGATAAGCGGCATGGGTTGCTCGAAGAGGAACGTCAGAAGATCGATCTGTGAAAGTCCAAGAGGTCGCGGGTAGGCGCCGGCGCAACCGGCGAAATCCTGATTCATCGAGGCGATTCTTGCAGGATGGAGATGCTCAGGCGATGAAGGTTCTGGTCGCCGATGACGATTTGGTTTCTCGTCGTCTGCTGGAGACTACCCTCAGCAAGTCGGGGTACCGCGTCGTGGTAGCTGCGGATGGCGCTGAAGCTCTCCGGTTGCTCGAAGGCCCGGACTGCCCGCGATTGGCTGTGCTCGACTGGATCATGCCCGAGGAAAACGGCGTGGAGGTCTGCCGCAAACTCCGGGAGAAGGCGCAGGAACCATACGTCTACGTCATTTTGCTCACGATGAAGGGCCTACAAGACGAAATCATCGAAGGGCTCGAAGCGGGCGCTAACGACTACGTCATCAAGCCCTGCGACCTTCAGGAATTGCAGGCCCGAGTACGCGCCGGAAAGCGCATCCTGGAGCTTCACGACCAATTGGTGGCTACGCGCGAACAATTGCGAGTGGAAGCCACGCATGATTCCCTGACGGGATGCCTGAATCGCAGGGCGGTGCTCGAAACACTCGACAAGGAAGTCACGCGATCCGCTCGGCAGGACGCTGCTATCGGTGTGATCATGCTGGACATCGATCGGTTCAAGGGCACGAATGATACCTACGGACATCTGGCGGGGGACGCTGTGCTGCGCGAGACGTCAAAAAGGATGCGCGACTCGGTTCGTTCCTACGACACTGTCGGACGCTACGGCGGCGAAGAATTTCTGATTGTGGTTCCGGGATGCGGCATGAAAGAGATTGTCGATTTGGCCGAGCGGCTCCGCGCTTGCGTCGCGAAGGAACCGATCCGCGCCGGGCAGGACGATATTGCCACTACGATCAGCTTGGGAGTGGCCATCCGAGACAACGAACTTAAGGACTCGGAAGCGCTTCTGCGGGCGGCCGACGAGGCATTGTATTCAGCCAAGCACGCTGGAAGGAACAGGGTGCACAGCCACTTGCAGGCAGCTGTTTAGGCTGTCATCGATCTGTCGATAGCGTTGGATTCCAGCGGCCGTTCGTTCCCGCATCGTTGGGGCCTTCCAGTTTGAACACGCCGCCACCCAGGGGCTATCGTTTCCTCGATTCCAGGGTCGTTGATACGCGCAGCTGAAATCGGAAATCGTAAATGTGGTGACCCATTGAGCTAGCCCTATTGGGCGTTGGCGAGGGATGGGTTACTATGCTGTGCCGCTGCGCGGTCTCGCAGAAAACGGAACGTGATTTGTTTCATGCACGGAGTGAAGGGCCGATTTGATCGAGGAGAGGATGACCGACGACTTCTGCCATTGCGGCCATCTATCTAGCTTCGATGATGGTCCACTGCGTTGCTTGGGATGCGATTTGTGCGCCGCGCCGCCGAGCTTCTGTCGCTGCGGAAGCTGAAAGCGCCGCCGATGATCAGGTTTAGAAGCGCTCTGGTCGATTTGGGACGGGCGCTACTTCTGGAACTGCCTGACACACCAAACCAATTTCTCAATCATGGACGCTTCAAAATCTCACGCCGGCCAGGTGGTGCGGTTCACCGACACGCTGTTTCGCTGGATTCGCGAGAACCAGGAGGCCTTGCGTCTCCGCCGCGAGGGCGCAATCACGGGTGTGACCGCCGCGCAGTGAGTGATTCAAAACACAGCGATTGCGATGACAGCCGACGGATCTAACACAGAACGAAAGATTCGGATTCCGGGCCGGCCCGTCCCGGTTTCCCTAGAGAATCCCACCACTTTTGAGCGCGTCCTGGAGATGAGGACCCGGATTCGCTTGAAATCGAACCTCATCTTCGGCCCTGCCCGCCGGAAGCGTTGGAAGACTCAGGTTCTGCTTCCATTCCGTAACCGAGTTTTGCAGAGCAGGCCAATTTCGAAGAAAATCGCCGGCGTCCACCTGAAATTGGCGCCCGTGAACTCGGTCATTCCTTACTTTTGGGATGAGCCGCGCTTGGAAACCCACCAACTGAGACTCCTGTTGCGTTTTCTCGAAGCCGGACAAGGCTTCCTGGACGCGTATTCGGGAATGGGCTTATTTACGATCGCCATCGCTAAGAAGTTAGGCCCCGCAGGTGTGCATGCCTTCGAGCCGTCCCAGGAGCGATTTCAAATCCTGCGGCGGAACCTTGAACTGAACGGCCTCGCCGATCGCCTCGCCGTGGCCACGATTGCGTTGGGCAACCACGCAGGCGAGACCCTCCTCCCTGATGATTCGTGGCGTTTTGATGAAGTCTCCTGGACTCACCAGCCGGGCTCGGTGAACGGCCGCCCTTCCGAGCGGGAAAAGGCGCCGATCACCGCGTTGGATGCGCTCGTCGAGTCGCGAGCGATCGGCAGGATTGACGCGATGAGAGTGCAAACGAGCGGCGCGGAACTCGCTCTCATCGAAGGCGCACAGAAAACGTTGCAGCGCGCTGATGGACCGCTTGTGCTGTGCGAACTGAACGTGGTGAAGACGAGCCAATTCAACGATCACCCGGTGGAAATCCTGTGGTCTCTGATCGACTGCGGGTACACCATTTATTCCGTGAATCCTGAAACGGGGCTTGTATCCCGGCGTGAGCCGGACGGCCAATACAATGGCGTGATCGTTGCGGCGAAAAGCGGTCACCTGCCGCGGCTGAGATCGATCGGTTACCCGGTATGAGAGTCGCGCTCGTAAAGCAAGTTCTGGATGTACAAGGACCTTGGTCTGGGATGCTTTGGAAGGACACGAGTCCGTCGCGCCTGTTCGAAATCTGGCCCGGAAAACTCACGTATTGGGACATGACGTGCCTGCTCAAAGCCGACTGGTACATCGTCCCACAGCAATTGGTCAGCCGGTATACGCACGACGCTGTTTATACGCATCCTGGCCGGGAGGAGATGGTTAAGAAGTTCACGCGGAATATTACGCCGGTCGAAGAAATTCCTTTCGAGCAGTACGACGTCGTCATTACGCTAGACCCGATTTTGGATGTTCCAGCCGGAGTGCCGATCCTGTTTGCCTACCACGGATTGGAGCATTGGGATCACCCCTATATTCGGTCGCTCCGCGAGCCCATCGGAAATTACGATCTCTTCCTCGCGCACATGATGGACGCAAGCGATGCACTAACGAAGGTCCCACAGTCGATCTCCTTTCCGTACATGCACGATCCCAGCGCAGCGCGAGCACTTTTTGATTGCACCAAAGACGATGTCGCCTGGATTGATTGGCGCGCCTTGGCAACGCTCGGGATGAGTGAGGCATGGGGCCCTCACAATGAAGCGGCCGCGTCCCGGCTAGAAAAGGCGATCGGTGTGCTCGTTCGATACCGCGGCAACGCCACTTTCCCCAGCTACAGCATCACCGATCCGCCGACCTGGGGCGAAATCGCGTACTCCTATCTGCGCGATCTCGCGCACTGCAAGTACTATGTCGGCGCGGGGCGCATCCACGGCGGCGGCCAAGGCGTTGTGGATGCCGCCGCGCTGGATTGCATCTGCGTCGGACAGGCCAACAAGGCCTATCACCGGATGTTGTGCCACCCGCAAACTCTTTGCGGAGATATGTCCGAACTACCAATCCGAATGAGAAAAATCGCCGCGTCTCAAGACTTGCAGGCCGAAATCCTCGCCTGGCAAACCAAGACCTTAGATCAGCATTTCGTTTCAGGGCCGGTCAATATTCTCCGGGAAGCGCTGGAAATGAAGCGGCGCCACGTCGGCTAGCGGGCGCAACGCGGCGTGTCTGGCGAAGGCATGTGGGGGGTTGCTACCCTAGGCACGAAGCGGAAGCCGACGCGCGAAGAGCTGCGTTACAAGCCCCTGGTGCGCCGCATGGCGCTATTTATGAGGGAAAATGGCGCGCCCGGGGAGATTCGAACTCCCGACCCCGTGCTTCGGAGGCACGTACTCTATCCATCTGAGCTACGGGCGCGCGGGTGAGTCGTCAACAATCATGCGGGTTCCGGACGTATGAGCCCGCGATGTTGCGAGTATAACAGAAATGAAAACGGCGTCGTGAACCGAGGCGCCGCCAAATTACTTGATCGTCTGCACGGAACCTTTGCCTCTGTCCTTTGCATGTTTGACCATCAAGGCCTGGGTGCCGCTCCATAAGAGCTGAAAGCCCGCAAATACGGCGATCAGAGCGATGGCGGTCTTGAGTTTTCGAGCTGGTACGACGCGTGCCAGCAGGCAGCCGAGCAAAACGCCGGGGATTCCGCCTTCGAGGAGTCGCAGCAGGACTGGCCCGCTGAGCGAACCGAATTGCCAATGGAAAAAGCTGCCCAGCACGGCCAGCGCGAGCCCGAACAGCAAGTCGGTTCCGACGACCTGCGCCGGCGGCATTTCGGAATAATTCAGCAAGAGCAACGTTCCGAGGATGCCAGCCCCAGCTGAGGAAAATCCCGCCTCAATGCCGATGGGAATCGAAAACCAGCGCAACCAGTGAGAATTCTTGCGCGCAAACTGGGGATTCTGCAGAGGCCGAGCAAAGCTGATGCACGAAGACGCCGTCAGCAACGCCCCGAGTATGATTACGACGACGGGGCTGGATGCCGACGCGCTCAGCAAGCGCAAAAGATATGTGCCGATCATGAGGCCCGGAATTGCGCCTTGCAGCAGGAGCCACAGGTAACGGGCGTGAATGTGTTTGCCGAAAAGGTAGAACGGCGCCGCGATCAGCCGCATGACGCCCGCGTAAACGAAGGCGGTTCCCACGGCTGTGCCGGCCGGCAATCCGACGATGAGCACCAGGGCAGGAACTGTAAAGCTTCCACCGCCGATACCCGTCAACCCTACGGCCAGGGCGATGACAAAACCGATCAGCAATTGTGTCACTTGGCTCTCTTCGAGAAGATGTGGATTCCGTACCCGGGCCTGGATGCGAGCCCACTTCCTCATCGTGGGAGCAGAGGCGCGGCAAGCATTCTAGTGCACGACGGGCTGCTACGGTAGGCCGTTTCCGCCTCACGAAGCAAAAGGAAGAGTACGGAAGAGCAGGATCTCCCGGCACTTCAAAAAAGGGAGTGACACTTTCGCGCCTATGGCAGGAAACCAGCAATCGGAAAATCAACACGACCCGCTGGCCCATGTCGTAAAATACGGGCCATGTTTGGGGTCTTCAATGTTGGATGACGGCGTTTGGGCCGAGATTAAAGTGGGTGGTGAACACCTGCGTTTGTTCTCGGAACACAGCGCGCAAGGCATGCAGACGTCTGTCTACAATGTCACCACAAGAACCTGGATTGTTCCGTCCGAGCCGGTTGATGACATACAGCAAGGCAAAGACAAGGCCGAGCAATATGCGAAGGCATATCTCAAAGCCGCTCATCTGGAATTGCCTCCTCTCGTCTGGAAGGATGCGCGCTCACGGTAGTTCGGGATGAACGTCGACGGGCCGATCGGATCCATTTCCAGCCATTAACAGATAGCGAGGCTTCCTCGACTCGCGAAGTTCATTCAACGCAACAGGGTTGGAGCGACAAAGTCGTTGCGCTCCCCCTGAAAGGGCCAGCGTTGCTGTTCGATCATCGGCAATCGGAGAGACGGCCGGAATGAAAGCTCTGGTGAAGAGCCGCGCCGCTCGCGGCCTGTGGCTCGAAGATGTCGCGGAACCCAAAGCCGGGATCAACGACGTCAAGATTCGCGTCTTGCTTACGGGCATTTGCGGGACCGACCTGCACATTTACGAGTGGAACGAATGGGCTCAATCGGCAATTTCGATACCGACGATCATAGGGCACGAGTTTGTCGGGGAAATTGTGGAAGTGGGCTCGAATGTGGCTGACCTGCACCCCGGAGACATCGTCAGCGGTGAAGGCCACGTCGTTTGCGGACGCTGCCGGAACTGCTTAGCCGGGCGGCGCCATCTGTGCGCCCACACGCAAGGCTTAGGCATCAATCGAGCGGGAGCTTTTGCCGAATTTGTTGTCCTGCCCACGACGAACGTGTGGAAACACGCGCCATCGATTCCTCGCGAGACGGCCGCGATCTTCGACCCCTTCGGCAATGCGGTGCACACGGCTCTGTCGTTCCCCGTTTTGGGCGAAGACGTGTTGGTCACTGGGGCGGGACCGATCGGCATCATGGCAGCGTTGGTCGCACGGTTCGCAGGCGCGCGCTACGTTGTAATTACGGACGTGAATCCCTACCGGTTATCTCTCGCCGAACGCGCGGGAGTTCCGATCAGCGTGAACACCCAAACCGAGCGACTTGCCGACGTTCAGAAGCGCCTGGGAATGAAGGAAGGCTTCGATGTCGGGTTGGAAATGTCCGGCTCTGCCGTTGCCTTTCGCGAGATGCTCGAAAACATGAGTCATGGCGGGAAAATCGCCATCCTGGGGATCCCAGCCGCGGAAATTGCTATCGACTGGCGGCAAGTGATCTTCAACATGCTGACGATCAAAGGAATCTACGGTCGTGAGATGTTTGAAACCTGGTACAAGATGACCGTGATGTTGGAATCGGGACTGAACATCTCTCCGGTGATTACGCACCGCTTCCCCTGGCAGGAGTACGAAAAGGGTTTCGAGGTGATGATGTCGGGCAATTCAGGGAAGGTGCTTCTCGATTGGCAGGCGGCCAGTTGACCCCGGGTAGACTTGTGCCGGCCAAGCGTGAGCGTCCAGAGGTCGATGGGAGCGAGTTTCCACTGGAGCCGTCCATGCGGCGGCCCGAGGCTACGGTGAGTCTTGGAGGCAGTCTTTTGAATCGCTGGCAGTTTCGCGAATCGGCTCCGAGCTGGCGCAACTTTCGGAGAAGCGCGACGTTCCGCGATGTTCCAGCCGCCTTCGGTAAATCTCAACAAGTCGCCCGCGCGCCCTGCACATCCGTACCCTCACTGTGACGACGTTCAGGCCGAGGGCCTCAGCGATCTCTCCTGCCGAGAAGCCCCAGACTGCCTTCATGACCAGGATGGTCTGATCCTGCTCATCGAGTTCGCGGAACAACTGGTCGAGCAGGTCGCGCTGCTCGGCCTGTGTTTGCGCGTCCTGGCCAATCCTCAGAGCGCCTCCGGCGTGTCCCGGCATCGAATCCAGATGCTCAACTTGTTCCTCACTGAGATCGGCCTCGTATAGCAGGGGGCGCGCTTTCTTCCTGCGCAAGTAATTCCAACACTCGTTGACGGCAATCTTGTACAACCAGGTTCTAAATGACGACCGCAGATCAAATTGTTTCAGCGAAATGTAGGCTTTGACCAGCGCCTGCTGCGCCACGTCCTCAACGTCTTCGTTCCGGCGCAAAATGCCCCCGATCACCATGAGTAACCGATGCTGGTGGATCCGCACCAGCTTCTCGTATGCGGTAGAGTCACCAGCCTGAACCCTTCGCACCAGGCGCACCTGTTCCGCATCTGCTGCCGCGGACGCACCCCGGTCGCCGGTTGTCCAGCGAACTCCTCCGCGCGCTTTAGCGGTGCTGCTCATATCGGCCCGCCTCAAAGCAGGCAGCACTTGATTTGCTGGACGTGGCCGTCATGAATGAAGTCACAGCCCGCGCAAAACGTGTCCCAATTTGTTTCTCTTCGTTGTCAAATAGCGCAGCGATGACGCCGAGGCGGGGATTTCCAGGGGCAACCATTCCGTCACCGACAACCCGTATCCTTCGATGGCAACCAGCTTGCGTGGATTGTTGCTCAGGAGTCTCATGGAGCGAACGCCGAGGTCGCGCAGAATCTGCACGCCGATCCCGTAATCACGCTGATCGGCTTTAAATCCCAGCCGCTCATTCGCTTCCACAGTGTCGAGTCCCTCGTCCTGAAGCCCGTAGGCGCGAATCTTGTTCGCCAGACCGATTCCTCGCCCTTCCTGGTTTAGATACAACAACACGCCGCGACCCTCCGAGGCGATCCGTTGCATTGCCTTATCAAGCTGCTCGCCACAGTCACAACGCACCGATCGCAGCACATCGCCTGTGACACACTGCGAATGCACACGCACGAGTACATTCTTCCCGTCGCTGATATCACCACGCACGAGCGCCAGGTGTGTCTGCTTGTCGATCTCGTTGTCGAATGCGTGGAGACGGAACTCCCCGTATTGGGTGGGAAGCTCTGTGGACGCGCGGCGCGTCACCAACGATTCGTTGCGCATCCGATAGGTAATTAGGTCGGCGATCGTGATCATCGGCAGATGGTGCCGACGAGCGAAAACACTGAGCTGCGGCACTCGTGCCATCGTGCCGTTCTTGTTCATGATTTCGCAGATGACGCCGGCCGGAGAAAGTCCGGCGATGCGGGCCAGGTCTACTGCAGCTTCTGTCTGTCCGGCTCTGGCCAGGACCCCAGCGCTCCGCGCGCGTAACGGGAATATGTGCCCTGGTCGGACGAGGTCTGAGGGCTTGGAGGCCGGGTCAATTGCCGCGAGGACTGTCGCGGCGCGGTCGGCCGCCGAAATCCCAGTGGTCGTGCGCTCCTTCGCCTCGATGCTCACGCAAAAAGCCGTTTCGAATCTCGAGCTATTCTGCCGAACCATCAAGGGAATCTGGAGTTCATCAAGACGCTCGGGCGTCATTGCCAGGCAGATCAATCCGCGACCGCAACGGGCCATGAAATTGACGGCTTCCGGTGTGATCTTATCAGCGGCAATGGTCAAGTCCCCTTCATTCTCACGATCTTCATCGTCTACAACGATCACCATCTTTCCTGCGCGTATCGCTGCAATGGCGTCCTCGACGCGCGCGAAGGGACCCGAGTTCGGAGCACTCCCAACAATTTGAAGCTGCTGACTCATATGTGTGCTCCCAGTCCCTGGGATTTTTGCTGGCAAAACCAAAGATGCCTGATTCGTCGCTTATTTCGTGCCCGCAACAGTAACCAGCTGAGTGATCGAAGGCTACCGCCCGTCCAACACTCGAATGATTCAGGGGTATTCATCATGTCCATCCGTGGGTTCATTCGCTCCTCGCCAGTGTGTCGCCCGGAATTCTGCGCTAAACGGCAGCAAGCTTCGTTGCCGGGTTTTCCAATTCCTGAAGCGCTTCAGCGAAAGCTGCGATTGCCTGCTCGATTTGCGGGCGTGTGATTACGAGTGGGGGCTGGAATCGCACCACGTTTCCGTAAGTGCCTCCGACCCCGATCAGAATCCCGCGGCGCAACATGGCGTTTCGAATCGCTTCGGCTTCGGCGCTCGCGGGAGTACGCTTCTCGTCCTTGACCATCTCAATCCCGATCATTAGACCCAACCCACGGACTTCGCCAATAAGCGGATTTCCCCGCTGCAGTTCCCGCAACAAGGAGATGGCGTAGTCGCCATTTTCCGCGGAACGCTGGCAGAGATTCTCTCTCTGTAAGAATTCAATGTTGGCGAGCGCCGCGGCGCAGGACACGGGGTTTCCGCCGAAGGTCGTGAGGTGATCACCGGGCTGATAGGCCGCGGCGATTTCCGGACGTGTTGTAAATGCACTCAGGGGAAAGCCGTCGGCGATCCCCTTGGCGGTCACGATGATGTCAGGCGCCACCCCGTAGTGTTCGATCGCCAGCATTTTTCCGGTGCGGCCGAAACCCGACTGAACCTCATCCGCGATGAACAGGATCCCGTGCCGGTCCAGGACTTTCTTCATCTCTTTGAAGTAATTGCGCGGCGGCATGATGATGCCGCCCTCGCCCATGACGGGCTCGGCGATGAACGCCGCAATATCTCCTGAGGTGGCAAATTGAATTGCTTCTTCGAGCGCGCGAACACATTGGCGGACGCATTCATCGGGATCGCCGGGCCAAGGCGAACGATACACGTAAGGCGCGGGAACAAAGGCGATACCGGTCCCGTATGGTCCGCCCCGCTTCTTCCTTCCCTGGTTCCCTGTGACGCTCAGCGCGCCGAAGCTGCGTCCGTGGAAGCTGCCGTGGAGAGCGATGAACTCGTGTTTCCCCGTGTACAGCCGGGCCAGTTTCAGAGCGCCCTCAATGGCTTCCGCGCCGCCGTTGCCAAAGAACGTCTTCGTAAGTCCCGGGGGCATCAGTTGCGCCATTTTTTCCGCCAGGTCGGCGACGGGCTGGACGTGATAAATGTATGACGAGCAGTGAATCAACTTGTCCATTTGCGCCTTCGCGGCTGCGATCACCTCGGGATTGCAATGCCCCGCGTTCACGACCGAGATGCCAGCGAAGCAATCCAGGTACTCGCGGCCCAAGACATCGGTAACCACGGCTCCGCTGCCTTGCTCGATGACGATTGGCACAACGGATTTCATGAAGCCAGTGATCACATACTGTTTATATTTCTGAATGGTGTCCGCCATAAGCTCCCCGAAATTGCTGCTGTGACCGAGAATTCGTAGTTACCGTAGCGGTTCTACCCAACGCAAAGTCCAGACCTTCACGCTCGCCCGCCTCAAACCGATGATTGGACGCTGCCCAGTACTCCCTTTTTCGACCAAAGAAAATAAACTGGAACGCCGAGGAGCACGATGATGAGTCCCGGCCACGTGTACTGCGGCTTGTAGCGCAAGCAGAACCCCGTCGATAAAAATTGCCATCGCAATGTAAATGACAGGCAACACCGGATAACCGAACGCGCGGTACGGCCGAGGTTGGTCGGGCCGGCTGGAAACGCAGCGCGATAAGTCCGCCGATCGTAAGGATGTAAAACACCATGACCGCGAAAATGATGTAATCCAGAAGCTGCCCGTAGCTTCCCGAAAGACAAAGAACGCACGTCCACACACACTGCACGACCAGGGAATACGCGGGAGTCCGATATTGATCGATGAAGCTTTCCCGCGCTGGCGAAGAAAAGTCCGTCCTGGGCCATCGCGTAATAGACGCGGGCACCGGCAAGGATCAGACCGTTAATGCAGCCGAAACTGGAAATAAGAATAGCGATCGCCATAATTCCGGCGCCCGCTGGTCCGACGATCTGCTGAACCACTGCCGTCGCCACGCGATCCTCGGAGGCATATTGAATTCCCCGAGCCAGGATCGTCGCACCATGCGGATCTCCTGCAGAGGGGAAGCACGGCCAGATATCCGAAGTTCGCCAGCATATATAGAAGGATGACGACACCCGTTCCGATGGCGAGCGAGAGCGGCAGGTCACGATGGGGATTCTTGACTTCACCCGCCGTGAAAGTGACGTTGTTCCAGGCGTCGGCGGCGAAAAGGGAACCGACCTGGGCGACTGCTACTACGGCAATCATTCCGACCCAGACGGTGGGTCCACCCGCGCCAACCTGTATCGCGTGAAGCGAGTGCAATCCCTGCGTTGCGCCAGAAATTGCGATCCGAAATTCGCCGTCAACGCCTGCGCATTTCGCCCGAAAACTACCGCCAAAAGCACCAATCCGAGGAGTGCAGCTGTTTTAGCAACCGTAAATACATTCTGAATCGCCGCGCCAAGCCTCACGCCAAAAATGTTGACCATCGGAAAGGAAGGTGATTACGAGAACCGCTACCAGGTTTTGCGTGCTTACGCCGACGTCCATATTGCCCAAGACCATCGGCCCCAGGCGGATCGGAGGAACGTGGGCGAGATGCATCAACCAATGCGATGAAGATATCGAAGGTACGAAGACCCCAAGGAACTTCCCGAACGCGACGCCGACAGCGGCGATCGTGCCGGTCTGAATCACCAGGAAGAGCGTCCAGCCGTAAAGAAAGCCCCAGATGGGCCCCAGCGATTCCCTGAGGTAGACGTACTGACCCCCGGCATGGGGCATCATCGCTGCCAGTTCGCCGTAGCACAGCGCGCCAACGATGGTCATGAATCCGGTAACCAGCCATGCGCCGATGAGCAGCGCAGGTGAACCCACCAGTCGCGAGATATCGGCGGAAACGATGTAGATCCCCGAGCCGATCATGCTGCCGATGACCAGCGTCGTGGCGCTGATCAGGCCCAGGCCTTTGACGAACTGGTGTTCTGCCGGAGAGACTTCCTGCAGTACGGTCGTTTCAATCCTCAACTGGGGCCCTCTTGCTGTAGAACTGTTCTATAATATCACTGATTAGTATACAACCACGGGAGACCGCGAAGCTCTGTGCCTGCTGCTACCCTGCTACGGCTTCTTCGACCACAACAAGTTGTATTCGGGTTTGCCTGTATCAATGTTCACGGAGACTTCGTGGATCTTTCCGTCGGCGTCTTTCGTCAGCGTCCAGTGGCTTTCGTGGCTGGTCCCGTCTGCTGCCGTCCGGGTGAGAGTGAATTGCATCTCTTCCCCATTGCCAGTCGGCTTGCCATCGTGCAGCCATGTTGGCAAACCGGAGGAGGGAACCCAAAAATATTCCCAGCCGTGACCGGTGGGTGAATTTGCAAACAACCCATTGCCACCGCCGCCATTCGCGTTCTTCCAGGTTTCCATGAGCCCGCAACTGCTGGTCGAAGTAAGTTCGAAGGTGGCGTCCGCGGTTTTCTTTCCATTGTTAGAGACTTCCCACTGGCCGAGGATGAAATCCAGCTGGTGATAGTCGGGAGCGGCGCACCGGTTCGCGGGCGGCTGGCCCGCCTGGGTGGGTTGGGTTTGCTGGCTGTTTAGATGAACCGCAGCGGCCAAGACGAGTATGGCACCGCCCACAATGATGGCTGCCCTGATGAAGCGCATTTCGCTCTCCTGGAATCGCAAACAATTCTCCTTCGGCGCTACTGCGTCATGTCCTCATGGCAGCGGTTACAACCAAGAGGCGCGTCGCGCTGCGTATGGCAATCCACGCATCCCTGCATGGTCGTGACGTTCGTGGCCAGTTTCATGACGTCCATCTCTTCTACCGCTCCGTGGCAATTCTCACATTTGACTTTCGCCTCGAGGTGCTGACGGTGATTCCAGTACACCCAAGCGGGAACCGCATAAACGCGGACCCAAGGGACTTCCTGCTTCGCCTTGTCGTACTGCGCAAGCTTCTGAATGGCGGGGCTGTCTTTGGCGATCGAGACGTGGCACTGCATGCACTTTGTAGTCGACGGGTAGCCCATAAGGATCCCGGGATCCGGATTGGTATGGCAGAACTCGCACTTCAATCCGAGCGCGATATGTACTTTGTGGCGATATGGAATCGGCTGGGCCGGGGCAGCGGCCTGGACAGAGTTTGACTGTCCCTGTACCGATTGCCCGTCGGTCTGTGGCCATAGCCCCGATCCGAACATCATGATGATCGCCAGCGCTCCGGCAGTCCTCACCGCAGCGTCCTTTCGCACTCTATCGTCCAGCGAGAATGAAGCCAGAAAGCCGAGCCCACCCGCGGTTCAGCAAAGTCCCTGCCGCACAAACACTTCTTCCACGGCGCGATTCGCTTCATCCATGGCTTGGTTGGTAAAGGCGGCCGCGCCGGCATCGGAATTGGCGATGCTAACCAAGCCGTAACGCTTGCGGCCAATCACGTGGGGGCGCTGCTCCAGCGGAACGTCCGGATCGCCAAGGGTGTCGTAGGTGTACGCATAGCCATAGGGCCAGCGATTCACCGTGATGGCCACGATGTCGTCCGCGGCGCTCGAAGCCGCCGCCAGACAGCACGCGGGAAAGTTCGTCGCGAATCTTGAACTCATGCTCCTCGAAGGTCATTTTCAGCAGCTCTTGTTGTCCCGCCGCCTGCTGTTGTTTGCGGTTCAATCCGACGCCCGGTTTGTTTGGACTTCGCGTCAGATGGAGTAGCACGGGTTCTTCGGGGGTGCCCACGCCCTGGTAACCGCCCAGCGTAGTTCCGGCATCGATGCCGACGCTGGGGTAATACATCCCCGGCGCGCTGATTCGGGAGACGCCGAGTTTCTGAAACGCGGTCCACTTGCGGATCAATACATTGGTGTACATCATGGGGACCTTTACCGGAGTCTCCAGTGCCTCTTTTTGCTCCTTGGGTATTTCTGGCATGAGGTACGGAATCATCCGGTTGTAGCACGCCAGGATGCAATTGCGCGCGCGCACGGCATAGGTCTTGCCGCCGTTGACGTAGGCAATGCGGACGGTTTCCGCGCTTTCCGGATGGCCATCGTGCAAAACGCGGACCACCGGGCTGCTCAGCCGAATCCGAATGTCGGAATCCGGCATATCCAGCTTCGAGAAATCAGTTTTGGTCTGGACGATTGTGGTCATGTCTGGCTTGCCGGGAGCAGCCGCGGGAATCAGGCGGCTCACGATCAGCCGAGCGATCGAAGAATTCCCATCGGGAAAGTGGAACGAGTAGGAGCCTTCGCTGAATCGCCGGTCAAACTTCAGCCCCAGGCCATCCATACCGATGCTTCCGCGCTCCGCAGCTTCCAGAGCGGGCGTGACATCGACGTGCTTGTTGTTGCGGCCGCCCTCCCCGAGAAAGAATGGCAGCGCGTCCGGGGTCATCTTGGCGTATTTGAGCAGGAAGTCCTGGTAGCTCATCTTCGCCAGTTTCGCTTCCTTCTCGGCGATGGACATTCCCGCCATGTAGTCGGGATTTTTCCCGTGCAACCGAATCAGGTCTGCACGGGCGGCGTCGGAGATGGGCGCTTTCGCGAGGAACTCCGGCCACGGAAGCCGGCCATTGCCGGGAACGAGACGATCCTCTCCGAAATGTTCCTTGTCGAAGAACATGGCACTGCCAAGCTGATACTTCTGCTCAACCGTGCGATTGGCGAATTCCGAATTGCGGGTGACGTCGATCCCTAGCTCCCGGACCATGGCTTTTGCGCCGTGGCTGTATGGGAACGGCGTGGCGATACCCATCGTCCCGCCGTAGCCCAGGTAGGTCTTGCCCTGATAGTGAAATTCGTTGCGCTTGGCGTGGCCGCCGAAATCGTCGTGGTTGTCGAGGATCAGGATCTTGTACTTCGGAGCGAGACCCATCCGGTAAAAGTAGGCCGCCGACAAGCCGGATATGCCCGCGCCCACGATCACCAGGTCGTACTCCTCGGTAATATCGGCGTCCGCCACTGGAAACTGCACATATTTCCCGTCGCGAATGGGATCGAAGATGTCGACCGCCGCAGGAAAATTTCCGCGCAGGCCGTGGCGCAGGGGCGGATAATCCGAAGCATCCTCCCCTTCCAAAGACGCGCCGAGCTGCGGCTGCGGCTCCGGATCGGCGGCGAAAGCGGAAAGGCTGCGAAATGCTGCTGAAGCGCCCGTAATGCCAATTGCGACGCCATTCATGAAATCGCGACGCGTAATGGAACGGTCCATGCCGAGCTTGCGATATTCGTCGGACATCATTCGCATTCTCCTATGCTTCGCCGCCGGCTCTAACCCTCCCCGGCTCCGGCTGCGAACAACGAGTTGTTCTCCCGCTGCGCGATAGCCTTCATCAATGGCGGCATCCGTGTGCGAACTGCCTGCGGCGTCCGAGTTTGCCGATGGAAATGCGTCCCCAGCGTTTCCGGCCCACGTAGCACGGTTTGTCATCCGCATCGAGGAGCGCCCACTCCGGTTTGTCGTAAAGCATGTTGTACATATAGGCGTAACCGTGCGGCCAACGATTGAAGGTGATCGCCACGATGTCACGCGCAGGATCAAATCCGGTGCCGTTCATGCCGCGAGCGAGCTGGTCGCGGATCTTTCGCTCACAATAATCAAAGTCCCACATCAGCATCTTCATCCGGCCAGTACGGTATTGATCGCGCTCCGTTTTTCCTTCGCCGACCGGCTCCATGGTCATCGAGAGCACCATGGGATCCTCGGGCGATCGCGGACCTTTGTAGTCGCCGAAGACCGGCGCTCGTCCAAGACTAAATCCCTGGTGGAACATTCCCGGACAGCTGACGCTGCGGAGTCCGGCGTTCGCGAATGATGTCCAATCCTTAATACAGACGCTCGTGTAGACCAGCGGCTTCTTCACGCAGTAGGCCAGAGCCTCCTTCTGCGTCTTGCTCATTTCCGGGCAAAGATACGGAATCATCGCGTTGTAACAGGCCAGAATCACGTTCTGCGCCGTGCACCTTTTCCGCTTTGCCGCCGCGCACATACGTAATTTCAACTTCCTTGGCGGTATCGGGTTCGCCCACGTGCTTCACTTTCACGGCCGTGCTGTTCAGACGTACGCGAACGGGCTGATTCGCGCGGTCGAGCGTGCTGTAGTTCAGATGCGAGGTGATGGCGTCCTCCATCGTCTGCCCGGGCAGCGCGTCCGGAATCATCGCCCGGACCAGAAGGCGCGTGATGCTGGCATTGCCGTCCGGGAATTCGATGGTCGGCCCGCCGAAAGAGACGACTTCATTGCCGTGCTGTGTTCCGCCAATGTGCGTGAGCGGGCCGACTTTCGGATAGGGCTGCAAGTTGAGGCCCTGGAAGCCGGGATGGCCTTCGTTCGCTGCGCGCGTACGCAGCGAACACGGAAATATCGTTGCGCGCGCGGTTGAGGTACGGCAGCACTTCCGGCGTCACCTTCACCACATTCAGCAGGTAGTCCTCGATAGGTGATCTTCGCCAGACGGTCTTTCTTTTCCGCGTCGGTCAGGCCAGGGTAGAAATCCGGAAGCGCCGGATCGTATAGCCGAACCATGTCCTTCTGCGCTTGTGTCCGAGAACGGCGTTTGCTGCGAGCCACTCCGCCCAATTCGCTCCGATGCCGCGCCGCCGAATCCGCCCGCCCGCCAGTGGGAGCGCCCCTCACCAGTTTGTCCGCGCCGAATACCTCTTTTGCGAAGAATGTCGCGGTTCCCAGTTTCATGGAACTGTAGAATTCGTTGGTGGTGTTGCTGGCCTTCTGCAGGCGCGTGAGATCGATCCCGATGGCCTTCAGCAACGTTCGCGAAACCGTGCTGTATTGGTCGACAACTTCGAGGTTGGAAGTGCCGCCGTTGAGCAACAGCATGCGGTCGTTGTAATGGAACTCGTTGCGCTTGGCGTGGCCGCCGAAATCGTCGTGGTTGTCGAGGAGCAACACTTTCGCGCTGCGCCCCGCGTCATTCGTAGAAAAAATACGCCGAGGAAAGCCCGCTCATTCCGGCGCCTACGATCACCAGGTCATAATGCTCGCCTGTGTCCGTGGGGTTGTCCCAATGCGCCCGTCGGTGAGTGCGTGCGCCACTTCGAACGACCCGGGATGACTGCCCCGCATACCCGTGCGCGTCGGCGGATAATATTCGCCCGCCTGCTGGCGCCTGTTCCAGTTGCGCTTGCTCGCATCATGGAAGCAAAAGCGCCGACCTTGCTTGTGGGAAGCAGCGAACTGGTCAAAGCGACGCCTACTCCGTTGAGGAAGTCGCGGCGCGTAATATTGCGGTCCATTCCAAGTTCGCGGTCATGTCCGTATGACATTTCGGTACCCTCCTAAGGCTTGAGATCAGTCCCAGATTTCGACCGCTCTGTCGGGACATCTCGGCTTCCGATACTTTGCGCGTGCAAACACGTCCCTCATGATTTGTTCAGCCGGCGCTGGTCTGCGTCAGCGTCGGCCAGGCTCGGCGTTCGAGAACTTCCTGGACCGCGCGGTGAGCTTCCAGCATTGCGGCATCCGTGTGCGGACTTGCCGCGGCATCGGAATTGGCGATGCTGATCAGGCCGAAAGGTTTGCGCGCCGCCACGCAAGGGCGCGCGTCGGTTTCCGTGTAAACCCAATCCATCGGTTCGAACAGGCTGTTGTAGGTATATGCGTAGCCGTGCGGCCAGCGGTTGACGGTGATTGCCACGATGTCCTGGGCCGGATCGAATCCGCCTTCACCGAGCGTGCGCGCCAGCTGATCGCGAATGTTCCGTTCGAAAGTTTCGAACGTAGTCGTGTACAGCAACATGCGACCGATTTCGTGCTGTACTTTGCGCGGTTTTCCCGGCGCCGTCGGGATCTTGCCCATGTGCAGCACGATCGGATCATCGGGGGTTTGCGGATGGTGCAGATCGCCGAGGCTCACTGCTTCCGAGAGCGCCACGCCGCTATGGAACATGCTCGGCGCGCTCACGCGACCGAAGTCCCATCTTTTGGAATGCCTTCCAATTTCGAACCGCCACGCTGGTGTAAACGATCGGACCCTTCACGCCATACTTCAGAGCCTCCTTCTGCTTTGCGGGAATGTCCGGAACGATCATGGGGATAAACATGTTCCAGCAGGCCATGACGCAGGCTTTGGCCTTTACCTGATACGTCTTGCCGCTGCGAACGTAGCTGACCACCACGCCTTTGGCGCTCCCGTAAGTTCCATCGTGATGAACGTTGACTACCGTGCTGTTCAGGCGAATGCGCGCCGTCTGGTCTCGGCGATCCAGCATATGGATAGTTGACTTTGGCCATGCCCACGCTTTCCATCGTGGTTCCGGGAACCGCATCGGGAATCAGCCACCGGACCAGCAGTCGCGCGATCGTGGCGTTGCCGTCGGGAAAATGGACCGACATCCGGCCCGGCAGTTGGCGGCCATGCTGCCCGCCCGGCAAATCTTCGAGCAGACCCGCCGGCAGCGGGGGCAGACCCAAGCCCGAAAATCCGGGCGAGCCGAATCCTTGAGCGGCAAACAAAGCCGGAATCGCGTCCGCGCCGACGCAGAAGTTGCCTTCGCCGGTGTGCTGCACGAACCAGAGGCACTGCTTGTCGACCTTGACCACGTTCAGCAGATAGTCGGTGTAACTCATCTTGGCGAGTTTTTCCTGCTTCTCCGCCGCGGTGAGGCCAGCAAAGTAGTCCGGCTGATTTCTTGCTGTACATCCGCAGCATGTCTTTCTTGGCCTGATCGGAGAGCGGCGTTCGATTGACGAAGTCCTCGCGACATCCCGCCGCTGTCGCGCCCGCGCGCGGCGGCTGCCGCCCTCTCCGCGCTGGCGCTGGCGATCTTGACAAGCTTGTCGGCGCCCCAGGTTTCTTTGTCGAAGAAATATGAGTTGCCCAGCCTAAGCGAGCTGTAGAGCTGCGCGATTCTTCGAGTTCTCGGTCCAGATAGCGATCCAGATCGATGCCCACTGCGTCGAGCAGCTGCTTGGCGGGCTGGTTGTAGCGGTCAGGCGATTCGATGTTCGAGCGTTCCGCCGTTCAGAGCCATGCGTTCTTCCGTTGTATTCAAACTGATTGCGCTTGGCGTGGCCGCCAAAGTCGTCGTGATTGTCGAGCACCAGCACGCGCGCGATCGCGGCCGACGTTCTTGACGAAATAGTGCGCCGCGGCCAATCCGCTGATTCCGCGCGCCGACCACCACCAGGTCGTAGTTTTCGCCGGTATCTTCGGCGCCGGTCATATCCCACTTGCCGTCGTCGCGCATCTCGTGCGCGACTTCAAACGAGCCCGGATGGCTCCCGCGCATGCCCGTAAGCACCGGCGGGTAGTAGCGCGGATCATTCTGCGTGATTCCCTGAGCCAGAAGCGGCTCCTGCGGGGAAGGATCCGGGCCCGAATTCTGCGCTTCGCAGCCCGCCGCCGGAATCAGCCGGCCCCAACCGTTACCGCCACGCCGTTCAGGAAATCGCGCCGCGTGATGTTGCTGTCCATTCCCAGATTGCGGTCGTTTGAATCCATATCGCGCTTTCATTCCTCGTCGTGATCACATGTCCTACCGAATGATCATCCTGCAGGTCATGCAACTAGTACGTTGCACGTCTTCGCACGCTGTCTGCTTTTATCCGGCGCTGGTTTGGGTCAGCGATCGGCCAAGCGCGGCGCTCCAGAACTTCCTGAACGGCGCGGTGGGCTTCCAGCATGGCGGCATCGGTGTGCGGGCTGGCTGCGGCATCGGAATTGGCGATGCGTGATCAAGCCGTACGGTTTGCGCGCCGCCACGCAGGGCCGCGCATCGGTCTGCGTATAAACCCAGTCCAGGGCTCGAACAGGCTGTTGTAGGTGTAGGCGTATCCGTGCGGCCAGCGGTTGACCTGATGCGCGACGATGTCCTGCGCGGGATCAAATCCGCCGGCTCCAATCGTGCGCGCCAGCAGATCGCGGATTTTTCGTTCGTAGGTTTCGAATGTCGTCGTATAGATCTCCATGCGGCCGATTTCGTGCTGTTCCTTGCGCGGCTTTCCCGGGCGCAGTCGGAATTCTGCCCAGGTTCATCACGATCGGATCGTCGGGAGTTTGCGGATGCTGCAGATCTCCCAGACTCACCGCTTGGGAAAGCGACACCTGCGCCAGTACATGGTCGGCGCACTCACGCCGCGAATTCCCAGTTTCTGAAATGCCTTCCAATTCTTGATGGCCACGCTGGTGTGAACCAGTGGTCCCTTGACGCCATACTTCAGCGCTTCTTTTTGCGTTGCGGGCAATTCGGGAACCATCATCGGGATGAACATGTTCCAGCAGGCCATCACGCAAGCCTTGGCCTTTACCTGATAAGTCTTGCCGCTGCCTTGACGTAACTGACGACAACACCCTTGGCTTTGCCGTAAGGTCCGTCGTGATGAACATTGACTACGGTGCTGTTCAGGCGGATGCGCGCTGTCTGGTCCTTGCGATCCAGCATACGGATAGTTGACTCTGCGCCATGCCGACGCTTTCCATCGTCGTTCCCGGCACCGCATCGGGAATCAGCCATCGCACCAGCAGCCGGGCGATGGTGGCATTGCCGTCGGGGAAATGAACGGACACGCGCCCGGATTCTGGCGGCCGTGCTTTCCTCCCGGCAGATCTTCCAGCAATCCATTGGGCAACGGCGGGAGGTTCAAGCCCGAGAATCCTGGAGAGCCGAATCCTTGCGCGGCAAACAGAGCCGGAATCGCATCCGCGCCGACGCAGAAGTTTCCCTCGCCGGTGTGCTGCACGAACCAGAGGCACTGCTTGATCAACCTTGGCCACCTTGAGCAGGTAATCGGTATAACTCATCTTGGCGAGCCTCGCTTGCTTCTCCGCCAGCGCTGAGACCGGCCAGATAGTCGGGCTGGTTCCTGCTGTAAATGCGCAGCATGTCCTTCTTGGCCTGATCGGAGAGTGGCGTGCGCGCCAGGAAGTCCTCGGCTCATGCCGCCTCGCCCGGCCTTCTGGTGCCGCGCTTGCTGCCGGCGCTGACCTGCTTCACCAGCTTGTCGGCGCCCCAGGTTTCCTTATCGAAGAAGTAGGAGCCACCAAGCCCTAGCGAGCTGTAGAGTTCGCGGTTCTTAGCGTTGGCGTCCACGAAGCGGTCGAGATCGATACCAATTGCGTCGAGTAGCTGTTGGGAAGGTTGGTTGTACCGTTCGGGAGATTCGATGTTATCGGTCCCGCCATTCAGGGCCATCGTATGGCCGTTGTACTCGAACTCATTCCTCTTGGCGTGTCCGCCAAAGTCGTCGTGATTGTCCAGGACGAGTACTCGGGCATTCCCGGCCGACGTTCTTGACAAAATAATAAGCTGCGGCTAAGCCGCTCATGCCGGCACCGACAACCACGAGGTCGTAGTTCTCGCCGGTATCCTCGGCGCCGGTCATGATCCCACTTGCCGTCGTCGCGCATCTGGTGCGCGACTTCGAAAGAGCCCGGATGGCTGCCACGCATGCCCGTGAGCAGGGGAGGGTAGTACCGCGGATCATCCTGCGTGATTCCTTGGGCCAGAAAGGTTCCTGCGCGGATGGGTCCGGACCGGCGTTTTGCGCCCTCAGCGATCTCCGGGATCAGGCCCGCGCCGATCGTTACCGCAACGCCATTCAAGAAATCGCGGCGCGTGATGTTGCTGTCCATCCCAAGATTGCGGTCGTTCGAGTCCATACGTTCATTCCGATCTCGCGAGGTCCGTCGCGCCGGGCAGCAGGCAAGCGGAGGGCGTCGCCGCCCTCCGCCTCCCGTTGCCTTTGACAGCCAATTTGGGATTCCTGGGCCGGACCCTTAGTTAGTGTCCGGATCTAGAAATCGAATTTGACCCCGAGCCTCATCACGCGGGGTGGAGTAATGTTGGAAGGAAGGCCGAAGGCGCTTCCCGAAGCTGCCGTTAGCGCCGTAACCACGTTGGTGTTCGTGATGTTATAGACGTCGAAGAAGCCCGTGGCCGCGTACCGCTCTTTGAACGTGAATACTTTTTCCGTTCTTACGTCGAGAAGAGCGATCGTTGGGGTCCGATCGCTGCCGTAGGGCGCGGCGAGGATCGTATAGCTCAGCACCAAATTGGTGGGTTCCGAAATAGTCGTTCCCGGCGCCTTGAGTTTGGTTCCAGAGGTGCTGAACGTAGGCGCGTAGGGCGTGCCTGACTGCAGCCGGAAAATCGGCGTTAGCTTGATTCCCCACGGCATCTTGATCGTGCTATTGATCTTGCCCTGGAAGTTATAAAACGCCTCGTTACCGCCCGTGCATGGCGCCGTGGTATCCTGCGCCACTGTACATCCGTTCGTATTGATCAGTTGATTTGGGGTAAAAGACGTGCCCGTGCCGAGGCTTGAGGGTCGGGCCCAGGTGTAATTGAAGCTGCCCATCAGAGACCACCGGCCGTGTACGTTTGGCCGAATGGCCGTGATCTCCCAGTTGTAGTAGTGGGCGTCTTCGGGCAGGTTTTCGTACTCATTAAGAACCGCGTTCGTATTAAAGGTTGAAGGCACGTCCCAGATCGTGACGGTTGGAGAGGAATTCGAAATGGTGTTGCTGGAATTGGGAATGTAGTATGTAACTCGATTGCTATACGCGCTGAGCGGGCGATCCACGTTTACAGTTCCCGCTATGTCAACGACTTCGTTATAAACCAACCCGCTGCGAAGCGTGAGGCCGCCAAACTGTTGTTCGAAGTAAGCGGAGGCCTGATACGTATTGGCAAGTTTGAGGTTCGGGGCGAATGAGGTGGTAGCCGCCCCGCCCGTTGTGCCTTGCAATGACCCAAGAGTATCTCCCGGCTCATAGAAGTCGGTAGGGGTGTCTCCGGCGCGCGTACCGAGCTGCAGGGCCGTTGGTTTCCACAGGTACTCGTATCTCCAGCCCGCGACGTCGGGATTGATACTGGAACCGTAGTCCGCCGCAGGGTAGTTGAAGTAGTGGCCGAAGCTGGCCTTGATCACGCTGGTTCCGCGACCGCTTAGGTCGTAAGAGACTCCGACTCGAGGTCCAAAATTATGAAAATCAACATAATTGTTCGCGGAAAAAGTTGTCCCGTTCGGGCCGGTTTCGTTCTGCGAAAAAATACCCTGCCGGTCGAACCGCAAACCGGCGTTCACGGTCAGCCGCTTGTTGATTTGCCAAGTATCGTTGACATAAAGACCGAACGTTGAATTTCCGTTGTTTGCTTCGTATGGACCGACCGCGTAGAAATAGACGTCGTCGGGCGCGCCATTTATTAGAGTTGAGACGGTCTGGCAAGTGGTACCGAGTGCCGCGATAGCAGCCGCCGTGGGGCACGGAACCGTGGGTTCGAGACTGCCCGGGATGCCCAGGCCGCCCCAGGGAACAAAATTGGTGTCCCGCATGTATTCGCTACCGACTTTGATGTCGTGCGTGCCCCACCAACCGCTATGGATATAGCTGAGGGAGGCGCGACCCTGAGGTCGGTGGCGATCATTTTCCGTATTATTCAAGCCCCCAGAAACATAGTCGCTGCTGACGTCTTCGATGCGGGACAGATCGCTTTTCCCCTGGCGATTCCATCCGGAGAAATATTGGCCGCCCTGAGCTTCAAATACCAGCGACGACGTGATGTCGTAGATGTACTCCCCGTCCCAGACGTAGACGGGGTAGACGGAATTCCACGCGGTAGACTCGGTTTCGAGTGCTCCTGCCTGCCGGCCGCCGCTGAGTATGAGAGCGTCGAGATAATCGGGCTGCGACTTGTTCGAGTGAGTGTAAAACCCGATGAGTCTTTGCTTTGGGGTTAGGTTGTAGGTCATTTTACCCGAGTAATTAGGTGACCAACTCTTTTGGGTCACGTTAAGCGTGGGGTAATTCTGCTCGGTCGTCGTGTCGCGATAGGCGAAGAACCACCACAATTTGTTCTTGATGACGTACCCACCGACATTCGCAGAGACATCCGTAAACAAATTGAGCCGGTTCACATCGTTCAATGGTACGGCTGTGGTTCCTACTACGCCTCCTGACGTTAGCGCGGCGATCTGAGCGGGGTTGATGTTGTGCCACTCGAGCGCGCCGTCTTCATAATCGAAATAGACACTGCCGTGAAAGTCGTTGCCGCCTGACTTCATCACCATCTGGCTCAACACCCCTGGCTCAGGCATTTCGGTGGTGTTGTTGGCGGCGTTGACGGAAATCGTCTGCATCGCGCCATAGTCGACGTAAAACATCTCGCTGCCGCCGCCGCCGGAGCCTTCGTTCACCATCATGCCTTCGACTTCCCCGCGGTTGATGCCGCCGCCTCCGGCGCCGCCCATTCCGTAAACGGTGTAACCCTGCTGGGTCAGCGCGTCGCTGCCGCCGACGTCCATTTTCGTTTCCGCGATGGCGGGGGCCTGGGACAAGACGGCCCAGAGATCCCGAGACCCAGGCAGAGTTTTGAGTTGGGTGTCTTCAAAGTCGCTGGTGATGTCGTTGGACTGTAGGTCGATGGCGGAGGTTTGAGCCTCCACTGTGACCGTTTGCGTCAAGCTGCCCACAGCCATTTGGACATCCACAGTTGCTGTAAAACCAAGGGACACGTGTACGCCCTCACGGACTTCTTCGCCAAAGCCCGAGGCTTGGTACTTGATCGCGTAGTCCCCCGGTAACAGAGCAGCAAAATGGTAAAAGCCCTTTTCATCGGTCTTCGTGGTGTTTACACCCATAACTTCGCTGCCCGACAAGCTCACAGTCGCGCCCGGCAGGGCAGAATTAGCTTTGTCAGTGACAGTTCCCACAATGGCGCCCTCGGTCGTGCTAGCCGTCTGGGCGTGGGCGACGCTTCCAAATCCAAGGAATGAAAGACACAGACACAAGATCGACAAACCACTAGGAAGGCGACTCATAGACTCCTCGTTTTACCGATTCTGGATCGACGATGACTCGCGTTGTTCGCGCTTTCATCGTGCGGCGGCCAGCATCCACGTTTGCCGGAAGTATGTCAAAACGCGATTTCAAATCGATCCGACTGTAATTTCCGCCTTTTCGTTTATAAAGATATTTCGCGACATAAAGCGAAGTCGCGGCGCTGAAGAAAAGAATGGTGCGCGCGAGTCGCGTTGACTTTCTGGAAGTGAAAAGCCCCAGTCTGCACTCGCAATTACACGCTTTTCTCAGCCTAAAGCTCGATTGCAGATACTCGTTATATAAAATACAGGAGCGGTAAACTGCTGCTGAGGCGCCTCGGTGTTCGTGCCTAACCGGATGCGCGCTTCACCAAGACCAAGCGGCTCAACGGTTGCTTACCGCGCGGAAAGTGTTCACTTCAGCTCGCCACTTCGCAGGTTACTGAATGTTAAACGAAGGGCTACACAGTGTTCCATCCAGCGCATTGTTCAGCGCGCGACGACAGATGCGAGCCCGAATTCCGGCACTTAATCTGTTTGTCGATAGGTTTTTCCGATGGATGGACGCGAAACTGTTTTTTTCGATGGCTGGACCTTGAACTTTAGCGCGCAGGCTATTCGCTGAGAAGACTAGCATTTATATCGCGCATGGACGCTCGCTCGATTTCAGGATTATGCCCTTGATGAGACGAAACACTTCCCAATTGCAGGAGGCCAAGAGGGTGACGTTTCATCGCGAAGCTCTTCCCTCCAAAGCACCCTGGAAGAACGCCACGTCAAATCAGGCAGTTGGCGCCATGGTCAAAAGACAAATCTTGGTCGTGGATGATGATCCGCAGATTCGTCGCCTGATGCGCACCACGCTTGTCGCTCAAGGCTTCGCGGTCAACGGAGCGCGAAGCGCCCACGAAGCGATCGAGCATGGCCGTCGCGCGAAGTTTGACCTGATGATTCTCGACATTAACGCGCCTGGCGTCGACGGACTCGAGACCTGTCGCGAAATTCGCGCGAGCTCCGATGTGCCCATCATCATGCTGACGGCCCGCACGGGGAAAAAATACAAGAAAGAAGCCTTCGAGGCTGGAGCGGACGACTACGTAACCAAGCAATTCAGCATGCCCGAATTGCTGGCTAGTGTCCGTGCCTCTCTGCGCAGAAGGGCGCTTCCACTTGAGTTTCAGCGCCGCTTGCGTCTCGGCGATATCGAGATTGACTTCGAGACTGGGGGAATCATTAAAGGCCGCGAGCAGCGAGGAAGGCTGACTCCCAAAGAGATTGATCTGCTCTCCTACCTGGCTGCCAATGCGAATCGAGTGATCACGCACCGCGAGCTCCTAGAGGCGGTGTGGGGTGCCGAAAGCGGAGGCCAAAAGGAGTATCTGCGCGTGTTCATCAACCGGCTGCGCAAGAAAATCGAGCTCTCGCCTGACACCCCAAAATACTTACAAACAAAGCGCTCGTTAGGTTATCGCCTGCGCTTGCGGACAAGGAAACCAAATACCCGACCAGAGCCTTCGCTGCATCGCCGGGCCTAGACTAGGTTCCGCGGGCAAGACGGAGTATTTGGGGCACGCTGCGTAATCCGGCGCAATCGGCGTATCCTATCTCTCGTATGCCCTAACAAAAACATTGCCAGGAGAATTCAGATAATGAGCGGCCCAGTGGAATTGCTGAACTTTTACGGTGGAGCATGGACGAGCTCGTCCACGACTGAGTATTTGCCGGTCGTCAATCCGGCGACTTCCGAGCAGTTGGCCGCCGTCCCTAGCGGGACCAAGGAGGATGTCGACGCTGCGGTGCGCGCGGCTGCGGCTGCTTTTCCGAATTGGCGTCGCACGCCGCCCGAGGATCGTATTCAATATCTTTTCAAGCTAAAGCAACTTCTCGAAGAGCGCGTCGAAGATTTGGCGCGCATCTGTACCTCGGAGAATGGCAAGACGCTGGCCGAATCGCGCGCCGAGCTGCGCCGGGCCATCGAGAACGTCGAAGTGGCCTGTGGAATCCCCACGCTGATGCAGGGGTACAATCTCGAGGACGTGGCCTCGGGAATCGACGAGATCATGATCCGGCAGCCGCTGGGCGTGACCGCTGCGATTGCGCCGTTCAATTTCCCGGCGATGATTCCGTTCTGGTTTCTGCCCTACGCGATTGCCTGCGGAAATACTTTCATTTTGAAGCCGTCGGAAAAGGTTCCACTCACCGCCCAGCGAATCTTTGAGCTGCTCGAAGAACTGAAGCTGCCCGCCGGCGTCGTAAATCTGGTCCACGGCAATCGGACGGTAGTTGATGCGCTGCTCGATCATCCCGGAATCCGTGCGATCAGTTTCGTGGGGTCTACCGCCGTTGCAAGGCACATCTACGCGCAGGCCTCGCTCAGCGGGAAGCGAGTGCAGTGCCAGGGCGGCGCGAAAAACCACGTACTTATCCTGCCCGATGCCGACCTTGAGACGACGACGCGGATTATCGGCGACAGCGCCTTCGGCTGCGCGGGCCAGCGTTGCCTTGCGGTGTCGGTAGCGGTGACGGTGGGCGACGCGCGGAAACAATTTACCGAGGGCATTGCAGCCATGGCCGGAGCACTGCGCGTCGGCAACGGCCTCGATGAATCCGTGCAGATGGGCCCGGTGATTACCCCGGAGAGTAAGGAGCGGATAGAGGGTCTCATTGAGAAAGGCGCCAGCGAAGGAGCTAAGGTGCTGCTCGACGGGCGCAACGGCAACGGTGCGGCGCCACATTCAGGAAATTTCCTGCGTCCGACGGTACTCGATCAAGTTCCCGCGGAAAGTGCGCTCTCCACCACGGAGATTTTCGGGCCGGTCCTCAGCCTCATCCATGCCGATAATCTTGAAGAGGGAATCGAGATCCTCGCGCGCAGCCCGTACGGCAACATGGCTTCGATCTTCACCACGAGCGGCGCCGCAGCGCGCAAATTCCGCTATGAAGTGCCCGCTGGGAACGTGGGAGTCAACATCGGAGTGGCCGCTCCGATGGCCTATTTCCCGTTCAGCGGATGGGGCAACAGCTTCTTTGGCGTTTTACATGGACAGGGGCGCGATGCCGTTGAGTTCTACACGGACAAAAAAGTGGTTGTCGAGCGC
This sequence comes from uncultured Acidobacteriota bacterium, assembly GCA_963818345.1. Lineage (GTDB taxonomy): Bacteria > Acidobacteriota > Terriglobia > Acidiferrales > UBA7541 > Palsa-189. The sequence continues at coordinate 12,209 of CAWFRX010000014.1, read as the reverse complement.
TGGCCGAAAACTTGGTCACGCAAGTTCTAATCGCTCGACCGCAACGGGCGAGCGGTTACCCAACGAATAAAAACAAACTAGTGCTTATGGCGGAGAGGGTGGGATTTGAACCCACGAGCCCGGTTTCCCCAGGCTACTCGCTTTCGAGGCGAGCTCTTTCAACCGCTCAGACACCTCTCCGCGGCTTATCCATCTATCTTAAACGAAGCGCCCGTGCATTGGGCAATCGCAGAGCCCGAACGAGTTCGTACCCTTACGAGCGATCTTCTGCGCGGCAAAAAACGATTGAAGGTGGCAGCGCATTCCTCCGCCAGAATCCCGCCGCTCACCTCGACACAATGATTGAGCGCGGGATGGTCGAAGACCCGGAAGCAGGAGCGTGCGGCGCCGCCCTTGGGATCGTCGCATCCGTATACCACGCGGAGAATGCGCGCCTGGATGATTGCGCCGGCACACATGGCGCAGGGCTCAACCGTCACGTAAAGTGTGGCTCCGAGGATGCGATGATTTCCGACGGCCCGTGCCGCCGCGCGCAACGCGACGACTTCCGCGTGCGCTGTCGGGTCGCACGAGGTGATCGTGCGATTGCCGGCGCCGCGCCAGGATGCGTTCCCCGAGCACAACCACTGCGCCGACGGGCACCTCGCCGCTGCTCGGCCGCAGCGCGCGCCTCCGCTAGCGCCAGACGCATGTAGTCGGCGTCGGTCATCTATTCGGCTTGCGCGGCGGGAGGCACGCGGTACTCGACGACGCTGACGTCGCGGAGCCGATCGCCGTGGCGCGCGTGCTGTTCGTGCACGCCCACGGTGCGCCAGCCCGTGGCCTGGCACAGACGCAAGCTATCGTGATTGTCCGCGAGCACGCGACCGATCAGTTTGCGATAGCCCAGGCGGGCCGCCTCTGCTTGCGCGACGCGCATCAATTGACGGCCGACGCCGTAGCTGCGAAACGATCGCCGCACGAACACGGCGATTTCGCCGATTTCGTCGAGCCCGCGGCGCTCGTCGTGCCGCTCGATCGCCACGTAGCCGCAGACCCAGTTGCGCACTTCGGCGACCAGCACGGGATGCCGCGGATCGAGTTGGGCCGCGAGGATCAGCAGTTTCTGCTGTTCGATCGAGCGCGGCGTCGTTTCGAAGGTGGCCAGGCCGTCCTCGACCGCCTCGTTGAAAATCTCGCGCAACGCCTGTGCGTCCTGTCCCGCGCCGGCCGGACTGGTGAGTTGCGGGCGAATCTCCGGGGAAGCCATGGCGTCATTCTAACATTCGCCGCGACGGCACGCCATGAAGCGGACGTGGCTGCAAAGGAAAATCCCGCCCAGCAGAGGCGGGATTTTAGAAAACGATCGAAAGCGCAGATAGCGCTCGCGTGAGCGCTTCAGTAGAAGTCCTCGGACTTCACCGGCTTGCTGGTAAGTCCCAGCTGCAGGATCTCCACTTGGTCGTTGCGGTCGAAAACGCGCCCCGGCAAAGCAACTTTCATGAGCAATCTGAGGCCGCCGAAACCGATGCCCGCTGCGAAGCGCAACAACATGATGGATCCGGTGTCCACGATCGCGCCCACGACGATCGTGGAGATGCTTGGATCGGTGAATTCGTGGCTCGACTCGTTCCAGGTGACGTCGGAGGCGTAATGGATCTGACCCAAGAAATCCGGACGGCGACGTCGCGCGATTCGACGCCCGAGAGCAGCGCGATGAGGGCGCTCGACCGAGTGCCGAAGGCCGCGGTTCGTCCAGCCGTTGGCGGTGCCTCCGGCGTTGAGAGCAGATCCAGCGGCCCAACCGCTCGTATTGGTCGGCGGCAATCTGCTGGGTTGGATACATCGCCAGGAGCAAGAGACGCGTCCTTGCTCTTCGGTTCGCCTGCGAGATGGTAGCGGGCTACGATCGCTTCCGCGCTTTTGTCGAAGCCGATCCAGTCCGGCGCTGCCTTGCGCGTTGATCGGAAACACCTGCGCGAGCGCCCGCGGCCCAAGCACATATACCTCCGAGCCGCTCACCAGACCCGCTTTGGGCAGAAAACCGGCGATCGGCGGATACGGGCGCCGGTCGGCACGCGAGAACCAGAGCGTCCGCCAGTACCTTTAGATCCTGGTCCGCTGGCCGCGCACCGGACGACGAAATGTCGAGCAGGAAATTCCCGATCACAAGAAGCGCGCGAGCTTTCGATCCCGCCGCGTACGCCACCGAATCGCCGGCCGTGATGGGCGCGAGGTCAGGAGCCGCGCAAGAAGGTGAAGGCGCCGAAGGCCGCGCTGGGATCCGTCATCTTGTAGAGGACGACCGTCAGCCGTCTGTCCGTTCTGCGCGTAATCGGCCTTTTCGGCGGAACCGACGCCGTACTCGCGGAGGATGTCCGCCTTGTCCTGCGCTACCGAACCAAGATCGCGTGCCGAGATTTGACCGGGCGGGATGCGGCGCCGTCCAACCGCCAAACGAAGAGGGAACACGCTCTTGCGCGGCGAAAGTCCATGGTTGCTGCGCCGAAAGCAGTAACAGCACGCCCAGAAGCGTTTTTCCGCATCATTCCTGACTCCAAGCAAATCAACGTTGTCGTTTTATGTTACTACCGGTCATCGGAACGCGCCACTGCCATGGGTTGCTGCCGCGGCCGGCGAAGTGGCGGTGGAAGTGAGGCTGTTGGTGCTGTGCAGGTAGGTTTCCATGCCGCGATATAGCCCTTCGGCAATTCGCTGGCGGTCTGTCCGGCTTCTTGAGCCATTGCTCATCGGCTGGATTGCTCAGGAAGGAAACCTCGGCCAGAACGGAGGGCATATCCGCGCCGATCAACACCACGAAGGGCGCCTTGCGCACACCTCGGCTGCGCACCGCGCTGCCGGCTTGCTTCGCGAGCGAGTCCTGGATGTCCGTGGCGAAATCGCGCGACTCCTCGATTTTTTCGTTTCGCGCGATTTTCTGGACGATCTCTTGCAGGTCGTGCACGCCGGACTGCGCCAGGGCGTTTTCCCGGGCGGCGACTTCCATGGCGCCGGGAGAAGCGTTGAAATTCAAGTAGTACGTTTCAATGCCATTGACCTTGGGATCGTCGCTGGAATTCGCATGAATGGAGAGGAACAGATCGGCTTTGGAATTGTTGGCCACGGCCGTGCGCTGTTCGAGGGAAACGTACGTGTCGTCGCTGCGGGTGTAAATCACTTCGGCCGCGGGCACCCGGGCCTCAATGAGTTTGCCGAGGCGCAGAGCCAAGTCCAGGCACAGATCCTTCTCCATCAATCCGGTCGGGCCGATGGTGCCGGTGTCGTGACCGCCGTGGCCTGCATCGATGACGATGCGGCCGATTTTGAGTCCCAGCGCCCGGGTCAGCGAGCGCTCGCCTGAGTGCGTAGGCTCAGGCATCGCCGCAGGGCCCATGGCCTCGGCGGCCTTCTTGAGCGAAGCGCCGGTGCGCAGCGGTTGCTCGGCGATGGTCTCGGCCGGTTTCGCAGTGTCGCGTCGCTCGCAGGGAAGCCTTTACGTGCGAACCGAAGCCGATGCGCGAGCTGGACTGCACGAGCGCGAGCTTCGCAGGCGAGTCGGCAGGCGTGGCGTTAGTGCTGTCAGTTGTTCGCAGCTGGCCGGCGCGTTGCTGACGCGTCGGCATGGCGTCGTAGCCTCGACGCTGGTGTCGACTGGCGGTGCGGTGTCCGTAGCGCTTCGCGCCAGATCGGAACCGAAGCCGTCGTTGCGTCGGCGCGATGTCGGCGGCCGGGCCGTACACATCCACGACCAAGCGATCCGGATTCGCCAGTTCAAAGACCGAATAGTCTTTGACCTTCGTGACCTCCAGCACAACGCGGACGACGTCCGGATGATTCTGCGCCATGCGCACGGCTTTCAGATAGCCGCCGCTCGGCACGTCCACCGGAGCGCTCAGCTTGGCGCTCAGTTTGGCGCCCTCGATGTCGAAGTAGATTCGGTCTGGATCGGAAATGCGCGCCGCCTGATACTTTGCCTGTCCGCCGAGCGGAATCATGATTCGCGTGTATGTATCGGCGTTCCAGACGCGCACCTGGCCGACCGTCGGAGTTGTCGGCGTCATCGGCTTTGTCGGCCGGGGCCGGCGGAGCGGCGCTGGCGGTGGCGGCGGAATGTGCGTTGTCGGCGTCTAGCCTTGTCGCTGCGCTTCAATTTCCGCGAGAGCCTTGCGCGCTTCGTCCGCGTGGGGCGAATGCGGATACTGGCTCAGAAAATCCTGGTAGCTCTTCTGCGCCAGGTTTGTCTGGCCGAGATTATTTCTCTGGATCGCGGCGATGGCCAGTTGCGCGTCTTCGCGGTAGCGAGGACTCGGGGTATTCGTGGAGCAAAAACTCGTAGGTCTCTACCGCCGAATCGAAATACTTGGCTTCGAACTGCTCGCCCATGGTGCGATAGAGGTCCGCCGACTTCTCGGATCGCGCCGGGATCCTCCACGGCGCGCGGAGTAATCAGATAAACGCGGCGGTAGGCGCTGACAGCTTGCTGGTAATCCTTGATGGATCGCTCGCGTTCGGTCTTGGCTTCGAGCTGTGGCGCGCAGGGCCTCCGCGCGGTCAAACTGCGCGTGGGCTTCCGCGCGACGTTGCGCGGCACGTCGTCAGCACGCGCGGGAAGCGCAGCGAACGACCAGCGACACACAGGATCAGCGCATGGCCGCGCACGAAAAATCGACAGGCCGCGAGGCATCGAAGTCGCCAGCGGGCGCCGCATTTGCGTCATTCGTTCGTGAACACCACCCGGCCGTCGGCCTCAACCGCTGCGATAGATCGGCTGGAGGCGACCGGCGCGTGTGAAGCCAAGCCGGGCCCGAAGTACGTCGACGTCACCTTTTGCACGTAGTTGCGCGTTTCAGGAAAATTCGGAACGCCGCCGAAGCGATCCACGATGCCCGGTCCTGCATTATAAGCCGCCAGGGCTTTGCTGAGATCGCCATTATACCGTTCGAGCAGCATTCCCGAGTATCGCACGCCAGCATCCACATTCTGCGCCGGATCGAACGCGTTGCCAACCCCTAACCGCTGTGCCGTCCAGGAATCAGTTGCATCAGGCCCTGCGCGCCTTTGCGCGAGACGGCGGATGGATTCCAGTTGGATTCCGTGGAGATCACGGCGCGCACCAGATTCGGGTCGACGTGGTGCTTTTCGGCTGTTTGCTGGACCATCGTGTCCAGTTCGTCTGGGAAGCCGGTTTCGCCGGGGATGGCGGCTAGCGGCGAGATGGGTTGTGCCGTGTCATCGGCGGGATCTGGCGTCTTGGGGCTTGAATGTTGTAGCGGCCGGCGTGCGTTAGCGAGTTGGGGTTGGTGAAGACCACGTTCCCGCTCTCATCCACGTAGGAAGAGAGCTGCGCGTGCGCCGGGCGGTCAATAAGCCGCACATTATCAGCGAGATAATGAAACCCGTGAAGATGAGTCTCGGAGTGGACTCGGGGAAAAGGCGGCGTAGTCATCTGCGTTTGCAAGACAACCGCCGCGGCGATTGGAGGTAGCACCGCGCGTTGTAAGTACGGCGCGAAGCGCAATTATAACATCCGCTCTACGAGCTATAAACGTGTGACAGGGCACTTTTTAGGTTGGATGTGTCTTTTCCGGCAGCCTCGGCCAGATCGGGCCGGCCGCCGCCTTTGCCGCCCAATTTCGCTGGCTACGGCTTGGATAATCTTGCCGGCGTGAAGGCGGCTGGTGAGGTCCTTGGTGACGCTGGAGATCAGGGCGACGTTGCCGTTTTCGACGGCTCCGAGCACAAAGACGCCGGGACCCATCTTTTGCCGCAGGGGATCGACCAATTGCCGCAGGCCCTCGCGGTCCACTCCGTCGATCTCCGCGGCCAGCACGCGCACGTCCTTCACCGTGCGCACCTGCGCGAGCAGGGAATCGAGCTTGGCCAAGGCAGCCTTGCGGCGCACGGTTTCGAGCTGCTTTTCGGCTTGTTTCTGGGCCTGCGCCAGGCGCTCGAGCGCGGCCCCAATCTCTTCTTCGCCGACGTGCAGCCGTGCCGCGACTTCGGCGAGCAATTGGCGCGCGCGCTGGTAGTCGGCCAGGGCGCCTTCGCCGGTGATGGCTTCGATGCGGCGCACTCCTGCCGCGACCGATTGCTCGACGGCTATTTTGAAGACGCCGATGTCGCCGCTGCGCCGGACGTGCGTGCCACCGCAAAGCTCCTTGCTGTAGAAGCCGCGCGGCGAGGCGGCGTCGGGAATGGTCACCACGCGCACGTTGTGCTCGGGGTAGCGGTCGCCGAAGAAGGCCAGCGCGCCCGAGGCCAGGGCCTCGTCGATGGTGGTGATGTCGGTGACGATCTCGGCATTCTGGCGAATCTGCTCGTTTACCTGCTGCTCGATGTCGGTGAGTTCGGCCGGATCCACGCCGGCAAAGTGGGTGAAGTCGAAGCGCAGCCGGTCCGGCGCCACCAGCGAGCCTGCCTGCTTCACGTGCGTGCCCAGGATGTTGCGCAGCGCGGCGTGCATCAGGTGCGTCGCCGTGTGATTGCGCTTGTTGCGCTCGCGGCGGAGCGGCGTCGGCCTCGCCCGCCACGCGATCGCCAACGCGCAAGGTCTCCTTGGCCGAGACGCGATGGGCGACCAGTCCGGAGACGGGGTAATAGGCGCCGCGCACCTGCCGCCAATTCCAGTGATTTCTCGTTGTTCCAGAGCGTTCCGGTGTCGGCCACCTGCCCGCCCGACTCGGCATAGAAGGGCGTGCGATTCGAGCACGATTTCGCCTTCTGCGCCGGCGGGCAACTCGTTCACCGCGCCGGCCGAGGTGATGATGGCCTCGATGCGGCAGTCCCGCGCGCTCGTTGCGCGGTAGAAATCCGGCTCGGTGCGCGCCTTCTCGGCGAGCTTCGCATACGCGGGGCTGGCGATCTCCTTGTGCCCGCCCTTCCAGGACGCCCGGGCGCGCTCGCGCTGCTCGGACATCGCGCGATCGAACTCCGCCGGATCGAAGCGCGATGCCTTGATCGCGCAGCACATCGGTGATGAAGTCGAGCGGCAAGCCGAAGGTGTCGTAGAGGCGGAAGGCCTTCTCGCCGGGATATGTGGGCCGCGACGTCGGGTGTCGCGCGCTTGAGCCAGGGGAACCAAGTCCTCCTCCAGCTTCTTCAGGCCGAGGTCAATCGTGTGTGCGAAGCGCTCCTCTTCGTGCTTGATCACGCCTGCTACTCGGCCGATCGACAGGGCGAGAGCTTGAGATGGAAGGGAAGCACGTTGTGTGTCTTATATGAACTAATACACGCGACACAGCGCAAGCACAAAAGTGAAAAAATCTTCGCACCCCGGCGCGGGGCGGCTTCCCGCCGGGCCGGGGGAGGCAACCACAATCTGCACTAATCCACGCTAATGGGCGGAAACGGGCCCGAAGGTGACCACGAAAGGGAGGAGTGGTGTATTGGTCTTGCGATATCGGTTCTTTCGAGGTTTTGTCCAGATATGAGCACCGTGGCTGAAATTGAATCCGCCCTCGAAAAACTGCCGTCCGGGGAACTGCTGGCCGTGGCCGCGTGGCTGGACGACCAACGGGCGATGATCAAGACTTCCGAACAGCTTTTTACCCGGCTGGACGCCGGGGAAGGCGACCGTGCAGGGCAACAATGGTTGGGCGAATGATGCGCGGCGAAATTTGGATGGTTGATCTCGGCCTGGCCGCCAAGCCACGGTCGGCGCTCATTTTAAGCGTGCCGTTCGAGGATAAAGAACGGGCGGTCGTGACTTATGTGGCGCGCACCACGCAGCAACGTGGTGGGCGATTTGAGGTCGCGCACGCAGCCCCGCATTTTATGCCGGGTGTGTTTGACGCGCAGAACCTCGGCACGGTGCCGGTCGTAAAGCTCACGCGGCGGCTGACGGTCCTGCCAGCGGGGAAACTCGCCGAAGTCGAGCGGGCCGTGCAGCATTGGCTCGGTCTTGCCGGATCGTGACGGCGAGGCGCGCGTCGAAACCCAGCCGCCACCCACGAAGGTTCTCGTCGAACAACAGCTTCATCCCATGGCGACCATCAGGCAGCGCTCGCGATCCGCGGCGTAGGCGAGACAGGCGCGGATATCCTCCTCGCGCAGGTAGGGAAACTCGTCGAGAATCTGCGCATGGGTCATGCCGGCGGCCAGATAGTCGAGGACATCATACACCGTGACCCGCAGCCCGCGAATGCACGGCTTGCCGCCCCGCTTGCCGGGTTCGACCGTGACGTACTCGGGAGCACGCAACTGAGCCAAGCAGCACCCCCGTATTGCTCCACCATGGCCGCGCTGCTCATCGCCTGCTGGAGACTGCTCCCCCAGGCCGTGGTAGTGGCGGCCACCGGGATCGCCGCGCACCTGGTCCGGGCTGTCCTCCCGAGGGCCTGCCCTACGGGTGGTGGCGGTGTTGGTCTGCGTGGCCTACGCGGGGCTGGTCGGCTGGGGCACGGTGGTGGGGGCCAACCAGGCGCTGATCTCCTCACTGTGGGAGCGGGCGGAGCACGCCGAGGCGGGCAGGCCGGGCGGTGACCGAGGCGCGGAGGCGGAGCGGGCCCGGATCGCGCGGGAGATGCACGACGTGCTCGCGCACCGGCTGTCGCTGCTCGCCGCCTACGCCGGGGCGCTGCCCTACCGGGCCGACGCGCCGCCTGAGCAGTTGTCGCGGGCCGCCGAGGTGGTCGGCTCCGGGGCCCACCAGGCACTTGAGGAGCTGCGGGAAGTCATCGGGGTGCTGGGTGACGACTACTCTGCCCGACCGGTCGGCGGGCTCGCCGGCCGCTGCCCGGGCGCCCGGCGGCGGGGGGGCGCCCCGGTTGGGGTCGGCCCGGAAGGGCTCCCGGGCGGCCGGGAGGCAGACGAGGGGGAGCGGGACGCCGGCCTGAGCCCTGGCTCCGGCGCGGCCGGCTTCCCTGGGGGCCCCGGGCGGACCGTCTACCGGGTGGTGCAGGAGGGACTGACCAACGCGCGCAAGCACGCGCCGGTGAGCGGGCCCGCATCCGCCCGGGACGGCCGCTCCGGTTGCCGGGGCTCGACCTCGTGGATCGTCGACCCTGTGGCCCGGCGCCCCGCGGTCTGCCCCGGTGGGGCCGTAGCCCGGGCAGCGGGATCGGGCTGATCGGGCTGGCCGAGCGGGTGGACTGGCCGGGGGGCGGCTTGGAGCACGGACCGCCGACGGTGAGTTCCTGCTCACGCCTGGCTGCCGTGGGCGGTGTGAGGGATGCCTGCCGTGGGGAGATCCGGGTGCTGATCGTGGACGACGACGCCCGCGTCCGGGCCGGACTGTCCATGATGCTGGACGGCGCGGCGGACCTGGTGGTCGCGGGGAGGAGGGCGACGGCGACAGGTACCCGCGCGGTGGCCCGGCACCAGCCGGACGTGGTGCTGATGGACCTGCGGATGCCCCGGGTGGACGGCATCGCCCCCACCAGGAGCTGCGCGCAGGGCCCGGGCCCAGGTCATCGTGCTGACCACCTTCGACGCGGACGAGAACGTGCTGGGCGCGCTGCGGGCGGGCGCGAGCGGGTTCCTGCTCAAGGACGCCCCGCCGGCCGGATCGCCGAGGCGATCAGGCGGGTCGCGGCGGGCGACCCGATCCTGTCGCCGGCGGTGACCCGGCGGCTGATGCGCCGGGCGGCGGCGCAGGAGGACACCCGCGAGCGGGCCGCCGGCAGCTGGCCACCCTCAGCCCGCGCGAACTCGAGGTCGTCCAGCGCCATCGGCGCGGGGCAGACCAACGCCGAGATCGCCGCCGCCCTGCTGATGAGCGTGCCCACCGTCAAGGCGCACGTGACGCACGTCCTGACCAAGGCGACCTGGCCAACCGGACCCAGATAGCCCTGCTCGCGCATGACGCCGGGCTCGCGTTAAGCTTGCGTCATGGCGCGATGGAGCCCCCTGGAGTGGCCAGTGGTCCGGCAGGTCCGCTCCGGCGACCTGCTCGGCCGTGGGCCGGCGGTCACCTCCGGCACACCCGCGACCTCACCTCGCGCACGTCGACCGCCGACCGCGTCGTGCAGAGCGTCTGCCCCTACTGCGCGGTCGGCTGCGGCCAGCGGGTCTACGTCAAGGACGAGAAGGTCGTCCAGATCGAGGGCGACCCCGACTCCCCGATCTCCGCGGCCGGCTGTGCCCCAAGGGGTCGGCCAGCGAGCAGCTGGTCAACTCCCCCGGCCGCCAGACCGCAGGTGCTCTACCGCGCGCCGCACGCGCACCGAGTGGGAGCGCCTCGACCTCGACACCGCCGATCGACATGGTCGCCGACCGGTTCCTCGAGGCGCGCCGCCACGGCTGGCAGGAACGCGACGACCAAGGGCCGCGCTGCTGCGCCGCACGATGGGCATCGCCGCGCTGGGCGGCGCGACGCTCGACAACGAAGAGAACTACCTCATCAAGAAGCTCTTCACCGCGGCCGGCGCCATCCAGATCGAGAACCAGGCCCGGATTTGACACTCCTCCACCGTTCCCAGTCTGGGAACCTCGTTCGGTCGCGGCGGCGCCACCACAATCCTGCAGGACATGGCCAACGCCGACTGCATCGTCATCCAGGGCTCGAACATGGCCGAGTGCCACCCGGTCGGCTTCCAGTGGGTGATGGAGGCCAAGGCGCGCGGGGCCAAGATCATCCACGTCGATCCGCGCTTCACCCGCACCTCGGCGGTGGCGGACATGCACGTCCCGCTCCGGGCCGGCACCGACATCGTGTTCCTCGGCGGGCTGATCAACTACGTCCTCGACCAACGACCATTTCCAGGACTACGTCGTCGCCTACACCAACGCCGCGACCCTGATCAACGAGGACTTCCGCGACACCGAGGAGCTCGACGGCCTGTTCTCCGGCTTCGACCCCGAGACCGGCAAGTACGACCCGTCGACCTGGGCGTACGCCGAGCGTCGACGGCAGTGCCGGCGAGCACGCCCAGCGCGCGGTCCGCGCGGCCGGCGACGAGCACGGCAGCGGCGGCCCGCCCTGAGCACGCCCGAGCCGCAGCGCGACGAGACGCTGCAGCACCCGCGCTGCGTGTTCCAGATCCTCAAGCGGCACTACGCGCGCTACACGCCCGAGATGGTCGCGCGACGTCTGCGGCATCACGCCGAGCGACTTCGCTAACTCGCCCGCGCCGTCACCGAGAACTCCGGCCGCGACCGCACCACCGCTTCGGCTACGCGGTCGGCTGGACCCAGCACACCCTGGGCGCGCAGTTCATCCGCGCCGCGGCGATCCTCCAGCTGCTGCTGGGCAACATCGGGCCGCCCGGGCGGCGGCATCATGGCCCTGCGGGGACACGCCACCATCCAGGGCTCGACCGACATCCCGACGCTGTTCAACCTGCTGCCCGGCTACCTGCCGATGCCCATCGGCCGGGCGGCACGACACGCTTCGCCGACTACCTCGAGACGGTCGCGTCGAAGCAACAGAAGGGCTTCTGGGCCAACGCCGACAACTACATCGTCAGCCTGCTCAAGGCCTGGTGGGGCGACGCCGCCCAGGCCGACAACGACTGGGCCTACGACTACCTGCCCCGGCTGACCGGCGACCCACGGCACCTACCAGACCGTCACGCCATGCTCGCCGACGAGGTCGAGGGCTACTTCCTGCTCGGCCAGAACCCGGCCGTCGGCTCGGCCAACGGCCGGCAGCAGCGGCTGGCTATGTCCCACCTGAAGTGGCTGGTCGTCCGCGACCTCAACATGATCGAGTCGGCCACCTGGTGGAAGGACGGCCCCGAGATCGCGTCCGGCGAGCTGCGCACCGAGGACATCGCGACCGAGGTCTTCTTCTTCCCCGCCGCCAGCCACGTCGAGAAGGCCGGCTCGTTCACCCAGACGCAGCGGCTGCTGCAGTGGCGGCACAAGGCGGTCGAGCCGCCGGGCGACTGCCAGAGCGAGCTGGACTTCTTCTTCCAGCTCGGCCGCGGATCCAGGACAAGCTGGCCGGCTCGACCGACGAGCGCGACCGGCCGCTGCTCGACCTGACCTGGGACTACCCGACGACGAGCGACGGCGATCCCGACCCGAGGCCGTGCTGGCGGAGATCAACGGTACCGCCGTACCGGTCCGGACAGCCGCGAGCCGCTCGTCGGCCTACACCGACCTGAGCGCGGACGGGTCGACGACGGCCGGCTGCTGGATCTACACCGGCGTGTACGCCGACGGCGTCAACCAGGCGGCCAACCGGGTGCCGCGGCGGCGGCCCGGGCCGCAGCCAGTCGCAGTGGGGCTGGGCCTGGCCGCGAACCGGCGGATCCTGTACAACCGGGCCTCGGCCGACCTGGCTGGCC
>CAWFRX010000013.1:0-188726 GCA_963818345.1 uncultured Acidobacteriota bacterium | reverse complement strand
CCTGTGAAACAGGATTATCGCCAACTGGGGAGCTAGGTCACGGGATGGTCCGCCAACAGCGCCCTTTCCCTCGCGGCCCGGCGAAGCTAGTTGGGGGGTGGCGCGATGCGCGCTCTTTCTGGTATCACGGCGGCATCGCACAGAATCTTGAAGTTCGAGTAGCTGTCCCAGGTGAACGTCACGACGGCCCGTTCTTTCGGATCGTGCAGATCGGGATGAAAACCCCGCTCCCAACCTCCGTCATCCTGCATCGTCAGTTCCCCGCCGTGCCATCTGCCGACAAAATCGGCGTAGCGCCGATTCTGCGGATTGATGCGAAAAGGGAAGCCTCGCATCGAGGAGGCGAAACGCCATCTGGTTGCCGTCCGTGTTGAGGTAAGCGCCATAAATGTCGCCGGTCAGGTCAAGGCGCTGAATCACGCCTCGCGCCGAACACAGCCAACCCGAGCCTTGAAGTCCGCTCGTGGGCCGCTGTCCGTTCAATCGAAGGCGGGACGTGCTTCTGAAGTTCGGAAAAAAGAAAATGAAGAGCGGATACTGGTTGCCCGCGGTAGTTCGAAGCGTTCCAGAACCCTCCCATATTCCGGGAGTCCACCTGCCGCCGATATGGAAGGCCCACGGAGCCAGCAGCGCGGTCACGGCGAAGAGAACAACCAAACCAACTAGCACACCGACCGCGAGGCCGCCGAAACAACCCAAGCGTAGGCGCGGGCGAGAAGGCATGCGGGATTATAAGCCCGGGAAAAAAGACAAATTAACCCGATTTACTTCCGCCGAAACTAATGGCGAAGGCCTGAGAAACGGGATTCCCGTCAACGGCCCAGGGGAGGCTGGCAACACTCAGAGCTTCGCTGCGACGGCCTGCGCTATCGGCGTCTCGATCGCAAGCTGCTTCGCGCCAACCGGTACGCCGTACACGCGCACCATGAATGTCGTATTCCCCTTCTTCACGAACAGCGTCGTCAAGTTGCCCAACGTTTCGGCAATGGCGTCATCGCCGACGCCGCTCACAGTACTCTTGGTGATTCCTGGCATTTCACGCGTCTTGCGCGAGTTCCAGTCGCCGGGCGGCGAATACATCAGCGTCACAATCTGGTGAATGGGCTTGTCCGCGACCCACGTGCAGGTGGCAGTACCGCTCTTCTCTCCGACGCCCACAGTTTCGCCGAGCGCGTTACTCACCTGCGCCGGAGCCACCTGGGCACAGGGGTCGCTGGGCGCCTGTGCGCGGCCTTAAAGGCACAAGCGAGAACGAGACATGCGACCGTGACGACGGCAGTGACGTGTGAGCGCATTGGTCCCTCCTAAAGGCGGACGTTCCGCAACGGCCTTATAGCATGGAGGCGCGTTGCCGTGCACGAATTTTTGCTCGGCACTTGACCGTTCTAACGTGGCTATATCTGCACATCGCTCTTGGGCGTCCGCGGTGACGCAGGACGGGGTGGCGCACCCTTCGTGCGTCGATTGCCACTTCAAGTCTGATAAAGGATTACCGGAGACTGGGAACCCGGCAAATCCCAGATTCCCGTAAGCCGACGTCGCAGGACTTGGCCGCCTGAGGAACCTCAGGTCCCATCATTGCTGGAGGGAATTGGGGGAGGCGGATGTTTCTTTCTCGTCCATCAGGCGTTCAATCAAAGAGACAACAGCTAACATCGCCACGCCGTCCGCGATGCCCAGGAAAAGCATTTCTGCGAAGGGTGCCCCGGTTAATTGCATTGCAGCGAACGTAATGAGGGGCACATGGAGGGTCGCAATCGCAATGATCGTGATCCAAAACCATAGTCGCCCGCGCACGCACCGGCATACTTTAACAACAAGCAACATCATCCCCAGGGCGAAGCCAACCGGACGTTCCAATTCAGGTCTCCCGATGTGGTCGAGCAATAACATCACGGGAGTGACAACAACCACTATTACTGCGTACCAAAGAAAGTCTTTAGGCTGAGTTCCCTTAGCCATGAGTAATATCGGAAGACTGGCTTTTCGTGATCCGGTCCGAGGGTACGACGATTTTCGGAGAGCCTTGCCCACGACTGGGGTCCATTTGGCTCCACCTGGCCCTGTTCGTCAAGACGGTCCTCCGCAGCTTTCGCGCACAAACCGAGCACCGCGCATAGCGCCGTAATAGCGAAACCCTCCATTTCTGCAAGAATGCGTTCCGTTCCGCGAACGGCGTGGATGACGACCTCTCCGAATAAAAATACCATCCCCGTTGTGACGAAGAAGAGACTTGCAATTCGTTGGAACAAAGACTTCACCTTTGTTGCTGTTGAAGGGTTCATTGCGAAACCCAGTTCGAGAAGGTCAACGTTTATCCTAGCATTCTAGGCGGAGTTTCCCAACTCCTGGTAAACGGGATTATCGGAAGTTTCCACTCCGGCTGGTCAGGAAAGCATGTGATATAAATTGCAGCGAACGAAAATCGGGGTGCGCCCTTTATGGTTAGGGAAATTCCCTCCGCCGCCTCGCTTTTCGACGCGAACAGTACTGACAATTGGCATTTGCTCCGATGTCTTGGCGGCGCTGCTTGTCTACGTGGCCGTCAGCGACAGTCATGCGTTCCGAGACGCTCAGACTGGTCTACCTCCTACCGAGGACCAGCAACGCTCACCCTAGCGCTTGGTCTTATTGGGACCTTCGTCGGCGCTGGGATGCGGGCCCGAAGGGCATCGACGGCTGCTGTCGTTGCATTGGTCTTCGGCACGCTCCTGGCCACATTGATCTACGGCAATCGCCTCAGCCCCGCGATGCCGGACCTGCAAATCCTGCCTTTCCCACTCGCCACGCTGCTAATTGCATCGGTAGTTATCGGTCGGATTATTGGCCACGCTCAGCAAAGCCGACTGCCTTGACCGGAGCCACATGGATCGTCGAATGGCCTTCCTGCGGCAGCTTTCGTGATGCGAGCGACCCCAAGTCCTGCGAACCGGGATTATCGGAATGTGCGATTCTGGCGAACGCGACGCAAAAGCCACATTCCGATAAGCCGACTTCACCGGGACTTGGCATACCCAGCCATGTGAAGGCTATCCACGACAGGGCTCGTCTGGGCGTATGATTTGCTCATGTTCAGGAGCAACCCGATGGAAGATTAGCCTGCTAGGTCAAATGTTCTTCGCTTCGCTCTTGATGAATACTTCGACAGCGGCGCGTGCGCCGAAATTGAAAGTGGCATTGCCGATAGTGGCTTCGGCCTCGGTGCCGCTCTACCCGCCACTGGCCCGAACGGCAAAAATGGAGGTTTGTTCATGTTAGCGTTACTACCGACGGACGACGCGTCACGAACGCACACGCTGAGGACGGTCCCACAATTCTGGCGACAGCGGCTGAGGACAACGCTCGAACGTGGCAATTTCAGGTGCATGAGCCAACCACGTTCACAGTGACGTACAGGTACACGCTTCAGACCAAATGGAAGAGCGACCCGAACAATCCAATCGTGGTCATGCATTTCCCCAATGAAGTTCAAATCTCAGCCATTCGGTTTCATATTGCTGACTACCAACCCAAACGGGCTGACGTTTCTCGTTAACTGGGGAATCCAGCGTCGCCAGATATTATCAATAAGAAGCTGACTTACAGGACTTGGGGGCAGGTGAGTAACGCTCCGCTTTACAGCTCGCATAGAGATGGGAGGGTAATTCGTTTGCAGCCGAAACCCGACAACAAGAACTTCAGCAGCGAACAACGCAATGCTCCCGTGCTAACCGGCTCTGAAGTGCGCGGGGCTACCCCTGTGCGCGTCAGCAACTGGAGTTTCGACGCCGAGATAGGGCTCATATCCGTCATTGCTGCTACGGTGTTGGCATGGATAGCGGGCATTGGGATGCGCCTGAAGATTAAAAGGGACCTCGGGAGAAAGGCTACGGGGTGCCGACCTTTCCTCGCTTGACACCTGGACGAAGGTGGACGAAGTAGAGCAGCGGAACAAGCCGAGTGACCCATCAAAACCTGACTGAGTTGCCGTAGCTGCGGAAACCGGTTACGTGCAGCGAGCCACATTCCGAGAAGCTCGACTTCGCAGGACTTGGATTCCAGGTGTACACTCGCGGGCCTATGAAATGGTATTTCCGGGTCCTAAGAAAATATGCGGTGTTTACCGGGAGAGCCCGGCGAAAAGAGTATTGGATATTTTGCCTGATTCACGGCTTGATCATATTTGGCCTCCAGTATCCGCATTTTTTGCAACTATTGACCCTCACGCTCGTCTTGGACAAATAGAAATGCATCCATCTTTTCCCCGGAACCCTTATTCCGTTAGTCGCCGTGTCGGTTCGCAGGCTGCACGATATCAACCGGAGTGGCTGGTGGTCTTTGCTCGGCCTTCATTCCGTTACTTAATTTAGGAACTCTTTTTCGGAATGCTGACTCGAGACAGCCAGCCAGGCGAGAACCGCTATGGCCCTAACCCGCAGCTAGACTCGCCGAGTGGAGCAGTCACCGCCACGGCCCGGTAAACGGGATTATCGGAACTTGGCTTTTCGTGCCTTTAGAGCGTTGGTTCGCTTCCCCCCGCGTGCCTAGATGGAATAGCCGGGACAGGAATCTGGCAATCAAGCACTACTTGCCCTCCATTGGACACGGATGCGACGGAGCCAGACCACCCGTACACCGTGATTCGATGGTCGCTAAGAGCGACTTCGAGGTAACCCCCGTCAGGGCCCTTGGCGAGAATCTCGAATATTCCGTTGGCAGGCATGACAACTTCCTCCGCCCATGGCTCCAGACCAAACTTCACAGAGAGGGCTGGGCGTTTCGTATGCGTATGCGCTGCACAACGGTCGACTTTTTTGGATGGTCTTCCATGGTCTCACCTGTATCGCTACGGCAGACCGGCAACTCTACATCACAGCGCTGATCGTATGATAGGGCCCAGTAAACGAGATTATCGTCATGTGGGAATGGACAAAGCCAGATGACGCTAAGCCATGCTGGCTCAACCGGTCGATGCAACACCCCTCTGGTCGCTTAGCTTAACAATAGGTTGCAAGCGGGGTCGTCTCTCGACGTTGTCGTTTGTTCTTACCTAGACAGGATGCCCTTTCTTTGGATTTGTGCTCGCGGATGTTCTTAGCCTTTGGAATTCCTGGACTTGGGAGTTCCGTCCAAGCGTTGCGACGACCCATTGAGACCACCCCACCTCTCAAGCACTGGCACAGTGGGCTAAGAATTGGTCGCTCATCTTTGGGGTCCGTGGCAAAGACTTACACAGGAAACGTCCACTGCCCGCATCTCCACTGAGAGGCGGTCATTTCGTTACGTCTTCCCCTGTCGAGTACCTTCATGATGTTCGCCGTTACTACATCTGGACCATCCATCCCATCCACCTCGAATAGCAGATTTCGAGCAGAGTAATAATCGATCACAGGACGGGTGTGACGTTCGTAGGTTTGTATTCGTTCACGGATCACGGCTTCCGTATCGTCGGGTCGTTGCATCAATTCGCTGCCGTCAGCATCACAAATGCCCGGCTGAATTGGCGGACAGTCGACCAGACTGTAGATGTGGCCGCTCAATTCCTACAAATTCTTCGGTATGCGAACCTGCGTATCAGCAACTCCGGCTTTACAACCATGTTCAACACGATGGTGGATTTGGATTTGTAAAGACGGCAAATAGATTCCAGTCCCTGCGCCTGCGGCAGAGTTCGGGGAAAACCATCGAGGATGAAACCCTTACTGCAACCAGACTGGGCAATTCGCTCTTGCACCAGACCCAATACGATGTTGTCAGAAACCAAATCACCCCTGTTAATGAGCAGTTTCGCCGTTCTCCCAAACCCTGTGTCGCGACGAATGTTGTCGCGCAACATGTCGCCGGTCGATAGGTGTTGCAAACCGTACTGCTCTGGCTAAGCGTTGCGCTTGGGTACCTTTGCCTGCTCCGGGAGGACCGAGCAGAATGACCATCCGAGCACAGTGCCAGAGAGTCTCCAACCCGTTCTGGGCATTTCTCTCCTTATGGAAATCGAGGCCGGTCAAAGTTGTCCTCCGAGGGCGGTTCACCTTCCTGCGCCTGTCATTCGCCGTGGAAGGAAAAAGTCTCAATGGCTCTGGAGGAGCTATTAATTCCCCAGTACCCCCTACGCGGATTAGCGGTCACGCGCTTGACCTGAAGGGCCAGTTTCCGTAAAGCACGGTGGTATCAAGGCGTCGACGCAACACTAGGACCAAGTCCCAAGTCCAGCAATTGCAAGCGCTAAGAACATTCCTAAGGAGCAAATGCAAAGAAAAAGCGTCCTGTTTAGGTAAAAGCGAACTGCAGCCGCAAGGGATTCATGCTCTTGAAACGCACTCAAATCGAGTGACCAGATAGGTGTTGCTTCGACCGGTTGAGCCGGCACGACTTATCGGGCTGTGGCTCAAGATGCATTCGGCAGTGCGTTCGGCGTTGGAATCGGTGCTTAGTGGGTGCGGGAGTTTTACTCGATGCGTGCAGATTTCCAGTTAGTCTCCTGTGGACTATGCCCGTTTGGTGTCCGGCCCTGTCACCGTCCTGCGACGTCCTCGAATGACCAGGACGGCACCAATCAGCAGCGCGAGCGCGGACGTAGCATTTCGGGGGTCGATCTCGGGGACGGTGGTCGGGACCACGGTGATGTTCCGCCCAGAAGCCCCTGTCGAATTCCGCGGTTATTTGGTACGACGTCGTGGCCGTAGAGAAAGAGTACCAGGGAAAAGCGGGAGAGGGTGGGATGGGAGGGCCGATCATTCCCGCCGTAGGTTGTGGCACCGCCATCAACACCATACTGTGACTCCCCTGAATTTGAGCTGTAGGTCCAACGGAGGCGTCCCCAAAACCGCTTAGATCCACAAGAATATCGCTTGCTATGGCGCTTGCGTTCGCGGCGCTGCTTGCGAACGTCGTGTCCTCCGTGGTCCCAAATGTGACATCATAAGTCGTCCCACCGAAACTATTTTGTCGATTGCCGTTACCACTCCTCCGTGGGTGATGATGCTGTCTGCGCGCGCCGTCGTGCTAACGATCGCAGCGGATAGCAATAGTGACGGGACGATCCACAACAATTTTCGCATCGTAGAAATCCCTCGCTGCAGTCGACAGGAGATCGCCTGTAAAGGCTTTACCGCACAAGTCCCCACCTCGGTTGGTCCTTTTGGGTAGTGTCGTCGCGAGCCGAGGCCAGTGGGCGGTTTCTCTTTCTCCAAAGCAGATGCCGTCGATGGCGACCAGGTATAGTGCCTGAGAAACGTTAGTGGAAACGGGATTCTCGCCAACTGGCTTTTGGGGGGCCGGGGCCACATTCCGTGGAGAAGACTTCTCAGGCCTTGGCTCGGGACGCATTGGGCAATACGTTCCGCGCTGGAAGCAGCGGTGCTCAGTGGGTGCGAGATGTTTTACTCGCTGATGCGGCGTTCCGTTGGCTTGTAGACTAGGCCTGTTCGCATCCGCTTTCGGGCTGTGACAGCTTCCTGCGGCTTCCACGAATGATCAGCACGGCGCCAACGAGTAGCGTGAGTGCGGATATGCCAGTCGCCGGATCGATCTCGGGTACCGGTGCGGAGGTTGCGGTGAACGTAATCAGGCCGTCCCCGACGGCAGTCGGGCCTACGATCGTAGTTGATTGATACAGGAAGTCCGCGGTGACTGTATCGTAGATGCGTATATCGCTGGAGGGATCGACGATCCACGAGGTGGTGTCGGTGGTTGGCGGGTTATCAGCATCAGGGGTGGCGGCGAGGTCCATGGTGTACATGTTACCCTCGAATGTCAGCGAGAAGGAAGGCGTGGTGAATTGTTGGGTTGTGGCGTCATAGGTTAGGACGGTGCCAGCAGCGGATGGGTGCGTTCGGCCCGCCGAACGATATCGAGTAATAGTCGACGTATCGGCCCGCGCTGTCGTGCTGCAGATGGCAGCGGATAAAAATAGCAACGGGACGATCCACAAAGACTTTCGCATCGTAGGACTCCTTCGACCCAATAACCCGCAATAGCGGCGAAGCTTCTCGCCCGAGCGCTGGCTTGCATGCTACGGAGAATCGCAGGAGAGGCTACGTTGTAAAGTTCTACCGCACAAGTCCCCAACATGATTGGTCCTTTTGGACAGGGTCGACGAGGCGAGCCGCAGGGCGGTTTCTCTTTCTCCAGAGAAGCCGGGCGGTGGCGACCGGGCGTGTAGGACCTGGTAAACGGGATTACCATCATCTGGCTTTTCCTAATTCGGTGGGAGCAACGGTAAATTCAACGCGCTTACCGCGCACCGTCGCCAAGACCCGAGCGATGGCGACTTGAGCTTTGGCCTCGCCCTCGGCGGCGGCCCGCTTGTGGTTGAACGGTAAGAAAAGATTTCTTTAAGGTTAAGGGCAAAGCGGGGTGAGGAGGGGGGGTGGAAAAGAGGGGTAGTTTTTTTTTATTCCCCGGGGGGGAGGGGGAGGGGGGGGCATGCTTTTGTGGGGGAGGGTAGTTATATACCGGAGGGGGGGGAGTGAACCGAATTTGGGGGGGAGGTGCGGCGGCGAAGGCGCGCCGGGCCGCGCACGCCTGTGCGCGCGCGCGCGGCTTAGGCGCGGGCGGCTTGCTGCCCGCGGTACGCTGGCGCGAACTCTTCAGCGGCAAACATTTCGAGTGTGGTAGGAGTGGAGGTCGCTGGGGAGCGGGGCTCCAGCGTTTTCATGTAGCCTGAGTTTAGGGAGTCGGACATTTCCAGCAGGAGGTCGGCCATGTTTCCGGACATGCCCATCTGCATCAAGGCTGGCTTGAGCTGGACCCCGGGCATTTGGCGATAGCCGAGGTCGGGCTTGCCAATGGCGGCGCCGATTATTTTGGCGACTTCGTTGTAGGTGACGTCGCGAGGGCCTTGCAGTTCGCGCGAGCTTTTTCCCTCGAAGTCCAGGTTCAGCAGGGCTTCGGCGGCCACGTCACCAATATCGCGCGTGGCGATCATCGCCAGCGGCAGGTCCGCTTTGATCGGGCCGGCCATCATGCCGAACGCCTTGATCACACCGGCCTGAGGCAGAATATTTTCCATGAAATAGCCGGGGCGCAGGTAGAGCGCGTTCAAGGGTGCGATCGCGTTGAGTTTTTGCTCGAGATTGTGCAGGCCGACGACCGGGCCAGTTTTATCCGGCTTGTCCGCGCCGATGCTGCTCAGCACCACAGCGTATTTCACCCCGCTCCTCTGGATGGCCGCGGCTGCGGCGTCGCCGATTCGCTGCGAGTGCGCGAGGACGTCGGGAGCGCCGATGTTCGGCGGGATCATCAGGTACACCGCTTCGGCTTCCGAGAATGCTTTGCTGAGCGCGATCACGTCGGTCACGTCCGCGACGAAGGCTTCCGCGCCATTCTGCACGAAGGGCTCGAGCCGCTTGGCGTCGCGGCCCACCACGCGCACCTGCTGACCGTCTTCGAGCAGCTTATTGGCAACTTCGCTTCCTGTGTGTCCAGTCGCGCCGGTGATCACGTACATGAGTCCTCCTTGGACTTTTCCTATCGGTTCTAGAGTAGATGCTGGAGCAGGGCGCGGGGGTACTGAATTTTGGACGCGACGCGCCGGCGGTCCACCGCGCGGCTGACGTGCTCGCGTCCGCGAACCTCCGCTCCGCCGAGTCCCGGAGGGACGGCACAACATAGCCCAGCGCGGAAGCGCTGGGAAATCGCATCCTAAACGCGCAAAGCCCTGGAGGGGCGACACAAAGCTGACCCGCCGCGAACTACTGCATGATGACGCCGCAGGCGATGCGCGCGCCGGAATTGCCCGCGGGGTCGGTCTTGTAATCGTCGGCGGTGGCGTGGATGACCAGGGCGGTGCCGCCATCGTGGAACAGCGAGTTGTCACCGCTGCCGAGGGTCACGCCCGACGCGGTCAGCGTGGCTTTGCCTTTGCCTTTTTCGTCGACGGTGATGTTGTCGAGGTCGCCGGCGTGCGGGCCCATGGGATTGTCTTTGCCGTGCATCTTCATCGTGGGATTAAAGTGGCCGCCGGCCGAAGCGAACGCCGGCCCTTCGCACTTCCCTACCGTGTGGATGTGGATGCCGTGCATTCCGGGCGGGAGACCCATAGCGGTCACCACGATGCGCACGCCGCCACCCTTGATCTCGGTCAGCGCGGCCACGGCGACTCTCTTGCCTTGCGGATCGGCGATGTAGGCGTGCGCTTTGGTCGGAGCCTTCTGCGCGAAGGCGGCGACAGCGGCGGCGCAAAGCAACGTAGCGGCGAACAGAATGTTTCGAGTGCGCATAAGCGGCCTCCCTGAAGGCGAAGCGGCCAGAGAGCGAGGTCAGTTTCGCTTCTTGGTGCGGCTTGCCGATGACCGACGGAGATTGTACACGGATCGGCGCCATTCGCAACGAACGGATTGGGCGCGAGGGATGGATTGGGCTCGACAGGTTGATCGGGCTGGAATAGGCCTCCCTCCCCCCACTTTTTTTGTAAGTGTTCACTGCACGAGATTTTAAGTCCAATGATTTTGGAAGTGCGCATTCTGCACGGGTTAGTGGCGCGGTTTGCGTAAGTGTTCATTTCGCTCGAGTTCCTTCCAGTAGTTGTAGGGCTCGGGCTTCGGAGGCTAATGGCAGGGTCGTAGTTTGGTTCCGTTCGTTGCGGTTCGGGCACCATTTCGACGAGGGCGGTCGGTACGGGGCTTCTATTTGGTCGGATGCGGGTTCGATGTGGGCGAGCTTCGGTGTGGGCGGGATCGGCGACGACGAGCGCGGGCAGCGGCACGGGTTCGATTAGCGTGGGAGCGGCGGCGTTGATGGGCGCTTTCGGGATTTCTTTGGTTTGGACTTCGGGCTGGGCTTCCGCTTGGCCTTCGGCCTGGGCTTCCGATTCGGTATTCGGCTTCTCGGTCTCCTCTTCGGTTTCGTCTTCGCAGTAGACGGAGTCGAGCGTATTGTCCCAGGCTTCGTCGCCGAGGCATTGGGTAAGCTCTTCGCGGACGGCCGGGAGAGTTTGCAGGAGGAGCTGGGCGAGATAGCCGAGGGCGACGGCGTTAGGGCGGGAAATGCGGTTCTGCGCGAGCTGGGAGAAGAGATTGCCGAGGACGAGGTTGACGTCGGTGGCGGTATTGAACGCGCCGGAAATCGGAGCGAGTTCGTCGGCAAGATTCGTGGTTTGGTCGGCCCTGGCCTGCGACCGGGCATGAGAAACGCAGAGCGTGGGATGAGCTTCGCCGCGCGGCGAGCGGCAGCGGCGTCCGTCGGCGAAGGAGAATTGGCAGCGCTGGAGATCGAGCGGGGCGGCAGGGGATGGTTCGATGGAGACGCAGTCAGCGATATCGTTCATAGAACCTCACAAGTGAAGTCGAGATGGGCCGAAAAAGATGAGACATTTTAGCAGAGTTATTACTAAATGTAAATACATAACTTAGTAGGTATTCGAAACGGGAGGGTGTTTCGAACGGCCGCCGGGTGCGACGCGTTCGAATGGGTGTGGCGTTCATCGGTATGGGAAGATTTGCGGGGAGGTCGTGCGGGATACTCGCGTGGAGGACCGGAGATGCTGAAGCATTCGAATGGGATCGGGCGGGGTGGGAGTGCGTTCGAATGGGCAGGGAGGGTTCCTTTTTGGT
This sequence comes from uncultured Acidobacteriota bacterium, assembly GCA_963818345.1. Classification (GTDB taxonomy): domain Bacteria; phylum Acidobacteriota; class Terriglobia; order Acidiferrales; family UBA7541; genus Palsa-189. The sequence goes on along the minus strand of CAWFRX010000013.1, from coordinate 177,195 downwards.
GACTAGCAAAGATTTGAGAGTTATTTAGGCGGGGGCCAAGGGAACATTCTATGGCTAGCGACCTACTTTGGCTTCGCTTTCAGATTGAAATGAATACCATTGCAGCCACACCGCAACGATTCGGCATTTACGCGGGGCGTGACGTGAACCCATGAATCACACGTTAGGCACCGGAAGCATCCCAGAAGCGCTCTAAATGCCGTTACGACAGGCTCGAAATCCCTCCTTCCAAAATTCGCCCACTCGTTGTAATGAACGGCTCTGTTAACCGCCCACTGCTCGACGTTCGACTCCCTTGCGGCTCCGGACAGTGACTCTTTGGCTGCACTTACAATTTGCTTGTCTTCGTCCTTGTGCCAAGATTGTGCCGCAAGGGCCGCCTTCCCATATAACTCCTTCATGCGCGCCACCACAGGAGGGAGTAGATCGCCAAGTTCGAAGTTCCCATCGGCGCGGAATGGAACATTGGCACCAAGTTGATCGGCCAAAAGCCTCGACACGTATTCAAGATGGCGGCGCAATGCGGCAGCGGCCACTTCAACTTTCCCCTTTTCGAGAGCGGAAGCAATCTCATCCCAAATTTCCTCATTTGACTCGACTAAGGGGCCGGTGTCGATAGTCCAGCCATGGAAAGCAAGAGACGTTTTAGCTGTAACAAGGCCAGCTGACTTAAGCTGTTCGGCCCACAGGCGGTCGTGTGTGGTAATAATGAACTGGGTCTCTGGAAAATATGTCTTTAACAATTTGCAGAACTGATAGCGATGGCCCGAATCCACCGACATGACGACATCGTCCAGCAACGCAAGTCGAAACCGAGTACCGAAGAGGCGTCTCATAAGCGCGAGATAAAGGCAGACGCCCATACCGTCCTGATGGCCCTCGCTGTGGTATGCTCCGGGCGGAAACAGCCCTCGGTCGTAGAAGTTGACCTTAAAATCCAATTTGCCCGCGCTCGGGGTGAACTTCGCCCTGAACTCCCCTTCGTCATCCTGGTTGATCGCGCGATAAAATGCGCTGAAATCTTCCTGAACTGTGTCGTAGAGGGCATTCAACTCGTGTTCTAGCACGGAGCAATACGTGTCGTATGCTGTCTTGGCACACTTCCACGCGATCTCTGCCGCTTTGCTCCGTCTCATTGCTTCTCTGTAGTCGCCGAGTCGGAGTTGCGCGGTCGTTAGGAAGGTTTGCGCGTCTAGCATCGCACTCTGATCGGGCTTCTTATTTGTTTTATCTATGAGACTCTCTAGCCCGTTGCAAATGTGGCTGGTATTTCCAACCATCCAGTCGCAAACCGCTCCTTTACACTTGCGAGTCCGTCCACGGTCGAGACTTTTATTTTGAGAGTTTCAAGGCTGGCTTTCCAGGAAATCAACAGCGAGGAAAAGTCGGCCTCCCTTTGGGTCTCAGCTAACTTCTGTACCGGGCTGAGAAGGCCCGTCAGTCGGATAATTTCCTGGGAGACCTTTGCGCCATCGTCGAGTAATGCCTGTTGAATCTTTCGCGCCTCCTCGGATTTTGCCAATTTCTCCTTTAGGTGATTGCGAAGGTGCTGTTCGTTCTCCCACGACGTGTCACAGAGGGGACAGGCATCTCCATCTATGAGCTCAAGCCCCCTTTCGACGAACGCGCGTCGTTTTAAGGCTGCGAGAAGCGTGGGATCGTCTTCGAGTTTCGCGAGGTTTTTAAGGATTGCTTCTGATTGGGGTTTTGCAAGCTTTGGGAAGCCCATTGCCGCCTCGGAGAGGGCAGTTAGGTCCCTGAGCGCCGACCTCTTGTTGAATTCGGCCACGCTCTGAGCCGCCGAAAGGCCCACGTCGAGCTTTGTGTCGTTGGAAAGTTCGCTGATCTCCACGAGTTCGAGAGTTTTACGCCGTGGGTTTATGGCGTCGAGCAAGTCCGAAGCGTTCAGCGCGGCAATCTGAAGATGGAGCTGCAGAGTGCTGCGGCTGGATTGCGCCGTAGCTGTAGCGTTAGCGCTCGCGGCCTGAAGCTTAGTCTGAGCTGTGTTCAACGCGCTCCGGGTCTCTCCAATCTCTTCGAGCTTCAGTATCGTTTGAATTTCTTCAGAGCGCCGGGCCGGTTCAACCAGAATGAAACGGAGGATTTCGCGACGCGAGAGCGTAATTTCGGGATGGTCGGCGATCTCCGCAAGAGCGGTCTTTATGCCGTCGTCCGCTGGTGTGATCGTGACTTTGCTGGGAGACGATACCCTCCGCGTTATAGTCGCCGATTTTCCGATCTCTGGAATGAAAACGCGGAGCTGAACGAACGAGACGTCGGGATACCTAACTTTGTCAACGTGGGGAGCGTGCTCGGCGATGGAGAGACCCTTAGTTCCTTGTCCAGCCAGCCGCCCGATTTGTCCGGTCAGCGCGAATTCGATGGCATCAATTACGCCGCTCTTACCTGAGCCATTCGGGCCTGATATAACGAAAGTGCTGTTCTGAAAGCTGATATCGAGCTTGCGAATTCCTCTCACTTCCTCGATATGGACGCCTTCGAGGGTAATCACTTGATGTCGCCGCCGGCGGAAAGCGTGAATATTTTAACGAAGTCATCGGGTTTTGGCTTGTTGCTCTTGGAAAGTAGCTTTCGGATCTCGTCGATTTTCTCTGCATCCACGGCCTTAGATTCAGCGAGCTTGGCAAGGAAGCTTTGGGCAATCTGCTGCTGGAGAGTCGCCATGTGAAAGGTGTGCCGTGGGCGATTTAACCAAGCTGATACGTTCGACGGGGATCATAACATAGGCCGGTGGCCAAACGTTCGATCCCTCGGCCTGCTGGCCTCGGGATGACAACTGGGGGCGTAGCGGCGGGTTGTCTTGGGCGAGGGTGACTTACACAAGCATAAAATCTCAGGCGCTCGGAATGGCTGTGGGTTGCTTATTGGCGGCATTGTTAGCATCCGCGGCGGGCGACGGGAAAGGCGAGGAAAAAGCAGATCCCTCACCGCCGTCCGCAGGGCGGCCGGGTTCGGGATGACAACTGGGGGTGTGGCGGCGGGTTCGGTCGGGGCGAGGGTGACTTACACAAGCAAGGCGAGGGCGACTAACGCAATCAAAACGTCACTCGCGCTGGGAATGACGGCGGGTTGCTTGTTGGCGACGTTGTTAGCATCTGCGGCGGGCGATGGGGAAAGACGAGGAAAAAGCAGATCCCTCACCGCCGTCCGCAGGGCGGCCGGGTTCGGGATGACAACTGGGGGTGTGGCGGCGGGTTCGGTTAAGTCGGGGCGAGGGTGACTTACACAAGCAATGCGAGGGCGACTAACACAATCAAAAAGTCTCAGGCGCTTGAATGACGGTGGGGTTGCTTGTTGGCGACATTGTTAGCATCCGCGGCGGGCGATGGGGAAAGGCAGGGAAAAAGCAGATCCCTCGGCCTGCGGGCCTCGGGATGACAACTGGGGGTGGCGGCCGGTTGGGTCGGCGAGGGTGGCTCGAAGAGCGGCAGAGAGATTCTCCGCTCCTGCTGTCATCCCGAACCCGGTCGCCCGCCTTTTTGTTTGGCGGTGAGGGATCTGCTTTTCCGCGATCTCAAGCCCTACGGCGAGATCCTCCCAGGTAGGATTCCCACGCTTGATGAGCCGGACTTTCTTTTCGCGACGCCATCCCTTAATTCTTTCTCCCGCGCAATCGCCGCGCGAATGTCGCCGAATGTTTCGAAGTGAACCAACCGGAAAATCCCATACCGCGTGGTGAATCCTGGAACAGAGCCGTCGCGATGTTCAGTCATGCGCCGTCCGAGGTTATTCGTGACGCCGGTATATAAATTCCGCGAGCGGCTGGCTAGGATGTAGACGTAGTAGGTCCTGTTCATGTCCCGCCGATCGCACGAAAAGCAGATCCCTCACCGCCGTCCGCAGGGCGACCGGGTTCGGGATGACAGCCACAGCGGATTCTACTACCGTGCCGACACCCCGCTGAAGACAAAGCGACCCCCACGAACTGCCGCTCCCGATGTCATCCCAAACCAAGCGAACGTATGGCGCTGGTGGGGGCGGCTAGCGCAGCTAGGCGCTGGCACTGGCGTGTGGTTTCGGGGGAGTGCGGCTCGGTGCGCGCCGCACGGTGTTGCTGGCGGCGATACAGGCGTTGCGCATGAGGCCGCGCCATTAGGCGCGGCGGATTGGGCCGAGACGGGGCTGTTCGGTCGCTGCGGCCGCGGTGAAACAGAGCATCCGCAGCGGGCGATGGGGAAAGGCAAGGAAAAAGCAGATCCCTCACCGGCGTTCGCCGAAAGCGGGCGACCGGGTTCGGGATGACATCGGGAGCGAGGGGGCGTCGAACAGAGGCGCTAACCCGGGCGGCATCGGGCAGAGGCGGCAATTGCCACGGAGGTGGGCCGGCGGCATGCGAACGCCGTCGGTCGAGTGCGGAGGCGACGAGCAGCCCGCAGCATTCTCCTGCAACCGGGGTGAGGTAAAGGATTGACTGTACTGGGTTGCCAGTATATCTTTGGGCGGACGGAGGGCAGGAAGCACATCCAGGCTAAAGAGGCCGGCGGCTACAAAGCCGGAGCAGCCTAGTCCGCTCTCAAATCGGATCGACGCTCTTCTTGTGTACGCTACATTCTCTGGGCTGTGAGCATGGTGTTCGCTGTGAGTTGTGTGTGAGCTGTGGCTGTGGGCTGTGGGCTGTGAGCAGGCATCGTCAGCGGTGCGCAAACATCGTCAGGTGTGCGCAAGCATGGTCGGGAAATAGTCGAGACAGAGTCAGGACAGAGTTAGGAAAACGAACGGAGGCTACATGAGGTTCGGACGGAGGCATGCAGTCGTCGGCGCCATCGCGGTAGTCGTGGTTTGCCTGGCGAGTCTGGGAATCGCCGGCGGACAAACGACACCGGCGGCAAAACCAACGACGCCAGCAGCAAAGCCAGCGGCAAAGCCTGCTGCAAAGCCGGCGGGAACGGGAGCGACGGCGGCCGCGGTGGCAGCAGGAAAGCCCATTATGGCCGGCGTATATTTCAAGAACGTGCAGGTGCTCAAGGATATTCCCGTGGATGAGTTCATGGACACGATGGGATTCTTTGCGGCGTCGCTCAGCTTGAACTGCATCGATTGTCACGTGCAGGAAAGCGGCGGGTCTTGGCCGAGGTATGCGGACGATACGCAACTGAAGGTCACGGCGCGCAAGATGATGCGGATGGTCAACACGATTAATGCGGCGAACTTCGGCGGCTCGCGCTTCGTCACCTGCTGGACCTGCCATCGCGGCGGGCAGCAGCCGACGGTGATTCCGAGCTTGGCCGAGCAGTACAGCCCGCCTCCTCCGGACGATCCCAACGAGTACGTGGTGCGCGACAGCACCAGCCCGATGACCGCCGATCAGGTGTTCGCCAAGTACATGCAGGCGGTGGGCGGCGCGAAGGCCGGCGCACTGACCAGTTTTGTCGGCAAGGGAACGTACGCGGGATACGATACCGAGCACGAAGAGAGCCCCTACGACGTTTACGCCAAGGCTCCGAACATGCGCACGTGGGTGGTGCACTTCCGCATGGGCGAAGGCCGGCACGTTTACGACGGAAAGAATGCGTGGATCTCGTCACCGGATAAGCCGATCGGGCTGCTGCCGCTAACGGGCGGCGAACTCGAAGGCGCCCGGCTCGACGCGACGGCGTTGTTCCCGTCGCAGCTCAAGTCCATTTCCGCGAACTGGAAGGTGGGCGCGACACAAATCGACGATGAGAATGTCACCGTGCTGCAAGGCGCCACGCCGAGCAGGTCCACGGTGAAGCTATTCTTCGACGCCAAGTCGGGTTTGCTGGTGCGGATGGTGCGCTACCAGAACACCATTGTCGGCACCAACCCGATTCAGCTGGATTACGCGGATTACAAGGACGTCAACGGAGTGAAGATCCCGTTCAAGTGGACGGTCAGCTGGACCGACGGCCAGGACGTGGTGACGCTCAAAGACGTGCAAGCAAACGCACCGGTCGACGCGAAGGAATTCACGCAGCCGGCTCCTGCACAACTGCAGTAGGAGTTGTTGCAGCTGCGCTGCGCGCAGTATCGATTGGTTGCGAGGCAAGTTGGCTAAAATGTGGGCTCCTCACGGAGCCCACATTTTTTTGCGCGCGCTGGGCGCGGTATGATTCGGCTGCTCAGGACGCCGGACAAGTATGAAGACGAGAGCCTGGAATCTGACGCTTCCGACGCCGGAGGTTGCCGCGGGCATGGTCATCGCGCTCCTGCTCATGGCTATGCCGGTCCTGCTCGTGCAGTTGCTTATCGCGAGGCCCGGAACTGTGTGGCGGGTCCTGGGGTTGGACATCGCATGGGGCTCCGCGTATGTTCTCGTTTGCGTTGCTGGGAGCTACCTTATCGCGCGAGTGATTGCTGCGCTCCCTGGTCGTGAGGCTTGGAAGGTTCCGTTAGGTCGGTCCCTAGGGTTTGCTTTTGGGATTTCCGCTGCGAGTACCATCATCGATATAGCGGCGCGGCACAGAACGTTCCACCTTTCTTGGTTTGGCGCGGGATTCCTCGGGGCGTTTTCGGTGGCCGCGAGCTTAGAGCTCTGGCGAATCTGGCGTGACCGAAGGGACTTGCAGCTGAGCACGCCCGTGGTGACTTCTAAATCTGGACACCCTCTTTCTTTCAGCTAACTCTAAAGAAAAAGGGGCATCGGCAACAGGCTGGCGGCGATTTGACCGGCGCTTTGGAGGCGAGGAGACTCTGCGGAGCTGTGCTGCTTAGGATCGGACTACGGTCTTCTTGGCGATTTCGGCGATTGATTCGCTGATGCTTTCGAGATGTTTGCGCGTGGAAGTTTCGAGTTGGGTCAAGCTCTGGCGAGAAATTTGCGCGGTTCGCTCTTTTAAGGCGTTGGTGGCCTGTTCTGCGGCTGAGGCCGCGAGAAGCTCTAATTGCTCCCCGAGCGCGACGGCGGTGGATTGAGCGGCCGCAACGCGGGTGGCTACTGTGGTCTCAAATTGTTTGTCGAACTCGGCTAGCCTTGCTTCCATCTGGGTCACGGACTTGGCGAAGCCTTGCTGCAAGAAATCTTCATATTGCTGGCACATCGCGGCGAGATTTACTCTGAGTTTGTCTTGGACGTCGGCCAGCTTTTGCAGGGCGGCTTGCGTTTCCGCGAGCACCGGCGTTGCCTGTGTGCGAAGTTGCGCGAGGGTTTCGCGACGAGACGAGTCCATGCTTTGCTGCAGTTGGGCGGTGACGCTCGCCACGTTCTTTTCCAACTCTTGCATCCAGCGGGACTGGATGGATTGCGCTGCTGCTTCGTGTTTTTCGTTCAGTTCCTTCAGCGCCTGAGAAGCCAATTCCTCTTTGGACGCTGCGATCACGCGCTCCAGAGTTTTGGTGGCCTCATCCTGAAGATGCGCGTGAAACTCGGCCAGAATCCGGGCTTTTTCCTTGGCGATAACAGCGGCGGTGGCTTCGGCGGCCATCACCTCGATCTGTTCGCTTACGCCTGCCATCAGTTGCGTCAGAAATGGGGATAGCGAGGCGTCCAAACTGGAAGCTTGCGGCGCCTTACTTGGCGTACTTGCTATTTAATGTCGGGGCTATCGGTCCATCGGCCACTGGCTGCTCCTCGATGGGCACGCATCGTGTCGTCATCCGCGGACCGCTAACCAATCGAGTTCGGGGCGCGATTCCGGGAGGGTTCGTGCTGATTCCAGGCTAAGGTAGTCGGTCGCAACTGACAACGGTACGGCGGTACCAGATTATATAAGTGGTGACTAACGCGGTGCCCTTCTAGTACACGGCACGGGGGAGGCGCTTCGTCTGTGTATTCCACCCAGCGGCCGTCTTACTTTGTGGGAAGGAAGGAACCGAAGCCTGCCTTTTGTTGGTATTCGTCGAACAGGTATTGATCCTCGCAGAAGTACTCGCCGAGGTGCCATTCGGGGTGCAGCTTGAAAAGTTTTTGGCCTGTCCAGTCGCGGGTGTAGGCCTTGGGGTCATGGAAGGTGATGTCGAGTTGCAGGGTCTGCGGGTTCGTGCGCCGGAAACGTTCGTGAAGTTGCAGGTCTTCGGAATAGGGATGGCCTACGCGATCGAGCCAGCCCTTGCCATTGAATCCCGTGGCGTCGACCACGAGCGTGTCGGCTTCCCAATGACCGTTCGACCAGCCCATGTAGGTGGGATCGGCGTCCTTGGGTGGCTCTCGGCCGTCGAGGTAGATGATGCGAAACAGGGAGTTGTATTCGAAAAGCATGACCAGGCGGTCGGCGGTTTGAACGATCTCGAGCGGAGACGGCATCACGTACACGCGTGGCACGCCGGGCGGAACACACTTGTTGATCGGGTCATTCGAGTTTGAAACTTGGTCCTGTCCATGGGCGGGCTTGTTGGCCTTGAACCGCTCGAGTCCCCAAGGCGTCATGGGATATTTCGCGAGGTCCGCGGCCTTCGCGCCACCGGGGTCGGAGGGGTCGAAGGTAACATCGCCGACGGGCGACCACAGACCGGAGAGGTTGGGTGAGGAAGCGGATGACGAAGACTTCGGCGCGTCGGCTTTTTTCGTGGACGGATTTGTTGAGGAATTTGCAGACGGATTCGGTGACTGGGCGAGTAGAACGAACGAAAAGGCGAGCGCCGCCATTACGCTGGGAATCGAAGCTGCTAACGGCCTTCGCATGTTGAAGCCTCCTCGTTGAGTGTCTCGCGCCGTTTAAATTTGCCTGCCATGATGGCTGGCTCGAAGGCTCTTCTTCCCTTTCGTACGGTCATTGAGATTGTTCGCTGTCGCGTCCCGCGCGCCCGCCGATGCCGTCGGTGGGGAGTATCTTTTTGCCGTTCACCAGGATTTTTTCGGGAGTCGAGATCATGGTGAACGTGCCGGTCTTGGATGGACTTCCGGTCACGGTGACCTGATCGCCGATCTTGATCGTCTTGCTGGTCCAGCCGACACTTCTTTCTAAATTGTTGGGGGCGCCGATTTCAGCGGACCACTGCTGGACGGTGCCCTTGGCGTCCTTGGTGTCCCAAAAAAGTATGACGTGGGGATTCACGAACCTGTATTCGGTCACGGTTCCGCTGACGGTGACTGGGTTTTTCGTATCGTAGACCGAGGTTCCGTGATGCGCTAAGAGCGGAGCTGCGAGCGCCAGGACGGCGGCGACCAGTACGAGCATCGTGAAGCGCTTGTTCATGAAATCCTCCCAGTCAAAGGCGACGGTCGGACGCGGGGTTTTCCGTCACGATCGCCGCGTTTCCAACATAGTATGCCGGAATTTTTCGGTTTGGGCTTGCGTCTCGCGCATCGTGCACTTGCTGTTCCAGCGGATGTAACGAGCCGGCGAGTGGGCACTAGCGGGACTGGGCGGAGCACGCGTGCCGATTGTGCTCCACGGGAAGTGCTGAGGAGTCATGATCCAGCTGTCCAAATTCGCAAATTGCTGTAAAGTTCGTGCTATATTGGCAATTTCCAGCGGGGTTCCCCGCCTCACACGAAGCTGGGCAGGAGAAAGCGATGACGCTCACCCCTGAAGATAAGCAGTGGATTTCCGAGCAACTTTCCGAGCAACTCGAGAAGACCGAAACCAAGCTGCTCACTGCCTTTCACGGTTGGTCCGGGCCCACGATGGTTCGCATCCGCAGCCATTCCGCTGATATACGCGCTATGGAGGTCGATCTAGAGGCGCTGCAGGACCGCGTCAGCAAGCTCGAAGAGAATAGCCATTAGCCTCAGTGTGGAAAGTCTCCGTGTCGAGTCGAAAAGCAGATCCCTCGGCCTGCGGGCCTCGGGATGACAGCGTTTTAGCGTGGAGCGCGAAGCCCAAATTACTGAAGTGCACGACAAACGTGCTCCCAGCCTTGAAACCCACGATCACGAATCCGTATCAGAATGAAAAAACGGCTGCACGAAAAAGTGTCATCGCGTGAGTCTAGACCAAAAGCAGATCCCTCGGCCTGCGGGCCTCGCAATGACAGCGTTTTAGCGTGGAGCGCGAAGCCCAAATTACTGAAGTGCACGACAAACGTGCTCCCAGCCTTGAAACCCCGATCACGAATCCGTATCAGAATGAAAAAAGCGGCTGCACGAAAAGATGTCATCGCGTGAGTCTAGACGAAAAGCAGATCCCTCGGCCTGCGGGCCTCGCAATGACAGCGTTTTAGCGTGGAGCGCGAAGCCCAAATTACTGAAGTGCACGACAAACGTGCTCCCAGCCTTGAAATCCGCGATCACGAATCCGTATCAGAATGAAAAAACGGCTGCACGAAAAGGTGTCATCGCGTGAGTCTAGACCAAAAGCAGATCCCTCGGCCTGCGGGCCTCGGGGTGACAGCGTTTTCTGCAGATGACATTTCCTTCTCACGGGGACGCTACGAAATGCAAAAACCCCACCCTTGCGGAAAGCGCAAGGATGGGGCGCCCAAGGCAAAAACCGATCCGTCGAGTTGGCCGCGCGTGATCGAGGCTATTTTTTACGCGCGCCTCGGATTACGAAGATGGCTCCGGCCAGGAAGGCTAGCGCAGCCATGCCTGTTGCTGGGTCGACCTCTGGGACGCCGATCACTGTGTCCAAAGCAAGGTCGCCGGGAGGCGTCACATCCCAGGTGCGCGAATATCGGCCGTTTGCGTTGGGGGCTTCTAGTGTCGAGGGAGAAAGGGCGTAGGCGTAGGTGCCTGAGCCCTTGGTCGCTTGCATACAAGACGTGGAGGACGCGTCACAGGTGAATTGGAACTTGGTCCCGCCGGCTTTGGTGACCCAAACCGCGGACGAAACCGAAGCGGCCCAGGCTGGATTATCGAACTTCACTTGAATGCCGCGGGCTGCCCGGGTCGAGAATCGAGCGAGCACGGGGTTGGACGAAAATGTCACCGTCGTCGTCGGGTAGGTGAGGACCTTAGGAATCACCAGCGTCCAATGGGTCTGCCACGCGAAGATGGCGGCGGTCATGGCTGCGAGCAGAAGTAATGTTCCGATTAGTTTGCGCATTTGATCCTCCCTTTGTCGTTTGTCGTCGGCTATCTGAGCGCATCGGTGGGGGCCAGACGCGTCACGCACGGCCATCCCGCTTGTTGCGTTGATTCCAGGGATATCGGTAAGGGCTAGTATCATTCGCTTCGAGCGGGAAGGTCTGCGATTCCCCAAATGGGCGTGCCCGGATGGGTCGGCTGAAACGGCAACAACCCACCCTTGCAGAAATCGCAAGGATGGGGAACGCGAAATCAAAACCTGGTCGGATTGCGTTGCGGCTGAAATGCGTCCGGTGACGTGCGGCACTGTCGGGTACGCCCGAGCCCGATGACTGGACCGGGACCTGAAAGAAAACTTGACCGGGAGGGCGATTTCTTAGACATTTGTGGGCTAGAAAGTGGCCGCGCGGGTTGGCGGGCTTTGTGGGTGGGCTTTGCAGCCAGTGAGGCCTCGCGAGGGAACGGTTTACGGAGGTTCGCTGGTTCACTGAGGGTGGTTGGTTCACGGAGGATTTTCAATGTATAGCAGAACCATTCAGTCGATTTTCGTGGCGGGGGCGATCCTGTTTTCCTTGCCCGCGGGCGCACAAGTTTATTACGGCGGCGTCAAATCGCCGGAGAAGACGAAAGCGGGGGATGCACAGAAAGCCACGCTCAAGTACGATCCGCACGATCTCTCGGGAATCTGGCTGCACGCGAGCCGGCCGGCTGATCTGCCCAAGCTTCCGGGCGTTGGCGATGCGCACGGCAGTCAACTGATGGGCGGCGCGATGCCTCCTCCGTTGACGATGTGGGGCCTGGCGGCATTCAGCGCGAATAAACCTTCGCTGGAGACGGCTTGGGTATCGCGGCGGACCATTCCGGCGCAAGGAAACGATCCGGTGGGAAATTGCGATCCGCTGGGTTACCCGCGCGACCTCGAGAGGTCGGAAGTGGAAATGGTTCAGACACCCGACAAGATATTCGAGATCATGAGTGGGGCTGGCTACGCGGTCGGCTACCGCCCGATCTGGATCGATGGCCGAACCATTCCCGATGACGCCGATCCTCGATGGGACGGATGGGCCGTGGGTCACTGGGACGGAGACACGCTGGTGGTGGACTCGAAGAACTTTGATGAGAGGTCATGGCTCGACGGCAATGGGTGGCCGCATAGCGATCAGATGAAGGTGCACGAGGTCTATACCCATCCGGATGCCACGACGTTCTCGTTGGTGATGACCATCGACGACCCCAAGACGTACACGCAGCCGTGGGTTGGCAACAAACAGATGTTTCGGCTGGATTTGCCGAAGGGGCTGACCATACTCGATCAAGAGTTTTGCGTGTCTTCCGAAGAGCAGGAGTTTAACCGCGGCGTCCGGAATTTGGCGGGCGGCGATTTGGAACACGCGCGGCCGACGAAGTAGTTGGCGCGGGGTCGGGAGAAGAGGAAGCCCTGCGATTGAGTGGAGGAAAGGTGCCATCGCAGCGGGCTTCCTCCAGGCTGAGTTCCCTGTCGTGACATTGGTGGGCATTACCGGAATGCGGGATTTCGGGATCGGGTCCGTTAACAGCCACTGAAGAGGTTCCTATGGGCCTGGTGAAATGCATAAGCCCCCGGACAAGTTCAGGACTCCACCTGCTGTTTTTGTTGATCGGGTTGAGCGCTGTTCCAAGCCTGCAAGCACAAGCGAGATACACTCGCGCGTTGATACACGTCTGCGATAAAGGGACTGTTCCTGTCAGTGTGGTCGTCGTTGAACCTTCGCTGATTTTATTTACCCACAATGTGCATGTTGACGGCTGGATCGTCATCCAACCCGGAAGCTGCGAACAGGTCTACGCAGATTCTCAAACGGGCAATTTCCACGTGGCCCAGGAAGCCTATATTGGGTTTGGCTTTCGGGACGCGCAGGGCCGGTTCGTGGCGGGAACGGTTGACAGCGTGCCCGATTTCGGAAGAGTCTTCATCGCCAAGATTTTGACGAAGTCCGATAAAAAATTCTGTGTCAGTAACAACAGGGTGTTCTACAACATCAATGACCCCGCGTTCTACCATACCCAGGATCCCGCGGAAACGAATTGCGCGGCTTTCCATCCCGGCGGAGCCGGCGACGTTGGCAACGACGGGCCATTTTTCTCCTTCGCCGCAGCACTTTACTTCCAGCCGGTCACAGGGGCTTGCCTCGGCCAGTTTAATGGTTGTCAGGACGCTGACTATGTTCTCGACGTGGCACCCGGAGCAAAAGATAGGGACGGGAATCTGCACGCATCGGTAGGCAGTTCCCCGAACCCTTCGGGCGGCGACGCGGGACCAGATTTGGGGGCGATACTAAGAGCGGCAGCGGCCGCAGCAGCAGCCGCAGCCGCCGAAGACCGCAAGCAAAGCGAGGAAATACGGGCATCAGACGCTGTGCAAGCGAAAGCGCAGGCTCAGGCGGCAGTGAAACAGAACATCTGCCTCTCCGATGACCTCACCACGGAATGGAGAAATCCCCCTCCGGGCGGAAAAATGGATAAATTGAAACGCCAACTCATCGCTTCGCTTCGCGACCGCGCGGCCCATCCGGGCGGCTACGATCAAACCAAATGGTTCACTGTGGATTCAACGTACTATCCGGGATGGGATCCCGACACCTATTTTAAAGGGGTGGTCTCCACTCAGCCGCCAGGAAGTTGCGGCACGGGGAAACACCTCGAAATCCTCCCGCTCACTCCTTAGAGCTTCGTAATAATAAGTGGATTCCGCATAAACGTATCGGGATAGTGCCTCCGCAATCACTGTCTAGATTTTCTGTTATACCTGCTGCCGACTAAGCTTGCCGAGGACAGGCAGAATAATGGGAAAGGGTTAAGTCGAGGTAACTGGAGTGGGCAGCAGAATCGAGCTTAAGGCGATGGAACCCTCAAACCGCACCGCTATTATTGAATCGGACCATCTTTTCATCAGGCCGTCGGGTTTCCGCTAAAATCCGGCTGTCGTATCGATTTTGAATCTGTGGCATTTTGCACAGATTGGTGCGGGCACCTTTTGGTCTAATTGGGGTGACATTTCAGCGGAGCTAACACTTTGCGAGTTTCTCTTCGAATTCCTGACGTTTCACCGGCGGTGCGGACGCGGTGCCGGGTTGTGATCGGCGGCACGATCTTGTTTTGCGGCTTGTGGGGCGGCACGGGGTGGGCACAGGCGTCGCAACAGCAGCCAGCGGCACAACCTCAGCCAGCGGCAAAATCTTCGGCGGCGGCGCAGGCCGCACAACCTGCACAGCCGGCGCAACCGAAACCGGGCTCGCAGGCTGCGGCTACACCTTCCGCGCCTTCCGCCCTTCCTGCGGCTCCTGGCGCTGCGGCGGGTGCTGGTGCGCTCTCCCCTGCTGCTGCCAGCCGCAAAGCGTGGCAGAGCTTGAAGGGCGGGCTGGCGGAGAAAAACTATGACCGGCGGGCACAAGCGATTACGGCGTTGGGCTCGATTGGATTGCGGCCGGATGTGGTTTCGCTGATCGAAGCCAGCCTCAAGGACAAGGATGCGCCGGTTCGGCAAGCCGCGATCGAGGCTCTCGGGAAGATGAAATCGCGCAGCTCGATACCGAAACTGCAGGCGGCCCTCGACGATCCGTCCGCGGTGGTCGCTTTTGCCGCGGCCAAGGCACTGTGGACCATCGGGGATAAAAGCGGCGAGGAACTTTTCCTGGAGGTCGTGGCGGGCGATCGCAAGGTTTCCACGAGCATGATTCGCGGAGGAATGCAGCAGGCCCACGAAGAGCTCCACGATCCGACGGCGCTCGCGGAATTGGGGGCGGAACAGACGGCGGGGGCTTTCTTCGGGCCAGCAGGGTTCGGACTAAAGACAGGGATTGAGCTCGCCAAAGACAAGGCCGCTCCGGCACGCGCGGCGTCTGCGTTGCTGCTTGCGGACGACAAGAGCGATAGCGCGCGCGAAGCCTTGCGCGATGCGCTGGAGGATAAGAGCTGGATCGTTCGCGGGGCGGCGGCGGAGGCGATCGGCGCGCACGGTACGGTGAACGATGTGGCGACCCTCTCGCCATTGCTCGACGATCCGCAGAAGGAAGTTCGCTATCGAGCGGCGGCGGCGATCTTGCGAGTGATCCCGCGGCGGGCGGCGTGAGTGCATCGTACGGCCCTGAGACACGCGTGAAGTAAGTCTGTAAGGCAACGCTGTAAATTCCATCGAACTGTTTTGTGCTGGGAGCGTGAAGTTGGCAGGTCGCGCTGGGTTTTGCTTTTGCAGCGGCAACCCTGCAACGGAAAACGCCTCACAGGCAGAGTGCGACTGTGCTACTTGGAGGGCGCGGCTTCGCGCTTGTGATGACCGCGTTTTCTGCGGAGGACATCACCTGCTCACGCGAACGCTAAAATCTGTTCGCCGCGCCAAAGTGCAAAAGCAGATCCCTTGGCCTTCGTGGCTCGAATGTGCTCGCTGGGTTGGCGGGATGCCGACCTGTACCGCCGGTCAGGTGCGGATGTGAACACGCGGGTGTATTTCGGCGTCGCGGCTGCTGCGAGCGTGAGCGTACAGTGAGCTTGCAAAGGTCCCCCGCGGGCCGGATGCACCCTCTCGAGTCAAACGAAGGAGAAAAAACATGTGGAACAGCAACAAACCCGAAGCACCCGCGCAAACGCCTTCAGCGGCTGCGCCTCCGGCTCCATACACGCCTGCGCCCACGCCAACCGAGTCGCGAGTGCCTAGCGTGCCTCCGGGCGTGAGCGGCGTTCGCCCGAACGGACCGGTCGCGCGAGACTTGGCGTGCCTGGGAGCAACACTCACGATCAAGGGTCACATCACGGGCGAGGAAGATTTACAAATTGAAGGCAAAGTGGAAGGACCGATTTCGCTGAACGGACACCGGCTCACGGTGGGGCGCTCGGCGCGGCTGCATTCGGAAGTGACCGCGCGAGAGGTGGTCGTTTACGGGCACGCGTCGGGCAATCTGCGGGCGCGCGAGCGCGTCGAGATCAAGAAGGATGGCGAGGTCACCGGAGACATCACCACGTCGCGCATCAGCATCGAGGATGGCGCGTACTTCAAGGGCCACATCGAGATCGAGCGCGCCAAGACGAAACCTGAGGCGGAGAAGGAAGAGGCGAAGACGCCGGCTGTGGTTGCGGCGAATTAAGCTTGGCTAGCGCGGAACGAGCGATGGTTGCTGGGGCGCGGCACACTCGTCAAGCGACGCGTTGAAGCAAGTCAAAACCGGCTAAGGGATTCCTCCGCTGCGTGGCGGCGCGAACTTGTTTACCGCGAGAGCTCCCCTAACCGGGGACTTTCGCTCGACGGAGGAACGGGACGAGGAGAGGAAGGCCGCCATCTTCAGTCGGAATGACCGGTGGTCGCGCGTAAACGGCCAGTGCATGGCGACGCGGATTTGTTTACGGCGAACGTTCGCCTCGGCGGGGCTTTCGCCGACAGAGGACCGGGACGTAGGAGAAGACGGCCGTCTCTCGCTTGCCGCGCGAGTGCACGGAAGCGAGACGAAAAGCAGATCCCTCGGCCTTCTGGCCTCGGGATGACAGCACTTTCTGCGGGGGCTTCTGCTTCGCACGCCAACGCTAAAAACTCCTCCACGCGCTACAGCGTAAAAGCACATCCCTCGGCCTGCGGACCTCGCGATGACAGCGCTCTCTGCGGGGGACTTCTGCTTCGCACGCCAACGCTAAAAACTCCTCCACGCGCTACAGCGTAAAACACATCCCTCGGCCTGCGGACCTCGCGATGACAGCGCTTTCTGCGGCGGACTTCTGCTTCGCACGCCAACGCTAAAAACTCCTCCACGCGCTACAGCGTAAAACACATCCCTCGGCCTGCGGACCTCGCGATGACAGCGCTTTCTGCGGAGGACGTCTGCTTCCCTGCTACACCACTAATATTTCTTGAGTGGAGCACAAAAGCGGCCACGCTCGCGGCACCGGGCGGGCGGCGGCCTTTGGCGGGTTAGCGCAGGGTGTCGGTGCCGGTGACGCCGCTGTAGAAGGTGTTTTGGCCGGTGCGGACGTTTCTGCCGTAGCCTAGGATGAACTCGAATCTGCCGAGGACGCGAATTTTCGCTTGCACGCCGGTATCCCAGAGCCACGCTGGATCGCCGAAATATCCGGAGGGATCGGAGATTTTTCCGATGTCGACGAATGGGCCGAGTGCGAAAGCGACATACGAGTCTGAGAAAACGTTCTTGGCGACGTCCCAATTGATCAGCGTGTAGTTGCGACCGAGGGGCGCGCCGCCCTTCTGGCCGTCGCGCAGGCCGTTGTGGCCGCGCATCCACAGATCGTTGTCGCGATCGAAACCCAACATGTAGAGTTCGTCGAAGGGTACCAGGCCGAAGGTGCGGCCTGCGCGCAGGCGGGTCTGCATCTGCCAGTCGTCGCCTTCGGCTCGCGGAAACCAGTTGGAGTGCAAATCTCCGTTGAGACGCGCGTAGCGTCCCAGCGGGCGATCGAAGAAGGTGCCAAATTCAGCGGTGGCGGTCGAGTCCAGCGTGAAACGCCGCTCCGGGATTCGCAGCAGGGTGCGGTTGAGCCGTGCGGTATCGGAAAGGCCGGCGCCCCCGGTCAAGAACTCGGTGGCCCCGGCGGGAATTGCCTGCGCGTCGCGGATATGCCGCCAGGTGAGTTCGACCTCATCGCTCCAGCTCCAGCGGCCGCTGGGGATGGAACGCAGCTCGGCGCCGGCCGTAAACCTCTCGAGATTCAGCCAAGACGGAACGCCCGGCGACAACGGAAGGACCGTGCCGGCCAGGTTCCAATTCTCGTTGCGCGAGTCGACGAAAAAGCGATATTGCCACTCGGGATTTCTCCAGAGCGGCGAGTTGAATTCCGAGTAGACGCGGCGCTTCTGATCGTCCCAGCGGTACATGGAGAGCCAATTGAGGGCGGAGTGGTTGAGGTTGTAGAACTCCGGGTAAACCGTTTGGTAGGTGAGGCCGCGGGCAAAGTCCGCCAGCCATGGCCACGTCGAGGCCTTCCAGTTGAAGCGATCGGTGGAATCGAAGGTGAGCTGAAACTTGTTGTCGGTTTGCTCCGCCAGGCTGAAGTGCATGGTGTCGAAGGCGGCGAGGGTTTCGAGGCGCGACTTGGCGGCCAGGTACTGATCCAAGGTCCATTCGGTATTGAGCGAAAAGCCAAAGGCGCGATCCACCAGGTCCGGATCGAGGCGCGTGGCTCCGCGCAGGAAGAGGTTCGAGAGCTGCGGCTTGCCGACGCGGTTCCAATACTTGAGCGCGGCTTCGAGATTATTTTCCTGGAAATAGATGGAGGCCAGGAAGTTGCTGGCGTAGGCGTCGTCGGGTTGGATGGCCAGGGCCCGGAACAAATGTTTTTTGGCGAGCGAGAATTCCTGATCTTTGTATTCGACGCCGGCGAGTTCCTCGAGAAGGCGTGGCTGGCGAGGGTCGCGTTTAAGTCCCTCCTCGAACGCGTGCCTGGCCTCGGGCAAACGCTTCAGCTGAGCCAAGGCCAAGCCGCGGTAGAGGTCAAGCTGCGGCGAATTGTCGGGGGATTCGGGAACCGCGTCGACGACATCCTGCCAGCGCTTCACGTCATACAAGGCCTTAACGCTAGCTTCGCGGTCGTCGGTGGGCGCGGGATTCGGCGCGGGGTTCTGCGGACGCGGCCCGGGGAGCGGATGCGCGTAGGCTCGGGCAAGCGGCGCCGCTAGGAACAGGAGGCAAAGCAGTAACGCCCTCACTTGGCTGCGGCCGGAACGGCTCCGGCGGGGACGGCGAGAAGGGCCCAATTGTCGGCCGGGTTCCACTCCGCGAGGAATCGTTCCTGTGAAAAACGCAGCATTTTCCCGCGGGCGGGATCGTTGAGGAAGACGAAGTTTCGCTGCCAGTCGAGGCCAACGATGACGGCATAGTGCAAGGGGCCATGCGGGCCGCTGGCCCTCAGGCTGACGACCAGCGGACGCCCGAGCGAGACATGATGGTGCAGGTCGTCCCACTGGCCGCGAAATGCGTAGGCGCTGAAGCCGGAGTGCTGGAAATAGTCGCGCATCGCGGTGGCGGGAATTCCCTTCTCCGCGGGAACGAAGAGCAGATGCTGAATGGTTGCTGGATCGAAGGCAGCGGTGGCTTCGGGGCGCACTGCGTTTCCCGGCTGCTTGGCCCAATATTGCATGACCATGGAGATGGCGGCGGCGCCGCAGCCGTCCTTGGGTTGCGCGACGTAGGGAACGTCCATCCAGTTTCCTGCGATGTCCGCGGCCGGCAGCAGGGCCGCGGACATCAGGGCGACGGACAGAAGGGCGACGCCAACGAGCGCGAGCGTGATTCGGGAATTCACGTGAGTCAGGTTAACGCAAAAGCACGATGAGCAAAACGACGACGACGATGGCCAGTATGATGAGGATCAGGGAGCGGTTGGAGATCCGGCCGGCGGCAAAATCGTTTTGGGCCAGCTGCGCGCGGGCCGAGAGCCGAGCCAGTTCCGCGTCGTCGAGCGAGGCTACGGCCTTTTGCACTTGTTGGTAGCTGGCATGAGCCGACTCGAGAGCTTGCTGGCCCTCCGCGGAGGACAGGAGCGTATCGATCTGCGCAATATACCGGTCGCGAGCGGAGGCGGCGGCCTGAACGTCTTTTTGAAGATCCTCGGCCGAGACGACATGGTCCTGCGCGAACAGATTTTGCGGAAGAGTAACGCACACGCTGAGCGCTGCGATCAACAGGATCTGGAAGACGCGGTGGAGCGAGAACGACATGTGATCCCTCCTCGGAGAGCTGGATTGGGGACAAAGCATGCGGCGAGATGTTACCGTTCCGATAGCAGGCGCAAACATCGGGTGTTCACTGGATAGTGCTCGGTGGGGGTAGATATCTTGCGTGAGCGGTCCGGAAGTTGGGAGCTACGCTTCGTCTTCCGTGGCCGCGCGAAGGGTCTGCGTGAGAACTTCCGCGGGTTAGCTTTGTGTCGCCCTTCCAGGGCTTCCGCTACTTTGAGTTGCTCTCCCAGTGCTTCCGCACTGGGCTATGTTTGTACCGTCCCTGGCGGGACTCTGGTGTTGCCGAGGCAAGCGCAGAGAAAGGAAGCGGGAGAAAGCGATGGATGAGAAACGAGCGATGCTCAGGCATTTTCTGGCGGCGCTGGCGTATCGAACGCAGAAAGCTGTTCGCGGCGCGCCGCCGGAGTTTGCGAACTTTGTGGCCGGACCGAAGGTGCGCACGCCGCACCAGCTGATCAGCCACATGGACAGCGTGCTGGGATATTCGCGGACGTTATTTGCCGAGGGGCTCCTCGGCGGCAGCTATCGCCCGCCCTTGTTTCCGAAGTTTGAGGATGCGGTCGCACATTTTCACGAGATTTTGGCGGACCTGGCCAAGCATCTAGAAACGGGATCAGAATTAAAGGGTGTGACGGCGGAGGTCCTGCTGCAGGGTCCTTTTTCGGACGCCATGACGCATGCCGGGCAGTTAGCTTTGCTGCGGCGGCTTTCGGGAAGTCCTGTGCCGCCAGAAAACTTTATTTTTGCGGAGATCAGCGTGAGCAATCTCGGCCCTGACCAGCCTCTGCCGGCGCGGCCGGACGCGGATTGGCCTGAGCGGCCGTGATGGGCACCTGTACTTCCGGCGCTTCGACTCCGCAAATCCGCCGTAGGCGTTAGTTTGCAAATCCTGTGAGAAAATCCCGCCGTTCACCTGAGGAGGCGGAATGCTTACGCAAACACCCCAAGAAGCGGTTAAGGCGGTTGATGACGCCTTCAACAGGCGCGACCTGGAGGGCGTCTTGGCCTTCTACGAGGACGGCGCGACCATGGTTTGTGAGCCGGGACGCCTCGCCACGGGAAAAGCCGCACTGCGCCAAGTGTTTGAAAATCTTTTCAGTCTTAACGCGATTGCCAGACAGGAGAAGATAAACGTCGTGGAAGCCGGGGATCTCGCGTTGTGGACCTCCCGGTGGAGCGTGTCCGGCACGATGCAGGATGGGACTCCGTGGGCGCGCGGAGGTTTTGCTTCCGCGATTCTCCGAAAGCACTCCGATGGAGGCTGGCGTGTCGCTGTGGAGAACCCATGGGGTCCAGCAGTACTGGATGTCGTGGAATCAAATTGATCCGTTACCTAGTGCGACGACCTCTTCCATACCGCGGAGGACGCGGATACACTGTGGGTCTTGGTGGCGGATTGGTATGAAGGCGAGACTCGACGTGGTTGATGGGCGTGTTCGGCTGGCGAGGGCGCTGAGCTTGCGCGGCGTGGTGCTGGGCTTGGCGCTGGGCGTGGTTTGCGGCGCGATGCTCGCGCTGGCTGGCGGCGGTGCGGCTGCGGGCGCGGCACTGGCGCTGGGGCTGCGGATGCGTCTTACCGGGCGTCGGTGGAGAAGTGGCGGGCGGATTATGAGACGACGCTGCGGTCGGATGATGGCTGGCTGACCGTGTCGGGGCTTTTCTGGTTGCACGAGGGCGAGAACCGCTTTGGGTCGGATGCGCTCGGCGACATCGTGCTGGCCGGCAAAAATATTCCTGCACAGGCGGGGACGTTCACGTTGCAGGGCGGCAAAGTGGTGGTGCATGCGCGCCCTGGCGCGAAGATGACGCTGCGGGGCAAGCCGGTGGAGACGGCGGAACTGCATGCGGACGTGCCCGACGAGCGGTTGCAGATGGGCGACGTGGCGCTGCTGCTGCACGCCAGCGGCGCGCGCTTTGGCATTCGCCTCAAGGATAAAAACAGCAAGCTGCGCCGGGAGTTCAGCGGCTTGCACTGGTTCCCGATCGATGAGTCCTACCGCGTGACGGCGCGCTACCTTCCCTACGCGACGCCCAAGACGGTGCAGACACAGAACATCGTGGGCGATTTCGATCCGTACATCATGATTGGCCAGGTGGAGTTCACGCTGCAAGGCAAGCCGTACCGCCTCGAAGCCAGCGAAAACACGCCCGGCACTGGGACGCTCTTCATCGTGTTGCGCGACCTGACCAGTGGGAAACAGACGGACGCTGCGGCGCGGTTCCTGGTGACCGATGCGCCAAAGAATGGCGCGGTCGTCCTGGACTTCAACAAAGCTTACAATCCGCCGTGCGCTTATACACCGTACGCCACTTGCCCACTGCCTACTCTCGGCAACCGCCTGCGTGTCGCCATCCTCGCGGGGGAGAAAAACTATAAACAGACGGGCGACTAGTTCGTGCGCCGCTTCGCTTTAGTTTAGCGGCGACACGCGGCGAGTTGTGAAGTTGACTGCGGGTCGGCCCTTCCAGAGCTTCTGATGTTTCGATTCCTCTCTTGCGTGGAGACTAAAAGCAGATCCCTCGGCCTTCGGGCCTCGGGATGACAACATTTTCCTGCGGGTGACGTTTCTCATCGTGCTGGCGAGGTCTTCTCGTTCTTACACAGGCTCTTCGGGTCTCCACATCTGACGGGGGCGCATTTTGCGGGTCCTGGTGCATCCCAGCGGAGCTGCGGACCAGTTTTGTGGGGGAGGTGCGTTCTGTCGATCGGGCAGGCGCGGCTTCGGCAATTCCGGGCGATGGTCGGCGAGGGCTTCGCGTTTCGGGGTCTGGTGCTGGGCGGCAGATCTCAGCGGTGAGGCAACCCTGGCGTCGAATGGCTGTGGGAAGTGTGGAAATGTGTAAGCCCGGACTAGAGCTCGCGGGAGCGGGTTTGGCTTGGATTTTCCTTCGGGGGCGGATTATAAGTTGCTCATAATGGGAATGTTAGCAGCCTGTACCCTGGTCGCTTGGCGGCCATCTAATAGGTAGCGGCGGCTGGACCCTTTTGGTACGCTTGCGTACGGGATTCGAGGTGGACACGATCCTGACGCGGGAATATACTTCAGCACTCTTCAGGGATCCTAGACGCCTTCATCGATTATAGGGGGAATTTTATGACTGCAGAAACTGTCGAACTAAGTACTGACGAAGTAGCTTGTTTGTTTTGCGGCACGCGCATTCCGGTCCCGGTCTCAGCTCGTCGTCCGGGGCGGCGCCGAAAAGCTGCCGAAGCGAATTTCCGCGTTTCGATCGTTCGCTGCCATACCTGCGGGAAAGAAGCGCCCTACCAGATTAGCGCCCCCGTGGATTATCACGACGAGGCCAGGGCGGCGGGAGCCAGCGGCGACTAAGCATCCGCTCGAGCTGAAAGCGAACCCGCAGGACGATCTTCCTCTCCCGGGGTACAAAACTTTCCAGCCCTCCTGAGACCCCGGGCTTCCGCCTCGTGACGCTGTACCCAAGGTTTTTTCGCTTCCCTTTCCCGATTCTGCTTTTTCCTGATTCGGGAGGGGTTGCGGTGATGGCACCGTTAAGGGACCCGCTACCACCCGGCAGGAACGTCAAACCATAGCGAATCAGATGAAAACCGGCTGAGGGATTTCTCCGCTGCGTGGCGGCGCGTCCCGATGAGCGGGACGCGGAACATGACGGCCGCCACTTCGGTCGAAATGACCGGTGGTTGCTGGAGCGGGACAATGTGGCCGGTACCGCGATTCGAGAAACAGCGCTTTAGCAAGGCCCTCTGGCGGGGCGACGAGCGCGATCAAAAAAGTTGCAGGTTCTCGAAATGTCGATCCTTGAGGGCGGAAAGCAATGCTCTGAAAACAAGTTAGAGGAATTACCCAAGCGGTCGGGCAGCGGTTCTTACCGATTTCTTATGGCGCGTTTACGCGGGAGCAACGCTGCGGTTGGTAGGATGGCCGCAAGTCAATAAACCCTCGGGAACGGGGCCGCGACTACCTCCCGCAGCCCCGGTTCCCACTTCCCTTTTCCGCCGAACTGGTGGGTTCAGTCCAATCGTTGCGGTCATCGATCCCTTGGCCATCTGAAAGGGCCCGCCATGACCGCAAACCGCACAGGCAGAGTGCCTGTGCTCACCGGCAATTCTGCGCCACGTCCCAGGCTCAAGCGGCCCGAGGTGCAGAGAGTGTGTGTGATAACCAGGTTCAGTGTCACTTCAGGGCCTGAAGGCCCAATGAAAATGCAGGCTTTATGTCGGGGCTGAAGCCCCGACCCCCTGGTTGCCACACAACCGCTGAAGCCCCGGCCCCCTGGTTGCCACCCTCTACAGCAATACGAACGCGTCGGGGCAAATGAAACACCGAGGCGTCGGCATCGGACGGCTTTGCCCCAAGGCGGCCCGCGCTACAGCGGGCACGAGGCTCGTCTATCGGCGGCTTAGGCCTTGGGTGATTTCGATTCGGGTGCCCCAGGGATCGGTTAGGAAGGCGTAGTTGATGCCGAGGTCGGGGCGCTCGGTGTAGGGGACGTCGAGCTTTTGGCCGGCGGCCTCGAGCTGGCGGCAGAACGCCGGGAGGTCGGCAATCTCGAAACTGATGTGATCGAGCGAGCGGCCGCTGGTTCCGGTGGTGGGGCCGTCGGCCTTCGAGAAAGTGAGGTTGGCTCCCGGAACGTCGGCGGCGTCAAAGTGTGCTCGCTTACCCGGCTTGGCGCCGAATATGCGGGCGTACCAGGCCTGCATTTCCGGGATGCGATTGGCGCCGCCCGGGCCATTTTCGCCGATGAAGAAATGAACGTGGTGAAACGCGATCGGTACGGAAAGCGACGGGATTTCCGAGATTTCGACGCGCAGAAGCTCGTCGGGAGCGATCACGTAGGACTGCTGCGGGTTGGGGCCGGGCGCGGTCTTGATGCCGGCGGCGCGCCACTCGTCCAAAGCTTTGTTGATATTGGGCACCTGGAAGCCGACGTGGTTGATGATTGATCCGGCTGCGGGGCCGGCCGGTTCGGCCTGCTTGAGCAGGACTACGGAGCCGGGAAATTTGAGCATGATGAAGGGCCCGAAGGCGGAGGGTTCGCCGCCGAGCGTCACCCAGAATTTTTTCGCCGCGTCCATATCCTGGACGAGCAGATGCAGGTGTCCCATGGAGACGCCAGCGTCGTTGGGGGCGGCGAGTTGCGCCAGCGCTGGGCAAGCGCTGGCGAGCAGCGCCACCAGCTTGGGGATGGAGAACAGGCCGATCATGGGCACTTCCCTTCTTTGGCTTCGCGGGCCATCGGTAGAGAGGCGGTCATTGAGGCATCCCGCACGCACGGATGCGCCCCGCATGTTTAGTCGAGAACTTAGTTTAGTCGAGAACGGGGCGAGGTGCGCGGAGTTGAGAGGCGGGTTGCCGGGCGATCGGATTCTCCGGAGCTTCTGATGCTTCGGTTTCTTTTCTTGCGTGTGGAGCAAAAGCAGATCCCTCGGCCTTCGGGCCTCGGGATGACAACTTTTTCGTGCGGGTGGCGTCTTTCATTTCGTACGGGTCACACCCTCGATTCTCACGCGGGCTGTCTCGTTCTCACGCCGCCTCTTTAAGTGGGCGGAGGCGCGAGGCTGGCTGGCGATCGGATGCTCCGGAGTCTCCGCTACTTCGATTTCCTTTTCTTGCGCTGGGAGTAAAAGCGGATCCCTCGGCCTTCGGGCTTCGGGCTGACAACATTGCTCGCGCGGGTGACTTCGTCTTCGAGGCGTGGGCCACGACTAACGTCTGAAGCGGGTGGGCGTCAGGGCAGTTGAGGTATCGCACCGGAGCTGCGGGCCACGCTTGGCGGATTCGTTCCGGGCTAGTTCCGATCTACTAACGCACGGCGCGTCCAATGTGTGCAAACAACTGCATCTTGACAGGGTGTGATTCGGCGGTAGGATTCGGACGCTCGTCTTCGCTGCAACGTTCCCCAAATCCGAAATGTGTTGTGCTGCGTACATTCTTCGTAGGCGGCGCCAGGGAGAATTATGGGGACGTATCGATCGCTACGACTACTGCACACTGTGCCGGCGCTTTTGCTGTTCGTGATGTTCTGCTATTCATTGCCCGCGCTAGCCCGGCCTGCCGACCCGAGTCTTGATGAACAGGTGATGCAAGCGACCGTGCGAGCCGTGCAGATCGCACAGCCGGGCGCTTCGGATCAACGGCTGACGATACGGCGCAGACAAGATCTCGAGGACCTGCTCTGGAACAGCGACGAGAACAAGCCTGTCGGGCAAATTTATTTTTACGAAATGCAGCCGCTGCTGCGAACAGGTTCCGACGGCGGGTCGCCTTGGGTTGTGGCTGTCGCGCGCTCCCCGCGAGGCGTCTACGATCTTTACAATTTCGCCCCGGCGGACGGCCCGGATGTGTCGCGGCAGGAGTTCAATCGCTTGATTTCTGAGCTGGGGCTCTCGATCCCGAAAGAGAAAGCGACTGGAGTTGCCAAATTATTTCTGGAGTCCTGCGACGCTGGGGAACTTGGGCAGATCGTGGCGGACCCGGACGGCACGGGGATACGCCTGGCCGTCGAGGACTACTACTTCGCGGCGTATGGCGATCTTTGGCGGGCGCTCGACGAGTACTTGCTGTGGTGGCGCGGCTTTCAGGCGACCGCGCCGGCCTTTGAATCCACGGCAAGCGCTCGTCCGGATGGGAGCTATCGCGTTGGCGTGAAGAGGCTGGTCACGATTGCCGGAGCGCATCCGCAGATCCAGGATCTCGAGCTGGAGATTTCTACGGAAGGCAATGTGCGCGTCGTGACGATACAGGCGGTCTTTCCCAAGCAGCCGAGTTGGCTGTTTTATCAAGCGCCTGCGGCGATTCCTGCGAACCTGATGCAATAGCGGCGGAGGGAGTCGAGGCAAAAGCAGAAGCAGAAGCAAAAGCAAAAGCAGATCCCTCGGCCTGCGGGCCTCGGGATGACAACGTTTCGCGCGCGTGACGGGTTGCAGATGACCGCGCCGCAACGGCTGGCACAAGCCTGGCCACGACTCTTTTTCCCGATGCCTCCTCCAATTTCCCTTGCGGTGAACGGGGGCGAGCCACGAAAGTGCCACGAAGTGTGCCAGGATTAGAGAAGGTGTCATAGATTCATGCGGAATCATCAGGTCGATGTGCCGTTTGCGAAGGTTGAAGGCGGGGCTGCGGCGTTCTACAATCGCGGAGCAATTGATCGTCGCGCGGCGAGCGCTGGGGAGGGGGTCGCGGCGCTGCGTGAGGCGCGCGAGGGCAGCTCAGGCGGACCCTACTATCAAGAGGGCGATAAAGAGGAGGAACGGGAATGGTTAACGTGGCGTTGTTTGTGAAGCTCGAGGCCAAGCCGGGTAAGGAGCGGGAGGTTGCAGAGTTTCTGAAGAAGGGTTTGGCGGTTGTACAGCAAGAGCCGAATACGACGGCTTGGTTCGCGGTTCAAAGTGGGCCGAGCACGTTTGCCATCTTTGACGCGTTCCCGGATGAGCAAGGACGGCAAGCACATCTGACCGGGCAATTGGCTGCGGCCTTGATGGCCAAGGCTTCCGAATTGCTCGCCAAGCCGCCGACGATCGAGAAACTGGATGTGCTGGCGGACAAGCTACCGGCGTCGAAGTGAGATCGCGGGCGGCTAATTCTGGACGCTTGGGGCGGGCTTTGGTCCTGGAAGGTCCGCAAGCGGAAGCGCAGCAAGCAGGAAAGAGAGATTCTTCACTGCATGGCGGCACGAATTTGATTACCGCGAAAGCTCCCCTTGCGGGAGACTTTCGCACGACACAGACGGGACGTGGGAAAAGGACGCCGCCACTATGTTCAAATAACGCGGTTCTTCCAGGGAGCTTTGCTTGGGGGCGTGGCTAAACCTCATCCCGTAAGCCGCCAACGTGGTTACTTATCGCATAGCTCTAGAAATGCGCACCAACAAGAGAAACGCCCTGTCCTTCGCACGGCGAAGGACAGGGCGTCTAGATTCGTCCGACTTGCGACGCGGTAGCGATACCACTTCGGTCAGACAGGGAGGCGTCCCTGGCGGACCTGTGATTCGCGATCACGTGGCGCAGATTCTGCGACAGCTCTGGAAAGCCGAATCAGCTACTCGTCCAGGACTCGCTGCGCTTGGCCTACTTTCTTTTGAACTTTTCCGGCGATCTTTTCACCGGTTCCCTCGTCCTGCATCTGGGGATTGTTTGTCGCTCGGCCCATGGATTCTTTCATCTTGCCTTTGACTTCGTGCATCTTGCCCTTTACCTGATTCTTTGTGCTCGCCTTCATAGGTTGCCTCCTGGTTGAATGTTCCTTCTAACGCGCTAACGCGGCACGCCTAAGCCTCCGACCAAATACAACACCAGCACGATCAGCAGCACCGTTCCGAGAATTCCTAGTCCGCCGCCCGAGCCCCACCTCGAGTAGCCGTAGTAGCCTCCGCCGCCTCCGAACAAAAGCACCAACACGATAATTAGAAGTAGCATGCGTCATCTCCCCCTTTTTCAGCCGTTCAGAATCGAACACTCATTTGCAAACTGGTTTGCGCGCGCAAAATCGTTTGCGCGTTCACTGAAATCGGACGCGGCATTGCCGGGTCGGTGGGGCCCGGTACCGGCGTCGGCAAGGGCTCCGGATCGGGCGAGGGCAGACCCGGTTCGGTCGGCCCTCGCGGAGGCATTTCTGGCTGCGGAGGCTGCGGGGCTGGTTCTTCGAACCCCGGAGACCCAGGCGAATTGGGATCGTCGGCCATGGGTCTAGTGACGCTGTCCGCCTGAACCGCCCTGCTGGCCGCTGTGTTGGCCACCTTGCTGACTGCCCTGTTGCCCGCCCTGCTGGCCACTTGCTGCCCGCCCTGTTGACCGCCGCCCTGCTGACCGCTGTGCTGGCCGCCCTGTTGACCACCGCCCTGCTGACCACTGTGCTGGCCGCCCTGTTGACCACCACCCTGCTGACCGCTGTGCTGCCCGCCCTGTTGACCGCCGCCCTGCTGACCGCTGTGCTGCCCGCCCTGTTGACCGCCGCCCTGCTGACCACTGTGCTGCCCGCCCTGTTGGCCACTGTGCTGGCCTTGATTGCCCTGGGATCCCTGCGAACCGTGCTGGGTGCCCTTGCCCTGATCACTCTGGCCACTGAAACCTGGTCCCCGCTGTTCGCCGACGGACGAAGGATTCCCGCTCTGACGCCGCTGCTCGGGATCCTGCTCACTTTGGCCTCGGGGATCGTACTGCGGTTTTGAACCGCCCTTCTGCTCGCCTTGCTGTTTCGGATCTTGAGTCTGTTGCCTGTCGTGTTGTTGCGCGGGTTTCTTGGTGCCTTCATTCGACATAATTTCCTCCTCGGTCAATTTCGTTTCTCGCCGGCCGGGTCGGGCGGACTCCCCTGCTACCTGCTGGCACCGTAGCGCCGATTCAAACGGGGGCACATAGGGTCGATCACCTAGGCAGGACCTTAAATATCCGTATAGGCTTCACGGTATTCCATTGGTCGAAAGCCCTCTAGATAATGGAGATCGTGCGCCTAGCCATTCTTGTTGCGGACGATCACGATGCCTTGCGCAAAGGCGTGCGATTGCTGCTCGAAACCAGGCGGCACTGGTGGGTCGTCGAGGCGGTCGATGGATGGCAGGCGATTGACAAGGCGCAGAGGTTTGTCCCGGACGTGGCCATCCTGGATATGAGCATGCCGGGATTGAGCGGTTTGCAGACGGCGGTGAAAATTCGAGAAGTGGCGCCTACGGTGAAGATCGTTTTCTTCACCAACTATGACGAAAGCTGCCTGGCGGCGACCGATTTTGCTTCGAGTCCTTGCGTGCCGAAGTCGAACGCCACGCGGCAACTGATCCCTACGATTGAGCGGCTTGTTGCACTCGGCGAAGCGTCAACCGGCGCTTGAAACGCCCCTCGCGCGCTGTTCCCCGTGAAGTACATGAAGCAAGTGACTGAACTTTTCTCAGACAGGAACGGAAGAAACTCGGCGAACGGCATTACACGAAGCATGGAGCGTCGCCTAAGCTAGACCAAAAGCAGATCCCTCGGCCTTCGGGCCTCGGGATGACACCTTTTGGGCACGTGGCATCTTCCCGATCTCAACGGGACGACACCTTTTTAGCGCGTTACCTCTTCTCGGTTTCGGATAACACACTTTTGGCGCACGGCATCTTCCCGGTCTCCATATTTCCCGGTCTCAGTTTCCCAGTCTCGATAAAGGAGTTAGCAAACGAGTTTCTCAGGAGCGCTGTGAGAACCGTTAGATTCCCATCAATTTGTTTAGGTCTGGCGCTGTGAGGCTGCGATCGAGGAAGCTGAACTGGCCGGTGCTTTGCACCTCGCGTGCGGCGTCGACCAGAGCGCCCATGGCTGCGCGATAGAGTGAGCCTGCGAGGCTGATGCGCCTGACGCCGGCTGCGGCGAGTTCCGGCACCGAAAACGACTTACCTTTGATGCCGGCCATGAAATTGAAGGGCTTGGTCACCGCTGCACAGACGGCGCGCACGGCGTCAAGGTCGGGCAAGCCGGGAGCGAATAGGACGTCGGCTCCAGCCTGCTCGAAGGCTTGCAGGCGGCTGATGGTGTCGTCCAGGCTGGGCGCGGCGTAGATGAAATTGTGCGCTCGCGCCGTGAGCATAAACGGAAATGGGAGTGCGCGTGCCGCTTGTGCGGCGGCGGCGATGCGCTCGACCGCTAGCGTGGTTTCGTAAAGAGGCTTGGCCGGGTCGCCCGTCGAGTCTTCGATCGTGCATCCGACGAGCCCGGCTGCGGCGGCAAGACGGATGGTTTCCGCCACAACTTCTGGCGCGTCGCCAAACCCTTTTCCCAGATCGGCCGAGACGGGCAAATCGGTCGCGTCCACAATCAGCTGCGCGTTGGTGAGGGACTCATACCGCGTCAGCCCATGATCTCTGCGACCCTGGGCATAGGCTGCGGCTGCGCTGGATGTCGCCAATGCCGCAAAGCCGAGGCCGGCCAGCAATCTGGCCGAGCCGGCGTCCCACGGATTGGGGATGATGAAGGCGCCAGGGCCATCGTGAAGCGCTCTGAAGCGGGCTGCTTTTTCGTATTGTTTGGCGGTCATGGTTGCATGGGTGGGGTGCGCGTCGTTAGTCGTTAGTCTTCAGTCTTCGCCTTCGAGCTTGCGGAGGCGGACTTCGATGCCTGTGCCCTTGAGCGCGTTGGCGAACTCCTCGGGCTTTGCGCCGCGATAATGATAGGGATAGGCGATCTTGGGCTTGAACGCTTTGGCGCACGCGGCCGCTTCGGTGGGCGATTCGGCTCGCGGCGGATTCATGGAGAGAAATGCCACGGTGATGTTCTTCAGGGCCTTCATCTCAGGCGTGCATTCGGTGTCGCCGGAAAGATAGACGCGCGTGTCGCCAAAATTCAAAATGTAGCCGCTGCCGACGCCTTTGTGATGGTAGGGCTCGCCGGGCGCCGAGCCCTGCACGATGTTGTACATGGGCACGCCCTCGATCTCGATGCCCATCACGGTCTTTCGCTCGGAGTCGCTGATGGTTTCGGCGATGCCGCAGGCGGGCGCACAGTTGAGCGTGTCGATGACGGCGGGCGGGCCGACGAGGATCGTCTCGGGATTGTGCAGCTTGTCGACCATGCTGCGATCGAGATGATCGGCGTGGGTGTGCGTGATCACGATCAGGTCGGCTGGCGGCGCGCCGGTGTAATCGCCCTGGCTCCAGGGATCGACGTGAATCACCTTGCCGCCAAATTCGAACATCACGCTGCCGTGATACATCGGCCGGACGCGCAGTTCGCCGCGGGAGGTTTGGATCGCGTCGACCTGGTCATTGGATTTGTTGACTTTGGTTTGAGCGCGCAGCAGAGAGGATGGGGCCAGCAGAGAAGCTGCGAGGGCGGCCGTGCCGAGGATGGATCGGGCGAGCTTGTTCATGCGAGAACTCCTTGCACCGCAAATGAAGGCGCAAGTATACATCGCCTTGGTGCGGCCGACAGCAGCGGGCACTGCGCATCTTAACGACCCGGAGCACTGTAAGCCCATTGCCGTAGAATGCTGGCGATGCGGTGTATGGTGATGCACAGAGTGTGTGATAACCGGGTTCAGAGTCACTTCAGGGCCTGAAGGCCCAATGAAAATGCAGCTTTATGTCGGGGCTGAAGCCCCGACCCCCTGGTTGCCACACAAACCGCACAGTGCTGCCTCGGGTTTAGGACGCTGGGCGAAGGAGGATCACGGTTGTGAGCTGGTTTACTTGGGCATTGCTGTCTGCGTTCTTTGCTGGGCTTACCGCGGTGCTGGCGAAGGTTGGAGTGGAGCATGTGAACTCCAACCTGGCGACGGCCATCCGGACGGTGGTGATCCTGATCTTCGCTTGGGCTGTGGCGCTTGCGACGAACAGCCAATCGCTGTCGACGATCGGAAGGCGCAGCTGGATTTTTCTGGTTCTCTCCGGGATCGCGACGGGTTTGTCTTGGCTGTGTTACTTCCAAGCCTTGCAGCTTGGCGAGGCTTCGCAGGTCGCGCCCGTGGATAAGCTGAGTGTGGTCGTCGCGATCGCGTTAGCCGCGATTTTTCTGCATGAACCGGTCACCTGGCATCACTGGGTCGGGGGAATCTTGATTTTTACGGGCGCGGTGGTGCTCGCCTATGCATAGTGATGGCACGGTCGAAACGGCGCGGCCTGGGCCTTGGCGCTTGGCACGCTGGTAGCACGTTCTTTTGGGTAGTTGCAATGAGGAGCCGAATAGGATATGACGCGGGGCAACTGACGTTCCAAAGCGGCAGTTCCGGCCACTCGGGCCGGCAAGCCAAAGGGATGTCACTCACGGACGGTGCGTCGAAAAGAGGGCCTTATGACAACACTTGGATTGCAACGGTGTGCGGCTCTAGTCGTGGTTCTGGTCCTGGCATTGGCCATCACTGCGCCATCTGCGCTTGCGTCTACCATCACCCTGGCGCCTGGTGGCAGCACGAGTTCGGTTCCCTTGAATTTGGGAGCATTCCCTGCCGCGCCGGCAACGCTGCTCGACAATACCGGGTTCGAGTCGTTTACCTCTGGCTCTTTGAGCGGCACGTTCGAGGCCAGGGTGTATGACGTCGGCGGTGATCTCGATTTCTTCTACATTGTCACCGACAATGCGACGACCGGCTCGCCCGCGTCGACTGAGAATATCAGCGCGTTGGTCTTGCCGGGTTTCGCGGGCTCTACGCTCGCTGAGGCCTATGACAATTTCCCGAGCGGCGGAATCACGCCCAGCTCGGTGGCTCTGAATTCCGGCGGCAATACCGTGACCTTCGGTTTCGCTTCGCCGAATATCGATCCCGGGCAGAGGTCCTTTTGGGTCGAGATCGACACGACCGCGGCCGGCTTTGCAACTGGAACGGCGACCATCGATGGAGCTTCGGGTGACAGCGCGACGGTGGCTAGTCTGGTGAGCACGCCGGAGCCGGCGGAGAGCCTGTTGCTTGGGATTGGGCTGCTGGGCCTATTGGCCTTCGAAGTGAGGCGCCGGCAGCAGAGCGCTTAGGCCGAGCCACCGCTGTGACAAGGCAAGACCCACGCGTACGTACGACGCGTGGGGCACCCGCAACCGCTCCGAGCAACGCGTGGTTGCTTTGGCTTCGATTCGCTGCGTTCGTGAGTCGGACGGTAGTGAAGACCACGGGTACGCCCCGCCTCAAACAGGCCAAGCACCTCTTGATTTGCCGACCCAAAAGCAGATCCCTCGGCCTGCGGGCCTCGGGATGACACCGTTGCGTGTGGCACCGTTTCCTGCGGATAGCAACCCTACGGCCCACACCGAGTGTGCGTGGTCACCGGGTTCAGAGTCGGTTCAGGCCTGAAGGCCCAGTCAGAATGCAGGCTCTATGTCGGGGCTGAAGCCCCCGACCCCCTAGTTGCCATGCAAACTCTTAAGGACTAGCGCGCTGGGCATTCCCTTAGTTCTGGGCCTCAGCTCTCGCGTCGGCTCTGGGCCTCAGTTCTGGTCGCCGCCGCCGTGCATTCCGCGGCAGATCTTGCAGTAGGTGGGGGGCAGGGTGTTGTCCACGCGGTGCTTTACGGGCTTGAGCGTCTTGATGTACGCAAACACTGCGCCGAGGTCTTCGTCGGTCATTCCGCGGTAGGTGCGCCACGGCATGATTTGGTTTAGCTGGCGCGATTTCACGAATCCGGTGCGCATCGTTTGGGTGAACAGCGCGGCGTCGTAGTACGGAATCCCGGAAGGATCGGGCGTGATGTTGGCGCTGACGGCGCGGCCCCACGGACCATCGAGCACGAAGCCGCCGCTGAAGTCCATGCCGGGCAATGGCTGGCCATGCGCGTCCTGCGGCGTATGGCAATCGGTGCAGCCGGCGACGCCGACGAGATAAGCGCCGCGCTTTTCGGGAGTGGACAGATCGGGCTCGGGAACGGGCGCGTCCAGCGGCTGGGGCACGCTGCGGATCAGATATCTCACGGGAAAGATCAGGGTGGTCGGCTGCCGCTGCTTGCGGACCGGCGGGAGCGAGCGCAAATAGACGACGATGGAAGCGAGATCCTCGTCCGATAGTCCGCGAAAATCGGGATACGGCATCAGCGGGAACAGCGCCCGGCCGTCATGTCCTACACCCTCGCGAATCGCTCGCGCGAGTTGATCGTCGCTCCAGGAGCCGGCGCCGGTTTCCGTGTCGGGAGTGATATTCGGCGCATACACTTGGCCGGGAAACCCTTTGAGCATGGTCATATCCTGGCCGGAGGCGAGCGTCCCCGTGAGAATCGGCGCATCGTGCGCCGTCCAGTCGTGTTCGGAGTGGCAATCCAGGCAGTCGGCGACGGAGTTCGACGAGATAGGTGCCGCGGGCCAGGCGCGCCGGCGTGCTCTCGAATTTTCGCGCCGTGAGCGCGCGCGCCTGCGGACCGATAAACGGGCGCCAGCCAATGGTGAAGGTAACGCCCAGAGCGATCACGACGGCGAGCACGACGCCGATCCATGCCAACAGCTTGCCAATTCTCTTCATTTATCGAGCCTCTTCGCTTCGCCGGGACGGCGAGAACAATGTTTATGTAGGTGTCGGACGGATCGGATTATACCGAGCCGCTAGGGCGGGCGGAATACAATCCTTGCCATGGACGAGCCACCAGGTAGAACACCCGGCGAGGCGAATTCGCAAAGGTCCGGCTGTCCGTGGGATTCGACTTATTCACCGATTATTCATCGATACTTTTCTTCACCGCGAGCATCGTAGGTATGTAACCGGCATTTGGGGAACAGAGATTCCGGTCCCAGGCGACCGAATGGAGGAGCATAGATGACGACATTTACGACGAAAGACGGCACGCAGATTTACTACAAAGATTGGGGCAAAGGGCAGCCGGTGGTGTTCAGCCACGGCTGGCCGCTCAGCGCGGACGCTTTTGAGGACCAGATGCTGTTCCTCTCCAGCCGGGGGTTCCGTTGCGTGGCGCATGACCGGCGCGGACATGGCCGGTCGGACCAGCCATGGGACGGCAATGACATGGACACGTACGCGGACGATTTGGCTGAGTTGGTGGAGGCACTGAACCTGAGGAGCGCGATGCACGTCGGGCACTCGACGGGCGGCGGCGAAGTGGCGCGTTACATTGGCCGGCACGGCACGTCGCGCGTCGCCAAGGCGGTACTGATCAGCGCGGTGCCGCCGATCATGGTCAAGTCGGACGCGAATCCCGGCGGCACGCCGATGGAGGCGTTCGATCAAATCCGTGCGTCAATCCTGGCAGACCGCTCGCAATTCTGGAAGGATCTCAGCGTGCCGTTCTACGGCGCCAATAAGCCCGGAGCGAAAGTGTCGCAAGGCCTGCGCGATTCGTTCTGGCTGCAGGGAATGATGGCCGGGCACAAAGCCGTCTACGATTGCGTCAAGGCTTTTTCCGAGACGAACTTCACCGAAGACCTCAAGAAGATCGATGTGCCCACGCTGGTCCTGCACGGCGATGCCGACCAGATCGTGCCCATCGCCGATTCCGCCCTGCTCTCTGCGAAAATCGTAAAGGGGGCCAAGCTGAAGGTGATTCCTGGCGCGCCGCACGGCATGTGCTCGACGCTCAAGGATCAAATCAATGCGGAACTGCTGGCGTTTTTGAAGGGCGCGTCAAGCAGTGCGTCTGCTTAACGGGCGAGTAACCAGCGCGTAATGAGCCAGCGCCAGCAAACAGCGCCGGCAATCCATTACTGAGCTTTCACGGCTCGCAGGCGAATCTGGCCCGCACGACGGGCGGCGTTCACAAAGTCGCGAAACGCGTTGTATTTTTCCGGCGGTATACGGCTCACCGCGAAGGAGAGCGTTTCGGTGGTGACGACGACGTTGTCTTTGAGCGAGTACTCCACTGCGAGGGAACCAAACTCCGATTGCGTGACGGTGTTTTGGGGTACGGCACTCACGCGCATGTCGGGGGGCAGCTCGATTCGGTACTCGCTCTTGCGGTGGTAAGGGGTCCCGAGTTCGAGCGGCAGGGTGCGGGGCCGCGGGCCAATTTCGGGAACCGATATGCCGGAAAGAAAGAGCGGTTGAAAAAACCAGCTATCGCCAGTGGAAGCAGACGTAAAGTCGCCCGCAAAAGCAAAATTCTCCACGATCTGGCCGCTGTTGTCTTCGGCCCCGGAGTAGGACGCCTGCTTTAGAACCGCTTGGTTGGCGAGCGGCGCGACCCTTTGCTCGAACCCTTTTCGCAGATCCTGTATCGAGCGATTGCGGTAATAGGAATGGCGGCGGGAATTCCAGCTGCCTACGTATTTCGCCTGCACGGTTGCGGCGCCGTTGCCATCCGCGCCGAGGCGAAGAGTCGCCTGATAATCGACGCCGTTTTTCTCCGGCGAGATTTCCGGAATCCTGCGCAGATCGCCGCGGTCGGGATAGGAAATCAAGGCGAAGACGCCCTGATCCATCTCGGGGAGCTGGCCCAAAGGGTCGGTCTCCGAGGTGGGATCGATCCATAGAATGTGACTCTGCGCATCGTAGGAGGAGAGATGCTCGACGGCGGGCTGCAAATCGGCCGAGATGGGCAGCGCGACGATCATGTGGTCGAACGTCGCCAGCGTGGGCAGGCTGGGATCGGCCTCCACGTCCCCTCGCGTGCCCACGAGAGCTGGATAGCCACGCAGTCCCAGATGGTCCAGCATGGTAAGCAGCAGAGTGGCTTTGTCCTTGCAGTCTCCGTAACGATTTCGGAACACGTCGGCGGCTGGATGCGGCTCGAAGCCGCCGATGCCAATCTCGACGGCGACGTAGCGAACCTGGCGCGAGACGAATGCGTACGAAGCATTCAGTTTCGACAATAAGTCGGCCTGGCCAGCCGAGAGGCTCTCCACCTGCGTGGCAATTTCCGGCGCCGGCTTTTCCGCCCCGCTTAACAGCGGGTGGATGGCTCTGCCAGCGTCTTCCCAAGACGCCACGGCGGCCGGCCCTTTCGCATCGTAGTTGACGAAGATTTCGGCGGTGAGCGAACGGAAGGGCGGCGCGTCGTCCTCGCGCGGGATTCCCGGCCGGTTGGTGATGCGGAAAGACGCCGCCGTAGGCGCTTGGCTGACAACCTCTATTCGCTCCGGATGATTCGCGAACCAACGCAGCGAACCCGACGGAACCGATACATGGAGCTCGCCCAGGCGCACCGGAATCTCGTCTTCCAAATCGAATCGCTCGCCATTGAGCGGAAGATGCCCGCTGCGCACCACTTCATAGCCCACCAACGCCCCGTCTTCGGCACCGGGAATGTTGATAACCTTCACGCGAGCGTCGGAGAACAGTTCAAATTGCGCGTAGGCAGCCGCAGTGATCAGGTCCTTCTTTTGCGATTCCAGGACGCGGCCGGCACTGCTGATGGTCCAGGCCTGGATGGAGGTCACCGACTCGTCGGTATTCTCGTAGCCGATCGCGCGCAGATAAGGCTCGGCCGCTTTGACATTCAAAACGCGGATGGCGCGCCTCTCGGTGCTCTGAAATTTGCCGGTCGCGTCTACGCTGAAATCGGTGGACTCAGCCACGATGACGGCCGCGCTCCCATCGCCGAAATGGGCGAGGTCGACTTGCCTGGCGGCCGCCAGCCAATCGGGCACGGAGGCGGCGCGGACGAGCGGCCCGACACCGTCGCCTGCGCAGATCACCGCAAGGCCGCCCAGCAACGCGCCCGCAAGAATCGCGCGCCTACTGCTTGCGGAGGAGTATGACTTCCTGATCATGCTTGGCGACCTCGTCGAAGAATGTTTTGACGCTCGGGTAGCCTTTCGGGTCGGTCTGGACAGCCTTTTTCAAGGTGAACGTGCGTGTGCAACTTACGATGTCGCCGCTCTGCGTGCACGCATGCGAAAAATCCGCCATGTCTCCCTGGATATTCACTTCGGCCGGAAGCTTTTCCACCTCGATTCCGGAGGGCAGCCTAAACGTGATGGACGCGACATCTTTTTTGGCGCCTTCGAAAAGGATGAACGATTGCCTCTGCGTGGATCGAAACACGGGAGTGCGGACCGGGTCGCCGATCCAAGGGTTCAAGAGCACTTCGCCCGGGCCGCCCTCGTCGGCGATGGTATGTTGCAAATGCGCTTTGAGTACGAACGGCTGGGAGGTGTCCTTGAGATCTGGCACGGCCAAGTCTGAGAGCTGGACGTCCTCGCGGCCGAAGCCGAGGAAATTCGTGAGGCGTTCATCGACCTTCGCTGGTTGCTCGCCGATCAGATCGCCACGCAGATTCATGGCGTCAATCCCTTTCAGAGAGATTTCCGCGTCGCCCGACGCTTTCAAATCGCTGCTAAGCTGCAAGGTGAACTTCGAAACCGACAGGTTGTCGTCGGCCACGCCCGCCGGGATGGGAGCCTCCTGAAGCTTACTTCCCTTCACCGCCATTCCCAGCACGCCCTTCTCAAACCACGGTAAATCGCCGAAGGGGGCGGCCGAGTCGGCGGCATCGGCGAAGACCGGCCCGTCCTTGAGATTTACACGCGCAATCAAGCGCGAGAACTGACTGAGGTTTGGAAATTGCTTGACCAGCGTCTGATAGTTCTGCGTCGCGACGAGCACCAGATCGGCGTCCACTTTCACTTCCTTGAGCATGGTGGCGTATACCGCGTTGATGTCGTCGGGGTCGCCGCGTTTCGAAGAGAGCACCTCGTCGGCACTGCGGCCTAGCACGATGCCTCCGAGATTGGTCGAGGTAACGTTCTGCTGCAAATATTTGTAGATGACCTCGGCCCGGGCGCGGGGATCAGGAACCTTTTCGGCGAGCTCCTTGGCCTTGGCCGCGGCGTCCTTATTGGTTTTGGTCACGTTGGCGTACATTCGGGTTACCTGCTCGGCCACGTCGTCCCATCGTTTGATGACCGGTATGACTTGGCCCGAAAACACAATTTCCGCGGGAGTAAAGATGACCATGACTTCCCGGTCGAGATAGGGCGACTCGAAAGGCTCGTCGCGGACCGGGCGAAGATTCTGCACATTGAAATCGGTCTCGAGTCCATTGCTGATCCGCTTTTGCGCAATGGAGATTTTATTGAGCGTGGTGCCCAAAGGCAGCTGGGCCATGGATATATTGGCATCGACCACGGTAACCAGCGAGGATTGCAATGTGGCCAGCCCGTGCGTGTCGAAGATCCAGGCCGGCGGAAAAAACCAGTCTTCGACCTGCTCGGTCTGATACTCGAGAATGGCCCCAGGCTCCGCGGAGGAAAATGCGAAGCTCGTCGCCAGCTCGGCGAAATCCTTTCCGGACTTGTAGGCGATGGTGTGGAACACCTTGGAAGCGTCCAGCGGAACGACCTCGCCGGAAGGCAGAATCGTGCGCCCTTCGACTTTCGTTAGGCGCAAGAATTTCGGGCTTTCCAGTTCGACGTTGGCGGCGTCGCGTCCGGCGTCGGTCAAAATCTTGATGCGGGTGTAGGTCGAAAACCGCGTTTGCCACAAACTGCTGGTTGGATGCTCGACATCGATCCGTCCACGCTTGAACAAGACCACGGCGCCCGATCCGGGGTCGAGCGGATTCGAGGTGAGGTTTTTCTCGGTGTCAGTTACGGGGTCCCAATCAAAGGCGGCGACGCTGGAAACGTGCAGAAACAAAAGCAGGAGCACAACGAGGGGGAGCTGGAGTTCCCTTCGCATGGCAATCCTCCGCAAGACAAAACGTCTGCGATGCAACTTATGCAACTTTGTCTAAATGGCCCTGAGAACCCTACTGCCGAGCGCCTACCACGCCCTGGGAGCCTATGTCCTACGGGGGATCGGACGGGCGAGGAATATCGCATTTTCTGACCGATGTCAACGAAGA
Organism: uncultured Acidobacteriota bacterium; assembly: GCA_963818345.1. GTDB lineage: Bacteria > Acidobacteriota > Terriglobia > Acidiferrales > UBA7541 > Palsa-189. The sequence goes on along the minus strand of CAWFRX010000013.1, from coordinate 137,443 downwards.
TAATTATAGGCATCGCCAACGCGGGATTCGTTTCACAAACGCGAAGAGGGCCGTTTCAAGGACGCACTTATCTGGCTGGACCGCCGGAGTCGCCGGGGGTCTGCGCCGCATATTGCTGCCAATTCGCCAGCAGGGCGTGGATCACTGTGCTGCCAGTGGCGTAGGCGGATTCGAGCGCTGGGACGTAGCCGGCATAGGGCGCGGTAACGCTTTCAATGGCGGTATGGCCGGGAGCGGGCATGCAATAATTGCTGCCCGTGCGGAGAACCATCAGGCGCTTAAAATCGGCGCGATGCATGGCGTCGAGTCGCCGCAACGCCTCGGCTACGGCTGAATCTTCCATCTCGGTCATCACAAAGTTCCCCGCGCCGCTAGTCCAGAGGTGGACCCAGTCGTTGGCGTACTGCGTCATGATTTTCCCGTGCCAGTAGTAATCGGACGCGAAGGTGTCGCCCTTGAGAACGAAAGGCGGGCGCTGGGCGTTGGGGTAGCCCTTCCAATTCTCGCGGACAGCCTGCATCTCCTGCGTGTCTTGCAGTTTGAGATTGCGGGTCAACTGAAAGGCCCAGTCGGTGAGGCCAGCGTTGAGCGCGTAGACGTTGACGCGATCCGTGAATCCCGAGTTTGGGTTTTCTTTCGGCAGCTTGTTGGGCCCGTCCGTGCCGGTGGCGAAAATGCCATACGGCCAGTCCGCGGGGGCTTCGCGCGGATCGATCTCGCGGGCGATATCGTTCACCACAAAAGTGGCCCACGCAGCGGAGCCGATGGAGGCGTCTGCCGGGTCCACGCCGGCGATTCCGTTCATGAGCCAGTAGGCGTGGCTCAGATCGAAACGCGGGTCGAGGCCGAGGGCCATGACGGAGGTTCCGGCGTTCACTAGGGTGGTTCCCGAGACCATGCCGATGATCGAATGATCGGCATTGGTGCGCAGCGGGCGCAGGCCGCCGGGGAACGGCAACTTTTCGTCCAGATGCTCGCGCTCGACCCAGAACTGAAACTCGCCGGGCACGTCACCGGTGTCTTCGCCGCGCTCGAATGTCGTCACGATGACGATCTTGACGGGCCAGGGCTTTTCCTGCGCTCGCGCGACGGGCGCTACCAGAACCGCGGCCAGAGAAAAGAAAAGGAGAGCGCACAGCGTTCGTCTGGTCATGATTTCTCCGTTTCTGAAATTCTTAAAGAGAAGAGGATGGATGGAGCGGCAGCGAAGCAAGCAAGCAGCGGATCCGAATCGGACGCCATGGCGTAATCTAGCACATCGGGGAGTGACCTGGCGTGGCCGTTATTTGCGGAACGCCAAGAGATATTCTTGTAGGACAAGAAAGGCGACGCCGATGATGCACAACATTACTGTTAGAACTGCGAGTCGCCGGGAAAGTGCGGGATTCTTGGCGGTGCGCTGAATAATCGGCAAATTGATCAAAGCGCTGGCCACCGAAGCCAATACGACTCCTTCTCCGGCCAACGAAGCGCGTACTTGTCCGTGACCCACCATGTTCGCTGCGGCGGCGGAGGTGCTCGCGCTGCTGACAAGACCGCCGAGCAGACTGACGCCCAAGAATCCAAACTTTCCCAGGTATCGCTCCCCCAGTGTGGATAGGACCTGGACCGCCAAGAAGAACGCGCCGAACGTGAGAACTCGCCGAAGCGACACCGGCGATTCCAGGTGAATCTCGGCTGTGGTTTCGCCGATGTGGCTTCGCGCTCGCCAGACGAAAATGAAGGCGATGGCGGCCATCACCAAAAGAGGACCGGCGACGGTCGCCACTGCGGATGGCGCAAAAATTGCCACGATGAGCAGGTTGCGGGCGAACATCGCCACAATCGTGAGAAGCAGAGAGGCGACCGCCACGCCGGACGAGACCGCGCTCCCGCGAAGAGGTTTTGCTAACTCCACGGCCGCGGCGCTGCTGTTTACGAAACCACCGAGAAAGCCGCTCAGATACATGCCGCGCATGCCATACGCTTTCAAGAGGACATAGTTCGCGAATCCAATGCCGGCAATAACAATCACCGTAATCCAAGCCTCGCGCGGATTGATCAGTTGCCAACGATCGATGAAGCGGTCTGGCAGAAGAGGATACACAACCAGGCCCAGAAGCCCGAGCAGCACCGCGCTGCGAATTTCGGTCGGCTGCAGGCCACCGGCAAAACGATGCAGCTCCACCTTCCAGGCAAGCAGCATGGTCATTAAGATCGCTGCCGCAACCGGAGTGAACAGGTGACCCTGTCCCGCCAAAACTCCCAAAACGAAAACGACCAGCAACGCTGCCGATGTAGTCGCCTCGAGGGTTCTATCGACCAGCAGAGAGCGAACATTGGCCAAGCCGGCGAGGACGACAACGCCCGCGAAGGACACTATCGCGATCGATGGGGAGACTAAAATCGCGAGGGTTCCTAGAAGCGAGATAAGAGCGAAGGTGCGCGCGCCGAGGTCCTTGTTCGACCATTCGCGCTCGATGCCGACGAGGAGCCCGATACCGAGCGATACGGCAATCTTCGCCGCGACTTCGGACGGAGGAAATCGAATCATAAGCATACGAACCCAATATATCGGGTTACGAAGGACAGTCGATAGCTTATCGGTTGCGCTGTAAAGGTCTGACGCGAGAGACGGTACGTTTAAAAGAAGCTCCCTTGGCCGCCTACCCCAACGCTTCTCAAGCTTCGATAAGGGCGAGAGCCCTCGTCGTTGCCGCTGCTAATCCCGCTTACACGCGCCCAACGTGCTCACTGAATCGCTGGAGATTGCGATCGACGCCGGTCGAAGAAGTCACAGACTATTCATACAATTTTCAAATCGGAGTAATGCAAAAAATCAATTCGTGTTCGGCCGCTGCGTGTCCTAGAGTCTCGTCCAAGAGCCAGCCAGCCACTCTAGTGGTGAGTAAACGCTGGCCATTGACAGAAGCACAGCGGGAGTGTGGACGATGAAAAACCAGGCCATTCGCTTGGTGTATCTGGCATTGATCCTCGCAGGATTTGCCGGGGCGGCCTATGCGCAAACGGCGACCGGAGAGATTGATGGCACGGTGACCGACCCGAAGGGCCTCGCGGTCCAGGGCGCAAATATGGTCATCACAAACACCGACACCGGTATTGCCACGCCCATCATCACCAATGAAACCGGCCGGTATGAGGCGTCCTTGCTCCAGCCGGGACACTATGAAGTTGACGCTACGAAATCAGGGTTCGCGACGGTTCAAACGAAGGACATCGACCTACAAGTGGGTCAGATTCTGACGGTCAATTTCCAATTACAGATTGCCTCACAACAAGGGACCGTTACCGTCACCGCGACAACGCCCATCGTCGAAACCGAGAAGACCGAACAGTCGCAAAACGTGAGCGAGGGGCTGGTCTCGGATCTCCCGATCGCTGACCGGCGCTGGGAGAGCTTCGTGCTTTTGACTCCTGCCGTTACCACGGACGGAACCAGCGGGCTGACCAGCTTCCGAGGCATCTCCTCGCTCTACAACAACAATTCGGTGGACGGCGCCAACAACTCCCAGGCGTTCTTTTCCGAAGCGCGCGGCCGCGCGATCATTGTCGCCTACGTGTACAGCGCGGACTCGATCAAGGAATTCCAGGTTAGCGCCAGCGACTACAGCGCGGAGTATGGCCAAGCCGCCGGCGGCGTGGTGAATGCCGTCACCAAGTCGGGCACGAATCAGCTGCACGGCGACCTGTTCTATAATTTGCGCTATCCGACGCTCAACGCCCTCGATCCGGTGGCCAAAGAAAGCGCGGCGAACACCGGAGGCGTGGCGACCCAGACGGTTCACCAGCAGAACCAGTTTGGCGGCAGCGTCGGGACCCCGATTATAAAGGATAAGCTTTTCTTCTTCGGCACCTACGACGGGTTCCGCAAAGTGAATCCCATCGACTACACGACGAGCGCAGCGGCCACGAGCACTACGACCACGATACCGAACCTCACGTGTCCTAGCATCACATTTATCACCGCGGCCCAATGCACCGCGGCCAAATCGTTCATCTTGACGGATCTGCTGGGGCCTTTTGCGCGAACTCTGGACCAAGACGTCTATTTTGCGAAGCTCGATTATCAGCTCAATCAAGCCAACCATCTGGACGCGCTTTACAACTTCCAGGACTGGGCGGAACCGAACGGGTATAACACCAGCGCAACCGTCAACAACGCAGGGGTGACCGAGAACGGCCACGGCGCGACTCACGAGCGTTTCTTCATCGCCAACTGGAACACCACCGTATCCAGCAATAAGCTCAACGAGTTTCGCTTTCAGTGGGGGCAGGACTACGAATTTGATACCGCCAACGCCCCGGGGCCCTTGGTCAGCCTGACGAATCTTTTCGGATACGGCGAGACCAGCGCTCTTCCCCGTCCCGCTTTCCCCGACGAGCACCGCCTTCAGTTTTCGGACAATTTCACGATCGTGGACGGCAACCACACCTTCAAATTCGGTGTGGACCTCAACTTTATTCATGAATACCTGGTGAATCTCTTCCAGGGCGATGGCAACTATTCTTACAGCGGCAGCGGAGTCGCCGTGCCCGGCGCGGGTTGCCTGAACACCACGCAGGACATTCTGTTCTGCGACTGGATCCTCGATGTGTATGGAGCCAATATCGGCGACGGCAAAACCGGAAAGCACTATGCCAGCTTCACTCAGGTCACTGACCTGCTACACACAACCAACCCCGGCTTGGATGACTTCTACGATGACGACTACTCCAGCTACGTCCAAGACTCCTGGAAGATCCGAAAGAATGTACTTCTGAACATCGGCGTGCGATACGACCTGCAGCACATTCCTCAGCCGCAATTGCCGAACACCCAGAATGGTTTGACCGCCCAGTTCACCACAGGCCTTCACATTGACACGGGTGACATCGCTCCGCGCATTGGCGTGGCGTGGCAGATCGCCAATAACACGGTGCTCCGGCTCGGGTACGGGATCTTCTACGGCAAAACGTCGAACAGCACCTACTATGCGCTACGGGTCGAGAACGGCGTGATTCAAGTGGGATACACGTGCACGGCGACGTCCACCTGTGCCCCGACGTTCCCCAACGTTTTCTTCACGCCACCGGGCCCGGCCCTGGCCGCCCCGTTCGCAGGAGCTCTCACGCCTCAAGTCGTCCTGCCAACCCTCACGGGCGCGTCGGCTCTGGCGCACGGTATGGACCCCAATTTTGTGAACCCTCGCGCTGACGAAGGCGAAGCGACCTTCGAGCGCCAAATACCCGGCGGGATTGCCCTGACCGCTAGCTACCTGCTGACCCGGGGGCTGCACCTGCCGGCCAGCTTCGACGGAAACCTGGCGCCGGCCACCACCACGAAGACTTACGACGTGGTGAACTCCGCCGGCGTCACTCAATTCATGACCACCGTACCGTTCTACACCGCCCGCATTCTCCCCACGTACGGAACGATTCTGAACCAGTACAGCATCATAAACTCCTGGTACAACGCGATGGTCATCACCGCTCGGAAGCCGACGCGCCAAGGTCTTGAATTGCTTGCCAACTACACTCTGAGTCGCTCGATGGATGACGGCCAAACGGCTGGCAGCAACGGCACGTTCTTCGGCACCGACGGCATCTTTAATCCGTACAACCTCAAAGGCGAATATGCGCACTCCGATCTGGACCAGCGAAACCGCTTCGTGGGCAGCGTCGTGTGGACTCCACCCTACGCACGGAGCTTGACGAACAAGGCCGAGCGCATGCTGGCGGACGGATGGAGCGTTTCGGCCATCGTCACGGCCGCTTCCGGGCAGCCCTATAGCGCGCTGATCACGAACTCCAGCCCGGTGACGGGCGGCGTGGACGGCGGCGAAACGGGCGGCGCGGTGGGAACCGGTGGCACGCCGGTTGGCAGTCGCGTTTCGTGGATGCCACGAAACTCCTACAATCTGCCGGCCTGGACCAACACGGACTTCCGCCTCTCACGGTCATTTTCTTACCGCGAGAGATACCACCTCGAAGTTCATGCCGATACCTTCAATCTCTTCAACAGCACGATCATTCAAGCCGTAAACACGAGCGCATATAGCATCACATCGACGCCCAGCGGGGCAACCGGTAGCTGCCCGGCCACCGGCGCCGCCGCTCACACCAACGCGTGTATCGTTCCAGCGGCCGGGTTCCGGACTCCCACCACCACCTCCGGATCGCTATACGGGGCGCGGCAATTGCAGATCGGAGCCCGTTTCGAGTTTTAGGGAGCGGCTTAGGACCAAGGAGGAGACGCGAGGGCGAATTCCGCGGCGGCTGGCGAATGGATCAAAATGATTCCCGGATCGCTGCGCTTCGCCCTTGATGTTCCTCTGCTCCATGCGTTGCGCAGCCGATAGGATGGAAGCAGCAATCGACGGCACGGAAGCTCGCCGCCTGCAAGTCATGGGGCGGTTCACCTTCTAGCAGGAGTAAACTCGATAGCGTGGTGGGTGCCCCATCCTTTCTCGCCTTTCGAGAAAGGATGGGGGCCTCTCCTCAGGAACAGCAGTAAGGAAAAGGCGCCCGAACCAATGTCAGGCTTTAGATCTGCTCCCTGGTGGAAGCGGTCCGTGAACGTGCGCCGCTGGCTGTGGCCGCTCAGCGTTGCATATTTTGTGCTTGGCTTCGCCCCGGCGGCTCATGCCTGGGGCTGCAAGGGCCATCAGGTGATTGCGCTGATCGCCGAGCGGCACTTGAGCGCGCAGGCTCGGGCGATGGTCGAGCAGATACTCGTGGCGGCGCCGATCAGTCCGGATCTGCGCCGCTTCTGCGGGATGAGCGGCCTCGACGCGTTCGCCGATTCCTCCACCTGGGCCGACGACGAAAGGACCGTTCGTCCCGAGACTTTCGACTGGCACTTCATCGACATTCCTCGCGGCGCGCCGAACGCGAACCTGGACCAGTATTGTCCACCCGACGGCTGCGTGACCAAGGAGATTCTCTCGGAGTTGGCGCTGCTCCGGCAGCCCGACGCGACTCCAGCGCAACGCGGCGACGCTCTGCGATTTCTGATCCACTTCATCGGCGACCTGCACCAGCCGCTGCATGCCACCACCAACGACGACGAAGGCGGAAACTGCGTGCCGCTAACGTTCTTCGATGAGGCCCCGAAGGAAACTAACCCGCAAACCGAGAGCTACCGGCCAAATCTTCACGGGATCTGGGACACGGACATTCTCGAGCACGTGGCGCAGGGCAGGACCGCGCAACAGATGTCGGAGGCGCTAGAGGATCAGTTCAAGGCGCGATTCACCGCGTGGATGGCTGGGCCGATCGACGTCTCCGGCTGGGCGTGGGAGAGCCACGAAGCCGCGGAGACCGTCGTCTATGGCAAGCTGCCGGCGCGAATTGCGGTCGAGCCGCCCATGCCCGTGAAGACCTGTGCCGACGATAACCACATCGCCCAGCGCATGCTGGGCCTCAACGAAACGGTTGGCGAGAGCTATCAGAGCGACGCGGCGCCGATGGTCGAGGAACGCCTCGCGCTGGCGGGCGCGCGCCTGGCCGCCGCGTTGAACCAACTCTGGCCGTGACACGCGCGCTGTGCCGCCTTTATGCCCGAGGCGGCATGGGGCGCTGGTGGAGAATCATCCAGTTGATGCCGAAGCGATCGCGTAGCTGGCCGAAGCGCGAGGCAAAAAATGTCTCTTGCATCGGCATGAAGATCTGACCGCCGTCGGCGAGGGCGGCGAACACGCGCTCCGCCTCGCTGTCGCTGTCCGTGCTCAAACTGAGGTAGGCGCTGCGCATGGGCTCGGCCTTGGGAATGTCCGCGCCCATCAACTCGGTGTCGCCAACCGAAATGACCGCATGCAACACGGCGTCCTTCCACTCCGGGTTCACGCGGCTTTGGTCCGGCGCTTGGCCATGCGTCATGGTCATGACAATTTTCGCGCCGAGATGCTTCTCGTAGTAACGAAAGGCTTCCGCGCAGCTACCGGCGAAGTTCACGTACGTATTCATTTTCACGGTTCGATCTCCTCAGAGGTAAAGAGTGATAGCGCGCGTGTAGTGAGGGAAGGACCCGCATTTTCTCGCCTGCGAGAAAATGTCGGTCCTCCCTGCGCAGCGTTTCGCGGCACGCCGGGTGCCCCCATCCTTTCTCGCCTTTCGAGAAAGGGTGGGTCCTCTCCTTGCGCATGTGCTGCTCGCTCGGGCCGCCAAAGCAAAAAGGCGCAAATTACGTGGCCGCAGTGCCCGTGCTGAGCAGCACCTTCCCGATCGTCTGCCGGCCCTCGAGCAATCGGTGCGCTTCCGCAGCCTGCGCCAGCGGCAAGACACGATCGATCCGCAGCTTCAGCCAACCATCCCGGATGCCCAGCAGAACGTCCCCCGCGCGCCGCATCATATCGGCGCGGGTGGAGATGAAATGCACCAGCGTGCTGCCAGAGAGCGTGAGCGCGCGAGGCTGAAGCGAGTTCGGCGGAAAGGGATCGGCCGGACCGCTGGCCGCACCGTAGAGCACGATGTGGCCACGCACCGCCGCAGCTTCGAGATCGCCGGGGAAAGTGGTCTTGCCCACGCCGTCGATAATCAGGTCCGCGCCGCGCCCGCCGGTCAAGCGCTTGGTCTCCGCGGCGAAATCCTGTTGCGTGTAGAGAATCACGTCGTGCGCGCCGGACTCCCCCGCGATCTGCGCCTTCTGCTCGGTGGAAACCGTGCCGATCACGCGCGCGCCCATGTGCTGCGCCCATTGCACCAGCAGAAGACCCATGCCTCCGGCCGCCGCGTGAATCAACACCACATCGCCCGGCCCCACTTTGCGAAACTCGTGCAGCAGGTAATGCGCCGTCATGCCCTGCAAGGGAAATGCAGCGCCCTGTTCGAAGCTCAAATTCGCCGGAAGCGGAATCAGCCGGTCGGCCTGCACCAAACTTTTTTCGGCGTACGCGCCGGGCTGGTGGGTGTAGGCCACGCGATCGCCGGGCGCGACGTTGCTCACGCCTTCGCCCACCGACTCCACCACGCCCGAGGCCTCGCTGCCCAGAATGAAGGGCAGCTTCGCTGGGTAGCGGCCGATGCGCTGATAAATTTCCACGAAGTTCACGCCAACCGCCACAATGCGCACCAGCGCCTGGCCCGGCCCAGGCGCGCCGATCGCTACATCTGTGAGCTTGAGCACTTCCGGTCCGCCAGCCTGATCGATCTGAATCGCTTTCACGCCAGTTCCCTCCCGGCTACCTCGTCGCGCGGCTATTTATGGCCATCTATGAATGGATCAATCCGCGCGTCGTTCCCTTTATTTCGAATGCGTGAACAGCCCGAAGCCAAGCCGCACCTCGAGCGTGTTGATCCCCGGGTTCAGCTTTGTGAGGCTGGCGTCGGAGATGTGCAGGAAACGAAATTCCGCGCTCCAATTGTACTTATGGCGCAGCAGGTAGAAGCCAAGCGCCGCGCTCGGGGTAAAATTTATGGTCGAGATTCCGGGCGGCGTGGAGCGGTTGGTGAAGAGCACTCCGCCGTCTATATCCATGTAAGGTACCACCCGGCCGTGCGTAGCCAGGTCCCACTTCAGCGCCATCGGAACCAGCACGACTCCATACGCTGTGCCGCCCGGCTGAAACACCCAGAAGATCGGCACCGCATCGACGGCATACTCGAAGCGCCCGCGCAAAAAGCCCGGGCCGTGCGGTTCCGTGAGGATCCAGCCATAGCGGAATCCCGCGTTCCAGGCGCCCAGACCCTTTATCCCACCGTCGATGCTCGGACCGCCCCCACTCCAAAACTCGATCTCACGTCCGCCCGCCGCCGGCCCCGCGTCCGTGCCGGCGTCCGGATTGGCTTCGCCGCCCGGAGCGCTCGGAGCGCTTGCACCGCCCGTCCCGCCCGCGCCGGAAGTCGATTGCGCGCGCGCCTCCGAAACGCAAAACAGCGCAACAAAAAGTAGCGCCGTGAAAGCGACCGCCGCCAGAATTGTCCTCGACACCCCGCCTCCTCGAAAAAAGAATCGCTATTCTAGCGCAGATCGTTCCGCAGCCGCGCGGCAGAACACGACAGGCGACCATGTGTTGTGCGTGAGCCTATTATTTCCGGTGGGTGAACAACCCGAACCCAAGGCGCAGCTCTAGGGTGTTAAGGCCGGGATTGTAGTTCGTGAGGCCAGCGTTGGAGATGTGGAAATAACGCGCGTCGACGGTCCACGAGTATTTGCCCAATGCTCCCCAAGGTAGGTTCACGCCGATGGCGGCGCTGGGCGTGAAATTGAACGTTGTCGTTCCAGCGAGCGGCTGATGGTTCGTCCACACGGCCCCGCCGGACAATTCAAAATATGGCGACATCCGCCGGCGGGTCACAAAGTCCCATTTCCACACAAAGGGGTTAAAGCCGCCGCCATACACCCTGCGTCCCCACACCGATATCTCGTCGAATGGCACCGCATCGAAGGCCACTTCGAGTCGGCCTTGCAACAATCCAGGCCCGTGTACATTGGTGAGCACTCGTCCGTAGCGCACGCCCGCAGTCGTAATGTGTGCCCGGGGCAAGCCGATAAACAACGGGATCGGAAATGCCCAACCCGCCCATGCTTGCCACTCGTTCGAGTCCTTCTCCGGACCGTAAATTGCCGGGAGCGAGCTGCCTTCGCTCGAATTGACCACGGTCGGCGGAGACCCCACTGTTGACGGAGGGCCCACCGTCGACGGTGGAGACGACACGCTCTGCGTCTGCGCCCACCCACTCGGCATGCACATGGACCCAAACAGCATCGCCATCGCAAACTTCTTCAGCATAGGCCGCACGAGTTCACGCGCTGAGAGCAGGGTTGTCTCCTCATGGAGAATTCCATGAACGATTCGATGGCAGACGACCCATATTGGTCGCAAGCAAATTGCGATTTCACCCGCGAGGGTCTTGCCGGCGAGGCCTGCGGGCCGCTTGCGCAGCGCCCACTCTAATACTGACGCCCCGGTCGCCACGGTTCCACCTCTCTTTTCTCGCGTCTTGAAAAGGTGCGGCTTTTTCTCTCTCCCTCAGAGGGCCAAGTTTAGTCAGCGGCTTCCGCCGAAGCCCCACCGCGCGGACCTCGCCGCGGCGTTGACATTTCGCGGAAATAACGACCTGGCGGAAACATTCCCACGCGCAGCAGTTCCCGGCCAACCTCCTTGCGAATCTCGTCGGTCCAGATCGACCAAGAGATCTCGCTCAAACCCAACAATCGCCGCGCGGTCTGATACTCCGCTCCGCCGAGATAATAGAGACGAAACAGCACCAGCCGGCTCGCGCGCACCTCCCTGCTCCGCCGCCTCGGCCGCGGCCGCGCGGCGAGTTCGCGCGAGAGTTTATCGTCCGCCGCCCGCCCGCGCCCGCGTTCGCCGCGGGGAGGATCGTCTCCGAGCGCCCGCGCTCCAGCCAACGCAAAGTCGGCGACGTATTCCGCCAGTCGAGGCCGCAAATCCGGCCGCCAGAGAAATTTCGACGCGCGATCGAACTGTAATGTCGACATGCGCGAATCCACGATCTCGCGCGCCGCGGCGTAAATTTCCTGACAGACGTCAAAGGCCACGCTTGCCTTCATCGGCGCCCGCCAACAGAGCGGCGTGTCGCTCCGCCTGGCGTTGATTCCGCTCGCCCCAATCCACCCGGCGACGATGCGCCTACAGCAGCGATCGAGCCCGCACCCGCCGTCGCGCAAATCCACTCTTCGAGCACCCAACCTGGCAGCCGCGCCGCGAGCCGCGTCAGCGCGAGCGCGGCATAATCGCAGGCCGCCTCCCAGATCTTGTCGCCACGTCGCCCCGCCAGAAATCGATCCGTCGTCACGTGCAGCCGCACTCGTTCGAGCATCGGTCCCACCCGTGTGGCGCCGAACGAGCAGACGCATTCGCTCCTTGCCGCCGGTGCAGCGGGAGGCATCGGCCTACGCCTCCCGCTGCGGGCCGACCGCTTGCGTACACTTGCAACCCGCGCACGAACTCTCCCTGCCTTCGCAGTTCGACGGCTCTGCATCATGAAATTTTCTCCTTAGGCTCTCGGACGAGCCCCACACGCGGTCCTAGATTCGCTTCGCGTTGCAATGCCTCTCTTGCGCGAATACGTTCGAGCGCTACCGGATTCACGTATACGCCGCAGGCGGCGGCCAACGGCGCCATTCCCACCCACAGCCCGCCTTGCCCGGACTTCCTCTTCGCCGCGACGCTCGAGCCGCCCAGCCCGCGTAGCCACGCGCGGGCATAGTTGCCAGGCGAACGCGCCGATTCCCCGGATTCCTCAAGCTTCGCGGTCATGCGCTCGTATTCGGCACGCCGTTCTGGCTCCGGCAATTCCGGAAATTCCAGGGCGAGCTTCGAATCGAGCCGCGGCGAGATGCGCAGTAGCGGATGATCGAAAACCAACTCGCCGCCTGGGCTACACACGGGCAGTTTGCTCTCTCGACCTTCGGTCGCGTGCGCTTGTGCCGCTGCTGCTGCATCCACTTCCACTTCCCCATCCGAATCCGAAACCAAATCCAAATCCTGTGCTTGAGCCTCTCCAGGCACTGCCTTGAGCCTGCTGCTGGAAAAAGCGCTAAGGTAATTTGCCAACGCCGCCCGCGGTACCGGAGGCGCAAGGCGTTCCAAGCGTGCGCGCCACGAAGGCGGCGGCAGGCGCCCAGGGACGTCGCTGCCCGTCCAGTGACCGTACTTCTTACCGTTCTCTTCCCAGCGGAACAGAAGCCCCTTGCCATGGAACTCTTCGAGCACACGACAGAGATGCGCGATCGAGACGTCGTCGCGAATTGCATAGACCCGCCCGAAGATGACTCGAGGGTTCGTCAACTCGAAGCTGCCGTTCCCGTCCGCAAGCCCGTAGATCCAGGTGTACTCCGCGCGCGCCCACGGCGCACAATTCGCCAGCTTGTCGCTGGCCCACACAGCGTCGAAGTCAATCACACGCTTTGGCATCCGTACCTCCACGCTGTTCTTCTCGCGCAGCCTGAAAAAATCCCGGCGGCACAATTTGATACTCCCAGAGCCCCGTTGACCTGCCAGCTTCGCATTCGCCGGACTGGCGCCTCCGCTTTTCGACGCGGTAGTGGCCATGCCGTGCTTTGCGCAAATGCCGCAATTGCGCCGAGATGGACGCTTCGCCGAATTCGGTTGGCTCAGCAATTTCGGCAAGAGTCAGCCATACGCCTCGCGTTGCCGCCGTCAGCATCAGATCGCGAATTTTCGCGAGCTGCGTGGGGTCGCCCTGATCGTTCGCCGAAAGGATTGCGATCTGCATTTTTGTCCTCGCCTCGTGATCGAGTGTGAGAGCTTGGTGCCCTTTGCCATCAGGCTATTGGTCCGCGATCGGAGCCCGCGTCGTCGCATCATTCCGCGCTACGATTCGAGTCCAACTCCGTATCTGATTTCACATCGACCGACGGCCTTCCCGAGCGGCTCACGATTCGCCTTATCCTCGCCCTCGTTCGGCGCAACGCCGCTAAACCGCGATCCCTTAAGTGACTACAAGCGCTGCGGAGAGCGTGATTGGCCGAAACCCCAGAGCTACTGCGAGTCCTATAATCTTTGGCGCTCTGCACACCAGACCGCCCGCACACGCGAAGATTGAGTCGCCATGCTCCACGCGGCTCGTCATCTGTCAACCCCGAGCCAGATAACGAGTTAGTTGAGATGACTCGCACTTCGACGATCTGTTCGGCGCTGACATACACCTCATAGGCACTCTCCGGTGCGCAGTCCCACGCCGCGCGACGATCTCTCATTCCGTCCGCCTCCCGTCGCGTTGCCGTACCCATACTACTAGTATCATTATGTGTAATCCCAGATTGGGAAATCCCGGGCGAGAAGAATCCATCTCGAGGAATATTCCACCGCCCCGATTCATCGCTCGAGCCTGCCGACGCAGACCCGGCTTCTTCCCCATCGTTTTCGTAGCCGCCTGAGCACCCGCTGCACATGTGACCTCCCCTACGCCATTCGAATTAGTACCGTAAAATACATGGACAGGTAGTATCGTTCTTGTTATTTATTACCAGGGCCTGGAGGCCCTGACCATGGCCGCACGGCGCTCGGAACCGCCTATGGACTATTTGCACTCTGCATCGACGTCCTCGCTTGAGAGTTACGAGTTGTCGCGGCTGAACCATGCAGCCAACTTGCGCCGCGAGATCACGGCGCTGGTTGACCAATGGATCGAAGAAACGGTACACGCGCAACTCGCCCGATGGGTCCTTGAGGATCGCGCCCTGGAAGAAAGCGCCCCCCTCTGCGAGCCCCTGCTTCCGCAGCGCCAACTTCCCTTCGAAGCGCCCGTAACTCCGAAGATAGCCAGTCTCCGCGTCGCCCGCGCCCTGAAACTCCCCCGCCGCAGCCCAAGAGACCCGCTCGTCTCGGAAGCATAAGCTCCTCCGCCGTTCACCAGCAGCGCCGCCAGCCTTACCCTCTCCACTCAACCCCACCCCCCTATGTTCTCGTTCCGCCATATACAACCTGAGACTTTGCGAAGGGGGCGAACAGGCATGCAGACACGACTTCTGGCGGTGCGGCCGGATAATGCGCCGGCAAAAGGGTGATTCGGTTTTGCGGTTTTGCGGTTTTGCGGTTTTGCGGTTTTGCGGGTTAGCGGTTTTGCGGGTTAGCGGTGCGGGGATGCTGATTTTGAGGTTAGCGTTTCTAGTAATTGCTCTTTTCTGTATACCAGGGCGCTGACGTCGTAGGGGGCTAGTTCAAAACCGTGGCCGTGCGTGATGGCGTCCGTGGGGCAGGCTTCCACACAGTAGCCGCAGAAAATACAACGGGAGTAGTCGATGTTGTAGACCGAGGCGTAACGCTCACCTGCTGAAATTCTCTGGATATCGCTATTCTCGGCGGCTTCGATGTAGATACAGCGTGCTGGGCAGGCCGCGGCGCAGAGGAAGCAACCGACGCACTTCTCCAGCCCGTTCTCATCGCGCTGCAGCACATGAATTCCACGATAGCGAGGCTGAAAATGGACGGGTTCCTCGGGATAGGATTCGGTAATCGGCTTCTGCCACATATTACGGAAGGTGACGCTGAAGCCCTGGACCAGGGCCACGAAGGTGTCGCCGATTTCCTGAATAATCGAAGGCATGGTTAGGAGTTTAACATTCGCGTCGACCGCGTGCCAACGCCGTGAGGAGGCTGCTGCCCAAGCACACAATGCCAGAGACCGGCAGCGCACGAACAATTGTCGATGGCTATGAACTTGGTCATGCGGCGGCCGGCGCGGGTGCGCCGGTCAATGCGGCGATGATTTGCTTGCCGTGAAAACGGCCGTTTTCAATGAAAATTTCGCTGGTGTGATTGCCGCCAATGACGACACCGGCTAAATAGATGCCTGGGACGTTGCTCTGAAGACTCTGCGGATCGAGGGAGGGTTTGTTGGTGTTCGGGTCCAATGCAATTCCCAAGCTGCGCAGGAACGAGAAATCGGGATGATACCCGGTTAACGCAAAGACTTGCGCGGCCGGGATGGTCTTTTCCCCCTCCGGCCCGCGGACTCGCACGTGTTCGGGCTCGATGCTGAGGACGTGCGTGTCGAACAGCGCGTGAACCTGATGAGCTTTGATTCGATTTTCGATGTCCGGACGAACCCAGTACTTGATGGTCGGACCGAGTTCGGATCGACGATGGATGAGGGTCACGTGCGCGCCGCTGCGGTACAGATCGAGAGCAGCCTCAGCGGCTGAATTTCTGCCTCCGATGACGACAACGTTCTGGCGCCAGAAAGCATGCGGCTCGGTGTAGTAGTGCGAAACATGCGGAAGGTCTTCGCCGGGAATACCCAAACGGTTCGGCAAATCGTAATAGCCGGTCGCAATGATCAGGCGCCGCGCGGAAAATTGGGATTGCGCGCCGTCTTCGGAACACGTGTGAACGGTGAAATTGCCTTCGCTACCTTCGACACGATCCACGCGTTCGCCCAAACGCAACTCGAGATCGTAATGTTCGGCTGTCTTGCGGTAATACTTCAAGGCCTCCGAGCGCAAGGGCTTTTCGCCAGCACAAACGAAGGGCAGGTCGCCGATTTCAAGCAAGTCAGGCGTGGTGAAGAAAACCATGTTCACCGGGTAGTGATAAAGGGAGTTGCAAAGGCAGCCTTTGTCAATCACCAGGGTGCGCATACCAGCGCGTTTGCCTTCGATGGCGCAGGCCAGACCCGTGGGTCCCGCGCCGATGCAGAGCAGATCGTAGGTTGGGCTCACCAAGCTAGTTTGCCTTCCCGAGAAGATGATTGCAACTTGCGAACCGGTCGCAGGCTTGGCCGCGGCATCGAATAGGCTGGGAGCGATCGTTCAAGCATAGTGAGTGGACCGTGATCGTTGAATCGCGCCCCCAAATCACCCCCCCACCCCGGTGTTTTTGCAAGAATATCAAAACATGGGGCTTGCGGGCAGGGGGTGACCTATGAATGTCATTCTTAAGGACTTGCGTCTCGGAGCTATTATCTGTGTTTTCAGAGGATTCCGGAGTGCTTGACCATCAGCTACCCCAACGGTGGCGGACTCAGGCTTTGGCGAGAGAGGGCGGTGCGTCGACGACTGCCACCGAGAGCCCAGGAGAGCGCAATGCCGGTTCAGAATCATGCCGGATGTTAACATAGTTATCCAAAAAGGTAAATATTTACTTTTCAGCCATTACAATGGACTCTGGCGTTCGAATGCGGCATGGAGTTCGAATGGGCCAAGACCCTTGGGCGCGGAGCGTTTCGCACCACAACGCCGCTGCGCGGCTCCGGGAGATCCGAGCGACGACAAACGCGGCTCAGTGCCAAGGGCGAAAACAGCAGAGAGATTCTTCGCTGCGTAGCTGCGCAAACGTGTTTACTCGCGAAAGCTCCCCTTACCGGGGACTTCCGCTCGACGGAGGAACGGGATGCGAGGAAAACACAGGCCGCCACTCGGTCTCAGAATGACGCGGGGCTTCAGAACGCGGCGATGGTTTGCGTCACAGTGCGATGGGTTGGGCTAAAAAAGTCACAGATTCTCTGGAAGATCGTGGATTGCCGGCGCGTTAGCATCTATCCGGTTTGGGCGGTCAACTAGGCGGCAAGCTCGACGGCTAGCAGGCCAAATAGCCTCGCGAACCTGATGATGGGATGCAGCGTCGCCCGCGAAGAGAGACCATTTTGCTCACAGTCGAGAAAGACCATCGTTAAAGCAAGGCCGATACACGTCAGTGTGGGCAGCTCATTATGGCGAGAGCTAATGCAACAGGCATGACAACGGCCCCCACCTTGAAGAACTGCCAGGCCGTAATCTCAACGTTTTCCCGCCTCAGTGCTATCAACCAAAGGATCGTGGCTAGGGAGCCAGTTACGGAGAGATTGGGCCCAAGGTCCACCCCTAACAGGACCGCCTGAGCCACGGGCCCGTGAACGCCGCTTTGTTGCAAGGCGGTGCCGCTGGCAAGCCCGACGGGAAGGTTGTTCATTAAATTCGAGAGCAACGCAACCGAGAATCCTGAGGCGAATCTCGCCAGCCACGCAGAAGCGATGGACACCTCCGCGAGCCCGTACCTTCCTGCGTCCAGCAGCCCTGCTCCATTGAGCGCCTCGACAATCACAAACAGGCCCGCTACCAGCAGCAGTACGCTCCAAGAGACGCCCTTCACAACTGCGGCCAGCACTTGGCGATCGCGCCAGGAAACCAGAGCGAGGGCCAGAAGTGCGGCTGCGCAAGTCGGAAGCCCAAGCGGCAGCCCGCGCGCAGATGCGGTCAAGAGCATAGCAGCCCCAAACAAAAGTCCCGCGAGAGCCAGGCGTCCATCGGCTGTGAGTGGAACTTTGACTGGACGATCGGGGACGGAACCTCTTAAAGACGCTCGCAGCATCCACCGCAGGCTAAGAAACGTGCACGCGACCGAAACCAGGGATGGCAACCAGTACACGCGCAGCCAATTGAAAAGCGATGGCAGGTGCGATCCATAGACGACCAGATTTGCAGGATTAGAGATGGGCAGAATGAAACTGGCAGCATTGGCGATGAAGGCGCAAGCGAGGAGGTGGGGCCGCGGTTCAACCTCAGCTCGGCGCACCGCAGCCAAGACGGCGGGCGTGAGAACAACAGCCGTTGCGTCATTGGAGAGCAACGCGGTCACAACAACGCCGACCATGTACACAAGCAGGAATAGTCGAGAGGGAGACCCTTTTGCAAGCAGGCAAGCGATCTCGGCAATCCAATCGAAAACGCCTGTGTGGCGCGCGAGTTCGGCGAGCAGCATCATTCCAGCCAAAAACAAGTAGACGTCGAGTCCCAAGCGAACGGCCGAAATCGCTCGCTGGAGTGACATCAATCGCGACACGACCAAGAGAAGTGCGCCGATACTGACCCAGAATGCCTCCGAACTGCGCCTTGGACGCAAGAGCATCAGCGAAATGCTCGCTCCTCCGATCATCCAAATGAAAACAGGCCGCATGTCAGAGTGGAGCCTCAGAATTGGGCATCGGAGCAGCTCGATGGATCTGTTCCTGCGGCTCCGGCACACCTGGCAGCGTCTCTGGCACGGCGCGCCAAAGGACGATAAACGCGAGAACAGCGATGAACGCGAGACCTAGAAAGGAATCGTTGAACCCGAATCGCTCGACGAGTTCTCCGCCGAGAGCGTTGCTCAGGGCAGCGCCGATTCCGACCGTCGTAGCGAGCGCCCCTTGGGCGAGGTTGAAGCGGCCCGTTCCGCGGGTTCGGTCGAGAACGACGAGCATCGAGACAACACCGAAAATCGCGTTCGCGACGCCGTCCAGTAGCTGGATCGCGATCAGCGCCGGAACGAAGTGGGTCAGGGTATAGAGAACGCCACGAATGGGCAGCACACCAAATCCCACGAGAAGAAGACCTTTGCGGCCCTTGCTACCAGCGCGTTTACCAATCCAGGCCGCCGAGACTGCAATTACGAGTTGCGTGACAATGATACACGCAGACATGAAGGGCGCAGCCGAGCGCGCGTGACCTTTAGAGAGCATCTCGCCCAACTCCGGCAGCATGGCCGCATTGGCGAGGTGAAAGAGAAACGCGGAGAAACAGAACATCAAAAGGACTGGATCGGCCAGCAGAGCCCGCACGTGAGAGACGCTTTCTCCGTCGCGGCTCGAATCAGAGGCGCGTGCCCGGCTATGGTCGATTTGGTTCGCGTCAATCGCGGCAAGTGCAATTAGCGCAGGGATCGCGAGGCCTATGGTGGCGAAGAAAATGGCGCGATTCCCGAATGCGTAACCAACTCCCGCGAACAGGAGCGCAGCCGCTACGTTGCCCGCCGAGTTGAATCCCTGGTTGCGGCCGAACTGCCGGTCAAAATCGCGCTGGCCTACGATGCCCAACGTGATTGCCGCAACCGCTGGACCTAGGAGTGCGCCTGCGGCTCCGATTAAGACCTCGGCGAAACCGACGAAGATGGTGGTCGTTCGTGATGCGAGGGCCAAAGCGCCCAGAGAGACGCCGAGGATGCCGACGGTAAGAATCGAGCGCTTGTGATGGGCGGCGTCGACTAGGGCCCCGGCAGGGGTCTGCAAGAGAACGGTAACGATTCCGCCGAGGGTTAGCGCCAAGCCAACTCGATCAGGCCGCCAACCGCTGGCGGCGAGATAGGCTGCTACAAACGGGCCGACGCCGGCCTGCACGTCTGCGAGGAAAAAATACAGCCATTCGGTCGCGTGGACGCTTCGAGCCTTGCTGAAGGTATTTTCGTCTATTGGCATCTGCTTCCGAGGGGATCTTGAGCGCGCCTTGACCCCCAACAAGAGATGAGAATCAACATGCAAAGGTTCTTTGGCGGGGCTCGACTTTACGTACCCTGCCCCGTACGCGCGGCCAAGTTCAGAAAGAGGCAGAGAGTCGTGGGCTAACGCAGGCGTGTCGTTGCTATCGGTTTTTTCGATGGCTAGGGCTTGAATTTTGACCGACGGGAGATTCAGGACGTGATGTTATAAACAATTTATGTCTTTTCTCCCGCGAAACGTTTCAGGGCAGTCCACAAGGCGTGCGTTGCTGCGGGTTCGACGGCTGGCACTTATGGCTCTGGGTGCGCACGCGCGGATGCGCGTTGTCTCCTCTTTACTTTGTGCGATTATTTTTGGGAGTTTCAGTCTTTCGCTTCAGGCCGGAGGCTCCGTGCCGAACGCACCTGTTGCTGCGACGCCGGCGGCTTTTGCTGGGTTTGACTTTTCTTACGTGGTTAGAGTTTTGCCGCCTGGCGGCTCGCGCAAAGTGCGGGTCTGGATTCCCTTGCCTTCATCGGGCCCCTACCAAACGATCTCACGAATGCAGGTGGAAAGTCCCGTAAAAATTCAGATGCACAAAGAACGGCAATACGGCAACCGCTACGCGTATTTCGACGCGGATTCCACGCGGGTTCCGGCTGGATTCGAGATTCGCGTGGCGTTTCATGTGGTTCGGTACGAGCGGCGCCTGAATCTGGCTGCGGCGATCGATGCGCCGGGCCGGTTTCCGAAAGATGTGGCACCCTTTCTGCAAGCTGACGGGCTGGCGCCAACTCACGGAACGATCGCCAGCGTATCGCGCGGGCAAATTGAGGGTCTTTCCGACCCGATCCTAAAGGCGCGCAGAATTTACGACTATGTGATCTCGGCGATGAGCCAGGACCCCGGCGGCCCCAGCGCAGGGCGCGGAGACGTTCTCGGGGCGGCCGACTCGCATCGCGGCGATTGCGCGGATTTTGATTCCCTGTTCATCGACATGGCCCGCGCTGCGGGAATTCCGGCGCGGTTTGAAATTGGATTTTCGCTACCGGAGGGACAGAAGGAAGGAACCGTTCCCGGCTATCACAGCTGGGCCGAGTTCTACGTGAATGGGATCGGATGGGTCCCCGTCGATGCGTGGGGAGGTTCGCAAGATCCGAGTAAACGCGACGATTTCTTCGGCGCGCTGGATGCCCATCGTGTGACGTTCTCGACGGGGCGCGACATCGTGCTGACGCCCGCGCCTAAAGGGGGGCCACTCGATTACGTCGCGTACCCATATGTTGAGGCTGATGGGAGGCCGTCTTCGGTTAGCTCCATGGATTTCTTTTTTAATGTGAGCGAATTTTCGGCGCCGAGGACGATATTTCGGAAGCTGACTTTTGCCCGTGGCCCGTCGTTGACACCCGATCTCTCGTCGTAGGACGCGGCGTTCGCATAGGCCTGGTTGTTTGGTCCAGCGCCTTTGGCTTTCCGGACACATCTACCGAATCGACTGAAATGAGCCAATCTGGAGCTGCGTTTCGGAAGCTGAACCGAGATAAAAAGGCGTCGAAGGACGCAACGGCCGGCAGTTAGGGAATTTGGAGCAGGGGGATTACAACGGAAGGGAAAATTGGGTGACGCTGAAATTTTGGTAGGGCTACAGCGGCCCCGCTTCGGCGGACTGTAGCCCTACTGCCAATCGTTCAGTCGCATACTGCTGCCGCGAATGCTGTGCTACCGATTTTCTTGCCGAACATCGTTTACTGCACACCGGCGCTGACGGCCGAAGAGTTGTACATTTCCATGTTGGCCACGGCAACGGTCTTCTTCGAGCTGTCGAAGTTGCCAGCGACGGCTACGCCTTGGCCGGCGAACTTGGCGGCCATGACCTGATCGCTCAACTCGTAGGTGCCCTTGCTGGTCATCAAAACGTACTTCCCTCCGGCGCGCACAAGCGTGCGGGCGCAGTCTGCTTCACCGTGGCAATTGAGGTGCTTTTCCCATATGCCAACTGACCCGGTGGAAGCAATCTGGCTGGCGGTGACCTTGCCGACGATGGTTTGATCTTGCGCGAGGGCAAAGCTCGAGGCCAATAGCACCAACAACGCTGCGCAACCTGCAACCAAGCTGTTCTTCATTTGAGTTCTCCCTGGGTGAACTTCGGTCAGATAACGCATGTCCGACGAGGAGCGCACACCCGCTGGGACTGAGTTAAGCGTTCCGGTTATCTGCGTGACGTTCACAAGCCCACAATAGCGAAAGCTTGATTAAGAAGGCATAAAGGAGAGCTAAGTAATTCGTCAACCTCGCATCTCGCTGAAGACGCGGCGCTTACAGGCGAGATAAAAAGAAACTTTCGGAAAATACGGTTTGCACGCTATTGCACGCAACGGCTTCCACGCCGATTATATTTAGCTATGCTATAACCAGGAACGTTTTGGGGATGTTGGAAAGGCTGGCGGGAGACACGGTGGAAAAGCGAATTTTGGTCGTGGACGACGAACCGAATATCCGTCGCATGCTGCGAGTCGTATTAGCTGCCAGAGGCTACGATGTGCGCGAGGCCAACAGCGGCGAGGACGCGCTGGAGGCGATGCATTCGGAAAAGTGCGACTTGATCCTTCTTGATATTAATATGCCGGGGATTACGGGCATCGAACTTTCCAAACAGCTTCGGACGCATTCGGGCAACTCAGACGTCGCGATCATCATGATGAGCACGGGCGAACAGCATCGGGCGAGGTCGCTCGAGGCGGGCGCCGACGATTACCTCAGTAAGCCCTTCGACGTCACGCGAATTTTCGCTTGCGTGGAAGCGAATCTCAAAGCGCGCGGCCGCAAGAATGGAGTGGATTGATTTCGAAAACATTGCTCGGGCCCACGTCTCGATCGTGATCTTCCCTGTTCTCCTTCGTTGTAAAATGACTGTGATCGCCAATGCTGCGCGCGAGAAGTAGCCTGCCCGTTGGCGCGCAGTGTTTGCAGCGGCAAAACGCGTTGGCGGATTCGCCATAGGCTCTTCAAAACGGATCCCCTCCCAATTGCAGCGCTCCTAAAATCGGGAAATGCGAGTTCTACTTTCGATCTTGATAACGGTCGCGATCGGCATGGGTACGTACGCGTTGTATATGAAATCCACGATAGCCAGCACTGGAGGGACCCCGGTACAGGTGATTTCGACGACCACGGTGAAGATGCAACTACTCAACATTGCTCAAGCGGAGAAGGCTTACTTCTTGCAGAACAATGCCTACGGCACAATCGCCGACCTTTCCTCGAGCGGTTGGCTCACGCTTAAGACTCCAGACCCGACCGGATACGGTTATACGGCGGAAACTACTCCAGACGGCTTTCGGGTAACGGCGCAACACGGTGATGCCGGCAGCGCCACGTCAAAGAATTATCCGACGATGAGCATCGACCAAAACATGAAGGTCGAGGGCAGCAACTGAGGGCATTTACTCCTACTAAGATCGCCGTTCGGATAAATCCTCCAAGAACAGGACTGGCGCCGAACGAAACTGAACAGCAATCGCTCCATGGACCGCCGGCAACTCCATAGACCGCCGGTTCCGCTGCTCTAGATGTGCACCTTTGTACAGTAGTATCTCCGATGCTCCGGGATTACCGTAGCGCGCCATGGAAGGCCGCGTTTGCGCAATCCCGACACGCTCCACTCGCTCCTATTCCCCCGGGAACTTACTCGCGGATCTTCTAAGCTCGCCGAGCCCATGAACCGGCACTAGAGGTGTGACGATGAAGATAAAAATTGCAACAGCGGTAGTGTGTCCGAACGCGAAGAAGTGGCTGACAGTGATGGCTGCAATGGCTGTGTTGTTCGGCGCGGCGCTTGGGGCAGCCGCTCAGTTCCAAGCTTCCGATCCGGGAGTGCGGCAGGGCCGGCCGGGCGCAGGAGGTATGCGCTCCGGTCTGTCATGGTTCTACCAGCAGTTCTTCGCGGCATCGCAGACTCGGTTCGAAGCAATCGACTCGGTGTCCGGGAAGGAGCCTGGCAGCACACGCGGAGCGGGCGGCCTGGGTCCGCGCTTCAACGGTATCAGTTGCTCGGGATGTCACATCCAGCCCGCGATCGGCGGGTCTAGCCCGGCTTTCAATCCGCAGATCGGCTTCGCCATGGCGTTCGGCGCAAATAATCAGGTGCCCAGCTTCATCTTTGCCAATGGCCCCGTCCGCGAGGTGCGGTTCAAGAACGTCACCACAGAAAGCGGCGAGCCCATTTCTGGGTCGCCTGATGGCGGTGTGCACGATCTCTTCACAGTGACTGGCATGCGCGATGCTGGCGGGTGCTCGCTTGCGCAGCCGTCATTCGATCGGCAGGTCGCGCAGAACAATGTGATCTTCCGAATCCCCACGCCCGTGTTCGGATTGGGCTTGGTCGAGGAAATCTCCGAATCGCAGCTCACCGCCAACTTGGCGTCTGATGCCTGGCGCAAAACGTCGCTGGGAATCAGCGGCACGTTCAACCGCAGCGGGAACGACGGCACGATCACGCGCTTCGGCTGGAAAGCGCAAAACAAGTCGGGATTGATGTTCGCGGGCGAAGCGTACAACGTGGAGATGGGCGTCACGAACGACGTGATGCCGAACGAGCGGCCGAGTCCCGGCGAGACGCTGCCCAATTCGTGCCTGCGCAATCCGATCAACGAGGATCTCGAGAGCAGCCCGGCGGGCAACAGCGGCTTCCCTTCTTCTGACCTCATGAGCGACATCGTCAATTTTGCGATGTTTATGCGGCTGACCGCTCCGCCGACACCATCATCTCCCACGGCGGACACCCAACGTGGCGCGCAGGTTTTTGTTAGCGTGGGCTGCAACGAATGCCATACACCGTCCATCACGACGGGCACGACGTCGGCGATCACCGGCGAGACCAATGTGGCCGTGAACGCGTTCAGCGATTTCGCGCTGCACCACATGGGGCAGGGTTTGGCGGATGGAGTCACGCAAGGGCTAGCCGGTCCCGACCAATTTCGGACAGCGCCGCTGTGGGGCGTCGGGCAGAGAATTTTCTTTCTGCACGATGGGCGGACGTCGGATCTGCTCCAGGCGATCCAGGCACACGCAAGTTCCGGTTCGGAGGCGAATGGCTCGATCGGGCTGTTTAACGGACTCAGCCCGTCGCAGCAGCAAAACCTGCTGAATTTTCTGCGTTCGCTGTAAGCGAAAAGTCAGGAGCGAGGAGGGGCCGCCCCACGTGTGTGAAACTTGCTAGACTCTAGCCGCTGGCCGCTGGGACTAGGTTCCGAGCGGATGGCGCTTATGACGAACATAGCGCGACGGATCAATTACCGGCTGGTGGTTCTGGCGGTGGTGCTTACGGCGGTTGCGATCGTGCAAATCGCGCGCGAGCACCGCCCGTCGTTTCTTCGGCCGGGGCTGCACTTGAATGCTTACGTGGCCAATGCGGGCGACGGAACGGTGTCCGTAGTCGACCTGGCGCGACTGTCGACGGTGGCGACGATTCCGGCTGGGCCGAAGCCGTCGGGCTTGCGTGCGCTGGCATCGCGGAAAGAGATTTGGGGCGTATCGACCGAGGGCGGATACGTTTGGGTGCTCGATGCGCCGAGCGGAAAGATGACCAGCCGTATTGCTGTAGGCGCTGCTCCTTTTGCCGTGGAATTTTCGCCGGATGGCACGCGCGCCTACGTGGCCGCCTCGGGGGCGAATGCCCTGGTCGCGATCGACACGGCGACGAAGCGGATTACAGCGCAGGTTCGAACGGGCCCGCGACCGTGGATTGCGCGCATCACGCCGGACGGGCGGATGGTGCTCGTCGCCAGTCGCGACGCCTCGACGCTGGAGCTGTTCGACGCGCAGACGCTGGCTCCGCTGGGTACGGTCGGCGTTGCCCATCACCCGGAGCAGATTGTGGTGCTGCCCGATAGTTCGGTGGCTTTCGTTTCGGCTGCCGACGCGAACCAGATCTCAGCGGTGGACTTGCGACGGCATGTGCTGCTGACCAATCTCGAGCTGGGAAGCGCGCCGAGTCGCATGATCCTCAAACCCGATGGCGGCGAGTTGTACGTCACGCAGCCCGAATCGCATAGCCTGGCGATTGTCGATACGTGGACGGCGGAAGTGACGGATTCGGTGGTGGTAGGTTCGGCGCCGGGCGATGGCGTCTTCGATGCAGCGGCCGATCAGCTCTATCTTTCAGACTCTGGCGCGGGCCGCCTGGTCCCGATTGCCACCGAAACGCGACGGCTTGGCGCGCCGATTCCTGTGGGGCGGCAGCCCACAACCTGCCGGCTCGACCCTAGCGGGGAGCTGTTGCTGGTGGCGAATCAGGAATCGAACGACGTTGCGGTGATCCGAGTGAGGACGGGCAGCCTGCTGACGATGATTCCGGTGGGATCGCGGCCGAGCGACATGGTCGTGCTTTTATTTTGAGTGGTACTTCAAACGAGCATTTTAGATGGGCATTTTGAGAGCATATTTTCCGCGGGTTTCCATCGTTTACTCCGCGTCAATTCTATTTCTCCGCGTCGAGCCGCCAAGCGAAATGATCGGCGCCTAACCGTACCTCCAGCCAGCCTTCGGCCGGTAGTAAATCCACGGGCAGCCCTCCCTCCCACAAAGCAACGGCCAAAGAGAAGGAGCTTCGGCCTCCGAGACGTAACAGCTTGCGCGAGACAGAGATTTCGAGGATGCGTTCACAGGCGACCTTGACCATATCGTCCGGCGCGAGAAGGCAGTAGTCCTTGGTCTCGACGAGGTAACCGGTAATTTTCGCTTGCTCGAGGCGAATCACCAGCCGCAGCTCCTCATCGCCCCGAAGCGTGACGCGGAATTCGGCGTCTTGCAGGCGGGCAAACACACCGTCGAACACGTCCAGACGCACGAAGAAAAGGTCTTCGTCGAAGCCGTAGCGAATCTGGCGAAGGAGACGAGCGCGGCCGTGCATGGAGCTCTCGCGTTCCTCCGGCAAGTAGATGCCGGCTCCCATCCACTCGAAGTAACTGGTCTCGCGGCCGTCCACGCGGACGTTCAAATAGCCCGACGGAGGATGAACCTCGGCCTTCTGCGGCTGGCGCTTGATCGGCGCGGCGAGTTCGTCAGGGGCGTCTGCGCCCAGCGCGAGATAAACCTCGCTGAGCAGCTTGCGATAGAACGCGTCGAACTCGGCGTCGTTGGACGAGCTGTGGTCGGCGCCGAACCACCAGCACCAATCGCTGCCTTCGGCGGCAAGCAGCGCGTCAAAGGCCGCGGCAAGTCTGAGCTTCCGTGGGACCGGCGAGGGCGCCGCTGGCCGCGCGTTTATCCTTGGCTCGCTGGTAAAAGTCGCGGGCCTGGCGCAGCAGTTCCCAGGCAGCGACATCCTCGGCGTGGCCGATCCAGATGTCGAAATTCGCGTTGATCCAGGAGCCGGGGAAAATTGCTCGGTGGTCGCGATCTCGCCCGCGGCCTCGAGCGCTTCGCGTGCCCGTCAGGGTGCGAATGTCCGGATCGTCGCCGATGCGGCGGTAGAATTGCCGCAAGAATTCGCGCCCATTGCCGGGGTAATACTCCCAGGCATTTTCTCCGTCCAGGATGAGCGAGACTGTCAGCGGACGCCCGGTCTGCACGCGCTCGCCGATGGCGCGCACGCGACGATGCAGATCCTCAGCGGCCGCAGCGGCATCCATGCGGCTGTAGACGAAGCCGACCAGATCGGAAAGATAGTGGTCGCGGAAGAAGCCGGTGATCTCATTCCCGCCCAAGCGGACATTGCAGCGGCGCGTAGAGGCGCTCGGCGTTGCACGGCACGCCCTCGTGGTCACGGCCGAAGCCGATATCAAAGGTTCGGCCAAGCACGCCCTCGTCGCTGGCGAACCAGCGGAACCCGAGTTCGGCGGCGATGGTCAGGGCCTGGTCGGACACCGATCCCTCCGAAGGCCAAAGCCCGACGGGCGGGCGGCCAAATAGCCGCTCGTGATTGAGGCGCGCGCGCACGAGCTGTTCGCGAGCATCTTCGGGATGGCGGAAAGGAGGTCTCGGGAGCGGCGTGTGGGGATTCGCGACGCGGGCGATGTCCGTGTCGCAGAGCAGCGGCAAAATCGGGTGGTAAAACGGCGTGGTAGAAATTTCGATCTGGCCGGCATCCTGCGCGCGGCGATATTCCGGCAAAACGCGCCCCAGCAATTCGATCTGCTTGGCGCGCAGGATGTCCTTGTCCGCCTCGGTGTAATCGGAGCCCTTTCTCGACAATCGCGAGACCTCTGGATCTAGCGCGAGATATTCCTCATCCATCCATGCCAGTTGGGAAAGCAGTTGCAAGTCGCGCCAATCGCGCAATCCGAAGCTTCTCACCGCTTCGTCGCCCGCCTGCTGCGCCCAATCGAACAGCTCGGCATAGCGCGGCCAGCGCCTCAGGAGATTTTCGCGATTAATTTGAAAGCCTCGGGCCAGCAGCTCGGCCTTGCCATCGTCGGAAAGCGTTTCGGCGGGGGAAAACGCCAGCTCGAACCAAGGCTCGTCGAACTTCCCGCTGGCGTATTCTTCGAGTTGCGCGGCGAGCGAAGGCACCACGTTGAAGGTAGCGTGGACCTGGGGAAACTCCTCCAGCACGCGCACCATGCCCCAGTAATCCTTCAGCGCGTGCAGGCGCGTCCATGGCAGGACGTATCGGCCAGTGGCCGGATCGCGATACTGCGGCTGGTGCATGTGCCAGAGAATCACCAGGTGGATTCTGTTCATAGCGACGCCGCACCAGAACACGCTATGGCAGGCGTGCTAGAATGACGACCCTTCGCGATGCGTATCATTGATCGCTATATCTGCCGCGAAGTCCTCTCCCACGCATTGTTGGGCTTGACCGTATTCACCTTCGTATTCTTTGTGCCGCAGCTGGTGCTGCTGATGGACCTCGTGGTGCGGCATTCGGGCTCGGCCGGCGAGATCGCCGAGCTTTTTCTCTGCGTGTTTCCCGGCGTGCTGACCTTCACGCTGCCCATCGCGGTGCTGGCGGGAGTGCTGATCGGCCTGGGCCGGATGTCGGCGGACAGCGAATTGATTGCCATGAATGCGGTGGGGATGGGCCTGCGACGCTTACTGTTGCCGATCGGCGCTATCGCACTGGCCGGCCTCGGGCTGACGTTCAGCATGACCCTGTGGCTGGTGCCCCTCTCCGTCCGCACGTTCCGCGCGCTCGAAGAGCGGCTGCGCACTAGCCAGGCGACTTTTCAAATTCAGCCGCGCGTCTTCGATGAACAATTCCCTCATCTGGTGCTTTACGTCCAAGATGTTTCGGCCGCCGCCACTCACTGGCATGGCGTTTTTCTGGCGGAATCGGACGCGGGGGACATTTCGCGCCTGACCTTGGCAGAGGACGCCATTGTAATTGCCGACCCTGCCAACGGCAAGTTGGAGTTACACCTTCGCCAAGGCGTGGTGCATGAATTCTCGACGGCCAACGTCGATCAATATTCGATCTCCGCATTCGGCGAGCGCGACGTTTCACTTACCTTATCGAACGTGGCGGCGCAACAAACGCTGGAAACGACAAACGCAGAGCGACCGCTCGGCGCTCTTCTCGCTGCGCAAGGCGCGAACAGGCGTGGCGCCCTGGTGGAATTCCACCGCCGGCTGGCTTTTCCGGTGGCCTGTGTGGTCTTCGCGATTGTGGCGCTGCCCTTGGGCGCCCGCCCCCGGCGCGGCGGGCGCGCAGGGGGATTTTTGATGGCGGTCATCATCGTCTGCGCGTACTACGTGCTGCTAGCGATTGGGGCCGGCATGGCCCGGGATGGCCACGTGCCTCCTTGGCTTGGCATTTGGGGCGCCGACATCGGCGTGGCTGCCGTCGGGCTGGCGCTTTATCCTGGCATGGAACACATGCACGATGAGACCGGCCTGTCTCGCGTCATACGCATTCCTTGGTACTGGATTCGCAGGCGCGCCGGAGGGATCAAACGACATTCGTCCGAACCGGTGCGGGCCGCAGCCGAGACCCCGGCTGCGATCAAGCTAACCGGAAATGGCGCTGGCTTGCGCATAGCTAACCCGACATCGGCCGAGCGCAGAACCCGCAGCGGAGGCGGCTTTCCGCAGTTTCTAGATTTTTATCTGCTGCGCAACTTTATTTCATACTTTCTGCTGTTGCTCGTGGGCTTTCTGCTGCTCTTTGAAGTTTTCACGTTCCTGGACTTGCTCGACGACATCGCCCAACATCGAACCAGCGTGTTGGGAATCGTGGACTATTTTGGGTATTTGTCTTGTAATCTCTTTTATCAGCTCTCGCCACTGGCCTGCCTGGTCGCCGTCCTAGTCACGCTCGGAGTGATGACCAAGAACAACGAATTGGTGGCGTTCAAAGCTGCCGGAGTCAGCCTGTATCGTATTGCGCTTCCGCTGCTGGGGGCTGGCATTCTTTTTGCCACGGGGCTATTCGCGCTCGATGCAACCTACCTGCCCTATGCCAATCAGCGCCAGGACGCTCTGCGCAATGCAATCAAGGGCCGGCCAGCCCAAACGTACTACCAGCCGCAAAGGCAGTGGATCTTTGGGGATCAGTCGAAAATCTACAACTACCAGCTATTCGATCCGGATAAACAGCTGTTCGGGGGCCTGAGCGTTTTCGAGCTCGATCCGAAAACGTTTGCGGTGAAACGCCGCATCTATGCGGAACGCGCGCACTGGGAACCACAACAATCGGCGTGGGTACTCGAGTCCGGTTGGGTACGCGATTTCGAGAACGGGAAGGTGACCCGCTACGCACCCTTCCCGGCAACCGAGCTCGCCGAACTGGACGAGCCCCCGACCTACTTCACCCGTGAGGTTCGGCAGAGCTATCAGATGAATTGGTGGCAGCTCAAGCGATATATCGCGGCGCTGGCGCAAGCTGGATTCGACGTGGCGCAACTTTCGGTGCAATTACAGAAGAAGCTGGCGTTCCCGTTGATCGCGCCGGTGATCATTTTGCTGGCGATCCCATTTTCGATTTTGGTGGGGACGCGGGGCGCGGTGGGAGGACTTGCTCTGGGCTTGGGCTTGAGCCTTTCGTATTGGGCGGCCTCGGCACTGTTCGAGGCTATGGGATCGGTGGGCCAACTGCCGGCGGTGATGGCTGCTTGGGCGCCTGACACGGTGTTTCTGTTCTTGGGTCTCTACTTCTTCTTGAAGATGCCGACCTGAGGAGCGCTCGCTCTGACAGCGGCACGACTGTATACAAATTCGACTTCGCCGCGTTCGCCGGACACCTAAAGCTTTGTCTGATATCTGTTCTGAAGCATCTCGTTCCCGGGGCGGCGTGATCGAGTCGTCACGCGCTGGGCAGAGCCACTCATTTTCTAAAGCACAACTTTACATTTTTGGGCGCGGTTTACAACTGCGGCGGTGCCGTTCTGAAATGTTGGCAGTCTCCCATGGAAGCCCAGCGAACGAAGCGCGATACGCATTCAGCGTTGGCGTCAGACGATCGACCCTCACGGTTCGACGGCGCATGAGGCATCTATGTACACTTAAAGTGTAGTCTTATTTATTTCAGTGCAAATGGGGCCGATCCTGCCGAAACATCTCTAGTTTTTCTTCGCTTTTTCAGAGCCTTTGCGTTTTCCTTCAATTACTGCTTGAGCTGCCGCAAGCCGTGAGATTGGGACACGGAAGGGTGAGGCGCTAACGTAGTTCATGTTTAGCTGGTGGCAGAACTTCACGCTTTGTGAGTCGCCGCCGTGCTCGCCGCAAATCCCCACTTTCAATTTCGGACGAGTCGCACGGCCACGAGTGATGGCCCATTGGACGAGCAAACCGACACCTGCGCGATCGAGCGTTTGAAAAGGGTCCGTCGCGAAGATGCCTGCACGCTTTTCGTCCAGGTAGTCGAACAGGAAGCGGCCAGCGTCGTCGCGCGATAGGCCCATTACGGTTTGGGTGAGGTCGTTGGTGCCGAAGCTGAAGAACTCGGCGACTTCGGCCATCTGGTCGGCAAGCAGCGCCGCGCGGGGCAGCTCGATCATGGTCCCGACAAGATACTCGAGCTTCACCCCAGCCTTGCGGATGATCTCACCGGCGACGCGATGGGTGGCATCGGCCAGGATTTGCAGCTCCTTGCGGTCCATCGTGAGCGGATGCATAATCTCAGGTAATACTTTAATTCCCTTCTTCTGGCACTCGATGGCTGCGTCGATAATCGCCCCGACCTGCATCTCCAAAATCTCGGGATACGTGATGCTGAGGCGGGCACCGCGATGGCCCAACATCGGGTTGGACTCGTGCAACTGTTCGACACGGCGCGCGATGACCTGCGGGTCGACTCCAATTTTGTCTGCCAATTCCTTTTGCTGCTGGGGATCGTGCGGCACGAATTCGTGGAGTGGCGGATCGATGAGGCGAATTGTCACCGGAAAGCCATTCATGGCCTCGAAAATACCGATGAAATCGCGACGCTGGAATGGTCGCAGCTTCGCCAGGGCCTTGCGGCGGGCTTCAGTGGTTTCGGCGATGATCATCTCCTGAATGGCGAGTTGCCGGTCGGCGCTGTGCTCGGGCTGCTCGAAATCCTTGAAGAACATGTGCTCGGTGCGGCATAGGCCGATGCCTTCGGCACCCATTTCGCGGGCTTTGCGAGCGTCCTGAGCCGTATCGGCATTGGCGCGAACGCCGAGCCGGCGCGTTTGGTCGGCCCACTTCATTAATGTTTGGTAGCTCTTGGGCATTTCGGGGACGATGAGCTGAACCTGGCCCTCGAAAACCGAGCCGTCATTGCCATCGAGCGTGATCCACTCCCCCTGGCGAACGACGTGGCCATCCGCGGACATCTGTTTGGCGGCGTAATCAATGTCCAGACTCCTCGCAACCGACGATGCAGCATTTGCCCCAGCCGCGCGCGACCACTGCGGCGTGGCTGGTCTTGCCGCCCGTGGCGGTCAGGACGCCCTGCGCGACGGCCATGCCGCCGACGTCTTCGGGGCTGGTTTCCTGGCGGACGAGAATTACTTTTTCGCCTTTTGCGGCCCAGTCTTCAGCCTCGTGCGCGGTGAAGACGACCTTACCCACGGCCGCACCCGGGACGGCATTGATCCCCACTGCGAGTTTGCGCTTGCCCAGCTCGCTGCGGGCGACGGACGGATCGATGACCGGATAGAACAGGCGCTCGATATCCTCGGGGGTGATCCGTTCGAGGGCTTCGTCGCGGGTGATCAGGCCTTCGTTGACCATATCGACGGCGATGCGGAATGTTGCAGTGGGCGTGCGCTTGCCGGTGCGGGTTTGCAGCATGTAGAGCTTGCCCTTCTTCGACGGTAAACTCCATGTCCTGCATGTCGCGGTAATGCTTTTCGAGCAGCTGGCGGGCGCGTTCGAGCTGCTTGTAGACCTTGGGCATCCGTTTGGCCATCTGATCGAGGTGCATCGGCGTGCGAATTCCGGCGACGACGTCTTCACCTTGGGCGTTGATCAGGAAATCGCCGTAGAAAGTCTTCTCGCCGGTCGAAGGATCGCGCGTGAAGCAAACGCCCGTGCCAGAGTTTTCTCCCTGATTACCGAAGACCATCTGCACGACGTTAACAGCGGTGCCGAGCAGACCGGTAATGTGCTCGACGCGGCGGTAGGTAACCGCCTTTTCAGCCATCCAGGACTCAAACACAGCGCCGATCGCGCCCCAGAGCTGTTCCGTGGGATGCTCGGGAAAAGGCTTGCCCGTTTTCTCCTTAAAGTAAGACTTGTACTCTCCGACCAGCTCCTTCCAACCCTCGGCGGGTACGGAGGTATCGTCCTTGACGTTGAGACGCGTCTTCATAGCGCGAAGTTTTACTTCAAGATCTTCTTTGGGTAGACCGATCACGACGCTCGAATACATCTGCACGAAGCGGCGATAGGCATCCCAAGCAAAACGAGGATTCTTGGTTCGCTTCGCAAGACCTTCGACGGAACGATCATTCAGGCCGAGGTTTAAGATCGTCTCCATCATGCCCGGCATAGACCGCGCCGAGCCGGAGCGCACGCTGACCAACAGAGGATCGTTGGCGTCGCCGAGCTTCTTGCCTGTGACCTTCTCAAGCTGCGCGAGGTATCTTGGCGACCTGGCCACGCAAGCTCGGCTGGATATCTTGTGGTCATGCTTGAGGTAATAGTCGCAGCATTCGGTGGTGATGGTGAACCCGGCGGGAACCGGGAAGCTGGACGCGCGTCATCTCCGCGAGGCCGGCACCCTTGCCGCCGAGAACGTCTTTCATCTTCCCATCGCCTTCTGCTTTACCTGCTCCGAAAAAATAAATGTATTTCACAGCGAACCTCACGTACGTCTTAAGTTTTTTTGTCTCCGAGAAATACTTTATCGCCACCAGGCTCGGCTGCGCCTCGAATCGAAAGTGTTTCATTACTAGTCGTCGACGCGCCGACGTCATCTCCAGAATTAATTCATGTCACCGCGCTTCCATAGAGCACTCCAGCCAATGGACACGATCGGCATATATATATAAAGCATTGCTTTCAATCAGGCATACTGATCGACGCATTGCTTTAGGTTGCCGCCGGAACCAGCTCCGAAAAATCCGCGATTGTTGAAAATTGACGTAACAGTTCAGAAAGTAGTGTCAAACGATTCTTTCGCAATTCCTCCTGCTCGGCCATCACCATCACCGAGTCAAAGAAATCGTCTACCTCCGGCCTGAGCCCCGCGATTCCTTGCAAGGCTTCGCGGTAACGTCCCGCGCGCCTATGCTGCTTCGGCTTCCTGGCCACGCGGTGAGGCGGCAGAATGCAGCTTGCGTTCCGCGGCCTCGGTGAAACAGGTCCGGGCGGACCGCCGGGAGCCTCCAGTCGTTCGGCGGGCCGGCCTTTTCCAAGATGTTGCGGATGCGCTTGAAGGAAACGGCCAGCGGCTCAAAGTTTTTCGTCTTGCGAATCGCTCGCACCGCGGAGATTCGCTCGACGGCGTCCACGAGATCGTCGGAGCCGGCGGCCAACGCAGCGTTGATCTCATCGTAAGCAAAGCCGTGGCGCTCGCTGAGGATGAAACGGGCGCGATCCAGCAAGAAGTCCGTTACCTGGCGCTCGACTTCTGCGGTCAGGCGTACATTGGGTGGGTGCGCTGCCGAGTCCGCGCGCGGCCGCAGCGATGACCTCGGCCAGCGAGAGCTGCAATTTGCGCTCGAGTATGATTTTGACGATGCCGAGGGCGGCGCGGCGGAGAGCGAAAGGATCACTTGAACCTGTCGGCATCAAGCCGACGGCGAAACATCCGACGAGCGTGTCGAGTTTGTCGGCGATGGCCACGATCGATCCCGTCAGATTTCGCGGAATGGGATCGTCGAGGCCCACCGGCCGATAATGGTCGTACACGGCAGCCGAAACTTCCTCAGGTTCTCCTTGAGCTTTCGCGTAAAGGCCGCCGACAATTCCCTGAAGCTCCGGGAACTCGCGAACCATATCGGTGACGAGGTCACACTTGGCGAGTTCCGCGGCGCGGTCGGCGTCGGCGACGCGAGCTTCGTGAACGCCTCGAGCAAACCACTGCTCCGCCAGCCATCGCGCGAGAGCGCGCACTCGCTCTACTTTTTCGCCGTAGCTTCCGAGCTTCACTTGAAAGGTTACTTGCGAAAGTTTTGGCAGATAGTCGGCGAGTCGACATTTCTGATCGGCTTCCCAAAAAAATCGCGCGTCGGCAAAGCGCGCGCGCAGAACACGCTCATGCCCGGCGCGAATTAAGCCGCCTGCGATCGCGATCCAAATTGATCACTGCGAGAAAATGCGGCGCCAGACGGCCGTCGCGGCGGCGCAGAGCAAAATATTTTTGGTGGCCGCGCATCACGGTGATCAGAATTTCTTCGGGCAGCTCGAGATAGGCCGGATCAAAATCGCCCATGATCAGCCGTGGGATATTCATTGAGGTAGGCGACCATGTCGGCCAGCGGCTGCGTCCTCGTTTACGCGCAACCCTTTGCTTGTCGAGAGCTTCGCAAGTTCACGCTCGATCTTTTTGCGCCGCTCTTCCGGGCGCGCCAACACGAAATTGCGCCGCAGCTTGTCGATATAGTCGTCCACGCCAGTGACGGGGATGTGCGATTTGCCGAGGAATCGTGCCCTGCTGTCGATTTTCCGGCACAGGCATCCGCCAGATCAAAGCGGATTATCTGGGTCCCGAGCAGCGCCACGACCCAGCGAATCGGGCGAATGAAGCGCATGCCCGCGGCACCTGTCCAATACATCGTGCGCGGCCAGGAATCTCCGCGATGGCTCGCGGCAGTATTTCACGCAGCGCTCTCGACTGCGTTGCGCGGCCGACGATCACTTGCTTGGCGGCCATGTATTCGCCGCGCGGCGTGGTCACGGAGTAAAGGTCCGAGACGGCGACTCCCTGCTTGGCCGCGAAACTCTCTGCTGCGCGCGTGGGGCTCCGTCGGCGTCGAACGCCATCGACTTCGGCGGGCCGACCACTTCGCGGGAGACATCCTCTTGTCGGAGGCGAACAGACGGGCAGGTCGCCACAAGCCGCCGAGGGGCTCCAAAAGCCTCGACGGATGAGTCCATCCAAAAGATTCTCGGAACTGAGATATTTCTGAAGTATCACTTTAAGATCTCTTGCGGCAGTCGGGATCATGCCGGCCGGAATCTCTTCGCAGCCAACTTCGAGCAGAAATTCTGCGGCCTGCGAGCTTCATGCCGTCTCCTCGTACGGCCAGCAGGCGCGTCGAGGTCGCTGATCGAGATATGCCGCAGCGATGCGGCAAGCGATTTGGCGTACGCGGCCGATCAGCGTGGCCCGCTCGGTGACCGAGATCACGCCGCGCGCGTCAAGAACGTTGAACAGGTGCGAGCACTTGAGGCACTGATCGTAGGCCGCAAGCACCGGAAAGCGCCTCTTTCGCTCATCCTTTGTTAAGCCATAGGCTTCGAGCAAGCGACGGCCTCGCGCTCGTGCAGGTCGAAGAGCTTGCGCGTGGTTGACGGGATCGGCGTAATCGAAACTATAAGCCGAAAATTGCTGCTCTTCGGCGAGGCGCACTTCCCGATAGCGGCGGTCCCGCGACCAGCGCACGTCAAAGACGTTGTCCACGCCTTGCAGGTAGGCGGCGATGCGATCGAGTCCATAGGTCAACTCCACCGAGACAGGATCGAGGTCGATTCCGCCGCACTGCTGGAAGTATGTGAACTGGGTGATCTCCAAGCCATCGAGCAGAACCTGCCAGCCGACTCCCCAGGCGCCGAGTGTGGGAGCCTCCCAGTTGTCCTCCTCGAAGCGAATGTCGTGCTCGGCGAGTTTGATGCCGATAGCGCGAAGACTTTCCAGATAGAGGTTCTGAATGTCAGGCGGCGAGGGCTTAAGTATTACTTGAAGTTGATGATGCTTATAGAGGCGGTTGGGATTTTCGCCGTAGCGGCCATCGGCGGGCCGGCGGCTGGGCTGCACGTAGGCGACGCGATACGGCGACGGGCCGAGCACGCGCAGAAACGTTTCCGGGTGCATGGTCCCAGCGCCGACCTCGACGTCATATGGTTGTTGAAGTACACAGTCGCGATCAGCCCAAAATTTCTCAAGTTGCAGAAGAAGGTCTTGAAAGTTGGGGCCTCTGTCAATTGCGTGTTTTACTTTAGATTTCAAGGCAGTGGCTCTAGCCTTTCCTTGAGTGACTGCTTCGACCGCAAGCATCGCTCGATATACTGCTCGACAACTTCGCACATGTCATTCCGTACGTTACAAGCGCCTCGCCCTGCGACAGCGGCCTTCTGAGCATCGCATTTCACTTTAGCTACAAAGTCAGCGGGTAAAAGTTATCGTTGAGCAACGTACCGGCGTTGCTCGATCTATGGCCTGACAACACTAAATGTGAAGCTTTATATTTCAGCACACGCACGGATCGAGATAGCACTACTTGCACCAACAATTCCGGTTTTACTTTAGACCTTAATGCAGTGGCTCGAGGCTTTCTTCGAGCAAGCGTCTCGATTGCAAGCGTCTCTCGATATGCTGCTCGACAACGTCCAACATGTGATCTTTCACTTCAAAAAGCGTGCTGCTACCGATAGGCTCGTTCGCAACAACCTCAAGTTTTTCACGCAACATCAGTTGCGCGGCTCTCAAGGATTCCTTTGAAAGCGCTCTTTGCCCGGGCGTCCGGCACGCCGCGCACACAAGGCCTTGGCCCTCCGTGGCGTAGGCACCGGAGTTCAACTCAGCCGCGCATCTCGTGCAACGATCAAGGCGTGGCAGCCAGCCTCCCAAGCGAACGATCCAAAGGGCGAAGTAAGCCAGCACGAGGAAAGCTTGGTCCCAGACTGCACGGCCCGGGCGGTCAAGAGCAGCAGACGAAAATTCGGCTCGGCCACTTCCTTTTCGCCCAAGACAGCTTCGGTGACTTCGCTGGCCAAGGCCAGCGCCAAGCTGTTCGAATACTCGCGCTGCGCGTCGATAAATGATTCGATCAAGTCGACCTGACTGATGCGCACCAAGTCACGCGTCTCACGCTCGTAGAACCAGATCCGCACATGCGACAAGGGTTCGAGCGTGGCTCCGAAACGGCTCTTGGGTTTCCGTGCGCCATTGGCGACGCCGCGCAAGCGCCCGTGAATGCGACTCAAAAAACTCACGAGCAGATTCCCCTCCCCAAGGGGATACGTGCGCAAGACAATGGCCTCGGATTCGCGAACCGGCATCGGAGTGTCGGCGCGCCGACTCCCCGAGGATCGCGCCGCACAAAAGAGCAAAACAATTATCACAGCAAATGTCTCTCGCGCAAACGCAATCGCTGCGATGCGTGAAGTTTTCGCAACTCCGCCATTGGCAAACCGCTTTCTCTCATCAATGAAGATTCTCGAGAGGGCGCATCGATGGAGATCGCCAAGAGATTGCACTGACAAGTGGACAAAGTCTCGCGACGTCTTGTCGGGTTCGCTTGCAAATCGGCTCGGTTTGCTCAAGATTGCGTTCACGGTCCACCTTCATATATGAGCGCAAACGGGCGCCAATGGTCGATCTCGTATAGCTCAGCGCTGATGTTGTGGCTCAACGTTCCAACCCTTCGATTCTGAACGAGGTACTGTGCGCGCAGGCATTGCCCCAAACAGGTCGCAAATGCGGCGGTCGCATGCCAACGGGGGTTGGGGGGGGTGACTCGTTACATTGACAAGATTAGCGACGACCTGGCCGGAAAACCACAACGTGGCAGCCCCGAACGCGACGGCCTGGGGATCCCAATGGTCGAGATGCCTATTACGCGAGTCAATAAACTTTCATTCATTCCGAAGGAAGGTCGACCGCGGGTTGCTGGGAGCGGACCATCCGTTGGACGCCACGTACCGCCAGCTCCGCTTGTGCGCATGGGGGATGGCCATCGCGCACTGGCAATCCACTCCGGGCGTAGCTCGCTCGGGTATATCAGACGGGCTCGCGAAGCAGGAAGTGTTAGTGACGGTGGATTGTCGACACCTTGATGCCAGACCTAAGGCGTTACTTGAACACGCTGGCCTCCTCACACATTGTGAGGCGATTCGGTGGCCGCCGGGTTTAAGTAACACGGACAGCAACACGCACCAGCCTCGGGCGTAAACTGCTTCCATTCAATTTTTTTCGGGATGCGACTGCACAGGCCCTGATATATCACGTGGCACTTGATATGACGAAGTAGTACATGGACCGCGGGCTTCGACCTGTGCCAGGCGAGATGCCGAGCCTATGCATGAGGGGGCACCGACCGGCGTTGCTCGCTTGAGGAATGGAGGCGCCAATCGGCCACACCGCAAAAGATCAAGCGTTGCTTTAACACCGAGGAAGCGGGGAACTGAGGCGCAACCGAAGGCGATTTCCTCGGACTTCGGATCTCGCGAGGCGGACCGTGCCGCGATCCGTGAGGGAGCGCGCTCCCTACGGTCGCGCCACTGTGGAACGCAACCCGAAAAAGTCGACATCACTTCATCTCTGGGTCGTCGTGAACGACCTCCCACTTCTCAAGTTCAGCTTATGAGCTTTCACTCGAGCAATTCCCGACGCAGGGTTAACGCCTCAATCCTTCCTATCCTAGGCTCATATCCGATGCCCGGCCCTTGGGGAACCGGATCGTGCCGGCGGGGGTGATCGTGACTTCGGGCTCGATGATGTCTTCGGTCCAGTAGCGGCGGCTGGCGGTCACGTCGCCGGGCAGGGTGAAATTCGGCAAGGTCGAAAGGGCGATATTGTGGGCGCGGCCGATGCCCGATTCGAGCATCCCGCCGCACCAGACCGGTACCTGGTGTTTCTGGCAGAGGTCGTGAATGCGGCGCACGGGGTGTAGCCGCCCACGCGGCCAAGCTTGATATTGATGATGCGGCAGGCGCCGAGGGCGATGGCGGCGCGGGCGTGCTCCTCACTGTGGATGCACTCGTCGAGGCAGATGGCGTCTGGAGCTTGCGCTGCAGCTCGACGTGGCTGAAGATATCGTCCCAGCCGAGCGGCTGCTCGATCATCATGAGGTAGTAGGCGTCGAGTTGCTGCAGCAGCGGCGCGTCTTCCAGGCGATAGGCGGAGTTGGCGTCCACCATCAGATGGATGCCGGGAAACGCTGGCGCAGGCGCGCGACCGGCTCGACGTCGCGCCCGGGCTTGATCTTGATCTTGATGCGCTGGTAGCCGGCGGCCAGCTCGCGCTCGACCGTGCGCTCGAGCTCGTCGTCGGTTTCCTTGATGCCGATGGAGACGCCGCAGGGGATCTCCTGCGCGCGCTCCGCCGATCAGCTTCCAGAGCGGCAGGCCCTTCTGCTTGGCTTCGGCGTCCCAGATGGCCGCCTCCAGGCTGGCCTTGGCCATGTTGTGGCCGCGGACATGGCCGCCAGCATTCCCCAAACTTCGGCGGCCGAGGCGAATTCCCTGCCCCGCAGCGCGGGCCAGAGAAAATCGCGCAGGATGTGCCACGCGGTCTCGACTGTTTCGGGCGCATAGTAGGGTCCTTCGCCGGCGACGCATTCGCCCCAGCCGGTGACGCCGTCCACGTCGGCTTCGACAGCAGAATTCGCCGCAACGTGGTGCGGCCGAAGCTGGTTTCGAACGGCGAGACCAGCGGCATGTGAATTTCGCGCAGGGTGATCTTGACGCAGGCGCATGGCTCGTTACGGCTCCGCTCGATCGTATTGGGCTGCAGCGGTATGCGCAGCCAGGCTTCCAGAGCAGTCGGTTCCTTCGTCGTCGATCTCGATGGAGGTTGCGGCATAGCCGCGGCCGAGCCAGTGCTCGAATTCCTGGCGAATTTCGCGCCTGCACGCGCGCGGCCTCCTCGGGCTGCTGCTGCGCTAGCTCGCTCGATTCCGCCGGAACCTGAACGCGCACTTCGATTCCTCTGCGCGCGTGGCGCGATGTCGCCTTGGGCGTGGTATCGCCGCCGAGACCGCGCGGCGCACGCGCGCTGAGTTCAGCGACCATTCGGCCACCAAGCGGTCAGTGGGCAGGCCGCTGTGCAACGGGCTGGTGGTAATGCCATAAAGATTGGGAAGTAACGCCGCACGATGGCGCCCAGGCGGACCAATTGAAGTAGGCGTTGGCGAT
Source organism: uncultured Acidobacteriota bacterium (assembly GCA_963818345.1). GTDB lineage: Bacteria > Acidobacteriota > Terriglobia > Acidiferrales > UBA7541 > Palsa-189. The sequence continues at coordinate 96,397 of CAWFRX010000013.1, read as the reverse complement.
TTGCAGCGGATCGAAGGTCCATTCGATCAGGTGATGCCGCGCGATAGGGCGTCCTGGCGCTGGAAGAGCTTCAGCTGCGGCCGATGCCGCGATTGCGATAGGCTCGAGCACGCCGGTCATGTGCGAATGCAGGAACGGCCGGCGCCGCGCACGCCGGCGATAGGCCAGTGTGAAACCGACCATGCGGTCGCCTTCAAAGGCGCCCAGGACTTGTCCGCCGGTTTCCGCGGCGATGACAAACAAAGGCAACGGCACCAGATCGATGTCGGCGCTGCGCCAAATGGCGCGTTCGATCTCGATGCAAGCGGTGAATTCCGCGAGGCCATGGCAATGGCGGACATGATTTCACTCGGCGCGATGGCGGGCGCGGCCGGTGCGGAGCGAGCGAGCGTGGTCGGTTTGCGATTCGCATGGTCGTATCATGCTGGTATGGTCGCGGGCGACGGCGAACTCTGCGAGCCGATCAGTGCGCTTTGAGCGCCGGCCAGACTCCGGCAGGTCGGGGCTTCGAGAGCCTTGGCCTCGTTCCACAGGGTTTCCAGCTCGTCGGCGGAGAGCGCAGAGAGTTGTTTGCCGCGCGCGGCAGCCATGCGCTCCATCTCGCGGAAACGCTCGCTGAATTTGCGATTGGCGCGTTTCAAGGCGATTTCCGCGTCGAGCCCGAGGAAGCGCGCCAGATTCACGCCGACGAAGAGCAGGTCGCCGACTTCCTCTTCACGGCGGGCGCGATCTTCGGCGTCCAATGCTTGGCGCATTCGCCGGCCTCTTCGGCAAGCTTCTCGAACAGGCCCTCGACACTCTTCCAATCGAAGCCGACATTCGCGGCTCGCCGCGTGAGTTGGTGTGCCTCGAGCAAACCGGGCAATGTTCGCGGCACGCCGTCGAGCACCGATGCGGCGCCCGAGGACCGGCGCGCCGGTTTGCCGCTGGCTTTCCGCGCGGTCTTCGCGGCGGCTTGGCGCTCTTCGGCCTTGAGTTGCTCCCAATTCTTGAGTACTTCTGCCGACGTGCCGGCCTTCACTTCGCCGAAAACGTGCGGATGGCGGCTGACCATCTTGTTGTGAATGCGCTCGACGACGTCGGCGATGTCGAAGTGGCCCGCCTCGGCGGCAAGCTGCGCGTGGAACACGACCTGGAGCAGAAGATCGCCCAGTTCGCCGGCGAATTCGGACGTGACGCCCGAGTCGAGAGCGTCGAGGACTTCGTAGGTCTCTTCGACAAGATAGGTGCGCAGCGTTTCGTGGGTCTGCTCGCGGTCCCAGGGGCAGCCGTTTGGCGCCCGAAGCCGCGCCTGGAGCGCTATCAAATTGTCGAAAAGCTGCCCGGCCTGGCGCTTGCCGCGCAATTTTTTTTGCCTTGTGGCAGATGAGCCGGAGGCATCGCGATGCCCCTTGGACGGAGAGCGCTTCTTGGGCTTCGTGGCCCGGTGACGAGGCTTAGATCGAGAGGATTTTCGCAGCGACACGATGGCCCGTTTCTGTCGGAATCGAGCGTTTACTTTACGGGAGGAGCAGGCAATTGACAAGCGTTCGGGCTGGAGCCGCTGCATTGATACCTAAAGTAAAACAAGAACTTCTCATGGCGGTGCCCCACCAGGATTGCCCCAATCTGCCGGAACTGAAATTGACGTAATGCCTGAAGGCTAGACGAGCGAAAACGTTCAACGATTGGCGCAGCCTTATCGTTGCGGAACCAAATACACGTAATAAAGATATTCCGGATCGCTCAGCTTCGCGCGAGGAATGCTTCCCACTTTCTGCCAACCACACGATTCGAGGAATTTGCCCATGGCCTCGTTTCGAGCACCCACGAACCCTACCAGGTGAGTCAAGTTCGTAGAGTTGACATGTTCTGTGGCAAATTTTATGAGGGCTTCTCCGATACCATGACCAACGTAATCTCTCGAAACGTAGGTGCCGGATTCAGCCCAGCGCATCACCGGACTCGGCCGGCACGGCTGTAGCCCCTGCCAGCCCGCAACGTCCCCGTCGACTTCGGCAACCCAGTGGCCATACGCCGTCTGTTCCGGCGCTTCGAGTCGCTTCTGAAACGTGGCGAGGACCTCGCTAGGACTCGGGGGCGTTAAGCCCAGGCCAAGCTGGACTGCGTCCAGCCAAATTTTCACAACCGGACGGAGATCCTTAATGGTCGCCCGCCGAATGACAGGCGCTCTACGCGAAGTCGAAGCAGAAGCACCGGACAACTGGCTCATTGGTGAACCTCATTCTTCCGAAGAGATGGCGCATCCGGGATTCGCAACTTAAGCTTCGGGAATGGGCTACTTATACACCCGAGAGTTTTCCAATTGAAGCAAATTGTTGTTAGGGACACCTGCGTTCGACAGCAACTTCAGGGGGCAGACGGTCAGTACTTGTAATTGACGATAAGGTGGGCGAGGTTCGACGTCCCGTTGCCCCAGTTACCACGAATATAAAATGGGTCCAGCGGCTCCGGGTTCTTGACCACCAAGTCGAATCTTCCCGCCTCGCGCAAGGCGCCCGCATCGAGCGTGACATCGATCTCCGTGGGGCTCACGGCATGTGCTGACACAGGCTTTCCGTTGAAGTAGACGGCCGAGCGCTTCACGAAGTTGAAGCCCTTGATCGTAAGCACAGCGGAGTCGCCTTGCGTCACGATAATCGGGTCTAACGTTTCGATAGCTGGCTGCGGCGAAAACACGGGGTCTGTGGCAGGCCCGTTCGCCGGGACGCGCTGTGGCCCGCCTTCGCCACCGGCGCTTCCCTTCTTCATGGCCACCGCCCACGGAAGACCGTCGACGCTCACCGTGCTGGCAGCCACATTGGAAAAAGGACTGCTGTAGTCAGCGTGGTAGCCCAGCTCGACGACCTTGCCGTCCTGGATGACGGTGTTGATCTTGTCCAGGTTCTTGATGTCCTGGAGCGGGTCGGCGTTGACGATGATCACGTCGGCGAGCTTGCCCACTTCGACGGTCCCCAGCAGATCCTCCTTCCGCAGCAACTCCGCCGGATATTTCGTCGACCCCATGATGATCTGCATCGGCGTCAGGCCGACTTCGGCCATGACTTGCATTTCCTGATGCAACTGGACTCCGGGGGGCCAGGCGTCGTTGGTGTTGCCAGAAACGATAATATGCCCTCCAGCATCCACAAACATCTTGTGAAAGCGCATGGCGTTCTGGTAGCCGATCATGCGGCGCGCACGGACGTCGCCCTGATCACCCGCGCGGCTGTAGGTTGCCAAAGCGGATTGCACTGCGTTCGCGGGATAGTAAGCGAGAAGCTCCGGATCGCTGAATAGCGCCTTGGCTCCAGCGGCGAAGGAATCCCAATCTTTCGGGTATCCCGGAAAATTGATCATGAACGTCGGCACCAGAGTCACATGGTGAGCAACGAGGAGCTCAATCAGATCGTGGGCCTTTTGCTCGTCCATTTCTGCGTACTGATCGAGCTGCTCCGTAGGGTTGCGTCCCTGACCGAATTTCGATGGATCTTTGGTGACGGCCAAGCTGATCCCAGCGGAATGAGGCAAATTCGCGGCGCCCCAGAGCGCGGCCTCCTTCGGAAGCATCACCGGGCCGAAGGATCGCGCGAATACCGGAATGCCCGCCTTATTGGCCTCCTCAAAGATCGGCGGGTATTCGTCCATGGGAAGCGCGCCATCGGTCACGATGAAATCGGCGCCGGCGGCAATCCAGGCTTTCACGAACATGCGCACCTCGTCGGCCGATTTAGGAGCGCGCGTGTGCGTCAGTGGATTTTCGAGACCTGTCGAAACGAGGGGATTGGGGCTGGCGACGAACTTGGATACGGCGGTAAACGTTCGCGGGCCTCGCACCTTCCCGTGAAAGATGGCGTCGCGATAAGGCACGGCGGTCTCGCCGGACGTGCCTACGTCCATGGTGGAGGTCACGCCGTGGTTGAGCATGGCCTCGCCAAAATACCAGCTGTACGAATTTTGCGAATCGAAAAGCCCGGGGAGTACGAACTTGCCGTCGGCACGGATGATCACCGCGTTCGCGGGATAGGTGGCCTGGCCTTTGCGCGATACCCGCGTGATCTTGTTTCCTTCGATCACGACCACCGAATCCCGGACGGGCGCGCCACCGTTGCCATCGATCAGAGTCCCGCCCTCGATGACTAGAGCCGCGGGTTGCTGCGCGTACAAAGAGAGGCTGCAAAAGATTGCCAGCAGGAGAAAACAGGCCCAGCGGCAGCGGCAATGAACGTGCGAACTCTTCACGATGCCCTCCATGGCCCGGGATTATATGCCACTGGAAGGCCAGAACGGCGAATCTACGCAGCGCCAGACGTCAGATAGATAGCACGGCCAGTCAGATAGATAGCACGGCTAGATAGCACGGCCGGAAACTGGCGCAATACCCCCGTCTCTGGGTTCTTGTCGGGGCCGCGCGGCGGATGCTACACTACTGGCTTAAATTCACTGATATTTGTGCGGTTTGCCCGCGGAGACTCCCTTGGCAGATACCAAGCAACAAGACGAATCCTTTAAAGTTGTAGATCGCCGGATGTTCAATGCTGAGGGCGAAGTTCGCGACGAAGCGGCCCGCGAGGAGCGGCGCCGCGAGGAAGCTCGTGTCGCCACCGCCCCGCCACCTGCGGCCGGCCCGGGCAAGCCGAGCGCGGCCGCGCCGAGCAGCTCCCGCAACACCAGCTCAGGAAATTTCCCAGGCCGCGCCAGCGCAGCCTGCCGCGAATGAGCCCAAAGCCTCGCGCGGGACTCGAGATGCTCATCAATTTCGTGGCGCAGAACGCCGCGATGCTGCTGGGCGCCTACCCGGATCCGCGAACCGGCCAGGGCATGGTGGACCTCGAAGGCGCTCGCGAGATGATCGACATGCTCGACGCCCTGCGCGAGGCCACGCGCGGCAATTTGCGCCGCGGAAGACGAACGCTTGCTGCTCGACGTGGTCGGCAGCCTCAAACTCTCGTTCATGGAAATGACCAAGGCCGCGGCCAAAGCCATGCAGGAAAAAGCCAAGGCGCGTCCCTGAGCTACGGTGTCTCCTTCCGCAACCGACGCCGCTTTCTCCTTCGCTATCTTCCCCTTTGCGACTGACTGTGCTGGGCTCGGGCACCTCGATGGGCGTGCCCACGGTCGGCTGCCATTGCCGCGTTTGCCATTCGAGCGATCCGCACGATAACCGCACCCGCCCCTCGGTGCTGCTCTCCCGCGACGGCCACAACGTGGTGATCGACACCACGCCCGATTTTCGCTTTCCAGGCGCTGCGCGAGAAACTCGATCGCCTCGACGCCATCGTTTACACGCACGGCACGCCGATCACATTCTGGGCTTCGACGATATTCGTCCGTTTAATTTGCGGCAGAAGGCGGCGCTGCCCGTTTATGCCTCGGCAGAGACGCTGGCGGTGCTGCAGCGCATGTTTGCCTACGCTTTCAGCGCCGAGCCCGGCGCTGAGCACGATTCCGCAGGTCGTTCTTGCACGCGATTAACGGGCCATTCGAGCTGCTCGGCACGCTGTGGACGCCGGTACCGGCGGAGCACGGCGACATGAAGGTGCTGGGCTTTCGCGTGGGCGGCTTGGCCTATCTGACCGACTTCAGCCGCGTGCCCGCGGAATCGAAACCTCTGCTTGCGGACGTGGACGATCTGGTGCTCGACGCGCTGCGCGACGTGCCCCATCCCATGCACCAGACCGTGGCGCAAGCGCTCGCGCTGATCACCGAACTGCGGCCGCGCCGCGCCTGGTTTACGCATATCGCGCACGATCTGCCGCATCAAGAGACCAACGAGCGCTTGCTGCGCGAAGGATTTCCGAATGTGCAGCTGGCTTACGACGGCCTGAGCTTCGAGGTGCGCGCGTGACGAGCTGGCGGTGCTGCACTCCGCCCGCGGAATGGGCCGCGCAATTTGGCGCTTCCAAACGACTCGCGTCAGATGCGGCGAGCGGCGCCGTAGTGTCCATCGGAAACTTCGACGGGATGCACCTCGGACACCAGAAAATCCTGCGCGCGGTCGTCGAACGCGCGCGCACGCTGAACGGCTGTCGCCACTGTGATCACATTCGATCCGCATCCGCTGAAGGTGTTGCGGCCCGCGCAGGCGCCGCCACTGGTGTGCACGCTCGCGCAACGGCTTGATGGCTTCGCCTCGCTGGGTATTCGAGCGGCGCTGGTGCTGCGTTTCGATCTGGCGCTGGCCGCTCGTTCGCCTGAGGAATTCGTGCGCGACTTCCTGGTCGACCCCATTGCGCGCAAGGGCCGTCCTGGTGGGCGGGAACTTTCGGTTCGGGCATAAACAGGCAGGCAATGCAGCCGTGCTTCAGGAGATGGGCGCGAGGCTGGGATTCGCGGTGGAGATCGTTGAGCCGGTGGTTTCGGACGGCGAAGTTGTCTCCAGCACGGCGGTGCGCCGCGCGGTTGGCGAAGGGCGCGTAGCCGATGCCGCGCGCCTGCTGGGCCGCCCGTTCGCGCTGACCGGGGAAATTCGTCGCGGCGAGGGGCGCGGGAGCACGATCCTTGTTCCGACGCTCAACCTCGCGCCAGAGCAGGAACTGCTGCCCAAGACCGGCGTTTACGCGACCGAAACCGTGGCCGGCGGGCGCCTCTATCGCTCGGCGACCAACGTCGGCTTTCGCCCAACCTTTAATGGCACGCATCTCAGCGTCGAAAGCCACCTGTTTGGCTTTTCCGAGCGGTTGACCGAAGGGCGGCTAGAAGTGCGCTTCCGGGAACGCCTGCGCGAGGAGCGGAAATTCGGCGGCCCAGAAGAATTGCGCGGCCAGATTGCCATCGATCTCGAGCAAGCGCGCGAATTCTTCCGCCGGCTCGATCAGTCTCAGAGCACACCGCAACCCGTCTGACACGCAGATAAGAAGAATCATTCGAAAACGCGATGGGAATGCCTAGGTCGCACCGAGGGGTCTGAACGGGCTAGCTGCGGCAGGACTCGCAATAGCCGCCGATTTCGGCGCGCGAGACGGTGATCTTGATGCCAGTGTCCTTCTCGATCTGGCGCTTGAGCTGTTCGAAGAGATCGCTCTCGACCTCACGCACTTTCCCGCAGCGCAGGCAAGCCACATGAATGTGGTCGCGAGGCCCATGGCTTTCGTAGTAGTGCCCATGGCCATGGATGTGCAGTAGATCCAGTTCATCGAGCAGCCCGTGCCGCTTGAGCATCTCGAGCGTGCGATAGACGGTAACGCGGTGAACGCGCGGATCGATCTTCTGCGCGCGCTCGAGAATCGAATCCGCGTTCAGGTGCCGCTCGGCTTGATCCATGACCTCGAGCAGAACGCGCCTCTGCCGCGTCAGTCGCACGCCCTGCCGCTCGAGTGCGGACCGCAAGCGGCCGGGTTCGGTGTGAGCGTTGATGCGCTCACCAGAGGAAACACGCCGGCGCTTGCCAGTGGCTGCCATTCCGGAAACCATCAGCGAGTAGGTAAGAGCCTCAAGACGTCATTGTACATGACCAGCAAAAACACCACCAGCAGGAAGACCATGCCAGCCGTCACGACCCGCTCCTTGATCTTCAAGCTGAGGTCGTGCCGCAAAAGCCCTTCGATCGCCAGCATCGTGATCTGACCGCCGTCCAGAATCGGGATGGGCAGCAAGTTCAGAACGCCAAGGCTCAGACTGACGAGCGCCATCAGGCTGATGAGGTTGCCAAACCCTTGCTTCGCGGCGCGGCTGGACTCCTGCACGATGCCCAGCGGGCCCTGCACCTGCTTGAGCGAGACGCTGCCGGTAAACAGATCGCCCACGGTATAAAGCATCTTGCCGGCGAGGATGAGGTGAGTCTCTCCCGCTTTCACAATCGCCGCGGGCACCGAATAGTTCCTCACCGCCGAAGCAAACCGGAAAGCGATGCCAATCTGCCAACGCGGATTGCCGTCTCCCGGATCGCCAAAGGCTGGATGAAGCGAGATCTTTTGGTTCTGGCCGTTGCGCACGACATCCAACTCCAGCGAGTTGCCTTTGTTTTCCTGAATAATCTCCGACAAGCGCAACGGACTGATGACCGGCTGGCCGTTGGCCGCGACGATGGTGTCGCCGGGCATCAAGCCCGCAGCTTCCGCCGGCAAGTCATGAGCCACCGAGCCCACGATCGTCGGTTCGGCGGGATATCCGGTGGATACGAAGGGCTGCGGCTCCGCCTGCACGTCCAGGGAAACCGATTGGCCCCCACGATCGACGACGACCGGTTCCATGTGCCCGGGTGCCGAGAGCGCTAGCTCGAGTTCGCACACGATCCCAGTTCGGATTCTGAATGCCGGCAAAAGAAACGATGCGGTCACCGGCCTCGAGGCCGGCCTTCTGCGCGGGCGAATCCTTCACGACGCCAGCGATCACCACGGGCTTATCGGCATAGACGGGCTGTTCGCCGCCGCGGACAAAAATCGCAGCGGTGAGCAGCACGGCGAGCAGGAGATTCGTCGTGGGGCCGGCCAAGGCGATCAACACGCGCTGCCAGCGCGGTTTCGAGAGAAACTCGTCCGGGTCGCCCTTGCGCTCTTCGGAAGGATTGTCGCCAGCCATGCGAACGTAGCCGCCCAGCGGCAGCGCGCTGATGCGGTAATCCGTGGGCCCGCGGCGGACGCCCCAGAGACGCGGACCGAAACCAATCGAAAATACTTCGACGCGTACGCCAAAGAAACGTGCGACGACAAAGTGGCCCCATTCGTGGAGCAGAACCATCAGGCCTAAACCAATGGCCGCGGATACAATTCCTGTCAACACGTTTGATCCCTCGCTCTGGGTCTTACTCCGGGCCACTCACCAGGCCAAGCCCGGCCGGCCCATTTTGTCTCAAGACCGATCTGTACCCGCTACTGCAAATCGCTCGCTCTCGCGCAGAACTTCTTCCTGCGCCAAGCGTCGCGCTTCGCCGTCCGCTGCAGCAACATCCTCGATCACGGCGAGCTTCACGCGCGGCATGCGCTCGAGAACGCGTTCAATGACCCGCGCGATGCCGGGAAACGATAAGCGCCGCTCCAGAAAGGCCGCCACGGCAACCTCATCCGCGGCATTCAAGCGCGCACGGCTGCGCGCCGCCCTCGACCAAGGCTTGGCGGGCCAAATCCAAACAAGGGAACCTGCGCGACGATACACGCTCGAAATCCAGCCTCCGTAAAGCACGCCAATCAAGCCGTACTTGTTTCGATGCGGCACGCTCTGGATAGGTTAGCGCATATTGAATCGGCATGCGCATGTCGGTTGGGCCCAGTTGCGCCAAAATCGAACCGTCCATGTATTCCACCATTGAGTGAATCGTGGACTGCGGGTGAATGACGACGGAAATCTGGTCGGGCTGCACCCCAAAAAGCCAGCGCGCTTCGATCACCTCGAATCCTTTGTTCACAAGGGTCGCCGAATCGATGGTGATCCGCTGCCCCATGCGCCAATTGGGGTGCGCCAACGCTTGCTCCGGCGTGGCGTCAGCCATTGCGCGAGAGGCGTCTTGCGAAACGGGCCGCCGGATGCCGTCAAAATCAGGCAACGCACCTCACCAGGGTGTCCCGCAGCGCAGGCACTGGTGGATGGCATTGTGCTCGCTGTCCACGGGAAGCAGCTCTACGCCAGATTCCGCCGCGGCCGCCATGACCAATTCGCCCGCGGCCACCAGAACTTCTTTATTGGAAAGCGCCACCTGCTTGCCCGCGCGCACCGCCGCGTACGTCGCTTCGAGCCCGACCACGCCCACGGCAGCCGAGACCACGGTCGCCACGTCCGGGTGCGTTGCGACGCACAGCAGCCCTTCCCTGCCCCACTGAATTTCCGGCAGCGGTTCATGGGCCGCTGCGCGCAGACGTTCGCGCAATTCCGCAGCGCAGCGCGGCGTCGGCCACGGAAACAACCTGCGGGCGATGGCGCACGATCTGGCCCACCAACTCGTCGAGATTTTTGCCCGCAGCAAGCGCCACCACGCGGAATCGTTCCGGCAGAGAAGCGACCACGTCGAGGGTTTGGCGTCCGATGGAGCCGGTTGAACCGAGAATGGAAATGGCCTTCATGTGATGGGCACGGGATGGCTGAATGTTTGAGCGCGTGGCAGCTCCGCCAAGAAGGCTCAGCCCCGCGAAGCCAACACCAATTCAAAATAGTACCAGACGACCGGGGCCACCAGGATCAAGGCATCGATACGGTCGAGCATCCCGCCGTGGCCCGGCAGCAATTCCCCCGAATCCTTGACCCCAGCGCTGCGCTTGTAAGCCGACTCGATCAGATCACCAGCCTGGCCGGCACTGCTTGCCAGACCTGCCATCACCACCATGTGCCAGGCGTCGAAATGCAACCAGCGCGCGAAGCTCACGCCCACCAGCGCCGATCCAAGCAAGTTCGCGGTGGCACCCTCCCAGGTTTTTTTCGGGCTCAGTAGCGGCGCCATGCGAGCGCGTCCAAACCACCTTCCAATGAAATAGGCCATGGTGTCCCCGACCCAAACGAGCGTCAACGTGAAGAGCACCAAGCGCGGCCCGATGACGCTGACCCCGTCGAGGCGTACAAGAGCGCTAAACGGTAACACCAGAAACAACAATCCAGCGGAACTGATGGCGATGTCGCCCAGTGCGTCCGTCAGCGGGCGGCGCGACAGAAACACGATGGCCGCCGCCCCCAAGACAAAGACGAATAGGACCAGTTCCAGTTGCAACTCGGAGGCGACGGAGGACCGCGTGAGCCGCAGATTACCCTCGAGCGTCCAGGATTGCGCCGCAGTGGCCGCCCATTGTTGGAAGAGCACGGCTAGCGCACAGACGCTGGTCCAAAGCCGGTAGCCGTGCAGGCCGACGCGTTCACCAATGGCGAAAAACTCGAGCAGAGCCAGGAGCGTTACAAGGCCAGCAAGGGCGGTGACCAGCCCGGTCGAACCCCACCAGACGGCGGCGACCACGGCGGGGATCAGCACGGCGGCGGTGGCGATGCGCATCCAGGTCATCGTGCGCCTCGCGAAGTCCGGGCGAATCGTCGCCGGCAAATCGTCATTCGGCTAGGGCGAAAGACTTGACTCGCCGGGTGGTGTCGGCCAAACCGCCGTAGCGTCGTTCGCGTTTTTGGTAGTCGACCAGCGCCGCGTAAAATTCCGCGCGGGAAAAGTCCGGCCAGAGGGTTTCGGTGACGTAAATTTCAGCGTAGGCGATTTGCCAAAGCAGGAAGTTACTGACGCGCATTTCGCCGCTGGTGCGAATCAAGAGGTCGGGATCGGGTAAGCCTGCGGTGTAAAGGTGGTCGGCGATCATTTGCTCGTCCACGCGAAACGTCGCCAAGCCATGGCCATTGGCGCCGTTCCCGCGGACGTGCTGCAGGATGGCGTTGAAAGCGTCGACCAGTTCCGCGCGGCCGCCATAATTGAGCGCGACGGTAAGGCACATACCGGTATTGGCCGCGGTGAGCGCCATACCCTTCTCCACGTCGACGCGCACGCCCTCCGGAAGCTGATCGGTGCGGCCGATCACCTGCAAGCGAATGTTGTTGCGGTGAATCGAAGGCAACTCGGTTTTTAGGTATTGGCGCAGCAGGCGCATCAAAAAATCGATTTCAGCCTTCGGGCGGCGCCAATTTTCAAGCGAAAATGCGTAGAGCGTGAGTGCCGGCAGGTTTAGCCGCGCACACGTCTCGATCATGTTTCGCGCGGTTTCCACTCCCGCTCGATGGCCGGCGACGCGGGGAAAATGGCGTCGCTCCGCCCAGCGGCCGTTGCCATCCATGATGATGGCGATGTGCTTGGGGAGCCGCAGGGCGTCCAGCTGGTCAAGCAGACGCGCCTCTTCGCGGTTGGCGGGTTGGAGCAACTCCGGTGGATTCACGTTGGGATACCCGGAAATTCTCCGGCGCGCGCGGCACGCGCACGTTCTTAAGGTTCCTTGGGTCTTGACTCGGTACATCGCAAAGCTAACACAGGCCCTGAGCCCGCGCAACCGCGCCCGCGGCTCGCTTTTCTGTTTTGCAATATTCCCGGGTATCGGCTGGCCCGTTTTGCGCACAGCGGTTATGATGTGGGTCTTTTGTTTCGCCAGCCAAGCGCTATGATGTTGTTAGAGCAAACAATTAAGGGATTGCCCATCGGGGTCCCAGGTGAAGGAGCTTCGGGAATCGCTAAATGACGGAGTCTACGTTGACAGTTAAGCCCGCTAGCCGGGCGGAAGTGGTATCCGAGCGGCAGCGCCCTGCCGCAAGAAATTTCATCGCGGCCATTTGGAACAGTGTCATCGGAAAAAAAATCGTCATGGCCGTCACCGGGGCCGTGTTGATTCTGTTCGTCCTCGCGCCACATGGCCGGGAATCTGAAGATTTTCGCCGGCCCCGATGAGATCAATGCGTACTCGCGCTTCCTCCGCGACGTGGGCTATCCGGAGTTCGGCTACGGACAACTGCTCTGGCTGGTGCGCATCGTGCTCCTGATCTCGGTGCTCCTGCACATCACCGCCGCCGTATCAGCTGACGAGGATCAACTGGCGCGCGCGGCCGGCGGGCTACTCGGACAAGAAAAATGTGGAAACGACGCTGGGCGCGCTTGACCATGCGCTGGAGCGGCGTGCTGCTGGTCATTTTCGTGATTTTTCACTTGGTGCACTTCACCTTTGGCGCGGTCGGCTTTCAGCCTGGTCAATTCGTACACCTCGCCGTTTATCAAAACGTTGTGGCCGGCTTTTCCGTCTGGCCCATCGCCGTCTTTTACATCCTCGCGATGGCCGCTCTGTGCCTGCATCTGGACCACGGCATCTGGAGCGCGTTTCAGACGCTCGGCTGGAACACCAGCGATAACCAGCCGGTCGCTGAGGACCCTTTCGCGAATCATCGCCATCCTCGTGTTTCTGGGCTTCAGTTCGGTGCCGGTCGCCGTTCTCGCTGGGCTGGGTGCGCTGAACATGACACTTGAATCCAAGATTCCTTCCGGTCCCATCGAGCAGAAGTGGGAGAAGTCCCGCTTCGACATGAAGCTGGTCAATCCCGCCAACCGGCGCAAGCACTCCATCATCATCGTGGGCAGCGGATTGGCGGGCGCCGCCGCAGCCGCTTCGCTCGGGCAGCAGGGCTACCACGTGCACTGCTTCTCTTTCCACGACAGCCCGCGCCGCGCGCACTCGATCGCCGCGCAGGGCGGCATCAACGCCGCCAAGAACTATCGCAACGACGGCGACAGCATCTTTCGCTTGTTCTACGACACCGTCAAAGGCGGCGACTTCCGCTCCCGCGAGGCCAACGTCTATCGTCTGGCGCAGATCAGCGTCAACATCATCGATCAGTGCGTGGCGCAGGGCGTCCCGTTCGCGCGCGAGTACGGCGGTCTGCTGGATACGCGATCGTTCGGCGGCGTGCAGGTCTCGCGCACGTTTTACGCACGCGGACAGACCGGACAACAATTGTTGCTGGGCGCCTACCAAGCGCTCGAAGAGCAAATCGCCGCGGGTAGCGTGGAAATGCACACGCGCAGCGAGATGCTCGATCTGGTGCTGGTGAACGGCAAGGCGCGCGGCATCGTCACGCGCGATCTGGTGACCGGGCGCGATCGAAGGCCATGCCGCCGACGTCGTGGTGCTGGCCACCGGCGGATACTCGAACGTCTTCTTCCTTTCGACCAACGCTATGGCTTCCAACTGCTCGGCCATCTGGCGGGCGCACCGGCGCGGCGCGCTGTTTGGCAACCCCTGCTTCACGCAAATCCATCCGACGTGCATTCCTCAGACCGGCGATTATCAGTCGAAACTTACGCTGATGTCCGAGTCGCTGCGAAACGATGGACGCGTATGGGTGCCCAAGCAAAAAGGCGATCACCGCAAGCCCGGCGAGATTCCCGAGGCCGAGCGCGACTACTACCTCGAACGCCGCTACCCGAGTTTCGGCAACCTGGTGCCGCGCGACGTGGCCTCGCGCGCGGCCAAGGAAGTTTGTGACGAAGGACGAGGCGTCGGACCGGGTGGTCAAGGCGTCTATCTGGACTTCGCGGATGCCATTCGCCGCATGGGCGTCGAACTGGTCAAAGAAAAATACGGCAACCTCTTCGACATTTATGAGGAGATCACCGGCGAGGACGCCTACAAGGTCCCGATGCGAATTTACCCGGCGCCCCACTACACCATGGGCGGCTTATGGGTCGATTACCAGCTCATGACCACCATTCCGGGCCTCTTCGCTGCCGGCGAAGCGAATTTCTCCGATCACGGCGCCAACCGCCTCGGGGCCAGCGCCCTGATGCAAGGCTTGGCCGATGGCTACTTCATTCTTCCCTACACCGTGCCGAACTACATCGCCTCGAACACGCTCGAAAAGGTAGACACATCGCGCCCCGAGTTTGCGGCCGTGCGGGATGAGATCGACAAGCGCGTCGCGAAACTCGTCAGTATCCGCGGAAAGCGAACCGTCGATTCGATTCACCGGGAGTTGGGCAAAATGATGTGGCAGAACTGCGGAATGTCGCGGTCGGCGGAAAGCCTGCAGGACGCGCTGGCCAAGATTCCGAAGTTGCGGCAGGAGTTCTGGAACAACGTCAACATTGTCGGCACCGGCGAGGAACTAAACCAGTCTCTCGAAAAGGCAGGCCGCGTCGCCGATTTCCTGGAATTTGCCGAGCTGATGTGCATCGATGCGCTGGAGCGCAGGGAATCCTGCGGCGGCCACTTCCGCGTCGAGAGCCAGACGCCGGAAGGCGAGGCCCGGCGCGACGATGAGCATTTCTCGTACGTTGCGGCGTGGGAGTGGAAGGGTGAAGGCCAGCGTGGGAAGTCCACAAGGAGCCGCTCACCTTCGAGTACGTGCATCTTGCCCAGAGGAGCTACAAGTAGCCATGAATCTTACGGTAAAGATCTGGCGCCAACAGGACGCGAAAGCCCAGGGACAATTCGTCTCCTACCAAGTGAAGGACATGACGCCAGATATGTCCTTTCTGGAAATGCTGGACGTCCTCAACGAGGACCTCACCAACAAAGGGGAGCCCCCGGTGGCTTTCGAGAACGATTGTCGCGAAGGCATTTGCGGCTCTTGCGGCTTCCTGATTAATGGCGTAGCCCACGGTGGGCGCCGCGGCACCACGGTCTGCCAGCTTTCCATGCGCTTTTTCAAGGACGGCGATTCCCTGGTGCTCGAGCCTTGGCGGGCGCGCGCCTTCCCGGTCCTGCGAGACTTGCTGGTCGATCGCTCCGCATTCGACCGCATCATTCAAGCCGGCGGGTTCATCAGCGCGCCCACCGGCGGCGCCCCGGACGCGAACGCGATTCTGGTGCCCAAGGACTCGGCGGAAACGGCGTTCGACGCTGCTGCCTGCATCGGATGCGGCGCCTGCGTCGCAGCCTGCCCCAACGCGGCCGCGATGCTTTTCACCTCCGCCAAAATCACGCACCTCAATTCGCTGCCGCAAGGGCAGCCGCAGCGCCATCAGCGCTCGCTGGACATGGTGGCGGCAATGGACGCCGAACTCTTCGGCAGCTGCACCAACCACGGCGAGTGCGAAGCGGTCTGCCCGAAGAAAATTCCCCTCGAGTTTATCGGGCGGATGAATCGGGACCTGCTGAGCGCCACCCTGCACCGGCACCGCTCGTAGCAGCAAGCCCGACGCCGGCTACAGAGTTTGTGTGGTAACTATAGGGTCGGAGCTTCAGAATCTGTGTGCCCAGCACGAAAGGGCGTCATCCCGAGGCCCGCAGGCCGAGGGATCTGCTTTTGGTCAAACAACTCAAGAAACGTTTGTACGTCGCAGCGTGTGGGTGCCCCAGGTTTCGAATTCTGAAACCTGGGTCCGGACCTCGCGGGGGCTTCAGAGTTTGTCTGACAACTAAGGGGTTGGGGGTTCAGCCCCAACATAAAGCCCGCATTTTCATTGGGGGCCTTTAGGCCCTGAAGTGACTCCGAACCCGGTTTTCACACACACTCTACAATCCTACTCCCGGCGCGGCATTCGGATGGAACAGACCGAAGTAGACCAGCACCAGTGTGAGCACAATCATGGCGATGCTGGTCACCCAGGCGATCACATTGAACGTGCGGCCGTTGACCTGGTCGCCCATCAGGTCCCGCCGATTGATCAGCAGGATCATGAAGATCAGCACGATCGGCAGCCACACGCCGTTGGCCACCTGCGATAGCACCAGGATCCGCCAGAGCGGCGCGCGAGGAACCAGGATCAGTCCGCCTCCGACGACAATCAAAATCGTGTACAGCCAGTAGAAGATCGGCGCCTCGCTGAACTTGTGATCGATGCCCGCCTCAAATCCCAGCCCCTCGCAGATCACGTGCGCGGTGGATAGCGGCAGAATGGACGCAGCAAATAGCGAGGCGTTCAGCAGCCCGAAAGCGAACAGCATGGCGGCCCATTTGCCGGCCAGCGGCACCAACGCCCGGGCGGCATCGGCGGCATCTGTGATGTTGCGATGGCCTGATGCGTAAAGTGTCGCCGCCGTGGCCACGATGATGAAGAACACGATGACCATGCAGCTCACGCTGCCGGCGATGACGTCGGCGCGAGCCTGCGCATATTGCCTCGGGCCGATGCGCTTTTCCACAAACCCAGCCTGCAAGTAAAAAAACTGCCAGGGTGCGATGGTCGTGCCCACCAGAGCCGTCAACATCAGCAGGTAGCCAGCATTGAACTGTACCGTCGGAATCACCGTGTGATGCGCGGCTTCGAGCCAGTCGGGTTTTGCCAATATGGCCGCAAAAAGATAGGTAAGATAAAACGTACACAGCGCCAGAAAAACCTTTTCGACCTGCCGGTAGGTGCCACGAAGCACCAGAACCCAAACCACGAATCCCGCAATCGGCACGGCGATATAACGGCTGACGTGGAAAATCTCCATGGCCGAGGCCACGCCCGCAAATTCAGCGACCACGTTGCCCAGATCCACCAAGAAGCCGGTGACCATCACGAAGAACGTTGGGCGAAAGCCGAACTCCTCGCGAATCAGATCGGACAAGCCCTTGCCGGTCACCACGGCCATGCGCGCGCACATCTCTTCCGTCACGTACAGCGCGATGGTCATGGGGATCAGCGACCAAAGCAGGAGATAGCCGTACTGCGCGCCGGCCAACGAGTAGGTCGAAATGCCGCCGGCATCGTTGTCAACGTTTGAGGTGATCAGCCCAGGGCCCAGCACGGCCAAGAGCAGCGCGAGCCGCCTCCAGGTATGGCGGCCGCGCCGGCGTACACCAAGCGCGCGCTGGCGCCACTGCTCGACTCGTTCGTTGACAGAAGTGAAATTCATCGCATTTTTCGCAATAAATGTCGGCGGCAAATGGTTTTACAAGTGAGCACGAAGGCGCGTCACCACGTCGTCGACGGCGATCACTCCAATCGGCCGGCCGTTCGGGTCCACGACGCCCAACGTGCGCAGGTTGTACTTGTCAAAGAGCTCGAATACCTCTTTTTCATCCGCATCGGGCGCCACCGAAACCAGAGGCTCGGACTTTAGCTCCGCCATCGGCTGCTCTTCCGGGGCGAGCAGGAGGCGCGCCACCGCGACTTCCCCGGAGAACTTCGCGTCACCGTCAATCAGAATGATGCTATCGAGCTGATCGAGTTTGACTTCCTTGCTTCGGACCCAGGCGACGGCTTCCGCGCGCGTCGCAGCGTCGCCTACAAAAACAAACTCGGTCGTCATCATGCCGCCAGCGGAACTCTCGTCAAACTTCAGCAACGCCGTCATTTGCCGCGCCTCTTCGCCGGAAAACGCATCAAGCACGTCCTTCGACACCTGTGGCGGCAGGCCGGCAAGCACGTCGGCGGCCTTGTCCGGCTCCATCTCCTCGATAATGTCAGCCGCTCTCTCCGGAGCCAGTTTTTCGACGATTTGCGATGTCAGCCGCGAATCCAGCTCGGCGAGCGCCTCGGCGGCAGTTTGTTCGTCGAGAGAAGCGATGATGGCTTGGCGCTCGGCCGGCGAAAGGTCTTCCATGATGTCCGCGAGGTCGGCCGGATGCATCTTCTCCAGTTTCTGGTGGGTGATGCGCAGCTTCACGCGGCGCAAAGGGTCGGGCTCGATCAGGTTCACGAGCTCCCAGCGGATCAGCCGAGTCGGCAACCGTTTCTGGATGCTCCGAATCATCGAAGGCGATGCTAGCCCTTGGAGGAGCCGCCGCGCGGCGCCCGTCAATCCCACATCCACATCGGCCACGCGCAGCTCGACCGTCCCGTTGGTGCGCTGTTCGGTGAGATCGATATCGTTGACGCGAACGACCTTGCGGCCGCCCGTATCGATGATCTGCTGATCCAGCAGATCCTTGCGCACACCCAGCCAACCTTCGTTCGGACGAAAATGTTCGAGATCCTTCTCCTCGACGTTCAATTTGATCACGCCCGGCGCGACAAACGAAACTTGGTCATATCGCGCCAACAGCGGAAGGTACTTGTCTCGATCAAGCAGGTAGCGCGCCACCCGGTTGGGCTGGTCAGCCGGTTCAATGAATAGCTCCCGCACGCGGCCGACGAAGTTTCCGTGCACATCGTAGGCCTCTCCGCCGAGCACTTCTGTTGCATGCACCAGCACCATCGCCATGATCCCCTCCCGCGACGCCTCGGGCGGCTTAAAGCGCTCGCTAAATACAAAAAACCCGTGGTCAGAAAGAGCCTCGACCACGGGTCCACGGAAAACCGATGGTTTCCCCCTAGTCGCTATCTACTCTCCCTGCGCAAACCGGTCGGCCCGCCTCGCGCGGGGCCCATGCACCCTTGCGGCCGGTCGAGACAACCTCGTACCGGAGTCCTAAGCGGCTACTTGGTCCCGGATCCTGATCCGCCGAATGACTCATCGCCAAAAATTTCCCTCACTTGAGTAGTTAAAGGCAGTCGCAATCTTTGTCAAGGAGAGTCTGCGGAAAAACGCGAGAAAGTTTCGTAATTTCACTTTCTGATAAGCAGAGCACGTCGTGATGATGCAGGAAAACCGATCCTCAGGCTGGCGCGCTCCGGATCAGTTTCATTTTTTCCTTGGGAAGAGCATATCGCGCGAAGCCGAGCGTGGAGTCTTCCCCTTTCGGGAGGGCTTTATATGGCGGGTCTCGCGGAGAAAAAGCTCGCCGTAGCTTTCGGTGATGTAGTCGGCTGGCCGATAACCTAAGAGCGCTGCGGAGCGGTCGATCGCCGCGCGCGTGCCCTCCGCTTCGAGGAAATCGCCGATCGGCGTTTCGTCAAACTCCAGCGTCACCCCGGGCAAGCGCGGAAGCCGGAAGGTCGAGCGATACTTCTCGTAGCGAAAGACAGGCCGCAGGCCCATAGCCTCCAGAATCCGTGCGAGCACTTCCCCGTCGGCGACGCGAACCTCCCGCTCTTCGCGAATTTTGTATCGGCGTCGGCCGGCAACATTCCTCGGCCGCTCCGGCCGCGGCGGACCCTTGAAGGTCAGCAATGCAGCATGGCTTTTCTCGCTCTCGCGGGGCACCCTGGCAGAGCTCTTTGCCCGCTCCGCCGGCTGTTCCGTGCGGATGCGCAGTAGCTTCCCTTCCCGCCTCAGGGCCCCGCCGGGCGTGTCATAGAGCATGTTCATCTCGTGCACCCGGCCTTGGTAGCTAGCCCGGAGACTGGCAAGCCGCCGCAACAAGGCTTTGCGGTCGGCAACGCGAAGCTTCACTTCCGTTTCCCGGCTCGCCGTACTGCGCGCCGTCCGATGACCCGCCGTCCGATGAATTGTTCGGGTTGGCATTTTGTCCGCGTCGGCGCCTAGTATAATGCCGCCTCACGAGACGCAGCATGACCGAAGCCTCCACGCCTCTAATGCGGCAGTACCAGTCCATCAAGAAGCGCTACCCGCATGCGCTGGTCCTGTTCCGCCTGGGCGATTTCTACGAACTCTTTCACGAGGACGCCATCGTTGCCTCCCGCGAGCTGCAAATCACTCTGACCTCCCGCAACCGCGAAAAGGGCGAGCCCATCCCCATGTGCGGCGTTCCGCATCACGCCGCCGAGGGCTACATCGCCCGGTTGCTTCGCGCGGGATACAAAATCGCGCTGTGCGAACAGTTGGAAGAACCGGGCCCCGGGAAAAAACTCGTGCGCCGCGACGTCGTCCGCGTGATCACGCCGGGCACAGCCACGGATCTGCAAGTTCTCGAACCCAAGCAAAACAATTTCCTGGCGGCCATTTCCCACGCGCCGAACGCGTCGCTGATCGGGCTCGCGTACGTGGACGTCTCGACCGGAGAATTCCGCGCCACCGAGTTCGCTGGGCACCAAGCCGAGGAGCGGCTCCGCGACGAACTCGATATCCTGCACCCTCGCGAGATTCTGGTCCCGCGCCAGCCGGGCCTATTTGCGCAGTCCGGTTCGGGCGGGCCCGACGCCGCATCGAGTGCTCTGCGAGAGGGCATCGAGACGCGGCTCGAGGAGTGGATTTTTCGCTCCGGCTACGGCGAGCGGATTCTTGACCGAACAGTTCGGAGTTCACGGGCTCGAAGGGCTCGGCCTCGCAGGTCACCCTCATGCGATTTGCGCCGCCGGAGCCTTGGTTCACTATCTCCGCGAGACCTCGGCAAAGTCCGCGGACGAATCCGCCGCTGCTCTGCTGCACCTCGAACCGGTCCGTTACTACGATCAGCAAGACGCGCTCGTGCTCGACCCCGTGACCGTGCGAAACCTCGAGATCATCGCGCCGCTCTTCGATGACGAAGGCTCCCGAGGTTCCCACGCGCGGCCCACCTCACTGCTTTCGGCCTTCGACGAAACCGTGACCAGTATGGGCGCGCGGCTCCTGCGCACTTGGATACTGCGCCCGGAGATCGACCGGGACGAAATCGCTGCCCGCCTCGATGCCGTCGCTGAACTGAAAACGCACACGGTGCTGCGCGAGGAGATCCGCCAAAATCTAAGCGGAGTGCTCGATCTCGAACGGCTGGCGAGCCGCGCGACATTGGGCATGGCCACTCCCCGCGATCTCGCGGCCCTGTCTCAATCGCTGGCCCGCATTCCGATTCTGCGCCGCTTCCTCGAAAATTCCGCCGTCGCTCGACTGACGGCGCTCTGTGGCGAGATGGACGACCTCGCGGACCTCCACGAACGGCTCCAGAAAACCCTCGCGGAAAACCCGCCGGCCCTGGCTTCCGATCCCGGAGTCATTCGGCGCGGCGTGGATGCTGAGCTCGACCAACTGCGCGATTTGAGCCAACACAGCCGGCAGACCATCGCCGCCATGGAAGAGCGCGAGCGCAAGCGCACCGGAATCGGCTCGCTGAAAATTCGCTACAACCAAGTGTTCGGATTCTATATCGAGATATCCAGAACCAATCTGCACTTGGTTCCCGCTGATTTTGACCGTAAACAAACGCTGGCAAATGCTGAGCGCTTTACCACGCCGGAGCTTCTCGAGTACGAACGCAAAGTCCTGGCCGCCGATGAAGGCATTGCCGAAATCGAGCGGCGGCTGTTCGCCGAATTGCGCGACTCGGTGGCCCAGCAGTCGCCCCGCCTGCGCCGCACAGCGGCTGCCGTGGCTCAGCTCGACGTCCTCGCAAATCTGGCTCTCTTGGCGGCCCATCGCAATTACACGCGGCCCGAATTTAGCAATTCCGAGGAACTGTGCATCCTCGGCGGGCGTCATCCGGTGATCGAGCAATTGCTCGAAGAGCAGGGCGAGCGATTCGTTCCCAACGCGCTCTATCTCAACGCCACCACGCACCAGATCCTGCTCATCACCGGCCCGAACATGGGAGGCAAATCGACCTACCTGCGTCAAGCGGCCCTGATCGTGATCCTGGCGCAGATCGGTTCCTTCGTGCCTGCCGAACAGGCACGCCTGCCCTTGACCGACCGCATCTTCACGCGCATCGGCGCCTCCGATAATCTGGCGCGCGGCCGCTCCACGTTCCTGGTGGAAATGAGTGAAGTCGCTGCGATCCTCAATCTCGCGACGCCGCGGAGCCTGGTCCTGCTCGATGAGGTCGGCCGCGGCACCGCGACTTTCGATGGACTCTCGATCGCCTGGGCGGTGGTCGAACACCTGCAAGCGCACACGCGCGCGCGCACGCTCTTCGCCACTCATTATCACGAGCTCACCGAACTCGCCGACCTGTTGACGGGAGTGAAAAATATCCACGTCGCGGTGCAGGAAACGCCGAACGAAATCGTCTTCCTGCGTCGCATCGAGGAAGGCAGCGCGGACAAAAGTTACGGCATTGAAGTGGCGCGCCTCGCAGGATTGCCCGCGGCGGTGATCGAGCGCGCCAGAGAAGTTCTGCGGCGGCATGAACAGAGCGAGCACCAACTGGGGGAAACGCTTGCGCCCCCCACGGTGGCCGCCAACGGCAAGGCCGCCGCGCAGCAAGCGCTATTCACACCGATCGACCGCAAAGTTCTGGAAGCGCTGCGTTCGGCCGACCTCGACAACTTGCGGCCACTCGACGCGCTCAACTTGCTGGCGGAACTCAAAAAGCAAATCTCATGAAGCACGCGAATCGTCACTCTGGTGCTCGGATTGATGTCCGGCACGTCGGCCGACGGCATCGACGTCGCGCTGGTGCGCATCGCCAGCGATGCCGCACGGAGCGGCCGGAAAGATCGGCATGCGCGACTCGAAAATTTTGCGACGTCTGCCCTTCCCGCCCGGCGTTCGCGCGGCAGTGCTGCGCGCTGCGGAGGGCCACAAGCTTTCGCCGGGTGAGCTGAGCCAGCTGAACTTCCGGCTGGGCCAGGTGTTCGCCGAGGCGCTGCTCGCCGCCTGCCGCAAATTTCGGGTCAGCCCGCGACGCATCGCGCTGATCGGCTCGCACGGGCAAACCATCTATCACCAGGGAGCGCCGAGCCGTCTGCTTGGCTCGCGCGTGGCTTCGACCCTGCAAATTGGCGAGCCCGCCGTGATTGCCGCGCGAAACCGGCATCACCACCGTGGGCGATTTTCGCCCGGCAGACATCGCCGTCGGCGGCCAAGGCGCGCCGCTGGTTCCTTGGGTGGATTATCTGCTCTATCGCGATCAGCGATTGGGCCGCGCCGCGCTCAATATCGGCGGCATTGCCAATCGTCACCGTGATTCCGCGCGGCGCCAAGCCCCACGACGTCTTCGCCTTCGACACCGGCCCCGGCAACATGGTCGTGGACGGCTTGGTTCGCCATTTCAGCCGCGGCCGGAGCGCCTTTGATCGCGATGCGCAAATCGCCGCGCGCGGCCGCTGCTTCCCGAGCTGCTCGACGTTCTGCTCGACGACCCCTACTTCCGCCGTCCGCCGCCCAAAACGGCCGGCCGCGAACAGTACGGCGAGCCCTACCTTCGGAAGCTCCTCGCTTGGGGCCGGCGCCATCGCGCGCAGCCGGCGGACGTGGTGCGCACCGCAACCATCCTCACCGCGCTGTCGATCGTGGATGCGTTGCACCGCTGGGTTTCGCCACGAGCCCACGTCACGCAACTCATCGTGGCCGGCGGTGGCGCACGCAATCCCCTCATCTGCGCGCAAATCGCCGCTGCGCTGCCGGACATCGAGATCGTTCCTTCAGATAAGCTTGGGAGTGCCGGGGGACGCAAAGGAGGCCTTTGCGTTTGCGCTGCTCGCCTATGAGACCATGCATCGCCGGCCGGCAAATCTTCCGAGCGCCACCGGCGCGAGACGCCCGGCCATCCTCGGCAAGATCTGCTACGCGCCGCCGCGGTGAGCGTTCGCGGCCAGCGAGCGTGAGCGCAGCTATCGCCAAAGCCTACGAGCCGTCTCATAAACAAAAGTAGGGGGTCGGAGCTTCAGAGTTTGCGTGGGAAACCAGGGGGTCGGGGCTTCAGCCCCGACATAAAGCCAGAATTTTCACTGGGCCTTCAGGCCCTGAAGAACGCCCGAGAGGTGGCCAGACCATTTATGACGTCATCTACCCTGCGAGCGCGCTCTGGATATCCTCTGCCGCGACCAAGCCTTCGCGCACGACGCGCCAATCATCCTCGCGCAAATCCACGATCGTCGAGGAGATCATCGCTCCGGTGTCGCCCCCGTCCAGTACGAGCTGGCAGGCGGTCGCCGAGCTGCTCCATGAGCTGGTCGGCGTTCGAGCAGGATGGGTAGCCGGAAATGTTGGCGCTAGTGCCGGTAATGGGCGAACCAAGCTGTTCGATCAGCGCGCAGGCAACCGGCGAATTCGGCCAGCGCAGAGCCGCCCGGCCCATATTCGCGGTGACTTTGAGCGGAATCTGGTGCGAAGCGTCCACCAGTAGCGTCAGCGGGCCTGGCCAGAACCTTTTCGCAAGCTTCAAAAAGTTCGGCGGAAGTTCCCGTGCGAGGCTGACGGCCTGGTCGATGGAATTGACCAAGATCGGCAGGGCCCGGTTTTCGGGGCGACCCTTGGCCCGGTAGATCTCTTCGACCGCCGCGAGATTGAATGGGTCAGCGGCCAAGGCGTAAAAAGTATCCGTTGGCACACCAACCAACTCTCCGCGGCGAATGAATGCGGCAGCATACCGGATGGCGCTGCTATCGGGCGTTCCCGACGATACCTTCATCAACTCAGCCGACACGTTTTTGGCCCCTGCGGACCGGTTGCCTTCCCGATCCGCGCGTACGCAAGCAATTCCGAATGCCTCAAAAGAGTGCGTCGCACCGTAACATAGGCGCTCGCCCAGGCGCAAGGCGCGCCGGGTCGCCTTGTGCGCGAGGGAAAACTGCCGCCATTGCGATTCCTGAGGAGCCGCCTTGCCGCTCCAGTTTCTGGGACACCGGCCTCGCCCACTACTCTGCCCGCAAAATCCCTGCAGTGGTAGAAAACCGCGCATGCCCCCAACTATGGTGCCGCGCGCGTGTCATCCCGTGACTCTCGCTGAATGGGCTGAATTTCTCGCTTCATAGAGACGGCAGGCATTCGTCGTAGGGATCAGGAATGGCCACCCAGACTTTTGATTTCATTCCCAGCGGGGCTCGCTATTCCGGTTGCGGCCGCGTCGATACCCAGCATATGGGCGATATTCAGGGCGTTGGAATGGGTTAACAGTCCGTAATGCAACTTGTAATCGAAATGCAGGTTTCCTCCCTCACCCGAATCCTCAAAATATACGTTCTGTCCCGCGCAGGCCGGTAGAAGCGATCTCGGTCAGAGCCAGATCGTGAGTTGTGATTACGCCGATGGCATGGCGCAGCACCAATGCGCGGACGACCCATTCCGTGGCGATTCTGCGGTCATGGGAGTTTGTGCCGCTCATGATCTCGTCCGCCAGATAAAGCAATGGCTCGTTTCCGGCAATATCGATCATGCGGCGCAGCCGCTTCATTTCCGTCAGGAAATGCGACTGGCCATCCACCAGGGAATCTTGAATTCGGATCGCCGCGCCGATCGTGACGGACGATATGCGCAGTTTCGTGCAGCGCACGGGCGCCCCCATCCACGCCAGCACGGCATTCAGCCCAATGGCGCGCAGGAACGTGCTCTTTCCCGACATGTTGGACCCGCTAACGATTAGAAATTGTGTTTCGCGCCCAAGCTGCACATCGTTGCGCACCGCGGTGTTTTCGTCTAGAAAAGGGTGACCCATTCCCTCGGCCTCCAGCGTCGGACCAGTAGCCAGTATTTCGGGAAATGGATCCTGCGGGTGCTCGTACGCATAGGCCGAAAGCGAAATCAGTGCCTCGAACTCCCCTATGGCCGCCAGCCAATCCTGCATGGGCGCGCCGTAGCGCAGGCGCCAGTGATCGATCGCCATGGTGAATTGAGTGGCCCACAGGAGCAGGTACGACTCCGCGGTGAAGTACGCGTCGTCGCGCTGCTTGAGCAGCCGGATCAGCCATTTCAGACGGCGCATAGGAGGGCTGGCCTGTCTCACGCGATCGGCAAGGGCCACCAGTCTCGCGGACGAGAAATGTTCGCGCTCAATGATTTGAAATATTTCGCTGACGATGGGAAGCTCCATCGAAATCGGTTCCACAGCTTCGGAGATCGATCGCGTGTGGCGAAAGGAAGCCGCCGCGTACCCGGCCTGCACCAAACCCACCATCATTAGACTCTGCAGCAAGGTTGGTCCATCGATACGCCGAAACCAATACAGGAGGGGGAACACCAAAAAAGAAAACGGCAATACGAAAGCGACGGCGCGCCTCCAGGGCGGAAATGCCGGTGAGCTTTCGCTCGCCCAGGCCCGGAATGTCCCCGGGCGGCAGTTTGTTGCCTTGATCGCGCCAGCGACGGCGAGCGCGTCGCGCAAGTCATGACGCTCGCGAAGTTCGGAGATGGCGTCCTGCCGGGCCAGCGCTTCTTCCCGGCTGCACGGCGCCTTCATCCAATTGGCAAGGGTCTCGCGACCCGCCTGCGTCCGAGCGGAACAGAGCAGCTGGAACAGGGAGCCACGGCCAAACAGGTCGAGATCGGCAGCATAAAAGTGATCCGGATCGCTAAACTCCTTCCCTTCGTCGAGCGGCTCCCAATTTCGGCTAAGCCGAGCGATTCCGGCGTCGTAGTATTCGCCTAGCCTGAAAAGTCTTAGGATCTTGTTTTGCAGGCGGCGCGATTGCAGGAAGAGATACGCGGCGAATGGGGCCGGAAGCAGAACCGTCCAAATAGGGAAGTTTTTGGCAACCAGGGATTCGTAAAGCGCGATGCACGCGAAGAAACCCAGCGTCCCGAGCCCCATGCCAAACGATTGCTTTTGCTGGATTGCGTCGTTGACGGCGCTGCTTACTTCCTTGGCTCGACGTTCGTAAAAAGATGCGGGCGACGTTTCTTCGCGGGGCGGATTCACTCAAGTAATACTACCACCAGCGCTCTGACGGGAACTCGATTCCCCACATTTTCCGGTCTTTCCTGATCTTCTCGATGGCTATGACCAGATGTCGTCAGCGACATGATCCGCCGGTTACGAAAAGCTCGCTGCCTTGAGACTCGGGAGCGAACCAGGTCATCCAACGAAGAACGGCAAACCCCGATTGCCGTAGACTGGCGGGTGATAAAAATGTCCTCGCGCAATGTTATGGGCAGCAGCCCTTCCGCACACATCCTTACTGCTGGTGACTTGCAAGCCACGTTCTGGCCCGCGGCTGGCATGCTGGGCGCGTCTCTTCGCTTCCGTGGAATCGAGCTTCTGCGCCGCGTGGACGATCTCGATGCTGCCCGCATCAAAGGAAGCACCGCCGGCATTCCACTCCTATATCCTTGGGCAAATCGCCTCGGCAGCTTGCAATATCGCGCGGCAGGACGTCAGGTCTCGCTGGAGTCCTCCTCGCCGCTCTTGCATTTCGATGACAACAGGCTCCCGATGCACGGCGTCCCCTGGTCTCAACTGCACTGGAACATCGTTTCGAGCCACCCGGATGCGCTAACCGCTCGTTTGGATTGGTTGAGCCAGGAACTGCTCGCGATTTTTCCATTCCCGCATCGTGTCGAGATGGCGGTGCGGCTGCGGCCTGTTGATTTAGAGATCCAAACGACAGTCTTTGCAGATTCAGGTTCACCGGTTCCGATCAGTTTCGGTTTCCATCCCTATTTCGGCCTTCCGGGAATCCCGCGGGCAGAATGGACACTAAACGCTCCTGCCATGAACAAACTGGCTCTCGATGCGCGAGGGATTCCCACCGGTCAGGAAACTCCGTCGACGCTCCTTGCTGCCCGGCTCGGAAACACCGGCTACGACGATGGCTTTGCCCTATTGGGTGACCACGCCACGTTCTCAGTTGCCGGTAACGGCTACTCCATTGCCATCGAATTCCAAAGCGGTTTCCGGTTCACTCAAATCTTTGCACCGAAGGATAAAGAGTTCATCGCCATTGAACCGATGACCGCGCCCACGAATGCACTATGCTCCGGCGAGGATCTGCCCGTGATTGCGCCGGGTGAGCAGTTCATCGCCTCATTCCGGGTGCAGGTCTAGCGCCGCTACCGTCGGATTTCACCTTGGGAGCGTTCTAGCGCCGGATCGTTAGCACAGCTCAAAACGACACACGGTGCCCAAGACTTTGAGCTGGAGCGGGAAGGGTGGAGGCGGGCTCAAATCAACGGTACAACTCAGCCTTTGCTTTTGCGGATTACCTGTTGCGCTTCAACTTATTCAGGGTAGGGCTTGATTCGCACTTCCCTTGGCGGATTCACGATCACCCTCTCGGGCTGTCCCTCCATCTTGAGGTCGATTGCCTTCCGCGCTTCTTGCAATGCATATTCTTTGGCCAAGTCCATCGTGGGGAATTCTCTATCTCCGGGATGGATCGTTTTCGTTCGTTCCGGGTGCATTATCAACGTGTAATCGCACTTCCAAAACCCTTGCACCAATTGATGGATCTCCAGTTCGATTTCCACTCCTTTGTGGAATTCTTGAATCATGTCGTCTTAGCCTCCCTGCTTCTGAGGACTGGAAGCGGCGACTCTATCCTGACCAAGCGCGCCAGCATTAAGCGCGCGATTCTGCCGATCCGCTTCGATAGCTCCCTGCCTAACTGTGGCGCGCTTGCGAAAGAAGAATCCGTAATGGCGGACTTGGCACAGGTAGCAACGGAATGGACGGAGCAACAACAGCGGCAGGATCACAAATTCGACCGGTTTGCAGCGCCGTGAACGAGAAACTTCGTCGCTTCCACAAGACGGGCAGTGGCGGCGATCCAGCGAAAGCGTGACAGCCGTTCTCATCTTTTGACCTGGTTTAAGCGCAGAGAAATCCGGGGATGGGGGCTCGCCGCGCCCTGTGAAAACACGCCGAGGAACTCCCCAACCCGGCTTATTATCTATGGTCTGGCGATTTGGCCTGGTGGCCGGCCTGATAGCCACTCTCGTAAGCTTTCTGGTCTTCGTCTTTCTTGAACTTCCTCTTCTTGGAATGGTCGCGGTTGTGCGCGCTGTCATCGCGCCCGTCGCGCATACCTACCCGGTAGTTCTTATTCTTCGAATAATCCTGGTCGTGCTGGTCTTGCGCGGCAGGAGACGCCGCGAGACGTAGCGAGCCCCCGGTCATCCCCATACCCAGGGCTAGCGCAACAATCCACACACATCGCTTCAAATTCGTTCGCATAAATTCCTCCATTGCTTTCATCGTTTGCCATTCTTTGGCATTTCAGCCACGTATTCCCTAACCACACACGTTTTCCCGGCACTTCAGTGGCGACGTCCTGTCCTTGCCGCGTGAGGCATCGCACAAAGGTCGGCAAGGACAATGCCGTTTCTCGAAAGCACCCGGGACGCATTTATCCATGATACCTAATGTCGGACCGTCGCCGAAGGGCAGCCCTTAGCGTTTGCCCGCAGTAACGTGGCCGCGCCCATCACGCATTTCATTTCCTTTGAAGTGGGCTACCTTGTCGAGACGCTTTCCCGGTTCCGGCCTATCGCCAGCGTTTGGCATCGGACCTTTGTAGCCGTGGTCGGGATGAAAGCGGTTATTCACGTGGCCGTGGAAGTTTTCCGGGCCGTGAAACCATTGGCCCGCGCCAATGAAGACGCCGCCGTGAAACCACTCCGGGCCGTAGTAGCCGTAGGGTGAGCAGGCATAAGGAGCGTAGTCGTAGTACCCGTAGGGGCATGCCGGGGCGCCTCCGAGGTTCACGCTCACGCTAATCTGAGCACTCGCCTTGGGGGCGCTAACCGTGAGACTGATTGCAGCAACGCCAACTACGAGAGCAAGATATTTGAGTCCGTTCACTAGTCCTCCGCGATTCGCTCGTATTCACCATGCACGCTCATCGTAGGCGGAACGCGCGCCAGAGTCTGTGCAAAAGAGCACACGGCAAGCCTGTGTTTTCAAAAGCCCGCACGCATCGCTTTGGCAAGAAAACAACCAACTCTTAGAAAAAACCAATATGCCCAATGGGTTGCATCGACCGGTTGAGCTGGCACCGTTTCACGGGAGCTGAGATTTATTCATGCAGTCCAGACTTCATGCTCGGCACTACATCCCTCAGATGGAAGGCCTGGATGTCACTGCAACACCCGAAAAATGTAGGGTTTTACAATCCGTGCGACCGGCCGCTGCGCGCGTGTTGCGTCGACCCATTGAGACCACCGCGTTGACCGAAACTTAGCGCTAGGCCCACATGTTCTTTCAAATCATGCATACGCTGGGATCCCGGTTCGAAACATCTTGTCAAACCCGCTAAAGAAGAAAGCCAATTGTGTCGAAATGAGATTTCAGGACATCTGCGGCTGGCGTCAGGTTGGCGTCCGGATAGGGCCATCATCCCCGAGGAGCGTCGACAGAATGTTTAGGATCGCATCTTCGCCTCGTCACTCCTGGGCTCTGTCGAGCCAAAGCCGCCTTGCGTTCATTGCATCCTTCTTGCTGATTCCCGCACTCCCCCTGCCTGCGCCCGCCCAGCAAAAGCAGAACGATCTCACCGACCTCAGCTTGGAAGACTTGATGAAAGTGAAGGTTTACAGCGCGTCGAAGCGGCTACAGACTGCCAGTGATGCGCCCGCGTCCGTTACGGTAGTCACCGCTGACGACATTCAAAGGTATGGCTACCGCACGCTGGCCGACATTTTGCAAAGTGTGCGCGGCTTCTACGTTACCTACGACCGCGATTACAGCTTTGTCGGCGTGCGTGGCTTCGGCCGGCTCGGAGATTGGAACAGCCGCATTCTGGTGCTGATCGATGGCCACCGCATCAATGACAACGTTCTCGGCAACGCCATGCTGGGCACGGAGTTCCTAGTCGATGTCGACATGATTGAGCGCGTGGAAATCGTGCGCGGCCCGAGTTCTTCTCTCTACGGTGCCCAGGCCTTTTTTGCCATCATCAATGTGATCACTCGTAAGCCACCAGAGCTGAAGGGGCTGGAACTCTCCTTCACGGGCGCCAGCTTCGGGACATATCAGGGACGCGCGACCTATGGAGGCGAGTACAAAGGAATCGGCCTGCAGCTGTCTGGGACGATTTACAACAGTCAAGGGCCAGCGCTATTTTTTCCCGAGTTCGATAGCCCGGCCACCAACAACGGAGTTACCAGCGATACCGATTTCGAGAGCTTTCAGCACTTTCTCGCCACCCTCAGCTACCACGGTCTCACCGTGCAGGGATTGTACAGCTACCGCGACAAAGGAGTGCCAACCGGTTATTACGGGTCATTGTTCAACGATCCTCAGACCCTTAATATAGACACCCATCAATACGTGAGCCTCAGCGATCAGCATTCCATCGGCCACAAGTGGGAACTGTCGGCCCGGACTTCCTACGACGAAGCCCACCTTCTAGGCCCGGTCGCTCTGGTCACCGGCATAGCGGATGCACCCGTAGACCTAAACACATACTCGTTCAGCGAAAAGTGGTGGGACGGGGAAGTCCAATTAAGCCGCACGGTTCTCGCCAAACACAAACTCACCTTCGGCTCCGAGGTCACAGACAACCTTCAGCAGGACCAGGGCGATTATGACGCCTCCACTAACAGCTTCACGGCAGATCCGAGAAGTTCCACGATCTGGGCTCTCTACGCACAGGACGAGTTTGCCATCACTTCCAAACTCGCCTTGAGCGCAGGGGTTCGTTATGACCACTACTCGGATTTCGGCGGCACCACCAATCCACGTCTGGGATTGATCTACCACGTTCTTCCCCCCACTACCCTGAAGCTCTTGTACGGAACCGCTTTCCGTGCTCCCGAACCGTTTGAATTCGAGACCGACTTCGGTTCCTTCTACGAAGACAATCCGGATCTTAAGCCCGAGACGATTCGGAGCGTCGAGGGAGTTCTAGAGCAAGGGATAGGAGAGCATTTCAGGGTTTCCGGCAGTGTCTTTCAGAACTGGATCGGTAACCTGATCACTCTGGAGACGGACCTCAGCAATGGACTCGATGTTTACCGCAACTCGGGTGACGCGAATGCTACCGGGATGGAGCTTGAGCTGAACACTCGCATGCCTGGCGAGATCGTGGGTACAGTCAGCTACAGCCTTACCCACACCGCGGGGGGAGAATCGGTCCTCGCAAACTCTCCGGAGCAACTCGCTAAGCTGAACCTAAGCGTCCCAATCGTGCGGCACAAATTGCTTGGCAGCGTGGACGCACAGTACACCAGCTCACGCTTGACACTGGCCGGTCCCCCGGTGGCCGGCTTCGCGGTTTTCAACGTCACCTTACTGGGACACGCCTTTGGCAAACATGCGGATTTGTCGACGAGCATCTACAACGTCTTCGACAAGAAATACTTTGACCCGGGCCGTCCAGAAGATCCCGAAAACGCGCTCCAGCAGGATGGAAGAAACTTCCGCGTCAAGCTGACGTTCCATTCTAAAGGCAATCCCACCAAAGCAACTCCCTAAATACTCCCGACCGAGGCCTCACGAGAAAGCTGATCCCTCACCCCGTTCGTCCAGAGGGGGGACGGTGCGCGTTGGGGGAAACAAACGCGAGGCGCCCAGTGAGTCTCTTGCAGCGCGGTGACCATAAAGTGACCTTGACGCGGATGGTATAATAGCTCATGTTCGCAGCCAAAGATCGCTCAGCACGAGACGCTGCCGTCTGTTCCCACCTGGGCTCTGTCACACCTACAGCCCGCGTCAGCAGCAACTATTGCCAAAAGCCGCAAATGCTGCCGCCCGCTCGCCGTGGCGAGACCTTTGCTTTCACTGGAAACAACCTGAGCAAAATGAACACTTACGCAAAATGCGCCACTAAGCCGTGCAGAATGCGCACTTCCAAAATCATTGGACTTAAAGTCCCGTGCAATGAACACTTACGAAAAAAGTGGGGGGAGGGAGATCCAAAACAATCCGCCTAGACCGGCTCCAATGAGCCTCACAGATCGTTCGAGTCGAATCATTATTGGAGGCTACCGGGACTATCACGGCGGCATCCATAGCGCAGCCCTGGTCAACTGCTGCTTCACTCAGGAGGCGATCGGGTGATATAAATGGGGGCATCGGGAGTTGAGGGACCCGTCTCGCATCGGGCAATCTGGTACTAGAGCGGCCCGTACTAAAATGGCCCCAAATTCTCGTTGAAGACAGAACGGGCACGTCTCTATAATGCTTCGGCCTTGTGCGGGTCATGATTC
The DNA here is from genome assembly GCA_963818345.1 of uncultured Acidobacteriota bacterium. Classification (GTDB taxonomy): domain Bacteria; phylum Acidobacteriota; class Terriglobia; order Acidiferrales; family UBA7541; genus Palsa-189. Next base: position 63,599 of record CAWFRX010000013.1, on the reverse strand, counting down.
GCTGGCATAGTTCCGGGCCAGAGCACTGACCTTGCAGACTTTGGCAATTCTGGCAGGCCTCCATTTATTGATGCATTCGGCTAACGAAAGGAACTTTGCATGAAAACCAGGTTTGTAGCGTTTCTCTTGCTGACCGGCATTTTGGCGGTTGGCTTTCCGGCATTCGCCCACCACGGAAACGTGGCGTACGACGAGACCAAGGAAGTCGTTTTGAAGGACGCGACGGTGGACACCTTCGGCTGGGCAAACCCTCACTGCCTCATCACGTTTTTCGTGAAGGACGATAAAGGCAATATGGTGCACTGGGCTGGCGAATTGGGCAGCCCGGAAGCGCTTCGACTTGCCGGATGGTCGAAGACTTCCGTGCAGCAAGGCGATGTCATCACCGTTTACATTCACCAAGCGAAAACGGGTAACCCGGCGGGTCGGATTAGCCACATCGTGCTTGCCGATGGCACCGTGTTGCCTAAGCCTACCGAAGGTGGTTCCGGGCGTGGCGGCGGTGGGAACCGTGGCGGCGGGGACTCCTCGTATTAACGATCTCGTTGTGACGAATTAACGACATCGTCGTAACAAACTGATATTCGCAACGGGACTCGTTGAGGTTGGCGCGGACCGGGCTGTCGGCCGCGCGATTGCAATACTGGCCGACCCTTATTAACGGCTGCAAGGAACCAAGTTCTGCAAGGAGGCAGTAAAATGCGTAATCCTCTCGCCAAGGTAATCGTTACTTCGCTCGCTGTGTTGGCTCTCTCGCCGGCGCTGATGGCCCAACGCGGAAGCCGCTCGACACCGGGTTTCGTCGCCGAGGGAGTTCCTGAAATGCCGAATCCGCCGGGCCCTGCTCCCAAGCATGACCTCAATGGCGTCTGGGTCGGCCCCATCAAAGTGGAAATGGGCCCCTTCCCCGCTATGACGCCTGCGGGCCAGGCTCGATTCAAAAACAATAAGCCAATCAAGCGCGCCTCCGACACTGGGGTCGACCACGTGGAGCCCAACAATGACCCCTTCGCGATCTGCGATCCGCTCGGGTTTCCGCGCGACCTTTTGAATCACTGGCTCAGCAGCCGAGGAGGAATTTGGTTCGCGCAGCTACCCGACCGCATGGTGGTTCTGTTTGAGCAGCAGCGCGCGTGGCGGGAAATCTATACCGATGGCAGGCCGCTGCCTGCGAAGGTGGACGCGCCGGGAGCTCCGGATTCGAGGTTCTACGGATATTCGGCCGGCCACTGGGATGGAGATAACGTATTCGTGATCGACACCATGGGCCTCGATCCGAGAAGCTGGATCGATGAGGCCGGCCATCCGCACAGCGCCGACATCAAGCTGCAAGAACGATGGACGCGAGTCGATCAATATCACCTGACGGCGACGGTAACCGTGGATGATCCGAAATATTACACGCAACCTTTTCAACTGATGAAGACGGCCTACTACTGGAAGAAGGATCAGGACGTCGAAGAAGAGCTGTGCCTGCCGTCGTACGCCCTTCAGTATCGGGACCAACTATCCAACCCGTCGGGCTGGGGTTCTGGCGGGGCGTCCACTGGAGGCGCGCCCGCGAAGTAAGACCGGCGCGTGAGTGATTTACGTTGAGGCGCGACGACCGCATGGCGGTCGTCGCGCCTTAAACTTTTAGAGTGGTCGCGACAGGCACGATTGCTGCTGAGCCTTCGACGTTTCGTCCTTCATTTTGCATGCATCCGAAAAGCGACGCGGCAGATGCTAGGCCGGCCTCGCTACCAGGCGCCGCGCTGCGAGTGAAAGCATCAGGCGCGTCGTTCCGCTGAACAGCATGCTGATGCCGACCAGCGTGCCGATGACCCACTCGGTGTTCGAGGGCCAGGTTCTCCAGATCAGGACGGCGAGAACCAGCGTGACGACGCCGTCCAAGAGCAGCCACGCCGAGCCCGGCAGTGCGCGGACAAAACCCCACAGCAAGAACTCAAAAAACGCTTCGAGGAAAAGGTAGATCGCTAGGGCGAGCGTCAGCGTCGCGAGGCCGGCGGCAGGATGCATGAGCAGGTAGACACCAACGAAACCGTAGAGTGCGCCCAAGAGAATTTCCCAGAGCAGACCCCCGGCGGAGCGGGTGTGCCAGGCGAACACCAGATGCATGACGCCGCTGAAGATCAGCAGCCACGCAACCACAAGATTGACGGCGAGGCTCGCCGCAGGCGGTATCGCGATGGCCAGGATGCCAGCCACAATCATGAGAACGCTGAGACCGATGGACCAATCTAGGGATCGCCTTGCAATGGTCGCTACCGACGTTGCGCTCATAATCCCTCCCATTTTTTGCTGAATTCCCGCGCGGTATGCGCAGGGGCCGGAGCTAGGTGTTCGCTCGGGGCGGAGTATAACACTGACGACTTCGGCACTGAACACCGAGAAAGGAAACGGCACCCGATAGCGAAGCCGGAGATAGGCGTTGCCGGGCAAGCTTAAGCCGACTGTTTACCGGGCCGGGGGCGTTTGCTAGGCTGCTGTGTATGGTGCTTGCCGCGAATGCACGCGGGCGAGCTTTGCGCGTCCCCGAACTCATTACTAGCCGCGAGAACCGCTGGCTCAAACAGTTCCGCGCCGCTCTCGCCGGGGAATCGCTGCGCGGCCGTGGCGCAGCTGACCCTGAGACGGAAATCGTCGGCGTCGAAGGGCCCCACCTTGTCGAGACCGCGCTGCGCGCTGGGATTCCGGTTTCGGCGGTGCTGGTCAGCGAGTCGGGCGCGCGGCACCTTTCGGAGTTGGGCGAATGGATTGCTGAGCCAACCCGCTTGCTGGCGACCAGCGACCGTCTCTTCGCGCAGATTGCCTCCACCGAAACACCACAAGGAATCGCAGCCCTGGTGCAGCCACCTCGCGCCTGTTTTGACGATCTGGTGCGCGGCGGTGTGCCGCTGGTTCTGATCATGGCGGGCGTGCAGGATCCCGGCAACGTCGGGGCTTTGTTGCGCGCGGCTGAAGCGTTTGGTGCCATCGGGCGCGGCAGCGTGCGCGGCTGGTGGAATCGGCACTGCCGATCCATTCGGGCCCAAGGCCCTGCGGGCGTCGGCGGGCTCCGCGCTGCGGTTGCCGATCTTGCGCGGCGTTGGCGTTCCCGTGTTGCTGACGCAACTACGCATGGCCGGAGTGCGCGTGTATGCCACATCGCCCGGCGCCTGTGCAGGAGCAGCGCCTGATGCGGCGGGCAACGCGGGCTCGCGCGGTCCGCTCGCTCCGTGGCAAGTTAACTGGCGCGAACCTGCTGCCCTGCTGGTAGGCAACGAGGGTGCGGGACTTCCCGACGACCTGGTGCGATCAAGCGACGCCGTGGTGAGCATCCCGCAAATTGCGGCGCGCGAGTCTGGCATGGCGATGGACTCTCTGAACGCGGCAATTGCCGGCGCTGTGCTGCTGTACGAAGCGGCGAGTCAGCGCGGGCTGCGGTAAAGCGTGAGCCTTTTTGCGAAGCTCGAGCCCGAGGATCCGGCGGCGGGACCGAGTCCGCTCGCGGAGCGGATGCGGCCGCGGACGATCGAGGAGTTTGTCGGCCAGCAAGACTTACTGGGCCCCGGCAAGCCTTTGCGGCTGGCGATTGAGCGCGACGAATTAGGGTCGATGATTCTGTGGGGGCCTCCGGGCTGCGGCAAAACCACTTTGGCGCGGCTGATCGCGAGGCGTACGCATTCCGAGTTTGTAGCTTTCAGCGCGGTCCTCAGCGGCATCCGCGAAATCAAGGACGTCATGGCTGCGGCCGAGCGCGTGCGGCGCTCCGGGCGGCGCACAATTGTCTTCGTGGACGAAGTGCATCGCTTCAACAAGGCTCAGCAAGACGCATTTCTTGCCACACGTCGAAGCCGGAGACGTGATTCTGATCGGCGCGACCACGGAGAATCCCTCGTTCGAGATCATCGCGCCGCTACTTTCGCGCACGCGGGTCTACGTCCTGAAGGCGCTGACCGGCGAGGAAATTCTGGAGCTACTTCGCCGCGCGTTGGCCGACGAGGAACGTGGGCTGGGGCGGGAGAAGATCGAGGTGACCGACGGCGTGCTCGAGCGGATCGCCACGTTTGCCGATGGCGACGCTCGCGCCGCGTACAACACCGTCGAGGCGCTGGTGCGTGCCGCGGCGCCCGGCGCGGATGGTCGCCGCGCCATCACTGAGCAATTGCTGTCCGCGACGCTGCAGCGCAAGTTCCTGCGCTACGACAAAGCCGGCGAGGAGCACTACAACCTGATCTCCGCGCTGCACAAGTCGGTGCGCAATTCCGATGCCGACGCCGCGCTCTACTGGCTTGCGCGCATGCTCGAATCCGGCGAGGACCCGCTCTACGTGGCTCGGCGGCTGGTGCGCATGGCCAGCGAAGATATCGGCCTCGCCGATCCCAACGCGCTAGGCATCACTGTCGCCGCCATGCAGGCTGCGGATTTCGTGGGCATGCCGGAAGGCAATCTGGCGCTCGCCGAAGCGGCCGTCTATCTGGCGCTGGCGCCCAAATCGAACGCGCTCTATAGCGGCTACGGCCAGGTGCAGAGCGATCTGCAAAAAACAGCCGCGGAATCCGTCCCGCTGCATCTGCGGAACGCAGTGACCGGACTGATGCGAGAAGAGGGATACGGCGAGGGATACAAGTACGCGCACGACGAACCCGATAAAGTTGCCGACATGACCTGCCTGCCGGAGAGCCTTGCCGGAAGGCGCTACTACCAGCCGACCGATCAGGGTTTCGAGCAGCGGCTGCGGGCGCGTATGGAAGAGATCCGCGGAATCCGCGTAAAACGTGCGCCAAAATCGGCGTGAGGTAGGGCTAAAGCCGGTGGAACGGCGGTCGCGCGCCGGACTACTGGCTAAGGGTAGAACAGAATTGCGACCTGGTATCCAGCGAAATCGTCCGAGTGCGCCGGCGCGCATGCGCCCACTTCCGCGGAGTGATAGCGAGCCGCTGCGCACCGTCTGATCGACGGCGTCGGGCAGCTTGTCCAGATCGGCGCTCGAGAAACGCAGCATGTACGCCGGTCTACTGCTGGTTCCGCGATTGAGGCCAGATTCGCAAGCGCGTCGCGCGTCGCGCGCTATCGGTCGAAATCGTGAGCCCTCGCGCTTTGAGCTGCGCGCTCACATGGGCTTCTTGGTCCTCGAGCGATAACTGCGCGACGGTTCGCGCGAAATCTTGGACGGCGTACAGTTGACCGCCTCGCGCGACCACGCCAATGCCGACGGAGTTGAGTTGCGGGTCGAGCATGTTTTTTCGATGTGGCGGCGAATTCATCCAGCCCTGGTGAATTTCGGCCGGGTTGGGCCCGAAGGCAACATTTTCGGCCATCGCGCTGAATCGGGCACCGGCCTGGCGGACTCGCGCGGCCGGTTCGGGTTCGCCGGGGAATTGATGCGAGAGCGTGTTCTGCTGGGCCATCTCTGACGCGTGCTGGCGAGCGGCCGCGGCCAGCTGCGCGTCCCACTTCAGCGGCGCCAGCCCCTGCGCCATCCGTTCCCGATTGGCAGAATCGAAAAGAAATTGCTCGGGCGTGCCGTCCTTTGCTTGTGCTCGCGCACCGCTCGGCAGAAGCATTCCTGCAAGACCGATAAGCGCTGCCATTTTCACCAAACTTCGCATCGCCCTCTTACCTCCCTGCCCTGACGGTGATTCTCCATCTTTATGATTGGATGCTCAACGCAGCAGGTGACGGTGCTCCTTCAAAATGCAGCTGTCCATTACAACCAACAGACCCGCAGCGCGCGCTCGTGCGGCAGCCTCTTCATGTTCGACGCCCTCTTGCATCCAAACGGCACGCGCGCCGATGCGGATCGCGGCGTCAACGATTTCGGGCACTGCCTCCGAGCGGCGGAAAACGTCCACGATGTCGATCTTCTCCGGGATGTCTTCGATCCGCGCGTAAGCCTTTTCTCCGAGGACTTCGCGCACGTTTGGATTCACTGGGATGATGCGGTAGCCGACCGATTGCAAGAACTCCGACACGCCGTAGCTCGCGCGGAACGGCTTCGGAGAGAGTCCGACCACCGCAATTGTGTGGGCGCTGCGAAGAAGCTCGGCGATCGCTTGGTCGGAGGGCGGGCATGTTGAGCGTGGCGCCGCATGGCCCGCTCGACTCTGCTTGGCTTGTCATCGCTTGCCGCTCTTCGGTTTCGTGTGGCCGGACTTTGCGCGGCGGGACCTGGGACCGCGGTTGGCGGGACGCCGCTTCTCGGCGGCGGAGCTAGAGATAGGACGCGCGGGCGCGGCACCTTCGGCGGTTCGCTCGACGGCGCGTCGCAACTGCAGCACCTCTTTAGGATCGAGTTGGCGGTACAGCCCTTCCGGCAGCGCGCCGATATCGAGTGGGCCGAGCTTCACCCGCTTCATCTTTTCAACGGGATGGCCGGCTGCAAACAGCGCGCGGCGCAATAAATCGCGCGGGGCTTCGCTGAGCTGCACTTCGTACCACGGATTCGCTGCGTCCACCCCAGCGGCGCCGGGCGCACGCAGCTTACGTAGCCGCGCCTGCGCGCGTTGGCCGACTTGTCGCAGCGTCTGCTCGCTGGGCTTGCCCTTGAGCTTCACCCAATACACCTGATTCATGCCGGCGGCAGATTTGAAGATGCGATCGCCGAGTTCACCGTCGTTGGTCAGAAGCATCAGACCCGAATCGGCGTAGTAGAGCCGCCCGACCGGGAAGACTCCCTCGGCCATGCCTCGCAGCAAATGGCGCAGCGTCGCGCGGCCCTCGGGATCGGACATGGTCGAGACGACATGTGCCGGCTTGTGCAGCAGGAAATAGCGCGGCTGGGCAGGCTTCTCGGCGACGCGGCCAGCGGCTTCGATGCGGTCCCGGTCGGGATCGGCTTTCGCGCCGAGTTCAGTCACGACGACGCCGTTGACGCGCACCTGCCCGCTGCGGATTAGCTCTTCCGCGTGGCGCCGCGAGGCGATGCCGGCGCGGGCAATAATTTTTTGCAGTCGTTCGAGCATCGTGAACCAGTCCGCGGCCTTCGGGGACTAACGCCGCTGTGAGGCTAATGCCTCATTGTCCTAAGTCCGATCTAAAAAAGCGTACACACGCGTTTCTCGAGTCGAGAACAAAAGCAGATCCCTCGGCCTTTGGGCCTCGGGATGACACCGTCTAGTGTTTCCGCACCGACACCATTAGCGCGCGCCGCTGCGTGCGGCCTTTCCGGAAGCCTCCGCGGCGTTCGCATTCGTGTTCGCGTCGGCTTCGGCCTCGGCGGGCTCAACGGCGGGTGTCTCGGCCGTCGGAGACGCGGCCTCCGTTCGTGTGGCGGCCGTCGCCAGCGCAGCCTTCGCCGGATTCGACGCAGCAGACTCGGCTTCTGCTGCCGCGGCTTCCGTCGCAATCGCAGAGTCGGCCGGCCCCGTTCCAGCTGGCGCGGCCGGCACAGAACCGACTACCGCTTCTGTGGAATCGGTCGCCAGCGGAGCATCGGTCGGATTCGCCTCGGCGGTCTCGGCGCGCTCAGCGGCGGGAGTTTCGGTAGTCGGAGTCTCGGCCTCCGCTGCTGCGACATCGGCCGCGATCGCAGCATCCGCCGGATTCGCCTCACTAGGCTCGGCCGCCGGTGCCGACTCCGCAGACGGTGGTGCCGACTCGGCAACACCATCTTCGGTGCCCAGCGCTTCGCGCGCCAGCGCCTCGAACTCCTTGAGGCTTGGCAACTCTTCGAGATCGCTCAGACCGAAGCGCATCATGAAATTCCTTCGAGGTGCGGTAGAGGATTGGCCGCCCGATCACTTGCTTGCGGCCGGCCGTGGTGATCAGTCGCCGCTCCAGCAGCGTCTGGATGACGCCGGCGCAGCTCACGCCGCGAATCTCCTGAATTTCCGGCTGCGTGACCGGCTGCTTATAGGCGATCACGGCGAGGGTTTCGAGCGCCGGCATGGTGAGGCGCAGCGGCGGGCGCAGGCTCTTGATGAAGCGGCGCACCACGTCGTGGTGCTGCGGCTTGGTGTAGACGCGGTAGCCGCCGGCGACGGCGCGAATTTCGATCGCCGCGTTCATCGCTGCCGTAACTGCCGACCAGCTCATCGAGCGCGGTGCGCACCACGTGCTTCTCTTCCCCGACGGCGCCGGCCAGCTGCTCGACCGTCGCCGGCTCGTCGGCGGCGTAGATAATGGCTTCGAGCGCGCTTTTCAATTCTACAGGTGTCATGGTCATTGATATTGCTCGTCCATTTTTTCAGAGGGTTTTTCTGTTGGTTTGGCCATCGCTTTTTCGGTCGGTTTTTCCTCGGGCTTCTTGACGGTCTGCTGCCGGCGTCTCGCCTCGCGGCCATCGATTGCCGTCGCGACGCCGCCAGGAAAACCTCGTCGAACATTTTGTGCTTTCGCAGCCAGATGGCGCCGAAAGATTTCCTTCTGCGTCAACACGATCGCCTGCAGCCGCACCAGCTCCAGCACCGCCAGCAGCGCGCAGATCATCGCCGAGCGCGTGGGGCAAGCCTCGAAAAATGCCGCCAGCTCGATGCCGTCCTCGGACGCCAGGAGCTGCTGCCGCAGCATCTCCATCATGCGTCTTCACGGTGAATTCGTCCTGATGCAGCTCGATGCGCACGACTGCCTTGCGCCGTTCGAGCACCTGCTGGAAGACGCGCACCAGGTCCACCAGCGAAACCACCAGCTCGCCTTCGACGTCCTCGCCTTCGTAGAGCGAAAGATCGGGCTTCGACCAGACGTGCGCTTCGAGCTGCTGCTTTTCGTAGAGCAGCTGCGCGGCGTTCTTGAATTTTTCGTGCTCGACCAGGCGATGCACCAGCTCGGCGCGCGGATCGGCCTGCTCTTCCGGCGCGGCGAGCGGGTCGGGCGGCAGCAGCATCTTCGACTTGATCAAAATCAGCGTCGCCGCCATGTAGATGAAATCGGCGGAGACGTCCACGTCGAGCTGTTCGAGCTTGTGCAAGATATTCGAGATATTGGCCGGTGATCTGCGCGATGGGGATGTTGTGAATGTCCATCTCCTGCTTGCGAATCAGATCGAGCAGCAGGTCCAGCGGGCCGTCGTAGGCTTCGAGGTGAATTTTGTAGGGCGTGGCCACGTCAGCGCCTCGCTTCCTCGACGGTTTTTGCGACAGGCCTGGTCGGCGGCAAGATTTAGCTGCGTCTTCTCCCAGCCGAAGACCGCTTCGCGCACGCGCGCCATCGTCTTCCTCGCGACGCCAGCGAGCCGTTTCGCGAACCCTCGGCGAGAATCTCGAGCACACCGTTCGGGCTCGGCGGCATATTCCTCGCGGCGCGCGCGCACCGGCTCGATCCACTCGATCAGCGCGTCGGCCATCAGGGCCTTGCACTCGACGCAGCCGATCGCGCGGTGCGGCACTCCAGGCTGATGCGATTGATGCGCGCGCGCTTCTCGGGCGTCTGCTCTTCCGGAAACAGCTTGTGCCAGTCGAAGACCGGGCAAACGTCGGGATTGCCCGGGTCGCTGCGCCGCTTGCGCGCCGGATCGGTCATCATCGCGCGAGCCTTGGTGCGAATCGAATCGTCGGATTCGCTGAGCGAGATGAAATTGCCGTAGCTCTTGGACATTTTCCGGCCGTCGGTGCCGGGAATGCGCGGCGTTCGCGTCAGCATCGGCTCCGGCTCGCTCAACACCTCGTTGAGAATAAGATCGTTGCGCATAACGCTCACCAGTCTGCTCCAAGAAATTCTCGAATCCGAGGCCTGCGCGTCGGTGCGATTCTCGGCGCCAATCGGCATCGGATATCTTGCTCGTCACGCGAGGCGCTTGGCGCAGACCTTTGCGTCCAGTTCGGCAGAGCGCGCTCGATCCTGCTCGACGAGCTCATCGCCGATCTCCAGCTCCATAAAGGCGTTGAAGCGGCGCACGATCTCGCGCGAAAGCTCCACGTGCGAAACCTGGTCCTCGCCCACCGGCACGACCAGCTCTTGTCCCGGCTCGCCGTACATCACGATGTCCGCCGTCTGCAACACCGGATAGCCGAGGAAACCGTACTGGTGCAGGTCTTTGTCTTTGATGTTTTCGAGCGCCTCCTTGTAGGTGGGCACGCGCTCGAGCCAGCCCAGCGGCGTCATCATCGAGAGCAGCAGGTGCAGCTCGGCATGTTCGCGCACGGCCGACTGCAAGAACATCGTGCACTTGCTCGGGGTCCAGGCCCGCAGCCAGCCAGTCGGTGGCGATTTCGATGCTGTTTTGCGCGACGCCGGAGGTGTCGGCGTAATCGGTGGTGAGCGCGTGCCAATCGGCGACGAAGAAAAAGCATTCGTGGTCCGCGCTGTTCTGCAGGTCGACCCAATTTTGCAACGCGCCGAAATAATGGCCGATGTGCAGCCGCCCGGTGGGACGCATGCCGCTCAGAACTCGCTTGCGTTGGTCTGTCGCGCTCTGGGCGGCAGCCGCCACCTAGCGGGCTCCTTCGGCGGGCAGCGGTGGCCGCGCCGCGCCGCGCGCCAAGCAGATCGCGGGCGATGATCATGCGCTGGATTTCGCTGGTGCCTTCGTAGATGGAGATGACGCGCGCGTCGCGGTACATCCTCTCGACGTCGCTTTCGCGCGAATAGCCCATGCTGCCGTGAATCTGCACCGCTTTGTAAGCGACGCGGTTCACCATTTCGCTGGCATAGAGTTTCGCTCGCGAGGCGTAAGCCCCCAGACGGGCCGCGCCGGTGTCGCGCAGCCATGCGGCTTGCCACACCAGAGCCGCGCGCCGCTTCGATTTCCGTTTGCATGTCAGCCAGCATCCATTGAATCGCCTGAAACTCGCCAATGGTCTTGCCAAACGCGCGCCGCTGCTTCGCGTAGCTCGCGGCCGCTTCGAGCGCCCCTTGCGCGATGCCCACGGCTTGCGCGGCAATTCCAACGCGGCCACCGTCGAGCGCTTCGAGCGCAATCTTCAGCCCCTGCCCTTCTTCGCCCAGGCGGTTCTCCGCCGGGACTTGGCAATCGCTCAGCGTGATTTCCGCGGAGCGCGAACTGCGCAGGCCCATTTTATCCTCGTAGCGGCTCACGCGAAAGCCAGGGAAGCTCGGTTCCACCAAAAATGCGGTGACTCCGCGGGCGCCGGCCTGCGGGTCGGTTTTCGCAAAAACGATGTACAGGCCGCTCTGCCCGCCGCTGGTGACCCAGGTCTTTACGCCGTCGAGGCGATAGGTGTCCCCGTCACGGACAGCGCGCGTCTGCAAAGCGGCCGAATCCGAGCCGGCCTGCGCCTCGGTGAGGCAAAAGGACTGCCGAGAATTTCGCCTCGCGCAAGCTGCGGCAGATATTTTCGGCGCTGCGCTTCCGTGCCGTGGCTGGTAGAGCGGCCAAGCAACCACGGAATTGGTGACGCTCAGCGCCACCGCCATCGCCGCATCCACGCGCGCCACTTCTTCCAGCATTAGGACGTAAGCGATGGAATCCGCGCCCGCGCCGCCCCATTCCTCGGGATCAGCATGCCGCAGCAGCCCAGTTCTCCCAGGTCGCCGCAACTCGGCAGCGGCAAATTTCTCTTCGCGATCGTTTTGGCGCACGTTCGGACGGACCTCGGCTTCCATGAATCGGCGAACGGTGTCACGGATCAAGCGCTGGTCATCGGTCAGCGAAAAGTCCATCGTGAGAAGAGGCGGCGATTGCGCGCCTGAGACGTCGTGCGTCACTGCATGCTAGCACAGCTGGGTGAGAAAGAGAAGGGCTGGAGCGCGTTTAAGCATGGTACGGCAATGCATTACAGCTTCAGCAACTCGCGCAGGCGTTTGGTCTGCGCGCGGCTTACTGGAATTTCCGACTGCTTCTTATCGGCCATCTTGAGCATGTAGCTCGACTTGAACCACGGCATGACTTCCTTGATGTAGTCGATGTTCACCAGATACGAGCGATGCGGCCGCCAGAAGCGGTCCGAATCGACCGACTCGGCCAGTTCCTCGACCGTGCGAAAATTCGATGTGCCCTCGAACTCGCGCGTCGAAATCGTGATGGTGCCATCCTCGATCGACGCGCAGACCATCTCGGCCGCGTCCACCAGCAACAGCCGGCCCTGCGACTTCACCAGCAGCTTCACCGGCTGTCCCTGGCGGGTCTCGAGCTGGCTCACCAGCGTCTCGAGGCGCTCGGCCGGAGAGGACTCGGCGCCCAACAAGCGCTTGGCGCGCTGCAGCGCGCGCGCCAGACGCTGCTTGTCGAAGGGCTTCAGAATGTAATCCACCGCGTTCACTTCAAAAGCTTGCACGGCATATTGGTCGTACGCGGTGGAGAAAACGATGTGCGGCAGCTTCACCTTCCGCTCCTTCAGCTTGCGAATCACGCCGAAACCGTCGAGGCCTGGCATCTGCACGTCGAGGAAAACCAGATCCGGATTGTGCTCGCGGATCAGGGCGACAGCCTCCAGGCCGTTCTTGCCCTGACCGAGCACACTCACCTCCGGGAAGCCCTTGAGCAGAAAAGCGAGCTCGTCCCGCGCCGGCTTCTCGTCATCGATGATTAAAGTATTCATTGGAATCGGCGGCTATTCCTCGCCGCGAGTATACGAACTCGCGCCCGTTCGAGCAATAACACAAGGCCTTTATCCCTTTGACCTTCGCTGCCCTACGATGCGAGCAGAGGATTCGGCCAAACAACAGAAAACTAAGCGCATCCGGTGGATTGCGGTCGCGTTTCACCGAAGTCCTGCAGCGACTGATAATATCGTACTTTCCATGTTCTGTTACGTTCGGCCGGCTACTTCCCCGCCCCGCGCCGGCGCATCGTCCCTAGCCTTTTGGTGCCCCCAGACCTTAGAATTCGCTGGTCCTTCGTGACGATTGCAATTTTCGGCAAGACGGAGAGAAATGTGCCCCGCCACCCCGCCAAGAAAATAGCTAAGGTTCTAGATCGCAAGCTGATTTATAAAGGCCGCGTTTTCGAGCTTCACCACGACCGCGTAGCGGAGCCGGATGGCGTGGTGACGGACCGCGACATTGTTGTTCACCCGGGCTCGGTGGTCGTGTTGCCGGTTTTTCCCGACGGAACCGGCTCGCTGATTCGGCAGTATCGCCATGCGGCTGGCCGCTATCTTTGGGAACTGGTCGCCGGCAGTCTCGACCATCCGGGGGAATCTTTGGTGGCGGCGGCCCGGCGCGAGCTATTGGAGGAAGCGGGATACGGGGTGCGCCGATTGCGCAAGCTTTTCGAATATTTCCCTTCACCGGGTCTTCTCAGCGAGCGCATGCATATTTTTTTGGCTACGGGGCTCACCGCCGGAACAGCTCAGCCGGAAGATGATGAACGCATCGAGCCGAAGCGGTTCCGTTGGGCGGCGATCGAACGCATGATTCGGAACGGCACGATCAGCGACGGTAAATCCATTGCCGGACTTTTGTACTACCTGCGTTTTGTGAAATAGCGGCTTTTTATTTTTCAACGCCGCAATTGTTTTTCATGCGTCGCAGCGACGCTAGCGCTTCATCTCTCCGCATACTATTTCTTTCGGGTGAAATTGTGTTCTTTGCTTGCAACGCATCGCTTGCTGGTCTAGGATTCACTGCGAAAAGTTTGCGAAGCAGAATCGGAGCGCAAAACCAACCGTTATGAGCGTAAAGGAATTCATTAAGCACAACTTCCGGCACTTCAACGCGGCCGTCGTTGTGGACGCCGCCGAGGCCTATAACAAGTACCTCGCGGAAGGCGGAAAAATGTTTTTGGCCATGGCCGGCGCGATGAGCACTGCCGAGCTTGGACTTTCCCTCGCGGAAATGATCCGGCAGGACAAGATTCACGCCATCTGCACCACCGGCGCAAATCTCGAAGAAGATATTTTTAATCTGGTAGCGCACAACCACTACCGGCGCGTGCCCAACTACCGCAATCTCAGCGACGACCAGGAATTGGCCCTGCGCGAAAAGGGCATGAATCGCGTCACCGACACCTGCATCCCTGAAGAAGAGGCCATGCGCCGCATCGAGCGCCAAGTGCTGAAATTCTGGCAAAAAGCGGACCAGGAAGGCCAGCGCTACTTCCCCTACGAATACATGTACCAGCTGATTCGCGGCTGCACGATCAGCGAGTTCTACGAAATCGATCCCAAAGATTCCTGGGTGGCGGCGGCCTGCGAGAAAAACCTGCCGATCTTCACGCCGGGCTGGGAAGACTCGACGCTCGGAAATATTTTTGTCGCCAACACCGTGCGCGGCCAAGTGTCGAACATCCAGGTCGTCAAATCCGGCCTCGAACAGATGGCCGCGCTGATCGATTGGTACCAGCGAAACACGCAAACGAATTCGGTGGGATTCTTCCAGATCGGCGGCGGCATCGCGGGCGATTTCCCGATCTGCGTCGTTCCGCTGATCGTCCAGGATCTTCGCGAACAGTGCCGGCTGTGGGGCTATTTCTGCCAGATCTCCGACAGCACCACTTCCTACGGCTCCTACAGCGGCGCTGTGCCCAACGAAAAAATCACCTGGGGCAAGCTGGACCGCGACACGCCGCGGTTCGTCATCGAATCGGACGCCTCGATCGTCGCCCCGCTCATCTTCGCCTACGTGCTCGGCCAATAACCGCGGACGCAACAAATGGAAAACCGAGAGATCGCGCGCATCCTGCGCGAGACCGCGCAACTGCTGGAAATCGACGGCGCCATTATCGGCCGGTATCGCAGTTACGAAAAGGCCGCCGAGCTCATTAACAGTCTGACCGAATCGGTCGCCGAGCTCGCGCAAGAGCCAAAAAAACTCACCGAACTGCCCGGCATCGGCGCCGGGCTGGCCGAGCACATCCAGGAAATCGTCAAGACCGGCGACTACAGCCTGCGCAAAAAACTGCTCAAAAAATATCCCGACGACGATTCTGGACTCTGCTTTCGGTGCATTCTCTGGGCCCGAAGAAAGTCGCCCTGCTATGGAGTATGTTCCAAGCCGGCACCGTCGACGACGTCGAAAAACTCGCGCGCGAGCAAAAGCTACGCGACCTTCCCGGCTTCGGCGAAAAAACGGAAGAGAACATTCTGAAGGCCATCGAGGTATTCAAGCGACAGACAGGCCGCTTCCTGCTGGACTTCGCGGAGGCCGAGGCCGCGAAACTGGTCGCCTACATCAGCGGCTTCGGAAAGCTGGTCGGATCGGTGACCCCGGCCGGGTCGCTGCGCCGAGGCAAGGAGACGATCGGCGACCTCGATTTTGCTGGTTACGTTGGCGAACGAGCGCCATGCTGCGCCCGAGGTGGAAACGCTGGCCGCGCATATTCTGACCTACCCAGATATCGAGCAAGTGCTGGCGCACGGCGAGAACAAAGTGAGCTTCCGGCTGAAGTGCAATTTCCAGGTGGACGTGCGCTTGCTCGAGCCGGAGAACCAGGGAGCCGCGCTGGTCTACTTCACGGGATCGAAGGAACATAACGTCGCTCTGCGCGGCCGCGCCAACAAGATGGGCTTCACGCTCAACGAATATGCGCTGGCGACCCTCGAAGGCGAGCGGCGCGTGGCCGGCGCGACGGAAGAGGAGATCTACGCAAAGCTCAAGCTCGACTTCATTCCGCCGGAATTGCGCGAAAACACTGGCGAGATCGAAGCCGCCGGCGAGCACCGCCTTCCCACATTGATCGAACTTTCCGACATGCGCGGCGACCTGCAAATGCACAGCACGGCCAGCGACGGTCGAAACTCGATCGAGGAGATGGCTGCGGCGGCGCGAGCGTTAGGCTACGAATACATCGCCATGACCGATCACAGCAAAGCCGTCACCGTGGCCAACGGCTTGGATGAAGAACGCACGCTCGAGCAAATCCGCAAGATTCAGGCGGCCAACGCGCAGGGTCCCGGAATTCGCATCCTGGCCGGCAGCGAAGTGGACATCCTGAAAAACGGCCGTCTCGACCTGGATGACGAAGTGCTCGCCCAACTCGAGGTGGTTGTCGTCTCGGTGCACTCCTACATGAACCTGGAGCGCGCCGAGATGACCGACCGAATTCTGGCCGCCATCGAAAATCCCTATACGCAGATCATCGGACATCCCACCGGCCGGCTGCTCCTGCGCCGCGATGAATTCGCGTATGACATGGAGCGGATTCTCGAAGCGGCGCGCAAATATGGCGTAGCCATGGAGTGCAACGCGTCGCCCGAGCGCCTCGATTTGAAGGACACTTACCTGCGCATGGCTAAGGACCGCGGCGTGCGATGATCGCGATCTCCACGGACGCGCATGTGACGGGCACCCTGAAATTTATGCGCTACGGCGTGCGAACGGCTAGACGCGGCTGGCTCGAGAAAAAAGACGTGCTCAATACGCTTCCGATCGAAAAGCTTTTGGCTGCGCTGCGCCCTAAGCCAGGCGCCGCACGGCCGCAGAAGGTTCCCGCAACGGCCGCGCCTCGTCGCGCTGCGAGCAGCTAAGTTCGCGTTGTGCATCCAGACAAAAGCCGATCCCTCAGCCTTCAGGCCTCGGGATGACAACGTTCTATCGCCTGGAGTCGGTGCGTTCGATCGAATGGGAGGGCTGACTGAGGCGCGGCCGGCGAAGCGACACGCGCACTCAAAAAAGCCGCGAATCGCCCCGCAAATCGGCGCTCGCGATATTTTTTGTTTGCGATTCAGGTTCCGCATTGCAATTCGCTGCGAGTTTCCGCATGATATTGAACTTTGCCCCTGCGCGACGCTCGCTTCTGACTCAATGGACGACCGCAGCCCGTAATACGCCTGGCGCAGCGCGCCCAGGCGATTTATGCAGCGAAACGCTGCTCGCAACACGAATGGGGGAAATTCGCTATGCGCAGGCCGACAGCAATTGCACCACCGAAAGGAAAGCTCGGGGTATTGACCGTGGGAATGGGTGCCGTGGCCACGACGTTCATGGCTGGCGTGGATTTGGTGCGCCGCACCGGCGCAGAACCGGTCGGCTCCGTCACTCAACTCGGAACGATTCGCCTGGGCAAGCGGACCGAGGGCCGCACGCCAGCCATCAAGGATTTCGTTCCACTCGAACGGCTCGAAAATATCGTCTTCGGCGGCTGGGATCTGTTCCCCGACTCCGCGTATGAGGCCGCGCAAAAGGCAGCGGTGCTTTCGCCCGAAGATCTGGCCAAGGCCAAGAAATTCCTCTCCGGCATCAAGCCCATGAAAGCCGCATTTGACCACAACTACGTCAAGCGCCTCGATGGGCCGCACGTCAAAAAAGCCAAGACCAAATACGACCTGGCGCTCCAAATCAAAGACGACATCGCGCGTTTCCAAAAGCAATCGAAGGTCTCGCGATTGGTCGTGGCCTGGTGTGGCTCCACGGAAATTTTTCTCACGCCGCACGAGGTGCACTCGACCGCGGCGAAGTTCGAGCAGGCGATGAAGCAAAATCATCCGGCGATCGCCCCCTCGATGCTCTACGCCTGGGCCGCGATCACCTCCGGCGTGGCCTTCGCCAACGGCGCGCCCAACCTTACCGTGGACATCCCGGCGATGCAGGATCTGGCGCGCGAACACCAAGTCCCCGATCTGCGGCAAGGACTTCAAAACCGGCCAGACGCTGCTCAAAACCATCCTGGCGCCGGGCTTCAAGGCGCGCATGATCGGCTTGAACGGCTGGTTCTCGACCAACATTCTCGGCAATCGCGACGGCGAAGTGCTCGACGATCCCGAATCCTTCAAAACCAAAGAGGAATCGAAACTCGGCGCGCTGGAATACATCCTGCAGCCGAAGCTTTACCCCAAGCTCTACGGGAACATCTGCCACAAGGTGCGCATCAACTACTACCCGCCGCGCGGCGACAATAAAGAGGGCTGGGACAACATCGACATCTTCGGCTGGCTGGGCTACCCAATGCAGATCAAGGTGGACTTCCTCTGCCGCGACTCGATCCTGGCCGCGCCCATCGTGCTCGATCTGGTGCTGTTCCTCGACCTGGCCCAGCGCGCCGGCATGCGCGGCATTCAGGAATGGCTCAGCTTCTACTTCAAGTCGCCGATGTGCGCGCCGGAGCTTTACCCCGAGCACGACCTGTTCATCCAGTCCATGAAGCTGAAAAACACGCTGCGCTGGCTGATGGGCGAAGATCTGATCACGCACCTAGGCTCGGAGTATTACGACTGAGGGTAGTCCTTGCTCCGTCAGGTTCGTCCTTCCGCCAGCAGTGGGATCACGTCATACCGGCCATGCGCAGCGGCCTCCGCTAACGTTTTGATCGAAAACATTTATATGCAATGATCGAAACGTTGCATTTTACTCGGAGCTTGCGTTTTTGCGGGTATTGTGCGCCTAGAGGGCAGTCCGTCCAGTGTGACGCACGGAGCAGGCCTGCTAGCAGTTGTTCTTCTCCGCGGAGCTGTTCTTGACGACAAATGTCCGTTGCGTTATCGTCGCCGCGTTCTTTCCCTCTTGGGGCATTTCGACGTAAATCACTTCTTAAGGAGACCGAATGGATCCGAAATCGGTTCTTGAATTCGCTGGCAAACACAACGCTAAAATGCTTGATCTTCGATTTACCGACCTTCCGGGCCTGTGGCAGCACGTCAGCTATCCGATCGGCGAACTCGAAGAGGACTCCTTCAAGGATGGCTTCGGCTTCGACGCCAGCTCCATCCGCGGCTGGCAATCGATTCACGAATCCGACATGCTGCTGATTCCCGATCCCGACACGGCCTTCATGGACCCGTTTCGCGAAGCGCCGACGCTGGTGATGATTGCCGACGCCGTCGAACCGGCCTCGCGCGACCCCTACAAGCGCGATCCCCGCAACATCGCCAAAAAAGCCGAAGCCTATCTGATCAAGTCGGGCGTCGGCGACCAGGCCTTCTTCGGCGCCGAAGCGGAGTTCTTCATCTTCGACAGCATCCGCTTCGATCACCGCCCCGCAGCACGGCTTCTACTACATCGATTCCGACGAAGGCCGCTGGAACACCGGCCGCGAAGAACACAACCTCGGCTACCGCCCGCGCTATAAAGAGGGCTACTTCCCCGTCCCGCCCATGGATCATTTCCAGGACCTGCGCACCGACATGGTTCTGCAGATGCAAGCCTGCGGACTGGACGTCGAATGTCAGCACCACGAAGTGGCCACGGCCGGCCAATCCGAAATCGACTTGCGCTTCAACACGCTGCTGAAATCCGCCGACGGCATGATGAAGTACAAGTGGATCTGCAAGAGCGTGGCCAACCAGTACGGCAAGACGGTCACCTTCATGCCCAAGCCCATCTTTAGCGACAACGGCTCCGGCATGCACACCCACCAATCGATCTGGCAGGGCGGCAAGCCGCTCTTCTCCGGCGATAAATATGCCGGCCTCTCGCAGCTCGCTCTGTGGTACGCAGGCGGACTGCTCAAGCATGGTCCCAGCCTCGCGGCGTTCATCGCGCCAACCACGAACTCCTACAAGCGGCTGGTGCCCGGCTACGAAGCTCCGGTCAACCTGGCGTACTCCAGCCGGAATCGCTCCGCAGCCGTGCGCATCCCGGTGTATTCGACGAACCCCAAGGCCAAGCGGCTGGAGTTCCGTCCGCCTGACGCGTCGTGCAACGTCTATCTGGCGTTCGCCGCCATGCTCATGGCCGGGCTCGACGGCATCAAGAACAAGATCGATCCGGGCCAGCCCCTCGAAAAGGACATCTTCGAGCTCTCGCGGCGAAGAGGCGCCTCCATCGATGCCCGGCTCGCTCGAAGAATCGCTCGCCAACCTTGAAAAGGACCACGGCTATCTGCTCGAGGGCGGCGTTTTCACCGAGGACCTCATCGAAACCTGGATCGCGTACAAGAAGAAGAACGAGGCGGACGCCGTGCGCATGCGGCCGCACCCATACGAGTTCCACCTCTACTACGACATTTAGGCGTAGAGCGATCGAACACAGCAGATATGCAAGTTCGATGATGTTAACGGCGCTGCTGTGAAATGCTGCCAAGAGGGGGTCGAGAAACAACGCGACCCCTTTGCGCAGCCCAACCGTCGGGACTTTCTCGAGAGGCGGATTCCCCGCCCCGTCTAGTCGCGGATGTCAGCATTCAGCATCCGATCGTATGGCAAACCACCCCTCGGGACCTCGGCGATCTGGCGATCAGGTCCCATTCCCTAGCGCTCTCACCTTCCAGTGACACGCTTGACGCTCGAAACCGGAAAGCGTATGGTGCGTCTATCCGAGGTCCGACCGGGATTCTACTCCAGGAGGCTGGCATGAAAGGCAAGCTGCTAACGTCCGCTTCTCTATTCTTGGGTCTTGTAGTTTTCTGTGGTCCGCTATTCGCGCATCACGGAAATGCGGCTTACATGGACAAGCCGATTACATTAAAGCAAGTGACCGTGACGCAGTTCTCCTGGACCAACCCGCATAGCCTGATCGAGTTCGATGCGAAGGATGACAAGGGCAACGTTCAGCATTGGGTGTGTGAGACAGCCGCCCCTCAGGCACTTAAGCTGATTGGTTGGGGCAAGACGACCCTGGAGCCCGGGGACGTAATCACTGTTTACATGTACCAGGCCAAGACGGGTACCACGACTGGGCGCCTCAATAAGATCGTGCTCGCCGATGGCACCGAGTTACACGATACGCAACTTGGGTGCAGACGGCGGAAACAAAGGCCGATTCAACAATCCAGACGGCGAAACACCAGGCGTGAAACAAGGCGTGCAGTAGATCGAGAAATCGTCTCCGTGGTTCGAGTAACGGGCGACCGGCGAGTAGCAACCGCGGTCTTTTTCTGGCCAGAGGGTTGTTGTTCGATGAACCGGAATTTTGAAGGGTCAGGTCAAGGAGGACAGCTGAGATGCGGAATTCGGTCGGCCAAGCAATCGTTGCTTTGTTGGCGGTGCTGGTGCTTTCGTCGTCGGTATTGGCCCAAGCTCAAGGGCCGGAGCAGTCTCCGAAAACCGCATACATCAAAGAGGGAGTTCCTAAGATGCCCGACCCGCCGGGCCCCGCTCCTAAGCGTGAGTTGACTGGCGCTTGGGTGGGTCCACAGAATGCTACTCATGACACTGTACCTCCGATGACGCCTGCGGGAGAGGCGCGATTCAA
The DNA here is from genome assembly GCA_963818345.1 of uncultured Acidobacteriota bacterium. GTDB lineage: Bacteria > Acidobacteriota > Terriglobia > Acidiferrales > UBA7541 > Palsa-189. The sequence continues at coordinate 42,713 of CAWFRX010000013.1, read as the reverse complement.
GCAAAATAAGCCGAAGACGCTGGCCCAGCCTTGGGGCGGAAATGATCCCTACCAGGTTTGTGATCCACTTGGGTTGCCGCGCAATCTATTCGCGCAAGCGATCAGTGGCAGAGGGCAGATGTGGTTCGAGCCAGTTCCGAACCGCATGGTGATTCTGTATGGTCAACAGCGCGTTTGGCGCGATGTCTGGATGGACGGACGGGACCTCCCCACGAAGGTAGACACGAGAGGCGCACCGGACTCCAGGTTTTACGGATATTCGGTGGGTCATTGGGATGGAGACTACACGTTTGTGATCGATACCACGGGCCTGGACGAAAGAACGTGGCTTGATGAGGCCGCACATCCGCATAGCAACGGGGCGCACATCCAGGAGCGTTACACGCGCGTGGATCAATACAACATACAGTTGACGGTCACGATTGACGATCCGAAGTTCTATACCGCGCCTTGGCAAGTGCTGAAGGCAAACTACTACTGGATGAAGGCCCAAGATTTCGACGAGACGTTCTGCGTACCGAGCGACGCCATCGCGTATCGGGATAAACTTTCCAACCCATCGGGAAGCGGAACGGGCGCCAAGTAAGGGCGGCAACTAAATCGCTGCCGAAACGCGCGGACTGCCCATTGCAACCGTGGCCGGGCGGAACCTAGCGCAATCCGCTCTGTCCCAACACCGGATAGTCGCATGAGCTGAGCGGCCATCGGGTGCTTCGTTTCCACAGCATTACGAGCGAGCTGTAGTCCATGGCCCGTCTCTAAAACGATCGAATCGACTGACGTATAAGTATCCGCCAGACCGGCCTTCGTGCGCCCTGATCTGCGGAGGCAATTTCGGTCGACATCGGTTTCTATCTCTGACCGAGTTTCGCAAGACAACGACGTTCTTCCAAGCGACCTTACCGATCAATAAAGAAATTTCTTGACACGATTGCGACGTCAGGTGTACGAAGCACAACATCGCGGGGGTGCCCTTCTGGGGCTGTGCCGTCGAGACAACATTAGGTGCTGTCGAATTCTTGGTCGCTCGATTCGTTTCGGGTGGATTCCTTGGAGGTGTGTGATGGGGGCAGGGATTGGGAAGACAGGTCGAGTGCTCGCTTCGGGTATGGTTCTGTTTCTGGTGTTCTGTTTGCCCGCTTTTTCCCAAGTGAACTTGGGTCGAATTTCAGGAAACGTCAGCGATCAAACCGGCGGCGTGTTGGTCGGTGCGACCGTCACGGTAACGGACGAGGCGCGGGGCACAACCAGGTCCCTGGTTACAGATGAGGCGGGCGCGTATGCCGCGCCAAGTTTGAGTCCGGGCCTATATTCCGTAAAGGCCGAAGCGAAAGGTTTTAGCGCATTCGAACGCAAGGGCGTTGAGGTTACCGTCGGTGGTGATACGCGGATTGACATTTCACTGATGCCCGGCTCGCAAACGCAGACAGTGACCGTCACCGAAGCCACTCCGTTGATCAATACCTCCAGCGCCTCGTTGGGCGGTGTCTTGGAAACCAGTGAAGTCAATGATCTGCCGGTGATCGGGCGCAATTTTCTGTTCTTGATGCAGCTGACCCCCGGCGTTATTACCAAGCCGGGCGGCGGCTCGAACGCAAATGCGAGCAACGGCATGCGTACCGACGGCAACAATTACCTTTTCGAAGGTATTTTTAGCGGCGGCGTCAGGACCGCCGGCGACATCGTCAACACCAACAGCAGCACCGGTGATGGCGCGAGTCTTCTCCCTCCGGACGCGATTCAGGAAGTCGGAGTGCAACTCCAAAACAAAGCGGAATATGGCTGGCGGCCGGGCGTGGCAGCCAACGTGACAGTGAAGTCCGGAACCAACTCCATACACGGCACCGCGTTTGCCCAGGGAATGGATGGCGAGTTGAATGCCCGCAACGTGTTCAATCCGGCGCCCCTACCGATACCGCTCCTGACCTACGAACAGTACGGCGCAACGGCCGGCGGACCGATCAAGAAAGATAAGATTTTCTGGTTTTTCGGGTTTGAAGGGATGCAGTATTTCTCTGGAACACCAACCTCTCTTGCGGTTCCCACGACGGCGCTGATCGCCAACAGCACTGCGGAGAGCATCCCGGCCGCCTACCAAAACTTGGCGGCGAGAGGATACATTAATCCCGCCGCGATTAATTCGAGCGGGACTGTGATCAATCCATCGTTGCTAACTCCGCAGCAGCTGTTGACCTACAATTTGGTGAGCACGGGCATTTTACCGAGCACCGCTCCTAATGCCGGAGGCAATTTATTTAGTTACGGTTTCAGCGGACAGCGATTACCGAATCAAAACTATATCCCGAAGATCGACTGGAACCTTAACGAAAAGAACCATCTTACCGGTGAATATTTTGTGTCGCGCGATCGAGAGATCGATAACTCCGGCACCATCACCCAGCTTTACTGGCTCCTAGATTATTACCTGACAAGCAATGTTGCCAGGGCTACCTGGACCTATATCCCCAGTTCCAGGTGGGTAAATGAATTTCATTTTGGATTCGATCGCAAGGTCGAAAACCAATGGCCCTCGGAGTGCCAGCCAGGGACCGCCCCGGCGGCGCCGAACTATAACCAGTTCTTGAACACCGGAGTGAGCTCCTGCCAACTCTCTCCGAATCCGAGTCTGCACGCCATGCCTGATATTTTCATCAACGGGTTCGGCGGCAACGGCACCACCACCGGCACCATAGGAGCGGCCGCCGGGCAGAGAAGAGTGGAAGGTTATTTTACTGGGGATGACAATGTTTCCTACACCGCTGGCAATCACAACGTGAAGTTTGGATTCGAAATCCGCCGCACATATGCGTCTCTGGCGACCGGGAACAATGGCTTGATCGACTTCGGAAGCGGCGGCATCAATGCCTTCGCCGCATCAACCTCTGGACCAACAACTGGCCCAGCAGCAACACCGCTGCAGGACTTCCTGATGGGCTACCCCAGCGCCGGAACCTACAATGCTGGGAATCCCGTTTTTCTCCTCACAAACTGGAACTACGGACTCTTCGTGCAGGACGACTGGCGGATCACTCGGCGTATAACAATCAACCTCGGATTGCGCTGGGAGTATGAGACTCCTCTGGTGGCAAATAACCCATCCCTACCGGGTGCGCCCACGTCATCCTTCGGGGAGGCGCTATTTGATCCTACATCGGTCACTGGGTTGACTCAGGTGGGCACGAATGGGGTCAACTCTCCATACAAACCCTCGTTTTTCAGCTCGAATATCCAGCCGCGATTTGGCGTAGCGTGGGATGTGACAGGAAACGGCAAGACAGTCGGACACGCTGGTTACGGCACTTATGGCAGTTGGCCGGGGTGGAGTGTAATCGATGGATTCGTGTCCAACCCGACCGCAGCCAATTTCTACCAGGCGAATGGCACGATAATTCCGGGAGGTGGAACAGTTGGGAACGCCAACATCACACTCAACACTCCCACCGGTGGTACCCCGCTTGTCAACTGGACTCAGGCTGGGCCCATCTTCCCGAGTGGAATTAATTGCGGCGATGGCTTGGGGTCGGTGAATCCCAATGCGGCTACGAATCCCACTACCAATCCCGCCAACCCTGGCACGTGCGCGATCTCAGTGCTCGACCAGCACTGGCAGTTGCCGTACATTCAGGAATGGAACGTCGGTGTCCAGCACGCCTTTACCTCGACGATGTCTCTTGACCTATCCTATGTAGGCACCCACGGCACAAATCTCTTCGGCGAGATAGACCTCAACGAGGCCACCCCAGGTACGACGAGTGCGATCCGAGTTCAAGAATCGCGCCCTTACTTCAATCAGTTCCCGTGGATGGGGAAGGTCATAGAGACAGGCAACTTTGGTTTCAGCAATTACAACGCCTTGCAGGCGACCTTAACGCAGCGTCCCTGGCACGGCATAGCCAACGTGGTCGGTTTCACGTACGCTAGCGCATTGGATACCGCCAGCACCGACGTTGGCCTGTCCGTTTATGCAAACCCCGCTTGCCCAGTGAAGTGCAATTACGGGCCAACTTTTTTCGATATCCGCGACCGTTTTACCGACCGATTCACTTGGAACATTCCTGGCATGAAGTCGCCAGGCCAACTGCTCGAAGGTTGGTCAACCAGTCTTGTGCTAAATCTTCAATCCGGAATTCCCTGGAATACAATCGACAATAGCGACAACATCAGCGGGACGGGCGAGAACACCGACAAATGGGATCTCTTCGGGAATCCAAAGGACTTTGACGGCTACGGGAACGAATGCCAATATTCCTTGCTGGGGGATAGCCGGCAGCAAGTTTGCGCCTCAAGCTGCTGGCCAGCCCGGTACCTGTACGTCCGTGGCACCTGTGGGAACTAATGTCGGGAGCGCAGGATATTTGGCGAACTTGCCAACCGCTTGCGTCAACGCCGCCAGTACCTTGCCGACCAATCCCAGCGTTGTGAGTGCCAATGACAAGGGTGCTACTGGACTCGACCAGTTGGGCGTCTACGGCTGCTACATGTCCGGCAGTTCCGTGATCCTTCCGCCTGCTCAGGGAACGTACGGCACCATGGGCAAGGGGATCTTCACCGGCCAGCCGTTCCAGATTGCGGACTTTTCGCTCCGCAAGGAGATGAAGTTCAAGGAACGCCTTGCGGCTCAATTCCGATTCGATATCTTCAACCTCACCAACAAGCCCGAATACGCGGTCCCCGGCGGATACGGAAACGGCGCCACGAATGCCGTCCAAACACCGTCGGGTTTTGGACGTTCAACAGCAACACCGAACGTGTCCAACGGGAACGTCATTCAAGGCTCCGGCGACGCGCGCCGGTATCAGTTCGGCCTAAAGCTCACGTTCTAACCGACGAACTACACCGAGAGACAAGCGGCGCCGGACCGATGGGTCCGGCGCCGCTTCTTGCTGCAGCCGCTCGAAGGATTCGCCCACCCGTCAGCAGCGCCCACCTCTACGACTGGTTCGAAACGAAGAATTTCGTCCATCGTGACGCCTCTACACTCTCGCACGGTCTTGTACGGTACCGTACACAGGTACAGCAATGAGTGTATTCTGTAGGTTATCCAACGCAAGTATGGTGGTCGTGGGCCCGCCCCGGGAGAAACATGAAGTGGCGCGTACTGGTCGTCGACGATCACCCCGCGACGCGGATGGGCGTTTGCATCCTGGTTGCATCGAGCGCTCTGTTAGAAGTCTGCGGCGAGGCTTCCGACGGCCTGGAAGCAATCGAAAAGGTCGCGGACTTATGCCCCGACGCTGTCGTGCTGGACCTGACGATGCCCACCATGAGTGGCTTTGAGGCAGCTCTTAAAATAAAGCGAATCTTGCCTTCAGCTAAGATCGTATTTTTCACGATGCATGACGTTCCCGCGTCCGTCCGAATCATCGGAGCGGATGCGTTCGTGGTCAAAACCTCCGCCCCGGAGACTCTGGTCGCTACACTGGAGCGGGTGCTGCAAAGCGGAAGGACTACCGGCTCGGGTATCGTGTGAGATTCGGGACCGCGGCTGCCGCGCGTCTGGCGCACGTCCCGTCAAATTTCTCAATCGCGCACCCTTCCCTGTCGTGCGCCAGTTCCCTTGTATTTGCGTCCGCTTCTTCTTTTTCTCTGAAGCGTTGCCAATCGAGCAGCCCGGACCTCGTCCAGCGGATGTGGTAATGCGGCTGTCGCGAAAAGTCACGTCGGTCGGTCACGCGCGTCTTCCTTGCCTGGAATACCCCGGAATACCCAACAACGAGGTACCGAATGCGATCGTCCTCTAGACTAGTCGACGGGGAGATTTCAAACATGCCGCGTACCTGTGAGAATGCGATTCGGTATAACCTGTGCCCGGACGGTACAGCCAATCGCGACCGGAGGGCAAAATCCACGTGGAGGCGAACATGAAATTCGGAGCACGCAATCGCATTGTCGGCAAAGTGGAGGAAATCAAGAGGGGTTCAATCATGTGCATGGTGAAGGTGAGCGTGGCGGGACCATCCGAGATGGCGTCGGTGATGACACTCGATTCGCTGAAGGAGTTGGGCATCAAGAAGGGCGATACGATCGAAGTGATCGTCAAAGCGGTGAACGTGCTGCTGGCTAAGAGCTAGATCCAGATATGGAACGCCCATCAATAGTCACGGCTTATGCGCTCGTCGAGCGAACGAAGAAGAAGAGCGATCGGTTCAAACGTTAGCAAGCGAGTAGCTCAGGTCTGCCGCGATTGCTAGAGCTTGTTGCTGGCCGACAGGTTCGCGCGGGCCTGCTTGCCACTGGCTTTCAACAGCTCGCGCACTTTGGCGGCTAACTCGTCGGGGCCGAAAGGTTTTTCGATGAAGGCCGTGCCGGGGTCGAGGACGCCAGTATTGAGGACCGCATCCTCTGTGTAAGCGGACATGTAAAGGACGGGAATACCGGGATGCGCTTTGGCAATGCACTCAGCCAATTCGCGGCCTTTCATGCCGGGCATGACCAGGTCGGTAAGAACCAGATCGATGGATTTGGAGTTTGCGTCCGCGATCCGGATGGCCTCCGCCGCACTGGCGGCTTCGAGCACCGCGTATCCCTTGGTACTCAAAAAAGTGCAGCTCATTTTCCGGACCGCATCGTCGTCCTCGACCACCAGCACGGTCTCGGTACCCTCGACACGATCGATTTGTGGTTTTGGCGTCTCGGTTTCCTTGAGAGGCTCGTCGGTCGGCGGGAAATAAATCGCCACGCTGGTTCCCTGCTCCGGAACGCTGGTTACGGCGATCGTGCCACCGCTCTGTTGCACGATTCCGTAGACGGTTGAGAGTCCGAGGCCAGTGCCTTTGTTTATTTCCTTGGTGGAAAAGAAAGGCTCGAAGACGTGGGAGAGCGTCTCGGCATCCATGCCGTGACCGGTATCCTTGACGGAAAGCATGACGTAGGTCCCCGGCTTCAGGTCCGGGTGACGAGCCGACGCACACGTTAAATCCACACCGGCTGTCTGAATCGTCAGCCGTCCTCCCCTCGGCATGGCATCGCGGGCATTCACCACCAGATTCACCAGGACCTGTTCAATTTGTCCCGGGTCCGCCTTGATGTGCCGGAGGCGGGGTTCGAGAAATAGCGCGAGTTCGATGTCTTCACCGAGTATCGGCAGGAGCAACTCCTCCGCCTGAATCACCAGGGCGTTCAGATCGATCACCTTGGGTTGCAAGACCTGCTTGCGGCTGAACGCCAGAAGCTTGCGCGTCAGCGAAGAGGCCCGGTCCACCGCCGTGAGTATGTCCTCGAGATTCTTGCGCACTGGAGTGCGCGGCACAAACGTTTGGAGCGACAGCAGCGCGTGCCCTCGGATAATCATGAGCAGATTATTGAAATCGTGAGCGATTCCTCCCGCTAGCCTGCCGACCGCCTCCATTTTTTGCGCCTGACGAAGCTGCTCCTCCGCTTCCATGCGCTCGGCAATCTCCTTCTTGAGCGCGTCATTTGAAACCACAACCTCGTGCGCGTGAAACGCTGAGGTCTGCGCCGAGTAAACCAGAGCGGCGAGCAATATGGCCACGAACAGACCCATCAGCAGCGTGATGAAGGGGAGAGGCGAGATCACGCGCGCCAGCGTCTCCGGCTCCGGCCAGACGCTCACTTGCCAGGTGCGACTGCCGAGGTTGACGTTTTCTCTTTGGCTCCACTTGACGACCCTCGGCAGGTTACTCGCGGAGCGAGCGTAGACCTGTTGGTCCCCGTCAAACAGAGCCACGTCGTAGTCGTTCGAGACACTTTCGAGCACCTGCTTCATCAAGTCCTGATAGCGGAAAACGCCGACAATAAAACCGCTAAACTCGGTGCCGGAAAAAATCGGGACGCAAACGAGAAAGCCCTGGCCTCCCTGTCTGAGGTCAATGGGACGGGTGACAAATACGTCGTGCATGTCGAGCGCCGTATTCAACGCATTGCGCCGGCGCACGTCGGAAGCGAAATCGAGGTTTTGATCGGCCTCGTTTCCAGACAAGGGGGCGATCCAGCGCGTGTGGAAACTGGGATCGACCCACTCGATGGCTTGATACCCGAGATAGCCGCTCATCAGCAGGGTGGCGTCACTTTCCCAATCCGATTGGTCGGGCTTGCCCCAAACTTCCCAGCGGCTTGCCAGGCGGCTAAGGACCAGGATGCGGGAGGTCACCTGCGCTTCAATCTTGCTCCTGGCAAACAGCGCCTGAGATTGCGTCATGGAGTTAATGTCGGCGTGTTCGTGGCTGAGGAGCTGCTGCCTGAGGAAAAGAGCAGCGAAGACAGTCGCCAGGCCCGCCAGAATCGGAAGCCAGTACCTGGACTTCTTTTGAAATCTCATGAGTAGGTCACAGCAATTGCCACGCGACTCCAAGCCTCTCGATTCAACGCGAACCACCAATGCCGCAGCCGCCTGAAGACGAGGAACCGCTGTATCCTCGTATACCTGTGGGAGTGGCTCATGTCAATCCAGGCAGCGAGGGTAGGTCACAGGCTCGGGCTGGCTGGACAAATCAGGGCGCGGTCAGAGAATTCGCGGATAGCCCACGTGGCAACGGGTCGAAGCCGTTCTATGGACGGGACTGGTTGATGACGGCGATCAGCCGTGCAGAACGATCAATCAGCGGCCGAGAAGCCAATGACCAGGCGGTTGCCGGTGGGCGTGGCCTGGTATTCGAGGGATTGGGCAAACTCGCGCAGCAAACGGATGCCGTTGCCACCGACTCGGAGTTCATCGAGTGAGCGCAGCACAGGCAGTTCCGGGGCCTCCAGCGGGTTAAAGGGCGGGGCCTCGTCCTCGATGACAAAAACGAAGAAGTTGTCGCGCGGGTTCGTGAAGAGAACAACGATGGGTCGGTCCAGTTCGCCCGAATAGCCGTAGCGCATGACGTTCGAGAGGACTTCCTCGAGGCAGAGATCGATCGCAAACTGCGTATTGTCGGGAATCGAGTGCTTGGCTGCCAGGTGCTCGATCCAAGGGGGAATCCGCGACAACTGAGGGATGCCGCTCTGCAAAATGAGCCGCTCCCCGGTTGCGTCGGTGGCATTCGCGGTCATGATGCGAGCCGATTCATGGCACGGTACGCGCACGATCATTGTAACGCGGCCATGGCGCTGTCGAGTTCGTGATGGATCGGGATCAATGCGTCGATGCCGCTAGTCTTCAAAACCTTTTCGACCAGCTCATTGGGTCCGAAGATCACCATCTTGCCCCCGCGACCTCTTATCGCGCGTGCCGGAGCGACGAGCGAGCGCAGCCCCATCGATCCGAGGAACGAAACATTCCGCAAGTCCAAAAGCACGGCTTTTTTGCTGCCGGCAATCACGTTCATTCTCAAGTCCACGGCAGCCGCACCCTCGATGTCCAGACGGCCTTCGAGCACGACCTTGGTGATGCCACCCGCGAGCTCTTCTGTGGAGATCGCCATTTTTCGTCCCCCTACCTCATTACGTTTGCGAAGGATAGCGCGTGTGCCGTCGCACCGTAACACCGAAGATACCCTAACTGATGTTACAGAATTATTACAGCAGGATGACGGTAGGTGCTACGAGCTCATTTTATGGGGTTCGATGAGCCATGTGAGACCCTCGGCCACCGCCGCGGGCTAGGACGACGCGGCGTGAACCGGGAGTCTCGCAGCCTCCCAACCAGCGAGGCCTCCCGCAATCTCATCGACACGAGGGAAGCCGCTCCGCTGGAGCAAGCTGGCGGCTATCGAGGAGCGGTAGCCACCGGCACAGTAAACCAGCAGCGGGCGATCCTTGGGGATCTCCTGCAGGCGCTCGATCAAGTGGTTTAGGGGGAAGCTCACGCTGGCGTCGATGAATTTCCGGTCGCGTTCGTGCGGGGTCCGAACATCGATCACCAGAGGCGGCTCGCTGGCAGACAAGAGCTCAGCGGCGAGCATGGCACTGAGCCGTTCGGTATGCGCCGTCAAATCGGGCCGGGATTCGAGGGCGTGCAATCCGTCGGCGAGATAACCCACGACATTGTCAAAGCCAATGCGCCCGAGCCGAATGGCCGATTCGTCTTCGCGGCCCGGGCTGGCGATGATCACGATGGGATGCTCGCGACTGAGCACTGTGCCGACCCAGGTGGCGTATTGGCCGCCCAGGCCTACGTTGATGCTGCCGGCCAGATGAGCTGAGGCGAACTCCTCAGGCTCGCGGGTATCGAGCACTTGCGCACCGCTCGCCTGAAGATCGAGTACCCGATCGAGCGTGAGGGGCTTCATCTCACGTTCGAGCGCCCGGTCAAGCGTGGGGCGCTCCTGACTGTTGAGCACCGCGTCGTAGGTGAAATACGGAGGGGCGTCGGGCTGATCGGCCGTCACCAAGTCGATAAACGCCTCCTTGCTCATCGGCTGCAACGCATAATTCAAGCGCCGCTGCTCGCCGATCGTCGATACCGTCTCCTTGCTGAGGGCTTTTCCGCAGAGCGAACCTGCCCCGTGAGCGGGATAGACCAAGCTGGCGTCGGGTAACGCGAGGAGCTTCGAGCGCAACGAGTCGTAAAGCAGCCCGCCAAGATCGCTCGCGGACCAACCGAGCGCCGCACGCAAATCCGGGCGCCCGACGTCGCCCACGAATAAAGTGTCGCCCGTCAGAACCGCATACGGCTCAGCGGAATCCTGATCGTAGACCAGGATGGAAACGGATTCGGGCGTGTGGCCAGGCGTCTCGAGGGCCCTCAGGCGCACGCGGCCGAACTCGACCAGAGTGCCGTCATTGAGTGGCGTGAAGCGGTACGTTGTGCGTGCCGCTGCGCCCAAGTAGATCGTGGCGCCCGCGCGGTCGCGAAGCTCAAGGTGCCCGGCGACAAAGTCGGCATGAAGATGGGTCAAGAAGACGTGCTTGATTTGCAGGTTGTGTTCGGCGGCAAAAGCGAGATAACGGTCGACATCGCGCTGAGGATCGACGACGGCCGCAGTACGCGTTAGCTCGTCACCGACGAGATAAGAGGCGTGGGCCAGGCAATTGAGGTAGAACTGCTGGAAGATCATGGCTGGGATTCTCTCCCGGTCGCCGCTGGCTTTGCTGACGGCGCGCAAGAGTATACACGACGAGGCCGCGGCTTCGAGAGAGGCTGGATTTCGGTTCATGGTTAATTATTAAGGATGGAGAAGGCCGAACACCACCAGCAGTGGCACCACGACCGCGACGATAGCCTCGCCGGCAATGAGCCCGGAGGCGAACGGCGTCATGTAGAGTTCGTTGGAGCGGCGATCGGCGCGGCGCCAGACTGCATCGGCGATGCCGCCAACGAACATGGCCATAATGACGGAGGCTGGAACGAGCATACCGATGCCCATTGCGGTGGGCGATGGCAGCCACTTCACGCCGCGCATCTCGTACACCGTGATAACCGTGCCTACTATAGACGCGAAAACGAGGGCAGTAACGGCGCCCGGCGGCAACGCGCTGAACCCTCTAGACAGAACTTCCGCAAAGCCGGCCCACTTTCGCGAAATAGGAGACGTGAGCCCGGCGTGTTCGCCAACGATGCCGTACGTCTGGCGGAGCAGCGGGTACATCCAAGAGACAGCAGCAGCTCCCACCGGCGTGGCGATCAATTGCATTATCGTGAGGTGCTTCGGAGACGAACCGATCATGTCGCCCGCTTTGTAATCCTGCATCAAGGCTTCAGACTCGGTGGCGATCGTGCCGGTGGTCCCGCTGGCCACCATGTTGGCCAGGATCTGACCGGGAGCGATCAGCCCGAACACTCCCTGCATCATGTTCGAGAGCGGACTGATGGGTCCCCAATTGGTCTCGCCAAGGACGCGCAGTCCGACGAGCATGAGCGGCACCGAGAAAAGAATTGCGGCGAGCGTCTTCCACACATCGAGTCCGAGGCTGACCTTTTGCACGACAACGAGCGCTGCGCCAGTGACCGCGACGCCCACGGCAACCCAGGAGAGCGGAAAATCGTTGGCATCGAGAGTCGCACTCGACAGGTTGCGAAAGGTCTTTACCAACGTTGACCAGCGCAATGCCAACGCGGTAAGCCCACCGGCCACCATCATGCCCGTTGCCGGCCACATGGTCCAAAAGAGAACGTCGTTGCGATTGAACGTAGCTGGCAGCACTCCGTAATGGAGCAGCGCGTAGGGTGCCACGATCCAGCCCAGGACCGTGCCTAACAACATGCTGGCGTTGATTCGCACGCCAACCAACATTCCCGAACCCACCGACAGCAGGCTCCAGTTGAAGCCGACCCCTGTGGTCATGGTCACGGTGGTCCCTACGACCATGACCGAAGGAAACCAATTGAGCAGGTGCGCGTCTTCCGTCATGAGCATCACCGCGGCGGATGCGATGCAGCCCGCCGCCATCACCCTGGCCGCCATCTTGGCCTCGGCACCGTGGCTATCGAGCACCATGAGCGTCTCGCCAGTAGCAACGCCGTCCGCGTAGGTGAGGTGCTCGTCGATCACGAAGTGCTTCCGCATTGGGACGGCAAGGAATACCCCGAGGAGGCCCGCCGTGGTGAGCCAGGCGAACGACTGCAACGGTGTGAGCGATAGATGAAAGGAGACTCGCGGATTAGCCGACAGCATATCGAAGGCGGCCAACAGAACACACATGAAGGCCGTCTGCGCCGCGGCGGTACCGGCGGTTTGCACGAGGTTGTTTTCCCAGCGGTTGTAGTTCCTGAAGACGATGCCGAGCGCGAGATAGCCAAAGAATGCCGCGACCACGGAAACGTTGGGGCCGAAACCGAGCTTCAGCACCACGTACGGGTAAGAGGCGCCCATGATCGCCGCGACGACCACGCCGCAGAGCACCGCGCGCAGCGAAAATTCGCGGAAGCCGTCGGGCTTGCGGCCCGGCGCTCGTGCGCCGAGGTCACGGGCGACGTCAAGCTCGGAACTGGGATTCATTGGGGGCGGATGCTACTCCGGCGGTCCGGAAATGTCCAATACGTCGGAAACCTGGCGGATCAGCATCAGGGAGGCCGTTGTGGCCGGGAGTTTACCGAACAGGCTCTCGCGATTTGGGTGCCTGCCTAGCCGCACGGGTGAGGTCCAGTCCCCTACTGACGAGCCTTTAGGAAAGTGCAAACGTTCTTAACCGCGTTACTCAGCAGGACCGTTTGGGTGCCATAAATCGTGTCGCCGCCCTTGGCGATCACCAGGAAGCGGTAACCAGCCCCGGACCACCCGCCGGCGTAGAGCATGTAATCTGAGGTTTTCAGATTCGTCGTCAGCGAAATGTTCGGGCAATTTTGGCTGAGGTGCTTCATGATTTCGACCGGATCCGCCGTCGATTGCCGAGCGAGCACGAGTTTCAGCGGCTTCCCAGCGGTCTGACTGGCCCGTTGGGCAAGCAACTGGACGGGCAGTACCGCTGTGCACAGCAACATCAACATGGCCACAGGGACAGCGAGGTTCGTGACGAATCGCGTAAGGCGTTGGAAGAACATGTCTTTCATTGCCACACCTTCCTCTCGGCGGCCTATGGCTGACCCCTGGCTCCCGTCGGGCGGGCCCTCGGGCTCTGCCTCCCATCGTACGCCTTTTCCAATCTGCAAGAGGTTGAGATGGCAGTCGAGGCCCAAAGGTTCGTTTGGCCGATCCGACAAGATTGACGCTTGGGGCACAGAGGCAGTCTCGGCGCTGGGGGACTCGATGGTCAGGCTATGCACCAGCCTGGTCCGCGTACCCAACATTGCCGGTCGCCGGTCTTATCCGTGCGGTAGAGGTGCGTGACGTTCTCCCAGCCACCCTTGTCGAAGGCCTTTGCCAGCGCTGCCTCGGAGACCTCGTCGCCGGTTCCCATGCACGGATAGATTGCTGCGCCGGATTTCCAACGGGCCAGATAGTCTTGACCCTGTCGTTCGATTAGGAAGACCACGCCCCTGGTCAGAGTATGGCCGGCATCGGTGGTACATCGCGCCGTAAGCGGCAGGACCAGGCGGCCGCCATCCTTCAGCGCGTCCAGCCAGACATTCTCCGGACGGACGGCGCCGGCATTCACATAGATGACGTCGGCGGGTTCAAACGGCATCGCGGAACCGTTGCCGTGAATGACGCGGACATTTGCGTAAGGTGATAGGTTGGCGGCCGCGAGGATCGCCAGATCCTTTTCGTACTCGACGGCGATGACCTTTCCAGCGCGGCCAACCATTTCGGCAATAATCGCCGTGTAGTAGCCCAGGCCAGCGCCGATATGAATGGCGCGGTCGCCTTCATGGGGCCGGCCGAGCGAGATCAGCAAGGCGAGAAACGAGGGCTGACCGTTGTTCAGGCCCTTCTCGGGGATGATGCCGACAAGCACATCCTGATAGAGGCGCACGGGATCAGCGTCAGGTGTGGTTTCATATCCATCCGGCGGACGGATGATCGTCCACGGGCCTGGGCCAAGGAACGCCTCCCTTGGCACCGTCGCGAAGGCCTGTTCGAGTCGCTGTTCCTCAACGCGCCCCGCAAGCATCAGCTCCTTGGCATAGGCTCGGCGAACAGTCGCAGTGGGAGTTGGCTGCGTCACGACCCGGTACCGCGGACACAACTCAACTCACTATGCCCCCGAATCTTGGCGCAGATGAACAAATGGCGCTCAAATGAGCGTTTCGGTATTGTGCGTTTTGTGGAGCGAAGCTCGAAGCCGCTCAGCCAGCGGCAGCCTCCGCGGACTTCTCCTCCGACTCCTCTACGGGCAACTCGGGTGCCGAGCCGGAAACGGTGGCCTTAATCTCAAGTCCATTTTTGTTCATGTCGAACCGCTGCTTCCGGTCCAAGCCTTTGACAAACTGGCGCGTCGCTTTGGCAACAGCTCCTGGAAGGCTCGACGCATCCGACAAGACCGTGGATTCCACCGCTTTCTCGCTACGATCCTGAAAACGAAACTGCACCTCAAACGTTTTCATGCCCAGCCTCCTTTGTTATCGACCTCTTCCACGAAGATGCAAGGAACCGATTTGCCCACTCTAAACCTAAGGACCGCTCAAGATTGCTGAGCCTTTTGACCCCGGCGATGCTTTCGAGTGGAAGCTTTCGCCGGGGAGCGCTTCTTTTTCCGCGCGTTTACTTCTGCTTGAAGCACCGTATTCTCTTTTGTCAGAGCGTCACGCGCAGCCGTCGCCGCTTCTATATCATTCCCCAATTGGCCGTTTTCCTTCTGCAGTTGCGCAACCTGAGCCTTCAGTTGCTGGTTTTCTTGCAGAGTTTTTGTGTCCTGGCAGGCGGTCAACATCAAACTGAACACTATGGCCGCGACAAATACCCCGAATGTATTCTTGCTCATTATTTATTTGTCCTTCGCTTCCTTTTTGGTCGCAAGCGCTCGCGCTGGGACGGTAATGCCGATTAGCGGAGGAGGGGGGAGGACGCCGCTGACAGCGCCAGAGTAATGGAAGTTGCTGGATGGCGCAAGTCCGATCAGCGAGGGCGGTGAAAAGTGGAGTATGCTTGCTTGCACGTCTGCGACACTAGTTATGACGCGGTCCGTCTAAGCGGACCGTCTAGAGGCCAGCGGTTTCGAGACCGCACGCACAGGAGGAACCAATGGGTAAACGAGGGAACCGCGACAACCGCGGCCGTGAACCAAAGAAACCGAAGAAGGCAAAGGAAGCAGTCGCGCCGCCAGGAAGAAGGAATGCGGTGTGGACTCCAGCGAAACAAGCTACACCGGGCACGCCGACCGGGTCCGCATAGCGGAGAGAATTCGAACAACCAGGAAGGAATGGACAGTGGTCAAGCACACGCGCATTCATTCATCATTTGTTTCTCGTATACCCTCCATCATTGGTGCCTCGTTGATCGGCGGAGCAATTGCTTTTTTGGCGCTGGGTCTCGGAACTTTTACGGTCGCGAAACCGCAGTCCCCTGCCCCGGCGGGAGCCGGAGCGGCGCCGACGATTGAAACCTTGCATTCGCCCGGAGGCGCCAACAGTTCTGAACCCCAGCTAACCGTTCAAGGCGACCGGGTGATTCTGAGCTGGCTAGAAGTGGCAGGGGAACGAGCGACGCTAAAATTTGCCGAGCGCACGCCGACGGGTGGTCCGATCCGAAGACGGTGTACTCGAGCGAGGACTTTTTTGTGAACTCGTTCGACGTTCCGTCGGTGCGAGCGCTGGCGGACGGATCGCTCGCGGCACACTGGCTGGAGAAGAACGGACCCGATCCGGACGCTTCGCAGGTGCGGCTATCGTGGTCGAAGGACGCGGGACGACGTGGACTAGGCCGGTGAATCCGCATCACGATGGGACCCATGACCGAGCACGGGTTCGTCTCGCTGTTCCAGCCGCCCAACGCAGCGGCCTGGGCGTGGTGTGGATCGATGGGCGCGCCACCGACCCGGAGAAAGAAACTGGCGACATGAGCCTGCGCGCCTCGGTGTATGACGCGAACGGGAAGCAATTGGGTGAAACGGTTGTGAATCCGCGCGTCTGCGAGTGCTGCTCGACCGCCGCCGCGCCAACTCCCGAGGGCGTGATTGTCGCCTACCGAAACCGCACCGCAGATGAAGTGCGGGACATTTACGTCAGCCGGTTTGTCGGCGGCCACTGGGCCACGCCGACCGACGTGCATCAGGATGGCTGGCGACTGGACGCCTGCCCGATCAATGGCCCGGCGATCAGCGCGCAAGGCAACAACGTAGCCGTGGCCTGGTTTATGGCCAAGAACGATCAAGGCCAAGCGTTCGTCGCATTTTCGCACGATGCCGGGAAATCGTTCGGTCCGCCGATCAGAGTAGACGACGGCGGCTCGCTCGGCCGGCTGGGCGTGGCCATGCTCGAAGACGGCTCGGCCGCGGTGACCTGGATCGAGTCCGCCAGGCCGCGGTCGCAATTGCGCGATGCGCATCGTGAAGCCGAACGGGGAACATTCGGCGCCGCCGTGACGATCGCTAACTACTTCGGGCGATCGTTATCCGCGAATCGCGCGCGTACAAAGACGAACTGCTGATTGCTTGGACCGACAGCGATGGCAAGACATCGCAGGTTCAGACGGCACGCGCGAAGATCGGCGGGAAATAGAGCTGCGGCATCCGCAACTCGCTGCTTCGGAATTCGCGGTGAGGCCCGAATGGGCGCGTCCAGGGCATCAGGGTAGCGCGGCGAGCCGCGAACGGAGAGAGCGGCTCATCTCAAGTACGTCGGCGGGCCATTGTTGGAGCACTTCGAGTAGCCCAAGCGCGGCGGCCAGGCGCGCGCTTCCCCTCCTCGAGTTCAGCACGAGGGCATTTGCTGGGCCGGCGGCTGCTCGCGGGTTGGTTGCCCAGGAGGGCCCTCCATCAGGTCGCGCATCCTCAGCAGCAGTCGTTCGTCAGGAGTGAGCTTTTTTTTTCCGCCAGCGGTTCGAAATCGACGGCTGAATCCGTCGCCATCTGAGCGCAGCATGCGCGGGTGCGTGGCGCGAACCAGGCTGATCAGCACTAGGATCAATTCGTCGTTTGTGAATGTCGCCGAAGACAATTTTCCGCCCTTCAGCGTTCTCGTCTTCCAAAGCGCAAATAATATACCGTCATTAACGAACGCGGTTGCCAGGGATTTTGCGATCAATTCGGCAAATGGAATAGCGGATCCATTGTCCCGGCGGCCACCGCGTTGGCCCCGCGGCGGTCAGGGGACGGGCAGAAGAAGTCCGGAAACTTCGGCGGAGAATCGGCCGAGTTCGGCCAGCAGCTCGGGCGTTGCCTCGACTTCCCTGCTCTTCCAAAGAAATATGGTTCGCCCCTTGCGAGTGACACGCACGCTCAAGTTGCCGTCTATCAGGTAGCAAGCGTCGCCGAGCAGGCGCAACGCGCCGCTTCGACGGGCATAAGCAAGGCGGCAAAGGAGCCGCGCCGGACTCCGATGGCACTGGCGTAGAGAGGAAACGCCACGATCGCGAAACCGTGCGATGCCAGGCGTTGCAAGGCGGAGATTTGAGCTGGGGTTAATTCGGGCATGACCAGGGAAGCGTTCTGGCAGCTTTCTCGGGTTTTCTTCAGGGGCTGCCCGCGAGCGTCGGATCGGAAGCTCCGACTCCCTACGCAACGGAGTTTACCAAAAAGCCGCTGGAGTTCGGACAGCCCGGAACATTCAAGGAGCGTTAGCGGGTCCGCAAGATTAGGGCGCTACGCGACGGCAGGGTCGACATCGCCGCTGGATTCTTCCTCGCGTTGGCCCTGCTCGTCTTGCGGATCATGCCGGCCATGCTCGCCCCGCTTATCCTGGTCGTCATGCTTTTCGAGCGAGGCCAAGATGCCGCGAAGCGTGGTGATCAGTTCCTCGCGCGAGACGCTGCTCTTGCGGAATTGAATGCGCAGGCGAAACGCCTCGCTTTCCGGCTGGAAATTGAAGATGAAAGGCTGCGGGCGCGGGCCGGCGACCGCTTCTTCGCGGCGTTCGCGGCGCGCTTCGTCGCGCGTCAATCCGCCCTGCAGGATGCGCTGCAGGGTTTCGGCCATTTTCTTTTCGGTGGGCTGGCGGGCGATCTGCAGCAGCAGCGACTTCGAGACGATGCCACTGCTCGACGCAGCGCCGGCGGATCGGCTTCGGGAATATTGCGCAGCGAGAGCGTCTCGGTCACCGACGAGCGCGCCCGGGCGATCTTGCGGGCGATGTCTTCGTGCGTGTAGGCGAAATGCTCGGCCAGACGGTAGAGACCGTCGGCCTCCTCAAACGCGGTCAGATCCTTGCGCTGCAGATTTTCGATCAGAGCGAGTTCGAGCGTCTCGGCATCGTCGGCGATTTTCTCGATGCAGGGCACTTCGCGAAGGCCGGCGGCCCGCGAGGCGTGGTAACGGCGCTCGCCGGAGATGATGTGATAGACGTCCTCGCGCGGCATGAAGCGCACCAGCAAGCGGCTCGAGCACACCCTTTTCCTTGATGGATTCGGTGAGCTCGCGCAGATCGCCCAACGCTTTGCGGGGCTGGTCCGGGTTCGGACGGACCTTGTCCATCGGAATCATGCGGCCCACCGCCGCGCCGCTGAAACTGGTCAGCTACTCGACGTAATGCGCGTCATGCCGCATCTTCAGTGTGACTGGCAACCCGATCCTCTTCGACACGTTGAATGACCTCCAGGGCAAGCTTGCGGTAGTCCTGCGCGCCGGGCGATTTCGGCGCAAACGTGAGAATGGTCTCCTTGTAGGCGGGACTCTCCTCGAGGCGGACGTTTTTGCCAATGCGCGTCTTGAACAGCACCGGGCCGAACACCGAGCGGATCTGCTCGTGCGTATCGCGGGAGATGTTGGTGCGCTTATCGAACAGCGTGATGACCACGCCGAGCACCTTCAGCAGCGGATTGGGCCGCGCGCGGATGCGCTCGTAGGTTTCGAGCAGATCGTCGGTGCCCTCGATGGCGAAATAGGCGGCCTGGATCGGCACGACGCAGATGCGTGGAAGCCACCATGGCATTGACGGTCAAGATTCCCAGCGCCGGCGGCGTGTCGATGACGATGTAATCGTAATCCTTCTGCACCGGGGCGAGCGCGTCCTTCAGTTTGAACGGGCGCGTCGAACTGCCCGGATAGCTGCTGCTCGATCTTGGCCAGCGCCAGGCGCGCGGGCGCGACGAACAGCATGGGATCCTTGGTGGGCTTGACCACCGAGGCCATTTCGGCGCGATGATCGCCGAGCACGTCAAACATCGACGGCTGCACATCCGCAGGATCAAAAAAAGCGATGGTGGTGTTGGCCTGCGGGTCGAGATCAATCAGCAGAGTCTTCTTTTTCGCGTTGGGCGATGGCGGCGGCAAGATTGATGGCTGTGGTGGTCTTACCCACGCCGCCTTTCTGATTGGCAATTGTCAGGATCGCTGTCATAGAGTGCCCGCTCGCTCGCGCGGCGGGACCCAACCCTCCCGGGTCGAGAAACCCACCCATGCCGCCCGGTGGGCAGCGTGCCCAAACCCTGCGGGTGCGCTCAATCTACCCGGCTGGGAGAGCTAGCGCAAGGGAAAAATGCCACGGCAGTTGAAAACGGGAGAGATAGCGCCCGGCAGCGGTGGAACAGGACGCGTCGGACCGGCGAGCAACCGTGGCAGTTACATCTTGTAGCGGCCGAGGTCCTCGTCGGAGAGGCCCTCGAGCCATTTGCGGAGTTCTTCGCTGGTGGATTTTTCGCTGATGGCGCTGGAGATCTTGGAGCTTTGCAGCACCGTTTCGTCGACGAAGATCGGGCAATCCACGCGCAGGGCCAGGGCCAAGGCATCGCTGGGGCGCGAGTCGATGGACATGCGCTCGCCGTTGCGCTCGACCCAGATCAGAGCGTAGAAGGTATCCTCGCGCAGATCGTTCACCACGACTTTCTGCACTTGCACGTTCAGACCGAACAGCACGTTCTTGAGCAGGTCGTGGGTCATCGGCCGCGGAGTCTGCACTTTTTCGATCTCGAGGGCGATGGCGTTGGCCTCGTAGACGCCCACCCAGATCGGCAGCACGGCGCTCCCCTGGACATCCTTGAGAACGACGATCGGCATGTTCGTGACTGGGTCCATCATCAGGCCGCGGATTTTCATTTCAACTTCCATCGCTGCCTCCCGTCACGCGGAGATCAGATGCTCACCCACTAAGCTATTCGGACCAGCCCCGGTAATGCGAACACTCACGTATTCTCCCAAAAGGGAGAGACGCGGCGAAGTGATATTTACCATGCGGTTGCTGGATGTGCGACCAGCCCATTGGTTCTCGCGGCGCGCGGCGCCTTCGACGAATACTTCGAGCACGGTTCCGACCAGCGCCTGGTTGCGCGACGACTGAATTGCGCGCTGGCGCTCCTGCAAAATCGCGCAGCCGCCGGCTCTTTTCTTCCTCCGGGACCGCGTCGGGCATGGTGCGCGCCGGGGTATTCGGCCGCGGCGAGTACTGAAAGCGAAAACACGCCGTCGAACTGGGCCAGATCGAGCAAGCTGAGCGTTTCTTCGAAGTCCTCTTCGGTCTCGCCGGGGAAGCCCACGATCATATCGGTGGTGATGCTGATCGGGCGGCGCGCGCTGCGAACCAGCGCCAGTTTTTCGAGATATTCCTCTCGCGTGTAGCCGCGCTGCATGGCTTCGCAGAATGCGCGTCGAACCCGACTGCACCGGCAGGTGCAGGTGTTCGCAGATCGCTGGCACCGAATCCATGGCGGCGACGATGTCGGCGCCCAGGTCTCGCGGATGCGAAGTCATGAAACGCACGCGGCGGATGCCCGGCACTT
Source organism: uncultured Acidobacteriota bacterium (assembly GCA_963818345.1). GTDB lineage: Bacteria > Acidobacteriota > Terriglobia > Acidiferrales > UBA7541 > Palsa-189. Next base: position 21,645 of record CAWFRX010000013.1, on the reverse strand, counting down.
CCGACACGGCAACCAAAAGTTCGGCGAAGCTCATGCCCCGGGTCGAAGGATCGCGGTAGGAATTGACGGTCTGCCCGAGCAACTGCACTTCGGTGTAGCCAACCTCGGCCAGTTGGCGCGCCTCCTGCAAGACGGCCGCGCTGGCGCGGCTGCGCTCCGGGCCGCGCGTGTACGGGACCACGCAGTACGTGCAAGCCTTGTCGCAGCCCTCGATGATGGTGATGTAGGCGCGCAGCGGATTGTCGCGCCGCGTCAACTCGGTCTCGAAGGTCTCATCGGTATCGGTGTCCAGGCCGGAGACGCGCCGCTCGCCGGCTTCCAGTTGCGCCAGCATCAGTGGCAATTTGCGATAGCTGGCCGAGCCGCACACCAGGCTCACCCAAGGCGCGCGCTCGAAGATCGCTTCGCCCTCCTGCTGCGCGACGCAGCCGAGGACGCCGATGATCTTGTCCGGCGCCGCCGAGCAGGCCGTTCTTCGGGATTGAACAGGCCCAGCCTGCGAGAAGAGCTTCTGCGCCGCCTTCTCGCGGATGCTGCAGGTGTTGTAGAAGACCAGCCGCGCGAGCTTCTGGAGAATTGACCTGGCGATAGCCGCGCCGCAGAAGCACGCCAGCGACTTTTTCGGAGTCGTGATCGTTCATCTGGCAGCCGAAGGTCTCGATGTAAAAGGTCCAGGCGGATGCAGCCGCCGGGCAGCGGCGCGGGAACGCGCGGCGGGCGCGGCCAAAGTCTCGAGCGGAACGTGAAATGCGTCACTCATGTCTGCCCGTTAGCGATGGTACCACGTTTCCGAGTCTCCCGCTTTGCCGGGCTGCGGGTTCGTCGTAAAACCGCTCTTCCCAACAGTCGCTGGCCGCGCGTATACTCGCAGTGTATCGTGCCACGATGTGTCGCAAACGACAGCATGAAATTGGCGCCGGTCAAGCGATTTGTTTGACCGTCTCTGGAGCGTGTGCTACGGTAATTTTCCGGAAGTCGGTTTCAGTCGCACTGGGGGGAGATCAACGATTCCGCCGCTGGCACTGTACGTTTACGTCGGACAACTCAGCACTCTCATCGAGCAAACCGGCTGGGTCGCCCGCGGCGTCCTTATCCTGCTGCTTGCTTTTCCCTATTTTCCTGGGCGCTTGATTTTTCAAAAGTTGCGCCTCTTTTCCCGTCTGAATCGGCAGACGACGTTATTCCTGCGCGTCTTTCGTGCGGGACGGGGCCTGCCAGAACCGAAAGCGGTCGGTTCGCTGGGCTCGCCGCTCGAAGCCGTCTACACCGCCGGATATCAGGAACTGGCCAGCCAGCTCACCGGCGAGCAATCCCGCACGGCCGCGTGAAGAGCCTCAACGCGGTGACCGCGGACATGCAGGTGGCCGCAGCCGAGGAGATTCGCAAGGTGGAAAGATATATGCCTTGGCTGGCGACCACCGGCTCGGTGACTCCATTTATCGGCCTTTTCGGAACGGTGTGGGGCGTGATGGACGCATTTTCCGGCCTGGGCACGGCGGGCGCGGCCAGCCTGCGCGTGGTCGCGCCCGGTATCGCGGAAGCTCTGATCACCACGGCGGCGGGGCTGTTTACGGCCATTCCGGCGGTCATCGCCTACAACCATTTCCTGCACAACATCAAGGAACTGGGCGCGCGCATGGATAATTTCGCGATGGAAGTCGCTGCGCATGATCGAAAAGCAATATCTCTAGGGTCGCGGGCCTGGCCCGCAACCGCGCGCCGGATGAAGCGCGCTTGAGCGGATAAACCCCGATGCCGCAACTCAGTCGCCAGACCGGCACCTCGCTTTCCGACATCAACATCGTTCCCTTCGTGGACGTCATGTTGGTGCTGCTGATCATTTTCATGATCACCGCGCCGATCCTGCAGTCCGGCATTGACGTGGACCTGCCCAAGACGCAAACGGTCAAGGAGATTTCCGAGGCGCGCCTGGTGGTCACCATTGACCGCTCACAATTGGTGTACCTCGGCGATGACGCGGTCAACATTCACGACCTTGGCGGCAAGGTTCGCGCGCAGATGCAGAACCCGCAGTCCGACCCGGTCTTCCTGCGCTGTGACGAGACCGTGCCCTTCGGCACATTTGCCACGTGATCGACACGCTGCGCCAATCCGGCATCGAGAATGTCAGCATTGTGACCGAGCCGCTGAGCACGCGCCCGCAAGCACCCATGACGCCATGACCACCGCCCCCATCCAGATCGACAGACGAAAGCCTCAAGGGGCCGCTGGTCTGGTCTCTGGCGCTGCACTCGGTGCTGCTTGGCTTCGCTCGCAGTCTCGACGTTCATCTCCCATCAGGGCGACAGCTGGGCAGGTAGTCCGGGCGGCGGCGCCGTTTCCGTCAAACTGGTGAGCGGGCTGGCCAGCCGCGCCGGCCGGAGTGCCGCTTCCCCGCCCTGAGGTCGTCACGCCAAGCCGCGTCGTAGACACCACCAAGGGTCTCTACAAATCCGAGCCGCAGCCCAAACCAAAGGCGCCGCCGGCCGATGCCAAGCAGATTCCGGAATTCACCAAGGAAAAGCAGCCGCGCTACGTCACGCCGCCCTCAAAGGTGCTGGAAGACAACACGCCGCCGCCGCAAAACGCCGTTCCTTATGGTCAGGGCGGCTCGCCTTCGGTTCCTTATTCACAATCCCAAGCCCCATCTCAATCGCAGGCCCAGTCTCAGTTCAATCTCGGGTCCGGAGCCACTACGGGCGGATTGGGTTTCACGGGGCCCGGCGGGGCGGCGACTTTGGCGGCCGTTTCGCTTGGTACGTGGATGCGGTGCGCAACCGCGTGAGCAGCAACTGGCTGCAGAGCACCGTGGATCCTAGCGTGCGATTCGCGCCGCGAGCGGTGGTGACGTTCGACATCCTGCGCAATGGAAGCGTCGCCAACGTGCAGATTTTGCAGTCGAGCGGCAACGCTTCGGTAGACAACTCCGCGGTGCGGGCCATCCTGGGTTCGAGTCCACTGAACCCGCTGCCGGGTGAATACAGCGGAGCCAAAGTATCGGTGGAATTTTGGTTTGATTTCAAGCGCTGAGTCGGGCAAGGAAGCCATGAGTAGCGACTCAGAATTGAATACGGACGCCAAAATGAGAAACGATCGATCGCCTTTTCGCTATCCAAGATCGGACGGAGCGCGCTCGCGGCGCCGCTCCGCATCGCATTCTTGCTTCGCCGCTCTGGCGATTCTCTGCTGGCGTTGCCGAGTTCGCTCGCCGCGCAAGACTGGTTCCGCACCGGCACGGGCCTGGGCGTTTCGAAGCCGCGCGTGGCCGTGGCGGATTTCGCGCCGCGCAACCCGTCCTCGCAACGCATTGGCGACACTATTCAGCGACGTCGTGCGCAACGACCTGGACTACAGCGGAATTGTCGACATCGCCAGCAAGAGCTTCTATCCGACTCAGGTGCCCAGCGCCCCGGCCGAACTGAACGACACGGTCTGGAGCAGCGCCCCGGTCTCGGCGCAATTCCTGGCCTTCGGCAACCTCACCGCGACCGGAAACGCGCGGAAATCCAGGCGTGGTTTTACGACGTGCAGAATACATCCGCGCCCGCCGTGATCGGCCGCGTCTATCACGGCGCATGCGAACGACGAGGCTACCAGCGCAGTTCGCGCACCAATTCGCGGACGAAATTATCGCGCGGCTTTCGGGCGGCGTGCCGGCATCGCCAGCACGCAGATCGCCTACGTCAGCACGCGCAGCGGCAACAAAGAGATCTGGGCCATGGATTACGACGGCGCCAATCAGCACGAACTTACTTCGCTGCACTCGATCTCGCTCACGCCGCGCTGGTCGCCCGACGCCAGCCGCATCGCCTTTACCTGCTATCCCGACCGCGGGCGCGATTTTGAGCGCGCAGATCTGCATGTACTCGATGCTCACCGGCAAGATGATCTCCTGGCCGCACTATCGCGGAACCAACAGCGCGCCGGCGTGGTCGCCCGACGGCAGCAAGGTCATGTTCATGTCCAGCATGTACGGCAACCCGGAACTGTTTGTCGCCGATGCGGACGGCGGGCACGTGAAGCGCCTGACGTTCGCTGTGGGCGCCAGCACCTCGGCTGCTTGGAACCCGAAGACCGGCCAGCAGGTCGCGTTCGTGAGCGACCGGGGAGGCACGCCGCAACTTTACACCATGGACGCCGATGGCGGAGACGTGCAGAAAGTTCCGCTGCCGGATATGGGATACGTTATCGATCCAGCCTGGTCGCCGAACGGTCAGCTCTGGCCTTCAGCTGGCGCCGCCCGAACGGCAATTACGATCTTTACGTGATGGACATTGCGTCGCACGATCTGGTCCAACTCACGCGCGACGCGGCACGCAACGAGCGCCCGAGTTGGGCTCCCGACGGCCGGCATCTCGTGTTTGAGTCCACGCGCACGGGTACGCGCCAGATCTGGTCGATGCTGGCGGACGGCACGAGCGCGCGCCAGTTGACCACGCAAGGACAGAGCGAATCGCCGAATTGGTCGCCGAAGTAGGTTCGCGACGTCGAGCACTGCGTAGACTTTGTAGCGGTAAGAATTCGCAAGGTTTTGTTGGCGTTGAAATGAGAACTCGCAACTCAGGCTCGCTCGGAACGGATTGCAGTTGGGCAATTCGAGATGGAATCGTGGCCCTGCGATCCGTAGGCAACACGCTTTCCATCGTCTAAACGTGCACGCGGAATTGTTTTGCGCAACAAGCGGTTGTTTCAAATCTATTGGTGCAGGAAAACGAAGGCTCAACGATCTTAAGGAGGATTGTGAAATGCGGACTCGTTCACTCGGAAGCGTCATCCTACTCAGCCTGCTGGCGCTTGTGACGGTCGTTGCCGGGTGTAAGCATCAGGCGGCGGCGGTACCCGCGCCACCGGCCCCGCCACCCACGGCACCACCGCCACCGGCACAACCCACGGTGACTTTGCAAGCGGCACCGCTCGTCGTGCAGCGAGGTCAGTCCACGACTTTGACTTGGTCTTCCACGAATGCAACCTCGCTGAATCTCACGCCGGGCCTCGGGAGCGTTGCGCCACAAGGCTCGATGCCAGCGACGCCGACGGACTCAGCCACGTACACCATTACTGCAACCGGCCCGGGCGGCTCAGCCGACGCCAGCGTGCACGTCACGGTTACGGCGGTGCCCCCACCGCCCAGCCGCTGCCGAACCGTCGATGGATGAACTGTTCACCCGCGAAGTGCAGGACGCTTTCTTCGATCTGGACAAAGCCGACATCCGCGGCGACGCGCGCGACGCGCTTTCGAAGACAGCTCAGTTCCTGCGCTCGTATCCGCAGATCAAGGTCAACATCGAAGGCCACTGCGATGAGCGCGGTTCCACCGAATACAACCTTGCGCTCGGGGACCGTCGCGCTCAAGCCGCCAAGGACTTCCTGGTTTCACTGGGCGTGCCGGCCGACCGCATGCAGACGGTCAGCTACGGCAAGGAACGGCCCTTCTGCATGGACCACAACGACGCGTGCTGGCAGCAGAACCGCCGCGCGCATTTCGTGATGGCAAAGTAAGTCGTATCGCGACAGGCTGGCCAGCAGCACGCGGTTGAGGCAAAGGATGGCGCCGAGACGGCTCCTACTTTGCCTCGATTGGCGATTTTTGGGCATACTATAAGGGGGCCGTATGGCATCCAATCAGGAAGGAGGGACCAGCATGCAGAAACGATGGATTATTTATTTCGGAGTGGCGATGCTGGGGGGCGCAGTAGGCAGCGCGCTACTGGGACCTACACCGGTCGGCGCGGTGGCTCGCGAGATCGTTGAATTGCAGCAGAGCGTGAACCAGGTTATTCAGGGTCAGCAAACCTTGCAGACGACGATCACTCAAAACGAGGCGGTCGAAAAGACCCTGATTGAGCAGTCCCTCGATTCTGTGAACAAGCTGAGCGGAACCATGGGCAACTTGCAGAAGACCGTCCAAGACATGCAGGCCACCTCAGGCGCGCGTCTGGATTCGATGTCCACACAGGTGCAAGGTGTCTCTGACAATCTGCAGGAACTACTGGCACGAATGGGCAAGCTGAACCAGCAACTTACCGACGCCCAGAACGCGATTCAGAGCATTGACGCCAAACTTGCCAGCTCGGCACCGCCGACTAATGCAGCGCCGACTGGCGCGCCCGGCGGTACGCTAGCGCCTCCTGGGGCCGCCCTTGCGGTGCCATCTGCGCCGGGATCGATGCCTCCCAGCGCCCCCGCTGCATCCACGCCGATTCCCTCCTCCGACCTGCTGTACTCGAACGGTCTGCGCGACTTAAACGGCCATAAATACGACTTGGCTGGCCAGGAGTTTCAGGACTATCTCAAGTATTTTTCCGACACGGACCTGGCTTCGAACGCGGAGTTTTATATCGGCGAGATCGCCTTCGCACAGGAACAATATCAGAAGGCGGTGGACGCCTACGGCAAGGTGATCGAAAATTACCCCAAGAGTTTCAAACTGGCCCCGGCGCATCTCAAAAGGGGGCTTGCTCTGATTCAGCTGGGTGAGAAAGCGACGGGCGTGCGCGAACTGCGTCTGGTCGTCAAGCAGTACCCGGGCACGGACGAAGAACGCCGGGCCCGAGCCAAGCTGAAAGACCTCGGCGAAACAGCCTAGGGCGTTCTGATCCCTGTCGCGCCATTGCCGGTAGCGAAAAAACGAACGCGCGCTAGAATGTTTTGTGTTGAGCTTTGACCTGCCGATTTGCACCCTGTCCCAGTGACATGCTATCTTCCCCGCCGCGAGGTTCCACATGTCAGTGAATAAAGCAATTCTCGTCGGCCGGCTGGGACGCGATCCTGAGACGCGTTACACCTCAGGCGGACAGGCCGTCTGCAATTTTACGATGGCCACCGACGAGACGTATAAAGATCGCGCGGGCGAACGACAAAAGCGCACGGAATGGCACCGCATCGTGGTTTGGGGCAAACAGGCGGAGATCGCCCAACAGTATCTTCGCAAGGGATCGCTGATCTTCCTCGAAGGCCGCATTCAGACCCGCCAATGGGACGACCGAGAAGGCCAGAAGCGCACAACGGTTGAGATCGTCGCCAACAATTTCCGCATGCTGGGAGGCCGCGGCGACTCGGCTGCTTCTGGCGCTGCAGGTGGTGGCGGTGAGGTCGACCTTCATCAGGCGCCTGCCGGTCCCGAAGAACCGCCGTCTCCAGAAGTATCCGACGAGGATATCCCCTTCTGAGGCCTCTCGGCGCTTCACACTAGCTCTATGATTTTCTTAGCGGCGCTCTGCTCTGCGGTAGGGTTCAAGCGGGCGGGAGGTCAGCGAACGCCACGCCGCTTGCGATCCTCGTCGATTCGCTGCAGAAACTCCTCGAACTTCGGCTGCTGCTCGGGCGTGAGAAGTTCCCGGATCTGTTCGCGTCCTGTTTGACGGACCTGCTCGAACTGCGGGGTCGTTTGCACCCGAATTGCGTCGTACTTGGACTGCATATCATTGAGGATGACGGATACTTGCTTGGTTTGGTCCGGCGTGAGACTCAGGTCGTGCGTCAAACGGACGACAGGACGCGTCTGATCGGGCCCCGGGCCGGCCCCGATCGGGCGCAGACGCGCACCGAAGACGCGGCGGTTCACCACTGTAAGGCCGACGGCCCCTAAAGCAATCCCCAGGACAAATACCAGGAAGAGCAGCGCTACCGCTTTGCGGTTAGGCGCGCTAATATCCATTTTCCATCTCCACCAGTGACATCAAGACTTCATCTTGATTCGAGGGTTGCGCCGGAGGATCCGGTATCAGGGCGCCGACCTCCGTCTGCGGATTTACCGGCGGCACAGGGAAGGGTGGCGCGAATTCGACGAGATAGACTGACGCCGCAAGAAGTAGAACCGAAGCCGCCATCGCAAACCGTGATGCCAAGTGTTCAATGGGCCGCCAGAAGGCCCCAGCCGCGGTGCGCCGGTCGTCCTGATCGCGAATCGCCGCCATCACTCGCGTGACGAACGCTCCCGAAACCTGAGGGGGCGGCTCACAAGCGCTTCGCACGATAGCACCCGCTAGCTGCGCGGCGTCGAACGCCTCGCGACAAGCGGCACACTTCCGGAGATGAGCGGCTAGCTCGAGTTGTGCATCCACATGCAGCACCCCGTCTACTAGGCAGTCTTCCATCCGATCACGACAGCCCTGACAGCTCATCCCCTGATCCATTCCGTCGTTCACAGTGGACCTCCTCCCTACGGTGCTCCCTCTGGTGCAACCTTCGGAGAACGCGATGTTCGGCGATGCTTCAGCCGACGCCGATAAATCTCAACGAGTCTCGCCCGAGCCCGGAACAGCCGGACCTTAACCGTGTTCACGTTCAAGGCCAGGGTCTCGCCAATCTCCTCCACGGTGAAGCCCCCGACCTCCTTCATGACCAGCATGGTCCGATCCTCGACCTCGAGTTCCCGCAGTAATTGGTCGAGCAAGTCGCGCTGTTCGGTTCGCGTTTGAGCGTCCTGACCCAGCTTCAGAGCACCCCCGGTGTGCTCGGGCAGCGACTCCAGGTGCTCAATTTGTTCCTCGCTCAGATCCGCCTCGTAGACCAAGCGCCGAACCTTTTTCTTGCGGAAATAATCCCAACACTCATTTACGGCAATCTTGTACAGCCAAGTACCGAAAGCCGCCCGCTGGTCGAACCGCTTTAGCGAGACATAAGCCTTGACCAATGCCTGTTGGGCGACGTCCTCGACATCTTCGCTGCGCCGCAAAATGCCGCCCACAACGGTCAGCAAGCGCTGCTGGTGCATTCGCACCAGATCCTCGTACGCGGAGCTGATCCCCGGCCTGGGCTCGCCGCACCAGTTGACGCTCCAGCTCCGGATCCGGGGCGCCAGCACGGCCGCTTGCCGCCGGCCTGCTCTCTTCCCTCGCTTTAGGGACGCTGCTCATGACCATTTGGTTTCAGAATTATACGCGCTTGGCCCGCTACATTTCGCTTGCGCAAGGCATGACCCAATGAAATAATGCGCCACATGATTATCGGCGACCGTTTGCGCGCATTGCGCGAGGAAAAGAAACTCTCCCAGGGAGATATCGAGAAGCGCACTGGTCTCCTCCGATGCTACATTTCACGCGTCGAGAATGGCCATACCGTACCGGCCATCGAGACGCTGGAGAAACTGGCTCGGGCCCTCGAAGTGCCGCTCTATCAGCTATTCTACGACGGCGAGGAGCCTCCCGAGTTGCCAAACCTTCCCAAACGTAAGACGGCAGACGAGATAGCCTGGGGCACCTCCGGAAAAGAAGCGCGCTTCCTGACCATTTTCCGCAGGCTGCTCGGCGGTATCGACGAAGGCGATCGGCGCCTCCTGCTGTACATGGCGCAGAAGATGGCCAGCCGGTAACCACATTCGCTAGCCGAGTTACTGGTGCCTTTAATCTAGGCGGCCTGCGAGTATGCGCCGTCCGTTCTTCGTCATTTCGTTCGCCTCATTCCCATTCGATTGTGCTGGGCGGCTTCGAGCTGATGTCGTACACCACTCTGTTCACGCCGGCTACTTCGTTTACGATTCGGGTCGAGATGCGCTCCAGCACCTCGGCGGGCAACCGCGCCCAGTCCGCAGTCATGGCGTCCTCCGATTCCACCACGCGTACCGCGATTGCCTTTCCATAGCTTCGCTCGTCGCCCATGACGCCGACGCTGTGCACCGGCAACAACACGGCAAAGGCCTGCCAGGTTTTCTCGTAGAGCCCGGCGCGACGAATCTCTTCCACGACGATGGCATCCGCGTCGCGCAATGTGCGCAGGCCCTCGGGTTCCACTTCGCCCAGAATGCGCACCGCCAAGCCCGGCCCCGGAAACGGATGCTTGGTCAGCATCTCCTCCGGCAAACCAAGCTCGCGCCCGATGCTCCGCACCTCGTCCTTGAATAGCTCGCGCAGCGGCTCGACCAGCTCGAACGGCAGATCCGGCGGCAGCCCCCCGACGTTATGATGCGACTTAATGGTCGCCGAGGGGCCTCGGACCGCGACCGATTCGATGACGTCGGGATAGAGGGTGCCCTGCACCAGAAAGCGCATCCCACCAAGATCGGCGCAGTTCTCGGGCCTCGTCGGCAAATACGGCAATGAACTCCGCCCCGATACGCTTGCGCTTCTCCTCCGGGTCGGTGACGCCCTTGAGCCGCGCCAGGAAACGCTCGCGCCGCGTCCACGCCGATCACCTTCAGACCCACGCGCTGTTCCAGCAGCTCGATGGTCTCCTGAAATTCGTCCTTGCGAAGCACGCCGTTGTCCACGAAAACATTGGTCAGCCGGTCGCCGATGGCGCGATGCACCAGCGCCGCCGCGACGGCGGAGTCCACGCCTCCGCTGAGCGCACAGAGCGCGCGTTCCTGCCCCACTTGCTTGCGGATGGCTTCCACGGTCTCGGCGATGAAGGACGCGCCGCTCCAATTCGGGCTGCGCGCCGCAAATGCCTCACGACAAAATTGCGCAGGATCTCGGTGCCGCGCTCGGTGTGCCGCACTTCGGGATGAAACTGCACGGCGAAAATGCGGCGCGGTGGATCCTCGGCCGCGGATAGCGAATTGCCTGTCGCGCCGGTGAGATGAAAACCCGGCGGCAGCTCCAGCACGTTGTCGCCGTGGCTCATCCAGATCTTCAGCCGCTTCGGAAAGCCGGCGAAAAGTGGCGAGCCGTCGCGCAATTCCAGGTCCGCGGGGCCGTACTCGCGGCGCTCGGCGCGCTGCACGCGTCCGCCCAGCGTGTGCGCGATCCACTGCAGGCCGTAGCAAATGCCCAGCACCGGAACGCCCAGGGAAAGCACGGCTGGATCGCATGCGGGCGCACCCGGGTCGTACACCGAACACGGCCCACCCGACAAGCACGATGCCCGCAGGCTCGAACTTGCGAATCTGAGCGAGCGAGGCGTTGCAAGGCAGAATCGCGGAAAAGACCTTCTGCTCGCGAATGCGGCGCGCAATCAGCTGCGTGTACTGCCCGCCAAAATCGAGGACGACAATACCGCCCTGTTCGCTCATCGGAAAAGCCCGCTCATCGGCAAAGGCCCCAGGATGTTGTCTTCGTTGCGATCGCGCAACCCGCTTGATCCAACATTTCGGAATTCCACCGAGTGTTCGCGTAAAACCTAGCGCACAACAATGTTCACCAACTTATTGGGCACGAAAACGCGTTTGACCATCTGGCTGCTGCGCAGCAACGGCCCGATCCGTTCATCGGCCATGGCCAACTCCATCAACTCGCTTCTCGCCGAGCCCGCTATCGACGCTCAGCTTTCCGCGGACACGCCCGTTAATCTGGAACACGATCTCGACCTGCTCTTCCGCGGCGAGTTGCGGGACGTATTCGGGCCAGCGGGCGCTGCTCAACTGCGTCGCTGTGCCCGAGCATCTGCCACAGCTCTTCCGCCAGATGCGGCGCCATCGGCGCCAGCATCAGCGTCATAGATTCGAGCGCTTCCTTCACCACCTCCGGTCGCGCGTCCTGCATCGAGCGGCTCCGCAGCCTGCAAGGCGTTCACCAGCTCCATGATCAGCGCCACCGAAGTATTGAAGTGCCAGCGCGCTTCGAAATCCTGCGTCACCCGCCGCAAGCGTCTGATGCGTCTTGCGGCGCAGCGCTTTTTCTTTTGCGCGTTGGCTCAGGAAGCCGCCGCGCTCTAGGCTAGCGGTCGAGACGGTCGCAAGCGCTGCGGCAGTGCCGATCCACCAGCCGGAACACGCGGTTCAGAAACCGCGCGCAGCCCTCAATTCCCTGCTCGCTCCACTCCAGATCTTTTTCCGGCGGCGCGGCAAACAGCGTGTACATCCGCGCGGTATCGCAGCCGTATTTCTCGGCCATGTCGATGGCGCCGACCAGATTGCCTTTGGACTTCGACATCTTCACGCCGTCCTTCAGCACCATGCCCTGCGAAAACAGGCGCCGGACCGGCTCGCGCAGATCGACCAGCCCCAAGATCGCGCATAACCTTGCAAAAGAACCGCGAGTAGATCAGATGCAGAATGGCGTGCTCGATGCCGCCTATGTACTGGTCGATCGGGAAACCAGTAGCTCGCCGCTGCCGGATCGAATGGCGCGCGATCGTTGTGCGGATCCGTGTAGCGGAAGAAATACCACGACGAATCGATGAACGTGTCCATCGTGTCCGTCTCGCGCTTGGCCGGGCCGCCGCACTTCGGGCATGTCGTATTCAGAAACTCCGGCACGCTCGCCAGCGGCGACTGGCCCTGCCCGGTGAGCTGCACATTCTCCGGCAGCCGCACCGGCAATTGATCGTCCGGCACCGGCACGATGCCATCGTTGGGGCAATAAATCACGGGGATCGGCGTGCCCCAATAGCGCTGCCGCGAAATGCCCCAGTCCTTCAGCCGGTAGGTAGTCTCCGCTCTGGCCGATCCCTTTGGCCTTGGCGTCGGCCGCCATTTTTTCCTGGGCCTGCTTGCTGGAAAGCCCGCTGTATGGCCCGGAATCCACCAAGCGGCCGTATTCCGTAAAGGCCTCGGTCATCCGATCAGCGACGAGCGCCGCGCCGCTATCGGGCTGAATGACCACGCGAAACGGCATCTGGTATTTCCGCGCGAATTCGAAGTCCCGCTCATCGTGCGCAGGCACGGCCATGACCGCGCCCGTGCCGTACTCGGCCAGCACGAAATTCGCCACCCAGATCGGCACGCTCTCGCCGGAAAACGGATTCGTCGCAAAGCGCCCAGTAAAAAAGCCCTCCTTCTCGGCCGTGCCCAGGTCCGCACCACGCAGGATCTGCTGGCGCAGCCGGTTCCAGGCCTCTTCCATCTTTTGCCTGCGCCCGGCCGCCCGGCAAAAAGGCCGGGAAGCAGCGGGTGCGCCGGCGAAAGAAAGACCGCGGACACGCCGAAGATCGTGTCCACGCGCGTGGTGAAGATCTCAATGCGCCTGGCTCCGCACCCTCGATCGGAAACTTGCACGCGCGTGCCCCGCGACTTGCCGATCCAGTTGCGCTGCATGACCAGCACGCGCTCGGGCCAACTGCCCTCGAGCTCGCTCATGTCGTCCAGCAGCGCGTCCGCGTACTGCGTGGTGCGCAGGAACCACTGCTCGATCTCTTTGGCCTCGACGTGCGTGTCGTCGTGCTGCCAGCAGCAGCCGTCGACCACCTGCTCGTTGGCCAGCACGGTCTGGCACTTCGGACACCAGTTCACCACGCTGCGCTTGCGGTAGGCCAGGCCGCGTTCCAGCATGCGCAGGAAGAACCACTGATTCCAGCGGTAATATTCCGGCTCGCAGGTGGAAATCTCGCGCCGCCAGTCGTAGCTGAATCCGAATCGCCGGCAAACCGATTTCATCTGCGCGATGTTGGCGTTGGTCCATTCGCGGGGCGCAATACCGCGCTTGATCGCGGCATTTTCCGCGGGCAGACCGAAGGCGTCCCAGCCGATCGGATGCAGCACGTTGAAGCCGCGCATCCGCCGGTAACGCGCCACGGCGTCGCCGATGGTGTAATTGCGCATGTGGCCCATGTGCAGCGTGCCCGAGGGATACGGCAGCATTTCGAGCAGGTAGTATTTCGGCCGCGCGGGATCGGCCTCGGCGCGAAACGCGCCCTTCCGTCCCACTCCTGCTGCCACTTCTGCTCGATCGCTTGCGGGTCGTATTCGGCCAAGGCTGGAACTTTCCTCTCGATGGCCTTTCGATTTGGAGCCTCTCGACTTCGTACTTCGTGCCTTCTTCATTCGTTTTCGCACGGCTTCGTTGGCGGCGACTTTTTCTTCGCGCCGTCGCCGCGCCTGCCGTACGCCCTCGCGCGCGCAACATGCTGAAGCCATTCTCGGCGTGCGGCGCCTGCTTCACGCTCGAAGCCCGCCAATTCCCACACCGCGCGCACGTTGCGGCCGGTCATCGCCCGGCGCATCGATCGGCGTCTCCAGGATGAAAGCGCGACCGGCGAGCCCGTCAGGGCCGCCCGCGGCAAGCCGCGGATGCGTCAGGATGCGGCGAAACGCTTCCAGCCCGATCTGCCTCGCCCGATATGCTCGTGCCGGTCCACGCGCGAACCGAACTGCGTCTTCGAATCGTTGACGTGCACGACGGCGACGCGCTCCAGCCCTACCATGCGATCGAGAGTCAGCGATGGTTTGCGTCGAGCCCCGCCTCGGTGTGAATCTCGTAGCCGGCTTCGAACGCGTGCGCCGTGTCCAGGCAAACCCCCAGGGGCAAATCCGGTCGCCTGATCCAGAATCGCGCGCAAATCCTCGAAACGGGCGCCCACCGCCGAACCCATGCCCGCCGTATTCTCGAGTAGCACACGCAGCCCGCCTGGGCGAGGATGGCCCTCGCCGTCAGCGCTTGCGAGGCCAACACCGCGGACGCCGCCAGCAAAACGAATCCCGCGCGCGGCTTGGCGCAGTCCTTGCGCCACGGCGCGAATCGCCTCCGCTGGCGCCGCCCCAAACGCCGACCCCGGATGCACCACCAGAAAATCCGCGCCGAGCGCCGTGGCGCGCACCATCTCGTCGTGAAACGCCTGAATCGAACGCATGCGCAACACCGGATCGGACGATGCCAGATTGATCAGATAATTCGCGTGGATAACCAGCGGCCCCAGCCCAATTCCTCGCGCCGCGCGCGAAATCGCGCCGCATCGGCCTCGGCGATGCGCGAACCGGCGCGCGGCCACATGCGCGGACTGGCGGAGAAAATCTGCAGCGCGTTGCAACCGAGCTTTCGAGCGGATTCCAGCGACGCACGTAATGTCCCCGGCGATCGAGGTATGAATGCCTATGCGCGACGCTGCCGTCGCGCCACGCCGCTGGTTCCGGCACGGGTTTGGATTCCGGCCGGTATTCGTCTTCGTCGTCGTACGCGAGTGCATGAGCTGCCTGTACGTCGTCCATGTATGTCGGAGCTGAAGTCGCTATTCTATCGGATGCGACTCAGCCCCGCAAACACAGCCCGCGCATAAGCCTGTGTGGCGAAAGTATCAAGTTCGCCGGTTTGCGGTCAGGTAGGCTTAACAAACCGCCGTGTTCAGCGTCGGTCCCGACGGGCGCAACCGCGCGGTCACGCAGCCCCGCTCGACACCGGTTCTAACGAGGGCACCCCCCTGTCGCATAAGCATCAAACGTCGACGTGCGCCTGCAATAGCTCTAATTCGGAAGGCTCGGTCACGCTGTCGCTCTGCTCCGCAGTGATGAAGATATCGAAGTTCTTAGCGGTGGTTGTTGCCCTTAATTCCCCGGTCAGATCTTTGCTGACATGAATCGCCCCCGCTTTTTCGATGGTGCCGCTTCGGGAGCGGACCCAAACGACATAGACGTTTTCAGGCGGCGTTAGGTCTGTCGGCCGTGCCAGACTTTTCACCTTTACTTCGAACTCGGCGTTTTGATTATTTTTGTCGACTTTGACTGTCACGGTGCCGTTCGCTCCGGGAACGCTGCGATCTGCCGTTAAGTGATACGTCTTTCCGCCAGAAAGCGGCCATACCGCGACCAACAAAGCTACAAGCACTAAATTCCTCATTAGTTTCCTTCCAGGCTCGTCGAGGATCGATTCCAAGAGCTCCCCGAAGCCCCACCGCAATTGGATGCGTGGGAGTTTGCTAAAAGATCGCCCTACGGCACGATTTCGACGGAACTCAGGCGTTCCCTCGACCGCACGCACCGAGGCGTCGTTGGAGTGCCAGGTGGCAGGCATATTCGATGAAGAAAGACGCCCAGTGTCGAAATCAGGCTAAGGCGAAAATGTCGAGGCCTTTTCCTGGATTATCGTGGCCTTGAGGTACTTCCCCGCAGGCACCTGTATTCAATCCCTGCGGCGAGACCCGTCAAGCAGTATGCTTATGAGCGTCTCTGGTGATCAGAAAATCAGCTTCAGGGCCAGCTGCGCTTCGCGCTGAGCGCCCGCCGAAATAGAGATGCCCCCCAAATTAAGGGTTGCCTGGGATTTGCCGAACGTGCTCGGGGCGCCAAGGTTCATGTTGGCCGCAGCAAGTGCGTAATGGGTGGTGTTGGGCAAGTTGTATACCTCGATCCGGAACTGCGTGCTAAAAGCGTTCGGTGAGTTTCCAATCCTTGCTCAAGGACGAATCCCACTCTCTCTGGGGTATGCCGAAAATCGTATTCTTGGCCATATTCCCGTACGTTCCCTGAGCCGGAGGCACCATGACCGCGTTGTCCAATTCGTAGCAGCCGTACTTATACAGGTTGTAGAGCCCGCTGTCTGGCGCCGTGGCTGGCGCTCCGCTCGGTAGGCCCGATGTCGACGGCGTCGTTCCCAAGTTTAGAGTTGAATTCACTGGCTCAGCCGCCGCCGCGCTTATACATGCCGCCGGCAGCCCTGTCACGGTTGTTGCGGCACAATTGGAAGTCTTGCCGAAGGTGCTACCGGTAATACCATAACAAGGAAACCCGCCCTGCCCCCCACTCGGGAGATGACTCCAGTCAAACGCATGCGGGTTCCCAACGAGCGTCCAACGATCCAGCTTGACGCCAGTTCCGCTCGTGTCGTCCGTGGTATCGACGGGGTTGAATGGCAGCCGGCCCAAGATGTAGACAATGTTGTTGAATCGCCAGCCGTGCAGCATTTGAAGGTGGCCTTCAGGCCCGGGGATCTCCCAGGTCATCGTAAAGGTGAAGCGACCACCGTGAGCGCTGTCGCCGCAAGCGTAGTCTGCCTTCCGATCGTAGTTGTCCTGCACGGTGCTTGCGGTGAACTCTCCAATCGCGACGTCGCACTGCTGGGATAAGACGTAAGTGCCCGTGAAATTAAAACCGTGGGCAGCCCTCTTCGTCACGGTCACTTGCAACGCGTTGTATCGCTGGCTGTCGACGTTGGAGTCCCACCGGATCGCACCGACCCAGGGGTAGAGGCTGTAATAGGGCTGCCGCACTTGCTCGATGTATGCGCTACTGGCCAAAGCGCCGGCAGCGAAAGGTGAACTGTTGGCGTAACCCGGCGTCGGTTGGTTGATGTTCTGTTCCTGAATTAACCGGATGGCGTGGTTTCCTACATAGGCCACGTCAAGGAAAATGTTACCCCGAAACGAACGTTGGACGTCCGCATTGTAGTAGTAAACAAGCGGCTCTTTCATAGCGTTGGGGTCGAATCCCCCCACGCCGCATTCCGCCGGAGAGGTTTTAAAGCCCGCAGGTGCAGTGACGCCGGACGCCTCCCCTTCTCCGCACGCTAACAAACCGCTGGAGTTGAAGATGGGAGTGCCAGCCGCCCACGGAAGAGAACCAGCGGAGTACGTAACGACGGCCGTGGTGGTGGTGCCGCCTTGGGGACCAGGCACTTGCACGCCATTCGTATTATAGAAAGGAGTCGCCGTGGGGGTGCTGTTCGGAGAAATCCCCTGGCCCAGAATCCCGCTAAGTGCCTCGTAATCATACATCCAGCCGGACCCCGCCCGGACCACCGTCTTGCCACTTCCCGTCAAATCCCAGGCGAAGCCCACTCGCGGCCCCACATCTGCGTAATCGGGGTGCCAGGGCTGCGAAAACCCGGGTGTGACACCCGTTTGCGCGAGCCCTGAAACGGGGAAGGCCGACGGGTTGGTAAGGCTGCCAACGAAATCACCATAGAGGTTGTGTACTTCGGAAAGCGGCGAACGGTACTCGTATCGCACCCCGAGGTTTACGGTCACTTTCGGAGTGAGCCGCCAATCGTCTTGAGCAAAGCCCGCCCAGAAATGCTGGACGGTGGTCGTCTCGGGGCTTCCAATCAGGAGCATGTCCTGGTTCTGGACGCCCGCCAGGAAATATTCCAGTGCCGTGCCGGTGGTGCCGAGGCCAGCAGCGGTAGCACCGCTGCCTCCGAAGTTAATCACCCCCTGCGAATCGCCGTGAGCGCCGCCAGTGAGGTAGCTGTCACGATACTCGATGCCGAACTTGAACGAATGCTTGCCGCGCGTGTACGAGACAGCGTCTTCGAACTTGGCGGCATTCTCGCGTCTGGGTTCGTAACCTCGTGCTTCACCCCCCAGACCAGTAAAACCGCTAATCGTGAGAAACGGGAAAGCGCACGGCTGTGGGGTCCCTGTGACCAGGCCAAATGCGCTCACATAGTTGGGCGAGCCAGCCACAAGACCCGATTTCCCGTTGTCGGGTGACGTGCTTGTGCCTAAGCCTTCGTTGGCGCACTCTCCGATCCCGATCACTTGGTTATAGTCGTGCCAGCCGCCTCTGGCTTCATTAACCCAACTGGAATTGGGAGTCCATACGTCAACGACGGTGACGCCCTGCCCTCGTACGGGTGTGGTCGATCCCCACCAAGTCTGGACGGGGCTGCCAACATTGGAATAGGTCTGGCCGGTGCCAAAGAAATACTCGCCGTGCAAAGAATTCTTATCGCTCAAATGGTCGTCAATCTTTATGAGAAAGTTGTCGGTATGCTGGAAGTTGGGAACTTGAACAGGAAACGAGGACGTTGAGGCTGCTCCATCATTGAACAGGCCGTTGGCCGCATTGCAGGTCGCCGCCCCAGTCAGGCCCGCAGGGAGGGTACAACCTGCAAGATTCAAGCTCAGCTGACTCAGCGGCCTGGTGCAACCGGCCGCAGCGGGGTTACAGTAACCAACGGCAGGGGCCTCCAGGGCGGCAATAGCGTCCGGGAAGCTAGCCGTGGAGTTCCCGGTTGGCGCAGCAGTAGTCACGAGCGAAGCAGTCGTCGGCTCTGTATCCGTAGAGGTGGTCGATGATGTTACGCGCTTACCCTCGTAGCCCCCGAAGAAAAAAATCTTATCCTTCTTGATCGGGCCGCCAAGGCTATTGCCAAACTGTTCGAGGTCCGTGCCCGGATTCACCGTGGCGAAGGGGTTTCTGGCCTCCAATGCGGAGAACCGCCCATACGCGTACGCTGTGCCATGGATGGCGTTCGTTCCCGACTTAAAGCCCAGGTTGACGATAGCGCCCGACCCCCAACCGTATTCCGCTTTGGGATCTTCAATGAAGGTGATGTCTTGAATCGTGTCCAAGGGCACAAGCGTCGCCCCTTCGCCTGCCAGGTTGCCCCCTCCGATGACGCTGTTGCCGCCATAGGTGCCTTTGTTGAAAAGACCGTCAAGCAGCCAGATATTGCTCTCCGTTCTCTGACCATTGGCGGAGCGTGCGTCCGTTCCGCCACCCGGAGTCGTCTGTATTCCCGGACGAAGGTCGGTCACGCTCTGGAAGTTTCGGCCATTAATCGGCAACTCGTTAATATCCAGGTTTTCGATCGTTGAACTCATTGTGGCGCTGGTCGTATTGACCAGCGGCACCGCTTCGGTGATGGTGATCGTCTGAGTCTGCGCACCCGGCTGCAGGGTAAAATCGACGCGAAGCTCCTGGCCGACCAACACATCCACGTTTTGGCGGTTGACCGACTGGAAACCCGTGCTCTCCGCCCGGATTTCGTACATCCCGGGGGTCAGGTTCGTAGCGTTGTACTCTCCCGCCGCGTCGGTGGTCAAAGTTTGAGTAATGCCTCTCTCTACGTCCGTTACGGTCACCTTGGCGCCGGCAATGACGCCGCCAGATTGATCCGTGACGCCGCCGAAAATGCGGCCTAAGTTGGTTTGCGAGAAGAGAGGCTGACAGACGAGGGACAGCGAGAGAACGAGGCCGAGCGCCCCGATCCGCTTCGAGAAGCTGGCACCAAGGGAAATCCTACAAAGGGATCTGAAAGAACTCACGCCACCCTCCCCCAAGAAACTTAGATTTTTGGTGAAGCCACCCCGGACCTGCGTGCTGCATATCAAAGATAACGACCGCACGTCAACAAGAATTATGAAACGCAATCAGGCGCTGGACTTCGTTGCTCACAATCCTTCATACCCGCCAATTCCCCGAGCGATAGGAAAGACTGGAATGCCGTATACTCTTCTGACATTTACCTGAACAATTAGCCGGAGCGAGCAAGCAGGAATTTCGTTTCGCACCCCCTGAGATAGGCGCGCTTATACACCCGGGGGGCATTCCTGTTCAACTAAATTGTTGGTTCGTATCGGTCGTGTGTGAGATGTCCGCACAAATCACCGCGTCGGACGTCTGCTTTTGCGGAGCGACCCGAGTCAGGGATACCGGCCGAAGAATGGCGAAGGCCTGTGGGATCGTCGCTTGGGAAGGGCCTCACAAATGCCTTTTTTCAACTTCCGCCCTCAGGCAATTCCGCGCGACAGCCAGGCGGCAAGCCCCTCGGCGGGCAAGTCCGGCTGCAGCAAGCGCGTCGGCGCACCCGCGTCAGCCAAAATCTCCTGCGCCGCGAGATAGCCGCTGCGCACGGCTCCCTCCATCGTCGCGGGCCAGCCCGTTGCGGTCCAATCGCCGGCCAAGAACAGGTTCGGTATAGGCGTTCGCTGAGAAGGACGCCAGCGGTCGGAGCCGGGTTCAGGCGAAAATGTTGCTGCCGTTTCCTTGATCACGGTGGCCTTAAGCAGCTTCGCGGCACGCGCCTCGGGCAAAACCTCGCGTACCTCCGCCAGACACAGGTCCACGATTTCCTGACGCGACCGCGGCACGAGATCGTACGAAGCACTGATCACCAATTGCAGGTAACAGCCATCGCCGGGCCCGCCGTACAGCCCAGACTTGTTGAAAATCCATTGGGTGGTGCGGTCCAGCAGGATCAGGAACGGCTCGGACATCACGTCGCGATCGAACCACAGGTGCGCGCTGGTGATAGGCGAAGTGCGCAGGTTTCGCAGGTTTGCAAAGATAGCCTCGCGCTGGCTCAACTCCACGGGTAGCAATCCAAGGACAGCGTCTTGTGGCACCGCCAAAAGGTAGGCGTCGGCTGTCTCCTCGTGCCCGCCATCCGCTTCGGCCGCAACCACTCGATCGCCCGCGATACGCAATCGGCGCACTGGGGAGCGCAGCACGACTTCCCCTCCCTGGCGCTCGATAGCGGCGCGGCAATTGTCGTAGAGTTCGCCCAGGGGAACGCGGGGGATACCCAGGCGGTAACCCGCGCGATTGGCTAAGAACCCTTTCCAGAAAACGTCCAGGCCATACCGCGCGTCGATGCGGCCAAGCTCCTCGTTGAGCGCACTCACCAGAACGACGCCCCAGAAGCGCCGTATAGCCGCTTCCGACTGGCCGTGGGCGCGCAACCATTCGAGCATGCTCTTGCCCGCGGTATCTCCGTCGGCGTTCCGCCCGCCGCGAAACGCGATGGCCAACATGGCGTGCCCGATCGCATGCAGCTCCGCCCAACTGAGCGAAGGATAGAAAGCCAAGGAAGCCGCCAAGTGGAGCGGAGGTGGAAGCGAAGAAGCCTGCATGGCCACGCGGCACCCCTCGCGATCGACAAAAACCAGGCGGTCGAAGATGGCGATCTTTCCGGTGGCGCCGACGCGGCGATAGAAATCGTCCAGATTGGTGCAGCAACCCAGCGTGACGTGCTGGCAGTTGTCGACGTGCTCGCCGCCGGGCAATACATACGAGGAAGCACGGCCGCCCAGGAAAGGGCGCCGTTCGAGAAGTCGGACGCGGAAACCAGCCTCAGCCAGCGCGACGGCGGAGGAAAGTCCCGCCAGCCCGCCGCCGATCACGATCACGGTCTTCGAGGACATCCGCCTCCGACCACCAGCCCAGGCGCGCGCGCAGGAGAATCCCCGCCTTTTCGGTCGCGGTGAGGCGCACTCGGGAGGAAAAACGTCAAAGTCGCGCTGCTCGATGCGCACGAGTAGAGCGCTGTATATGCGCGTCAGAGCCCAAAGCGCGGCGCGGCTATCTGCGTGAACCAACGGAAGCAGGCGGCTGCC
>CAWFRX010000012.1:0-30700 GCA_963818345.1 uncultured Acidobacteriota bacterium | reverse complement strand
AGCTGCCCTCAGACTCGAGATCGGGACCCAGCGAAAACACGTTGGCTGGATTCGATGTGGCGACGTAATCTTTGCCGTTGGCGGCGCGCGCGAATCCGGTCACCTGTTCGGACGCCGTCTTAGCCAGCCAGCGAGAAGACGCGATACGGAACCCAGTTCGATCACCGAAGCCTTCATTGCCGACTCCCAGTAAAAGTTTGCCGTCTCCGGAAAGGCCCAGTGCGTAGACGCTGTCGTCGCGTGAGGTCCAAATCTCCTCCGGCGCGCCGTCTGCCGCGATGCGATAGACGGACGAGGAGGTCAGAAACAGGAACGGCAAGAACGCCGTGGGGTTGCTGCGGGTTTCCCGCCTGCCGTAATCGTCACCGTAATCGTTCTGTCCGTTTTGTATAGGCGGGGCGCCGGCCGGTTGCTGCCCTGGCCGCCGCTGCTCACGTTCTGGGGAAACACTGGCGTTCCGCCACGGGGGCTTGTCACCGATCGCGCCTACGTAAAGATTGCCCGCGGAATCGGGAAGCAACGCCGTGATTTCTTTCTTGGCGGTTTCGTAGATGACGTAAGCGCCTCACGGACATTTGACCGGAGCTGCGGCAGTGTCCGTAGACGCCTCCCCGGCGGAAGCTCGCTTGGCGGCGTCCGCTTTGGCCGCTCCCGCGCTTCGAAGCCGCCGCCGCGGGATCCGCAGCCAACGGAATCCGCAGCACCAGGCCATTCGGTTCGGTGCCCGCCAGAAGGTTCCCCTTGCCGTCGAGAAGAGGATGGCGCGAATGTGGGTTTCGGTGCTGGTGTAGAATTCGCCCGCCCTTTTCCATCAGCCGTTCACTGCGTAGATCTTTGCCCGCATCGCCGGTGGCCACGTAGAGCGTGCCATCCGTTCCCAGCGCGGAGGATGCACGGAGTGTATTTCGCCTTGGGATCGAAGAAAACCGACTTCTGCCCGTTCGGCGTGACTTTGTAGACCTTGCCGTCCGGCGACGTGGCTACGTAGAGATTATCGTTCTTGTCCAGCGTCAGGGCTTGTGCCGTAAGTTCTTCGGACTCGAAGGCCGTGGTCATTTTCCCGGCTGGATCAATCCGCAGCACTTTAGCGTTGGTGCCGCCCGCAGCGTAAAGGTTCCCTTTGGGAGTCCACCCGCAGCGCCCAAAGATAGGCGAGGTTGGGATCGGCAAACGGCGCGAATTTAGGCGCCAGGACGATCTTGCCGTCGCTGCGCAGCGCCACGCCGTGCGCGGTGCCACTATCGAAATCCTCGAAAGACGATTGACGCCAGAAGCGCGTGTGTTCAGCGAAAACCGGCGCAGCCCAAGCGGCCAGGATTAGATAGCTGTGATCCCGCGAGCGCGGCAGCAAGGCCTTTGAGGGGGCACTGCGCCCATCGGGAATACTTTTTGCCAAGGGTTTCGTACATTCATTTTGATTTTGTTAATTTTGCGCATGAGGCTCCTCACGCCGGGGCCCTGGGTTCCGCTCCCGGGAAACGCGGCGCCGAGGATAGCTGCGCCGAGGGGAGCAAACGATTCACTGCGATCTACTTGACCTTAATGAGCACCGACGCGGAGCCTGCAATGACTTCGTCCATCGGCACTGACCATTCCCCCGCCGAGGATTCGCGTAGCAGGACCGAATTGCCCGGCAGCCGCCGCTGATCCATCACGTTGATCTCCGACAAGGGCGCGTTGGGCAACTCCTTGTCCTCGACCATCAACGTCGGCGTCGGCTTCATGAAGGTTACGTAAAGCGGGTTATTGTGTCGTTCGCGGTTGAGGAGCGTGATGAGTTGCTCGAGCCCGCCCAGGCGCCCCTGAGCAGTGAATAGGTTCGCTAGCCGGTTGAGAGAATCGGAATCGCTCACCTGAACCCGCAAAGTGGTGCCATGGGCCGCCTGTGCCGGAATCGTGATCGGCACGTCGCGAATGAAGGGC
The DNA here is from genome assembly GCA_963818345.1 of uncultured Acidobacteriota bacterium. Taxonomy (GTDB): domain Bacteria; phylum Acidobacteriota; class Terriglobia; order Acidiferrales; family UBA7541; genus Palsa-189. Next base: position 28,777 of record CAWFRX010000012.1, on the reverse strand, counting down.
GCGCCCCGGTAGGGCCGCAGCATGACCTTGATCACTACCGGATCGCCCGGAAAGACCCCGCTCATCTCCGACCACGCACTCTCGACTGTGGCTATGCGCCGTTCCGGCACGCTATCAAGGCGGATCGATATGCGTTCGATCTGCGGCGTCTCGTAAGGGTTCGAGAAAATGCGCGGGAAAATCGATTGCACGCTGGCAGCGACGAACGCTCCGTCCGGCACGAACTGATCGGTAGGAGCGTACATATTCGTCGAGCGAAACAGGGGAATGTCCCTTGATTTGGATGTGCCGCTCAATCGCAGCGTGGTCCCTTCGCCGTACGACGTATTTTGCGTCAAACCGTTGAACGAGACCAGGCCCACGAGCAGAGGCGTGAGCTTGGGATCGGAGATCATTTCGATGCTGTATTTTTTCTCGCCGTTGGGTGGTGAGGAGAAGTCCACCGGTATCATTGCTGGTGACGCGCCCATGCTGCCCATGACTGCCGTTAAGCGGCCTGCGTGATCGTTCCGATCACGCCGCCCATGTTTACGATTTTCGTCGAATCAAAATCCGAGGCCAGCGTCGTCAGGACGCGGCCGCGCGCCATCGGCATGTTGGTCGCTCGATGCCCAGGAACGGATGGCCGCAAACATAAACGCGATCCTGCACCACCGCCGTCACGTGCAGGCTGCGTCGAGCGAAAGATCGCCCTGCACGAGCACCATGCCGACCATATCGCCAGGCAAGATCTTGGCGTCGTCAGGCTGGGCGCGGTATGCCGCCTGGCGTGAGACCATCCCGTACTGCGCCCAATCGGCCGTAATATTGCCGGACGGTCGCGGGAGCGAAACCCGAAAGACCAACGGCGTATCGATGGGTTCGAGGAAGCCTCCTCCGGTGATTCCGGCCGCATGGGCCCACTCGTAGGGACCGGGAATCGCAGAGAGTTCCCCGCCTCGGGATTCGTCGCAGACGCCATCTAGCAATATCCACTGAGGGGGCCACTGGTTCCGAGTCGCCACGGCCGTTCCTCGCGCCGGCGACGGGTTTTGGGTGGCAGCGAGAGCATGCCTTCGATGGGCGTGACGCCAGCCAAAGGTTCCTTCACAAACATACCGAATTTTAGGGAGACCGCTCCGACTAGTTTGCCGTTGATATAGACCGGGCTGCCGCTCATGCCGGCGACGACGCCCGTGTGCTCGACCTTCGGCCCCTTCAATTGCACCAGAATAATCGATTGTTTGGGCCCGATCAGATTCGGCAGGACGCCGATGACCACCAAGTCAAACCTCTCGATCTCGTCGCCGGCAAAAATTGTATAGGCATAGCCGGTCATGCCCGGCTTGACCTGATCGAGCGAAATTATTTCCGGTCCGTCAGCCGCAGCCAGGGAAACGCCAACGAGCGAAGGCCACGGCGAGCAACGCAAAACGTTGAAGCAGAAAGGAAAACCTACGCCTCGGGCTGGTCGGCGACGATTCATCGGTTGTCACCACGTAACGGGAGTTAACGCGCTCGTGTGCGCCGAGGCTTGAAGGCGCGCTGTCGAGCAACCTCCCGATCATACTCGGAGCGTTGGCGGGAATCAATCGCGCTGGTCCGGCGAAAGAGGCGTTACAGCGCTCAGGCCCGCATCGCGGCCGGCCCCCTATTGTGCCCAGATCTGGTTCGGAGGATCGAAGGGGTAGACGTGCACCATCCAGCCGAATATCTGGGGAAAGAAGCGGCCGCCCGCCGCCTTGCACGCTTGGGCTGTCGCGATCGTTCCCGACAGGCCGAATTTTGCCAGGTCCATGTGCGCTGCCCGCCGCGCTTCGGCAAGCAGAGATTGATGTGCGCGTGCCACTGGGCCATGCTGAGAGGAACCCGCTCGTTTAATTGATCGAGCGTGTCCGTCCGCGGCGCGGTGTACATCGCGCCGATCAACTCCCAGCCGCCACTGGGAGTCTTCTTGTAGAGCAATGAAGTCGGTCGCGCGGGGTCGAACGTAAACCCTTCGAGAAAGCCATTCCAGTAATTCGTGAAATGGTATTCGCTTTGCGGCAAGTTCGGCAGAAAAATTCGATAGCCGTCGCCGAGCGCCACTCGATAATCGCGGTATTTTTCCATCGTTTGCCGCAGGGCCGAAACAATCTGTTCCGCGCGCTCGCGTCGCCAGGCGCACCGGGCGAAGCGCGGTCATGTGCATGTGCGGGCCGTCCATGTGATGGCCCGGCTGCATGGCGTGCATGGCGCCCGACTCCACCTGGTTTTGTTCGTCGTGGCCCATATCCATATTGCCCATATCCATGCCGGGCATCGATCCATCGTGATTCGGCGGAGCGACGGTTGCTGAGGTTGTTGCTGGGTTGCGGCTGTTGCTGAGAGCGCCCCCACGCTGCTGCCATCGCCAGCAGGCCCGCCAGCCCAACAGGGTCAAAACGTTTGCGCTCGCATCGCCATCCTCCTTGCATCGCCTTCTATTTTACGTCTACCAGAAGAGGAAAGTTACCTGCCATTCTCAGATTGCGAAGACTGGCACCTGCCTGGGCAAGCTAACGCCGTTGCCCTGCTGACGGCAGGTATTCCACTTAGTTCAGCTGCCCTGCGTTTCTGGGGCAATCGTTACGGCATGCTAGAATCCGGGCGTGTCGAAGCGAACCATCGTTCCTGCGCGCAAGGTTTCCGGGCTCGTCGAAGTTCCCGGCGACAAATCCATCTCGCATCGCTACGCATTGCTCGCGGCGTTAGCAAACGGCCGCAGCGAGATCACAGGTTACGCGGCGGCAGCCGATTGTCAGAGCACGCTCAATTGCCTGGAGCGTCTGGGCGTGGGAGTGGAGCGCTCCTCCGGGGCCAGCGCGGCCAGGTGGCCATCACTGGTGCGGGCCTTGATGGGCTACGCCGTTCGCGCCGCGCTCTCGATGCCGAAAATTCCGGCACGACCATGCGCCTGATCACCGGCATTCTCGCGGGTCAATCGTTTGACTCGACGCTCACCGGCGACGCCTCATTGCGCAAGAGGCCGATGCGGCGGGTGATCGATCCGCTGACGCGTATGGGTGCGCGCATCGCTGCCCGCGACGATAATTTCGCACCGCTGAAGATTCAGGGAACGCCGCTGCGAGCCATTCACTACACCTTGCCGGTGGCCAGCGCTCAGGTGAAGTCGGCGGTCTTGCTCGCGGGCCTGTTTGCGGAAGGCGAGACCTCTGTCGAAGAACCCGTTCGTACGCGCGACCACACCGAAGTCGCGCTGAGCGAGTTTGGCGCCTGCTACGGCGGAAGGGAAGGACGATCTCGATTACCGGTCGCGCGCCACTTCAGCCTCGCAAAGTCGCAATTCCGGGTGATCTTTCTTCTGCGGCATTTTTTCTGGCTGCTGCACTGGTGCTTCCCGAATCCGATCTCATCGTTCACAACGTCGGCTTGAATCCCACTCGCACCGCTGTGCTGGACGTGCTGTGCGGCTGGGGCGCCGCGATCAAAATCGTTTCCGTGCACGGCGAATCCGGGGAGTTGGTTGGTGACGTGAGCATACAGCATTCGCCGCTCACGGGAGGCGTGCTCTCGGGCGAAGTCGTCGCGCAACTGATCGATGAGCTGCCGATGTTGGCGGCGCTCGGCCCCTATACTGAGCGACGGCGTCGAAATTCGCGACGCGGCCGAGCTGCGCATCAAAGAGAGCGATCGCATTGCGGTGCTCGCGGCGAATCTGCGACACATGGGCGCTCAGGTCGAGGAACGCCCCGACGGGCTGCGAGTGGAAGGGAAGGGGGCGGGCCGTTTGCACGGCGCTGAAATCGATCCCGCGGGCGATCACCGCATGGCCATGGCATTTACGATCGCCGCGCTGGACGCTTACAGTCCCTCTGTGATTCGCGACGCCGACTGCGTGGCGATCTCCTATCCCGATTTTTTTTCCGTTTTGGACCGTATCGTCGAACGCTAGAGTTACGTCTAAGTGAATTGATGTAGGGCGCTTTCCTTGACACCCCCTGCGCCTGCGGTTACGCTCGCCAGCGAATGCGAGGCAATCTTCGCCGGCTATTGCTGGCTGTCATTGTTGTTGCAGCGCTTGGCGCGCTGGCCTATACCTCTCGTCATCGGATCCATCTAGCCGATTTTACCTGGCGAAACTTCACTCATGCGTCGAGCCAGGCAAACATCTGGCTCCTGCTCCTCTCGCTGGTTGCCGTCTACGCGCACGTACTTGATTCGAGCCCTCCGCTGGCAGCACTTTTCGAGTTGCTTCGACACCGTTCCCCTTGCCGGCATACTCAGCGGGACGATCATGGGGTATGCGGCCATTTTTGTGCTCGGCCGCCCAGGTGAACCCATTCGTCCACTCCTTCTGGCGCGCAAGAGCCGTCTGCCAGTCTCGAGCATGTTCGGCATCTGGGTGCTCGAACGGCTCTTTGATTTCGGTGCCATGGTGGTCCTGGCCAGTCTGAGCCTCCTGGTTTTTCCGAAAGCCCTCTCCGATGCCGGAGCTAATAGCGACTGGCTGGACCAGGCGCGAGCGGGCGGCTGGGCATTTGTGGGACTACTCGCGGTGGTCTGCGCAATGATGGGCTATTTCCGGCTTCACGGCGCCGGGGTCATCGAGCGTCGCCTCTGCTTGTGGCGCGCCGCCGGCAGGTGGAGGGGACACGCCGCCACGATCGTCACTGGGTTCAGCGATGGCCTACAAGCCATTCGCAGCGCGTCTGATTTTTTTGTAGCGGTTGCCTACACGGCCGGGGCTTTGGGCGCTAGAAGCGTTCATCTATCTGTGGATCTGGCAGGCGTTGAGCGCTGATTCGGTTATCAATTTTCCCGGCGCCATGTTGCTGCTGGCCGTGACGGTCGTCGGTTCCACCCTGCAGCTCCCAGGGATTGGCGGCGGCGCGCAGGTCGCCAGTTTCATTGCGCTGACCACGATCTTTGGAGTAGAACAGGAACCGGCCGCCGCCATCGCCGTGGTGCTCTGGCTGGTTACATTTGCCGCATCGACCCTAGTGGGCGTTCCCTTGCTGATTCATGAGGGCCTGCCAGTGGGCGAGCTGCGTAAACTCGCCAAAGCTGAGACGCGAGCCGAGGAGTCCGGAGAACACGTGCCGATGGTTGGCGTGAGCCGGTCGGACTCGGTCGGGCGTGCGAGACGCACGTGACTCAAGAGAGCCCCCCTCGGTGACCCCCCGGTGAAATGTCCGTTTTGCGCTTTCGGCGACGACAAGGTAATCGATTCCCGCGAGGGAAAGGCGGGCGATCTCATTCGCCGCCGGCGCGAATGCTTGAAGTGCAGCCGCCGGTTTACCACCTACGAGAGAATCGACGAGATCCCCTACATGGTCATCAAAAAAGACGGCCGGAGGGAGCGGTTCGACCGTCAAAAGATACTCCAGGGCCTGCTGAAGTCCTGCGAAAAACGGCCCGTGCCGACCGCCAAGCTCGAGGCGTTGGTCGATGAAGTCGAGCGCTTCGTCCACGAGGCGCCGCAGCGCGAACGAACCACGTCGGAAATCGGCGAGCTGCTCATGTCACGTTTGAAGCGGCTCGACAAAGTCGCTTACGTGCGATTTGCCTCTGTTTATTTGGACTTCAAGGACGTCAGGGAATTCATGGCCGAGCTCAAGGGACTGCTGCGCGATCGTTCTAGCCATGACCGCCCGGCAGCCAAACTCCCGCGGTAAACGTTTTGATCGTCGTAAACCCGATCTTATCGTAGAGCTTCACCGCATTCAGGTTGCTCGATGTCACCGTGAGCGAGAGCGCCGTGTAGCCGCGCTCACGCAGCGCGGAGATCGTCGCCGCGATCAGCCGCCTGCCCAATCCATGCCGCTGGTAACCCGGCATCACGCAGATCTGCGTGGTGTGACCGGTCAAGTTTGCGACCGTCGACGTCAGCACCGCGCCCACCAGTTCGTGGCTGTGTGGGGCGCGAAGCACGAAAGAAGCTGGCGCAAGAAACTGCCCGCAGCCCGGCAGGATCACGATGTTTTTGAGGAACTTCAAGGCCCCCGATTCGCTGCGGTATTGATCGTTGATCTCGCCGTCCGTGTGGTTGGCATAGGCCAGCTGAATCAATCGGGCGCACGCGGCGAACTGTCGGTCGTCCCAACGCTCGAGTACCAGGCCCGGACCCCAGTAGCGGTGTTGCCGGGAGAGTGGCCCGATCCAGGTCGAGCAGCATGAACTGCCGCGGGTAAATGCGGAAGCCTAGCTCAGCCAGAACCCCCTCGAATCCGCAGCCAAAGGGAATCAACTGCGCTTCGATTCGCTCAATTCCCGGAATCGCCCGCAGCGTCTCGAGCATGCCAGACAATAATTGCCTCGCCAGCGCAAGCTGCGGAGACTGCGGGGACACATGCAGCCCGCCTATTAACCCCTTGCGGTCCTCGACGACATAGAAGGAATAACCCAGCGCCCGCCCATTTTCCATCGCGACGCAACCGGCCAGCGACTTGGCATCCACAAACTTCTTGATCAGGTTGAGCGAGGGCCGGTAGTCCCACCGCAGCTCTTCCCTCCAGTGTTGGGCCTCTTCCGCCAGCAGCGGCTCGATTTGCCGCGAACTGATTTGCCGCAAGTCTAAGATGGACATGGCCAATGGTTAGGCTGCGCTCCCCGACCTTTAAGTTAAGTTGTGCGTAAGCCTCATCATAACGCGGCTGTCTCATCTTTGCGCACGAGTGCCCCATCTTTGCTATCTCCGCAAACGTGGAACTTTTCGTCCCTCCGTCCGCGCCTCGCAGCAAGTATGATTCTGTAAACAGCACCGAAGCGTGCCGTCTAGCCTTCAAAGGATAAATCGAAATGGCACAGGACACGCCCGGCCGTCCACACCAACGCGACGCCACGGATTTGCGGTAAATCGCGGTTGAGGAGAGTCGAGTGGGAACATTTTCGCGAAGCTGGGATCTACTGGCGCAAAGCTTTCAGGTCTTGAAGTCGGACAAGAATTTGCTGTGGCTGCCCGTGATTTCGGCAATCTTCTGCGTGTGCGCCACGGTGACGATTTTCGGCGTGGGGCTGCTAGTGATGGTTCCGGCGGGAGCGCTTCCTCGCGATCCAGCCGGACAAAAAACTCTGGAGCAGGCGATGGCGCCGTTCATTTTCCTTTTCTACCTGGTGACCTACAGCATCGCGATCTTTTTCAATGTGGCGTTGGTCAGCATCGCGGCGAACCGGCTGAGCGGAGGTCGGGCGACGATCAACGACGGAATGCAGGCGGCCTGGAATCGCAAGTGGAGCATCGTTCAGTGGGCATTGCTGGCCGCGACCGTGGGCATACTGTTGAACATGCTGCAGCAGCGGCTGGGTTTCGTGGGGCGCTTCATCACCAGCGTGATTGGTATCGTGTGGACGCTGGCTAGCTTCTTCGTCGTGCCCGTTCTGGCCGCCGAGAACCTCGGGCCGGTCGAGGCGCTGTACAAGTCCGCGGACGTATTTCGCGAGACGTGGGGCGAAGAGGTAGTCGGCGGATTCAGCTTCGGGGCGATCTTCTTTTTGCTGTCGCTGCCGGCCTTGCTCTTTCCGTTTCTGGGCGCGCAGCTGTCCGGGCCAGCAGGAATTATGGCCGGGGCCGCGGTCGCAGTGGTGTACTGGCTGGTGCTGGGCGCGGTGGGCTCCGCTGCGCGGGGTATTTTTGTGGCGGCGCTGTACCGCTACGCAACCACAAAAGAGGTTGCGCCAGGATTCCACCGCGACGACCTCGCCGGCGCGTGGCAGCCGAAAGAGTAGCCGAGGCGGCGGGGGGCTCGCTGCGCCGCGCTGGTGCTCACCCTAGCGCGGATCATAAGGTGAGGGACCACGTCCTCACAAGTCCGCTCGCCCACAGCTCAAAAGGCCAGTTGGCGGTAAGCCCGTTTCGTAGGCACTGGGACTCGAAAGTTCTTCTCCTTCGCCCCTCAGAATCGACAGCCCAGAGACAAGGAGTATCGCGGTCAGTCTTATTCTAGTTCTGAGATATCCTCCGGGCGCTCGTCCCGCGTGATCCCGCGCTGTACTCCTCAGTTTAACGAGAAGAATCTTGAGACTGTACAGATCTCCGAATGCAACCCAGAACGCTGAGCCGCGTCGTGATGTAGAGTCCGTTCCAAACGAACACCCGATTATAGTCGTAGAGAATCACCAAATAGCTCGCGTGCGACCGAACGAACACCAACCTGAACCATGTTAAAATCCCGTACGAACCCTTGCTCAGCGACAACCGGCCGGTTCAGGAGCTCCCATGGAAAGACGACAATTTCTGGCTTCATCCTTGGCGGTGTCGGCGCTCGCGGCCGTCAAGCCAGGCGCCTACGCCGAGGCGGCGGAGGAGATCGCACAAGGAAAGGGCCGGGAGTTTTACCAGCTACGGCGCTATCACATAAACAGTGGACCACAGAGAAAACTGTGTGACGATTTCTTCCAGGACGCGCTGTTGCCCGCGCTGGCGCGTCTGAAAGTAGGTCCCGTCGGAGTGTTTGACCTCGCGATAGGGCCGGAGACTCCCTCGATCTATGTCCTGATGCCGAGCCTTTCGGCCGAGACGCTGGCTACTGTCGAAACACATCTGGCGAACGACGCCGAATACAACAAAGCGGGAACAGCATTCCTGAACGCGCCCGCCAAGGAGCCGGCCTTCGACCGTATGGAGAGTTCGTTCTTGCAGGCTTTTGAGAAATGGCCGAGGCTCGTCTTGCCTTCGGCGACGGCCAGCCGTGGGGCGCGAATCTTTGAGATGCGCACGTATGAAGGCGCCACCGATCAGGATCACAAGCGGAAAGTGGAAATGATGCAGTCCGGCGAAGCAGATATTTTTACCAAAGCCGGGGCCGAACAGGTGTTCTACGCCGATACTCTGATCGGAACGCGCCTGCCTAACCTCACCTACATGTTGGCCTTCGCGAGTTTGGCGGACCGCGACAAGAGTTGGGCCGCCTTCCGAGCCTCGGAGGAGTGGAAGGCGCTGTCCAGCCAGCCCAGATACGCGTTCGAGGCCATCGTTTCCAATATCACAAATTTAATTCTGACCCCGACCGCCTATTCGCAAATATAGTTCTCCGAGGGGCCCCGGCGGCCAGAGCGATCTACCGTAGCGCGACCGTCAGGGTTCGCTTCCTCATGGTCGCGCTACTACAGAGTGGCGGCCGAGGGTCGCCTAACTCTCGCCAGAAAAGCAGGAGTCCTCGCATCGTCATGTGGAAGCCCGATTCCCAGTTGCCGATGAACCGCGTTTCAGGGCGACTTATCACCAGCTAATATTACTCATTGGCTACACCTGAACCGAAGGGCAAGTTTTCGACGAGCAAAGGTCAGGGTACGCTCGAACTAGAAGTACAGGCCACGCAGTAGGCAACCTGGCGTCGACTTTAGCGACGATCCGACATCACCGAACCGACAAGTGTCTGCCGATCCTGGAGTTGGTTTTCCCAGGTCTTCTCGAGACAGGCGAGCGCCTGTACGCCTGGGTGTTAGGTAAGAGGCCCTGCTTAGAGATTAGGAGGCCAACGTGAGATCCTTTTATCTGACAAAGCCGATTCGCCTGGTGGTCCTCGCGCTGTGTGTTGCGGGCACGCCTTCCTTGCGCGCACAGGACTTTTCTTTCGTGAATTCCGCCAGCTCGGGTCCCGAGGACCAGAGCTACGACGATTCCTCTCGGACCACCGCTTACTTTCCTCTGGAAGCGGGCAACCTCCTCGTCTGTTTCGCGCGGGCGCTGCCGACCGGAAACAAGCAACTTGCCTTTACGTTTTCGGACAGTGTTGGTAACGTTTTTTCCGCCCCGGTCCTGGGCGGAAATCAGAGCAATTTAGCGCAGTGGGAAATGTCCTACTCGATCACCAGAGTGGGAAGCTCAGCCGACACCGTGAAAGTTAAATACGGTCCGGCAGCGGTTACCGCTCCATACGGAGCGCTCCTGTGCGGCCAGTTCTCGGTGACTGCGGGCTGGGTTTGGGCGTTCGATCCAGGCACGGGCCCGGCGGCCGCCTTCTACACCTCAAACGACGGCACCGCGATGACGACGCCGATTTTCTCGACGACCGAGGCAGTCGAACTGATCGTCAACTGCGATACCAGCTACGATGGCGGCCTTCAGTATCACGCGGGAACCATCGGCGGAGTCGCCGTCGCGGGAAGCTACTTTGATGTCGCCAACGGGTTAGGCAGCGGCAACACCCAGATCTGTCAATATCTCCCCGTTTCGAGCGTCCAGACAAACATCACCGCCGTCGCCACCATCAGCTCCGGGTACAACCCCTGGGGCACGCAGGTCATGAGCTTCTACGCGAAACCGAGCGCCGAGCCAACCACGACAAACGAGCCAACCACGACAACCGCAACGCCCCTCTAGAATCTCGCTGAAAAGCGGTCAACGCCGCTGCCCGAGCGAGCGAACGGTTGTGCTCGCCAGTAGCACAGGCACCCTGCCTGTGCTTTCGCCCCCCGCTCGACAAATGCATCTAAGGCTCCTCCGCACGCTGCACACGACCCCAGTTGTCATCCCGAACCCGGCCGCGTCATTTGCGGACGGCGGTGAGGGATCTGCTGTTTTCTTTAAAGTGTCCTGCATTCCGAACCACAGGCACGGTGTAGCACACACAATCTGAAATCCGTAGTGGTCGCGAACGGCGTGAGGACTCGACCGCGGCCATCGGCGCCTCGGGCGCAGGCAGCCTAGGAGTCGGCAGGAAGTTGAGCGACTTGGGCAAGCCGAACGAAGCGAGACACGGCCCCGCATGGGTCGTTCCCAAAAACCAGTTAGCGACAATCCCGTCTATAAAGACTTGGCGACCTATTGCCTGAGAAAAAAAGGCGGCCCTTCCAACCGCCTCGCTCCAATGTAAATGAATCGCGAAACCCTTACGGTCTGGCTTCGTACACGATGTTGAAAGGCGTCTCAGCAGCACGACGAAAGCTAGTAAACCCAGCTGAAGTGACCACTTGCCTAATCTGCGCCTCGCCCGCTTGGGCACCCAGACACAGTGCGACTTCTTGCGAGCGTGAACATGGTGTGCACAGAAGTGTCGAAAATGAGTAGTAGACACGTCCGACCGGGTTCAGATTGTCCTTTATGTGGTCTTTTGCGTAAGGCTCGACGATCATCCAAGTACCGTCCTTCGCGAGTGATTGACGCACATGTTTGGCTGCCCCGACTGGATCGCCCATGTCGTGCAGGCAATCAAAAACGGTCACCAGGTCATAGTCACTGCCTGCGTAATCCTTTGCTGATGCTGTCTCAAACACAACGCGGTCGCCCACTCCCGCACGTTTTGCGGATTCACGTGCTCCTTCGATTGAGCCAGAGTGGTAATCAAACCCGTAGAAGCGCGATCCGGGAAATGCTTGTGCCATCAACACGGTGGATGCGCCTTTACCACAACCAACGTCCGCGACCTTTGCTCCCGCTTCGAGCTTGGCCTTCACCCCCGTCAGCGCGGGAATCCACGTGGCTACGAGATTCGCGGCATAGCCGGGCCGAAAGAACTTTTCGCATCCGTGAAAGACGCTGTCATCGTGTTCATGCCATCCCATCCCGGCGCCCGTGCGGAAAGATTCCGTAATGCGCGGGACCGCAGCGAGCGATCCCAAAGCAAGCTCAAACGCGCCCGGCAGATATGCCGGACTATCCTCGTTTGCGAGCGTAAACGCTTGTTCTGCGCTTAGGCTGAATTTGTCCGTTTTTTCGTCGTAGCTGACATAGCCACCGGCTGCTTGTGATGCAAGCCACTCGCGCACGTACCGTTCATCCGTCTTCGTTTTGGAGGCTAATTCTGCCGAAGTCATCGGCCCAGTAGCGAGGGCCTTGTATAAGCCCAGTTTTTCGCCTATTACGACCATGCCGGCGTGCACGGCGGCGCCGAGATCGACTACGAACTGCCCAACAAAGGCGTTTAACTTATCCATGTTCAGTGAAGGTTGCGGTGCGGTAGACATCGTAATTTCTCCTTCGTGTTGGCACCCTCAGGAAGTGCCCGTCGCTTTGAGCTACAACTCATGTGAAGCAAACATTGCGGGGATTCTGCGTCCCGATAATGCGGAAGTCAAGCCAGCCTGCCCGACCGGATGGGTGCGGATCAGTTCTCGGTTCCGATTTAAATGGCGAGTCAGATTGTCCCGCTTGCCTCCACGGCATGCCGGGCCAGGAACTCGTTGGGCGGCCCGAATCAGCTGCAACAGGGCCGCCGCGCATCCGGCATGTGAAATGGTCTATGGCACGACGAAAGTGAAATGACCGTCTGCGTCGGCTGGCCGCCCGTGGCAGTTGCGGCTACGGTCACAGTGTAGGTTACCTTTGCTGGAGTTCCGGAGTTGGCCTGAAGGCCCTCTTTGGACCCGACACCGCACCCGGTCGCGGCGGCTACAAGAGCGGCGACGGCTGTCATCGCCAGGGCCGAGCGCCATGCGCGACGTTTCATGGTAAGTGCCAAGAACAGCGGCGCCAGCACTAGCGCCGCCACACTTCCCATTGCAATTGGCTTCCAATTAGGACGAGGTCGCTTTCCCTGGATGAGCAGCGCGCTACCTGGGGCGGTTGTCTGAATTGTGACTTGTGTGTTACCCCCGCCCGTGATCGACGGAGGGTTGAAGCTGCAACTGCTCTCGCTGCCGGCCGGCGAAATAAAACATGATGCTGCTGTGAAGTCGATCGTGCCGTTGTAACCATTCTGGGCCGTTATGGAAAGTGTCAGCCTGTCCGGGCGCCGCTATCTGGATCGTTCCACTGTTCGCGGGCACGGTAGTCAGCGTGAAGTCTGGGGCCACGACGGTCACGTTCGTCTGGCCTTGGCTGCTCAAGTATTGCATTCTTTGGCCCACCGGAATGTGGCCATCAGGATTCTAGAAGCCACGAAGGAAGGAGCGATCAAACGCGAATCCCTATAGCTGTGTGCCCCATTTTGGGCGGCGGCCAACGGTAGGGCATTTCGAAGCCCCTTCGTTTCGAATCTCCCGCCCCATTCGAACGCCACCGGGCATTCGAATAACCGACAAGTATCCATTGACATTTAGGTACTAATATGTTAACCTGGCGCATGACTTCGGGCCTCCATCCCGCTTCCTCGAACTCCCAGCGGCCAGCCCCGGTTCTGGGTCCCCTCGTGCCAGACCCCGTTTCGTCCTTGCTTGCGGAGGTTCGCAAGTGTGTGAAAATACGCACTTACAACTCCCTGAGAATGAACACTTGCGCGACCCCCTTGGCGAACTCCCATGGAATCAACACTTGCAAAAACAGTGGGGGTGGGGGCCTGATTATGGTTACCAAACGGAAACTCGCCCCTCCCGCTATTCCACCGGCGAAAGTTCTCTACTTGCCCGTGTGTTACCATGCGCGAGGCGTGTGGTTGTTCGTGTTATCGAGCGCATGAATCTCTCTTCCGAAGTCCGGCACCCTACGAGATGGTACTCAAAGCTGATCGCGGCCGTGCTGGCGCTCGTCGCTTTCACCCTGCTAGCCACCGGCGTCGTCGCTGCGTACCTCGTGTACCACATCCTCGCGCCCGTGAAGGGGAGTGAATCGCTCGATCTCGCCAATCTTCCTGGCCGCCCGGAGGACTTTTCCTATGAGGTCGCCGGACTTGGGACGCGCGAGGGATGGTTCTTCGCGGGCTTGAAGTCCTCACCGACCATCATTCTCTGCCCGGGATATCTGGCGGGCCGTGAGGAGCTTCTGCCATTAGCCACAGGCCTGCAGGATCACGGGTATAACGTTCTCCTGTTTGACTTCGCCTCCCAGGGCCCGAAACCAACCTACACCACACTCGGATTTCGAGAGGTCCGCGAACTACAAGCCGCAATCTCCGCCGTTTCCGCGCGCCCGGATGTCAATCGGTCCAGCTTCGGAATTTGGGGAAGCAACGTGGGCGCCTACGCTGCAATTGCGGCCGCCGAAGCGGACCCGCGCATCCACGCATTCGCCGTCGAGTCGGTTTACGACCGGCCCCAGGATCTGCTGGCAGTGATCCTGGGCCGCTACGGCTTGACGCCGCTTCCCTGGCTGACGCGCTTGGCGCAAACGGGTTTTCTGTGGTTCAACTTTGCCTATCGCGATACGCCGCCGCTTTCCTCGGGCGCGTCGCGGTTAGGCAGCGCGCAGAAGCTATTCCTGGAGGCTGCCGACGAGCCGGTTCTCATTGGGCCCACGCACCGGTTGTATCAGCTGGCGCCCATGCCGAAGGAAGAAGTCTTGTTGCCGCAGGGCAATTACGAGGGCATGCTCGACGACCAGAAGCGAACGTACGAAAACCGAATCATTAGCTTTTTTCTACTCAATCTTCCGCCATGAGCGCGGCTGCACGACCGGGTTGTCCGCCGCCACGACGGGGTTGTTCTTTCCCGTACGGCTGGATTGCGACTCACTTTCGATTCGGACCAGCCAGGCCTGCGGCGAGATGCGTGCGAGCACGACCACACATGTTCTATTCGTTCTATTCATTCCGTTTAGCTGTCCCATTTCGGCAATTCCTCGTTCGGTGGTCCACACCCAACCGGGTCCGGCCATGTTTGGGCTCCATTCCGGCAGCGCTCTATTTAGGTAGAAGTCCAAGCCGTATTCCCAGGCTCGGCCGACATCGAAGACGGCTAGGTTCGCGCTGTTCAGGGCCTCCTGTGGAGTGGCTCGGGCCGCCGTACGCGGTGAAAGTAACGGATCTACTTTCGGGATTATTTCCATGTTGACGCTGATGAACATCACGGCCATGAGCAATCCCGCGCCAGCAAATGCTGTCCGCAGTTGCCCCGCCAGTGCGAGACAAACGCAGGCCGCAGTTCCGGCGAATACCGTGAGCAGCAGGCCCAACGGCGCCTTGTAGTAAGGCAAGTTGGCCTGGCTGCGAAGCCACCAGACGGCGGCGAGCGGCAGGGCGGGGAAGACGCAGGCCACCAGTGCGAGCCACCATCCCGTGTGTTTTGTTCGGTCGTTAAAGCGTAGCGCTAGAGTCGTGGCGACCAACAGGATCAAGGGCGGTACCGCCGGCAAGATGTACCCAGGCAACTTGGATTGCGAGAAGCTAAAGAAAAATAAGGGGAAAACCGCCCAGCAGCCAAAGAATAGCGCCGGCGAATCCTTCCAATCCCGATTTCTCCGCAAGCGCGCGAACGCGTCAAGCGCCAGTGGCAAAAGAAGAAGTGTCCACGGAACGGTGGCGGCCACGAGAATCGGCCCGAAGAACCAAAATGGGTGGGTGTGGTCAAAGACCATTGTGAAGTAGCGCGCGAGGTTGTGTTCCACGATGAAAACGCGCAGAAAGTCCGGGTTGCGCAAAGCGCACAGCACGTACCACGGAGCGGCGACGGCTAGGAACGCTGCGACACACACCGGATGGGCCAGCCGAAAGACGGCCCGCCATTTACCCGAGATCAGCGCCCAGAGGAATGCCGCTCCTGCTGCGAGCACCACCGCCGCCGGGCCCTTTGCCAGGGTGGCTGCGCCGAGCGAGACACCGAACGCCAGGCGTGCCAGCTGCCCGGCCTGCTTCTTTTCAAGCATTTCCGCAGCTGAGACGGCGGCTGCTGCGAGCAGCGCGCTGAAAAGCATGTCGGGCGTGGCGGCGCGAGCAAGACCGATCGTCACGACTGTTGTTGGCAACATGACCAGAGCCAGCCAGGCCGCGTCCAGCCCGTAAGCGCGCAGAGCGGCCCAAGCCATCACCGCGGTTGCCAGTAAGGCAGCGAGCGCGGCGGGCAGGCGAGCGGCGAATTCGCCGACTCCGAACAGCCGAAACATGGTGGCCGCCGCCCAGTAACACAAAACCGGCTTCTCAAACCACGGCTGGCCGTACAAGCGGGGGGTGATCCAGTCGCCGCTCCGCGACATGGCTCGGGCGATCGCCATGTACCGCGGTTCATCTGGGCCGACCAGGCCCAGCGCCCCAAGGCCGCTCAAAAAGCAGACCGCCACCACTGCCAGGGTGACGAGCACGGTCCACCAGGAGATTTGCGTACTGCCTTCTTCAGGACTGCGCACGCGCAGCGGCGAGGAAGAATTCACGAAGGTTAAGTCTATCATTTTTGGTAGCTTGGGCCGAACCGGTTCAGACGGTTTTTGCCGCTCATCGCTCAGTTCAAAATCTGCGACGCGGGTGGTAATTCCGCAGCTGCGGCTCTGGCATCTCTCCTGTGGGTTGCCCATAATGGCGTTTCATGCGGGAGCGCTATGAATACATTGTGGCTTGGGCGAGTCTCAAGTTCCTCGGCTGGCTACCCCGACCCCTAGCCCGTCGGGTCGCTGCACGCTTAGCGGCATTCCTATTCCGGCTCCAGCCGGTTTGGCGCCAGGTCGCTCTATTCAATCTGCAATTGGCCTTCCCTGATTCGACGGAATCCTGGCGCCGCCAGGTTGTCCGCGACATGGTGCGGAACCTCGGCTGGCTGGCCGCGGAATTCGCGCATCTTCCGCATTACACGCGCGAGAACATCGAGCGCGTCATCATACTCGACAACTTTGAGAATTTCGCCGACGCCGAGCGCCAGGGCAAGGGTGTGCTTTTTCTCACCGGACACATGGGAGCGTGGGAGCTCAAGCCCTTCGCTCATGCGATCTATCATCACCCGTTGCACTTCGTGGTCCGCCCGATTAACAACCGGCGGGTGGATGCGCTTGTAAATCACTATCGTTCTCTGTCCGGCAATGGTCCCATTGAAAAAAATCAGTCGGCACGACCGATTCTGCGGGTTTTGCGCCAGGGCGGTGTGGTCGGGATTCTGGCCGATCAAAACGCCGCATTGGAGGACTCCGTCTTCGTGGACTTTTTTGGCACTCCCGCGGCGACCACGACGGGAATTGCGCGCATGGCGCGGCACACCGGAGCGCCTGTGGTGCCGGTCTACTCCTACTGGGATGCGTCGCTGCGGAAATACCGGCTGCACTACGAGCCAGCCCTGAGGCTTGCGCGCACCGACGATGAGGATGCCGACATCCGCCACTACACCGCCCTGTTCAATAAGGAAATTGAAAACTATGTTCGACGTTTTCCAGACCAATGGTTCTGGGTACATCGCCGATGGAAGACCCGGCCCCCTGGCGAGCCACCGATTTATCCGGATCAGAAGTCCAAAGCGCTTGCGGCCTGCTCAGAGCCACGCGAAGCTTCAAATGCCGCCCAAAAATGATAGCCGTCGCGTAATCACTGGCTATAGGTTCTTCACCTTAGATTCGCGTTAGTGGTTGACCAAGAGCGAAATACCATCGATAATTAGTCGTCAGCGTTCTTCGCCACCTGACTGGGGCGGATGGAAATTTTCATCCGAGGGGGCGTCTTTGGCCTGTCCGGAAAGAACGACCCCCGTGTGTCTGTTTCCCAGCAAATTATGTGCGCGAAGGGTGTAGAGATTAAAAAAGCGTAGCACTTTGCACAGTTTGTGCATCCGAGGAATGCATGGCGTCTGGAACCAGATTAGAGTTTGAGCCCCAAGAGCGGGAGTCGTCGGCGGCTACCAGCCCGGTTCTAACCGAGCGTTTAGCTGAGGCGATTGATCGCGGGGCTGCGCACCTACTGTCTTTGCAGGCGCAGGACGGCTATTGGCTGGGCGAGCTTGAAGCCGACACGACGCTCGAGTCCGACTACATCTTCTATCTGCACGTCCTGGGCAAGGCTGACGCCGGCCGGATCGCCAAGCTTGCTAATTACGTCCGACGGCGCCAATTGCCTGACGGAGGCTGGAATATCTACTTCGGCGGTCCCTCGGAGTTGAATGCGACCGTCAAGGCCTATTTCGCCCTGAAGCTTGCCGGCGATCGGCCTGAAGCGCCCCACATGCAGACTGCCTGCCGCCGGGTGCATGAACTGGGTGGCCTGGAGGCTACCAATTCGTTCACTCGCTTCTACCTGGCGATGGTCGGAGGAGTGGACTGGGATATCGTGCCCGCCGTTCCGCCCGAGCTGATGCTGCTGCCGAACTGGTGCGCGATCAATATTTACGAAATGTCCTCCTGGACCCGCGGCATCGTCATTCCGCTGGCAATTCTCTACGCGCACAAGCCTCGTTGGCCGGTGCCGGCTGACGCCGGTGTGCAGGAGCTGTTCCGGGACCCGTCGCAAGGCGTTCCCTCTTTGAATTGGAGTGATGAGCTCTTTAGCTGGCGCAATTTCTTCTTGGCGCTGGACCGCGCGCTCAAGCTATACGAGCGTCTGCCATGGAAGCCTCTGCGGCAGCGCGCTCTGCGTCAAGCGCATGAATGGCTGGTCGAACACCTGGAGCGCAGCGACGGATTGGCCGCAATTTATCCGGCGATGATGAACGCTATCTTCGCGCTTCTGGCCCTTGGTCATTCGCCGGATGATCCGCTGACGGCTCGTGAGGTCGGCCAGCTCGCACGATTTGAAATCGAAGAAGACGATACCATTCGCCTGCAGCCATGCTTGTCTCCGGTATGGGACACCGCGATCGCCATGGTCGCCCTGGAGGAAGCAGGGCTTCCGCCAAATCACCCGGCTTTGATTCGCGCCGCGGACTGGCTTCTGGACCGCCAACTAATGGGGCCGGGCGATTGGCAAGTTAAAACGCCAGGCGCGCGATCTGGCGGCTGGGCATTCGAGTTCCGCAACGACTTTTACCCTGACGTCGACGACACGGCGTTTGTGCTGATGGCGCTGCAGCGCGTGGATTATCCGGATCGGGTCCGCCTAGAGGCTGCTTCACGTCTCGGAATCGACTGGCTGGTTGCGATGCAGAATCGCGACGGAGGCTGGGGCGCATTCGATCACAACAACGACCGGCATTTCTTGACGCAAATACCGTTCGCCGATCATAACGCCATGATCGATCCTTCTTCGGCCGACGTCACCGCGCGGGTTCTCGAATGTTTGGGCCGGCACGGCTGGCCGGCTACGCACCCGGTGATCGAGCGAGGCGTAGCGTATCTGTTGCGCGAGCAGACGCCAGAGGGCGCCTGGTACGGCCGGTGGGGCGTTAACTACGTGTACGGGACGAGCGGGGTGCTCCGTTCACTCGAGACCGTGGCGCTGACGGCTCGCGATTTTTGTCAGAGGGCGGTGGCCTGGCTCCGCTACGGTGCAAAATAGTGACGGCGGTTTTGGTGAATCCATTGCGTCCTACTACGATCCAATGCTGAAGGGTCAGGGTGCGAGCACGCCGTCGCAGACTGCCTGGGGACTGATTGGTTTGCTGGCTGGGAGTGACCGGGACGATCCTGCCGTGGGCCGAGCGGTGACGCACCTGGTCGATCAGCAGAACGCAGACGGATCTTGGGATGAAAAGGAATTCACAGGCACGGGTTTTCCGTGCGTCTTTTTCCTGAAGTACCACCTGTATCGGAACTATTTTCCGTTGTACGCGCTGGCGCGTTATCGCAATCTGGACCAAAATCGCAGTGAATTCCGGGCGCTCCGCCACGGCCCAGAAGCAACCGGCCTCCAAAACGCCGGACAAGGGAGCTGATTGAGCCGATGAGATATCCGCTAAAGATGACCGCCAATCTCGCGAGATACCTGGTGACCAAGCGCATGTCGGGTACCCCAAAATTCCCCATGGTGCTTATGCTGGAGCCTCTGCATGCCTGCAATTTGACCTGCACGGGCTGCGGACGCATCCGCGAGTACAAATCCACCATCAACGAGACGATGACCGTCGAACAGTGCCTCGGCGCGGTCGACGAGTCGGGCGCTCCAATCGTTTCCCTATGTGGCGGCGAGCCAATGATTTATCCCGAGATCGGCCGCTTGACCGCGGAGATCCTGAAGCGCGGGCGGCACATCATCCTGTGCACCAACGGCATGTTCATCCGCAAGCGCTTGCATGAATTTCAACCGACTTCGAGCTTCTTTTGGAACGTCCACCTGGATGGTCTGGAGCGGACCCACGATCTTTGCGTCGAGCGCGATGGGGTCTTTCGGGAGGCGATCGAAGGCGTCAAGGCTGCGAAGGCCGCTGGGTTCTTGGTTTGCTCGAACACCACCATCTACAAAGAGACTGATCTTGATGAAATCGCGGCGTTATACGAGTACCTGGATACGCTTGGCGTCGACGGTTACATGCTTTCTCCTGCTTATGGCTATTCGTCCGTGATGACCAAGGACATTTTCATGTCCCGCGATGATATTCGAGAGAAATTCCGTCAGGCGCTGGGGCTGCTTGGCAAATACAACTTGATGGTCTCTAACATCTATCTCGACTTCCTGCGCGGCGAGCGCGAACTCGAGTGCACGGCCTGGGGAACGCCAACGTTCAACCCGCGAGGTTGGAAGGGTCCCTGCTACGTCATTACCGACGCGCACTACAATTCTTACCAGGAGCTTTTGGATAAAACGCCCTGGGAGAAATACGGGCCCGGGAACGATCCGCGCTGCGCGGATTGCATGATGCACGTGGGGTTTGAAACCTTCGCCGGTGCTGGGCGCAAAACGCCAATTTGGCGACACCTGGAAAATGCTGAAGTGGCAGTTTTCGGGTCGCTTGGGAGGCAATCGCGACAAGGCCGCTAACGGCAGATCGAACGAACGGGGGCCCGGGTGCCGGGGGCAGTCACAGCGCGCCGATTCCGCCTCCGGCCAATCACGAAGAGTTAATTTCCTCCGACGGACGACTTACGGGTGCTATGACCACTCTGGTCACAGGAGCGACGGGCTTTCTGGGCAGCCACGTTGCGCGCTTGTTGCTTGAGCGCGGCGAGCACGTGCGCGTACTGGTGCGACCGGCGCCGAGAAGGGCATTTGCCGAATGCGCTGCCGGCGAGCAGTGTGGAGCTGCCGTGGAGACCTGCGCGATGCCGCGTCGCTGGATCGCGCCATGCAGGGTGTGGACGTGGTCTACCACGTCGCGGCCGACTATCGCTTGTGGGCGCGCCGGCCTGGCGATATCTACGACTCCAACGTGGCCGGCACTCGGAATTTGCTGGAAGCTGCGCGTCGTGCCGGGGTCGCCAGAGTTGTATACACGAGTACCGTCGGTACGGTCGCTGTTCCGCAGCAGAGCGGCTCGCTTCCTGACGAAAATACGCGCACATCGATCGATGAAATGATTGGGCACTACAAGCGCTCGAAGTGGCTGGCAGAGCAAGAAGCGTTGCGGGCGGCCGCCGATGGATTGCCGGTGGTTATCGTCAACCCCACTACGCCGGTGGGCCCAGGCGACGCCAAGCCAACCCCCACGGGCCGCATCGTCGTGGATTTTCTCAATGGGCGCATGCCGGCCTATGTGGATGCCGGGCTAAATTTTTTGCCCGTGGAAGACGCGGCGGCGGGTCATCTGCTGGCTGCCGAGCGCGGACGCATCGGAGAGCGGTACATTTTAGGCGGCGAGAACCTGACGCTGAAGCAAGTGCTGGCGGTGCTCGCTCGCGCTTCAGGACGCAAGGCACCGCGCGTGCGTCTGCCGCTGGCATGTCGCGGTCGGGCGCGGGCTATGTGGACGCCGGCATCTCTCGTTTGCTTGGCCGCGAGCCGCGGATTCCGCTCGACGGCGTGCGCATGGCGCGACACAGCATGTTTGTGAACACTGAACGGGCTCGACGCGACTTGGGTTTTGCCCCGGGGCCGGTTGCTGCGGCTCTGGAGCGTGCTGTACGCTGGTATGAGGCAAACGGCTACGTGGGCGGACGCCGCGCGGCCGGAGTTGCGGAGGCGCACGCGGCCTAAATCTGAGAGACATCGCTCCGGGAAGTCGCAGCGGAAGGATGAAGACTCTGGTAACGTTTGCGGTAGCGGCTGAATTCGCGGCTTGGCGGCGACAACGTGGCTTCCGGCGCGTTGCGCGGGAGCCGTTTCCGCTGTATGCGGCTGAAATCGGGGGCAATCCCGTGCGGGTTTTGCTAACGGGAATCGGGGCTAGCGCAGCGACTCGAGCGATGGGTTGGGCGCTCGCGTCGCCGACCGACATGTGCATCGCCAGCGGCTTTGCCGGTGCGCTGCGTCCCTCGCTGGGCGTCGGAGAGGTATTGGCGGCGCGCGTGGTGCGGCGGGCGGGCAGGGAATTGGCGGTGGCCAGCGATCACGAATTGATGTCTGCGGCATGCGACGCCGGTGCGCGCCGCGTGGACCGTTTTCTGACTCGGAGCGGCTGGTGGTTGACGCCGGGGAAAAGCTGGCGCTTGCCGATGAAGCCGACGCTGTGGAAATGGAAAGTTTTGTGATTTTGGCTGAGGCTGCGCGCCATGGGGTGCGCGCCGTGTCGGTCCGGGCGATCAGCGACACGGCGGAGTCCTCGATGCCGTACGATTTCGATCGCGTTCGAGACGATCAGGGCAAGTTTCGCTTGCGTCACGCTGCTGCTCGAACTGGCGCGGCAGCCGCAGCGCATTCCGGCACTGCTGCGTTTAGCTCGCGATTGCCGCGTGGCGGCCGGCCGACTGGCGATATTTCTGGATGCTTATCTGGCGCTTGCTGAGCGCGCGGCAGAAGCCTTTCGCAGCCGGCCGCGGTGGCTGCGTCTGTGAGCACCTCGCACAGCTACGCTCGAGCACTTGGAAGCGCCGCTCGCCGCGCCGAAGCAGATGCTCGCGGGTGTGTACCGCGGCCCGGGCGCGTGGCCACCGAATATGTGCCGGTGCCGGAGATTGCCGACGGGGAAGTGCTGATGCGCGTGGCCGCCTGCGGAATTTGCGGCACGGACATCAAGAAAATTCAGCACGGTTTTGTGGCGCCGCCGCAGATTTTCGGTCACGAAGTGGCCGGAACGGTCGTCGCCGTCGGGCGCGGCGTTCAGCCGCTGGAAAGCTGGGCGATCGCGTGGTGAGCTTCCATCACGTTCCCTGCGGCCGCTGCTTCTATTGTGAGCAGCGCCTGTTTTCCCAGTGCCCGGCCTACAAGAAAGTCGGGCTGACGGCGGGGTTCGATCCCAACGGCGGCGGCTTCGCCGAGTATGTTCGCGCGATGCCCTGGATTGCCGAACAGCGGCATGGTCGAGATTCCGGCGGGAGTGAGCTTTGAAGAGGCCACATTTGTCGAGCCGGTGAACACCTGTCTCAAAGCCGTCGAAAAGGCGCGCATCGCGGCCGGCGAAACGGTCGTGGTGATTGGGCAGGGCCGGTGGGACTGTTGCTGATGATGCTGGCGCATTTGGCTGGGGCGACGGTTCTCGACCAGCGATCCGATGCCGGAGCGGCGCGCGGTGAGCGAACGTTTGGGAGCGCGCTGCGGCGTTCGATCCCGTCGGCAGGGCTCTTGCGGTGCGGAAGTTCGCGCGCGCACCGAGGGCCGCGGCGCCGACGTTGTGCTGGTCGCGGTGCCGATTCCCGTCGGCGCTGCCCGAAGCTTTGGCGCTCGCGCGGCCCGGCGGGCGAGTGCTGCTCTTCGCGCAGAACGATCCGCACCTGAAGCTTGAATTTCCCGCGGCGGCGGTTGGCGTCGAGGAAAAGGAGATTCTGGGCAGTTACAGCGCGGCGGTGGACCGGCAGGAAAGTCCGCGCGGCTGGTGTTTTCGCGAACGCTTCCGGTGGCTGGCTTGATCACGCACCGGTTTCCGCTGGAAGCGTTTGAGCAGGCCCTGTCTTTGGCCGCGCGGCCGCACGGGAGGTTCGCTGAAAGTGGTGATGACGCCTTGATGGAAAACGCTTTGATGCAAACCGTGACTCCAAAGGAAGCATCGGTTTCAGCCAGATCGAGCGGCCACATGACCGCCGCCGTGCTCTACGGCAGCGAAAACCTGACGCGTCGAGAATATCGACATCCCGCGCCTGGCGCCGGATGAAGCTCTGGTGCGCGTGAAAGTCGCGCTCACCTGCGGAACCGATCTGAAGGTTTGGAAGCGCGGCTATCACGCCCGCATGATCACGCCGCCGGCGGTGTTCGGGCACGAGTTCTCCGGGGTCATCGAGCAGCTCGGCGAGGACGTCGCCGATACGCTGCACGTTGGCGACCGCGTGGTGCCGTCGAACTCGGCGCCTTGCGGCATCTGTCTGTTTTGCCGCAAAGGCCGCAGCAATCTCTGCGAGGACCTGCTATTTAACAACGGCGCGTATGCGGAATACATTCGCATCCCCGGGCGCATCGTCCGGCAAAACCTGCTGGAGATTCCGGCGCACGTTTCGTTTCTCGACGCGGCCATGGTCGAGCCGCTGGCCTGCGTGCTGCGCGGCATCGAGGAGGCCGACGTCCACGCCGGCGACACGGCTGGTTCTGATCGGCTGCGGGCCGATTGGGCTCAAGTTCATTCGCATGCTGGCCGTGCGGGGCGTGCACGTGATCGCGCTCGGCAAGCGCGACGAACCAAGTGCGAGCCGCCGAACGCATGGGCGCGCGAGCGGCCTTCGACGTCAGCAAGCTTTCCGATCCCGATCGCCGAGGTCCGGCGGCTTACCGAGGGCGGCCGCGGCGCCGATTCGGTGATCGAAGCTGTGGGCTCGCCGCGTCACGTGGGAGTGGGCTCTGCAGATGGTGCGCTGCGGCGGCACGGTGAATCTCTTTGGCGGCTGCCCGCGCGGCACGCAAGTGCAGTTTGACCCGACGGCGCTGCACTATTCGGAGATCACCATCAAGTCTACGTTCCACCACACGCCGCGCTTCATTCGCCAGGCGCTCGAGGCTATTTCGCGCGGCGATATCCGCGCCAGCGACTTCGTCAACGCGGAAATTCCGCTGCGCGAGCTTCCGTCGATGTTCCAGCACATGAAGCACCGCAACGGCGAAATGAAAGTCGCCGTGATCCCTTAGCGGGCCGAGCGCGGCCTGCGAATCGTTGCCAATCGGCGCCGTTCGTGCAGACTGCGCATCTGCGATCGCCATGCAGTCACCTCCCGAACTCGAAATCGCGCGCACCCTGCCGCCCGCCGGCTGCACTCCGGCCGAGGCCGAGCGCTATACGCGCTGGCTGGCCACGCATCACTACGAGAACTTCCATGTTGTCTCCTGGCTTTTGCCGCGACGCCTGCAGCAGCATTTCTACAATGTTTACGCGTATTGCCGCTGGGCCGACGATCTGGGCGACGAAGATTGCCGACCCCGCTCGCGCGCTGGCGCTGCTGGACGAGTGGGAGCAGGAACTGCGCGCTGTGCTATGCGGGCCGGCCTCGCATCCTGTTTTCATCGCCCTGCGCCCACGATCCGCGCGTTCGATATTCCCATCGAGCCGTTCCGCGATCTGCTCGACGGCGTTTCGCCAGGATCAGGTCGTACGGCGCTACGAGACCTGGGACGACAGATGATCGGCTATTGCCGCTATTCGGCGAATCCCGTGGGACGCTTGGTGCTGTATCTTTGCGGATATCGCGATGCGGAGCGCCAGCGCCTGTCCGACGCGACTTGCACCGCGCTGCAGCTCGCAAATTTCTGGCAGGATGTTTCCCGCGATCTCGAAAAAGGCCGCATCTACATTCCGCAGCGAGTTGCATCGCAGCGGCACGGCTTCGATTCCGAGCGATATCGTGGCGCGGCGCTTTGACGAGCGCTATGTTGCGCTGATGAAGGAGTTGCTTGCGCGCACTCGCGAGTTTTTTGCGGAAGGACGCGCCGCTGATTTCGACGCGTGGACGCGCGCTTGCGCGTGGACCTGGACCTTTTTGGCAGCGGCGGCATGGCGGTGCTCGATGCGATCGAGGCGCCTGGATACAACACGCTCGCGCACCGTCCCGCGATTGGCAGGGCGGCGCGCTTCGGCTTGTTGAGCCGCGCGCTGTGGGGCTGGTGCGGCGCGCGCTTGCTGCGAATGCGCGCGTGCGAGCTCGGCGCAGCGGCCGCGCCCATGCCGCGGTCACGCGACCGCTCGCAGCCGCGCTAACGCGCGCGCCGCTCATCCCGCACGCGGGCACCAGCGCTCGCCGTCGCGGCCTCCTACGCCGAATGCCGGCGCGTCGCGCGCGCCGCCGCCAGCAATTTCTACTACGCCTTTTTCATGCTGCCGCGCGCAAAGCGCGACGCGCTTTGCGCGCTCTACGCGTTCATGCGCCTGGTGGACGATGTTTCCGATGCGCCGGGTTCGGCAGCGGCGCGCGGAGAGCTCGCCGCCAAGCGCGCCGCGCTGGCGCGCTGGCGCGGGCTGCTCGATCAAGCCGTCTCCGGCGACGTCTCCGGCCATCGCGATTCTGCCGGCCTTTGCCGACACGATTCGCCGCTACCACATTCCTCCGCGCTACTTTCACGATTTAATTTCGGGCGCGGAGATGGACCTCACCGAGACGCGCTACGCCACGTTCGAACGCCTTCGCGAATACTGCTACCGCGTAGCCGGCACCGTTGGACTCACCTGTCTGCACGTATTCGGTTTCGAAGATCGCCCCGCGCCCGAACTCGCCGAGCAGCTCGGCATCGCCTTTCAGCTGACGAATATTATTAGCGATGTCGGCGCCGATCTCGAAATGGGCCGCGTCTATCTGCCCGCGGAAGACTTGGCGCGCTTCGGCTGCTCGCTGGAAGATCTGAAACGCGGCGAAGTCACGCCCGCGGTGCGCGAACTGCTTCGCTCCGAGGCGCAACGCGCATGGCAATTCTACGCGCGAGGGCTGCGGGCCTGCTGCGCTGCGTGGACCGCGACAGCCGCGCCGCGCTATGGGCGCTGATTCGAATTTACAGTTCGTTGCTTGCGCGCATAGAAGAGCGCGATTTCGATGTGTTTTCTTCGCGCGTTCGCTTGAGCGCCAAGGAGAAGGCGGGCATTCTGGTGCGCGCGCGCCTGGGTTGGTGGTCGGAGACTGATGTCCTCGAAGAGCGTGATCGTGATCGGCGGCGGTCTGGCGGGGCTTTCCTCGGCCGTCGCGCTGGCTGAAGCCGGCTTCCATGTACGTCTGCTCGAACAGCGCCCCTTCCTCGGCGGGCGTGCCTCCTCATATGTGCTTCCCAGCGGCGAACACGTTGACAATTGCCAGCACGTCACGCTGGGCTGCTGCGTCAATCTCGAGGATTTTTATCGGCGCGTGGGCGCGGCCGGAAAAATCACTTACTACGACGGCCTCGTTTTTGTGGACGCGAGGGACGGCGCAGCACGCCATCAGCATCGGCATTGCCCGTGCCGTTGCACCTGACGGCTGGGTTGCTGCTTTATCCTCGCTCAGCTGGAGCGATCGCAACGCCGTCGGCAACGCCATGCTGGCCATCGCCGCGCGCGGCGGCCGGAACGCCGGCGGCGACGCCGCGGGCAAGAGCATGCTCGACTGGCTGCGCGCTCACGGTCAATCCGACGCGGCGTTGCGGCGTTTCTGGAGCGTGATCCTGGTGAGCGCGCTGAATGACGAGCTCGACCGCATTGACGCGCGCTATGGCCTCGATGTTTTCTGGAAAGCATTTCTCGCCAATCGTGCCGGATATCTGCTGGGTTCCCGCGCGTGCCGCTCGGCGAACTCTACGACGGCTGCCGCGCCGCCATCGAGCGCCGTGGCGGGGAAGTTGTGTTGCGAAGCACGTGCGAGAGTTGGGCATGGACGCGAATGACCGCATCGCAGGCGTCGAACTGGATGGCGGAACAGGGAAGTCGCCGACTATTATCTGCTCGCGGTTCCGCATGACGCCGGCGCTGCAACTCATGCCGGCCCAGCTCGTCTCCAGCGAAGCCGCCTTCGGCAACATGAACCGCCTTCGAACTTCTCCGATTACCGGCGTGCATTTCTGGTTCGATCGCGACGTGATGAGCGACCCGTTCCTGGTGCTGCTCGACCGCACAACACAATGGATATTCAATAAGTCGAGGTTGTACGGCGGGCCGGGCGACGGGCGCTACCTGCAATTGGTGATCAGCGCGTCTTACGACCTGGTGCAGCGCTCGCGCCAGGAGATCATCGATCTCTGCCTGGCGAACTGCGCGAAGTGCTGCCGGCGGTGCGCGAGGCGACGCTTGTAAAGGCCGCCGTGATCAAGGAAATGCCGCCACCTTTTCGCCGGAGCCGGGTTCGGACGCTGGCGGCCGCCGCAGGAAACGCCGCTGCATAATTTTTTCCTCGCCGGCGATTGGACGGCCACCGGCTGGCCCGCGACGATGGAAGGCGCGGTGCGCAGCGGCTATCTCGCGGCGGAGGAGATTCTGGCCGACGCGGGCGCGCCCAAGCGCTTCCTGCAACCCGACCTGCCTACCGCGGGGTTGGCTTCCTGGCCGTCGCGCGGAATTGCCTGAGGGCGGAAGTTGAAA
This sequence comes from uncultured Acidobacteriota bacterium, assembly GCA_963818345.1. Lineage (GTDB taxonomy): Bacteria > Acidobacteriota > Terriglobia > Acidiferrales > UBA7541 > Palsa-189. The sequence goes on along the minus strand of CAWFRX010000012.1, from coordinate 844 downwards.
AAAGGCATTTGTGAGGCCCTTCCCAAGCGACGATCCCACAGGCCTTCGCCATTCTTCGGCCGGTATCCCTGACTCGGGTCGCTCCGCAAAAGCAGACGTCCGACGCGGTGATTTGTGCGGACATCTCACACACGACCGATACGAACCAACAATTTAGTTGAACAGGAATGCCCCCCGGGTGTATAAGCGCGCCTATCTAGGGGGTGCGAAACGAAATTCCTGCTTGCTCGCTCCGGCTAATTGTTCAGGTAAATGTCAGAAGAGTATACGGCATTCCAGTCTTTCCTATCGCTCGGGGAATTGGCGGGTATGAAGGATTGTGAGCAACGAAGTCCAGCGCCTGATTGCGTTTCATAATTCTTGTTGACGTGCGGTCGTTATCTTTGATATGCAGCACGCAGGTCCGGGGTGGCTTCACCAAAAATCTAAGTTTCTTGGGGGAGGGTGGCGTGAGTTCTTTCAGATCCCTTTGTAGGATTTCCCTTGGTGCCAACTTCTCGAAGCGGATCGGGGCGCTCGGCCTCGTTCTCTCGCTGTCCCTCGTCTGTCAGCCTCTCTTCTCGCAAACCAACTTAGGCCGCATTTTCGGCGGCGTCACGGATCAATCTGGCGGCGTCATTGCCGGCGCCAAGGTGACCGTAACGGACGTAGAGAGAGGCATTACTCAAACTTTGACCACCGACGCGGCGGGAGAGTACAACGCTACGAACCTGACCCCCGGGATGTACGAAATCCGGGCGGAGAGCACGGGTTTCCAGTCGGTCAACCGCCAAAACGTGGATGTGTTGGTCGGCCAGGAGCTTCGCGTCGATTTTACCCTGCAGCCGGGTGCGCGGCGATTCTT
>CAWFRX010000011.1:0-527094 GCA_963818345.1 uncultured Acidobacteriota bacterium | reverse complement strand
TGAGTTCCTTGCGCGAAATATGCTGCGCCATTTTTAAGTGTTTCCTTCGGGGGCGTTTGGCCCACTCTTGGAGGCTGTCGATGACGAAGCCCGCTTCCGTGGGCTCTGCCGCCCTAACCGCGTGGGCGGCGGAAAGACCCACGTTTCGCGGAGCGAAACGGGGGCACGCGCGTGCTGCGAGCCCTTCCACTGGCCACTGGCCTCGGCGTCGATTTGTCCGACAGCTCGTAGTCTACCGCGAAAGAGCTGGCAAATCGACTTGCTTGCGAGGCGCCCATCGTTCCGGAGCCCCAACCGCGAGGCGATGGAAAAGTCAGGTTTCGCGGAGCGAAACCTAGGGCAGCCGGTCCGGGCGGAGGCTAACAGCAAGTGCCTCGCGGGCGCGGACGGAGCGTCAGAAGGCGCGAAGCTGTTTACGCGCATGGCAGCTCGAACCGCGCAAACAAAGAGGCCGCGTCTAGCTGACGGACAGGCCGTCAACGTATGAGGCGAGCTCGACGTGGGGCCGCACGCGCGTTGGACCGCTGGGTTCGATCAGACGCCAGTGACGTTTTCGGCTTGGTAGCCCTTGGGCCCTTGCTTGACCTCGAACTCCACCGTCTGGCCTTCGGTCAACGACTTGTAGCCATCCATCTGAATCGCAGAGAAATGGACGAAGACGTCCTCTCCCGATTGGCGCTGGATGAAACCGTAACCCTTCGCTGCGTTAAACCACTTCACGACACCTTGTTCTCTGCTCAACGTGCCACTCCTCGTTCGGAACGTTCGCCATTTGTTGGGGAGTAAGGCCGAGTGGAGGACCGAAGAACCCACCAATGAGAGGCTCTTGCTTGCCCGCGGGCGAGCTTTCGCTCCACTGCGGAATCACGGACCCCACAAATGCGGCGACATGCTGGCATAAAACCGTGGCGCATGTCTAGAGGGTTTACCCCCGCCATCAAGAGGGCGGTCAGGGCCGCCGCCGAGGGGTGAGACGGCGCGACGGACGGCGGCGCGTTGCGCGCGGCAGGTGACAATTCCTAAGAGTTTGGCGAGGCTCGCGGATCGGCCGGCAGGCGTTAGCCGTTGTGCGAAGCGGATGTGCCTTTGCGCGGGGCGCGGAGCTTTTTGGCCATGACAAGCTCCGCGCCGCCTCCATTTGGACGGAGCACCGCGAACTCATCCATGAAGGTGCGCATCAAGAAGATGCCGCGACCGGACGCTTTCAGCAAGTTCTCTTCGGCGGAAGGATCGGGGATGTCGTCGAGGTCGAAGCCGCAGCCTTCATCGAGGATGCGGATCACAAACTTGTCTTCCAAGAGCGCGAACGTCAGGAGAATCTTTTTGTCGCGCTGCTCCTGATTGCCGTAGCGAATCGCATTTACCACGCCCTCGCGCACCGCAAGGCAGATCTTCTGGCAATCGTCTTCGCCAAAGCCGCAGGATTGAGCGGCGCGCAAGCTGATCTCTTCGGCCCGGTCGACGCTCTCGAACAGCGTCTCGAGCGTAACCTCAATCCGTTCGGGCTCGTGAGTCATGCGGCCACCGGGAACCGGGTAACTGTCCTATCAAGTAGCATAGCGCATTCAGAGAAATCAACAAATTACGCCCGTGCGTGAACGTTCGTGCGCGCATAACTGCAGTCCGGCCCGCCGCGGCACGCGCCGAGAACGGATTGCCGGAACTCCGGAGCGAGCATCTTACACGACCCTGCCCGGCATAGCTTCTAACGGGGCTGGCCGCTGCGTTTGGCGTAAGCCATTCTCCGAGCAGAAACAGGAAATTCATGCGCTGTTCATCTGGCGCAAGCGGGGGATGGTAGAAAATTGCCGGTCCCCTTTTCGGAAGCCTGGAAACGCACACCACGCGTTCGGCTGGCGATCCTGCTGAATTGCTCGGAGGTCTGGACGATGCGGTTTTTGCGATTCGCGCTGGCCGCGATGGCGGGGTTGACTCTGACGCCGGCTCTGGCGCACGCACGAAATGCCGCGGACGAAATCTGCCCGCGGCCTGCGGCGGGCAGCGTGGTTCCCGAGCCGGCGGATCTGCGCAGCCAGAACGGGACGCTCAAAGTCGAGTTGAAATATCGTAGCGTGCGCGACGCGAGCGGCCATCTGCGCTATTGCTATCAAGCCGGCGACGGCAGCGTCGCACCCAATCTACGCGTACATCCCGGCGATTGGTTGATCGTGAGCTTGAAGAACGATCTTCACGCGCCCCGAAGCGCGGCTTCCGCTACCCGAAGTGCGGCTTCTGCTAAAGGTTCGGCCATGGCGAAGCCTATGCCCGCGGCCACGCCCATGCAAATGAACATGCCGGTGACCGATGCCTGCGCGGACCAGGAGATGACCCCGCTCTCAACGAATCTGCATTTTCATGGCTTGTCCGTGCCGCCGATTTGCCACCAGGACGACGTGCTCAAAACCGTGATCGGGCCGGGCGACGCGCCTTTCGAGTATCGCTTCCAGATTCCGCCGGACACACCGCCGGGATTGTATTGGTACCACCCGCACGTACACGGATTCAGTAATGCCCAGGTTCTTGGCGGGGGTTCGGGAGTGTTGATCGTGGAGGGCATCGAGCGCGCGAATACTTTGCTCGCGGGGCTTCCGGAACGCGTGCTGGTGGTGCGAGATCAGGACTTGATCAACCCCGATGCCGCACCGTCGAAGACGTCGACGGTGCCGCAAGTTCCTGTCCAGCGGGATGCGGAAGGCGACATTCTCAACACGGGCACCGGCGAAGGGAAACCGTCGAAGGACCTCTCGCTGAATTTCGTGCCGGTGGCCTACCCGGACTATCTACCGGGAGTGATTGCGATGAAGCCCGCGGAGCGGCAGCTGTGGCGGGTGGTGAACGCGTCAGCGATCACCTACCTCGATTTGCAGATCGTTCTCGGCGGCGTCGCGCAGGCGATGGGGGTTGTTTCACTCGATGGCGTGCCCATCAACGAGGGCGGAATGACGGGGAATCGCATCGTCTGGGAAGGTCACATCCTGCTGCCGCCAGCTGGGAGAGTCGATTTCGTGTTCAAGGCGTCCGCCTGCGGGATCGCAGGCCAGCTTGATGACGCGCAGCGTGGATACCGGGCCGGCCGGCGAAAACGATCCCACGCGGCCACTCGCGACGATACTTTCAAAGGCCGATGCAACGGAGCCACGTTCGGTGCTGCCTGCTTCTCCCGCGCCGCCGATTCGGCAAACTTCGGTGTGGCTGGGAGACGTTAAGCCGGCACATGAGCGGAAGCTATATTTTTCCGAGAAGCCTTCGGATCCAAACGATCCGAACAGCCCAACGATCTTCATGATCACGGTCGACGGCCAGGAGCCGGAGCCGTACGATCCTCGATCGACCGTCCCAAACATCACGGTGCAGCAGGGCGACGTAGAAGACTGGGTCATCGAGAACCGCACCCGGGAGCTGCACGCGTTTCACATCCACCAAATTCATTTCCTGCTGATTGGGTGGAATGGTGTCCCGGTCGATGAGCCTTTCCTGCGCGATACCGTGAACGTGCCGTACTGGAATGGCGCGAGTCCCGTCTACCCCAGCGTCAGGCTGCGCATGGATTTTCGCGATCCCAACATCGTGGGAACGTTCGTCTACCACTGCCATCTCCTGGAACATGAGGATGGCGGGATGATGGGCACAATCCTCGTTAAACCAGCCGCGAAACGGTAGCAACGTTTCCAGCAATATTTTTCGGTAAGGCGCTGCGGCGTTCACCTTCCACATATATTCGCTAACGCATATCCATCGATTCTCGATGCAATATGGACGCCAATACATTCGCATGGACGCATGTACGGATTGCCTTTTTTGGCGTGTCACGCAACTTTCATGTCTTGTTCATCGAAATTCATGGAGCTGTTATTCAGCGATAACCCAGAGCGCGTATTTCCCTTGTGCCCCGATTGAAGCGGCAAGTTCAAGCGGCTGCCTCCGGCTCGTCCCCGGCTGGATTGCCGATTCGGCGCGGACAGAATCCCCACGAGGAGAAACCATGATTGCGAAGTACCTTCGTATGTCGGCAAGCGTGTTGACGGCCATGACCTTGGCCATCGGCGGCCCCGGAAGCCTATGGGCAGATGGGAAACGCTATGATCCGCCTACCAACACTCCCATCAAGCACGTCGTCGTGTTGTTTCAGGAAAATATTTCCTTCGACCATTACTTCGGCACGTATCCTTACGCCACCAATCCCGACAGGCGAGCCGGAATTTCATGCCGGACCCCGACACGCCCCGCGCAAACAATCTTCTGAGCGGCGGTCTGCTCGACCAAAATCCGAACACCACCCAGCCATTTCGACTGGATCGGTCCTGCCCACTGACCAGCGACCAAAACCACGACTACACCCCCGAGCAAAAATCCTTCGATCACGGACTGATGGACATGTTTGTCCAGAATACCGGCACTGCGGGGACGAGCTTGCTCGGACGTCACCAGCGGCCGCAGGAATTGTGATGGGCTATTACGACGGCAACACCGTGACCGCGATTGTGGAATTGGGCCCAGCACTACGCAATGAGCGACAATTTTTATGGAACGATGTTTGGTCCTTCGACGGTCGGCGTGCTGAACCTCGTGGCGGGATCCACCACCAACTTCACGGTTACGAAGAAACCTCGTCGCTCGCGGGCACCATGGCTGGCGGCTGCCCAACCTCGGGCACCCTCATCGGCGACATCGATGCCGGCTATGACGATTGCTCGACGAAAAGCACTCAACGGAACGACCACCGATCCCAACATTGGCATTTTGCTGAACGCGAAAGGCATTACTTGGGGATGGTTCCAGGGAGGGTTTGCGCCCACCACCCTGTACAATCGGCACGCCGTGCCGAAATCGGTCTGCGCCTCGGAAGTCCAGTGATTCCGCCACGGGCCTCTCCGACGTCACCGATTATGTTTCTCACCACAACGGCTTCGCTTATAATATCGCTGACGGCCAATCCCCATCACTTGCCGCCCACCGGCCCAGTCGGCTACACGGACCAGGCGAATCACGAGTACGATCTCAGCCTGTTTCTCTCGGCAATCACGGACGGAACCTTGCCCAGCGTTACCTTCGTAAAGGCCAAGACGTTCCAAAACGGCCACCCGGGAAATTCCACTCCGCTGGACGAGCAGACTTGGCTGGCAACCGCGGTGAACGCCATTGAAAACAGCAAATACTGGGACGATACCGCGATTATCATCACCTACGACGATTCCGATGGTTGGTACGACCATCAGATGGATACCGTCGTCAATCAATCCAGCAGTGCCACCGATGACGATCTCAGCGCCCCGGGCGCCTGCGGAACGACCCCGACAGGCGGAGCTCCCGGCCGCTGCGGTTATGGACCACGCTTGCCTCTCCTGGTGATTTCGAAGTAGGCCAAGAGTCAACTATATCGACCATCGCATGACCGACCAGTCTTCGGTCATTCGTTTTATCGAGGACAACTGGGGCCTGGGACGACTCGGTGGAGACTCCAATGATGTGAAAGCCGGGTCGCTTTTGGGGATGTTTGACTTCGACCATGCGGCTAAGAAGGTGATCGTGGATACGGGCACCGGAGAACCGGTTGACCAAGAACCTGGGTTCGGCGGTTTCGGAGGGTTCGACGCGTTCGGCTTCGGCGGGTATAGCGCGTTTGGCTTTCCGTTGTTTTTCTAATCAACCGGTCTGAGCACCGCACGGCCAGCGGTTTGAGCGCCGCACCGGGACTCAGTCGAACGAAGTGCTCAGGCCCGTCCCGAGAAATTTGGGGCGGGCCTGAGTTTTTTTTCGAGTGCACCGCCGAGAGCTGCGCCAGGAACAGGCCGTTCGCAGGTTGCCCCGAAGAGGGCCCCAGGCCGGGGCGCTAGGAGCAGCGGGAGGGTATATACTCGCCGACGGACGAAGGAATCGAGGCAAGGAATACCGGCCAGGATGGGTGAGGGGCCGCCGCCATCGAGTGCCGCTGCAGGGAGACCAATATGAATCGCAAGCTTATCTACATCGCGGGAGGACTGATCGCACTTGTGTTGCTGGTGCTGGCGATTTTGCCGTTCGTGGTGAACGTGAACCAATTTCGTCCGCAGATCGAATCAGCGGCCAATGCCGCGCTGAATCGCAAGGTGAGCATCGGAAATATTCGTTTGTCCCTTTTCTCGGGGGGAGTCTCGGTGGACAATCTTTCGGTCTCCGACGATCCCGCGTTTAGCACCAGCCCTTTTTTGACCGCAAAGTCGGTCGACGTAAGCGTTGAACTCCTGCCGCTGATTTTTTCGCACGCCCTGCGCGTGAATGGACTCACGATCAACGATCCGGAAGTGACGCTGCTGGCCTCCGCTTCGGGGACCTGGAATTTTTCCAGCTTGGGCGCAACCGGCGGCGCGGCTGGCAGCGCGAGCGGGGCGAAACCACAACGGGTGAGTGCGGCGAGTACAAGCGATAGCGGCGGAGGTGATGTTTCCGTCCAGCGATTGACCATCGCGAATGGGAGGATTTTCGTAGGGGATACCGGCTCAGCCGCTAGTCGGCGCGAATACGATGGAGTGAACTTAGAGGCGTCCGACCTTTCCTACACAACGCAATTCCCATTTCAGCTCACGACGAAAACTCCGGGAAACGGGAGCCTCAAGCTGAGTGGAAAAGCTGGGCCGCTGAATCAAACCGACGCGCAACAGACTCCCATCGACGCCAGTCTCGAGCTCAAGGACTTCGACGTGACCGCGAGCGGTTTTGTCGATCCGAAATCAGGAATCGCGGGCCAGCTGGACTTCACGGCAAGCTTGAGCTCGGATGGGCAGAAAGCGGCTTCGAAAGGGAAGGTGGAGGCAAGTAAGGTGCAGTTGGTTGCCGGGGGTTCGCCCGCGAAGGAGCCCTTGGAGATCGATTACGATACGAACTATAACCTGAAAGCGCAGACCGGCACGCTCGAACAAGGAGACGTGCACATCGGGAAGGCCTTGGCGCATCTCTCGGGAACCTACGGCAAATCCGGGGAGTCGATGGCGATCCAGATGAAACTGGACGGAGAAAACATGCCGCCAGCCGATCTTGAGGCGATGCTGCCCGCGCTGGGCGTAACCCTGCCGTCCGGAACTTCGCTGCAGGGCGGTGGATTGACGGCCAAGCTGGCGATCAACGGACCGGTAGACAAATTGGTGACGACCGGCAACGTCGATTTGTCGAACACCAAGCTCGTGGGTTTTGACCTCGCATCGAAATTGGGCGCGCTATCGTCGTTCGCGGGCGTGCCGAAGGGTTCCGACACCCTGATTCAAACGATGAGTTCCAATGTGCGCGTGGCACCGGAAGGAATTCGGACCGACAACGTGAACCTGGTGGTGCCGTCGATCGGCAGCCTGACCGGAAGCGGAACGATCTCGCCGAAACAAGAGTTGGATTACAAGATGGTGGCGCGCTTGGCGAGCGCGGCCAGTCCGCTGGGCGGGATCGCTAAAGTGGCGACGGCGGGAAGCGGGGGCGGCATTCCGCTCACGATCACGGGCACGACGTCGAATCCGTCTTTCGTTCCGGACATGTCTGGAGTGGCTAGCGGATTGGCGAAAGGCCTCGCGGGCTCGTCGGGGCAAGTGCCTGGGGACCTGGGCGGCGCGATCGGCGGGCTTCTGGGAAAGAAGAAAAGCTCGAAGTAACTGAAGGCTCCCGGTTGGCTTCAGCCGCTTGGGTCAGCGCGCGAGACGGACGCACGCCCGTTGCGACCGGTTGGAAAGAAGTTACTCTTCTTTGTCTTTCTTCTTTTTCTCTTTGTCGATCTTGAGGGTTACGACCATTTCCTTGCGGCTGTCAAGACTTGAAACGGTGTGGTTGGTGGACGTGAGGTCGCCGTGCTCGGCGTGAATTTCGTAATCCACGTTGGGATCGAGGCCGCTGAAGTGGTACTCACCTTTTTCGGCGGTGATGTACGTTCTCACGGTGAGCGTGCGGACGTTCTTCAGATAGACCACGGCGGTGGCGATGGGATTTTCGCTCTTGTCGATAACCGTTCCGCTGACCCCGCGCAGCTGTAACTGTTGGTCGCCGTCCTGCGCGCGCGCGGGCGCCACGGCGAAAACGAGACCAAGAAAAAGAGTCACCAGCATCGCGTATTTCATTGGGACCTCCAACCGAGCGGCACGGACCACCGCTAACGCGCTTGTTGTCTCGTCAGCCGGTTTCGACGCACAGCCGAGCGGGACAAATCGCGCAGCGGTATCGCCAGGGAAGATGACGAAAGAGGGGCGCAGGAGCGGGAGGGAAACCGAGGAGGCGTTATTCGACCTCGTCTTCCTCTTCGCCCAACGCGTCACCTTCGACCGCATCCTCGTCTTTCGCCTCGGTCTCGGTTTCTTCCTCGTCGTCCTCATCCGAGATCACATTGAGACGAACCGGATGTATCTGGACGACCTCGATCTCGGCCTCGCACTCGGGGCAGTTGAGGATCTCGCCTTCTTCTACTTCATCTTCGTCAACGTCAATCTCGACGGCACATTCCGGGCAGCGCACCACAGCCGAACCTCCGGGTCAAAGATAGCTCTCGATGCGAGCAGGCGTATTATATAACGCCGGTCAGTCCCATCTTGCCTCCGGCGGAGCCAAATGAGCAACCGAGAATACCCAGAGCGACCGATGGTTGGCGTGGGCGGCGTGATCATTGCTGACGATCGAGTGCTGCTGGCGCGTCGTGGCAGCGAACCGATGCGCGGCGAATGGTCGATCCCGGGCGGCCTGCTCGAGGTGGGCGAGAGCCTCAGCGAGGGCGTGATGCGCGAACTGTTCGAGGAGACTGGCGTGACGGTGCGCGTCGTCGAGTTGATTGAAGCGCTGGACCGCATCCTGCCCGAACCCGGAGAACGCCCGCTGCTCGCTGCGCTGCCGCAGGATTCACGCCCGAGGCCGCGCTACCATTTCGTGATTCTGGATTACCTGTGTGAAGTGGTGGAAGGGGAACCGCGCGCCGGGGGAGACATCACGGAGCTGGCCTTTGCGCGTGAAGAGGAGTTGCCGGGGTATGCGCTGACGCCTGCGGTTATTCGCGTAGTGGGCAAAGCGTTTGCGATGGCGCGGGAGCGCACGAAGCGGTGAAGGGGTTTCCTTCCGCGCGGTTTTGTTGGAGTCGAGAGGGAGAGCAGATCCCTCGTCCGGCGGCTCTCGGGATGACAACGTTGTTTTCGCGCGGATAACGTTTCCTCGTTTTCATGCTGGCATCGGCGGACGACTGATACAGCGCACGTGCGCACGCCGATCAGACCTACCGAGACTGCGCGTTTTACTTGAAGCGCTTTTTGAAGACCATGTCCACGCCGAAGGTGCCGTTTTCGTCGCGCAGGGCCACGACGGAAACATCTGGGCGAACGGTGTACTCGATCTGGATCACCTGCTGTTGCGTCGAGGTCACGTCTGTGCTGTAGGTGATGATCAGGTTGCGGGCGAACTGTTGCTGCACGGTGACGCGAGCCGCCGGGTTCTGTCCAACCGTCGTCGCGGCAGACGTAGGACGGGTCCACGCTGAAATGGCTGATTCCGAACAAGGCGCTGGATGCGCCCACCGAGCTGCGAGGAGACGGCCTCGGAGAGCAGCGTGGTGGCGCCCACTTCCGGCGTCTGCACAGCGGCGAGCCCCGCGGAGCTGGCTCTCTTCTCCGGTCTGCCCGAGCGCGAGCAGGGTGATGATGTCGCTCGAGGGAAGCGGCGGGTCGGAGCGATAGGACATGGTCAAGTGGCTGGCGGGCCGGTGAAATCCAGGGTGACTTCGTAGTTCTGGATCGTGGCGGTGGCCTCGATATTCATCACCGGATCGAGGCGGAAGGGATTGACGAAGTTAATGTCGCCGCGCGATAGGCGGTAGTGGTTGCCGCGAAAATCCATGTCGCCGTTGAGCAGGCGAATATTCCCCAGGAGGATGGGCGGTCCCAAGTGCCGCGGAGACGCAGACTGGCCTCGGTTTGGGAGCTGCCGCTGGACCACTGCAGGCGCGCGTTCGGCGAGGAATCGGCTTGCACGTCGAATTGCAGATTGCGCAGGAAGGCGGAGCTGCTGCTCGGGACGCGCGGTCGATTGGCTGGACGAGACCAGCAGCGAAGCCAGATCGAAATTTTGCGCCATCAACAGGCGATCCGCCGTCACGCGGCCGGATAGCGTGGCGGCCTGCGCGGTGCCCGTCAGCCGCAGCGTTGCCGCCGACCAGCCAGCTCATGCCGATGGGGTAGCGGACGCGCACCTGATCGGAGCGTCAGCGTAAGGTCGTAACGAAACGGGCCGGCGCCGTAGGCTCACCGCGCCGGACAAGTGCAGTTGTCCGCCGCCGGCCTGCGCGGTGACGTTGTCGAAAACCATGCGGCTGGCGTCGAAGACGAAATCGCCGGTCAGTTTGGCTCAGTCCCGCGGGGAAATCGCCGTAGCGAAACGACGCGTTTGCCAGATGCACGCGGCCGGTGATCTGCGGAGCGGAAAGCGTGCCGGTGATCGATGCGTCCACCTGCGCCGGGCCGCTGGCGTCCAGGCCGGGCACGAAGCCGCCGAGCAAACGCAAATTGACTTCGCCGACGACGGGCAAATCCAGCGCGCGGTCGCCCTGAATCGCGCGAAGCCGCCGATGTGGAAATTGGTAGTCCACGCCGCGCAGCGTGGCTTGCGTCACGCGCACTTCGTCGCTGCGATATTGAAGCTGCACCGGCCCATCGTTTTCCAGCGTCACGTATTGATAATTCAGCGCGACACGAGAAGGTTGGCGTCGACGGCCAGGCTCTGGCTGCAGGAGCGAGCCGGAGAGCATGAACTGGCCGTCGACCTGGCTGCGGCCGGTGAGCCCGTTGAGTGCAGGCCGGCGGCGATGAGCGAGTCGAGCTCGAAGTTGGCGAACAGTCGACCTGGCCGGTGAGCGGATAGTCGCCGCCGAGGACACCTCCGCGTGGCCGTGCAGTTCGCCGGTGGATATTTCCGAATCGACCTGCAACGCGAGCTGCGCGCCGTCGCCTATCGAGCTGGCCCTGGAAACTGCCGAGCACGTCGGCGCCCAGCCGCAAGTCGACCAGGCGCAAAGAGCCTTGGACCTTCGGCGCGAGCATCGGCCCTTGACCGGCTCAGGTGAAAACTCAAGCGCCCGCCAATCGGCAGACTCGGCGTCTGAATGCGCGAGATGCCCTCGAGCGGAAGGGCGGCGCCCGTCAAATCAACCGCGACGCTGCCATCGCCGAGTTGATATGTGAAATTGCCGGTGAGCAGGCCCGGCGGCGAGAGTGCCGCAGTGCGTTCCGACGGACGGCGGCGGCAACAGGCGCAGCTCGGCATTCGAGATGCGGACTTCGCCGTGAGCGATGGCAATTTCGCCGCGCGCGCGGTCCAACTTCCAGCCCCAGGCCTCGGGCGAGATCACGTCGATCAGGCCGGTCAGTGTGGGTGTCGGCGCGCGTGCCTTTCGCGTGGAACGTGCCAGTGAGCAGGCCGTGAACTGGGTACGACGTGCCGAACAGACTCTGCAGAGCCGTCGCTATCGGTGCGCACCAGCGACACGTCGAAGTTCCACGGGCTCTCCGGCAGGAAACCCCAATCGTCGAGCGTCAGCGAGAGCTCGAGCTGCGCGGAGGAGGAGCCGCGGGTCGCGCGGGCGCGGACGAAATCGAAGCCGTCGGGCGAATAGGTCATGTCGCCTTCGAGCTCGTCCCAATAGAGCTTGTCGTAACGCGCGTTGCTGCCCTTCACGTGTCCGGCGAATGTGGGCGCGACAATCGGGCCGGTCAAGCGTCCCTGCCAGTGAACTTGGCCGGCAATCACCTTGCGGTGCAGCGTCTTTGCCGCGGATGGCGTCGATGAAATCGTCCCAGGCAGCAGGTCTTGGTGTCGAAGGTGGCGTCGAGATTCGTGAATTATCCGCTCCGATGAGCGACCCTCGGAACTGGACGCGGCTCGATGGCGTTTGAGATTTCGCTGGGTCGATGCGTGACGCCGCTGGCCAGCATGCTGTAGTGATAGTTGATTTGCGCGGTCGCGGGAATTTGCCCTGCTCGGACGAGCTGCCGCGGAGCGGTCCACAGCGAAACGCCGCGCGAATCCAGTTGTTTGAAGTCGGCGGTCCAGGTGGTGACCGCCTGCACGTCCACCGCTCCGCCCCAGTGCAGCGGCGTCACCGGGAAACTGTCGTTGTCCACGGCCGCAAACACCGTCGCCAGATCCATTCCCTGGGCGTGTGCATCCACGCGAAACGCAAGGCCCTTCAGGACGAGTTGCAGATGTCCCGTTGACCGTCCCACCCAGAGCCTGGGCCGTAAGATCGGGCACCTCGAGCGTGTGCCCGTCGGTGTGATAGCTGCCGCGCGTGGCCATGCCGGAGGTGTGAAACCACGGATAGGGCATGGCAATCTGATCGGCGGAATAGCGGCCCGTGAGCGCCAGTTGGCCATCGGCGAATGCGCCATCGCCGGTGAATTGGACGCGCCCGTCGGGCGTGGTTGGCTTGCGCAGGATCGTGCGAATGTCCTCGAAACCCAGCTTGCCTCGATAGCGGAAGCTCCACGCCGGATGCGACAAAGCTGGAGACGCCGAATTGCGCGTCCAGGGATGTGTGCGGCATGTTCAACAGCAGTTGCGTGACGGAAAACGAATCGGGCTCGAGCTCGAACCGCACGGCAACGTCGGACGGGAACGGCAAGAAGCGCTTGCGCCGCAAGCTCCATCTGGTTCCAGCGCAGGTCGCCCATGTAGCTGCGGCGCCCTTGCGAGTCGCTGTAATCCACGGCCAGATTAAAGCGGCCGCCCTCCGCCACCAGGGGAATGCGGACGTCATTGAAGAGCATTTCGCCATCGTCCAGACGCAGTCGGCGCACCACCACTTCGAAGACTGCGCTCGCGCAGGGGCTTGCCGGTCGGGTTGAGCTTTGGCGCCGGGCACATTGCTCGAACCGTCGCGTTCGATGCGGACGTGCACTGCGGGCCGCAGCAATCTCGACGTCCCCCACGGAGATTTTGCGGCCCCAGAAGGAGTCGATCCGAAGCCCGACTTCCAAGCGATCCGCGTGGAAAAACGGCGGGGTGCCGGCAGGCTCGCGGCCGTGGACGGTCAGCTCGCCCAGCGTCACGCGCAGGCGCCGAGGATCGAAGTGGAACTGCTGCAACTCGACGGCGGCGCCGGTCACGCGTTCGATTTGAGTCGACGATTACGCGCTCGCAGGTAGCCGTCGGCCCCGCCGCTCCAGAGGCCCAAAACGCGCAATCACCGGCAGCGCCAGCGATCACCAGCGACCGCGCAGCAGCACCCAGCGTTTCCAGGCCCGTCGTTGGAGTGCGTCTGCGCTCATCGGCGTTGCCTTCGACGAAGCGGAAGAAACCGCGGTCGCGGGCTCGATTTCGATTTTCAGGCGCGACTTGGTCTCGTCAAACCAGCTCGCCGCGCGCTCGTTCACGCCCTGCTGAACCAGCAATTCGCGGATCTGCTCGGTGACGGTCGCTCAACGGCGGCGCGGTCTGGCCTTTGCCGTCAGCGTCGGGACGAGCTGTTCGCTGGTAATACTTGGCGATGTCCTCGTCGCCCACCTGCACGGCCGGGCGGAACTTGTAGTCGAGGTAGCGCGCCAGATAGATTTCCCGCGTGACGATGCGCCGTCACGGCATCGGGCGTGATTCCGAGCGCGGCGAGGCGCTCGTTGTAGGCCTGAGGCTCGGGAAGCGTTGCCTGGATTCGTGCGACCTCGCGATTGACCTCGGATTCGGCCGGCTGGGGAAACTGCGTCGCGGTGGCCTCGTTGTTCACCACCCACTGCTCGATCAGCTCATTGAGAATGCGGTCGTCGGGCTCGGCGTGGCCGTCCACGAGTTGCTGGTATGCGGCAAGTTCGCGCACTTCGCTGAGCGTGATGATGTCGTCCTCGATGTGCGCGACGATGCGATCCACCACCTGCGGCTGACGGTCGACGGTGTCGCGGCTCTCGCCGGGACGCGCGAAGCCAGCCGCGACCGGCAAAACCGAGCAAAGCAGAGACACGCGATGGCCAGCGTCCGGCGCATCAGAACGTGGACCCCAAGTTCACGAAGAATTGAAACGCCGGCAGTCGCGAAAGCGTCAAGACACGTCGCCGTCGTCGAATTCGTGCACGTGGATGTGTTGCTGCCGACGGGAATCAGAAACTGGGCGGCGATTCAGCTGATAGGCCAGATCGATGCTCACGGGCCCGATCGGAGTGTGGTAGCGAAGCTCGAAGCCCACCGTGTGGGAGAAATAGTTCAGCGTCGTTGCTGCAATTGGTCAGGCATATGTTCGGCTGTCCGGCGAGTAAAGACGGGCGTGAGCCGGCGCGCTGCGAAGGGTGATCTGGCCCACGCTGCTGAATACGTTGCCGGCGTCGTAAAAAACAGCGCCGCTCAACGCGATCGCCGATCCAGGGCAGCCGCATGGGAAACTGCAACTGCTGATTGAAGACCAGCATCCGCCAGGCCGCCGATGGGAAATCCGGTCAGCGGATCGCGCGGGCCGGCCTGGTTCAAGCCAAAGCCGCGCAGTGTCGTTCCGCCTCCGGCGAAGAACCGCTCGGGCAGAGGAATGTCCTCCGCAGTGGTTTGTTCGACGGGCTCTGTGAAGCCGAAACGCGTCGAACGCGCGAAAACCAGCCGCGATCCGATGCGCGTGTAGGTCGAATTCTGCGACCGTGCCGCGGATAAAGCCGGCGCTCGAGCCGATGGCTCTTGCTGGCGAAATCGATATCCGCTGTGTTGAACTGCCGCGCGTGGGGTCGGCGGCGTTGTCCCGGCGATCGTGTACCCAGGTAGCGCTGAAAAACGAGACCTCGGTCGGCTGGCTGAACAAGGGAATTTCTTCCGGCTCGACTTGCAGGTCGCTGGCCAGTGACATGGCGGTAGACGTAACGGAACAGGAGCGACGTCGGGGGCGTCACCTTGATCGGTGAGTTGCGCGGAGCCTTCGCCGCGCGTGGAGGTGAAGGTCAAGACGTCGCGCGTCTTGTCGTACAAGCCGGTAAGCTGCACGGTCAATTTCTGTTGGCCGAAAAGCTTCGGCGATGAATAGCTCGAGCAGCGCGCGGCCTTGCAGCGTGCTGGCGCGAGCCTTGAAGGATAGCGTGTCGGCCCGGCCGGTCAGATTGAGCTTGGTGAATTCGAACGTGCCGCGCGGGCTGAAGCGTAGCGGCTCGGCTGTGGGTCCGGCGGAGCGCTCCCGAGGCGCTGCACTTCGAGACCCGGGCCGTAGGCGATGGTGTAGCGCCGGGCCTCCTCGACCAGCACGTCGACGGTTTTGTCCGGATCGGTGCCGTCGGGATTCTGCGGCGCGATGGAAACGCGGTTAAAAATTTCGAGATTGTAGAGCCGCCGCTGCGTTTCGACGACCTCGCCCTCGCTCAGCGGCTTGCCCGCTTGAATCTGCACTTCGCGCGAGATCACGTTGGGACGCGTGTGTTCGTACCCGTCCGACCAGCACGCGCGCCACGCGAAGCTGTGCGCCTTCGTCGATGTGGTAAGTCAGACTGAACGCGAGGAGCCTCCTGCGAGGCCGCGGCGGGCACCTCTTCCACCGGATGAGGTGAACTGCGCCGCGGGGAAACCTTGGTCGTAGTAGAGCGCGAGCACGTTGTCCCGATCGCCCGCAACGTTGAAGTCGGAAAACGGCTGGCCCTCTGCCGAGCCGATCACGCGCAAAAGCTCGGTGTCGCTGAGGGCATGGTTTCCTTCGATTTTCAGGTCGGCGACGCGGGTCTGCGGACCCTCCTGCACCTCGAAGCGCACGAAGAGATCGTCGCGCTTGCCGTGATAGTCCTGCTGCAGGTCGCCATTGACGTGCACGGAACGAAACCCATTGGCTTGGTAGAGATCGGTGATCGAGGCAACGTCGCTGGTCAGAAGCGCGGAGCTGAAACGGCCGGGCGAGTCAAACCCGGCCGGCTGAATGTGCACGCGAGTGCGCAGGATGTCGTCGTTGAAATAATGGTTCCCCGAGAAGCTGATGCCCACGAGGCGGCGACGGGCTCCGCGCTCGACCTGATAGGTAATCGTCTCCGATCCTGAGGTTGGCGAAGCAGAGGCTTGGGCCGGCGGCGTGGATTCGGAACTTGCCGACGCAGATCCGGCCAGCGCGGACGATGTCGACGAGCACTCTCACTGAGAGCGGCGGCAGGGGCAGAGGCACCGTCCGCAGCATCATTGGTGGCATCACTCGAGGCGATGCCGGCTGCGGTCGCCGCGCCAGCGCTGGGCGGAGGCGCTGAGGTTGTGTAATTCACGTCCGTGTCGAAATAGCCTTCGCCCTGAAAATAGTCGCGCAGGTTGCGGCGGCCTTCCTGTAGCAGGTCCTCGTCCACGGCGCCTTCTTCGTATATGGGAAGCAGCCGGTGCAAGGTTCGCGTCGAGACTTTTGCGCCCGCGACCTGCACCTGCACCTTGAGCCCGGCGAAAAAATGAACCTCGAGCGGCAACTGGTTGGTTGCCGCGTCGTAGGAGCCGCGCGTCACCGAGACGCGCGCGCCCAGATAGCCGCGGTCGGCCAGCCACTTTCGCGCTCCTCGGTACCGTGATCCAGTCGCTCCGAAGTGACTTCGTTCTTTGGCTTGAGCTGCAACCGCTTGCGCAGCTCCGTCTTCGGAGAACGGCGTCTCATTGATGAGATGGACCGCACCGACTCGCGCGCGCGGGCCGGGCACGACGTGCACCGTGATATCCATCTGCCGGGTGTCCGGGTGGGGAGACAACTGGTAGGAAACCTTTGCCTGCGTAAGGCCCTCGTCCTCGAGCATCGATCGCAAGCGGGCCAGCGCCGCGGGCATGTCGGACTCGTGAAAGGTCGCTCCGAGAGAAAAACCCAGCGCGGATACGGCCTGCGTATCGCTCGGCGGCTCGTGCAGGCCCAGGACCAGGACCCGGCTGACGTAATAATTCTGCTGCACGACGAAGATAGCTGCAAGCCGCCGCTGGCGGCGAAACCTCCGCGACCAGGTCCGCATAGCGCCCGGTGCGGTAAAGCTGGCGCAGGGTCTCGCGCTCAGCATCGATGCTGAATGGCTGGCCCGGCTGCAGCGCTAGTCCGGCTGGGTTTTCTTCCAGCACGGCGCCAGATTCGCCGACGACGCGAATGGTCGTGACGGCTGCCCTTCGAACTGGGGTAATGAGTCCGCGGGCGCCGATGCGCACCAGCATCATCATGCCCAGCAGGCAGAGCAGTGCGTAGCCCGATTCGGCTGGGCAGCCGCGCGCGGACAAGATTCGCCATCATAACTCACTGTGACGACAGGTTAGCACAGCCGCGTTGCACGCCGGCCGGGAAGTTGGCTCGCGGTGTTCGGCTTGCGGCCCTGGCTCTCAGTGAGCGCCGCTTTTCGCTGGCGGACGACGTCACGGGCGCTATGATTGTGGCGAGACGGCGAGCTGCTTGACGCGTGAGTCTCGGCCAAGCGGCCGTAGGCGCACGAGCCTGAGGCAGCAGCCTGACACCAGACAGATGGACGCGAAAACACGCGAGCGGTATTCCCGGCAAATCCTGTTTGCCGAAATCGGCGAAGCAGGGACAGGAGCGCCTGCGCGAATCTTCGGCCGTGGTGGTGGGCTGCGGCGCGCTGGGCACCGCGCTGGCGAACCTGCTGGTGCGAGCGGGCGTCGGGCGCTTGCGCATCGTGGACCGCGACTTCGTCGAGGTATCGAATTTGCAGCGGCAAACCCTGTTCGAGGAGTCCGACGCGCGGGACGCCTTGCCCAAGGCGGTGGCGGCGGAGCGCAGGCTCGCGGCCATCAATTCGGACGTCAAGGTGGAGGGCCTCGTCGCCGACCTCGATCCCAAGAATGCCGAGGATTTGCTGGGCGGCTTTCCCCTGCTGCTCGACGGCAGCGACAATTTTGAAACGCGCCTGCTGGTGAACGATTACGCGGTGAAGACACGGCGTGCCCTGGGTTTACGCGGCCGTGGTCGCCAGCTACGGCGTGACCATGCCGATTCGGCCGGGCGAGACGCGCGTGCCTGGCGTGCCTGACGGAATCCGACGAAGCCGCCAACGGCTGGCGGAAACGCACGCCATCGGCGACAACTGCCGAGAACGGTCCGCGGCGCCGCGACCGCCCGGAACGCAGGCCACTTGCGACACTGTCGGCGTGCTTGGCGCGGCCGCCGGAGTCATCGCATCGATCGAGGCGGCCTCGGCGATCAAGCTTCTTCTGGGCAAATGGCAGGCGCTCGATGACCGGCTGGTTTCCTTCGACGTTTGGACTGGGCGCTCCCAGTCCATTCGCGTCGCCCGCCGCCCGGACTGCCGCGCCTGCGGGCGGCGCGAATTCCGCTATCTGGCGGGCGAGGCCCAACCGCATGTGACCATGTGCGGGCGCGACTCGGTGCAGATTCACGAGCGGCGCCGGCGCCTGGACCTGGCCGAGCTCGGGCCGCAACCTCGCGGCGGGCGGAGGCGAGGTGCGGCACAACGAGTTTCTGCTGCGATTTCGGGTCCCGCCTTACGAGGTCACGGTTTTCGCGGACGGCCGGGCCATCATCAAAGGCACGCGCGACCCTGCTGTGGCGCGCTCGCTCTATGCGCGCTACGTCGGGGCTTGAATCGCGTAGTCCGCGGCTTTAGGTACAGGCGGTGGGAATCGCGCGAGGATTGCGTTCCAGTGACAGATGGCCTAGCGGCCGCCGCTGCGGCCGATCGGCTGGCGCAGCGCCGCTCGATCCAGATTTTCGCGCAGGTTCATCAAGGTAAGGAAAGTGTTCAGGATGCGCGCCTTCATTTCGTCGGTCAGGTGCATCCCGCTGGTGGCTGTGCGAGCCAGCATCTCTCCCTGCTCGGCGATGTACTGGATGATCTCCACCTGCCGCTCGTGCGGGCGTGCGCCCAAGCACGGTCTCGCGGCGCATTTCCGCGCAGGCCTGTTCGACGCCCAGCGTGAAATGCAGCACACAGAGCTTCGTGGACTCTAGTGCGCGCGGGTACCGTGGCCTTGCACCCGGTTGCTGCACAGGGCTAGGCATGCCTTGGAACCTCTCAGATAGCGCGATTCTTGCACTCGGCTCGCGGAAAATCCACTGCGGAGACGCAGAAAGCAACGAATTCGCCACGGTCTCCCAGACGTGCAACGCGATGTCTTGCGACAGCCTTAGGTCACGCAGGCGTGACTTCGGAGCAGCGCTGGTTGCGCCGGAGCATCCGCGGTTCCGCTGCTAGACATGGTGTGCTAAACTGGCCCGGCAATGGCAGGGGAGCTGGCCCGGCGAAGGTCTCCGGAGGGCTGCGGCCGAGCAATTTTCCTGAAATCAAACGCGAGGCAATCGTATGTCTGGGCACTCTAAATGGGCCACGATCAAGCATAAAAAGGCGGCGACCGACGCCAAGCGCGGCCGAGCCTTCACCAAAGTGATCCGCGAAATTACGATTGCGGCGCGCGTGGGCGGCGGCGATCCGGACTCCAACCCGCGGCTGCGCTCCGCCATCGCCGCGGGCAAGAACGAGAACATGCCCAACGACAATATCGAGCGCGCCATCCAGCGCGGCACCGGGCAACTCGAGGGCGAGCAATTCGAGGAAGTGAACTTCGAGGGATATGGTCCCGGCGGCGTGGGCATGATCCTGCAAGTGGTCACCACGAACCGCAACCGCGTCGTCAGCGAAATTCGCCACATGATGAGCCGGCACGGCGGCAACCTGGCCGAGACCGGAGCGGTCGGCTGGATGTTCAGCCGCAAGGGCCAGATCCTGGTCCCCAAAGAACAGGCCGACGAAGACAAGATGCTCTCCATCGTGCTCGATGCCGGCGCCGAGGACCTGCGCGACGACGGATCGGAGTGGGAAGTGCTGACTCCGCCCGAAGCGTTTGAAGCCGGTTCGCGAGGCGCTGACCAAGGCGGGCATCACGCCGCGATTCGGCGGAAGTCGCCTGGGTGCCGCAGAATTACGTGAAGCTGACCGGCACTCCCGCCTCGCAGATGCTCAGGCTCGTGGAAACGCTCGAAGAGCACGACGATATACAGCACGTGTACGCCAACTTCGACATCGACGAAAAAGAATTGGCCGTCCTGGCTAGCAGGCTAGCCCTTGCGTTGTCGGCTCTTTCCGCGCGACGCCGAGAAAAACTCTGGTCAGATGTTTTCTCCGCGCCGTACACTCTCCGCGGTGTCCACCTCTCCGCACTACAAAATGGCCGCCACGCTCTGCGTGCTGGGTGTGGACCCGGCCGTTGCCGGCGCCACGGGCTATGGTGTGGTCGAAAGCGACGGCCGGCGCTGCCGCATGCTGCGCTTCGGCGCCTTGCGTCCGGCTCTCGCTCGCGGTAGCGGCGGAACACGCTCTCGACGCGACCTGCGCGACATTCACGCGCTGATCGCCGACCTCATCCAGGAATTTGCCCCGGATGGCGTGGCCGTCGAATCGGTGTTCACCGCGCTCAATGTGAAAACGGCGCTGCGGCTGGCGGAAGTGCGCGGCGTGATTCTGCTCGCCGCGGCACAGGCCGGAGTTGCCGAGTTTCAGCTACTCGCCGCGCGAAGTGAAGGCCACCGTCGCGGGCTATGGCCACGCGGGCAAAGAGCAGGTGCAGCAGATGGTGCGCGCCGTCCTCGGAATGAGCGAAACGCCCGAGCCGCCGACGCCGCCGACGCGCTGGCGGTTGCGCTTTGCCACGTCCAGATGGCCGAGTCGCAGCAGCGGTTGGCTGCCAACTCTGCGGTTGTCAGCGCTGCCTCGCGATTCCCGCCGCCGCAACCGTCCGGCGGCCCCGCGCATCCTTTCCGTGTCATGAGTCGCCATGAGCGAACGCGCTAGGCCGGCTCGCAACAAAGCGATCTTGGCTGGCTGCTGGCGCTCTGTCTTTTGTTGCTTCCGCCGCGCTCTCGGCGCCGACGGCGGCGCGACGATCACCTACCGGCGCGTGTTCAAAGGCAGCAAGCCGGAATTCATCGAGATCAAAGTGAGCGAAGACGGCACGGCAACTTCCGACATTCGCCAGTTGAGCGAAGACGCGGAGCCGCAGCCTTTCGAGATGGGCCCGGCGGTGCGCGCGAAAATCTTCGCAGCTCGCGGGCGAACTGCACAATTTCGAGGGCGTGGATCTCGATGTGCACCGGCGCGTCGCCGATCTCGGCCAAAAAACGCTTCGCTACGAAAAGGGCGGCGAAGTCCACGAAACGCAGTTCAATTACACGATCAATCATTCGGCGCAGCCAGTTGGAAATGATTTTCGAGGGCCTCGCACAGCAGATCGAAGATCTGGATCTGCTGCAACAGCAACTGAAATACGACCGCCTGGGCGTGAACGACGCGCTGCTGCAATTTGAAATGCACCTGACCAGCGCGCCCTGCCCGAGCCGGAGCGCTTCCTGCCGGTGCTCGATCGCATCGCCGCGGATTCGCGAGTCGTGGATGTCGCGCGCCAGCGCGCGCGGGCGCTCGCCGAGCGCATCCGCACTTCGCAACGCCCGTAGACAGTCGCAGACACAGTAGACCTTGCGCGCAGTCAGCGGCGCGATGCTTCCCGGGCCTCAATCCACGATCACGCCCGCGTAACCCACCACTTCCTCGTCGATCGCCGCTGACGTCACCCGAAGTAGCGTAGCGGATCAGGTCGGCGCGCGTGGCGCCCAGCAGCCGCGCCGCCGTCAGCATGCTGACCGCCGGTCCCACGCCGCACATGTGATTCGCTTCGCTGGCGCACCACGTCGTAGAGGCCGCGCGGATCGAGGGCCAGCAAGCGGTCGAGCGCCGCGCGATCTTTTCGGCGCGTGATTTCGTCCGATTCGTAGTGATTCATGTCCGAACTGGCGATGATCAGCACCGGCTCGGCTGGCTTCGCGAGGACGTCCGCGATGCTTTTCCCAGCGATTCGAGTGCGGCGTAATCCCTGGTGCCCAGCGCGATCGGCACGAAGCGGAAATCGCCGGCGAGTACCTGCAGAAACGGCAACTGCACTTCGAGTGCGTGCTCGTCCCGATGAGCGACTTCGTCTTCCGTCAGCGCGGCGCACGCCCGCTTCAGTTCCGCCGCCAGCTCCGTGTCGATCTCCGCGCGGCCCAGCGGCGTCTGCCAGGACCCTTCGGATAGAATCGCCTGCGCTTCACCGCGCGGATAGTGTCGGGGGCCGAGCAGGAGAAAATGGCGCGGCAAGTCCAGCTCGCGCATACACGGCCCCGGCGACATGTCCGGAAAATCGATAGCCCGCATGGGGAACCAGGCAGGCGATAGCTTTGCGCCGCGCGCTAGACGGTAGGATCGGCACAAAACGACCGCACTTGTTCCGCGAGTTCGCTTCGGTTGATCGCTATAAAAGCGGCCGGCGACGGCAGGGGGGCGAACCATCGCGCACCTTCTTGCAGCAGGAATCAGGCGGAGCTAAAGGGTGGCGCGCACCACAACGGATTCTTGTCAGAGCGGCTCGTCGAGCGAAATCTTCAAAGACTTGAGGAAACGAACATCCTGCGGGGTAATCTCCACCTTTGTCCTCGTGCCGCTCGTCCTCTTCGAGCACTTCCTGATCCACCTGGATGTGCAACGATTCCAGGAATTGCCGGTCGTTCGAGGTGATACGTTCGGGATGGGATTCGCGGCGCGCCAGGCCGATGGTCGCGTCCAGTTTGAGCACGATATCGTAGCCCGCGGCGCGAACGCCGGCGATGGCCTCGGTGATGCGGTCGGACTCCGACACGCTATCGTTGATGGCATGCCCCAGTTCGCGGAGCAAGCGCTTAAGATGATCGTCGAGTTGCAAGGAGATTCTCCTTCCATCAAAGCCTGAAGTATTGTAGGACGCTGCGTAAAGCGGCACAAGACCTGCCCGATTGGCGGTTGCCCAACGCGATTACTCCCCGGCGGTTCCCCTTCCAGCGGGCTTTGCGATAAAATCCAGCCATGACTCCCCAGGGCAATCCTGGCCAGCGCGTTGGGTTTTTTCGCGCACTGTGGCGGGCACTGCGACAGTTGTTCCACGAAACCACAGGCGCGATGTTCTTCCTGTTGGCTTTTTCGTGGGCCAGCGCGGCGCTACGGAATTTGCTGAACAAATCGGCTCCCTGGCTCTGGGTGCTCTGCGCGAGCTTGGCCCTGGTGTTTGTGATGTTCGGCCTGACCTCGTTTCGCTCGTCGCGCCGCGTGCGCTGAAGCCGCGCGATCTTCCTGCCATGGCCAAAATAGATCCTGAAACAACCACAGCCGCCCCGCCCATCGCAGGGACCGTCTCAGGGGCACGAGAAGGGTCACAAGCGGCAACGCTTTCGGGCATTCCTCTAAAGACGGTATACGCACAGGCTGATCTGGCCGCGTGGGACCCGGATTCTTCGCTCGGCGAGCCGGGCGAATTTCCCTTCACGCGCGGCGTCTACCCTACGATGTACCGCGGCAAGCCCTGGACGATGCGGCAATATGCCGGTTTCGGCACCGCCGCTGCAATCCAACGCGCGCTATCGCTACCTGCTGGCGAAAGGGCAGACGGGCCTTTCGGTGGCGTTCGATCTGCCCACGCAAATGGGGTTCGACTCCGACCATCCGCGCGCGCGGGGCGAAGTCGGCAAGGTGGGCGTGGCGATCTGCTCGCTCGACGACATGGAGACCCTCTTCGAGGGCATTCCCCTGGCACGCGTCTCCACCTCCATGACCATCAATTCCACCGCGGCCATCCTGCTCGCGCTTTACGCCGCCGTGGCGCAGCGGCAGGGCGCCAACCTCAAAGAACTTTCGGGCACGGTGCAGAACGATATCCTGAAGGAATACATCGCGCGCGGAACCTACATCTATCCGCCGCGTCCGGCGATGCGCATCATCACCGATCTTTTTGCCTGGTGCCGGACCGAAATGCCCAGCTGGACCACCATTTCCATTTCCGGCTACCACATCCGCGAGGCTGGTTCGACGGCCGCGCAGGAAGTGGCGTTTACCTTTGCCGACGCGATCGCTTACGTCGAGGCCGCCATCGCGGCGGGATTGGCGGTGGATGAGTTTGCGCCCCGGATTTCATTTTTCTTCAATGCGCACAGCGATTTGCTCGAGGAGATAGCGAAGTATCGTGCCGCGCGGCGGTTGTGGGCTCACATCATGCGCGAACGGTTTGGCGCGCGCGACCCGCGCTCGATGATGCTTCGCTTCCACGCGCAGACGGCGGGATCGTCGCTGACGGCGCAGCAGCCGAACAACAACATTGTGCGCGTCGCGGTCGAGGCGCTCGCGGCCGTGCTGGGCGGCTGCCAGTCCTTGCACACCAACGCGCTCGATGAAGCGCTGGCGCTGCCCACCGAAGACGCCGCGCTGCTGGCCTTGCGAACGCAGCAAATCCTCGCGCACGAAACCGGCGTGGCCAATACCGTCGATCCGGTGGGAGGCGCCTATGCCATCGAGTGGCTCACCGACGAAATCGAGCGGCAAGCGAAAGCCATCATCGCGCGCATCGATGCGCTGGGCGGCACGCTTGCGCGCCATTGAAACCGGCTACATCCAGCGCGAAATTCAAAACGCGGCGTACGAATATCAGCAGAAAATCGAACGCGGCGAACGCGTGGTCGTGGGCGTCAATCGTTTCCGGTCGGCGGAACAGACGCCGACGCCAATCTTGCGGATCGATCCCGCGATCGAGCGGGAGCAGATCGAACGGCTGCAGCGCGCTGCGAGCGCAGCCGCGATGCCGCGCGCGCCGCAGCCGCTGTAGCAGCGGTGGAATCGCGCGCACGTTCCGGCGAAAACCTGATGCCCGCGATTTTGGCCGCGGTGGAGGCTCTCGCCACGGTTGGCGAAATTTCCGATGCCCTGCGGCGCGTCTTCGGCGAATATCAGGAGACCGTGGCGCTTTAGGGAAAGGCGCCGCCGCTCTCGCGACTTCACGCCGCTCACCCGATGAAACTGATCCTTGCCTCCGCGTCCCCGCGCCGCGCCGAAATCCTCAGCACCGCGGGAATTCGCTTTGACGTGATGGTAACGGCGCAAGACGAAACGCGTCGCCCGGGAGAAACGGGCGAAGCTCTAGTCCTCCGGCTGGCCGCGTCCAAGGCGCGGGCCGCGGTGGCGGCTTTGGAGTCACCCCGCCAGCCAACCATCGTCATTGGCGCCGACACCGTGGTGGAGCTTGA
Source organism: uncultured Acidobacteriota bacterium (assembly GCA_963818345.1). Classification (GTDB taxonomy): domain Bacteria; phylum Acidobacteriota; class Terriglobia; order Acidiferrales; family UBA7541; genus Palsa-189. The sequence continues at coordinate 502,121 of CAWFRX010000011.1, read as the reverse complement.
TGGCGAAATATTCGGCAAGCCGGGTTCGGCGCGCGTAGCCGGCGAAATGCTTCGCAAGCTCAGCGGCAGAACACATCGCGTGCTGACGGGGCTGGCGGTGATCGGGCTGCCCGAGCGGCGAGACGCGAGTGGAACTGGAAACGACGGAGGTTCACTTCGCGACTCTCGCTGCGGAAGAGATCGAGCGATACGCTGCGACGGATGAGCCGCTAGACAAAGCTGGAGCCTACGCGATTCAGGGAATCGCCGGTCGATACGTGGAAAAAATCGAAGGGTGCTACTTCAATGTCGTTGGCTTGCCGCTGGCGAGGCTATATCGGATCTTGAAGGAGTTGGGTTGGCGCCCGAGCGATCAGGGCCAAAAATAAGGGGCGGCCCGTGTTGAGGCCGCCCTCCGAATTCCTTGCCGCTTTCGAACGGCCGAGCCGCAGCTACTTTTTCTCGATAACGGTTGTCGCGGTGGTGTTGCGCTAGGTGGCGGAACTTGGGGCGTCTGACTTGCGGCAGCTGTGCCGTCGCCACGCATGCCCTCTTTGAAGCTTGAATGCCCTCGCCGAGGCCCTTCATGACTTCGGGAATCTTTTTGCCGCCAAACAGCAGCACGATGATCGCTAGAACGATCAGCCAATGGATCGGGCTTAACTCTCCCATGACCAACCTGCCTTTCGGGCCTTCCCGCTAGGCTGCGGAAGGTACTTGGCTTCTGGGCCCCAGTATAACACAAGAGGGCTCATGTCCATCATACGAGCGCACTGAGCGCGAGGCAGCTGGCGGCTTCGGCTCCGCGGAATCTAACCGTTACCCTCGACCCATGGCCTCGGACATTTCCTGGACGATGGCTTGGGCGGCAGCTCGAGGATCGGGCGCCGCCGTGATCGGCCGGCCCACGACCAAGTAATCGGCGCCCGCGCGAATGGCTTCGCCAGGCGTAGCTACGCGCGCCTGATCGTCGCGAGCGCTTGCTGGTTTTCTCCTCAGTCGCGGCGGGCCGAACGCCCGGAACCACGATCAGGAACTCCGCGCCCGCAAGCGCGCCGAATCTGCCGAACTTCCTGTGGCGAAGCAACCACCCCGTCGAGACCAGCCCGTTTTGCGAGCCGAGCGAGGCTCACGACCCTCGCGCCCGGCGAGCCGCTTATCCCACCTGCCGCAGCGCTGCTCGATCCATGCTGGTTAGGATCGTCATGCCCAGCAGCTTCGGCACGGCTTGCTGCGCGTCTTGCCGGCGGCGAGCGCCTCGGCCGCGGCACGCATCATCTCCAGTCCGCCGGTAGCGTGAACGTCGAGAAGCTGGACGCCGGCAGGTTAGCCGCCGCCGCCACCGCGCCAGCGACGGTGTTTGGGATGTCGTGAAACTTGAGGTCGAGGAAGACGCCGACGCCAAGCTTCGTTCAGCCTCCGAACCGCATCCGGGCCTTCCGCGGTGAACAAGTGGACGTTTATTTTGAACAATCCGACGAGATCCGACGACTTCGTTTGGCTAAGGCGAAGCGCCTCGCCAAACGTAGGGAAGTCCAATGCTACGATTAACTTGCGGCGGGCTGCGGAGGCTACGGGCGTTTGGGCTCCTCCAGCACCTCAATTCGGACCTTGGCCAGACCTCGCTCGAGCAACCCCAAACTTACGGCCGCCGCGAAAGACACATCGAGTTCGCGATCGTCCAGGTTCGGGCCCCGGTCGTTTATCCGGACCAACTGGCTATGCCCGTTCCTCAGATTGACCACCCTAATCAGCGAGCCGAAGGGCAGCCAAGCATGGGCAGCGGTGGCGGCGAACATGTCATAGGCCTCGCCGCTCGCTGTCGTGTGCCCCTGAAATTGCGGCCCGTACCAGCTAGCCAAGCCGGTCCACTGCTTAATCGGTTTTGGAGCGACTCATCGGACGAATTACCAGGGGTCCGTGGAGCCCGAGGGCCGAGGCGAGAATGAGCAGCGGCCCACCGAGGGTGACGAAGACCGTTCGCGTGAGCCTGCTCATAACCGAATAACCGGCTGGGCAGAGCATGGCTAATTGTAACCCGCCTGGGCTGGTTTTCAAACACTATTCGACGCTGAAACGTACCAGTTAACTCTCTGATTTTAAGTAGGTTATTTTCGTACAGCATCTTTTCAGCTCGTCTACAGTCCTCTCGCAAGCCCTGGGATCGGCGAAATTGGCGGTGCCCATCTGGACGGCCGACGCGCCCACCACCAGATACTCGAGTACGTCCTCAGCCTTCTCAACCCCGCCCAGCGCAATTATTGGAATCGCTGTCGCCTTGTACGCCTCGTAGACGAGCTTGGTCGTGATCGGGCGGATCGCCGGGCCGGAAAGCCCGCCGCTGGGATTGCCGAGCCGCGATTTCCGTGGTGCGAAAGTCCACGCTCATGGCCGTGTAGGTGTTGGCGACGGTCAAGGCGTCCGCGCCAGCTTCGGCGGCGGCCTTGGCCATCGACGCCGATGTCGGAGACATTCGGCGAGAGCTTCACCCAGAGCGGCCGTCGAGCAACTGCGGCGCACAGCGCGACACCACCTCGCCAGCCATTTGCGGGTCGCTTCCGAACTGCAGGCCCCCGCAGGCGACGTTTGGGCAGGAGATGTTCAGTTCGTAAGCAGCCAGGCCCTCCGCTCCCTCGAGATGCCTGGCGACCTCGGCGTATTCCTCGATGGTATGGCCGAAGACGTTCGCGATCACCTGGGTGCGATAGGCTCGCAAAGCCGGCAGCTTCTCGGCGATGAACCGGCGCACGCCGATATTTTGCAGGCCTACGGCGTTCAGCATTCCAGCCGCGGTCGGAACCAGACGAGGCGCCGGCGCGCCTTCCATCGGCTCGAGCGACAGTCCCTTGACCACGATTCCGCCGAGACGGTTCAGGTCGGTGAGTTGCGGCAAACTCGATGCCGTAGCCGAATGTGCCGGCCGCTGCGATAACTGGGTTGGCGAGGTGGACCGCGCCCACGTCCACGGTGAGATCCACTGCTCCTGGCGGGCTCACGGCGGCATAGTCTAACACGCACGAGCGAGCCAAGCCGTCGCCACGCATTCTCGCAGCAGTGCGCCGTGGACTTCGGCAACCGTGGCCACTGTGCTAGGATGTTCGCCCGATGAGCGTCGTGGAAAAGAAGCAGTTGATGACAGCCACCGAAATTGACCGCACGCTCCAGCGGCTGGCTCACGAAATTGTGGAGAAAAGCGGAGGCACCGCGAACCTCGCGCTGATCGGAATCCGCAGGCGCGGTGTGCCGTTGGCGCAGCGCGTCGCCCGAGCGATGCGCGGGATCGACGGTGTCGATGTGCCGGTCGGCACGCTGGACATTACTCTCTATCGCGACGACCTTTCGAAAGTCGCCCAGCACCCGGTCGTGCATTCGAGCGAGATTCCATTTGGGGTGGATGACAAAGATCTGATCCTGGTGGACGACGTTCTGTACACCGGACGAACGGTTCGTGCCGCCATGAATGGTCTGTTCGACCTGGGCCGGCCACAGCGGGTGCGGCTTGCCGTGCTGATCGATCGCGGTCATCGCGAACTGCCCGTCGAAGCGAGTTTTGTGGGTCGTCACGTGCAAACCAGTTCCCGCGAGATCATCGAGGTGCGCCTGAACGAAGTGGACAAGGAGGAGCGCGTGATGCTCGTGGAACGCGTCGACTGAACGCGCATCGCGGCCGGATTCACCATTCCCTTTGGCCGCTCTCCGAGGAAACGTGCCCGAACGCTTGCGCGACCTGCTGGCCATTGAACCCCTGACTGCCGAGCAGATCACATTTTTGCTCGACGAGGCCAAACCGTTTCAGGAATTTCAGCGGCATCCGCTCAAAAAATTAGCCACGCTCCGCGGCAAAACCGCTGCGCTGGCTTTCTTTGAACCTTCCACGCGTACCCGCATCAGTTTTGCCACCGCTGCCTCCCGTCTGGGCGCGGACACCATGAATCTGCAGGCGGAATCGTCCAGCTTGTACAAGGGCGAATCGCTGCTCGATACGGTGCGCACGCTCGACGCCATGAAGCCCGACTGCATCGTCATGCGGCACAGCTCTTCGGGCGCCGCCGCCTTCGTCGCCAGCCGCCTGGAGATACCGATCATCAACGCCGGTGACGGAATGCATGAGCATCCCACGCAGGCGCTGCTCGATGCTCTTACGGTTCGCGACCGTCGCGGATCGCTCACTGGACTGCGCGTCGCGATCATCGGCGATATCCTGCACAGCCGCGTGGCGCGGTCCAATCTTCAGTTGCTCGGAAAATTCGGTTGCCAGTTCACGCTTGTGTGGACCGGCCATGTGGGTTCCGCGTGAATTTGAATGCGCGAATCAGTCGGTGCGCCGAACTTCGCGAATCGAAGAGGCTCTCGAAGGGGCCGACATGGTGATCGTGCTGCGCGTCCAGCAGGAGCGTCTGCACGAGCCGAAGTTGCCGCTCGATGAATACATCCTGCTCTATCAGCTTACGCCGGAGCGGCTGCGCTTGGCCGGGCCAGACGCCCTGGTGCTCCACCCCGGTCCGATGATTCGCGGGCTCGAGATCGATCCCGCCGTTGCCGATGGGCCGCAGTCCTGCGTGCTCGAGCAGGTAACCAACGGCCTGGCGGTGCGAATGGCTCTGCTGTTCCTGCTGATTGGCGGCGGAGCGAATCCGATCCACCCAAAGGGTCCACCTATGCTGCCGATTAATCCCGACTTGCCGATCAAGCCCATTAAGGATTAAGGGCGGCCGCGTGATCGATCCCGCCAGTGGCACCGACGCTGCGCTGGACGTGTGGCTCGAAGGCGACCGCATCGCCCGCGTCGCGCCACCTGCGCGCGCCAATGACGAAGGAAATGAGGGCGGCGACGGAGCGCAGGCGGAAACGCTCGATGCTACGGGTTTGATTGTCGCGCCGGGATTTATCGACTTGCATTGCCATCTGCGCGAGCCGGGCTTCGAGTCCTCCGAAACGATCGAGACCGGGACGCGCGCCGCAGCCTGCGGCGGCTTCACGGCCGTCTGTCCCATGCCCAATACGCGGCCCGTGAACGACAGTGCTTCGGTGACCCGCGGAATCCTGGAGCGAGCGGCCACAGCCAGTATGCGCGTGTGGCCGATTGGGGCGGCGTCGGCGGGAAGCCGCGGTGAAGCGCTGGCGGAAATCGCCGCGATGCAAAAGGCCGGAATCGTGGCCGTCAGCGACGACGGCAAACCGATCGCCACCACGAAATTGCTGCGCCAGGTGATGGACTATTGCCGCGCGCTGGATCTGCCGGTGATCGATCACTGCGAGGACGCGTCGCTGTTTGCCGGCGCGGTCATGCGCGAGGGGCGCCAGTCGGTGCGGCTTGGTTTGCGCGGCATGCCCGCGGCGACCGAGTCGGTGGCCGTCTCGCGAGATGTTCAGATCGCGGAGTTGACCGAGTGCCGCCTGCATATAGCGCATTTATCGGCCCGCGCGTCGCTCGAACTCGTGCGCTCTGCCAAACAGCGCGGGATGCGCGTCACGTGTGAAGTCACCCCGCACCACTTTACGCTTTGCGATGACGACGTTGGATACGACACGCACTTCAAGATGAATCCACCTCTGGCTTCGGCCGAAGACCGCGCTGCATTGATCGAAGGTCTTGCGGACGGCACGGTGGACGCCATTGCCACCGACCATGCGCCGCACGAGCCTGCGAGCAAAGACGTCGAGTTCGATCGCGCGCCGTTTGGCGTGACCGGATTTGAGACCGCTCTGGCGCTCGCGCTGGAATTGGTGCACGCCGGCCGACTTTCCCTGGCGCGTGTGGTCGAACTGTTCACCACCGGCCCCGCTCGCGTGCTAGGGCGGAGCCGGCGAATCGCCGAAGGTGAGCCGGCCGACCTGACGTTATTCTCCACCGAACACAAGTGGACGTTCCGCGCGAGCGAATCAGCCAGCAAATCGCGCAACACGCCATTCGACGGTCGGCAGTTTCGCGGAGCACCGATGGCCACCGTGGTGGGCGGGCGCGTCGTCTACCGGCGTGAAGTCTGACAAACCGCGCCGAGCGACGGCACGGCATGATTGGTTGTGTTCTTCTAGAAGTGATGTAAGCCCAGAGTAGAAAACTGTGCCCCTAGCGCATGCCGGGTTCGGCCGCGGGATGCATGCCGTGCTGGGGAACTTCGTGGATGCCGCGTAGCGGCGGTTCGTGGTGCATGCGATAGAAGTGGTCTAACGGGCCGGCGCCCTTGCCAATCGCGAATCCACTCTCGATCGCCTTGGTCACGTAGGCCTTCGCAAGCATCGCAGCTTGGGTTAGCGGATATCCGCTCGCGAGTTGCGCGGCGATCGCCGAAGCAAACGTGCATCCGGAACCGTGCGTATGTTCGGATTTCACGTGATCGCCGCCGAGGATCGTCACGACCGTGCCGTCGACGAGCACGTCCACGGCTTTGTCCATGTGGCCGCCCTTGACGACGACGGCGCGTGCGCCTCGTTCGATCAGCTTCCGCGCGGCTGCTTCCATGCCTGCCAGGTCTTTGACTTCCAGCCCCGATAAAAGCGCGGCTTCTGCGATGTTCGGGGTGACCACCGTGGACCGGCGCATCAACTCCTCGCTCAGATATTTCACGCCCTGCTCGTCCAGCAACTCCGGCCCGCCGGCGCTGGGTTGAATCACCGGGTCGAGCACCACATGCGCCGGGTGCACTTGGTCGAGAAACTCGGCTACTACCGCGGCGTTTCCGCGGGTTCCGAGCATGCCGATTTTCACGGCGGCGATCTGCACGTCTTCGGCGAGCGCATCGAGTTGCGCGCGAAGCGTCGACGCCGGCGTGGCATGGATCGCCTTCACACCCAGCGTGGACTGCACAGTGAGCGCGGTCACCACGGCCACGCCGTAACAATTGTGCGCGGCGAACGTTTTCAGATCCGCGGCCACACCCGCGCCACAGGATGGATCGAAGCCGGCGATCGAAAGGACAATCGGGAAGGAGTGATGATTGTTGTTCAACGCGCTGCGTCCTCCGCGCCAGGCACACATCTTCAACCGCACCAAACGTGTGCAACGCGCTGGAAACAGACTTTACGCGCGTCGTCTGGCGTAACGCAAGATTATTTTCGATTGGGAAAGCAGCTAGACGCTATTGCGACTCGAATTTGTGAATGCTTCCGTTCGCGGCCTTGCGTTGCTCGCGCGAAATCATGGGAAGAGGCCGCGGGCAAGTGTGGCGTCGGCGACGCGTCCGACGGCAAGCAAATAGGCTGAGGCTCGCGGATGCGTATGGTGCTTGCGCATCATCGCGTAGACGTCGTTGAAGGCTCGGCGCATGACCAATTCAAGCTTTTGCGTGACTTCGCTTTCCGGCCAGATCGCTCCCTGCAAATTCTGTGACCACTCGAAGTAGCTGACCGTGACGCCTCCCGCGTTGGTGAGAATGTCCGGGAGCACCAGGATTCCCTTACGAGCGAGGACCTCATCGGCGTGCGGCGTCGTCGGTCCGTTGGCGGCTTCGGCGACGATCTTGGCTTTGATCTGGTCGGCATTGTGCAACGTGATGACGTTTTCGAGAGCAGCGGGAATCAGAATGTCGCACTTCAGCGCCAGGAGTTCTTCATTCGAGATGCGCGAGGCCCCTGGCATGCCCACCACGGTGCCCGAACGTTCCTTGTAGCGCAGCGCCTTGAGCGGATCGATGCCGCGCGGGTTGTGCACGCCACCACGCGAATCGCTGAGCGCTATGATTTTCGCTTTTTTCTCGGCGAGAATGCGGGCCGTCGTCGAGCCGACGTTCCCGAAGCCTTGGATCGCGACCGCCGCGCCGCGCAACGACATGCGCCGGACCTTACAGGCCTCCTCGATCACGAACATGCACCCGCGCCCTGTGGCGTCGGTGCGTCCCTTCGGAACCGCCAAGCGAAACAGGCTTCCCCGTGACGCACGCGGGCGACGGATTGCCGGTCAGCGCCGCGTAAGTGTCCATCATCCAGACCATCGTCTGCGCGTCGGTATAAACATCCGGCGCGGGAATATCGCGTTCTGGTCCGAGCATGGGAAGAATTTCGGAGGTGAAGCGGCGCGTCATGCGCTCGAGTTCCCCGCGCGACATTCGCTTCGGGTCGCAGATGATGCCGCCCTTGCCGCCGCCATAGGGAATGTTCACGGTGGCCGTCTTCCAGGTCATCCACGACGCCAGCGCCCGTACTTCATCGAGCGTCAGATTCGGATGGAAGCGGATGCCACCTTTTGCCGGGCCGCGGGCAACGTTGTGCTGCACGCGAAAGCCTGAAAATACTTTCACCTGGCCGTTGTCGAGTTTGACGGGAATCGCCACTTCCAGCGCGCGGCGCGGCGTGCGCAGAATTTGCCGCAGTCCCGGGTCCAGCTTCAAAAATTCCGCCGCCATATCGAACTGCATCTGGGCGATGCGAAACGGGTTGAGATCCTCCCGTGGCGCCATGCGCGGTACGATTGGCTGCGGGACCGCCTTGTCGGGACTGGCCATCGGCCTTCTCCTCCTGCAGTTACGCGGTAGCCGCTTGCCGTTCGGACTTCAAGAAGCGCTCGCGGCATTCGGCTGAACAAAAGTGCTCGATCTGGCCCGCTTGCTGTAACGGAAACGAAATCTCCGGAGAAACGTAGGTGCCGCAGCACGGATCGCGGTGAAGGACGGCACGCTTCGGGTTCTGGCGGCCGCCGCTGTCCTGCTGTTTGCCGGCGCTGGGCAGAGAAAATCCATCGCTGCAATAGCTGCAGCAGCCAACTCAGCAGGATTCCCCAGAGAACTACCTCGAACCATGCGGCTTAGTGATTTCACTTGTTCTTGAACGGTTTCCGGCGATTTAGTTCGGCGCTTCTTGAACCGGCTGCGTGCGATCCGATTCGCGGCGCCACGCCGGCCGAGGTGGCTCCCGAACGTCCACTCGTCATTCGAGCGCCCGGGCGAAGTGTAGTGAATTCGCAAAACAGGTGTCAAACGAAACCCTGAGAAATCGCTTGCACTCTGCCGTATCAGTTAGACACGCAATCGAACGGCAGGCGCATCGCCGGAGGCCGTGGAGCGTTACTGTAACTATATGATACTTAGTGACTTATATGAGTCGCCTCGGCTTGTGCGCCCTGCCGGCGTCGCGGGGAGGCCTATGGGGCGGGCGCGATTCGGTCCGCGCCCATATAAGGACGCAAAACCTCGGGGATGACAATCGAGCCGTCTGCCTGCTGATAGTTTTCCACCAGCGCGATCCAGGTCCGGCCGACGGCCAGTCCGGAGCCATTGAGCGTGTGCAGGTACTCGCTTTTTCCGTTTTTCGCCTTGCAGCGGATACCGCTGCGGCGCGCCTGAAAGGCTTCCAGTATTCGAGCACGAAGAGATTTCGCGGAATTCGCCGGAAGAGGGCACCCAAACCTCGATGTCGTAGGTTTTGGCCGAGGCGAATCCGATATCGCCCGTGCAGAGCAGCACGACGCGATAATGCAGACCGAGCATCTGCAGCAGCGACTCCGCGTCGCGCACCAGCGACTCGTGTTCTGCGTAGCTCTGATCCGGCCGGGTGAATTTGAACAGCTCGACTTTTTGAAATTGATGCTGCCGAAAAATGCCGCGCGTGTCTTTGCCCGCTGCGCCGGCCTCGGAGCGAAAGCACGCGGTCCAGGCGCAGACTTTGAGCGGCAAGCTTTCGGCATCGAGCGTCTCGTCGCGATGGAGGTTGGTCAGCTCGGCCTCGGCCGTCGGAGTGAGCCAGAGGTCGGTGCCCTCGAGATGAAACATGTCGGCGGCGAATTTTGGCAATTGGCCGACGCCGGTGAGGGAGGCGGAGTTGACCAAAAATGGCGGCAGATACTCGGTGTAGCCGTTGCGGGCGTGGACATCGAGAAAGAAATTTGCCAGCGCACGCTCGAGGCGCGCTCCCATTCCAACGTACACCGCCAAGCGCGAGCCGGCCATTTTCGCCGCGCGCGGCAGATCGAGAATCCCGGCCCGCTCGCCCACTTCCCAGTGTGGGCGCGGCGTGAAATCGAATTTCGGCGGCGCGCCCCAGCGGCGAACCTCGACGTTGGCCGAAGCATCCCGGCCCACGGGCACCGATGAATGCGGCAGGTTGGGCACCGAGAGCATGAACTGCTGGAGACGCGCATCGAGTTCCGCGATTTGCTCGTCGGCCTGCTTGATGCGCTCGGACACGCCTTTCATCTGGGCCAGAAGCTCGTCGGCCTTTTCGCCTGCTCGCTTGCGGCGCGCGATCTCTTCACTGGCGCGATTGCGCTCGGCCTTCAGACCTTCGGTGGCGGTAATTTGCTCGCGACGTTCGCGATCCAGCGCGCGGAATCCGGCGAAATCGATGGTCACGTTGCGGTCGACGGCCATCTGCTCGAATTGCGCGAGGTGTTCGCGAAAATAATTCAAATCGTGCATAGGCCAGACAGGATACCGTAAACGCGCCGCACGCCAAAGCCGCAAGCAGAGCGAGTTGGAGGGCAAGTTGGAGTATGATGGCGCCGCATGCGACTGCGATGGTTTATCGTTGCGCTGCTCTTCTTTGCGACGACCGTCAATTACCTCGACCGCGCGATTCTGGGTGTGATCCTGCCGGAAATTCGTGAGCGGCTGCACTTTGGGCTGCAAGCCTACGGAACGATTCAAATGGTTTTTCAGCTGGCCTACGGAGCAGGCTCGCTGCTCGGCGGCAAACTGCTGGACCGCTACGGCACGCGCATCGGGTTTGGCGTCGCGGCGACGGTCTGGTCGGCGGCAGCGGCGCTGAACGCATTGGCTGGGAGCGCGATCGGTTTTGGGCTGTTCCGGGTGGCGCTGGGGTTGGGCGAAGGCTCGAATTTTCCCGCGTGCAATAAGGCGGCCGCGGAGTGGTTCAGGCCCGAGGAACGAGCCAACGTCATGGGGATTGTGAGCGCGGGCACAAACTTCGCCGCCATTATCGGGCCGCCGATTTTCATTCTCATTGCGCTGAAGCTGGGCTGGCAGGCGTGCTTTGCGATCATGGGCGGGCTTGGATTTCTTTGGCTCCCGGTTTGGTTTTCCGCTTACAAAATACCCGAGCAAGAGAGAGGCGCGACGCGGGAAACGCCGAAATTGCCCATGCGCGCCGTGTTGAATTATCGCGAGGCCTGGGGCTACGCGTGGGGCAAATTTCTGACCGATCCGGTGTGGTGGTTCTACCTTTTTTGGCTGCCAACGTATTTGACCGATGTGCGCCACTTTAGTCCGGGGCAGCGGGGCACTGCGCTCACCGTCATTTATGCGATATCGGGTGTAGGGACGCTGGCGGGTGGCATGTTCTCGGGCTACTTGATCCGACGCGGCTGGGCAGTCGGTAGGGCCCGTAAGGTCACGATGCTGGTGTGCGCGCTGCTGATGCCGGTAAGCGGGCTGGGCGTGGTCGTGGGAAATGTGCAACTGGCGATTTTGCTTTTCGGGCTGGCCACGGCGGCGCACGGCGCGTGGATGGCGAACCTGTTCACGACGCCCGCGGACGTGTTTCCGAAGGAGGCGGTTGGAAGCGCGAACGGTTTTGGCGTCTGCGTGGGAGCGCTCGGCGGCGCGCTGTTCTCGGGCATTATTCCGGGGATCGTGATTCCGCGTGTGGGGTACGTGCCTGTGCTGCTGGCGATGAGCGGTTTTCACCTGGTGGCGTGGTTCGTCGTGGACCGGCTGATGGGCAGGTGGGAGATGATCAGCCTGGCGGGCATTGCGCCTCGCCCGGTACCTGTGGCGTCTCGCGCGTGATCGTCCAGGTTGTTGACTGTCAACATTATTGACCGTCAAGTTGGCGACCTTGATTGGGGGTATACCCCCGGTGTTTTTACAAAAGAGTGCGCACGCCCATGAAAACAGAGGAGTTGGCTTTCGCTCTGGCGCTGAGGATCGCACAAAGGGCGTGTGAGCCGACGAAAACGGCGGTTGATGGGCAAGCGGGAGATGATCAGCCTGGCGGGAATTGCGCCTCACCCGGTTCGCGTCGCGTTCCGCGCCTGATCGTCCAGATTGCTGACTGACAACACTATTATGACAGTCAAGGTGGCGACCGGAGTTTGGGGTATACCCCCGGTGTTTTTACGAAAGAGTGTGCACGCCCATGAAAACAAAGGAGTTGACTTTCGCTCTGGCGCTAAAGAGCGCACGCGGAGCCTGTAAGCAGATGAAAACATGGGCGTTGGGATTTTCGGATCTGGCAGAGAGTGCGTAAGTGGCTGAATTTGAGGAATATAGGATTGTTCGGAAGGTGCGGAGTGCGAACCCGACGGGGGAATCGGGGAGCAGAGGCTAGCGAGAGGCCTTCCGCTACGAACTGCTACGGCAAGGCGATGAAGCCCCCAAGTCATACGCGATGTTAGCATAAAAGTGCATAGCTGTCGAGGGTTACTGTGTGGTTATTCGAATGGGGTCACGCGCGTTCGAACACGGTGGGAATAATTGCTGACCATGCGCACGCAAGTGGGGATCGTTGGGGCGGGGCCGGCGGGGCTGACGCTTGCGCATCTGCTGCATCTGTGCGGCATCGAGTCGGTGGTGCTGGAGGCGCGCAGCCGCGAGCATTGCGAGGAGCGGGTCCGCGCGGGCGTTCTTGAACAGGGAACGGTGGACCTGCTGATCGAGTCGGGCGTGGGGGCGCGCCTGCAACGGGAAGGGTTGGTGCATCGCGGCGTCAACCTGCGGTTTCGCGGACGCACGCATCGCATTGACTTCGCCGAACTCACCGGCGGGCGCGCGATCACGATTTACGGACAGAGCGAAGTGACCAAGGATCTGATCGGCGCTCGTCTCGCGGCGGGCGGGCCACTTTACTTCGACGTAAGCGACGTGGGTGTGCAGGACTTCGATTCTGCGAGGCCCAAGATACATTTGCGCACGGATGGCGAGCCGCGAGAATTGCACTGCGACTTCATCGCTGGGTGCGACGGATTCCACGGCGTCTGCCGCCCGGCTCTGCCGGATGGAACGGTGCGCGTTTATGAGAAGAGTTACCCGTTTGCGTGGCTGGGCATTCTCGCGCAGGCGCCTCCGTCGTCGGATGAGCTGATCTATGCGTACCACGAGCTTGGATTCGCCTTGCTGAGCATGCGGTCTCCACAACTGAGCCGCCTGTACATCCAGTGCGCGCCCGAGGAAGACATTCGCGAATGGCCGGACGCGCGAATTTGGGAGCAACTACAGAAGCGTCTCGCTTGCGATGGCTGGAAACTTGCGGAGGGCCCAATCGTGCAGAAAAGCGTGACCAAAATGCACAGCTTTGTGGTCGAGCCGATGCAGTACGGCACGCTGTTTCTCGCCGGAGACGCGGCGCACATTGTCCCGCCGACTGGAGCCAAGGGGCTCAACCTGGCGGTCGCCGATGTTCGTATACTCGCGCGGGCGCTGGGCGAATTTTATTCGTCGGGCCGGACGCAGCTGCTGGACGATTATTCGGCGACGTGCTTGCGGCGTGTCTGGAAGGTGCAGCGCTTTTCCTGGTGGATGACGGCGATGCTGCATCGCTTTCCGGGGGACGAGCCGTTTGACCAGCGCCGGCAACTGGCTGAGCTGGACTACGTAACGAGTTCGCGGGCCGGCGCGCAAACGCTTGCGGAGAACTATGTGGGGCTGCCGTTCGAGGGCTTGGCGTAATGGAGGAATCTCGATTGGTTGGGGCGGAGCAAGGTGTCACAGCACACAATGTCTTCAACGGTCACGCAACCCTAACGGCAAACCGTTGTCTTCGACGGAAGCGGGAACGACGCGAACGAAAACCAGCAGAGAGATTCTTCGCTGCGTGGCGGCGCGAACTTGTTTACCGCGAAAGCTGCGGTCTGCCCGCTCCCAGGCAAATCCCGGGCGGTATGCGATGTCAAAACTGCGGCGCCCGAAGAATGGAAGAGCAGGCGGTAGGCATGAGTCGGGCGCAGTATTTCGGCCGCAGTTTCCGCAGGTTCGGATCAAGCGGGAAAATCTACGCCCGTCCGGCTAACAAGACTATTTGTTCTTGAGCGTCCGATAGATTTGTCCACGTGGTCCAATGTCCAGGACCCACAGTTCTGTGCTGGTGATTTCGAACAAAATCCGTAGGTCGCCAACTCTAGAGCTTCGCATATTAAAGCCGGTCAATGGATACGATAGCCGATAGTTGAGAGGGTCGTCCGCAATCGCTCGAAGTTTGTCGCCGATTCGCTTTCTGGTTTTTGCGTCGAGAGACTGAAGATACTTGGCGGGCGTGTCTGTGATCTTTACGGATAGAGCCAACCGCCTACTCTATTTCAGCGAGATCGACGAAGGCGCCGCGCTCTCGCTCTTCGGCCGCCCGCTTGAAAATGGCTTCAAATTCCTCGGGCTGAGCCAATGTTTCAAACCAGTAAGCCAAATCGAGAATCGCCTGCGACCGTGCCTGAATCCTCTTGATCGACCCAGCCGTAAGCGTGCCATTGGTCAGGCCCGCTCTTTTCATCGCTCCACAAGCGTATTCGAGAGACCGGTGAAGCTGTCCGAGAGAATCTGCTGTGGCACGCAGCCTTTGCGGAGTTATGGGTTCGGCATTCGGATCCGCAGGAATTTTGCCTTGCATCGCATTATCGACCATCCGAAACAGCTCATCGAGTGTCGAGGCGACCTTGCGGAGGGTTAACGCTACGATGAACCTATTCGCGCGGCTCTTCATAGCCGCCGCTAGCTTGGAGGCTGCAGACAGGGCACCGTACAAGTCCGCGTCCCATTCAAAGCTCTGGTTGATTATGGCGGCTGTGCTGTAATTCAAAAGTGCCTGCTCCCGGATACCGCGTAGATTGTGACAAACCTGACAAACCTAGTCTAAACGTTTACTACGCTCAGTGCCGTCGAGTCAAGAAGGGGCCAGTATGAGAAGAGGCGTCTCTCTTATCTGTACCAAAACGAGACTCCCACCCGCTGCTAGGCTCGACACTCGAACGGCCGGGTGGGCCAATTGTGAGAGCCGGCTTGAGAGCCGAGAAGGTTTTGCGTCGCGAACGCAAAGGCATCGCAAACGAAAAGTGTATAGCGCAGTTGGGGTGCGCCTGCGCAAAAAAGACGACGTTAGTCCAAGAAAGGCGGCGTTAGTCTTCGAAGCTTCTGGCGCCGCCTTTCATGCGATTGGTCACTAGATTGGTCCAGACGAACTTGATGACGCGTGCGTCGTTGTAGCAGTAGGCTAGGTTGTGATTGAGTGTGGAGAAGCAGTGCTCCTGGCACGTGGACTTCATGGCGGCCAGTTGGGTGGAATCGAACTTGTGCTTATCGATATTTCCCCAATCGTAGGTTGAGGAATAGAGCGGGAAGCACGGTCCAAGCGTGCCGTCGGTGCGGACGATGACATTATTCTGGCCGGCGCGGCAGTTCCATTCGGCGAATCGCAACTGCCCATCGCTGCCGTGAACGAAGCCGGGCATGCCGGCAACTTTGCCGGCGATCTCTTCGGCGCCCGTGCCGTCGCCGTTCCAACCGAGGCGCTTCAAATCCGCGCCGCTGGACATGCGGATAAAGGCCTTGATCTCCTGGAGGCGCTGCACGGAATTCACCATCTGATAGCCGGCTTTATTCTTTTCGATGATCCAGTCGACCAGGGAGTCGATTTCCGGCCAATCCTGGGGACGGATATAGGTTGGGTTTTCGCTCAAATGCTTGAAGTGCTCGTCCTGCTCGATCATCGGGGTTTCATTGATGTGATAATCGGTGGCGATGTGGTGATCGTGGGCGTACTCGGTTAGCTGGCGAATATCCTGCGTATTGTTCCGGCAGATATTCATGTTGAAGAAGACCATGTAGCCGTAGACGTATTGCTTCTTGAGCAGGTATTCGAGGTGCTTGCGCACCGGCGTCAAGGCTTTCGGCAGGCTGGGCGTCTCGTCCCAGGAGTCCAGCGCGAAGTTGACGATGGCGACTCCGGCGTCACCCAGCCGGTCGGCAACCTCCGGGCGGAGCAGCCGGCCGTTGGTGGCAACGTAAACCCAAAAGCCTTTTTTCGCCGCGTAGTAGATGACCTTGTGCGCGAAATCCGGTCGCAGCAAAGGCTCTCCACCCATCAATGCCAGCACACGACAACCGTTATCGTAAAGAAAATCGATGGAGCGGCGAGCGGTGTCTTCGGTCATTCCTTTGACCTGGTTGTTGTAGGCCCAGCAATACCAGCAATCGAGGTTGCATTTGTATTCGACGAACAAGTAGGACGTGATGGGATGAAAATCGCCCGGCATGACTCGCGAGCGAATGTAAGGGTAAAGCCAGCCTCGCATCGTGCGATGGACTTGCGGCAGGGTCCAATTGCGTTTTTCGGGCGGGGTGTCTGGACCAGGGTCCAGAAGTTTTTCGGGAAATCGGGGAAACACGGGTTCGGGCAGTTTCAGGCCTTGTGAAACCGGGAGAGCAGGTCCGGTCGTGGGTTTCATGAGCAGGTTGTGGATGTCGACGTCGATTCTGAACTTGGGCGCAGCAGTAGCCACGTTGGTCTCCTTCCATGGGGGTTTTTGCCACAGCCTTCCGAAACTTCGATGATTGGAGCAAGGAGTCGGACACAGGAAAATGGCAAAAAAATGTCACCTTGCCATACTATGGAGTTCAGAATCGTTGATGGAGGGTTGCTGGAAGTTGCGAATATTTTTGAGAGCTGGATCGTTCTCGATGCGTGACCGACCGGGCCCGAGCGATCCAGAATTCTTGGAAAACACACGAGGATCGGGCGGCCTAGTACTATGTCTGGTTCGAGCCGGGCCGAGGGTAGCCAAGCTCCAGACTTACTTCTTGACCGCTAGCTAGCAAATCTAGTATGAGCAAGTTAACGGTCCCCGTGGCCGCCCAATGAATATCTCCGCTCCGTTTATCCGTCGTCCCGTGGCCACTTCGCTTCTGACGGCCGCGCTACTGCTGTACGGCTCGATCGCTTTCCGCGAGCTTCCGGTGGCTTCGCTACCGCAGGTGGCTTACCCGGTGGTCAGCGTCGAGGCCGACCTGCCGGGCGCCAGCGCCGAGACGCAGGCTTCGGCGATTGCCACGCCGCTCGAGCGCATGTTTGGGCGCATCGCCGGCGTCAACCAGATGACCTCGTTGAGCCGGCTGGGCAAGACGCAGGTCGTGTTGCAATTTGATTTGGACCGCGATATCGACGCGGCCAGCCGTGACGTACAAGCGGCCATCAACTGCAGCCCGCGGGCAATTGCCTGCGAATTTGCCGACGAATCCATCCTGGCGCAAGGTAAATCCCGCGGAAGCGCCGATCATGGTTTTGGCGCTCACGTCCGACACGGCCACGCAAGAAGCCATGTTCGACGCGGCGGATTCGATTTTGGCGCAAAAGCTCCAGCAGATCGCCGGCATCGGACAGGTGCAGGTGGGCGGCAGTTCGCAGCCGGCGGTGCGCGCGGAAGTGAACCCGCTTTTATTGAGCAAGCTAGGAATAAGCCTGGATCAGGCGCGGGCGTCGATCAACAACTCCAACGCCCATTTGCCGACCGGCTTGGTGTCGGATAGCAGCCACAGCGTTCTGCTGAATACGAATGACCAGCTTTTCCACGCCGATGAATACTCGCGACTGGTGATTGCCTACAACAAAGGGGCGCCGGTGCGCCTGTCCGACGTGGCCACGGTGGTCAACGGCCAGGTGAATATCCTCAACACCGGCTTGATCAATGGAAAGCCGATGGTCGAGCTGGACCTTTACCGTCAGCCTTCGGCGAACATCATTGATACGGTCGATCGCGTGAACGCCGTGCTGCCCGTGCTGCGCGCGTCGATTCCTCCGTCGATCAAGCTGAGCACCGCGTCAGACCGCACCATCACCATTCGCAGCTCGGTCCGCGATGTCGAAATCAGCCTGGTGATTTCCATCGTGCTGGTGGTCGCTGGTGATTTTTGCTTTTCTGCACAGCTTTTGGGCTACGGCCATTCCTGCCGTGGCCGTGCCGGTATCGCTGATCGGAACCTTTGGCGTGATGTACTTGCTGGGATATTCCATCGACAATCTTTCCTTGATGGCGCTGACGATTTCCACGGGATTTGTCGTGGATGATGCGATCGTGGTGATCGAAAACATCACGCGCTATCTCGAAAAAGGCATGGCTCCGATCGAAGCGGCTCTGGAGGGGTCGGCGGAGATTGGATTTACGGTGCTCTCGATGAGCATTTCGCTGATCGCCGTATTCATTCCCATTCTTATGATGGGCGGCATCCTCGGCCGCATTTTCCGCGAATTTGCCATCACGTCTGAGCGTGGCCGTGGGGATTTCGCTGGTGGTGTCGTTGACCGCCACGCCCATGATGTGCGCCAGAATGCTCAAGGCGCACGAACAGAATAAGCGCGACGAACTGGCTCAGCCGCATGCTGCAGCGCGGATTCGACGGGATGGCGAATGGGTACGCCAGCACCTTGCGCTGGGCGTTGCGACGTCAGGCGTTCATGCTGTGCCTTTTGCTGGGCACGGTGTGCCTGGCGGTTTATATGTACATGGTTATTCCCAAGGGCTTTTTTCCGCAGCAGGATACCGGGCGGTTGTGCGGTCAAGCCTTGAGCGCGCAGGATACGTCGTTCAAAACGATGCAAGCGAAGCTGGCGCAGTTCATCGACATCATCAAGAGCGATCCTGGCGTAGACGTGGTGACGGGCAACATCGGGGCGCAGGTCCAATCAGGCGGCGTTCAACGTGACGCTCAAACCGCTCGAGGAGCGGAAGGTCAGCGCGGATGAGGTGATCAATCGGCTGCGGCCGCGCCTGGCGCGCGTGCCCGGAGCGACGCTTTTTCTGCAAGCGGTGCAGGACGTGCAGATCGGCGGGCGCGCTCGGCAATGCGCAATTTCAGTACACCTTGCAGGGAGACACGCTGGAGCAGTTGCTCCAGTGGGCGCCGCGAGTTCTGGCGGGGATGAAGACGATCCCCGGCTTGCTGGATGTGAACACGGACCTGCAAAATCAAGGACTGCAAGCGGGCTTGGTGATCGATCGCGATACCGCCAGCCGTCTGGGCATCACGCCGCAGACGGTTGACAGCACGCTGTACGACGCGTTTGGCCAGCGGCAAGTCTCCACGATGTACAAGACCATTAACCAGTACTTTGTGGTAATGGAAATCGATCCGCAGTTCCAACTGGACCCCGATGGGCTCAAGAACATTTACCTGCCTTCCACTGGCAATGGGCCAGGGAAGATGGTTCCGCTGACGGCCTTCACGCACTTTGACCGGTCCATGACGGCGTTATCGATCAGCCATCAAGGCCCGTTCCCGTCCGTGACCCTGTCCTTCAACCTGGCGCCGAATATCTCTCTGGGAGACGCGGTCGCAGCGATCCAGAATATGCAGAACAAGATGGGATTGCCGGCCACGATCCATGCCAGCTTCCAGGGAACCACACAAGCGTTTCAAGACTCTTTGGCTTCTCAGCCGTTTTGATTTTGGCCGCCTTGGTGACGGTCTACATCGTGCTCGGCATCCTCTATGAGAACTACATCCACCCGATCACGATTCTATCCACGCTGCCTTCAGCGGGCGTTGGCGCATTGCTGGCCCTGATGGTGTTTCACATGCAGCTGACCGTCATTGCCTTGATCGGCATCATTCTGCTGATTGGCATCGTGAAGAAAAACGCGATTCTCATGATCGACTTCGCCATTCAGGCCGAACGGAACGAGGATAACAGCCCTGAGGAGTCCATCTATCAGGCTTGCCTGCTGCGCTTCCGGCCCATCATGATGACCACCATGGCCGCTATGTTTGGCGGCATCCCGATTGCCATTTCCCACGGAAACGGAGCGGAATTGCGGCGACCCCTGGGCATCGCCATCGTCGGCGGGCTGATCGTCAGCCAGATGCTGACGCTGTACACCACTCCGGTGGTCTACCTTTATATGGACCGGCTTCGCGCGTGGATCAGCGGCGGAAAGATGCACGCTCTGGACGTCATCCCGCCGAAGATTTCGGAAGCTGACTAACCGGCCGCTGCAACATTCCTTGTGGGATTGGCGCCGCCAGAGTGCTACCATGGGCGGCCACTTCGCCCTGTCGTTGGAGGTTGTTCCGAAAGATCTCACCATTGTTTGGGAGGAGTCGCATGAAGCTCAAACTCGCAACGTCTTTCGCTTCGGTCGCGGTCCTACTCCTGTTTTGCGGCCCGACCTTCGCACACCACGGCACGAATGCGTCCTACGATACCGCCAAGCGCATTACTCTCAAGGGGACGGTAACGGAATTCGCGTTTTCGAATCCCCATTTGCAAATCTATTTCGACGTGAAGGACGAGAGCACCGGCAAGATGGTCCACTGGGCTGGTGAGGTTGCGGACGCGCCCTTCCAGGCCAAGAGGTCGGGATGGACGAAGGACACCTTGAAGCCTGGAGACCAGATCACCCTCGTAGGTTCGCCGTCGCGATCCGGCTCCAACAACATGGTTGTCCGGCAGGTCGTGCTCGCCGATGGCAAAACGCTGAGCGGCGGTGGCGGTGGGCCTGGCGTGGAATGAGGAATTAGGCCGGCATGAATCGCGACGAGTTCCAGGCGAGCGGCGCGGGCAAATTTTTACCTTGGGTATTTACTCTAGGCGCGGGGCGCCGGAGTTGACGTGGAAGCTGGAAGCGTTGAGTTGGAAGCCCAGGCGGCTGGGCGCTCGGGCGGCAAAAGGAGTCTCCAATGCGCACATTTTTGATGGGCGTCGGCGTTGCCTTAGCGTTTACGGCATTGTGTTGCTCATCGGCATTCGGTCAGGGCGCCGGCGGCGGGCAAGCGGGAGCCGGGAGGGGCGGCCGAGGTGGAAGAGGCGGCGATCAAGCCCAAGCCAAATCCACCTTGCCTTTCGACCCTCACAATCTGAGCGGGGTCTGGCTCTTGGCGACGCCCTTCGCGGGATTGAGTAACGATCCTCCCCCGTTTACGCCATGGGGCCAGGCAAAATACATGGCCAACAAGCCGAGTTACGGGCCGACCGCTGTCCCGCCTGCCCTGGGGAATGATGCCATCGGGAATTGCGATCCAACCGGTTTTCCCCGCAACCTCTTTTCGCCGTCGCGGCCTGTACAGTTCGTGCAGACTCCTACCGAGTTGCTGCAGGTCTTTCAATATCGCTCGGTGTGGCGGCAGATCTGGCTGGACGGTCGCGATTTGCCCAAGGATCCGGACCCGAGTTGGTACGGCTACTCGGTTGGCAAGTGGGATGGCGACGCCCTGGTGGTGAACACGATTGGCCTTGACGAGAAAACTTGGCTCGATCATTTCGGCCATCCGCACAGCGCCGATATGCGCGTCGAAGAGCGCTATCAGCGCACCGATCATGACACCTTCGAGTTGGTCGTTACCGTAGACGACCCGAAAACGTACACAAAGCCATGGGTGACCGGAAAGAAAATCTTCAAATGGAACGATCAGCAGGCGCTCGACGAAGAGTACTGCGTTCCATCCGAAGAACAATCTTTCAACAGCAAGGTTAGGAATCCCGCTGGCGGAGCCAGCAAGAACTAGCCTCGCGAATTGCAGCGTCCCCCTTTTTTCCGACCAGCCAAAATGTTGCGGTACCGTGAGGCGTGTTTGGGTACAATCGCGCTTTGATCGGAGTGTTTACTCGTGGCGGATTCCGCCTTCAGCCGCGCCTACGCCAGCGAAGTTTCCATCGCTGAAACCAAGCCCTTGGTACATCGTGATTCGGTGCGGGAATTTGCACCATCCGAAGCGGTCCTCATCAGAGAACAATCTGCCGACCTAGCGACTGCCGAAACGGCGCTTCAAGAATTGGCTGATGTCTTCCTGCAGAATCAATCGATTGCATCCAGCGCGCTGAGGGATTTTGCGGCGGGGATGCGTGCGGTCGGTTCCGGCGGTAGGTTTGCCAATGCCGAAGCGAAGTATCGGGCGCTGGTGGAACAGATTCCGGCCGTCGTGTTCATGGCCTATCTGGATGAGGGTATTGGAGAGGCCTACGTGAGCCCGCAGATCGAGGCGGCGCTCGGTTTTTCGCAGAGCGAATGGCTGGAAGATCCCGTGCGCTGGTATCAGCAGATTCATCCAGAAGACAAACAGCGATGGAGCAATGAAGCCGCCGAAATGCTGGTTTCCGGTCAGCCATTGCGGTCCGCCTACCGGGTGATGACTCGAGATGGGAAAGTTGCGTGGTTTCAGTGCGAAGCAAGAATCATCCGCAGAGACGACGGCGAGCCTTGGTTCATTCACGGAGTGGGATTCGACATCACGGAACTGAAGCGCGCTGAAGAGGCCTTGCAGCAGGAGCGAAACGTTCTCTATGCGATCCTCGACACGGTAGGCGCGCTGATCGTGGTCCTCGATCGAGGCGGGCAGATCGTCCGTTTTAATCGCGCTTGCGAGCGAACCACGGGCTTTTCTTTCGAAGAGGTACGGGGGAAATTATTTTCCGACTTGTTTGCGAAATCCGAGGAGGGAGGGGACTCGGCCGGCCTGTTCGAGCAACCGGCTTCGGGACGAACGCCGAAGGAATTTGAACGCAACTGGGTTACTCGAAGCGGAACCACTCGCTTGATTGCGTGGTCGAGCACGATTCTCGAAGGCAAGGATGGCACCGCGAAAGATATCATCGCGACGGGCATCGACATTACGGAGCGCAAGCGTCTGGAACGAGCGATTCTCGAAATCAGCGGGCGCGAGCAGCGCAGGATCGGCCAGGACTTGCACGATGGCCTGGGCCAGCATCTGACGGGCATCGCCTTCATGAGCAAAGTGCTCGAACAGAAGCTTTCGGACCGGGAATCGCCGGAATCCGCCGAAGCCGCAAAGATCGTCAAGCTGGTGAACGAAGCCATCAACAAGACGCGAGAACTTTCAAGAGGGCTGCTACCCGTGATGGTCGACGCGTACGGGCTCATGTCGGCGCTGAAACAAATGGCTGCCGAAGTGGAGGATTTGTTTCACATTCCGTGTGCCTTTCAATGCGACGAGCCAGTGCTCGTTCAGGATGTGAATTCGGCCACGCACCTTTATTACATCGCACAGGAGGCCGTGAATAACGCCATCAAGCACGGGCAAGCGCGTCGAATACTGGTTGCCTTGTCGGCGGGTGAAGGCGAAGGGACTTTGGTGGTAGAAGATGACGGCCGCGGGATTCTGAATTCCGCCGCAGGCCACTCAGGAATGGGATTACGCATCATGAGTTACCGGGCCAACATGATTGGCGGTGGCTCTGAGATTGAGCGAAACGCAGAGGGTGGAACGACGGTAACGGTCCGGTTTCCGCTGCGGAACTCCGAATGAGGAAAGGAACGCTGATGGCGATGAAGGTTCAAGCCGCAGCCGCTGCGCAGACGAAAAAGAGGAAAGTGTTCCTGGTGGACGACCACCCGATTGTGCGGGAAGGGCTGGGTCTGCTGATCAATGGCGAGGCGGATCTGATGGTTTGCGGCGAGTCCGACGGCGGCACCGCCATTTTGCAAACCATCGGTCAACTTCGGCCGGACATCGTGGTTTTGGACATTTCTCTGAACGGCCCGGACGGAATCGATCTGCTGAAGATGCTCCGAATCACCGATCCAGGGTTGCCTGTCTTGATGTTGTCGATGCATGACGAATCCACTTACGCGGAGCGTACGCTTCGCGCTGGCGGGAACGGCTACATCATGAAGCAAGAGGCAACGGAAAAGGTGCTTACGGCGATCCGGCGCATCTTGCGGGGCGAGGTTTACCTGAGCGAGCGGTTAGCGAACAGAATGCTGCAACATTTTGTGTGCGGAGGGGCGCCCTCGAAGGATTCGCCCCTGGCCAATTTGAGCGATCGCGAACTCGAGGTCTTCCGGCTGATCGGCGAGGGCCACGGAACCCGGCAAATTGCGGATGAGTTGAACGTGAGCGTGAAGACCGTCGAATCGTATCAAGCCCACCTTAAAGAGAAATTGTCGCTGCGAAACGCGCGAGAGTTGGTGCAGCACGCGATTGAATGGTCCATGAGTGAAAAGCGGACGTAGTCCGCGGATTTTTTCAATCGCGACATTGCGGTAACGTTTCGGATTTGCCCGCCCTGTTCTCCAGAAGTGACCCACAAAACCGCGCCTTCCGAGGGCATAGGGGATTCCCCGATGGCTGCGTCAGGGGAATCCCTGGTATTGAATACCGCAAGAGCCTACTTGAGTCGTGCGCTGCCATCGCTGTATGTGTGGCCTATGTTATACGGAGGCGTGCGACGGATCACGGGGCGGCTGCGTCGCGCCACAATTGCGGTCATGCGAATGATCCATCTGTCATGCGAACGGTCCACCAAGGGAGTCAGAGCTCGCCAGTTGACGCGGTCTGTGGAGGCGAGCCTTCCGAGTTGAATCGTCGCAGGAAAGGAAACGTGTAGCGATGGAAGAGGTTCCTTACGGGCACAAGACCCAAAAACCGTCGCCGGTATCCGACGTCCACATCGTGTGGATGACGAGCGGGCTCGGATGCGATGGAGACTCTGTTTCGATCACCGCCGCGACCCAACCCAGTATCGAAGATGTGCTTCTCGGAGCTATACCCGGCCTTCCCAAGGTTCACCTGCATAATCCGGTTCTTGCGTATGAAGTCGGCGATGACTTTTTGAAGTACTGGCATCTGGCTGCCGAAGGGAAGCTGAATCCCTTCGTGCTTGTCGTCGAGGGTTCGATTCCGAATGAAAGGATCAAGAAAGAAGGCTATTGGGCTGCGCTGGGCACCGACTCAAAGACCGGCCAGCCGATCACTACGAATGAGTGGATCGACCGCTTGGCGCCCAAAGCTTTGGCGGTAGTTGGCGCGGGCACTTGCGCTACCTACGGCGGAATACACGCGATGTCGGGAAATCCGACCGGCTGCATGGGCTTGGCGGATTATCTCGGTTGGGACTGGCGGTCTATCGCGGGGCTCCCTATCGTTAACGTTCCAGGTTGCCCGGTGCAGCCGGACAACTTCATGGAGACGCTGCTTTATCTCCTCTATCAGGTGTCTGGCTTGGCGCCGATGATTCCTCTCGACGATCAACTCCGCCCCACTTGGCTATTCGGCGCAACGGTGCACGAAGGCTGCGATCGCGCTGGGTATTACGAGCAAGGCGATTTTGCCGAGGTCTACGGCTCGCCGAAATGCATCGTGAAGCTGGGGTGCTGGGGGCCGGTGGTGAATTGCAACGTGCCCAAGCGCGGCTGGATGGCCGGCCTGGGCGGTTGCCCCAACGTCGGCGGGATTTGCATCGGCTGCACGATGCCGGGATTTCCGGACAAGTTCATGCCGTTCATGGACGCGCCGCCGGGATCGAAGGTCTCGGCCGGAAGCATCGGGGTTTACGGGCGGGCGATTCGTGCTCTGCGTACCATCACCAACACCACGGTCAACAAAGAACCGAAGTGGCGACATCCGGGTCCGGAACTCACCACGGGTTATCACCCGCGGGCTTACTAAGGCTTACGAAAAAGAGAGCGAGGAGCGATGAGCACAATTACTGGGACCACGATGAAGGATTCGCCCGCGAAGACCAGAAATCTCGTGGAAATGAATTGGGATCCGATCACGCGGATCGTCGGAAGCCTGGGAATTTTCACGAAGATCGACTTTGACAACCGGCAGGTGGCGGAATGTCACAGCACGTCGTCGATCTTTCGCGGCTACAGCATCTTCATGAAGGGGAAAGATCCGCGCGATGCCCACTTCATCACCAGCCGGATCTGCGGGATTTGCGGGGACAACCACGCGACGTGCGCGACCTACGCTCAGAACATGGCGTTCGGCATCCGGCCCCCGGCGATCGCGGAATGGATCGTGAATCTCGGGGAAGCCGCCGAATACATGTTTGACCACAACATTTTTCAGGACAACCTGGTGGGCGTGGATTTCTGCGAGCAGATGGTAAAGGAGACGAATCCTGAAGTGTTGGCGCAGGCGGAGAAAACGGCCTCACCACACTCCAATCTGCACGGCTATCGCACCATCGCCGACATCATGCGCGCTCTGAACCCATTCACGGGGACCTTTTACCGGGAAGCGCTGCAGATGAGCCGCATGACGCGCGAGATGTTCTGCCTGATGGAAGGCCGCCACGTCCATCCCTCGACCCTGTATCCCGGCGGCGTTGGCACGGTTCCTACGATTCAACTTTTCACCGATTATCTCGTGCGGCTGATGAAGTATGTCGAATTCATGAAGAAGGTCGTGCCGCTGCACGACGACTTGTTCGACTTCTTCTACGAAGCTTTGCCCGGGTATGAGCAGGTAGGGCAGCGGCGAATCCTGCTGGGATGTTGGGGTTCGTTCAACAATCCGGCGGTTTGCGATTACACGTATAAGAACATGTCGCAGTGGGGCAACGCGATGTTCGTCACACCCGGTGTCGTCGTCGACGGGCAGTTGGTCACCCACGACTTAGTGGACATCAACCTGAACATCCGCATCCTGCTGGGCAGTTCGTATTATGACGATTGGCAGAACTCGGAAACCTTCGTCAAGACGGACCCGCTAGGTAATCCGGTAGATCAGCGCCATCCGTGGAATCAAAGCACGTTTCCGAGACCGCAAAAGCGCGATTTCGGCGGGAAATACACCTGGGTCATGTCACCCCGTTGGCTCGACAAGCGGACCGGCGATCATCTCGCGCTCGATACTGGTGGCGGACCCATCGCACGTTTCTGGGCCACCGCTCTCGCCGGCAAGGTCGACATCGGTTACATCAAGGCGACAGGCCACAGCGTAAAAATCTTTCTTCCGAAGACCACCTCGTTGCCTGAAGTGGAATTTGAGTGGAAGATTCCGAAATGGAGCAATGCGATCGAACGGGACCGCGCCAGGACATATTTCCAAGCATATGCGGCCGCGGCGGCGCTGTATTTCGCCGAGCAGGCCATGGCGGAGCTGCACGCGGGGCGAACCAAGACCTGGACGGACTTCAAAGTTCCCGAGGAAGCCATCGCGTGTGGCTTCCACGAAGCGGTGCGAGGCGTCCTTTCGCACCACGTGATCATTCGCGATCACAAGATTGCGAACTATCATCCGTATCCGCCGACACCGTGGAATGCGAATCCACGCGACATCTACGGAACCCCGGGCCGTACGAAGATGCGGTTCAGAACACGCCGATCTTTGAGGAGAACGGTCCGGACAAGTTTAAGGGAATTGATATCATGCGCGCGGTGCGTAGCTTTGATCCTTGCCTGCCTTGCGGCGTGCACATGTACCTTGGTAACGGCAAGGTGCTTGAGACGCATCACTCGCCGATGTTTGGCCATCAATCGTGAGCACGGCGCGATGGGCCTGAGCACGGCGCGCGACGAGCGCCGGGGAGGCGAGCGTAATTCGTAAAAGGTGGCGGCGCTTCGAGCCGTAGCTTCGCATCAGGAAAGGCAATTCATGGCCGAACGAGAAGAGGCACGGCGCCGGATCGAGGCGATCGAGCGCTTGATCCGCGAGATGGAGAAGCTGCCGACCCCGACGTCGTAAGTCTGTGCAAGCAGCTTGTGCAGTCGCTGATGGACCTCCACGGCTCCGGCCTCGAACGGCTACTGGAGATTGTCCACGGAAGTGGGGATGGCGGAACACAGGTGATCGACGAGCTGGGGCGAGATGACTTGGTGTCCAGCTTGCTTTTGCTCTACGGTCTTCATCCCCTCGATCTCCGCACTCGAATCCTTCAGGCTCTCGAGAAAAGCTCGGCCGTACCTGCGTTTGCATGGGAGCGACGTGGAGTTGGTGGACCTCAGCGACACGGGCAGCGTAAGGGTGCGGCTGGAGGCGAGTGGCACAGCTGCCGGTCTTCGGCGGCGACTTTGCAATCTACCGTTGAGGAGGCGATTTACGCGGCCGCTCCCGATGTCACTGCGATTGTCGTCGAGGGCGGTGCCCAGGAACCGGCGACGGTCGTCGGGTTTGTGCCGCTGGCTAGTTTGCAGGGAAATGGGAATGGTCATGTTTCGCAACATGATTTAGTTACTTTGCTGAAAGAGGACGGAACAGCGGAAGTTGCGGTTCCTTCGAGCCTTCAGGGGAGCGCTCGATAACGTGTCCTCCTCCGACATACTCTCGCCAAGTGGCTCTTTTGCGAGCTTGCGGCAGTTCGTGCGAAGGCCAACTCCCACTGAGCGCTGCGAGATGTGCAGTCTAGAGCTTGCCGCCGAACACCAGCACCTCATCGAGCCTGAGAAAAGAAAGCTTGTTTGTGCGTGCGACGCGTGCGCGCTGCTTTTCACCACCCAGGCCGGAACGAAGCTGCGCCGGGTGCCTAGACGAGTGCGTCAACTTCCCAAGTTCCGACTGGCCGAACAGCAGTGGGGCAGCTTGATGATCCCGATCGAGTTGGCTTTCTTTTTCAATAGTTCGCCGCAAGGGCGAGTGGTGGCGTTTTATCCGAGCCCCGCGGGCGCTATGGAATCGTTGCTGGCGCTCGAGAGCTGGAACGATATTGTGAGTGATAATCCTGCCCTCGCAGAGATGTTGCCCGACGTCGAGGCGCTGCTGGTAAATCGCGTCGGTGCCGCGCGCGGCGTAGCACCCGAGTATTACATCGCGCCGATCGATCTCTGCTACAGGCTCGTCGGACTGATTCGCATGCATTGGCGCGGACTCTCCGGCGGAACGGAAATGTGGCATGAAATCAGCGCCTTCTTTTCGGCTTTGAAACAAGGCGCCGAACTTCCGAAAGAGACTGAGCATGCCTGACCTGAGTTTCCAACTTGAAGGAGCGGAGGCTGTTCCCTTTGCCGCGGCGCCCATGCTGGCGTTCAAACTTCGCCTGACCAATACTCCCGCCAGCGAGACGATCCATACGCTGGTGCTGCGCGCCCAGATTCAAATCGAGGTGGCCCGCCGCCATTACAGCCCCGAGGAACAGGCGCAACTGCTGGATCTATTTGGCGAACCCGATCGCTGGGGCCAGACACTCCGAAGCATGCTCTGGACGCACGCCAGCGTGGTTGTTCCCGGGTTCAAGCAGCAGACCGTGGCGGATCTTCTGGTTCCTTGCACGTTCGATTTCAACGTCGCGGCGACAAAATACTTTCACGGGCTCAAAGACGGCGACCTGCCGCTGATGTTTCTCTTCAGCGGAACCGTGTTCTATCAGAGTGAGAGCCGCGCGCTGCAGGTTGCCCCTATTTCGTGGGACAAGGAAGCGAAGTTCAGGCTACCGGTTGCGGCTTGGCAGCAGCTCATCGAAACCCACTACCCCAACAGCGCCTGGCTTAGCTTGCGGAAGGATGTTTTCGACCGGCTGTATCAATACAAAATGCGCTGCGGCATTCCCACGTGGGAACAAACGATTGAGCGCGTCCTGGATGAGGTTGAGGAAACGTCGCGACCATGAACCTCACGCCCATCGAAAAGCATCGCGAACGCCGTCCTCTACGAGGGATACATTCTCTACCCGTATCGGGCGTCCGCGGTGAAAAACCGCCAGCGATGGAATTTTGGAGTCGTCTACCCAAAGGCTTACAGCGAGGCACAGACGGGGACGGATGCCTGGTTCATGCAGACCGAGTGCCTGATTCAGGGCGGCGAATCTTCGATCGTTGAACATCAAGGTGCGCTTTCTGCAGGCTGTCTCGCGCCAAATGAGCGGATCTCCCGATTCAATGGGCCGACTCGCGGATGAATCCCAACCTACACTTGAAATGGCATCTGAAATTGTGGAGCCGCGCGACGGACGAGGTCTTGCAATCCTGGCAGGAGGCAGTCGAACGCGAGGTGGTGATTCCGCCGCTGCGGTTGGCCGATCTCCTGAATGCGCCGATCCAGCAGATGTTTAGCTTTCCAAGCTCCCGAACATGGGAGCCCGTGAAAGACGATTCCGATTTATCGTCGGCCGCCAAGAAGCCTTGGCCGGTTGCGTGGAGATTCGCGCGGTTCAATCATGCGAGACGCACTGTTGCAGTTGACGGTTGTGATTTCGAATCTTACGCTGGCGGACACGCCACAACTTCTTTACCGCGACGAGGTCCTGCTGAAATCGTTCCTCTCGACTCATACCGTCCTCGCGATAGCACGGTGGCGACTTCATTTCCATGATCGATCCGCCTGCGGAAGCCTCGCGTCATTGCCTCCGAATGCAAGAACGTTGGGAACTTGGCCGGTATTGGTGGGCGAGGACAGTAACGTAGCCATGCTTTCCTCGCCCATCATTCTTTACGATTACCCCGAAATTGCCCCTGAAAGTCCCGGCGATCTTTTTGACGGCACCGAAATCGACGAGATTCTGGCACTTCGCATCTTGACGCTGAGCGACGACGAGAAACGCGAAATTCGCCGAGACCGACGACCGCGCGCGTGAAATTCTGGAACGAACCGAGAGCATGCCGGCCGAGCACTTTATGAAGCTTCATGGTGTTCTGCGAGGCATGAGATCTATCGACGAGACCGGAAACGATTCCGGCGACGAGGGCGGTCGAAAGGACGATCGATGAACGAGTGGGAGTGGCATCTACTCGAAGACAAGAACTTTCCGGAGGCCGTTACGATTGGCGGCACGGAGGTCAAGCCGGGGGACCGGGTACGCCTTCGCCCGCGGGCGGGGGCGACGTACTCGATATCGCGCTGGCAGGAAAAATCGCCACGGTGGAATCCATCGAGCAAGACTACGAAGGCCAGTCTCATCTTTCGGTGGTGGTGGATGACGATCCCGGACGCGACATCGGGATGATGCGCCAACCTGGCCATCGATTCTTCTTTAGCGCGGGCGGAGGTCGAGCCCATCGAACAAATACCGGGGTCTGAAGCATCCAGCAAGAAAAGGCCAACGATTCTCATCGCCGGAATCGGCAATATTTTTCTGGGCGACGATGCGTTCGGAGTGGAAGTGGCGAGCCGCATCAACAATGGCGGTTTGCGCGACGAAGTTCGTGTGGTGGATTTCGGTATTCGCGGTCTTGATTTGACCTATGCGCTGATCGATGGCGCGGATGTTACCATTCTCGTCGATGCATGTCCGCGCGGCGGATCCCCGGGCGATTTGTATGTCGTCGAGCCAGACCTGGATTCCCAAGAGGCGGGCCGGGAGGCGGCGGCTGCCGTTGATGCACACGGCATGAACCCGATCAGCATGATTCGCGCGGCGCAGGCGATGGGTGGACCGCTGAAGAAAATTCTGCTGCTCGGTTGCGAGCCGCAAACGTTTGGGCCCGAAGAGGGTCAGATGGGTCTGAGTGAACCCGTGGCCTCGGCAGTAGATCGCGCGATCCCTTTGCTTGATTCTCTGGTGGAGCGACTTTTGAGCGGCGAATGGCCGCTGAATAAGATTGAAATCTAGTCCGAAAAGGAGACGCCATGGACGCGGATTGATTAGAGAAGGGCAGAACGGACTGTCGACGGATAAGGACACGCTGTACCTGTTAGGCGGCGCGGCGCTGATTTTATTTGGCGCGGGGTTGATTCTCTCGAACCCACTCGTACGAAAGTATATGGGGCAACTCGACGTCGGCAGCTTGGCCAAGGAACTTATGCCCGACATCGATCGCTATCTGAAACTGCGTTCGATGTAGCGGTGTCGTCGAAGGGACAGATCGCTAGCGGTTGGCGTTGCAGGAGACGGGCATGAAGTGCTGCGCGGTTTAACGGCGTGGTTTCACCATGGCCGAAGGCCGGCTGTTTAGAATTGGGAGTGAATGTGGAGCAAACATCGGGGGGGCTGGGAGCGCAGGTGTCGACACCGGAAACGGCTGTCCGTTACCGGATCGATTCGCGAGCAAGCCGCTTTACGGTGAAGGTGTCCGCTGCGGGGTTGCTCGCCGCGATGGGTCACAATCCAACGATCGCAATTCGTGACAGTGAGGAGAAGCCATCTTTATCCCCGCTACCCTCGACCAGGCGTCTGTTCGCGTCACCCTGCTGCCTGACTCTTTTGAAGTGACCGACGACATCAGCCAGAAGGACCGACTTGAAATCGAAAAGACCATGAAGCAGGAAGTGCTTGAAACGTCGCGCTACCCGCAGATCAGCTTTGAGAGTACAAGTGTTTCGCCGACGAAGATCGGCGATCAGCGATACGCAGTGAGCGTCGCCGGGAATCTGAACCTGCACGGCATGACGCGCCCGCAGACGATTAATTGTCAGGTGTCCGTGATGGGGGAGACGCTACGCGCGTCCGGCGAATTTTCGATTCGGCAAACGGATTATGGAATCAAGCTCGTCTCCGTGGCCGGCGGGACGCTGAAGGTCAAGGACGAACTGAAATGTTCTTTCGAGATCGTTGCGCGGAAGCAGGAGTAGTGCGATGCGTTTCGACGGCCGAGTGAATCCAAGCGGAGGATGTCACATGTGTTTAGCCATACCCGGGAAAATCATCGAGATTTCGCCGGATAACGTGAACTCCGCTCTCGTCGACGTCGTTGGCGTACGGCGGCATGTGGATCTGGGCCTTCTGGAAGACGACCGGCCGAAACCAGGTGATTGGGTTCTGATCCATGTCGGTTACGCGATGAGCAAGATCAGCGAACAGGACGCCGCGGAACAGATGCGCACTCTTGAAATGCTCGGCGAGTGCGAAGGCCGCCATGCAGGAAGTCCGAGGCTATGGATTGGAGGACGGGGGATCCGAAGCCTGCTGACTTGAACGGCGCTACCGGATTGCGACCAGCTCGACGATAGAGGTCGCAATGAAATACGTAGACGAATTCCGAAGCCAGAACTGATTAAGAAGACCGCGGAAGAAATTCGCCGCCTCGCCGATCCAAATCGCCACTATCGCCTCATGGAAGTTTGCGGCGGGCACACGCACGCGATCTATCGGTTCGGCCTGAAGGACATTCTTCCCGCCAATATTGAGTTGATTCACGGTCCCGGCTGCCCCGTCTGCGTTCTGCCGATGGGCCGCATCGACGACGGTTTGTCGATCGCCGCAAAGTCCCGATGTGATCTTCGCCGCGTTCGGCGACATGATGCGCGTCCCCGGCACGCGACGGCAGCCCGCTCGAGCATAAGGCCCGCGGGATGGATGTGCGCATCGTCTATTCGCCATCGGACGCCATCAAGCTCGCCAAGACGAATCCAGAAAAGCACGTGATGTTCTTCGCCATCGGATTTGAGACCACCGCTCCGTCCACCGCGCTGACGCTGCAGCGCGCCAAGAAGGAAGGCCTCCGCAACTTTTCGGTTTTCTGCAACCACGTCACGATCATTCCCGCCATCCGCGCGATTCTCGATTCGCCGGACATGCGACTCGACGGGTTCATCGGCCCGGGCCACGTTTCGACCGTCATCGGCTGCCGGCCCTACGAATGGATTGCGAAAAACGAAAAGAAACCGATTGTCGTCGTCGGGCTTCGAGCCGCTCGATCTGCTGCAATCGATCGTGATGCTTCTTCGCCAGCTTGCGCGCCGGCGAAGCAAAAGTTGAAAACCAGTACAAGCGCGTCGTCCCGTGGGAAGGGAACCGGGCCGCCCTTCGCGCCATGGCCGATGTTTTCGAGCTGCGGCCCTACTTCGAATGGCGCGGCCTTGGATTTATTTCTCAGTCCGCGCTGCGGCTTCGCGAGGAGTATGCGGAATGGGACGCGGAGCGGCAAGTTTGATGTTCCCGGCATTCGGGTCACCGATCCCAAGGCCGCGCAGTGCGGCGAAGTGTTGAAGGGCGTTCTCAAGCCCGCGCAGTGCAAATTGTTTGGCAATGAGTGCACGCCGGAACATCCGGTTGGTGCCTTGATGGTTTCTTCGGAAGGATCATGCGCCGCATACTACAACTACGAACACCGGAAAGCGGCCCTGGCGACGAGCCTCAGCGTGGCCAGCCTGACGAGCGAAGAGCGGCCGGCGTCGTCGCGTCGCCCAAGATCCGCTTTCGCGAACCGCAAATCGAGATGGCTCACGGCGCCGGCGGAAAAGCCAGCCGCCGCCTGATCGAAGGGCTTTTCGTTCCGCTGCTGTACGGCGCTTCGAGCGAACCGCTCGGCGACGCTGCGCACCTGAATGTCAACGGCGCACGCGTCGCGATCACCACGGACAGTTTCGTCGTCAAGCCGCTTCGTTTTCCCGGCGGCTCCATCGGCGAGCTCGCCGTCAACGGAACCGTGAACGATCTCGCCGTTTCCGGCGCGAAAGCGGAAGCTTTGGTCGTGACTTTCGTTCTCGAAGCTGGCCTGCCGACCGAAATTCTCCAGGCTGAAATTCAAGCCATGGCCGACCGCTGCCCGCGAAGCGGGCGTGCGAATTGCCGGCGGCGACACGAAAGTTGTCGAGCACGGCAAAGCCGATTCCATGTACATCTCGACGACCGGCATCGGCGCGCCGATTCCGGGAATCGAAATCAATCCCGCATCGGTCCGCCCGGGCGACAAGGTTCTCGTCTCCGGCCCGATCGGCGACCACGGCATCACGATTCTGCTTGCGCGCGGCGAACTCGATCTCGAAGCCGATCTTTGTTCTGACACGCGCTCCGTGCTTCCCTTCGTCGAAGCGATTGCCCGTGCTGCCGCCCCGTCGATTCGCTGGATGCGCGATCCCACGCGCGGCGGCGTGGCCACATCCTTGAACGAACTGGCGCGCGACTGCGGCCTCGGCGTTGTTCTTCACGAAGACGCGATTCCGGTGCGCGACGCGGTGCGCGGCGCGTGCGAATTGCTCGGCCTCGATCCGCTGCACATCGCGAACGAAGGCCAATTCCTGGCCGTCGTCGCCGCCGAGGCCGCGGACAGAGCCTTGGAGGCGCTTCGCAGATTCCCGGCGGCGAAGAAGCGCGCATCATCGGCGAGATTCAGGAGCAGCCCGCCGGCGCCGTGCTGGTCACAACGCAGTACGGCGGCACTCGAATCGTCGACATGCTCGTCGGCGATCCGCTGCCGCGGATCTGCTGAGAACCGAAGCTATGGCCACCCAATGCGCTCTCGCGACGCAAATTGAACAGCGCCTTCTGGCGCGCAACCAGATCTTCGAATCTTTCTTTGCGCGCGAAGCCGACTCGGCTCGCAGAAGCCTGCCGCGAAATGTCCGACCGCTTCTTGCGCGGCGGCCGCCTGCTCGCTTTCGGCCGCGGCCCTTACGCCACCGACGCGCAGCACGTCTCGGTCGAATTCGTTCATCCCGTGATCGTCGGCAAACGCGCCCTGCCCGCACTCGATCTTTCGATCCTCTTCCGTCCGTGGCTCGAAGCCATCGTCACCTCGGACGACATCGTCGATGGGATTCGGCCCGCCCGAAGGCGACCCCGAAGTATGGGCCGCTCTCGAATCGGCGCGTTCTCGAGCGATGCGATGACGTTCGCGCTTCCGGGCCTCGAAGGTTCCTACGCCGTCGGCCCGCACACGTCCGACCCCTTCATGCATCAGGAACTGATCGAAATTCTCTATCACACGCTTTGGGAGACGGTGCACGTCTTCTTCGAACATCGCGAACTCGGCCACGACGTCGGCCAAGCCGGATTTCTCTATCCGTTTCTCGGTCAGGAAAAGCAGGGAACTGCGGACGCGATGGGCGAAGTGGCGAATTCGATCCAGATGAAAGTCGCCGACGACGCGAAGTTGCGCGAACAGGTGGCGCGCGAGGAATCCGAACAGAATCGGCAACGCCTGTCGCCGCCATCTCCGATCGCGTATCGGCGCGGCGGCAAAGCTCATCATCTTCGGCAATGGCGGTTCCGCGACCGACGCCAATGATTGGGCGATCGATTGCGTCGCGCCGCCCGAGCGGCTATCGTCCGATTCCGGCCGTCTCGCTGTCGCTTGAGCCCGCCAATATCAGCGCCATCGCCAACGACGTCGGCACCGACCTCATTTTCCTCCGCCAATTCATCGCGCAGGCGCGCCCGGACGATGTCGCCATCGGAATCTCCACCAGCGGCGGCTCGCGCAACATCATCATGGCTCTCGAAGAGGCTCGCAAACGCAATATGCTCACCGTCGCGTTGCTGGGCTACGACGGCGGCGAAATTCTGCGGCGCGGCCTGGCCGATTTTCCGATCGTCGTTCATTCCGACTACATTCCGCGCATTCAGGAAGTGCAGGCCTCGGTCTATCACGTGATGCGCGAAACTTTGGAGGTTCTCGGCTCGTGGCTAAACTTGAACTGTTCGGCTCGGCGGGATGCCCGCACACGCAGGAAATGCGCGAATGGCTCGAATGGCGCGGCGCCGAATTCGTCGAGTACGACGTCGAAGCGGACCGCGCCGCGCGCGATCGCATGCGCGCGCTCTCCGGCGGGCAGCGCACCGTTCCCGTGCTCGTCGACGACGGCAAAGTCGTTCAAATCGGCTGGCAGGGCCGAGGTTGCGTCGTCGAGCGGAGAATAGCTCGAGAATGAGCGCCTGCTCCATCAAAGTTCGCGGCGTCGTGCAGGGCGTGGGTTTTCGTCCGTTCGTGTTTCGGCTTGGCGCACGCGAATACCCTCGCCGGCTGGGTGCTCAATGGCGAGGAAGGCGTTGAAATTTTTCTCGAAGGCGCCGACCGGAGCCTCGAAGCGTTCGTTCAGGAATTGAAAGCCGCGCCTCCCGCCCGCCGCGCGAATTGCCGAAATCGAAGTTCGAGCTTCCGAGCCGGTCGGGCTCGAGCGATTTCACGATTCGCGACAGCCGCCGCCAGGATCGTCCCACCACGCGCATCTCGCCGGACCTGCCTGTCTGCGACGATTGCCTCGAGGAACTTTTCGATCCCGCCGACGAGCGCTATCACTATCCCTATATCAACTGCACGAACTGCGGCCCGCGCTACACGCGTCACTCTGCGGCTGCCCTACGACCGGCAGAACACCACGATGAGCCGCTGGCCGCTCGACGAATTCTGCGCGCAGCAATATGACGATCCGTGGAATCGCCGCTTTCATGCGCAGCCCGTCGCGTGCCCGTCCTGCGGCCCCGGCTACTACCTCCAGTCCGGCGACGAAATCGTGCGCGGAAACGAGCCAAGCATCCGCAAAGCGGCGGAGCTCCTCGCCGCCGGCAAAATCGTCGCGGTGAAAGGGCTCGGAGGCTACCATCTCGCCTGCGACGCGCAGAAACGTACGCGCAGTCCAGGCGCTGCGCGAACGCAAATATCGCAAGGAAAAGCCTTTCGCGCTCATGGCGCGAAGTCTCGATGCAGCTCGCGAGATCGTTGAGCTTTCCGCCGATGCCGAGGCGCTCCTTACATCCGTCGCTCGCCCCATCGTCATCGCGCCGCGCAAAGATCGATTTCCCCGGCGTCGCCCCCGACAGCAACGAGCTCGGCGTGATGCTGCCCTACACTCCGCTTCACCATCTTCTCTTTGCAGCTCGGCGCTCCGGAGATTCTGGTGATGACCAGCGCGAATCGTTCGAGCGAGCCGATCGCCTACGAAGATTCCGATGCCCTCGAGACGGCTCTCCGCGATTGCCGACGCATTTCTGATCGGCGAACGCCCGATCGCGCGCCGCGTGGATGATTCCGTCGCTCGCGCCGGCGTTTTCGGCCCCGTCGGTTCTGCGCCGCTCGCGTGGTTACGCGCCCGGTGCCGTCACGACGATCCCGACACGTCGCCCGATTCTCGCTCTCGGCGCGGATCTGAAAAACACGATCACGCTGGTCGTCGACGGCCAGGCTTTCGTCAGCCAGCACATCGGCGATCTCAGCGACTACCAGTCGCTTGCGCGCATTTCAGGAAACCATCGACGACTTGGTTTCGATGTATGACGTTGATCGGAACGATCTGCTTGTCGTCCACGATCGCCATCCGCAATATGCTTCCACGCTGCATGCGCCAGGGCTTCGCTCGCTTCCGAACGAGGAAGCGTTCAGCATCATCGCGCGCATGTCGCTTCCGTCCTTGCCGAGCGCCGCGAATGGGAAAAGCGGGTCATCGGCGTAAGTTTTGACGGCACCGGCTACGGCGACGACGGCACGATCTGGGGCGGCGAAATCTTCGTCGGCAGTATCGCAGGAGGGTTTCGAACGCGTCGCTCATCTGCGCCGCGCCGTCCTGCCCGGCGGCGATGCGGCGGCGCAATATCCGGTGCAGGCAGCCGCTGGCTTTCTGGCCCAAGTAGACGATTTGCCCGATCTGAACGCGCCGCCATTTTCTTTTCCCGAGCGCTATCGACGACGCGCAGACGCTCATCGCGCAAAGGCGTCCGCACCTTCACGACCACCTCGATGGGCAGGCTCTTCGACGCAGCCGCGGCCCTGCTCGGCTTCACGCGCGAAGTGAGCTTTCGAAGGCCAAGCCGCCATGTGGCTTGAGCAATTGGCGCGCGCAGCGAACACGATCGATGCTTACGCATTTCCATTCGACGGCAACGGAGCTCGATTTCCGTCCGCTGCTGCAAAGCGTGGCGAAGGACCGTTCGCAAGGCCGTCGATCCCGCGGAAATTGCGCGCGCATTTCAGCGCGGGATCGCCCGCGGTCTCGCCGCACGCAATCACGGCGCTCTGCGACAAGCCATCAGAATCGACACCGCCGTTCTTTCAGGCGGAGTCTTTCAGAACGAACTTCTTCTCGAAGACCTGCACGCGATTCTTGAAGGTCTGTCCCGTCTGGCGATCTGGACGAATCACGAAGTTCCCCCGAACGACGGCGGCATCAGCCTAGGACAAGCCGCGCTCGCCGCATTCGGCCGCTTCGATCTCGATGCCGATGGGGCCACTCATGCATGAGCTTTCCATCGCGATGAGCATCGTCGAACTTGCCGAAGAGGAATCCGAGCGCCGCGGCGGTCTCCATATCATCGCCGTGCACTTGCGTCTCGGTCTTCTCGCGGGCGTCGTGAAGGACGCGCTGCTTTCTTCCTACGAAATGGCGTGCGAAAACACTGCTCTGGCGGGCTCGCAGCTCGTCGTCGAAGAAGTTCCGGGCATCGTCTACTGCCCCGCGTGCGACGCCCGCGCGTCCCGTGCGCTCGCTCGGAATGGTTTTGCTGCTCCGAATGCGGCGTCGCTGGCTTCGGAAATCGTGCAGGGAAAAGAACTCGAAGTGGTTTCGCTGGAGGTCGAGCAGTGAGTCCCGGAACGCGCATCATCGAAGTCCGCCAGAACGTCCTGAAGCAGAATGATCTCCTCGCGCGCGCGCTTCGCCAGCGTTTTCACGATGCGGGCGTCTTCGTCGTCAGCATGGTCTCGAGTCCCGGCTCCGGCAAGACCATGCTTCTCGAGAAAACTCTCACTCTTCTTCGGCCCGAATATCGCGTCGCGGCGCTGGTCGGCGATCTCGCCACGGAAAATGACGCCGTCCGCCTCGCCCGCAGCCGGGCGCCCGTGAAACAGATCACCACCGGCACTCTCTGCCATCTCGAAGCCGCGATGGTCCAAAGCGCCCTGGAAGGCTGGAATCTCGACGACCTCGATTTTCTCTTCATCGAAAATGTCGGCAATCTCGTTTGTCCGTCCTCCTACGATCTTGGCGAAGATCTTGCGCCTTGTGCTCATGTCCGTCACCGAAGGCGAGGACAAGCCGCTGAAGTATCCGACCATCTTCAACAGCGCGGATGTTGCCGTGATCACCAAGATGGATCTCGCCGCCGCGGTGGAATTCGACGGCGCCGCCGCGAATCGCAGCATCGAGTCTGTTCGGCCCGGCATGGCCATCCTGCGACGTGTCGGCAAAATCCGGGCTCGGCATGGACGCGTATCTCGATTTTCTTGCGGTCGCGCCGCGCGGCCGCTGGGTCGAGCGGTCGCACGCTCTTCGAGCATGTGGACGCGGTCACATCGTCACGGATTGAGCTGCGAGACCTGCAAAGCACTTGAAATACGGACAGTATCTGAATGATTGGCCTGTTCTCCATCATCGCGCTCGGGTTTTTTCTCGGGATGCGGCACGCCACCGATCCCGACCACGTGATCGCCGTCACGACGATCGTGGCGCGCCATCGGTAGGTCAAGCCACGCGGCCATCATCGGCGCGCTTCTGGGGAGTCGGTCACACGCTGACGATCCTCATCGTGGGAGGCGGAATCATTCTGTTCGGCTGGGTGATTCCCACGCGCATCGGTCTCTCCATGGAGTTTTCCGTTGGCCTCATGCTGATTCTTCTGGGCGTTCTAAACCTGACCGGCATCCTCCAGTGGATTACGGATACATTTTCTTCTCCCAACGGGAGACCTCGGGGAGCGTGCGCTCATCACTGCTCACAGCCACGGCGACTACGTGCACAGCTCATCCCCATCAACGTGATCCGGAAACTCACTCGCAGGCAGCCGCGCAAACGCCGTTGAACTGGTTCGACCGTCATTTTGGCTGCATCGGCCTGTATCAAGCCGTGCGGCCGCTGGTCGTGGGGCTCGTTCACGGGCTTGCCGGATCCGCCGCGGTGGCGCTTCTGGTTCTCGCCACGATCCGCAACCCGAAGTGGGCAGTTGTTTACCTTGCTCGTTTTTGGGCATCGGCACGATTGCGCGGAATGATGCTGATTACCGGCGCGATGGTCCTGCCATTTGCCTACGCGGACAAGAGATTTCGCGACCTCAACCGAGGATTGCGGACTCGCCTCAGGCTGATCAGCGTGGGATTCGGGCTTTTCCTTATCTACCACATTGGCTTTGTGAACGGCTTGTTCACTAGCCATCCTCAATGGATACCTAGATAGTTTTCATCGCCGACTTGTCCGTCAGCAATCGGCCCCCGTCTCGGCCTCTCGTCGTCGGTCTTTGTACTCCCGGCTGGATCACCGTGTTTTGCGGAGGTCCTTCCAGGGACCGCCATCGCGTAGCGCTCCGGATACAGAACCTTCGAACGCGGGTCTTCCGCAGTGTCGAGTTGAAGGACCATCCACTTCGGATACGGGACGCCCGGATCCGACGCCGCGTCCAGCAGCCGGATGTCGTCGTCCGAGAGCCGAAGGTCGACGGCGCGGATGTTATCCTCCAGTTGCTCGACCTTCCGGGCAGCGATGATCACACTGCTGACGGCCGGGCGGCCCAGCACCCACGAGAGAGCCACGCGGGCTGGGCTCGCGTCGTGCCGGCCGGCCACTTCCTTCAGCGTTTCCACAACGCGGTAGCCCATCTCCCGATCAAAGGGCACGAACGAGCCTGCCTCCGCGAATCGTGTGCCGGCAGGAGCAGGGTTGTCGCGGCTGTACTTGCCTGTAAGAAAGCCGCCGGCAAGCGGACTCCAAACCAGGATGCCGATGTTGTAATACTCGGCGAACGACTGAAATTCGTATTCCAGACCCCGGCCGACCAGACTGTAGTACATCTGCGCCGTCACGTATTTTTCCAACCCAAGCCGCTCTTGCAGCATAACCGCGGTGGCCGCCTGCCATGACATCAGGTTGGACAGCCCGATATACCGGACCTTCCCCTGGCGCACCAGATCGTTGAGTGTGCGCAGCGTCTCCTCGAGGGGCGTGTTGCTGTCCCATCCGTGCACTTGGTAAAGATCAATGTAATCGGTTTGCAGCCGTTTGAGACTGCCCTCTATTTCGCGCATGATGTTCACGCGGGTTGCGCCACTTCGATTAAAATTGTCGCCCATGGGAAGCCGGACTTTGGTGGCTAGCACGATCTCGTCCCTGACACCCTTCAAAGCGTTGCCAACAAGCGTTTCACTTTCCCCGAGGCTGTACACGTCGGCGGTGTCGATGAAATTGATTCCCCTGTCGAGGGCTGCCTTCACCATCCGCGTGGTGTCCTCTTGACCGAGATTACCCATGTTCATCCTGCCACCGAACTGCATCGTTCCAAGGGCCACCTCGCTCACGATGAGTCCCGTATTCCCCAGTTTTCTGTACTTCATCGCTCCTACTCCTTCCGCTGCCAGACTTGAATTAGCTTGCCAATTCGTGCACATACGCTTCGGCCTCACTGACGGAAGCAAACCCACAAACATGGATTCAATACAGGACCTCGCCGCCTAACGCAAGGGTGCTGCCCCAGGCTGCTCTCAAACTCCCATCCGCCACCGAGGCTCTAAATCAGAAGAACGTGCGCCGATTGCCGAAACCGGCGCCGGCCCCCGGCATCTATTCACCAGGGCCAACAGCGGCCCAATTCGAGGTTGTGCAGATTTGCCTCTAGACGTAGGATTCGGCCCATGAAACTGCGCCTTCACGACGGCTCGATAAGATTCCGACTGACTCGAAGCGAAGTCGAAAAGCTTCTGGCGGACGGACGAGTGGAGGGCTCGCTCCAGTTCACGCCTGCGCCGGACGACGGCCTAACGTACGCGCTCGAAACCTGCGCCTCCTGCGACACGATCCGTGCCCAGCGCACCCCAGGTGAAATTTGCGTCATCGTGCCGAAGGGAATGGCACAGGCCTGGGCGATGACGGACCAAGTCGCAATTGAGCATTTCCAACCGGTTGGTTTGGGCGCGGGGCTGCAAATCCTGATCGAAAAGGATTTTCGTTGCCTTCACCGCGACGACACGCAACAAGAACATAACGCCGCCGATTTGTACCCCAATCCCACCGGGCGCTGAAGTAGCGTGAAACGCGAATCTCGCGCGGCCCGGCCGAATGCTTGACATGATTCTCCGAGGCTTTTATGATCCGCCCCGATGACCTCGTAAGGGAACGGATTTCCTGTCAGTTCCTGGCTCCCCTGTCCGAAGTCTTCGTCCGTGGGGTCAGCCTTGCTGGAGGTTATTTCTCAAAGATTAGCTGCGCCCGGTTTGTCGCGTTTTGCATCATAGGGGTAGGCAGCTAGACAATTGATTTCGGCCCTGAGTTGGATTCGATGACCGGGAGGGTCCCGCCATGGAAACTACTCGCAGGGAGTTCCTGAAAGTTGCGACTCTGGGCGGCGCGGCAGTTACTGTTTTTGGATTTGACCTGGCACCCGCATATGCGGAACTTCGCGAGCTGAAGATCGCGCGCGCGACCGAAACACACTCGACTTGCCCCTATTGCGCGGTAGGTTGCGGCGTCCTTGTCTATACGATTGGCGACGGGGCGAAGAACGTCACGCCGCAGGTGATCCACGTCGAAGGCGATCCCGATCATCCCACCAATCGCGGAACTCTGTGCCCGAAGGGCTCTTCGCTCGAACAAGACATCCTCAACCCACGGCGGCTCACCAAACCGCAAGTCCGGCGCCCAGGCGCGACGGAGTGGGAGGACATCTCCTGGGATAAAGCCTTGGACGAGATTGCTCGTTGGACCAAGAAGACACGCGACGAGACGTTCGTGGAGAAGGACGCGAGCGGGCACACGGTGAACCGCTGCGAAGGGATTTCGTTCATCGGCGGCTGCACCGACACCAACGAATTCAACTACCTGGTCGTGAAGACCATGAGGAGTCTGGGCTTGGTGTATTTAGAAAACCAAGCCCGTGTTTGACACGGCCCCACGGTCTCAAGTTTGGGACCCACATTCGGACGCGGGGCGATGACCAATGGCTGGATCGACATCAAGAACACCGACATGATGTTGATCATGGGCGGTAATCCGGCCGAGAACCATCCCTGCGGATTCAAGTGGGCGATGGAAGCCAAGCGAAACCGCAACGCCAAGCTGATCTCCGTAGACCCGCGATTCACGCGGACCTCTTCCACCGCCGATCTCTTCGTTCAAATTCGCGCCGGCAGCGACATTGCATTCCTCGGCGGGCTGATCCGCTACGCCATCGAAAACAATCGAATCGCGCACGATTACCTGGTGAACTACACGAACGCCGCGTTTATCGTGAAGGAAGGCTTCAGGCTTCCGGAGGACGGGCTTTTCTCGGGATTCGATTCAGCGGCCGGTACCTACGATAAATCCACATGGAATTATGAAGCCGGGGGAGACTCCGGCGGCAGCGCGGGCGGCGCCGCAGCGCATTCTTGCGACGCACCTGTACCTGATCCGCCTAGCCAGACAGGAGGAGCAGCACCGCCGCCCTCTCTTCCTTCCAATGTCGCATTCGATCCGACCCTCCAGCACCCGTGCTGTGTTTTCCAACTGCTGAAAAAGCAGTACTCGCGCTACACACCCGAAACCGTGGAGCGCATCACGGGGATCCCTAAGGACCAGTTCCTGAAGGCCGCCGACTTGTTCACTTCGATCCGCAAAGACGGCGACATGAAGAAAGTCGCGACCATCATCTACGCGGTGGGCTGGACGCAGCATACGTTCGGAACCCAAATCATTCGTACGGCGGCGATGATTCAGCTTCTTCTCGGCAACGTTGGGCGAGCGGGCGGCGGAGTAAACGCGTTGCGCGGCCATTCGAATATTCAAGGCGCCACCGACATGGCCGGACTGTATGACTCTCTACCGGGGTATCTTAAAGCTCC
Source organism: uncultured Acidobacteriota bacterium (assembly GCA_963818345.1). Classification (GTDB taxonomy): domain Bacteria; phylum Acidobacteriota; class Terriglobia; order Acidiferrales; family UBA7541; genus Palsa-189. The sequence continues at coordinate 458,206 of CAWFRX010000011.1, read as the reverse complement.
GGTTCCCACCGACACGGATTTAGCCACGTTTCTGAAGCGGACCACGCCAGGATCGTCCAAGCCCACGCCCTGGGCTTCGATGAACTACTACTCGAACACCCCGAAGTTCTTCGTCTCGCTGCTGAAGTCGCTGTATGGGGATGCCGCGACAAAGGAGAATGGGTTTGCCTTCGACTATCTGCCGAAAGTTGACCGCGACTATTCGTGGACGCACATCTGGGACGACATGTACAACGGCAAGGTGAAGGGCATGATGGCCTTCGGAATGAACGGAGTGATGATCGGCCCGGATACCAACAAGAACATCAACGCGCTAAAGAAGGCGGACTGGCTGGTGGTAGGTGAAATTTATCAGGATGAGACCAGCGAGTTCTGGAGAGCTCCGGGCATCACGGCTGAAGAGCAAAAAACCATCAATACCACGGTGTACCGTTTGCCGTGCGCGGGCTTTGCGGAAAAAGACGGGAGCATGACGAACTCGGCGCGCTGGGTGACGTGGAAATATGCTGCGGTTCCGCCTCCCGGAGATGCGCGGCTCGATCAAGACATCCTGGCGCAGATCTTCCTGGGAGTCCGGGATCTGTACAAGAAAGAGGGCGGAAAATTCCCCGATCCAATTCTGAATCTGAGCTGGGCCTATGCGGATGCGGCCCACCCGCCACTTTCCCAAGTAGCTATGGAACTAAACGGGAAAGCCCTCGCCGACCTGACCGATCCGGCCACGGGACAAGTCGTCAAAGCCGGGCAGCAGTTACCTGGTTTTGCGTGGCTGAAAGATGATGGAACGACCACGTGCGGCAACTGGATTTACTCCGGCTCTTGGACAGGGGCGGCCCCCGAGATCCAGCGGCGAGGCACGGAAGATCCGTCCGACATGGGCGTTTATCCCAACTGGGCCTGGTCTTGGCCCGCCAACCGCCGCGTGTTGTACAACCGCGCTTCTTGCGACCTGGCTGGCAATCCGTTTGACTCGGATCGCAAGCAGATTTGGTGGAATGAGGCCTCCGGAAAGTGGGTGGGCAACGACGTGCCGGACTTCAATCCCGCCTCTCACCCGAAGGATCACATGGGTCCTTTCATCATGAACCCGGAAGGAGTGGGGCGATTGTTCGCGCCGATCGGAGTGCTGGCGGACGGGCCGTTCCCAGAACACTACGAGCCGATCGAAAGCCCCATCAAGAACCCGCTGCATCCGGAGCAGTCGAATAATCCCTTGGTGAAGAAATTCAATACGCCTTACGACAAGTTTGGAGCTCCGGAGGAGTACAGCATCGTTTGCACCACGTACCGGCTGACGGAGCAGTATCACTACTGGACGAAAAATAATCCGATGAACGTTCAGTTGATCCCGGAACCGTTCGTGGAAATTCCCGTCGAGCTGGCGGACGAAAAAGGAATTCGCGGGACAGACAAGATCAAAGTCATTAGCGCGCGAGGAACCTACATCGCAAAGGCGTTTGTCACGCGCCGGCTAAAGCCGATGATGATCGACGGCAAGAAGGTCTATCAGATTGGCTTGCCGATTCACCAGGGCTTCCGCGGGATCACCGAAGATGAAGGAAAAGACGCGCGAACGCCGGCGAATTTGCTGACGCCTGCGGTGACCGATCCGAACGCCCACACTCCCGAATCCAAGGGCTTCTTAGTGAAGGTCGAGAAGGCGTAGGGAGCGGACGATGAGCCAGGCGTCGACAGAGATAGTCCGGATTTCAGGGCATGCTGGCACCGTTCCGGGCGCGGGGTTGAACCGCGAGTTCCAGGTCTGCAAGCTGGTGGATACGACCACTTGTATTGGCTGCAAGGCATGCGAGGTGGCATGCCTGGAATGGAATGGGCTCTCCTTTAGCGAGACCACCTTCAACAATTCCTACCAGACGATGCCGGAGACGCAGTGGAATTACTGGAACCTGATCAAGTTCAACGAGCACGAACAGGCAGATGGAACCGTGCAACTCCTGATGCGCAAGGACCAGTGCATGCACTGCGAAGATCCGGGGTGCCTGGTGGCGTGTCCGGCGGACGCAGCCATCGTGCAGTATGCCAATGGAATCGTCGATTTCCAGGAAGCGAACTGCATCGGCTGCGGCTATTGCATGAGCGGTTGTCCGTTTAACATTCCAAAATTTAGTCCCACGGCGCGAAAGGTTTTCAAATGTACGCTGTGCAACGACCGCGTGTCCGTGGGTCTTGAGCCGGCTTGCATCAAGGCGTGCCCGACGGGCTGTCTGCATTTTGGAACCAAGCCGGAAATGAAGGTCCTGGCGGAAACGCGGGCGGAGCAACTTCGCTCGGTTTCCGGTTTTGCCGACGCCGGAGTCTACGACCCGCCAGGAGTCGGCGGAACGCACGTGATCTACGTCCTGCACGATGCGAAGAATCCCGAGTTGTATGGCGGGCTGCCGAAAGATCCGCACATCCCTTGGACCGTTCAGCTTTGGAAGACGCCGCTGAAGTGGCTGGGGAATTTTGCCATCATCGGTGGCCTGGTCGGTGTCTTCGTTCACTACCTGCGCTTCGGGCCGAAGATCGTTCCGCCCGACGAAGAGAAGGCCGCGCTAGAGGAAGCGTCGAAAGGAAGCACGCCGCAGCAAGGAGCCAAGCCATGAGCGCTTCGCAGGTTCTCGCCAGCGGCAGGGTCTTGCGCTATTCGTTTCACGAGCGATTAATCCATTGGCTGGCCGCGGTTTCCTATATCTACCTCATGCTGACGGGGCTGGCGTTCTGGTCGCCTTGGCTTTTCTGGATGGCCATAGTGCTCGGTGGCACCACCGTTTCCCGCGAACTGCACCCCTGGGTTGGCCTGATCTTCGTGCTGGCGACTTGGCTGATGTACGAGATGTGGGGCAGGCAGATGCATGAGACGGAATTGGACAAGGAGTTCTGGCGCGCCGTTCCGCACTACATTCGCAACGAAGACGAACTGGTCCCCTCCGCCGACCGTTTCAATGCCGGACAGAAGCTCCTGTTCTGGGGATTTTTCTGGTGCGGGATCCTGCTGCTTCTTTCCGGGCTGATCCTATGGTTCACCGAGCTGGTTCCTTGGAACCTTCGCTACCTGCGTTATTTTGCGGTCATCGTCCATCCTTCGGCCGCGCTTCTGACGATTGGACTCTTCATCATTCACGTGTACATGGGCACGGCGATGGAGCGGGGCGCTTTCGGCTCGGTGATTCGCGGTGACGTCTCGGCCGGCTGGGCAAGAAAATATCATCGCATCTGGTATGAACACGTGCTGCGTGATGCCGCGGCAAGGAAATGAAGAACGGTAAATGGGATGTTCGGATCCAGCGCGCCAGCGAATTAGCCGCGGTTCACCCATTCGCGGCGGAAGGCCTGCGCTTTTACGAGAGACTTACTCGATTCCAAAAATCCCTATACTCTGAAATCGAAGCGGACTGCGGCCGATCGAAAGTGCCGCGTGTTCCCGGTTCGTTGCGCAGGGAATTCGATCCATTTCTACTCCTTCCGCGATTTTCTCCCTTCCTTTTAGCGATCGCACAAGTTGCCCCTGCCCCGCTTTCTCGCTTCGCAGGCGAACTGGCTGCGCAATCTGCCAGCCGCTGGCAGGAGATTCTGGTGCAATTCTGGGAAGGGCGCTCGGGATCGCCGGAGGATCTCGAACCGGCGGAGGCCCTGCTGTCATGGATCTTCCTGCAGCCTTACGCCGAATATCTTGCGGATCACTCGGAATGGACGGCGCCCAGCGGCAGGCCCTCGGTTTGTCCACTGTGTGGCAGCAAACCGCAGGTCGGAGCGTTGCGTCCAGAAGGCGATGGCGGGAAGCGCTCGTTGATCTGCTCGCTGTGCGCGACGGAGTGGGACTACCGCCGCGTCGTCTGCCCCGCGTGCGGCGAGCAAGATGACCACAAACTCGCCGTTTACACCGCCGAAGAGTTCAGTCACGTGCGCGTGGAGGCCTGCGACGCCTGCCACAGCTATATCAAAACCGTTGATCTGACAAAGGATGGACACGCCGTGCCTGTCGTCGATGAGTTGGCAACGATCCCTCTGAACCTTTGGGCCGCCGAACACGGGTATCTGAAACTTCAGAACAATTTCCTAGGAATCTAGAGGAATCAGAAGGCGAGATCCGCTCACCATACGGCATTCAGAGAACGTAGCCAGCAGGCATTCCCTTTGGCGGCGCGCGGTTTGCGCTCGTCGCCGTTAACTTTCTCCCTTGAGACGTCCGAGGTCAAGCCGCTGCTCGAATCGAATTGGACGCAAGCCAGAACGGAGGAGGGTGGTGCAAGTCCGCAAGCTGTTGTAAATTAAAAGTCTGACTTGCCGGTTCCCCGGTAGCTCAATGGCAGAGCATTCGGCTGTTAACCGAAGGGTTGCTAGTTCGAATCTAGCCCGGGGAGCCAAACTTCTCCCGCTTTTTCAATCGCTTGGAACGCGCATTTTGACGTACCGCTTGCTTCGATGTGGTCCCCATACTGGATGGATAGGGGGGTGGTCGCTGATAATCGGATGTGATAGACTCCCGGCAGATTACCGGAGGAATTTGCCTGCCCGGCCATCTACGATTGAGCAGTCTTTGATCTTAGCCGGCTAGCTTTTCAGGGTCCCAAGGCGCCGCCGTAGCCCCCCGCAACGGCGAGACACCACCGGTAAGCTGCCGACGCACCAAAGCCGCTATGGCGAAGGCCCGCGCGGTAAGCAAATCGGGATGGAGGACGATATGGCGGTTCACGATGAGAACGGCTCACCCGCTGGTGCCGTCAAGCCACCAAAGAAGCCATTTTATCTAAGCTTGTGGGGCCAGGTCCTGATCGGCGTCGGCCTGGGAATTTTGCTCGGCTTCGTGCGGCCACATGCCGCCATCGCCATGAAGCCGCTTGGCGATGCCTTCATCCGGCTGATCACCATGGTCATCACTTTGGTGGTCTTCTGCACGATCACCACGGGCATTGCCGGCATGGGCGATATGAAGAAGGTCGGGCGGGTCGGGGGAAAGGCCCTGCTCTATTTTGAAATCGTTTCCACGCTGGCGCTGTTGATCGGGATGGTGGTCGGAAACGTCGTGCAGACGGGCGCGGGATTCAATGTGAATCCCCAGACGCTGGATGCCAAGGCCGTCGCCGGCTATGCCACGTTGGCGAAATCGCAGAGCGTTACGGATTTTCTCATCAACCTGATTCCGAACACCGTGGTCAGCGCGTTTTCGACCGGGAACATGCTGCAAGTGGTGTTGGTCGCGGTGCTGTTTGGATTCGCGCTATCCGCCATGGGTAAACGCTGTAAGGCGCTGACAGACGCGATCGATGGGCTCACGCAGGCGGTCTTTGGCATCGTCAACATCGTCATGAAGTTTGCCCCGATCGGCGCTTTCGGAGCGATGGCGTTTACGATCGGTCAGTATGGTTTGGCATCGCTTGGACCGTTGGCCAAGTTGATTGGAACATTTTGGCTAACGAGCATTCTGTTTGTAGTGGTGGTCATGGGGGGAATCGCCTGGGCTGCAGGTTTCGGAATCATCCGATTCCTGAGCTACATCCGGGAAGAAATTGTTTTGTGCTTGTCGCTGAGTTCATCCGAACCGGCGCTCCCCACATTAATGGAGAAGATGGAAAAGCTGGGCTGCTCGAAGTCGCTGGTCGGTCTGGTGGTGCCAACGGGCTACACGTTTAATACGGATGGCAGCAGCCTGTACATGACGCTGGCGGCTCTGTTCGTAGCTCAGGCGACCAACACACACCTGACGTTCGGACAGCAGCTCACGATCTTCGCCGTCGCTGTGCTCACTTCCAAAGGCGCCAGCGGAGTACAAGGCGCATCGTTCATCGCCCTGGTCGGTACACTGATGGTGATCCCAACGATTCCGGTGGCCGGCATGGCCCTGATTCTCGGGGTCGACCGCTTCATGAGCATGGGAAGAGCAACGGTCAATATGATCGGGAACGGCGTAGCGTCCGTCGTGGTAGCTCGCTGGGAAGGGGAACTCGACAAGGTGACCCTGCAACGTAACCTGCGTGCGGGCTCCGAAGCGACCCCTGCTTTGCCGCTTCCTGCTGGTGCTCCGAAGCCCGTCGAGGAGAGCGTCACTCGGTAAGACGCGACGCGGAAAAGAACTGCTTTGCTCTTTACCTAAAGAATCCGGGCTGGCTTATACCTTCAGCCCGGACATTTCTGCCAACACCTGGAAAAGAACCGCGAAATCTTCCTGCGTCCTGCCCATGCCTCGCGCGGCCGTGAGAAATTCGTTGGTGACGGCCGTGGTGGGCAGCGGTACATCCGTACGGCGTCCCAATTCCAGCGCGAGCAGCATGTCTTTCTGCATCATGTTTACGGTGTGCCAGGCTGGTTTGGGCAGGTTGGTCAAAAAGGGTGCGCGGTATTGCACCATCGGCGAGGCCAACACGCTGTGCGTAAAAGCCTCCACCGCAGCGTCGCGCGGGATTCCGCTCTTTTCGGCCAAGACGATGCCCTCGGCAAATGCCAGCATCTGCACGGCGAGGCTGAGGTTCATCGCGATCTTCATGATCAGGGCCGTGCCGTTCTCGCCCATATAGACAACCGTGGGCCCGGTTCCGGAAACCGGCGCGGACGGAATATCCTGGAGCAGCGGCTTCACCTTCTCGAAGGTTTCCTTACGTCCGCCCACCATGATGAGCAGCTTCCCTTCGCGAAGCGTCGCCACGGTACCCGATACTGGCGCGTCGATCATGTCCGCTCCCCGCTCGCGCACCTTGGCGGCCACTGCGCGGCTGGTTTCCGGACTCACGGTGCTCATGTCCACCAACACCTTTCCGGCCTTGAGACCGGCGAGCAAGCCGTCGGGGCCGTCGGTGATGGCGGCGAGCGCAGTCGCGTCGGTCACCGAAGTGAAGATCACATCGGCCGCCTCTGCCACCGCTTTGGGCGAGTCTGCCCAATGCATACCCTTCTTGAGCAAGGGCTCCGCTTTGTCCTTGGTACGGTTATAGACCGTTACCTTATGTCCTTTGGCGAGTAGCAACTCCGCCATCCTGCTGCCCATCACTCCCAAACCTACGAATCCGGCATTAGCCATTCGCTATCCTTTTCCCGGGCGACATAACTCCAGCGCCGCGAGCTTGGTTTTTTTGATCTTACCGTTCGGCACGCGTACAACTGCTACCACTCATTTTAATGATTACAAAATGCGCCGAGCTGCGGGACGTTGACAGCGTTAAAACATATTCGGCGCGGACGAATTCAACTTCACGCCCAGATTTCGGCGTCGGTCGGAATCGGCTTGTTCGTGATCACCTTGCCGATCCGCGATACGTTCATCAAATGCTTGTAGTCCAAATTCTCGGAAATTGAATTGCCGCCCCAAGAGCCGCAGCCCAGCGTGGTGGTTGGGGCAAAGCCATTGGTCAGCGAACCGCCGGCCGCATACGCGCAGGTCTGATTCACCACCAGACGGCTGATGGGCAGTTCGGTCCCGGCATAGCGAATGTTGGCTTCGTTATTGGAATGCACGGCTGCCGAGTGTCCCGCGCCCTCGACCAGCAGATTGGCCTTGGCCTTGGCGACGGCTTCCTCAAACGTCCGAAACGGCAGGATCGCTACTACGGGGCAGAGCTTTTCCTTGGCCAGTACGTCCTCGGTGCCAGCACCCTTGGCAGGCAGCAAAACGATGCGGGCTGATTCAGGTACCTCAATGCCGGCCTTGGCACCCACGTGCGTGGCGGATTTTCCGACGAGATCCTTATTCAGGTACCCGCCCGGAAAGACCACATCGCGGAATTTCTGCACGTGGTCCTCGTTATCGGTGAACCAGACTTTGCCGGTCGCGTCGAATAATCGCAAGGCTTCGTCGTATTGCTCTTCGGGAACCAAGATGAATTGTTCGTGCGTGCAGGTAATGCCGTTATCAAACGACGCGCCCAAGACGATCTTTTCGACCGCGTCCTTGAGATCCACGCCGCGATCGATGATCACCGGGACATTGCCCGCGCCGACGCCAAACGATGGTTTGCCCGAGGAGTATGCCGACTTCACCATGGCACCACCGCCGGTGGCGACGACCACGTCCGCGGCCTTCATCAGCTCGATGGTCATTTCGATCGAGCCGTTCTGAATCGTCTGAATCAAATTGTCTGGTCCGCCGTTCGCTTTCACCACTTTCGTGAACGCGTCCGTCAGGTGCTTGGTCAACTTCTCCGCTTTCGGGTGAGGAGCGAAAATCACGGCGTTGCCCGTCTTGATCGCGAACATCGCATTACACATCGGAGTGACCACTGGGTTGGTGACAGGCGTTACCGCGCCGACGACACCCATGGGCTTGGCCACGTACACCAGATTGGTTTCCGCGTCTTCGCCGATGATGCCGCGAGACTTTTTACCTTTGAGGTTGTTCCAAATGACCCGCGCCTTGCCCTTGTTTTTGATGACCTTGTCTTCGACGTTGCCGAGTCCGGTTTCCTCGACAGCCATTTTCGCCAGCATCTCGGCGTTGTCGAAGACATATTTGCCAATGCCTTTGGCGATGGCGTCCACCTGTTCCTGAGTGAATGGCTCAAAGGCCGCCTGGGCCACGCGGGCCTTGGCGACAAGCTCACTTACTTGGCTGTCGGTGGTCGAATAGGGTTCTTGAGCGCAGACACTCGTCGTGGTACTCATGTGTTTCCTCCGCTGAATCCGAGCGCGGGAAGATCGGGTATTATAGCCACTCGCGCCGGGGGCGTCACCCCTTTAGTTTTAGATGGACCTTGTATGCACCCAGATTCAGCCCGTCATTGAGCGGAAGGCACTACAACTTCCCTGAGTGGAAGCACACCGGGGCACCCACATTTCTCCCTCGCGGCTTCAATGGGATGGGCCCCCGCGACCCCCCATTTTTTTATAAGTGTTCATTAGCACGGGACTTGTATGCCTTTGGTTTGTAAGTGTTCATTCTACGCGCGTTAGCGAAGCACTTTGCGAAATCACTCATTCTACTGGCCTTCTGCCTATTTCCCTTTAGAGTCGTCTCCGGTATCGAAAGCGGGCCTGCCAATTAGCTGCATATAATTGATCATCTCGGAAGGAACGCAGATCTGCTCCTCCGCTTCCTGGTCCGGAATCCAGCGATACTCGTTCTTCGAGAGCGTGAACTGTTTGGTATAGACGGTGGGGTCGTCCACGGTCGCGCTCATCTGTATGTGGTTATGATCCTGGCGGTCGTAGCGCTCCTGTATGTGAGCGTTGACGCTGTGGGGGTGTCCGGCCTTATCCAGCCAGGTTTGGTCGTTGATGCCGACCGTATCGATCACCAGGGTATGGTCCCCATCCCAGTGGCCCGTCGAATATCCATACCAACGTGCTGTTACTCCGTTCTTGGTGTCGAATTCCTTGGGCAGTTCGCGGCCATCCATCCAGACGTAGCGCCAAATCCTCTGGTATTGGTGCAGCACCACAACTCTATCGGGCATGGTGGCAAACGCCAGGCCTCTGGTCTCAAAGACCAGATTCCGCGGAACCCCCAAGGGGTCGCACGTGTTCATGGGGTCGTTGGAGAACCCTGTCCCAACTTCTGTTTCGGGCTTATGGAGACTATACATTTTCTGGCCCAAAGGCGTCAGAGGAGGAATGTCGAAGCGCTGTGGCGTCAGGTTGCCGGCCCAAGATCCATTCACATCGTGGACCGGTGCGGGGCCTCCCGGGGTAGGGTCGGGCTTCAGGTAATTGCCCTTGTATAAGCTGTCCTTCGAGCCGGGTTTAGGTTGTTGCGCTTGGGCCATGGCGAGCGACGACATAGCCAGCGCGGCCACCAGAGCAATGAGTGCTCGAACGAGCGAATTTCGCATTTCCGCGGTCCTCCGTTTTATCCAGCGAGGTCGAAATTTTCTGAAGCCACACGAAACCGACCCGTCTTCCAAGCTTGGATCGACGCTAAAGTAATGAAAGCACTCACCTTGCGATGAGGGTACCCCCTACCCCCGGTGTTTTTATAAAAGAGTGTGCACGCGCATGATAACAAAGGAGTTGGCTTTCGCTCTGGCGCTGAAGCGGCGTGCCGGGAGCGGCGCATCTGGCTGAAAACAAATAGCATAACTGTTTCCGCTAAGAGATACCCTTTGCCGACGAAACGGCGCATAGACCTTACGGCAAACCGTCGCCTTCGACCATAAGCGGGAACGACGCGAACGAAACCGGCAGAGAGATTCTTCGCTGCGTGGCGGCGCGTCCCGAGGAACGGGACGCAAGAAAAGGCAGGCCGCCCCTCCGTCTCAGAATGACGCGGGGCTTCATTGGCGTTGTGATGATTCGCGTCACAGTGCGATGGGCTTAGGGAGCGATTCTGAAAAAGGGCAAGGGGCGGCTCGGGCGGGAGGACTAGACCGGAAATGGCAAAGCCGCTATACATGAGCTATTTTAACACGAAGCGTCAAGGCTCAAGGCTGAAGCCACTGTGCTCCCGGCCGGCGGCGGGCAAAATATTATCATCCGGCGTCACCGGGTAAAATATTGTCACCGAGCGGCGGACGGATCTATTCGCACGAAACTAGTATTGACTTCCGCCTCCGCCCGAACCTGCTCCTCGTCCTGCTCCGCCACCTGCTCCCGCGCCGGGTGCGTCCCCTCCACCGGAGCTATCCCTCAGCGAGGTGCCATCGGCCAGCACGATATGGCTGATGCGGCCCACCGGTTTGCCGGTCTTGGATTGATGGATGTAAACGGTGATGGGGTCGCCGGGCGAAACGGAAGCCTTGGTCCAGCCGAGCAGAGTTAGCGCCGAGGGGCTGCCGAGTTCGGCGGCCCAGTGCTGGACTTCGCCCTTATCATCCTTGGCGTCGAAGGTGATAATGGAGTGTGGATTCGCCCACAAGAACTTAGTAACTGTGGCCTGCTTTAGCACGACTTCCTTGCTCTCGTCGTACGCCGCGTTTCCGTGATGCGCGGACATGGGCAAGGAAACCGCCAGAATGCCTGCAAGCGAGAAAAGTGCTATCAGCCTGGTTTTCATGCGCTGCTCCTTTTTCCTGAGCTTTCGTTCTCGGGTCACAATACTTCACTGGTACGCAAACTTATTGGCCGGGCTACCGGCCGCCCCTACCGCCCCGGCCTTCCCCGCTGAAATCCACCGGTCCGACCGGTGGTTCGCCGATCTTCTTGTATTCTTCCGGCTCCTCGTTGAGCGTGCAGAAGTATTCCTGCCAGGTGTCCGTAGGATCCTGCGATAGCGTCCACTTATGGGGCGCGGAAGTCCACGGCTTCTCGAGGAGAACGGGGTCATCGATGGTGACCTGGTAGATGAGGTAGTTCTTGGAGGAACGCGTGAAGCGTTCGATGACACGCTCCTTATCGCTATGGAGCCATGCGCCGCCTTCTCCGCCAAACCCTACCCCGATATTGCGCAGCCGGGTGTCAATATCGATGGCTTCGACGACCAAAGTATCCTTCTCCCAATGGCCGACGGAATCGCCACTAAACGTGGGATCGGGGTCTTTGGCGTGCGGACGCCCATCGGTGGGGATCATACGAACGGTGAGGGGGTACTCAGCCAAAAACACCAAAACACCCGGGGTCTGAATAAAAACAATCGGGCCATGCTGATTGGCTTGAATGGTAATCGAGGTCGGAGTGCCGGCCTGATCGCAGGTTCCATACGGGACCGGGCTCTTATACTTGTCGTACATCCCAGGTTTGAAGACGGGTTTTTCTTCCGGGGTGACCTTTGGATCGTATTGCCTCATTACACCTTGCTCCACCGGGTAAGCGGCTTCGAGCATCCTTCCGGCCATGTTTGGATAGTAGCGTCCGGACAGGTCCGGATGGCCATCCGCCGCGCGAGGCGCCGGTCCACCCGGAGGCAGTGCAGTCACCTTGCTAAAATCCCCAACGATCGGTGCAGCCGGCTTGGCGCCCTGCGAGGACGAATTTTGGTTCTGGGTAAAAGCGGGCGTGCTAGCCGTCCACAGGGCTGCCGCTACGAGTCCGGCGCTCCCAAGACCGTAGGCGAACCGTCGTTTGAATCCCTGCATTCGCAATTACTCCTTTTCGAGGCTTGCCGGCAAGTCCTCGCAAAGGGGGTTGGAGGGCGCCGTAACTAAACTCCACATGCCCCAGCCATCAGGCAAAAATGCCGGGGCATGCGTTCGCGAATCCGATTTGCGCGATTCGCTTAGAAATGAAACTTGTCGGGCGTAATCTTTTCAACGAGCTGCCCGGTGACCCGGATCTGGCCATCCGCGAGCTCGATGAACTCCGCCGCGCCCCGGTACTGAGTACCGCCCGCCTTGGCCGGACACGCTCTGGCTGCCATGGGCTTGCCCATATTCGAAAGGAAGTCCTGGCGGGTGGTGCCATTGCGCTTCAGAGCATTGGGCGTGATCATCTCCAAGCGCCACGGCTCGGTCTTGCCGTCGGTCCCCTTCACATCCAGGTGAACGTAGGCGTGCGGATTCTCCCAATCGATGTCCGTAAGAGTGCCTTTCAGATCCATGCACTTGCTTGCGTCGAACTCGACACCGAATCCATGGTGCGCAAAGGTGGGAGCAGACGTGCCGAATAAAGCAACCGCGGCGAGCAAAGCTCCGGGAAGCATCCATTTCATAGAGATATCTCCTTGAAGAGCGGCTTGAAAACCCACTTAAAGCTACAACCCTCCCAAGACCCAGGCCTAGGCGGGTACATTAAGATAGCCGCACGGGCGGTGTCAAGGGCGCGCACCCTTCAGGACGAGTACTGGCTTATCGGGACGTTGCACTCCGCGATACGGTTCAATCTCTCGAACCGTATCGCGGACGTGCTGTCAGCTATGATTACTAAACGATTACTATATGCTAAGGCCCGGCCGGAGCGACCGGGGCGGCTCAGCGGCTAGGGAGTAGCGATTTTGGATTTTGGCGGCGGCGGCATATCGAATCGTGCCGCATCGATGCGAGCATTCGGTTGTATGGTGGCCAACTGGACGACCGAGCGGCCATCCGTCCAGGTGAAGACCAAGTGGTAAGGCATCTTGACTCCCGCGACAAGGCGATAGTCCGAATAGTCGACCTGCGAGGGGATCACGCCTACGGCCGTATCTGAATAGCGCACCTGCCGCACGAGAAGACCCGATAGCTTGTCGAAATACAACTTGGCGCCCGTCCTGCCGGCGCCCGCCACCTGAATGACTTGCACCGGGTGGTTGTTGATGGTCACCGAGGGGAAGCCCGTCTGCCACATGAAGCCCTTCTTGATCTCAGCGGGGAAATTTACGGAGGCATCGAGCTTGGCACCTTCGAGATCTCCTCCCCTGAGCGGGAGCACGCGCATGAGTTTGTCCGACGCGGCGACCCAGCCATTCATGCCATCGTACGTGCTGACGCTGTCCGCTTCCTGGTTGTGGATGACCGTCGTGAGCTTATCGGGAGCGGCGGCAAACATTTCAATGGGAACTTTTTCGCCATAGCTGTCAAATCCTTCGTAGGTACCCTTGGCGACGAAGCTGGTTAGCTTAGCAAGCTGGGCTGCTCCGCCGACCGCCGCGATGTACTTGTTTAAAATTTGATCCGCAGAAACCTGGTTGGTGGGCTTGGACTGGCCCTCCGGCGTTTCTATCACCTCAACGTCGTCCGGATCGTCGGCCTGGATGGCGTACTGGTCTGCGAGGCTCGGGATGGCCTTGGGACGGTCCGTGGCGCGGTGGCAGGTATAGCAGGTCACCCGGAGCTGTCCGCCGAAATTTTGTTGATTGAGCTGGCGCACCATGAGGATCATCTTGCGCGTGGTCTGCTTCAGGGGGGTGTCGATGGCGTAGGCGTCCATGCTGTCCGCGGCCTGTGGAGAATGGCAATCGATGCAGTTCATGCCCGTGGAGGCGGAAAAGAATCCCATGGTGTCCATGAATTCCTTCACGGGGATCCCTCGGAGCAGCTGGATGTTCTTAAAGACGTCCTCCGCCATCACTGGTTTCTGACCGCCCGGCGCGGGGTTTTGGTCGGCCGTCTGGCCAACGGCTTGGGTGCCCGCTGAAATGCCCGCAAAGAGTACAATAGCGATTACTAGTACGTAACGAATGAGTGCTTTCGATCCTAGATTCATATCGGCTAGTCTCCTGGTCCTACGCGTGCGGTGTCGGACTGGGCACAACGCGCCGCGTCGCCCCTCCCGTCTCGGCATTGTACACCGGAATTCGCACGAGGCGTTTGCGCCGTAGCTCAATCAGGCAGCCCCGCGAGGCAGGTTCGTTGACGTCTGCGGAACGGCTGGCGTAAAATCTTGGGATAGTTCCCGCTCTTGTTTGTAAGGCGCCGGGTGTACCGGAGGAGTCCGATGCGAGTAGAGAAAAAAGCAGACTGGACCATCCTTGCGGCGGCCTTGCTTACCGTTGGTTTGCTTGCGGCAGGTGTTGTCGCGGGCGCCACCAGCGAATCAACAACCACTCCTCAAGGAAGCGCGCGCTTGGTCTCGGTTCAGCAGCTACCCGACAATGACGCGTGTACTTGGGATGATCCAGCAAACGTCGATCCCGATGCCGGCGTCAACAGCCCGGAGGAGAAGACTCTATTTGCTGCCTTGCAGGGCGATCCGTCTGCCGCGTTGATGGCTGCGGCGCGAGGGCAGCGGGAGAACGCAGTTCCCCACGCGGAAGAAGAGGAACGACAAGCGGCGGAGGCCAGAGCTCACGGAGCGCGCACGCCCGTGCGGACGATCCGCGATACGGCTCCGACGTATAGCGCGGTGGCGGTCGACGCGAATTCGAACGAAGTGATTCTCCAGGACAACAATTTGTGGGAATACCAAGTGTTCGACCGCTTGTCGCCGACACCGGCAGGGCCCAACGACATTACCCAGCCGAAGCGGACCGTCCGGGGCGACAAGACGCTGATTCAGTTCAACAACGGGCTTTATGTGGATCCGGCGAACGGGGACATTTTCTCGGTGGAATCGGACACCGGGGACAAAATGGTGCGATTCCCACGCGACGCAAGTGGCGAGGTTGCCCCCAAGGCGGTGCTGCACACGCCGCATCGGGTGTACAACCTGGCGGCGGATGAGGTGAAGCAAGAGATTTTTGCCACCGTCGAATATCCTCCGCAAGTCGCGGTCTATCGCAAGGACGCCTCGGGCGAAGAGAAACCGCTACGGACGCTCGAGGGAGACGATACGGGGCTGGACGCGCCGCACGGCATCGCGGTGGACGAGAAGGATCGGCTGTTATTTGTCAACACCTGGGGAGATCACAGCGATCCCAGCGTCGCGGGCACGGGGAAGTGGTTTCCGCCGGCCATCAAGGTGTTCGCGCTGGACGCGAGCGGGGATGCCAAGCCGCTGCACGTGATTACCGGCGAGAAGACGCAACTGGATTGGCCGGCGGCGATGAAGTTCAATCCCAATACCGGCGACTTGTATGTGGCGAACGATATTGGCCAGTCCGTGCTGGTCTTCGCGAACGCCGCCAAAGCGCAGGGCGACGCTGCGCCGGCGCGCGTTTTGCACGGGCCCTCAACGCGCCTGCGGAATCCCACTGGCGTCGCGCTCGATCTCAAGAATCAAGAGCTGTGGGTTTCGAACCTCGGAAACTCCTCGGCCACGGTGTACCCGTTGATGGCGGACGGGGACACGCCGCCGCTGCGCGTGATTCGCAGCGCCGAAGAGAGCAAGCGAGGCGTGAATTTTGGCAGGACCGCGGCCGTCACCTACGATCCGATACGGCAGGAAATCCTAGTCCCCAATTGAGTGAACCATCCGCAGATCGCGGTCTTCGCCAGGTCGGCGAAGGAAGACACGCCGTTTCTCAGATCGATTGAAGGGCAGAAATCGCTACTCGGGCGAACGATGCATGATCTCGCGTTCGACGCGATTCACGACGAGATCGTGGTCACCAGCTCTCTCGCGCAGGCGATCTTGACCTTCCGCGGAGCCGCGAACGGCGAGGAAGCGCCGATCCGGTTCATTCAGGGAGACAAGACGCTGATCAAGGGCCTGGGTGCGGGCTCGGCTGTGGGCAAGGTGAGCATCGACCCGCAGAATAATGAAATCTACATAGCCAATGGCGATGAAACGATCCTGGTGTTTGACCGGATGGCGAGTGGAAACGTGGCTCCCAAGCGTGTGTTAGGCGGGCCCGCGACGAAGTTGAAACTGGGAGGCGCGAGCGGAGTCTGTGTTCGCATCGACCCGATCCATAATCTTCTGCTGGTGCCCAGCGGCGGGGTGGTGGGAGGCCAGGTTCTGATTTTTGATCGGACGGCCAGCGGGAATACGCCGCCTAAGGCGATCATCCAAGGGCCGGTCGCGATGGGCAATCAGTTTGAGATTTATGCTCCGAGGTTGCGGCTGGTCACATACCCTCACGGTTCCAATATCGAAATCTGGAAGATTCCGGAAAGTGGCGTGAGTACGGAACCGCCTTTGAAGATTGCGGCTCCGCTGGGAAGAGGGGGCAATACCGAGACCGGAATCGTGCTCGATCCTCTGCACAAAGAAGTGATCATCGCCACCGCGGCGGGGAACAGCATCATGACGTTCTCGGTGCCGGAGGTGTTTGACGAATGGCCGGCGGGCAAACCTGCTGGGTCGTCGCCCTCGGCTGCGATTCACTAGGAGTTTGTCGGGGCTGAAGGAGTGTGCGTGCTACCGGGTTCGGAGTCACTTCAGGGCCTGAAGGCCCAATGAAATGCGGGCTTTATGTCGGGGCTGAAGCCCCGACCCCCTAGTTGCCACACAAACTCTTGAAGCTCCGGCCCCCTAACTCCGACCTTCGAACGATTGGAGTTGCCACACGGACTCTGAAGCCGCGACCGCCTAGTGGCTACGCAAACTCCGGGGGCGCGAAGGGAAGCTCTTGCCCCGCTCTTGCCCTAACCCCAAAACGATTACATTGACCCGCGAACGATTACATCGATTTGAGATATTCGATGAGCTTCTGCTGTTCCGCAGGGGTGAGCTTCGCGCCGTAGGTCATCATTTTTGCGATGACCGCGTTCCAGTCTTCTGAAGGCAATTTCTTCGTCGCCATTGCCGCGTCGTGACACTGCTGGCAGGTTCGCTGCAGGATGGCTTTGCCATCTGCGGCTTCCGGCGCCTGTTGATCGGCTCCTCCTCGCGCTCCGCCGCGGCCTCCGCCTGGCGCTTGGCCGGCTGCGGGGCCTTTCGTGGCGGCGCTGGCCACGAGGAACGCGGTCAGGGGTTCGATCTCGTCGGGCAGGATCTCCGCTCCCCGGCCAATCATGGAATAGACCGTGTCCCGCCAGTCTTCCGGGGTGTTGTTTTTCTGAGCCTGGACCATCCTCATGATGCCCATTGTGTGACAGGTGGCGCAGGCTTGCGCGACCACTTGCCTGCCTTTTTCGATCTGAGCCTGATCGCCTTGGGGGCTCGCGGGGGCTCTGGGCGGCGACAGGCGGCCGGCGAAAGCTGTAGCGGACATCCACACCACGAGATTCCAAACCATGAGGCGGAGGAATCGCTTGTGACTGCGCTGCATGAGACGCTCCTAAGAAGCTTGTGAGATACGACTTAAGTGCTTAGGCGCTGGTCAGGCGCTTCTTTCGAATGTCCGCGATGGAGTAACGCTGATACCAGGTGCTTTGGCTCAACACCGGGCCATCGGGTGCGATATCGATATCCAGCACGACCGCCTTGCCGTCCCGCATGCTCTTGAGACATTGCTGCAATCCTGCGGGCAGATCCGCTGCGGTTTTCACCTTGACGCCGGTGAGGCCGTAGGCTTCCGCGATTTTTCCGTACTCGACGTTGGGGTCTCCCAGATAGCCGTCGAAGTCCCTGCCGATCTCGTAGAAGTGACCGCCATTTTGCATGTTGCGGTCGCGGCTTTCGTTATACACGCGGTTATTCATGATCACGATGAGCAGGGGCGCTTGGTAACGCGCGATGCTCCACAAGGTTTCGGATTGACCAAACAGAAATCCGCCGTCGCCCTGTAGCGCGACGACTTGCTTTTCGGGTAGCGCGACATTGACGCCTAACGCTGCGCCGACTCCCCACCCCAGCGCCTGGCCCTTGGTGCGTCCGATTTTTTGTTTGTTCGTACCGCCCAGCGTTAGCTGCCTCAAGATTTTGTCTTGCTCGGTGCCTACTTCGGGCACGATCACCGCATCCTTATCGAGCGCTTTCTCTAGCTCATATCCGACGCGCTCCCAACTGAGCGGAGTATCCGCGAGACGGGCGCGCAGAGCCATTTCCCGGGATTGTTTCAGCTGAGCAGTGAAGGCGGTCACCTCCGCCAATCTGGTGGCGCGAATTTTGGCGATACGATCCTTGGTCAACATCCCATCGATGCATCGGACAGGTCGCGAATCGCGGTGCGAACCTCCGACAGAATCGCCAAGTCAGGAACCGCGGACCTTCCCATGGTATTGGGGTCGTGACTGATGTGGACCATGGGGACGTTGCGCAGCGGATTTGCAGCGGTGGTGGTGAAGCTTTCGCCGAAGCTGATCAACAAATCCTGTTTCCGCGGGTATCGCTCGGCCATCAGCTCGCCGAGATACAGCGGATGATTGTTGGGGATATTCGCGTACAGGCTGTGCACCGTCTCGGTGAACGGAACCGAGAGCTTTTCAGCCAGCGCGACGATCTCGTCGCTCGCGCCCTCAGCGCCGACCTCGGAGCCCACAACGAAGACGGGATTCTGGGCTTCGACCAGCCACTGTGCGGCTTTCTGGATCAGGTCGGCTTGCGCCCTGGCCTTGTAACGCATGGTGGCCGGATCGACTTTGTAAATCGGAACCTGAACTTGGTCCTCGCCGCCTGTGCCGCCACCCAAAGTTACCGGTCCGCTCGGCGGACCGAATGCGAATTTCATCGCGCGGCGAAGAAGGCCGGTGAGGTCCGCGTTGCCGAGAATTACGGTCCAGTTCGTGAAGGCTTCGGTGGGCCCGAGCGAATTGTCCCATTCCTCCTGGCCATCCCTGCCTTGCGCGGCGCCAGCCGGTCCTCCACCGATGAAACCAGCAGCGGAACACGGTCCTTCCAGGCGTTGTACAGATTGCTCATGGCGTTGCCCGTGCCGATGTGGCCGCCAAAGAAGAACCCGAGACCCTTGCTGGCCATGGCAAAGCCCGCGGCCGCTGCGACTCCCTGACCCTCGTGGGTTACGTTGATGACTTGCACGTCGCCAGCGGCTTCGATGGCTTCAAAAAACGGCACGTTGCCGCTGACGTTGGTGTGAAATAGCGTGCGAATGCCGGCGGCTCGCAACTGTGCGAGCATGGCGCCGGCAGAAGTGCCCGTGTACATCTCGGGCTGGCCGTTTGGCAGCGCGTTTTCAGGCTTGGGAGTTGAGACTTGAGGAGAAGCGGCGGCAGCGGCGGCGGGTTGCCCGACGACACCCATGGCGATTCCGGTCGCGGCGGTGGCGGCAATGAAGTTGCGCCTCGAAAGGCCGCCGGAGCTATTCTGCTCGGACTCTGCGGCGTCCTTGTTCGTGTTGGGAGACGTCATGGGTTACCTCCTCGGTTCTCCTGCTTAAAGTACGAAAGTCTCGACGGATATTCTGCTTACTGTGTCACGGATGGCTCTTGTTTTTCAAGTGCTTCTGTGGCTGATGGAAGGTCAGCTGCAATGGGGACTGCGACCTGTGTTTTTTACCTCCCTGGCACGTGAAAACGAGGCGTCTAGGTGGTTCTTAGGCGGGACCGTCATTCACTTGGGCAGTTGGGACTTTGAGGAGGACCCAGGTGGGAGCCTGTCCGTGCCGACAGGACCGTGACCTTCGGACGACGAGCCCACCTGAGCTAGAGCAATTAGTGCTAGGACGAATCTACTTCCTTGAACTTATTTTCGTAATCGTCAATCACGCCCTTATCGATGTGCTTCCATTCTTCGGGCTCTTCGTTATGGGTGCAGAAGACTTCGCCCCACTCTTCATCGGAAGAGGCCAGCGACCAGATGCGTGGAGCGGAAGTCCAGGGCTTGGTGAGAATCTTGGGGTCCTCGATCGTGATTTGGTAGGTGATGTAGTTCTTCGAGGGGCGGGTCCAGCGCTCGATGATGTGCTCCTGATCGGTGTGCAGCCAGGCGTTGCCCTCGCCGTTGAAGCCACCGACCGCGACGTTTCTCAGGCGGTCGTCAAGCGCGGTGACGTCCACAACCAGCGTGTCTCCCTCCCAGTGAGCGGATGAGTCGCCATTGAAGGTGGGATCCGGATCCTTGGGATGCGGACGGTTCATGTAGATCATGCGCACGTCCAGGGGGTATTCGGTCAGAAGGACCATTCTCGATGGGCTGGAGATCAACTCCATGGGCGCGTGCTGATTGTCTTGCATGGTCCAGGCGCTGGGAGTGCCGGCTTGATCGCACACACCATAGGGAACCGGGCTCATGTATTTTGCAGCCATCCCAGGCTTGAAGGAGAGCTTTTCTTCCGGGGTCACTTTGGGATCGAATTGCTGCTCGAGGGAATGGTCGTAGTGACCCGGCGTCGCTGAATCCAGCATTCGCCCGCCCTTGTTGGGATAGTAGCGGCCGGTGAAATCGATATGCCCGTCGGACAAGCGCGGCGGCGGTCCGCCGGATGGCAATGCGTGAATTTCTTCGGTAAAGGGATTCGGCTTGGCCGCGGGCGTATTCTGGGAGTTTTGCGAGAAGAGGGTTGTACCGATTAAGAGCGTTGCCCCTAAAACTAATCCGGCAACAGCGAAGCGATAAGGGAAACTGGGATTCATTCTTGTCATTCTGATTTCTCCGTTGCGAGTCGCAGACGAATGCATGAATGCTTATAGAAGCTTGCGCACTTTGACGAGTGCGTTATTGCTGCGGCTAAAACCAGGAAAGACCGGTTGGGCGCCGGAAACACATTTCAGGATTGCGGCGCCCGCAGCTTTAGAACTTGTTGGGATCGGGCTCCGGGCCACCTTTGATTTGCCCCACGGGGCGAATCACGTGGTCCGGAAACATGATGTATCCCGCCGCGCCGCGGTACGGGGTGCCGCCAGCCTTGGTCGGGCAGGCTCTTGCAGAGAAAGGCTTACCCATGTTGTCGTTGAAATCCTCCCGGGTAGTGCCATTCCGCTTCAGAGCATTGGGCGTGACCATTTCTAGGTTCCATGTATGGACCTTGCCGTCGGCGTCCTTCACATCCATTTGCACATATGCGTGCGGGTTTTCCCAGGTGATACCACTTAGGGTGCCCTTCAGGTCCATGCACTTACTGGCGTCAAATTCCACGCCGAATCCGTGATGCGCAGAGGCGGGAATCGCGGCGCAATAGAAGGCAAAAATAACCACTAAGATACCCAGAGACCTGACTCTCATCTGGAATTCCTCCACTACGCTGTTTGGAAATATTCAGAGCTGAATCCTTGTCGTTGATACACCTGTAGGAGCGTGGGTGTCAAGGACCCTGGGGTACCAGGACGGGTGTCGTTACTGGCTGTCGTACTCTGAGGGCCCCGTGTATCGGGGCCCTCAGATAGGTCGCCTACTGTTAGAACATGAACTTCAAGCCGAATTGAAATTGGCGGTTTCCGTTTGTCGGTGCGCCCTGCGCGGTCGTGTGGTAGCCGAAACCCGTTACTCCCACCTGACCGCCGCCTGCGCTGGGGTCGGCACTGCCGAGGCCGCCGTCTGTGAATTGTGCGTAGTTGACGTGGTTGAAGACGTTGTAGCACTCGACTCGCAACTGAGCGCTAAACCGCTCTTTCACGTGCCAGACTTTCTCCAGCGCCAAGTCCACGTTCTGATAATTCGGTCCCGTGAACATGCCACGCTTCGCGTTGCCAAGCGTTCCGTAGGCGGGAGGCGTTAAGATGCCACCCTTCTGCATGTAGCAAGCCCCAGTTCCGCTTAACAGCGCCGCTTCGGCGAGTTGTTGTTCTTGGGCATTTCCAGCGTAAGGAGCCTGGGCGGCCGTCAAACACGTTTGGAAAATCGTCGGGGACAGCCCAGGAGCACTAAAATTGGTGCATCCGGAGGCCTGTCCGTAACACGGAATGGGGGTTGCACCAACGTCGCTGAATGCGGAGGTAGGACCCTGGTAATTCCAACTCTGCCACACACCGCTATTGGGGGTGGGAATTGTGCTATCGGCGTTCTCTCCCGTACCGCCCCAATCGTCGGTCTTGTTATCGTCCGGGGCCCAGGCAAAGCCGCTCTGGACAGCCCAAATGCCGTTGAGTGACCAGCCTTCGAGCATCTGTCCCGGCGTCTTGATTCCCGGGATTGTATAGGTTCCCGAAAACCGCATACGATGGGTCACATTCATGTCGCCGCGTCCGTACTGATAATTCTCGTTGGCGGGGTCTGCCAGCGCGGACGTCGCCTGCGAGCTTTTGGTCCAATCGTCCAAGGCGTGGCTCAACGTATAGCCTTCGACGAAGTTCAGGCCGTGCCAGGGACGGGAGATGAGAGTTACCTGTAAACCATTGTAGTTGGAATGGAAACCGTTCTTCGTTTCAACGATGTATTTGTAATAGGGGAACTGAGCGTTGAACGGCCTCGCGTTCTGTTCAGCCGTTGCATCGGCCGCGCACTTGCTGGTGTAGGTTGCTAGGCTTACGCTTCCCAGACACGAGGTTGCAGTGGGAGTGACGCCAACGCAAGAGCTTGCGGGGCCCGAGACCGCGCCGCCGCAGATGGCTGACGCGTCCCACCCGGAGCCCAGAGCAGGCTCATTCAGATCAATCGATTGAATTTCGTTATAGCCATAAGTACCCACATAGGCTACGTCCAAGGTTAACGAATTCGTAAGGGCGCGCTGAACATCGACATTCCACTGCACCGACCTCGGGCTCTTAAGATTTGGATCCGACACAAGCATATTGCATTGACTGGTTTCATTCGTAGCCGAGGCCTTTGTATTTGTGGTGCATACCGGGCCCGATGTGGGGGTGATCGCCGTCCCCAGAGGAAAGATTCCGCCTGTGGGTCCGGTGCAGGTGTTTACGTTGGCTGCGGTGCATGCCGTAGTCCAGTTCACCTGGTTTGCACCAAAGGACAAGGTTTGGGAGACAAACCCTTGTTGCGGCGTGCCGAACCGATTGACGACCTCATCGGCAGCCGTGCAGGTGGGCCCAGCGCAGAGCGTCTGCCCATACGGAACCCCCGCGCCAGTGGCCGTCAATATTGCTGGGAAACTAGACAGGAGACCGCCTCCGGCGCGCAGGACCGTCCTGCCGTTGCCGCGGAGATCCCAAGCGAAACCCATGCGAGGATTGAAGTCGTCTTTTTGCGGGTGTATCACCGACGTGTCTTGCAGGCCGGGACCTACTTGAGTGACCCCTCCCGGATAATCGGGGTTGAAGGCGCCCAGGTGATTGAAGATCGAATGCGGAGACCCTATGTACTCCCAGCGAAGGCCCGGGGTCAGGGTTATCTTGCGTGTGACGCGCCAGGTATCCTCGACGAAAGCAGCATGCCAGCGCTCACGGTAATTGTCGAAGTTGTTGCCGGTGAGGATGCTGGCTGAATTCGTCGCGCCTAGCAGATAATTCTCAAGGCTCGTAAAGCTGACCGTGCCATTGGCGTTCGCCAGCGATGAATCGTCAAAGAAGACGAAGACTTCCTCGTAACCGAATTTTATGGCATGGTTTCCGATCTGATGAGAAACCTTATCGCTGAAATCCAACTGGGCCTGCGGTCCTCGTTGACCTAGTTTACCGCATTGCCCCAAACCGTTCATACCGCTGCCATAAATACTCGATATGTTGATGCATGGCATGCCGCCGTAGGCGGGATTTGTTACGCCCGTGTTCACACTGTATCCGGTGGGGTAGAAGTTTACTGGCAACCTATTCTGATCGTCGGCAATGGTGTCGCCGAAGTTGGGTGCCGCGCCTCCCCTAAGATCATTCAGCCAGGTCGCGCTCGGAGTGTAGGTCCAAGCCCCGGCGTATTCCTCGGTGCTGCCGACACCTGAAGTGCCCCAGTAGGGTTGTACTTTTCCCGAAGCCACTTGCGTTTGTTTGGATACATAGACGAAGCCGCTGAAATGGTTGCGCTCGTTAGGGTTCCAATCCACTTTCGCCAAGCCGTTATTGCTAGGTGAGGTGGTGAGGGGATTAGGATACGAACATTCGAGGTGCTCTGGTTGTAGGGAAAAAGACTCTCGTATGTCGAAGAGGGCGCTTGCGGGGCGCAACCGGTCGTAGTGGTAAGCCCGGCGATTTGTGCGCTCAGCGGGTTAACCTTACTGATGCCACCGATGTCGGTACACGCGTCGAAGAGGCTGTAGTTGCAATTCCCGACCGCAGCAGTCTTTCAACTCCGCCGCATCCAGTGCCCGCTCCGATCGCTCCTGCTGGCAGGTCCAATGGTTCCGTATTGGCAGACGGGTCGATGCTAGAGGAACGGATAAATTCGGCGGAAATGAACCAGAAGAGCTTGTTCTTGATTGCCGGGCCACCGAGCGTGAACCCGGGCTGCTCGACAGTCAAGAGATTCCAATCGACTCGATGCCACTGGCGGAATAGTTTTTCGCATCCGTCACTGCGGAGTCGCGACCGAAGGCATAGGCCGATCCGTGAATGGCGTTTGTGCCCGACTTTATGCCGAGGCTTATGGCGGATCCGTCACGCCATCCATATTCCGCGGGCGCATTCTGTTGGGTGCTGAATTCCTGAACGGAATCGAGAGGCAAGTCGGTGTCTCCGCCGCCCTTGTTTGCGCCGTTGATCAGGACGTTGCTGGTCGCCAGGTCAAACTGAGTAACGCCCTCGATCACCAGAACGTCAGATCCTTCGCGCCGGCCATTGGTGACGGTGGCGGTTCCGGTGCCTCCCGGCACGTCTACGACGCCCGGGCGCAGTTGGAGTAATTGAAGAAAGTTGCGACTGATCAGGGGCAAGTCCTGAATCGATTGGTTGGTGACGGCTCCGCCTAGGGTGGCGGACGTGGTGTCGATCGACGGGGCTTCCGAGGTCACCGTGATGGTCTGGGTTTGCGCGCCGGGCTGGCAGCGTCAAATCGACGCGAACATCTTGGCCGATATCGAGATTCACGTTCGTGCGTTCCAGTGTTTGGAAGCCTTTGGCCTCGCCGCGCACGCTGTAGAGGCCGACCAGCAGAGCGGGAGCCGTGTACTCACCGGCTGCGTTGGTGGTCAGCACCCTGGTGGTTCCGCGGGCCACGTCAAGTACCGTGACGGTCGCCCCGGCGATCGCGGCGCCGGTGGAATCGAATACCGCGCCCCGGATTGTGCCGATCGCTTCTTGCGAAAAGAGAGGAGGAGCGACCGCTAGAAGCATCACGGCGAGGGACAGCAGCCCCGCCAGCACGATGCGAGATGAAATGCCCAGCCTGGAGGCCCAATTCGTAGCGAGACGACCTGTTTGCGTGCGCACCGGTACGCTATTGCTCAAGCGTGCAGAACTCATCGACACACCTCGTATTTGATTGTACGTAGGATACTGACCCCGACCTGGCAGGGGTAATAACACGGTGCACGAGGAATGTCAAAGTTTTTTTGCGAATTTGGTTTCGGACTGGCTCTTATTTCTGGCTTATTCTGCGTCGGGCGGGTGCGTGCACTAGAGAAGGAGACTAGCGGGGACTACGACTACTAGGACTATCTGGAAGAGGAAATTCGGTTGCGGGATTTAGATTTGGCTTGCTGCGGTGAAACGAATCGCTCTCCCTATCGACGAATAAGGGGAGGCGTCGGAGCCTCCCCTTCGTAGCATCGCCGCAGGACGAAGCGTTACGCTGCCAGCCTCTTGCTCTAGTTGTTGCCGTAGCGGGACGGAGTGGAAGTATCGCGATCTCCCAGCACCGTGCCGTCGGACAAAATGAGCTTGTTGAGGCGGCCAACCGTGCGGCCGGTCTTGGTTTGCCAGACGTAGAACGTGACCGTGTCTCCGGGCTTCATGGTGGTTCTGCTAAAGCCGAGCAGCATCATCGATGGGATGCTGCCGATCTCCATGACCCAATGCTGCGTGACACCTTTGTCGTCCTTGAAGTCGGCCTTGATGAGCGAGTGGGGATTCATCCAGTCGTACTCGGTGACGACGGCGTTCTTCAGCTCGACCGTTTTCGTCGTGTCATACGCCGCGTCCCCATGATGCGCGAACAACGGAGCGCCCAGCGTGAGAACTCCGGCTACCAATACAGCGAACATTAGGACCTTCGTTTTTACGTTCATCCTGCGCCTCCCAGTTTTGACAGCTTAAGAATTTTTGTCCGACCGAGCCGGACCGAAAACCACTTAGCCTATCCGTTTACTACTGCCTGCCAATCCGCTCCTCGGGTGCATTAGGATCGCTTCCGGCAGGATCGCCGAACTCCGTCAGATACTTGATGACCTGCGATGGTATGCAGGAAAAATCGTCCATTTTTTGGTTGGGATTCCACTTGTAATTGGCTCCGCCAAGGGCAAACGCCTTGGTGTAAATGGTCGGGTCATCGAAGGTTACGGTCAGCTTCAGGTCGTTGTGGTCGGGACGCGTGTAGCGCTCGGTTACCTTAGCATTCAAGCTGTGCGGGTACCCCTGGCCGTTGAGCCAAGTCTTGTCGTCCATCCCAGTGGTTTCCACCACGAGTGTGTTGTCATCTTCCCAGTGGGCCACCGAGTAACCGTTGTAGGTCGGGTCGAGCGCATCCTTTTGCGTCCCGCCCACATCCTTCGGCAGGGCTCGTCCATCGGTCCAGGCTTCGCGCCAAATGGTCATGTACTGAAGCAGGAACAAAACCCGGTCGGGCAGCGAGGCGATCGTAAGTCCGCGGCCTTCCGTGTAGATATTCGAGGGAAATCCAACAGGGTCGCAATACCTGGCATGAGGATCGTTGGTGCCGGCCGGGCTGAACTTTCCAATTGGCTTGTTCGGGCTCATGAGCTGCTGCCCGAGCGGCGTCAACGTGGGCTTCTCTGGCTGTGCTCCTCGCGGCACCGCGGGGCTAGATCCCGGTCCAGCCCATGTGCCATTGAAATCATGCTTGGGAGCTGGGCCGCCGGCGTCGGTGGGGATGGCCTTGGGGTTAAACTTCCAAGGATTGCCTTGCGACTGAGACTGAGACTGGGGCATCTGGGCCATCGCCAGCGAAGAAAAAACTGCGACAGCTAATAGGCCTGCAGTCGTAACTGCGAATGAATTTCGCATTATCCTACCTCTCCACGAACCTTTTTCTTTTAGAGTCCGCGCTGCGACACCTTGCTATGAAACCTTGCTACGACACCTTTGTTTGCATTGCCGAGGATACACTTGGGCTTAACTCGCCGTCAAGGTACCTACAGAACTGTTGCCAACTCGGGCTTAGCCAACACCAGCTACCTCTTCTTTCGGCCGTTGGTCGTAACGCTCAGCGGCCCGGCTGCATCATCGCCGCCTTGTAGGCCGCCGCCGCTTCCGGCGACGACAGATACGCCAGCAGCGCTTTTGCGGCTGCGGGATCCTTTGCGTGCGTCGAGACGAACCCGACCACACGCGTTGGAGTTGAGATCGCGTTCGGCAAAGTGCCGACGATGTCGATACCCGGATCGGTCATGCCCGGGAGGAAGGTGAGGCCGATTTCGGCGGTGCCGTTGGCCACCATGGTCATCGCGCGACCGCCACCCTGGGTGAGAGTAATCTTCGGCTGCAACTGATCCGCGATGCCCAGCCTCTTCAGGCTGTCGGTCACGCTGATCCCCGAGGCCGCGGCTGGAGCCGGGTTCGGAAAGGCGATGGACTTTGCAGCGAGCAGCATGCTTTTCACCGCGTCCGGGGTGGAGATGTCTGGCTTGGGCGCGCCCTTTTTCACGGCTACGCCTACGGGAATACTGGAGAGCGCCGTCTCGCTGCTGGCGACCACGTTGCCCGAAGCGATCACAGTGTCATACGGCGCCTCGATGACCGGCACGTCGACCGGGGGATCGCCCTTTGCAGCCTGCTGCCTGACTCCGTCTTCGGCGCCATAGGTCGCTTTGACCTTGTGGCCCGTCTTCATTTCGAAGCCTGGGATGAGCATGTCAAACGGCGTCTTCATGATGCCTGGCGCAGCGAGCGTAATTTCATCTTGGGCGTGCGCGCCGGGGGCACTCAACAGCACGAGGACGACAGCAAGAGCGATAGCAGCGATTGCGGAAAGCCGTTTCATCGTGGTTTCTCTCCATTCAGACTGATCGTGCAAGCGGCCGGGCCCGTCGGCATCCATCCATCTATTCATCCACCCATCCAGTCATCCGGCGGGCGTTTCGAACCGAACTCCTACTTGGGTTTCTCTCCTACGCCGAAGGAAGGTTTGCTGATGAGACTCATGTAGTGGATCATCTCCGAGGGCACGCAGATTATTTCTTCCTCGTCCTGATCCGGAATCCACTGGTAATTGTTCTTGGTGAGCGCAAACGGCTTGGTGTAGATGGTGGGATCGTCAATATTCGTGACCATCGTCATGTGGTTATGGTCCACGCGAGTGTAGCGTTCCTCGATCATTACGTTGACGCTGTGTGGGTGCCCGTTCTTGTCCAGCCAGGTGGAGTCATTCACGCCCGTGGTTTGGATCACCAGCGTGTTGTCGCCATCCCAGTGGCCTACCGAGTATCCGTACCAGCGGGAAGCGACTCCATCCTTGGTGTCGAACTTTGTCGGCAATTGATGTTTGCCGTCCATCCAGGCGTAGCGCCATATCCTCTGATACTCTTGGAGGATCGCAATTCTGTCGGGCATGGCGGCAAACGAAATACCTGCCAAAGAGCCCGATCCCTCCAAGCCGCGCGGCGTGCCGAGCGGATCACAGGTGTTACCCGGGTCGTTCGAATTGCCTGTCCCAATCTCCGGTTCGGAGTGATTCTGGTTGGCCAACTTCTGGCCGAGCGGCGTTAACGGGGGCACTGGTAAGCGCGTGGGCACGAGGTTGCCCGCCCAAGACCCCAACATATCGTGGACTGGCGCGGGGCCCCCAGGCGTGGGATCGCGTTTCAACGAGTTTCCGTTATACAAGCTCTGCTTTGAGCCGGGTTTGTCCTGGGCCATGGCGGTCCATGACACAGCGAACAACACCGCCAGACCAGTCATCGAGAGCACGATCGCCTTGCGCATTTCCCTAGTCCTCGCTATCCGTTATGTATTCCGATTCATCTATTAAATTTTATCTATTTAATCCGACTGGCTGCTCGTACTGCGCTTATTTTTCTTTCTCCGGATCGGCCTTGGGAGTTGCTACGACGGGATCAATTATCTCCGCCCCGTCCGCCTCTTTCGCCACTGCCGGAGCTGTCCCTGAGCTGGCTGCCGTCGGCAAGAATGATGTGAGAGATACGACCGACCGGCGCACCCGATTTCGATTGATGCATATAGACAGTGATTACGTCACCAGTTTGTAAACTGGCCTTGCTCCACCCTTGATTGCCGATCGCCGAAGGACTGCCCAGTTCGCCGGCCCAATGTACGACGTTGCCTTTGTCGTCTTTGACGTCGAACTCGATGATTGTGTGTGGGTTAGCCCAGCCGTATTTGGTCACGGTCGCGTTCTTCAGAACTACTTCTTTGCTCTGATCGTAGGCAGCCGATCCGTGATGCGCGGACACCGGGACGCAAACCGCTAAAAGGCCAGCAAGGGATAGAAATGCGACGAACCATTTATTCATGTCAGGGCTCCTTTGTGAGCGCAGGGGCAGTGCTCTATGAGAATTGTACCTAACGTTTTATGTAGGCACAAAACGATATGCTCGTAACTATACTGGTGTCAATCTAAAATCGCCCGAGCGGCAGAGTCGAGGCGCCAAAAGTTCTAGTACGGCTTACTTTTTGGTACTCCTGCGCCACGTCGGCAGGCGTCCGCCGCCGACTGATGCCAAGTAAACCGGCCCGGGTCACTTTATAATGGCTATCAGGTTGCTGTAGTCGTCGGTCCAGGCTCGCACCGTTCGATTTTCGATTTGGGACGATGTCCCGGCCGGCAAAGAAACTCTAGAGTCGATTAGGGCACTCACCGTTGGATTTGGCGTGGCCGCCCGGTCCAGCAGCATCCAGGACGACTCGTAAACCGCGTTCGCGTCATCATCTGAATTGGTAATTCTGATGGCGCGGGCCCCCACGACCCGCGCAGCCGCCTCGACGACCAGCGGGAGGTCGAGGAATTGATTGGTCACGTGAATAGCGAGGAGGCCCTGCGGTTTCAGTTGGCGGAAATACAACTCGAATGCCTCACGGGTTAATAGATGCACGGGGATGGCATCACCGGAGAAAGCATCCACGACCAAAACGTCGAAATTCTGCGCAGATTGTCTCTCGAGCGATAAACGCCCATCGCCAAGAACGATGTCCACCTGCGCTTCGGACTGCCCCAGGAAATCAAACAGATTTGTCGCCAGGTCAACGACCAGCGGATTGATCTCGTAGAAAAAATAGTGGTCGCCCTTCTGACCATAACGAGCGAGCGTACCCACCCCGAGTCCAATCACGCCGACCCGGATGTTGGGAGCCTGCCGCGCGAAGAGCAGAGCGATGCCCACGCCTGACTTTTGTCCGTAATACGTCGTGGGCACGTCGTTGCGCGCAACATCCACGATTTCTTCGCCATGAACGATCGTTCCGTTGCGAAGTTGCGTCACGGCTGGCCGGACGGCGCCCGCAGGCACAATATTGACGCTCAGGACGCCATAAAAATTTCGGACCATGACCAGGGCGCGCTGGTTCTGCAACCGGACGACGTAGAAAAGCAGAGCCAGGAACAACACGGTGAAACCCTCGGCCAGCAAAACGGCCGGACGGCCCAGGGGCTGAGCCGGCCGTTGCGGTTTGCGCAGCAGCACCATGAGAGCGGCTACCGCGCACGCTGCCAGCGACAGAGGCAATTCGTAGAATCCGCGAAATACGTGCGGCGCTACGAGGGCGACCAGAAGTCCACCCAGCGCTCCGCCGGCGGACACCATGAGGTAAAACAGCGTCAGGAATTCTGGGCGAGGCTTAAGCGCGGCCATCTCCCCATGGCAGACCATGCAGCAAACGAAAAGCCCCGCGAAGTACAGCGGAAGTTGTAATTTGGGGCCAACGTTTTCGAATTTGGGTGAAAGTGCATAAGCCATTCCCGTGAGCGCAATCGGCAACACAGTTAGGAAAAGCCGCCTGTGATACCAGCGATCATTTTCAAAACAGAGGATCAAGCTGAGCAGGTAGAGCGACAGAGGCAGAATCCACAACAGCGGAATCGCGGCGATATTCTGCGAGAAATAGTGTGTGATCGATAGCAACAGGGCGGAAGCAGTGGCCGCCAGAAACAGCCACAGGAGCTGTAGCTTCCAGCTTGGCCTTTGCTCGAGAGGCTGAGTCGTCGCTCGGAGCCGCAGTGCAGGCTGACGAAACGCTAGTGTCGAACAGAGCGCCACGAAGCCCGCGTATCCCACCGACCAAACCAAAGCTTGGTGGTGCGTGGTTACTAGGGGCTCGACCAGCACCGGGTAACTCAGGAGTGCTAACAGCGAGCCCGCGTTTGAAAGTGCGTAGAAGCGGTACGGGCTTGCGCCCTGACGGCCGAGCGCGTGCCAGGTTTGCAGAAACGGGCTGGTCGCCGACAGCAGCAGGAACGGTACGCCCACGGTCGCCGCAAGCACGCCCAAGATTCTCCACGTCGGTTCCTCGCCGCCGTGCGGCTGCCAGAACGCCCTGGGAATGATCGGTAGGAGCAGGAGACTGGCCAAAAGAAACAGCGCATGAGCACGTGCCGAAAAACGCGGCCCGCTGTGCTGGATCAAGAAGTGGGCATACACATTTCCGAACAAGTACGTCAGCTGATAAAACGCCAGGCTGATGGTCCAAACGGCCGCTGCTCCGCCAAACCACGGAAGGATGAGCTTGGCCAGGATGGGTTGGACCTGGAACAAGAGAAAGGCGCTTAGAAAAATACTTCCGGAGTACAACCATACTGAGAGATATCGCGCTTCTGTTCCGTCGGCGGTCAGCGCTGGTTCGTGTGATGCCGGAAGCACGGATTGTTTTTGCGGTGTGGATGGCATCGCCGAATGGAAATTTAACTAACGTTTCAAAAGTATCTTAGTTCCATCCGGCAACGAGCATGTTTTTTGCAACCGCCAAGCAGTTGGTCAGCGTCTGTCTCGAAAGCGGAACTCCGAGGAGGCGATTAACGTGGCGTAGGTTCCGAAGCGATCGTCATTCCAAGCGGCTTCTGGTTCGACCGGTTCCTCTTCAAAAACGCGCAGAGTTTTATAGGTTGTCGAGCGTTCGGCCGGAATGCGGCCGGCAGCGCGAATCCAGGAACGAATTTCCTTGGGATGCAAGTATTGCCCGTGAGGCGCGCCCGCGGACGTCGAAATGCTTTCATTCATGAGCGTGCCGCCGAAATCGTTGGCGCCGGCGGCGAGCGTGTCCTTCGCCAGCTGCGGCCCCTGCTTCACCCACGCTGCCTGGATATTCGTGATCCACGGATCGAGCATCAGGCGCGAAACGGCATACATTCTCAGAACGTCTTCGCGCGGAACGTTGGTGCGCACACCCGGCACCAGCGACTTCTTCACCATGGGCGCCTCGGCTGCGATGAAGCTGAGCGGCACGAACTCGGTGATTCCGCCGGTTTCTTTTTGAATGCTGCGGATGAGATCGAGGTGCCTGGCACGGTCCAGGGCCGTTTCGACGTGGCCGTACATGATCGTGGACGTGGTGGGAATGCCGAGCTTGTGAGCGGTGCGAATGACCTCGATCCAGTCGCGAGTGGAAATTCGACCGGGAGAAATAATGTCGCGCACGCGATCGTCCAGAATCTCCGCCGAGGTTCCGGGAAGCGAGCCCAGCCCGACATCCTTCAGCGCCGCAAGGTACTGTTCCATGGTGCAGCCGGAAAGCGTCGCGCCGTACAGGACCTCTTCCGGCGAAAAGGCGTGGACGTGAATTCCGGGCACTTCCCGCTTGATGGCCGCGCACAGATCGATGTAGAACGAGCCGTCCATGCGCGGGGCTAGGCCAGCCTGAATGCAAACCTCGGTAGCGCCCAGTTCCCAGGCCTCGCGCGCGCGGCGGAGAACTTCCGCGAGCGGCAAAAAGTAGCCCTGCTCGGCGCGATGGCCGCGGCTGAAGGCGCAGAAAGCCGCAGCGCTTGACGCACACGTTCGTGAAGTTGATGTTGCGGTTGACGACGTAGGTGACGCGATCGCCGACGCGGCGGCGCCGCAGATCGTCCGCCGCCGCAAGCAGGCGGCTCCAGCGATTCGCCCTCGGCGCTGAAAAGTTCGACGGCGTCGTCGACGGTGAGTTCGTGTCCTGCGATGACCCGGTCGAGGACGGCGTCGACGGTCATGCGGCCTCCTGTTCTCGGCGTACCAGGCCCGCGTCGTCCATCCAGACGCAGCGCCTGGCGGCGCAGATTCTCCGGCATCCAGCCTGAGTCGCGCATGTATTCGGGGTAAGCGGTGAGTCTTTCGCGCAGCTCGAATCCGGATTTCTCCGTCGCGCGCCGCAGAGTCGGCAATCTCCGGCCAGGCCATCTCCGGATTGATGAAATCGCGAGTGACCGGGGAAATCCCGCCCCAGTCGTTGATGCCGGCAGTTCAGAAAAGAAGCGTATTCATCGACTGCGAAAGGTTCGGCGGCACCTGCAGGTTCACGGAATCTCCCAGTATCAGCCGGGCCACCGCCGCGGTTCGGGCGATGTCCAGAGCGCGTAGGTTCGGGCCTGCCGGCGAAAAGCGTATCGGACTTGGCGCGGAAATTCTGGACGATCACTTCCTGGATGTGCCCGTACTTCTCGTGGAGTTCACGAATCGCAAAAAGCGCGTCCACTCGCTCGTCGAGAGTTTCACCGATGCCAATCAAGATTCCGGTGGTGAAAGGAATGCGCAGTTGCGCCCGCGGTCTCGAGAGCCGCGAGCCGTGTCTTCGGGAACTTTGTCCGGGCAGCGATGGTGCGCCTGGCCGGGCGCCAGCAGCCGCCGGCTGGTGGTTTCGAGCATCATGCCCATGCTCGCATTGACGGGCCGCAGCTGCTCCATTTCTTCTCGCGACAGAACGCCGGGATTGGCATGCGGCAGCAAGCCGGTTTCTTCGAACACCAGCTGGCACATGGCCCGCAAATATTCGATGGTGGAGCGCAGCCCGCGCCGCTCCAGCCATTCGCGATACTCCGGATAACGCAGCTCGGGTTTGTCTCCCAGGCTGAACAGCGCTTCCTTGCATCCGGCCTTTCTACCGGCGCGCGCCACGGCCAGCACTTCGTCCGGGGTCATGGTGTGGGCTTGGCCGTCGCCGAGGCTCGCGCGCGAACGTACAATAGGCGCAGCGATCGCGGCAGAGATTGGTCAAGGGGATGAAAACTTTGCGGGAATAGGTGATCACCCTGCCGGTGCGCGAGTCGCGAAGCAAGCTCGCCTCTTTGAGGAGTTGCTCAGCTCGTCACCGGTAGAGCGAATCAGCCGACGGGCGTCGGCCCGGGAAATGCCCGTTCTGGAAAGCACAGCTGTTAGCCCATGGTGTAAGCGCCTTCGGGCTCGATCTTGATAGATGACCCGCACCTCGCCCGGGCCGCGGTGAGGATATTTATCCTGGCCGAGGTATTTCTTGGCCATCTTGTCGATGTGCGCGTCGGCGCCCTGCTCGGTGATCTCCACGACACGCCCGCGAACCGACAGATGGCGGTAAGGATTCTCCGGATCCACGAGGTCCAATCCAACGCGCGGATCGCGGCGCATGTTTTTGTCTTTGACGCGGCCTTTGGCGCTGTTGATCAGGATGTGCTTTCCATCGTAGTCGACCCAGACCGGCGATACCTGCGGACTCCCATCCGGCATCAGCGTAGCCAGTTGCGCGAAGGCTTTTTTCTGGAACAAGTCGAGATATTTTTCTGGGATCGCAGCCACGTGAGGTCTCCTCTCTAAATTCGAATTAGAGGGTACACTAAGCCCGGCTCGACCGGCACGAGTTATTTCGGGAGCACACGTGGAAAAAATCGTCGCGGTCGTGGGTGGCACCGGAGCGGAAGGAAGCGGGCTCGCGCTGCGTTTTGCGAAGGCCGGCTTGCGCGTGTTGATTGGCTCGCGAAATCTGGACAAGGCGCAAGCGGCCGCGAGGCGAAATCGCGACGCGAGGCGCGGGGCGGGCGAAGTTACCGGACACACCAATGCCGATGCGGTCAGCAAAGCTGCGATCGTGATTCTCACGGTACCGCTCTCCGCCCAAGTCGAGACTCTTAAATCCATTCGCGGCCAGTTTCGCGCCGGGCGCAATCCTGGTGGACGCGACCGTGCCGCTCGAAATTGCCATTGGCGGGCCGCTTGTCTCGCACGGTGAGCTCTGTGGGACGGATCCGCCGCGCAGCAGGCCGCGCGACTGGCGCCCCCGGGCGTCCCGGTGGTGGCGGCTTTTCACGCTTTGAGCGCGGAAGCTCTGGCGCGCTCGACCAACCCGTCGATTGCGACGCGCTGATCTGCGGCGACGATGCGGAAGCAAAAGCCGCTGTAAGCGAGACTTGCCGAAACGATTCCGGGCGTGCGCGCGATCGATGCCGGCCCGCTCGATCAACGCCCGTTTTCTGGAAAGCGCCGCGGCGTTGCTCATCGCACTGAATCTTCGACACAAGGTAAAACATGCGGGATGCAGGATCACCGGGCTTGGGCCACGTGCGGAGCTCACCGATGAGCCGTGGCTCGGTGGTCGCGCTCGCAGGCGGCATTGGGGCGGCGCGTTTTCTCGAGCGGCCTGACCCGCGTGCTTGCGCCCGAGCGCATCTTCATCATCGGCAACACGGCCGATGACGCCGAGATCCACGGGCTGCACATATCCCCCGATCTGGACACGGTGACCTATACACTTGGCCGGCTTGTCCGACCCAAAGCGCGGCTGGGGTATCCGCGGCGACAGCTTCCGATGTCTGGAGGCGCTTGGCCGGCTGGGGGCGGACACATGGTTCCAACTCGGCGATCGAGATCTGGCAACGCATCTCTACCGCACGCAACGCTCTGCGCCAAGGCGCGACGCTCACCGAGATAACCGCGGAGATAGCGGCGGCGCTGGGAGTGCGCTCTCGAGATCGTGCCCATGTCGGATGATCGCGTGCGAACGCGCATTTGCACGCCCACGGGCGAGCTCGAGTTCCAGACCTATTTCGTGAAACGCCGGGCGCGCGACAAGGTTCTCAGCGTGCGCTTCGAAGGCGCTGCGGAAGCAACAGCCCGCTCGCGGCGTGATCGAAGCGATTGCAGGCGCCGAAGCCATCATTCTGTGCCCCTCGAATCCTTTTATCAGCATCGGGCCGATTCTGGCTGTTCGCGGGCATACGCGAAGCGCTTCGAACGCAAACGCGACCGGGTGGTGGCCATTTCGCCGATCGTGGGCGGCCGCGCGCTGAAAGGGCCCGCAGCGCATATGATGAAGAGCATGCGCCTGCGGCCCGCTGCGGCCGAAGTAGCGCGATTGTATGCAGACTTCGTCGGCGTATTCGTGCTGGACGAAGTCGACCGAAAGCAGGCTGCCGCGGTGGAAAAGCTTGGGATGCGGCCGGTTGTGACGAACACGGTCATGCGCGGGCCGCGCGAGACGAAATCTCTGGCGCGAGTTGTTGTCCGCGAACTGGGGATCGACGCATGATATTTGCCGTATTGCCGGTCAAAAGTCCGCAAAACGCCAAGCAGCGGCTGAGCGGATTTCTTTCCGCTGCGCAGCGAGAAACGCTGGCTCGGATCTTGTATAAGCAGACGCTGGCGGCACTCTGCCAGGCCAAGGGCATCGATCAAGTGGTCGTGGTCACGAGCGATTCTGAGGTCGCCGAACACGCCCGGCGCTCGGGCACGCTGGTTTTCGATGAGAGCGAGCAACTGAGTCACAGCGTGTCCGCGGATGCCGCGTGTTTGCGGGCCATCGAGTTGGGGGCCACGACGGTGTTGCTGGTCCCGATTGACGTGCCGCTGGTTACGCCCGACGATTTCAGCCAGCTTGCCGCCGCCGCGCGGCCCGGGATTGATCGTTGTGCCCTCCGCCGACGGCACCGGCACGAATGCGCTGGTCGCGCACGCCGCCGGATGTGATCGAAAGCCGCTTCGGCCCGGGCAGTTGTCGCGCGCATCTGGATCAGGCGCGCTCGAAAAGCGTTCACGCCGAGGTGTTGCGTCTGCCTGGGCTGATGTTCGATATC
Organism: uncultured Acidobacteriota bacterium; assembly: GCA_963818345.1. Classification (GTDB taxonomy): domain Bacteria; phylum Acidobacteriota; class Terriglobia; order Acidiferrales; family UBA7541; genus Palsa-189. The sequence continues at coordinate 421,318 of CAWFRX010000011.1, read as the reverse complement.
GACACGCCGGAAGACGTCGCCGAATTTCTCGCCAGTTCGCACGATAGCGACGTGGCCGCTTTTCTGCGAACCGTATGCGCATCGAAATAGTCGCGCTCTCGAACCTGCCGGAAGTGCGCCGCGGCGACGATCTGGCCGCACTCATTCGCGAGGCAGCGAACACAAGAGCAGCAGCCGATCGACCGCTCCGTGGTTCTCGCTGTCGCCCAGAAGATCGTTTCCAAAGCGGAAGGCGCGATGGCTGATCTTCGGCGAGATTCAGCCGTCCGCTGCTCGCCCAATCCTGGGCGAGCGAGTGGGGCAAGGATCCGCGCTTGATCGAACTGATCCTGTCGCAATCCAGGCGAATCGTGAAAATGGATCGCGGCGTCCTGATCACGGAAACCCGCCTCGGCCACGTTTGCGCAAACGCGGGTGTGGACCAATCCAATGTGGAAGGTGATGATTTTGCGACGGTCTTGCCGAAAGATCCCGACGCTTCCGCCGCGCGCCTGCGGAAGGAGTTGGGCTGCGGCGCCGTGATCGTCACCGACACGTTCGGGCGACCTTGGCGCGAGGGACTCGTGGATGTCGCCATTGGCGTCGCCGGGACTCGATCCGCTCGAAGACTACCGAGGATCGGTGGACCGCAGCGGACGGAAACTTACCGGCACGATCATAGCGGTTGCGGACCAGTTTGCTGCCGCGGCGGGCATCTTGATGCGCAAGTCCGCCGGATGTCCGGTCGTGTTGTTGCGCGGATTCGATTGGAAAGCCAGCCGAAGGCTCGGCACGCTCGCTTGCTCCGCGACCGTGAACAGGATCTGTTCCGATGAGTTCGCGCCAGACGAGTGTGTGTCTTACCAGGTTCGGAGTCACTTCAGGGCCTGAAGGCCCAATGAACATGCAGGTTTTATGTCGGGGCTGAAGCCCCGACCCCCTAGTTGCCACACAAACTCTAGACGGTAGAGCTAGACGATAGAGACAATGTCCCGCACGGAAGAGGATGCAGGCAAGCAAGCCACGGTAAACGGTCTCTCGCCGCTCCGCGTCGTTCGTTTAACCAAGCGCTATCACCAACGCTCCGGCAGCGATCTGGAAGCCGTGTCCGATGTCTCCTTCGAGGTTGCCGCTGGCGAATGTTTCGGGCTGCTCGGACCCAATGGGTCCGGCAAAACGACGACCATCAAATGCATTTCCGGCTTCTATCCGCCTAGCGAGGGAGAGGTCTTCGTCGGCGGCTACAACGTCCACACGCATCCGAAGCTCGCGCGGCAGTTCCTGGGTTTGTGCGATCAGGAAGAGACTCTTGATAGCGACTTCAATGTTCTCGACCAACTGATCCGTCATGCGAGCTATTTCCGAATCCCTTCGAGCGTGGCGCGGGAGCGGGCCCAGGTGCTTCTCGAGCAATTCGGCTTGGTCGAAAAAGCGCGCGAGCCGATCGAAAGCCTTTCCGGCGGGCTCAAGAGGCGCCTGCAAGTCGCGCGGGCGTTGATCTCCGATCCGCTGGTGCTGGTGCTGGATGAACCCACGACAGGCCTCGATCCCGATGTCCGGCGCATGGTCTGGGAAGTTCTGATGCAGGCAAGAAGCCGCGGCGTCGCCGTCCTGCTTTCGACCCATTACATGGAAGAGGCGCAGCGGCTCTGCGATCGCGCGGCGATCCTGCACAAAGGGCGCATCCTCGATATCGCGTCCCCGGCGCAGTTGGTTGAGAAATACATCGCGCGTGAGATCGTCGAAGAGGAGGTCCGTCCTGGGCGTGATTTGGAGGCGCGAGCCAAACCTCGAGGACGTCTATCTGAAACTGACGGGAAGCCGACTCGGGGTCGATGGCTTATGAATTGAGCTGGCGGATTCCATTTGGGGCGTGTGGAGCGTCTGGCGAAGATACTTCTCGGTCTTCGTGAAGAGCATCGGCTATTACCTGGTCACCACCTTTGTAGAGCCGCTGCTCTACCTCTTGCCTTCGGTGTCGGCGTGGGCAGCCTGATCGGAACGCTAGAGGCCGGCGGAGTGCATCTTACCTATCGCAGTTTCATTTTCTCCGGGATCATCGCGCAGACGCTGCTTTTTCAGGGATTTTACGAAGGTTCCTATGGGGCTTTCGTGCGCATGTATTACCAGCGGATCTTTCAGAGCATCGCGATCACGCCGATCACTCTTTCCGAAGTCCTATGGGGCGAGCTGATCTGGGACGCCAGCAAGGCCACGCTCGCCGCCGAAGTCGTGGCGCTGATCGGCGTGATCAGCGGCGAATTCCCACCGATGTCGCTGCTTACCCTTCTGCCGCTGTGCTTTTCGGCCTCGCTTTTGTTCTCGGCGATGGGGCTTGCGGCAGCAGCCTACTCGCGCAGCATCGATGAGCTCTCCTATCCACAGTATTTGTTGGTTTTTCCCATGTTTCTGTTCTGCGGTGTTTTCTATCCGGTCGAAGACCTTCCGCGCGCTTTGCAAACCGTAGCCTGGATTTTCCCGCTTACGTCGGTTAACTCGCTGGTGAGGACATTGACGATTGGCCTGCCGTTCCAGGGCTGGGCGGTCGCCATACTTTTGGTTTGGCTCTTCGTGTCGGTGGCGGTGGCTCGGCGCGCCATGACACGACGACTGGTGAAATGAACGGTGTTCGGGCTATTTGAAGCGGACTCAGCAAAAAAGCCGCTGCAGCACTTGAACAAGTGTTCGTTCGGGGTTATAAACACCACTCAGCGCCGATTCGACCTGGCGGCGCGACGTAATTGCAACTTGAAAGGAATCAGCTATGCCCAAAGGCAGTATGGCCGCGCGCAGGAAGGCAATCCAAAAACGAAAACTGAAGTCGGCACGCAAGAGAGCGTTAAAAACCAAGAAACGGAAAGCGGCGACTCGAAAGGCGGAAGTACTGAAAGCCGAGCAGGCGCTCGTTCCACAAGAGCCGCCCCCCCTGGTCTAGCTTTGACCGCGGTCGTCTAGCCAGCTCGGCTCGCCGAGCTGCCTATTCGGCCTGCTTACTGCCGATTCGTATTGATGTCGTAGACGTAACGGATCGACACTGCGGACCGCGATCGCGTGGCGTCCAGATCGATTTCTTCATTGAGTTGCCGTCCGTCGGAGCTCAGTTCGAATGTCCGGCGCAGGTGTTCGCCGTTGGCAGTCTTTTCGTCCGAGATGAGCCGGCTCCCTTCCCAATGTGCCGAAATTTCCCGATAATTATCGTCTTTCGATTGCTTCTGTAGCTTTCGTCCATCGGTGTAGAAGACCCGCTTTCGGGCTGCGTCGTCGGTTAGATCCGCCTCGGAATCCTTGAGAATGAAGGTGACTTCCGCGGGCGGATAGACATATTCGCGCATCGCTGGTGACTGAGTTTCACTTGTCTCGCTGCCATAGCCGCCGTTGTTCCCGCGATTCGAAGGCCCGCCGTATGGGCCGCCGCCATAGGGTCCATTGCCGCCGGGATAGCCGCCGCCCATAGGCCCGCCGCCGTAGGGTCCGTTGCCGCCATATGGGCCGTTGCCGTAGGGCCCATTGCCGCCCAGAGGGCCGTTCCCGATCGGCCTGCTCCCTTCGGTGCGTGCTTGTTCGAGCCTGGCCCTAGCGTCGTCGCTTTGATTGCGGTTGAAGTTCCAGGATCCGGCAATGTTTGGTCGCGGTGCGGGTTTTTCCTGCGGCACCGGTGCCGACGCTTGCGAGGGAGCCTGAGAAGGAGCCGGCGCCGTTCGCGTGTCGGTTGACTGCTTCGGCGACAGCGGTCCCGGCGGCGCCTGCGCGCGAACGAAACTGGGGGCGCAAGCGCAGAGGACGCCCAGCAGTCCGCAAAAGATGGGAGCGGACTTGAAACCCAGAAAGGCGGTCTTAGGCATCAAGATTCACCTCCGTCTTCTTTCTCATCATCGGATTTCTCAATATTGGACTGGACATATTTATTTTGTGGCTCCGGCTGCGTCTCTCCGAACAAGTCCATTTCATTCCTCTCTGGCCTCTCTGGCAGAAAGGAAGCGACTCGGAGCTGCTTGTCGGAGTCCACGGGAGAAGGGGCGAATGGAGAAGCTACTCTTACGCCCTCCTCAATTTCCATACGGTTCTTCAGCACAAGCTTGGCCCTCTCGGCCACTGGGGACTTGGGATCAAATCGAAGCAGCTCTTCCGCTACGGCCCAGAGCGAATTCTCCAGTTCCGTGATCCTGTGGACCACAGCGGGGGCTGACACGTGCGCCTTGATGACCCGATCCAAGTCCAGCTCGCCCGGAATCTGTTGTACCTGTTCGGTCACCGCAGTTTCGTCTGCGTCGGCTCGGGGAAATGGTCTGATCGGGATGATATTGCTCATGGTCTCTTGCGCGGAGCAATGGGATAAGGGCCGATCCGATTCAGGGCCATCGGGTCAAAGATAGTATAGCGCTAACGGGGAGGGGACTACGCGCTTCTAGCCGCCCAGCCCGGTGAACGCGTCTATCGCCGCGCTAGTGGCAATTGGAATTGTCGGCAAAAACTCCGCTCACGAGCATGGCGCTCAGAAACTGACTGCAATCGGTGATTTTCGCCAGGGTTTGATCGTTTTGCAGGCTGTTGGGGTCTATCGTCTTGGCGCCATTCAGTGCTTGGCGAGCCGCAATGGCGTCGCTCGCCCACGCGGAGAGTGTGTCGAACTCGTTCCGGAGCAGACCCAGTGCGTCGCGGTCCGAATCCGTGGCCGCAGCCACCGTGGCCTGCTCGAGAGCCTGCTGGGCTCTGTCGTGATAGCTCTGCGCCCATCCCGAGCTTACGGCCAGTCCGTAAGTGATCATGGTTCCGATCGCTCCGCGCCACTCTCTCATTTCGGCAAGGCTGCTGATTGAAAGGGTCACGAAGTCCTTCGACATTCCCGGCACAGTCTGCTGAGGTTCGGCATTCGTCGCCGTGTTGGCAGCCGGCGTAGGAGTCGAAGGGGTGGGAATCGTTAGCACGATGCGATCCGGCTCGACAGTGACGGTGCCATTGGTGATCTGCGCCAGGCTTTGCACATCCACGTACGAGCGGCCGTCGACGTCCAGCAGATCCGCGCTCACCGTTTTTCCGTTCACGACGAATGTCTTGTCGCTCTTTTCGGGGGTGCCCTGCGCGAGCAGGACTCCAGCAAGCGACAGAACAAGTGCAAACGATAGGAGGACTCGAAGATGCGTACGTGCGCGCACGATAGGCTCCCCTCCGCGGGGACCGGGACCGCTAGAGTCACGGACGGGCAGACTGCCGCGACTCGTCGAAATAAGACTAACACAGGGACCATGCTCGTCCTCACGATCCCCATCGGGTGTTATCCGATCTAGCAAGCGTGTAATAAATGCTGAATATCCGCCGTCGCGCCTGCTGCGTTGGCCTGGGTGTGAAGTTCGGCCACAACCGTTGCGCGCCGCGAGAATCTAAACCTACAATGCGGGCGTCCTCAATCCGCTGGCAGAGCAAATTGACATCGAGGTGAACGCAAATGGTTCGTAAAGCTTCGGCAGTCTGGAATGGCTCGCTCAAGGAAGGCAAGGGAAACATCTCGACCGAAAGCGGGGTGCTTTCCAAGGCGCAATACTCGTTTTCGACCCGCTTTGAAAATGGCCGCGGCACGAATCCGGAGGAGTTGATCGCCGCCGCGCACGCAGGCTGCTTCTCGATGGCGCTTTCCGCTCAACTCGGCAACGCGGGCATCACGCCGGAGAGCATCGAAACCACCGCCCCGTGACGCTCGAAAAACTCGACGCCGGCTTCACCGTCACCAAGGTTCACCTCGACGTTAGCGCGCGCATTCCCGGAGCCGATCCAGGCGGCCTTCCAGAAAGCGGCGGAAGCGGCCAAGAGCGGGCTGCCCGATCTCGCGCTTGCTCAAGGCCGAAATCACCATGACCGCTAAGCTTTTGGCGGGCAGGCTAAAAGCGCTTAGGGCGCGGGTGGCGCTATCCTTATCGGCGAATCGGACTGATTTCCGATACGCACGGACTGCTGCGCGGAGAAGCGGTAGAAGCGTTGCGAGGGTCGGACCTCATTCTGCACGCGGGTGACGTGGGCGATCCCGGAATCCTGGATGCCCTGCGGGCCGTCGCCCCGGTCGTGGTTGTCCGCGGAAACGTTGACGTGGACGCATGGGCATCTGCTCTTCCGGTAACCGCGGTCGCAGAAACCGAATCGGCGTCGATCTATATGCTTCACGATTTGAAGGAACTGGATCTCGACCCTGTCGCGGCGGGGTTTCGGATCGTGGTGAGCGGGCATTCGCATAAACCGGCGCGCATCGAGCGTCTCGGGAGTGCTGTACGTCAATCCTGGCAGTGCTGGTCCTAAGCGATTCAGTTTGCCGACGACGGTCGCGCGGTTGGATCTTGGCGTCCAGCCCTGGACGTTGGATTTTGTGGACCTGGCCGGTGGCCGATTGCTTTCACCGGCAGAAATCAAGGGGCTCGGCGGCGGCGATTGACGCCGTGTTTCACGGCCTTGCGAGCGGCTGTGCCCGTCGTGGACAAGACGCCCTGCCAGCGTTTCGCGGAAGCGGTGTGCAGCCCGAACTGGTCGAGGACGCGCATCACGGTGTGTTCGACGAGGTCGTCGATCGATTGCGGTTGGGTATAAAAAGCGGGCACAGGTGGAAAAATGACCGCACCCATGCGTGAAAGCTTCAGCATATTTTCCAGGTGAATGTCGCTGAGCGGCGTTTCGCGCACCACCAGCACCAGTTTACGCCGTTCCTTGAGCACGACGTCCGCCGCGCGATGAAGGAGATTGTCGCCGTGTCCGTGGGCAATCGCGGCGACCGAGCGCACGCTGCAAGGACAGAGCACCATTCCGCCAGTCACAAACGATCCGCTGGATATCGCCGCCCCTTGGTCTTGCGACGCGTAGAACGTCGTGGCCATCCCTTGCACCTGCTCGAGCGTGTAACGGGGTTTCGTGAGCCAGCGTGCGAGCTCCCCAGCGGCTGACGATCAGATGCGTCTCCACATCGGTCTTCTGCAGGACCTGCAGAAGGCGCACTCCGAAAATCGCGCCGGTAGCGCCGCTGATGCCGACGATGAGTCTTTGTGGAGGTGTCATGTTCTCGTGGTGTTCTGGAATACGGCAGCGAAGATGATGATAGCTGCGATTTCCGGCCGGTTCAACGAACGCGCAGAAATGATCGAGCGAGCCGGCGCTCGACGCAGTGCCGGACGCGCCGAATGAGGTCCCGATTCCCTTGACATTGCGAGGAGCAAAAGCTCTAGTAGAAGTTGAGTCGGTTGTTCCGCCTTGCCCGGCTGCCGCGAAATGGATCAAACGCCATTGAATGCCCGCATCCTGCAGGAATTCCGAGAGATCGTCGATCGGCGCGGATTCATCTCCTCGCCCGAAGAGCTGCACACCTACGAATCCGACGGCTTGACCAATTTCCGGGCGATGCCGCTTGCCGTATTGCTGCCGAGATCGACGGCGGAAGTACAGGCGATCGTGCGTGTGTGCCACCGCGAGCGTATTCCTTTCGTCGCGCGTGGATCGGGAACCGGCCTGAGCGGCGGCGCTTTGCCGGTGGAGAACGGGATCGTCATCAGCCTGACGCGCATGAACCGCATTCTGGAAGTGGATCTGCCGAATGCGCGCGTGGTTGTGGAACCGGGCGTGATCAATCTGGAGATTACCGGGCGCATCGCGCACGCAGATTATTTTTACGCGCCGGATCCCTCGTCGCAATCGGTCTGCACCATTGGCGGAAATGTGGCGGAAAATGCGGGTGGCGCGCACTGCCTGAAATATGGCTTTACCACGACGCACGTTCTGGGCCTCGAAGTTGTTTTGCCGGATGGTTCGCTGATCCATCCCGGCGGAAAAGCGCTGGACGCGCCTGGTTACGATCTTCCTGGCGTGTTCGTGGGGTCGGAAGGCACGCTGGGGATCGCCACGAAAGTGATTTTGCGAATTGTGAAGCGGCCGGAGTGCGTCCGCACGCTGCTCGCCGCATTTCCAGCGACGACGGAGGCGGGCGCGGCCGTCAGCGACATCATTGCCGCGGGGATTCTGCCGGCGGCCATCGAGATGATGGACAACCTGTCGATTCAGGCGGCGGAAGCGGCCGTGCACGCGCATTATCCCGACTGCGGTGGCCTGCTTTTGGTCGAACTCGACGGGCCGATCGCGGAGGTCGAGGCGCTACTCGCTCGGACGATCGAACTCTGCCGGCACAATGGCGCGGGAGAAATTCGCCTGGCGCACTCCGAGGCGGAGCGCGCCTTGATGTGGAAAGGCCGCAAGGCAGCGTTTGCTTCGGTGGGACGCATCTCGCCCAACTATATCGTGCAGGACGGCGTGATTCCGCGAACGGCGCTGCCGGAGATTTTGAGCGGGATCGAGCAGCTCGGCGCAGCGTCGGGGATCCGCGTGGCCAACGTGTTTCATGCCGGCGATGGGAATTTGCATCCCATGGTCCTCTACGATCGGCGCATTCCCGGGCAGGAAAAGGCTGCTGAGGCGCTCTCCTTGCGCATCCTGGAACTCTGCATCGAGAAGGGCGGCTCGATCACCGGCGAACACGGCGTCGGCGAAGAGAAGAAGTTCATGATGGGCAAGATGTTCAGCGAGCCCGATCTCGAAGTGATGCAGCGCGTGCGCTGCGCGTTCGATCCCTTACAGTTATCGAATCCCACGAAAGTATTCCCGCGCACCGCGGCTTTGCGGCGACAAGCCGGGGGAATACGCGCCGCATCCGCTCGAAACAGCGGGCATCGCGGAGCGCTTCTGAGGATGCCGCCGGACCTTCTCGTGAACGCGATGTTGTCCACCGAGCGAAGCCCTGCGAGCGATCGCGGGCGCACAGCACGTCCGGCCGGGAGGAGAAGGCGACCTCATTGGCGGCGTGCGCGGCCAACTGGTCGTCGAGCCGGGGAACGAGCAGGAACTTTCGGCCGTGCTGCGATACTGCGAGCGAGGCTGGGCTGCGCGTCGCGCCGCGCGGCGGAGGCACGAAGGTGAGCTGGGGAAATCCGCCTGCGCGCGTGGATTTGATCGTGTCGACGGCGCGGCTCGACCAAATCATCGAGCACGCCTGGGCGGATCTGACGGTCACCGTCGAAGCCGGTTGCACGATGCAAAACTTGCAAGAGCGGCTGGCGCAGCATGGCCAGCGGCTGGCGCTGGATGTGATGTGGCCCGCAGCGCGCGACCGTGGGAGGCGTGCTCTCGACCAACGACAGCGGCGTTCTGCGGCTGCGTTTTGGCGGGCTGCGCGACTTGATCATTGGCGTGACGCTGGCGCTGCCCGACGGAACGCTGGCACGCAGCGGCGGCAAAGTGGTGAAGAACGTGGCGGGCTACGACTTGCCGAAATTGGCGACGGGCGCGCTGGGAACCCTGGGCGTGATCGCGCGTGCTACCTTCCGGCTGCATTCGCTGCCGCAGGACACGCGAACGCTCTCGATCTCCGCGGCCGATCTGGGCGAGATGCAGCACTGCATGCTGGCCATTGAGGATTCGCAGCTGGCGCCGAGCGCGCTGCAACTGCGTCTTTCGGCAAATGCGCCGGCGGAGGTCGACGTTCTGTTTGAAGGGACTCCAGCGGGACTGGCTGCGCAGGAAGCTCATCTGCGAGAGCTTGTAGAACCGCTACACGTTGTCGAGAACATTGGGGTTGAGAATGCCGCGGGTGAAAACCCCCAGGTAAAAGCGATGCAGCGGCGTGGACGGCGCGAGAGCGGCTGTGGTCTTTCGCCAGCAGCGAAGCGGTCGCGAAGGTCAGCGTGCTGCCGGTGGAGATTGCCACCGCGTTCGACACCGTGCGCCGCGTCGCGTCCGTGCACCGCGCGCAGTGGAGCGCCGTGATGCAGGCGACGGGACTGGGCTTATTGCGGCTCGACGGCACCGCGGAGGCGGTGCACGCGTCGCTCGAGGAGTTGCGCGGCGCGCTCGAACGCGGCGGCGGGTCGCTCGTGATCTTGCGCCGCCCTGCCGATATGGCGCCGCTGGACGCGTGGGGAGAGGCGAGCGACTCGCTGGCGCTGATGCGCGCGATCAAACAACAGCTCGATCCGCGCGGCACGCTCAACGGCGGACGCTTCGTGGGCGGCATTTGATGGCGGCGAACGTGCCACTTGGCGAAGCGCCAGACGCCGGGATGCAGCCAGAGCCAACATGTGCGCTCCCCAGCGCGTTCGACGCGCATCACCCGCCCGCGATTCAAATCATCGATACCTGCGTGCATTGCGGTTTTTGCCTTCAGGCTTGTCCCACCTATCTGCTATGGGGGGAAGAGATGGATTCGCCGCGCGGCCGGATCCAGCTGATCAAAATGGCCACGGAAGGCGTGACGCCGATGACTTCGCATTGGGTGGAACACTTCGACGCCTGCCTGGGATGCATGGCTTGCATGACGGCGTGTCCCTCGGGGGTGGACTACGGAAAATTAATCGAAGCCACGCGCGCGCAGATCGAGCGGCATCACAAGCGGTCTTTGGGCGAACGGTGGCACCGCCAGTTTTTGTTCAGCGTGTTCACGAGTCCCGCGCGACTGCGGATGCTTCGCGCGATTTTGGGCGCATACCAGAAGTCGGGTTTGCAAACGCTGGTGCGAGGCAGCGGCTTGCTGAAGCTTCTGCCCGCGCGGGTTGCGGCAATGGAGGCGCTGTCGCCGCGCGTGACCGAGCGCGAGGCGGTGCCGGAGGTGACGCCGGCGGTCGGCGAAAAGCGGCGCCGCGTGGGCCTGCTGCTCGGCTGCGTGCAGCGGGAGTTCCTCTCGCAGGTGAATGCGGCGAGCGCGCGTGTGCTGGCGGCCGAAGGATGCGAAGTGGTCGCGCCGGCAGCGCAAACGTGCTGCGGCGCGCTGCTGCTGCATGCGGGTGAGGAAGAGACGGCGGCTGAGCTGGCACGGCGAACGATTGACGTTTTCGATCGTGCCGGCGTGGACACGGTGGTCATCAATGCGGCCGGATGCGGCTCGACGATGAAAGAGTATGGATACCTGCTGCGCGACGACCCGCAATACGCCGAGCGCGCACGGCGCTTTTCCGCGCAATGTGCGGACATCAGCGAATTCCTCGAACAGCTCCGGCCGCGTGCAAAGCGCCAGCCGCTGGCCCTGCGCGCGGCCTATCAGGATGCTTGCCACTTGCAGCACGCGCAAGGCGTGCAGTCGCAGCCGCGAGCGTTGCTGGGCGGCGTTCCAGGGCTTGCGGTGATGGAGATTCCCGAGGCAGCGATATGCTGCGGCTCGGCGGGGATTTATAACCTGGTGCAGCCGGAGACGGCGGCGGCGCTCGGGGATCGCAAGGCCCAACTGATCGCTGCGCTGGACGCGGACGTGGTGGCGACGGGTAACCCTGGTTGCTTGCTGCAGATGACCGCGGCGCTGGCGCGTTGCGGCAAGCGGATCCCTGTGGTGCATACGATTCAATTGCTGGATGCGTCGCTTCGCGGGGAAGAACCGGCGTCCTTTCTCTCCGCGTTGCGCGTCCCGAAGTAAATTCTTCGAGCAGCACTCGAAACTGTTTCTCCCCGGGATGTTTTTTGCAAAACCGGCTGAGGGATTCCTCCGCTACGTGGCGGCGCGTCCCGACGAACGGGACGCAAGATAGGACGGCCGCCACTCGGTCGGAATGACCGTCGGTTGCGAGGGAGCGGCGGGTGTGTGTTATCGCTAGTTTAGGAGGCGGCTTAGGCTTTCGTTGGCCTGGCGTGCCAGGGCGTAGCGCGGCTCGAGTTTTAGGGCTTGCTGGAAGTATTCGCGGGCGCGGGTGAGTAGGCCTTTGGCTACGTAGACGCGGCCCAGGTTGAAGTAGGGGAAGTGGCGGGCGTCGTAGCGCTTGGCGGTCATGGCGCGTTCAAGCCAGGGGATGGCCTCGTCGAAGCGCTGGAGCTCGATGAGGTAAGCGCCGATGTCGTTATAGGCGTTGCCGAAGTCAGGATCGATGGCGATGGCACGTTTGCATTCGGCGATGGCTTGTCGGAGCTTTCCTTGGATTCGGAAGGTCCAGCCGAGGAAGGTGTGGGCCTCGGCGGTGGGGCAGAGGGCTAGGGATTTTCGGTAAAGTTCGATGGCGACGTCGTAGTCACCTGCCATCTGCGTTCGGCAGGCCTTACGGAACGCTTGCAGAGCCCGTGTTTTTCGATTTGGTTCGGCTCGCATGATGTCACCTCTTTTACGATCACTTGTCCCCAGTCATATCAGAGTCAATTTCTACTGTCGGCTCGCTAGCGTACGAACTCGAGGCCGACCTGACGCGGGCGCGACGTGGCGTCCCGTGGCGCACACCTGCTTCACTGCTGCGTCTCGCGGTGCCAGTTGCGAGCTTGCCTCGTCAGCGTCTGATAGCACTCGCAGGCTGCCTGTTCCAGGCGCTCGCGGCTCTTGATGAGCACATCCCCGCGCTGGTGACTAATCAATCCGGCGCTTTGCAGCCTGCCGGCTGAGACGGTGACGCTGGCGCGGCGTGTGCCCAGCATGTGCGCCAGAAACTCTTGCGTGAGCGACACCCTGTCGCCGCCAACCCTGTCTTGGCTCATCAGTAGCCATCGCGCCAAGCGCTGATCGACGGTATGCAGGCGGTTGCAAGCGGCCACCTGCGTTGCTTGCATGGCCAACTCTTGCGAATAGCGTTGCAGCATTTTCTCGAGTTTCGGATGAGTGCGGAGCGCAGGGACCAGGGTCCGCGCGTCGATGCGGAAGGCCGAGCCCGGAATTTGCATGACCACGCGGTTCGGGCTGGTTGTAAAGTCGGCAATGAGCGGCAGACCGACGAAGCCTTCCTTGCCCGACAGGCCCACTTCCACGCTTTTTCCGTTGCCCATGACGTTCAGGATGGAAGCGAGACCGTCATTGATGAAATAGCCGAACTCGATGGTCGCCGCCATTTCGTTCAAGAGCGCGCCCCTGGTAATTTCCACGAACTGCGCTTTCGAGAGCACCCAATCGCGTTCCGCGCGCGGCAAGGCCAGCAAAATCGTATTCGCGAGAGTGCTGCCGGCCGTCCTTTTGTGGGACGATCTGGGGGCCTACGGCGCGAGGGCGCGTGAGCTTGTTGGTCAAAGAGCAGGGGCTCCTGGACAGACGAGTGCGCTGTCAAACCTTGTTGTGTCCATTTTCGGGGCGTCGCGAGGAGTGGCCTAGATTCGCAGGCTCAGTATACACCTAACGGACACGACTAGTACGAATTGATATTTTATCGAGAGCGTTCGTGTCAAGAGTGGAGCGAGGAGCTTTTTCGGCGACGACAGCGACCGACAAGGCGCGACAGTTAGAGCGGTAGCCGCATGATCGGCGGGTTGGGCCGAGAAGTCGGGCGCTGCTGCAAATTGCGCGCGACGGTGTACACTCGCAAATGTCAGTACGATAGCGTACAATACCTTCAAGGATGGGAGCCATGGGAAAACGCTCCGGTGCGTCCGACATGCTTTACAAGCCGCTTTGGGCCCAGAGCATCCTGCAATTGCGCCGGCGATTGCGGCTCGATCAAGCCTCGCTCGGACGAAAAATCCACTCGTCGGCAATGGCCGTCTCCCGTTGGGAGCGCGGAGTGCAGGAACCCCTTTCGCACAGTTACATCGCGCTCGGCAATCTCGCAGGGGATCCCGATTGCTGGTATTTCTGGGAGCGCGCCGGCCTGCACAATGACGACCTGATGCGGGCGATGCCGCAATTGCAGCGACGCCTGCGGCTAGAGCAGAGCGCCGACATTGAGCTCGTAAGAGCGGGCAGCGGCGGCAGAAAAGCGACCCAGAAGATTCAGGTAGTGGCCATTCCTTTGGTCAAGATCGTCGCACCGTCACGCGGCGGCCCCATCCCGCAACTTCTGCGGGGGGCCCCAGTAGAAGGCGCGATTGCGGCGCCCAAGGATTGGTGTCCGAATCCCGCACAAACGACTTGCTTGCGGGTACAGGGCTCTTCCATGGCGCCCCTGATCGGCGATGGCTTCATCGTTGCGGTGGACTCTTCGCAGACCGACAACAACAAGCTGGACGGCAAGATTGTGGTCGCCTGGAACAAGGATAAGGGACTGGCCATTTCGCGCCTGCGCCGCTACGACGATACGGAAGTTTTGCAGCCGGAGAATCAGGAATACGAGTCGATCACGCTGAACAAGAACCACGACTGGAAGATTCTGGCGAAAGTGTTGTGGTGGATAGGGAAAGCGCCGTAAGCTGAAACAGAAGAACTTGCCTCGCACAGCAACCCTCACTTCATTAGCAGCAAATTCCTCGACACAGAGAAAAACCGCAGAGAGATTCTTCACTGCGTGGCGGCGCGTCCCGAGGAACGGGACGCGGGAAAAGACGGGCCGCCACTACTTTCAGAATGACGCGGGGCTTCATCGCGCTGCGCTTGTTTGTCCTGTTTGTGTTGGGTGCCTAGTTGCCCCGAAACGTCGCCTCCAGAGCAGCGCTCGGAGTGGAACCAGTGCACGCGCCCTCGAATACGATCTGAAACACAATCTGCTTTCGCGGACCTGCCCACCGGAGTAAAGTACGGCGATAGTCCCCCGAAGGAGGCTGTATGACCCGCACATCGCTAAAAGTGAATGGGCAGGTTCACACGATTGAGGTGGACCCTGAGACTCCGCTGCTTTACGTGCTTCGCGACAATTTGGGCCAGCACAATCCGCGGTTCGGCTGCGGGTTGGGCCAGTGCGGCGCGTGCACGGTGCTGATGGACAATCGCCCGATCAGGTCTTGCCTGTTGCCGGTTTCTCGCGCGGCGGGCAAGGAGATCGTGACGCTCGAGGGGCTGAGCGCGGGTGACGTGCCACATCCGGTACAGCAGGCGTTCATTGACGAGCAGGTTTTTCAGTGTGGCTACTGCCTGAACGGCTGGGTGCTGACGACGAAAGCTCTGCTGGACAAGAACCCGCACCCGAGCGACGGGGAAATGAGGAACGCTTTTGAAAGTTTGGTGTGCCGCTGCGGCAGCCATCTGCGAATTTTCAGCGCCGTGCGCCGCGCCGCGGACGCCACGCAGAGGAGCGCATAACCATGGCTCCCAAAATACCGCTGTCGAGAAGAGAGTTCGTCAAGGACGCCGGAGGATTGATCATCGGGTTCAGCTTGATGGACGCGTCCGCGCTGCCGCGGCTGCTGGCCGCTCCCGCGGACGACGCCATGACGCCGCCCTCGCCCGGGCAACTGGACGGCTGGCTGCGCATTGAGAAGGACGAGACGATTCGCTTTTTTAGTGGCAAGGCCGAAATCGGCATGGGCGTGCAAACGGCGCTTTCGCAAATTGTCGCCGAGGAGCTGGACGCGCCTTTCGAACATATTCAGTTCGTCATGGGCGATACGGCGACGACGCCGGATCAAGGCGGCGTGGGCGGCAGCACTTCGGTGGCGCAGGGCGCGAAGCCGCTGCGCAATGCCGCGGCGACCGCGCGCTTCGTGCTGTTGCAACTGGGATCGCAGAGGCTGGGCGCGCCGGTGGAACAGCTGCAGACGAAGAATGGTTTCGTCAGCGTTAACGGCGACGCCTCGAAGAGCGTTTCTTACGGGGAGCTGGCAGGCGCGACGGATTTGCGTGAGGCGCTCAAGGTTACGGGCAACGGCTTTGGCCTGAACGTGGAGGGCGCCGGCAAACCCAAGATGCCATCGGCCTACACCGTGGTGGGGCAGCCGATTCCCCGCGTGGACATGCGGCCCAAAGTTATGGGGCAGTTCACGTATATGGGCGACGTGCGAGTTCCCGGAATGCTGCACGGGCGCGTGGTGCGGCCGGCGGGCGTCGGAGCGACGTTCGTGAGCGTGGACGACAGTGCGGCGAAAGCAAGTTCCGGGGTTCGTCAAGACCGTGGTGAAGGGCAATTTTGTGGGCGTGGTTGCGGAGACCGAGTGGGCCTCGATTCGCGCGTCGCGAGCGCTCAAGGTTCGCTGGACCGCGGCCAAGACAGCGTTTCCCGAGCAGCAGGATTTGTACCAGCATTTGCGTTCCGCCACGCCGAAGGTAAGCAAGGAAGGTATAACGCGAGGCGACGCTGCGGCTGCGCTTTCGAGCGCGCCGAAAAAGCTGCAAGCGAGCTACGACTGGCCCTTCCAGGCGCACGCCACGATGGGGCCGGGCTGTGCCATTGCTGACGTGCATGCCGACGGCGTGACGACGATCTGGTCGGGCGGGCAGAAGCCGCACTCCTTGCAAATGGGCGTCGCCGAGCTGCTGCACGTGTCGAAGGAGCGAGTGCACGTGATTTGGGTAGAAGACGCGGGATCGTATGGGCGTCCGGGATATGACGACGTTGCCGGCGACGCCGTGCTGCTCTCCCAGGATGTGGGCAAGCCGGTGCGGGTGCAGTGGATGCGCGCGGATATGACCGCGTGGGGCGCCAAGGGCAATCCCACGGCGTATGATCTGGTGGCGGGACTTGACGGCGAAGGGAACGTGAGCGCGTTCCAATTCACCTCGCACGCCCTTTCGGGCACCGAAATTACTCCCCAGCCGACGACGGCAGGAAACCTGCTCGCCAGCCAGCTGATTGGAATTGTCAACAAGGCACCGGGCGATGAATTCCCGCTGTTCGGCGACGGGTCCACGGCATACGAATTTCCGAATGTCCACGCGGTGGCGCACGTTATTCCCGCGTTCGAGCCCATGGCGTCGCCGCTGCGCACCACGCATTTGCGCGATCCTAACGGACCGTCCACGGCGTTTGCCGTCGAGTCGTTCGTGGACGAGATGGCGTCCAGCGCGGGCGTCGATCCGATCGAATTCCGGCTGAAATATCGTCAGCGATCCGAGGGGCAAGGCGGTGCTGGCGGCGGCAGCGGAAAAGGCTGGATGGGACAGCCGGCCCTCGCCAAAGAAAAATGGCAGCGCGGCGGCGGACGTGGTCACGGGCCGGGGCGTGGGCCTCGGCGTGCGCAACGGAACCTACGTCGCGACGATCGCGGAAGTGGAAGTGAATCGCAAGACGGGAGTGGTGCGCGTGAAGCGCTTCGTTTGCGCGCACGATTGCGGCCTGATCATTAATCCCGATGGGCTGCGCGGAGTGATCGGGGCGAACCTGATGCAGTCGATGAGCCGCGCGCTGAAAGAAGAGGTCAAGTTTGACCGCAGCCAGGTGACCAGCGTCGATTGGGTCACCTATCCTGTGTGCGAGAGCTTCGGACGTTCCGGAACAGGTGGACATTGTGCTGATCAATCATCCCGATCTGCCGGCGGGCGGGGCGGGCGAGCCTTCGAGCCGTCCGACGGCAGGAGCGATCGCTAATGCTATTTTCGACGCGACGGGCGCGCGCGTGCGCCAGGCGCCGTTGACGCCTGTGCGCGTCAAGGCGGCGCTCGCGGCCAAGGCGTAATCGTTACAAGTCTTCTGGGGCTTGCGAGCAAAAGTAGATCGCTGGTTCGGGCCTCAGAAGCGCCGCGTTTGGGGGTGTCGTACCTTGGCGGCGCCCTCGAAATTTTCGACCCCGCCTCAAATTGCGGCGGCCCACCGCGCTACGACACGTCTCCAATTACGACAGTCCCTTGGCCTCGCTTGACAATGCATAACCGGATGGCTATCTTTTATCCATAAGCGAGTTATAGGTTGTGCCATGCAAACAGCGCCAAACGCCATCTTCAAATCCCTTGCCGATCCCACCCGCCGCGCAATTTTCGAGCGGCTCAGCCGTCACGGTGAACAGACCGTGCGGATTCTGACCGACGCGGCAGGCGTCTCGCAGCCTGCGGTATCGAAGCACTTGAGAGTCCTCAAACGCGCCGGCTTGGTGCGCGCCCGGCACCAGGGACGTCAGACCCATTACAGCGTTCGGCCCCGAGCGCTCGCGCCGCTGGTGAACTGGATGAGTATGTACAGCCGTTTCTGGCACGACCGATTTGATCGCCTCGAAAACTTGCTCAAAAGGATGGACCAATGACGACTGCGGAGACTCGCTCACTTGTGATCGAAAAAGAGATGCCTCACCCGCCGGAAAAAGTGTGGCGCGCTCTCACCGAAGGTTCGCTCATGAAGGAATGGCTGATGGACAACGACTTCGAGCCCGTCGTGGGCCATCGGTTTCATTTCCGCTCCACGCCCGTGCCCGGTTGGAATGGCGTCATCGATTCGGAAGTGCTGGTCGTAGAGCCTAACCAAAAGCTCTCCTATAGCTGGGCTTCGATGGGGCTCGAGAGCGTCGTCGTTTGGACGCTGGTCGAGACCGGTGGCGGAACGCTCGTGCGCTTCGAGCAGTCCGGCTTCCGTTCCGACCAAGAAGCCGCCTATAAGGGCGCGAGCTACGGCTGGCAGAAATTTATCGGTGGGCTCGAGCGAGTGGTCGCCGGGCTGCCATAGATTTGATTGTGATCCTCTCAATTCTTAGGTTGCCGGAAAATTCGTAGAGCGTGAGAATTGCCTCGAAATCAAACGCCGGTGGGGAAGGCGGAGTTGCGTAGGAAAGGAACCGTTCCCGTGGAATCTGCATCCGAATCTGCATCCGCATCCATCGACGCAAAGATCAAGCAGCTCGGGGACTGGCGAGGACACACCCTCGCTCGTGTCCGTGAGCTCATCCACGAAGCTGACCCCAATATCCAGGAGGAATGGAAATGGGCCAAGGCGAAGTCTCCGGGAACTCCCGTCTGGTCCCATGACGGCATCGTCTGCACGGGGGAATCGTACAAGGAGGTGGTGAAGCTGACCTTCGCTCGCGGAGCGTCCATCAAAGATCCGAAGAAGATTTTCAATTCCAGCCTCGAAGGGAACGCGCGGCGCGCGATCGACATCCGCGAAGGGGAGAAGATCAACGAAGCTGCGTTCAAGCAACTGATCCGCGCCGCGGTGGAGGCCAACTCCGCGGCGCTCGCTCAACGGGGAGCCAAGAAAAAGAAGAAGTAAGTCCGGTTCTCACGCCCATGACGTAAGAACCGATTACGCGTTTCGGCCTCTTGGTCGCACGACTCGGCCAACCGCTGCTGCTAACTACACTACTCGACGAGCGTGGCCGGATTGGTTACGGCCATGCGGCGGATTTCAGCCGACGTGAAGCCGGCGTCGAGCAACTTCTGCGCGAACATGGCGAAGCCTTCGGAGACCGGCGGGTTGATGGTTTGCCCGAGGTCGGTCGATAGGACGCAGCGCTCCGGGTTCGCTTTGCGGATGGCTTCGAAGACGCCTTCCCAGGTGGCTTTTCCGGTGTACATCGTAGTGAAGCAATGCTCGATGATCGCGCCCATCTGCGCGAGTTCGTGCTGCTCGGCGGCAGTGAGATTTTGCGACGGGAATTCCGCGTGGGTCACGAGAACTCGCTTCAGGCCCATCTCGCGCGCGGTTTTAACCAGGGCGAAAATTTCCACTCGCCCGAGATGGCCGGTGGCCAGAATCATGTTGTACTTGCCGATGAGTTCGAGGCACAGCCGCGCGGCGTCGGTGAGCTTGCCGCTGCCATCCACCACGGAAATAGGCGCCGGCGAGATTCCCGTTGCGGCGAGCTCGCGTTGGATCTTCGCCCAAAACGGAAGTTTGGCCGAGGGACCGTCCACGCGGCCGGCGGTCTCGTTGGCCGCGTCCACCGTGGGCATCCAGACGATTTTGCAGCCGCAGCGTCCGGCGAGCTCGACGGCCACCGGATTTAAGCCGCCGACCGAATGATTCAGGGTGATAGCGCCGTAGGCGGCGATGCCGGGAACGGCCTTGGTGACGACTTTGGCGCGCTCGGCGGTGGGAAGATAGTGCGACTTGAGCACGAAGCCGCGCAGCCCACGCGAAAGAAATTCCTTGGCTAGATCCAGATCGTCAATGCGCCGCTCGATGACGTCGGGCGCCACGTGCACCTGCAAATCGTAAGCGCCCAGGAGCGCTTCCCAAGCTGCTTGCGAGACCGGCGAGACTGCTGTTGCGTGCATGTCGTTTCTCCCGTGTTTGTTTAATGCCGCCGGCATTCGCGTTGGCGTCCACCGGCGGCTGTGCGGCTACGTTGTGTTGCGCTCAGGCGAGTTTTAGCCTGAGCATCTTGCGGGCGTTGCCCTCGTAGATCTTTTTCCGATCCTCGCCGGAAATCGGCAGCTCATCGATGCAGCGAATCGTTTCCCGAATGTAGCCCGGGCCCTTTTCCGGGTCGAACGGCGAGTCGGAGGCGAAGACGACTTTGTCAACGCCAAAAAAATCGAGGCCGCACTCCATGGCCGCGCGGGAGCCGAACGTTGCCGTGTCCGCGTAGTACATCTTGAAGTATTCCTGCGGGCGTTTTTTCAGGCGGCGAATGACGAGGCTGAGATCTTCGTCGTCGGTGCGAGCGCCGAGCTGATCCATTCCAGGGCCGGTGCGGCCGGAAAAGTAGGGAACCATGGCGCCCATGTGATGCGCGATGATTTTGAGGTTGGGAAAGCGGTCGAAATAGCCGGCCAGCAGAATCCGGGACATGGCCACGCTGGTTTCATAGGGCCAGCCGAAGACCCACCACATTTCGAATTTGGATTTTTTCTCGGTGAGGTAATCGGGGAAATTCTGACCGCGCGCGGGATGAAGCCAGATGGGCAGATCGTAGGCGGCCATCTTTTCGAAGATGGGCAGATACTCGGGATCGTCCAGCGGGCGGCCGTTCACGTTCGAGTAGATCTGAATTCCCGCCGCTCCCAGTTTCAGAACAGCGCGATCGATTTCTGCCAGCGAGGCTTCGATGTTGTTCATCGCCAGGGAGGCGACAAATCCCGGGAAGCGGTCGGGATGCTTGACGACCAGCTCGGCCATGCCGTCATTGGCCAGCGAGGCCAGCTCGGCGGCCAAAGGCGGTTCCCCAAGCACTTCGATTTGAGGAGCCGCGAGGCTGATTACTTGGACGTAATCGGGGAAGCGGTCCATGATGCGGAAACGCACGTCCAGATCGACGATGCAGGGGATTCCGCGAATGCGTTTTTGCATGTGCGCGTCTTTTCCGGAGACGGTGAGCATGCGGTCGAAAAAGTTTTTCGGGAAGAGATGGCAGAACAGGTCGATCTTCATGGAAGTCCTTTCATGCTAGGTTCCTGGTTGTGTGAGCGGGACAAGCATTCCGGACAGCCTGCGCAATGGGGACCCATCGGCTGCGCTGTCGCGGCATCAGAGCGGGTCTCCGGCGAGCCAGCGCTGGCCGCGGTTATAGAGCGCCTCGACTTCCGGTCCCTTGAGTCCCGGCAGGTCCGGTCTCACCGTGTAGCCGATGTTTGTCTGCAAATAGGCGAGATGTCGGTAGCCTTCGGGGAAACGCTCCAGAAGCTTTGCGTCCAGCGAAAGCGTCTGCGACGGATCGACCGGATCGATGCGATCCTTTTCGTAGATCAGCCGACGCAGCACGATGGCCCAGCGCCCTTCGCGTTTCTCGAAGAAATCGTAGAAGCGCGCGATGCAGAGCACATCGCATAAAACGTTGTGTGCTGGGGCGCGCTGCGAAATCATCGTCCGGGTTTGCGCGACGGCCCGCTGACCGGCCAGTTCGAGCGAACTTCCGCCGAGAAAATGGAAGATGCTCACGCCGCGATCCATTCCCTCCTGGGTAACGCGCATGAATTCCTCGGCCGATCCCTGAAACCAGGTAGCCATCATGCGGCCGTCCGCGTGCCAGACGTTGCGAAAGCGCTCCCAATCGCCGGAGTCGCGCCAGATCACCCAGTTTTCAATGACCTCGCGGATGGCAACTTTGTCCGCGGCAGTTTCATTCATTTTTCTTCGCTCCCAGATTCGCGTGACCGGCGCACCTGCGCTTTCAATTCGGCTCGGCGATTCTATCGCCGTCTTCAGAATACGCACTACAGTTTCCCAGAGGCACGGTTCCAGTCATTTGGCAGTTGGCCGGGGCGGTCCGGGGACGGAGGGACGGATCCGCTGAGAGGCCGGTTTCATCGAGGCGAAAATCTTAGGGGAGGCTGTCCGGCAAGTCAACGAAGCGCGCCATCTTTAATCAAGGGCGCAGCAGGAGGCGTGATTCGGTTTCATCGGCCGTCGCCAGGGCCTCATTGGGCATCCGCTGCGCTTCCTCGCTTGACAGCCCCCGGGAATTGACCTATGGTCATAAATGACCATTGGTCATTTATATGCCGCGCCAGACGAGTTTCCGACGCACTCATTCCGGTACGCCGCCTCCGCCTCGCTTGGGCCGGCGGGAGCGGCACAAGACCGACGTTCGCAATCGCCTGATGCGGGCGGCGTTCGAGCTTTTTGGCGCGCGCGGATTTCCAGGCCACCACGGTCGAGGACATCACCCGAGCCGCCGACGTCGCCAAGGGAACATTTTTCAATTATTTCCCCACCAAGGAATGGCTGCTGACGCAAATGGGCGAACACCGGCTCGATATTCTTCGCGCGGCGCTGGCCGAAGCCCAGCGCAAATCGCAAGTCGCGTCCGAGACCTACTGCGTGACCTGTTACTCACCCTGGTGGAGGAGCCGCGACAGCAGCCGTGGAATGGCTCGCTGCATGCTGCTGGGGCCGCTCAGCGAAGAGCCGATCGTGAGCGTGGCGGAGACGACCATCGCGCGCGGGCGACACGTTCTTCGCGAGATGATGGCGCTGGGACAGCGCCGGGGCGAGATTCGACGGGACTGGTCTTCGGTGGAGCTGGCCTTATTGTTTCAGCAGGCCTTTTACGGCGTTCTGTATCTTTGGGCTCTGCAACCGAATCTAAAATTGTCCCGTTGCCTGGAACGGACATTCGCTCAGTTCTGGGCCGGGGCGAAGGCGCGAGAAGCCCGAAGCAACGGTCCTCCAAGAAAGAGGCCATCATGAAGTCGTTTCGTAGACGGGCTGGAATTTCGCACTCGTGCTGTGGCTGAGCGCTAGCTTGGCTTCGGCGCAGAGCAGCGCGGGCCCGCGATGGCCCGGCGGAATCGCGGTGGCGTCCGCAAACTTCGTCGCAGAACCCGCTTCTCGGCAGCGTGCCGACTGGAAACGCCAGCGCGGAAGTTCTTCCGCTTTCTCTTTCCGATGCGATCGACCGCGGCTTGCGGCAAAACCTCGGCTTGCTGATGGGCAATGATTCGGTGGTGTCCTCGCAGGGGCAATTGTGGGAAGCAGCGCAGTCTCCTGCTGCCCAACGTTTCCGCCGGCGTGTCCGAGCATGCCGCGCAGGTGGACCTGGCGCAAGAAGGCTTCCAGAAAATTGTCGCGCGCTTTCCGGGCTTTCCGCTGGTCCTCGGTCCCTTCGGATATTTTGACATGCAGGCTGACGCGTCCGACTCGCTGGTCGATATGCACGCGCTGGACAATGCGCGATCGGCAGCGCGGAGCCTGGACGCCGCCAAACTCAGCTACCAAGATTTGCGGGAACTGGTGGTGCTGGTGGTCGGAGCGACGTATCTGCAGGCGATTGCCTCGTCGTCGCGCGTGGATACCGCGGAAGCGCAGGTGCAGACCGCGCAAGCGCTCTACGATCAGGCCGTGGACCTGAAGAGAGTGGGCGCGTCGGCGGGAATCGATCTGCTGCGCGCGCAAGTGGAATTGCAGTCGCGGCAGCAGCAACGGATCGCGGCGCGCAACGATTTCGCCAAGCAAAAACTGGCGCTCGCGCGCACCATCGGGTTGCCGCTGGCGCAGGAATTCACGTTGACCGATACGCGCTCCCTACGAAGCGTCGACGCCGTCGAGCCTGGACGATTCTCTGCAGCAGGCCTACGCCAATCGCGCCGACTTCCAGAGCGCGCTCAGCGCAGGTGCGAGCCGCCGAATACGCGCGCCGGTCGGCCACCGGCCGAGCATCTGCCGACGGTCACGGCCGATGCCGAGTACGGCCTCGTCGGGCCCACGCCCCGCAAACGCACGGCACCTTCACGGCCGCCGCGTCGCTGAACATTCCCATCTTCGCGGGGAACAAGGCGCACGGCGACGCTCTGATCGCCGCAAGCCGAACTCGACCGCGACCGCCAGCGCGTCGACGATCTCCGCGCGCAAATCGAGCAGGACGTGCGCGACGCGCTGCTGGACTTGCAGTCGGCCGCGCGATCAGGTGAACGTCGCCAAGAGCAACGTGGACCTGGCGCAGCAGACGCTTGACCGAAGCGCGAGACCGCTTCCGCGCCGGCGCCACCGACAATCTCGAAGTGGTGCAAGCACAAGAGACGGTCGCCACCGCCAACGAATCCTACATCGCGAGCCTGTACGCTTACAATCTCGCGCGAGTCCGCCTGGCCCGCGCCACCGGCACCGCCGAGCGAGGCATCCGCCAATATTGGAAGGAAAAGTAGCCATGGCCGACCAAACGAAATACGACTCCGCAACGGAAGTTGCACACGACGCTCCGCCGAGCTCTGGCGGAAGCCAGCGGAACGCCAGCGCCTGAAGGGCGTGGGTCGCAATCCCCGGCATCGCGCACGGGCACGCTTATTGCTGGTGGCGGGGATCGTCCTGGTGTTGGTGGTCGGCGGCGTATTTCGTGTGGCGCTACCTGGCCACCTACGAATCCACCGACGACGCGCAGGTGGACGGCCACCTCAACGCGCATCAGCGCTCGCGTCGCGGGCTACGTGACGGACGTCAACGTGAACGACAATCAGTACGTCGAGAAGGGCCAGCGGCTGGTGCAGATCGATCCGCGCGACTACCAGGTCGCCGTCGAGCACGCCAAAGCAGATCTCGCCGACGCCGAGGCCGCCGCGCAGGCCTCGAATCTCAACGTGCCCGTCGAAACCGTGAACTCCGTCCACGCAGGTATCGTCGTCGGAGGCGGACGTAGCGGGCGCGCAGGCCGCGATCTCCGCGGCGCAGAAGCAGGCTGACGCCGCGCGCGCGCAATTGCAGGCAGCGGAAGCGAACAACACGCGCGCGCAAGACGGACGTGACGCGGTATCGCGAACTGCTCGCCAAAGATGAAGTCTCGCAAGCAGATCTACGATCAGTCCGACGCCACAGCCAAGGCCAACGCAGCCGCGGTGGAATCCGCGCGCGCCGACGTGGCCGCGGCCGAGCAGCAGGTGACGCAGGCGCAGAGCCGCGTCGCGCAAGCCCAAGCGGCGCTGGCGTATTCGCACACCGGCCCGCAGCAGGTGGAAGCGACGCGCGCCAGAGCGCGCGCCGCAGCTCGCGCAGGTGCAGCAAAAGAAGGCGGCGCTCGATCAGGCCGAACTGAACGTGCAGTATTGCACGTGGTCGCGCCGGTCAGCGGCGTGGTGAGCAAAAACGTCGAGGTGGGAATGAACGTGCAGCCGGGGCAGACGCTGGTCTCGATCGTGCCGCTCGACGACGTGTGGATCACCGCCAATTTCAAGGAAACGCAACTGGCGCAAATGCGGCCCGGCCAGCGCGTGACCATTTCCGTGGACGCCTTTTCGCGCGAGTATCACGGCAACGTGGATAGCATCGCCGGCGCCAGCGGCGCGCGCTTCAGCCTGCTGCCGCCGGAAAACGCCACCGGCAATTACGTGAAAGTCGTGCAGCGCGTGCCGGTCAAGATCGTGCTCGATCCCGGCGAGAACAAGGACCACTTGCTGCGCTTGGGAATGTCCGTCGTGCCGAAGGTGTGGGTGCAGATGAGCGAGGCTGCCGCCGCAGCGCTTCCGGCCGAGCGCGGCGTACGTGCCCCCGGCCGTCAATCCGTGGATCATCGCGCTGACCGTGACGCTCGCGACGTTCATGGAGGTGCTGGACACCAGCATCGCCAACGTCTCGCTGCCGCACATTGCCGGCGGCCTCTCGGCCGGCGTCGATGAGAGCACCTGGGTTCTGACGTCCTACCTGGTTTCCAACGCCATCGTGTTGCCGATGAGCGGCTGGTTTTCTTCGCTCATCGGGCGCAAGCGTTTCTACATGACTATGCGTGGCGATTTTCACGGTCAGTTCGTTTTTGTGCGGGCTGGCGCCGAATCTCGGCATGCTGATTTTCTTTCGCGTGCTGCAAGGAGCGGGCGGCGGCGGGCTGCAGCCGAGCGAACAATCCATCCTGGCCGATACGTTTCCTCCGGCGAAGCGCGGCATGGCGTTCGCGGTGTACGGCATGGCCGTGGTGGTGGCGCCGGCGCTCGGACCCACGCTGGGCGGCTGGATCACCGACACGCTATAGCTGGCGCTGGATTTTTTACATCAACGTGCCCGTCGGCATTATTTCTCTGCTGCTGACCTCGCGGCTGATCAGCGACCCGCCGCATCTGAGCGGCGAGAAGGCGCAGCAAGAGTTGGAGCATCGACTACATCGGTCTGGGCTTGCTGGCGCTGGGATTGGGAACGCTGCAGGTGGTTCTCGACAAAGGCCAGCGCGATGACTGGTTCGACTCGCACCTAATCTTGCAGCTTCACCGTCATCGCGGTGATCGCGCTGGTGTCCGTGGTTGTTCTGGGAGTGGCGGCAGCCTCATCCGATCATCGATCTGAAACTTTTCCGCGACCGCTCCTTCGCCACCGCAAACGCGCTGATGTTCATGCTCGGTTTTGTGCTCTGGGGCTCGACACTGCTGATTCCGCTCTTCTCGCAAACCATGCTGGGTTATCCCGCCGAGCAGGCCGGTCTGGCGCTGATGCCCGGCGGACTGATGATCATCCGTCTGCTTGCCTCTGGTTGGATACCTGCTGGCCAGACGAGACCCACGATACTTGATGATGTTCGGGCTATTGATTTTGTCCGGGTCGCTCGTCTTCATGACCCGTTTCGATTTGCAGATCAACTTCCAGACGGTGGCGCTGGCGCGTCTGATTCAGGGCGCGGGACTGGCGTTTCTGTTCGTGCCCATCAATACCGTGGCGTATTCCTATCTTCCGCCGGACAAGAATAATGCCGCCTCAGGCCTCATCAATCTGGCGCGAAACGTCGGCGCCAGCATGGGCATTTCCTTTGTGACCACCGATGCTCGACCGCCGCCAGCAATTTCATCAGGATCGTCTGTCGGCGCACCTCAGTCCCGCCAATCCGCAGGTGCGGGCGATGCTGCATGGCACGACGACGGCGCTCGGCGCGCATAGCGGCTCGGGAGCGATGCGGCAGGCGTATGCGTTACTTCAGGGAAGCGTGGAACGGCAAGCCATGATGCTCGCGTACATCGACAATTTCCGCGTGCTGAGCATCGTGGCCGCTGGTGCTGATCCCCGCGCTCATGATCGTCAAGAAACCCAAACGAGGCGGAAGTGTGCCTGTGCATTAGCGGCGGAGAGCGAGCGGTTCGAGAGCGCGCGCAGATTCCCGCGGCGTTTAATCCAGTTCCAGGTTTAGTCCAGTTCTAGGTTTAATCCAGTTCGAGGTCCGTCTCGACCGGCTGATCGTAGTCCACGCCTTCGACCTCGAAGCCAAACAGGTTGCGGAAGTCACGCTGAAATTGCGCGAAGTTGGTGAGGGCGCGCAGATTTTCGGTGGTCACTTGCGGCCACAGCGCAGCCACTTCCGCTTGCACGTCGGCACGCATTTCGCGATCGTCCAGCCGGATGCGCCCGGCTTCGTCGGTGGCGGGCGCCGAGCCGGTGGCCAGAAAATCGGAAAACAGCCGGCAGGCTTGCTCGATGGGATATTCCTCGAGTCCTTTTCCGCGCATTACCTTCGAGAGCAGGCTCATATACAGAGGCACCACGGGAATTGCCGCCGAGGCCTGCGTTACCACCGCCTTATTGACCGAGACCCAGGCGTGACCGCCGAACTTGGCCGATAGCGCGGCATCGAGCGAGTGCGCGGTCTGCTCCAGATCGTGCTTGGCGCGGCCGATCGTGCCGTCGCGATAGACGGGCCAGGTCACCTCGGGGCCGATGTAGGAATACGCGAGCGTGCGCGCGCCGGGCGCCAGCAGGCCTTCTCCGGCGAACGCCTCGATCCACATGCGCCAGTCCTCGCCGCCCATCACGGCAATGGTGTCGGCGATCTCCTTGTCCGTTGCGGGCGCCAGGCGTGACGTCCACCACTTTTTCCGAATCGAGCTCGATGGTGCGGCTCGAAAAGGGTTGGCCGATGGGCTTGAGCGCTGAACTGTAAGCCACACCCGAGCGGGGATGGGTGCGTTTGGGCGACGCCAGGCTGTAGATGATCAGATCGAGCGGCGCGAGTTCGCGGCGGACGATGGCGATCGGCTTCGCGTTTGCACGCATCGGAGAAGGCATCGCCATTGATGCTCGCTGCGAAAAGGCCGTCGCGTTTGGCGTACTCGTGCAGCGCCACCGTGTTGTAGTAGCCGGCCGTGGCCGTTTTGTCGCCGTCGGGCGGCCGCTCGAAGAAAACTCCCAGAGTACGCGCGCCGTAGCCCCAAGCGGAGGCGATGCGGGAGGCCAATCCGTAGCCGGTCGAGGCGCCGATGACCAGCACGTTGTACGCGGCCGAGCGTCCCGAGCGCGGCCTTGTCGGCGACTGCGATCTGGCGGCCGACGTTGCGGCAGCAACCTTCGGGGTGAGCATTGACGCAGATGAAACCGCGAGAGCGGCGCTTGACAATCTGTCTTGGCATGGAATTTAGGGTTAGGTGCTGAAGATTTGCTGAATCTTAGCGGCGAGGTCGAAGTCGTTGCGGGTCAGGCCGCCGGAACTGTGCGTGGAAAGGTCGATCACGACTTTGTTCCAGGCGTTCGACCAATCCGGGTGGTGATCCATTTTCTCGGCGGCCAGCGCCACCCGGGTCATGAATGCGAAAGCCTGCGCGAAATCGCGAAACTCGAAAACGCCGGTGTAGGTTACCACGCTCGACGCTCCAGCCGGGGAGTTCGGCCAGTCCCGCGGCGATTTCCTGGTCATTCAATTTCGTGCGTGCCATGCGCTCCTCCGTTTTTGCCGGCTCCCGCCCATCGGGAGACTGTCCGCTCGGTTCGAGCGCTTCGGCATTATGCCGCGCAGGCCTTGCGCGGGCAAGGCGGCAAAGAAGCGGCAAAGAGGTTGAAGGGCCCGCGGCTTTGCTTTATGTTGTTCGCTCGCTGTCGAGTGGGTCGCGCGGCCCGATGAGTGGACCTGATGAGTGAAGGGATGCGCGCTTCCAGAGCTAGGAGAGAGCGTGAAGAAGAGAATCCGCGTGATTCAGTACGGCGTCGGCCCGATCGGCGCCGCTTTGGTGCGTTTGCTGCGCGGGAAGCAGGCGATCGAGGTGATCGGCGGAATTGATAGCGATCCCGCCAAAGCTGGCCGCGATTTGGGCGAACTCGTGGGCGCGCCGGACGCGCCTTGGGGTGTGCCAGTGGTCGCCGACGCCGCGGAGATGCTGCAGGAGTCGGCGGACTTGGTGGTTCATGCGACGTCGTCGCTGCTGCCCGAGGTCACCGATCAGTTGCTCTCCTGCCTGGCTGCCGAAGCGTGCGTGGTCTCGACCTGCGAGGAGTTGTCGTACCCGTTTCGCAAGTATCCGGAGATTGCCGCCAAGCTCGATGCCGAGGCCAAGACCTGGGGCGTGTCGTTGGTGGGCACGGGCGTCAATCCGGGCTTCGTGATGGATAAGCTGGTGCTGACGCTGAGCGCGGCGGCGCAGCGAGTCACGTCGGCGCGCGTAACGCGCATCGTCGACGCCGGACAACGCCGGCTGCCTCTCCAGCAAAAGGTCGGCGCTGGCTTGGGCGTCGAGGAGTTCCGGCAAAAGGTCGCTGCCGGCGTCATCAAGCATCACGGCTTGCCCGAATCGGTGGCGATGGTTTCGGATGCGCTCGGCTTGGGCGTCGACGAAATCACCGAGACGATCGAGCCGAGGGTAGCTTCCGCGAACGTGCGGACGGAATTTCTGGAGGTCCCCGCGGGAAGTGCGGCGGGAGTTTGGCAAGTTGCGCGCGGACTCGCGGGCGGGGAAGAAAAGGTCTACATGGAGTTGCAGATGTATGTAGGAGCACCCGAGCCACGAGACACCATCGAATTGCGTGGCGAGCCGAACCTCTCGTTGACGATACCGGGCGGGACCCACGGCGACACGGCCACGGCGGCCGTTGTGGTCAACGTGATTCCGGCGATTCTCGATTCGGCCGCGGGACTGCGCACCATGCGCGATTTGCCGATTTGCTTTCTGCCGCCGACGGCGAAGCCCTGAGCGGCTTGCTTCCGCTTTTTTCGAATTTCAACGGCCTGCAGTCGCCTAGGCAGAGAAGAGCTGTCTGGTAACCTTTAGAATTTCTGGTAATACTGCGCGACGGCGGCGTAATCCAGGTCTTCGTGAGCGGTGCGCAGCACCTGGTCATAGGCTTCCCAAGCCGCGCCTGCCACGGGCAGCGAGACATTCAATTGTTTTGCGAGATCGAGCGCCAAAGTCACATCCTTGTGCATCAGCCGAAGGGGAAAGCTGGGCGGGTAGTTGTGCTGAAGGATGAGCGGGGCCTTTACGTCGAGCACGGGCGCCCGTCCCATGCTGGCTTGCATGACCTCAACCAGTCGCTCGCCCGGCACGCCGCCCGCGGTGGAGAGCGCCAAGGCTTCCGCCAATGCGTCGACCTCGAGGGCCAGCAGCAGGTTCATCGCTAGCTTTACGGTCTGGCCGGTGCCGTTCGGACCGATGTGAATCCAGCGCTTGGCGAGCGCCGCGAATACGGGCTCAACGCGAGCCAAGGTCTCCGCGGTGCCGCCGACCATGATGGTCAGCTCGCCTTTTTCCGCGCCCCAGGTACCGCCGGTCACTGGAGCGTCGAGGAACTCGACGCTGCGCTCAGCGCAAGCCGCGGCGACGCGCCGTGCCAGCATGGGCGAGACGGTGCTCGAGTCCACCAGCACGCTGCCCGAGCGCAGACTCGAGAGCGCGCCTTGTTCGCCCCAGAGCACCTGTTCGAGCGCGGGTGGATCGCTGACGATGGTGATCAGTATGTCGGCGGCGGCGGCCGCATCGCGCGGGCTCGCCGCGGCGCGAGCGCCGAGCGCGACCAATGGCTGCATGCGCGAGGCCGTGCGATTCCACACTGTCACCGCGAAGCCGGCCTTCACGAGATTCGCCGCCATCGGGCGGCCCATCAAACCCAAGCCGATAAAACCTAACGCAGGTTTCGCCACGTGCCCTCCTGAGGCATCGACAGCAAGGCGCCAGAAAAAAGCGCGCCTGTGAGTCTACCTTTGCGCGAGGCGGCAAGAAACAAATTTTGCCGCGAGAAATCGACGTCTGGAGTCCGCTTAAGTAAGCCAGCGAGATCTCGCCGGCAGCGGCGAGAGTGAGTTTGTCTTGATTTTGGTCAGACGGGGAGTTGACTGGCAGGAGGCGGCAGGGAACTTTCCGTGAGCTTGATGATCGACTCGTACGGAATCTCCCAGCGGAAGCTCTTCACTTGGCGCTGCTGGCCAAAGTGTTCTTCGAGGAAGATGGACTTGCCGGAATCGGCTGCCAGCGTGCCTGTTGCCGGCAGTAGCATCCCGCTGGCTCGATAGTAGACTTCGACGCGGCGGCCCAGCAGATCTGAATAACGAGCCATGAAGACAGCCTGAGCGCGCGCGCAAGGAGCGACAATAGTACGAGAGTACGAGTCTCCGTAGGACCGAGGTTAGTGGTGGCCGCCGCCATGGGCCAGCTGGCTCGGAATCACATCCACCACGGGCGCGACCGGCGCAATCTGGAGGCCTGCGGAAAATATCAGGACAATGGGTGAGACGATGCCGAAGGCAAGTATTGCGTAGAGTTCCGGAAGCACGGCGCCGAGCGGGCCGCCGGCGTCGCGCGTGAGCCACCACGTCAGCCAGCCTGCCGCAAGCCCCAGCCAAGTCGCTACCGAACGGCCGCCGGTTGTCGCTTGCAGCGCCGTGTGGCAGTGAGGGCACTCCATAAGGTCCGAGAATGCCAGTACCTCGCCGGCGGGAACGATCCTTCCGCAAACAGGACACGCGCGATTCGCCAAAATGCACCTCGTTCAACGACGAGAAAAGATAGACGACCATAACGCAAATCTACAGCCAACGAAAGAGGGTCAGGTGACCAAGGCGAATTCGACGCGGCGGCGAATCGGATCGATCCGATCCGCGACGACGCGCACGCTGATCGCCCAGGCGCCAGACGCGCGTGTGCCCGCCGCGCCCCGAGACGATCGCGTGATCGCGCTCGAGGTAGAGGCAGCGCTCGCCGGTCTCCTCTTCCAAACGATTGATGGGCACCAAGCCTTCGACGAAAATCTCCGTCAGCTCGACGAAGACGCCGAATTTCTGCACCGAAATAATCAGCGCGTCGTATTCCTCGCCGAGGTGCTGCTCCATGAATTGCGCCGTCTTCCAGGCCATGAGCTCACGCTCGGCGGCATCGGCGCGCCGCTCGGCCTCGGACGATTCGACGCTGATCGCGCTCAATTCCCCGAGATGATAAGGGCCGGCATCGGCGCCCGGCATGTCGGGATGGGCGAGCGCAGCTTTCAGAACGCGGTGTACGACCAGGTCCGGGTAACGCCGAATCGGCGAAGTGAAATGCGTGTATTGGTCAAAGGCCAGTGCGAAGTGACCGAGGGGCTGCACCGTGTAGCGGGCTTGCTTGAGCGATCGCAGCATCAAGTACGAGAGGATGCGCTCTTCCGGTTTGCCGGCGATCTTTTGGGTCAAGCGCTGGTAGTGTTGCGGGCGAATCTCGAACTCCTGCGAGCCGGGAAGCGACACGACCATGGGCCGTTGGCGGGCGCCGCTGCTTCGCTGAGCGCCGCGGCCCGCGCGTGCTGGCGCGGCAACGCGCCCGTGCCGCACCGGAATGAGCCGTTCAGACAGACCCGGCACGCCGAGGGAATAGCCGAACGCGTGAGCCAGCTCTTCGAATTCGAGGACCTTTTTGGGATCGGGTTTTTCGTGAACGCGATGCAGCGAGAGAAAGCCGCGGTGCTCGAGATACTGCGCGACGGCCTGATTGGCGGTCAGCATGAATTCTTCGATGAGCCGGTGCGCCATATTGCGTTCGCTGCGCGTGATTCCGGTGATGTGTCCTTCGACGTCGAAGGTGAGCACGGGTTCCGGCAAGTCAAAATCCATCGAGCCGCGGCGGCTGCGGCGCTGGTTCAGGATCACGGCGAGATCGCGCATCGCCAGGAAGTGTTCCGCGAGGCTGGCGTACCTTGCCGTCACCTCGGCGTCACGCACGAGAACCAGATTGACGTCGGTGTAGGTCATGCGCTCAGCCGAACGAATCACGCCGGGCGTGAATTCCGCGGAGGTTATTTCGCCGGAATGGTCGAGGTCGAGGAGCACGCTCATGACCAAGCGGTCTTCGCGCGGGTTGAGCGAGCAGATGCCGTTCGACAGCTCTTCGGGAAGCATGGGAACGGCTCGATCGGGAAAATAGACCGAGGTGCCGCGAAGGCGCGCTTCGCGATCGAGCGACGAGTCGCGCTGCACGTAGTGCGCAACGTCGGCGATGTGCACCTGAAGATGCCAGCCGCCGGGGCGCCGCTCGACGTACACGGCGTCGTCGAAATCGCGCGCGGTCTCGCCATCAATCGTGACGATCGGCAGGTGGCGAAAATCGCGCCGAGCGTCGCGCTCCGCATCGGCCACCGGCCGCGCCGCCCGCCTGGCCTCCTCCAGCACCTGTTCCGGAAAGCGATGGGGCAAGTGGTGCTTGCGGATGAGGATCTCGATGTCCACGCCGAATTCCCCTGGGCGGCCGAGCACTTCGAGCACACGCCCCGCCGGGGCCACGCCTCCGCGCGGGAAACGCGTGAGTTCAACGTTGACGACCGCGCCGTCGAGTTCTGGGAAGTGCGGCGCCGCTTGGCCTTTGGCAGGTTGCGCGGCGATTTTTGCTTGTAGCTCGGGTGTCAGCTCCTCGCCTGGGGGAATCACGATCTCCTGGAGGATACGCGCTTCGTAGGGCAGCACCACGTTACCGCGAGGGCCGTAGCGGAATAGGCCGACAACGGTTGGGTGCGCACGGCCCAGGACGCGGACGATGCGCCCCTCTGCGCGGCCGATCCCGCCGCTCGCGCCTGGCCGTGGCGGGCGGCGCTGCTCGATGCGGGCAATCACGCGATCGCCGTGCATCGCGTCGCCCAACTGATCCGGCGGAATAAAGAGGTCGCCATCGACGTCGCGCCGCGGCGTTTCGGGCACGACGAAACCGTAACCATCGCGGTGCGCAACCAGTCGGCCGGTCAGCAGATTGGGATCGCGCACCGAGGGCTTCGGCGATGGCTCGGAGGGCGGCGCGGGGGGCCACTCGCCCGATCGCTCTCCCTGCCGCGCGGGCGATTTCTCTTTGCCGCGGGCTCCATCTTTTTGTAACTGAAAGCGTCCACGGGCCTCCTGCACCAAGCCTTGGCGCCTGAGTCGCGACAGGATTTTGGGCAGCGCTCGCCGCCCGGCATGACGCAACCGCAGACCGGTGGCGATTTCGCGGGGACTGGCGGGTCGCGTTAATCCAGCGAGAAAACTCAGGACATCTTCGTCGGAAGGCGCTGGTGCCGGAGACATCACGGCGTCATTGTAACGTGAGGGTCGCTGTGCAGCCACCGGCGGCTTCGAGTCGGGAGGACAAAACGGGCCGTAACCCGGCGAAACGGGCCGTAACTGGGCGTTTATATTAGCTGTGAGAAACTATAACTTTGTCGAAACCGTTTTGCCCCCTAAGGGTTCTAAATGAGCAGGGTAGTACATAAAAGATCTCAGCCTTCCTCCGACGGGCTGAGATGCGTCTCTCACCGGGGACGATAGGGGAGGCGGCTTGACCTGGGTCGCCTCTCCTACTAATTTCTGCCGACAAAATCGAGGGTTTCTAGCTCTGGCGTCGCTGCCACGCTGGCACGATCCGCAAAAAATCCGCCGCGCTCATTGTGGTGTCAACCGGGCACTAATTTCAGAGCGTCTTGCCAATTTGGCGTGCTCTCTTAAATCCGAGCAAGCATTTGCATCGCACTATGGCGGTGCCAACTGTCCGGGCCGAGTGGGGTACCTCGCCGCGGAATCGTATGCGCGGAATTCAAAACGAAATTGCGAGTGTGCCAATATGCACAGACATCGCTCTTTACGTCTTTTATCCTAAAGGGCAGTCAGGATGATGACGCAACCTGAGAAGCTTTGGCATGGCCAAAAAACAAATTGAGGAAGTGCTTAACCAGATAAACAGAGAGATGGAAGAGGAATATCGGACGGCCGTGTGAATCCCGATATTTCCTCGCATCCCCATTTTCATATTCGCCGGAACGGAAAGCTCCAGAATTGGGAGTGTTTTGACTCACGTGAAGTAGCCGCAGACCGAGCGGCACTCCTGAAACATCCTGGTGAAGACTTCACAATCGAAGAAGTTAACGAGCGTCCTGGACGAGCGAAGCGTGCTTCCACAGATAGCAGTGGCGTCGGTCTAGTTCGCGCTTCAGCCGTCGCCTTGCCCTGTGATAAAAGGCGAATTCGATACCCCCCGACTATCCAATCATGCGGCGCCTCAATTGCGAAACGCCTGGTCAATCCGCGGACGCGGGCTACCCCTCAATCCGCCGTGAACGCTTTCTTATAGTGCCCTGGCGCGCCAAAAACCGCCTCCCGATAATTCCTGCCGGCTCCACCGGACTAGCGAACATCCGTCCGCCGATTTTCGGGCGGCCCACGGTTTAACTACGTATTACGCACTTTTTACCGCTCGGGGAATTCTTTGGCCTCCGCCCTTCGCGAGCGGAATGAAGAATGCTAGAAACGCCGCGGCTACAAGGCCAATTACGAGTGCCGGAACTGTGATCGCCGGGGTCGGCAGAGTCGGGGTGTAACGAAGAGCGAAGTAGAGGTTCATCCACATCAGGATGCTGGAGACCAAGCCAGGCGAGTATTCGTGGAAGTGCACCGTCCACCACAAATGCCAAAGCCCGTTGCACGCGCGTTCGATGAGCCAGGCCAGCGGAAGAATGATCCAGAATCCCTGGAAAAAATCGTAGAAAATGATGCTGGCGATCATGATCATGAAATACACGGCGTTGAACCAAAAGAACTTGGTCCACGAATAGTCCGGCCACCAGTGCTCCTTGACCTTTTCCACGAAGCTCCCGCCCAATAGCGATTCATCCAGGACATGGACAACATAAGCAGCAACCATCATCCAAAAGATGAATACCCACGGCAGTTGCATCTTACCCTCCATTGATTTGATGGCTGAGGATGTTGTGGTGGGTGCATTCGAAATCGCCCGCGAAGCTCCTCAGATTCCGAGACGCCCTACCAGCTCAACCGGCTGATACGACACCGCCTGGCATGCTGGTTCTTTCTAGGAGGCTAGTTATTTTCTTACCGAAGCGAGGCATGCGGACTGTCTGCGGCGCAGAAAGCCGATTTATGCGGCATTGAAGGCCGCCAGTCCACACTGTCTCAGGACCTACATCGAAATATGGAGAGTGGTAGCAACGCGAGAGAGCTAGCCTCAAAGGCGATCAATGAAGTGTATGGACTGGAACGCTGTCGAACGTGCAAATTAGGTCTTCCGCATCGTCGCCAATCTGGTCGAATTGGTATCCGAGCGCTGTCAAGATGGCCATGCATGGCCCTTTCGTCCTGCCCCAGTGCGCCGCCAGAAAGATACGTGGTTTCATCTGCCTTATTGTTTCCAGTGCTCCCAGTAAGCACTTCACCTCCGCCCCCTCAATATCCATCTTAATCAGCGTTGGAGGCTCCAGCCCCTCATGCGTCAGCGAATCAATCGTTCGCGCAGTAACCGACATTCCTCCGTCGTCACTCAAATATCCCTGCAACCTGCTAACGCATGGATCAAAATTACATTTGCCATCCTTATCCCCTAGGGCGACCTCGAACACCCTCGTATTGTCTACGTTGTTGAGCGAGAGGTGCCGTTCTAGATCGTGCACGTTGTCTGAGAGCGGCTCAAAGGCATATACCTCGCGCGCCTTAGACGCCGCCAACAGCGTATAGAAACCAACGTTGGCGCCGATATCCCAAACCGTGTCGTCCGGCTTGATAGCCCGGGCGAACGCTAATTGCTTCTCTTTCTCAAAACACCCAGTCCAATATCCGTGCGGCCCTGATCCGACGATCCACTTCTTCCCTCGCAGTGGTCCCTGTAGGATTGGTACAACGGACTGCCTGGGAATGAGTTTTAACGGTGCGCGCACAAAGCGTCCAATCCAACTCCCAGAAGATATTCTTGAGAAATCAATCATGTCGATTTTTCTACCGCCGCCGACTGGTTTTGCCGTTACGCATGACGGAAAAATCGCCCTAGAACTCCCACTGGCACCTTCGATTGGGTCTCATCGCATTCTGCGGCTTCCATCCTTACCCGGACCAAAAGGATACCCCACCGAGCCAAGTCCCGAGAAGCCCTCATCCCGAACCGTGCCCGAGCACGCTGGCCTTGCGAAAGGGATGGCGCAGGCTTTGTCGAATGGAACTTCAGAGAAAATGCCTTGGTTTTGTGCCCAACTCCGCCCGTGAAATCTAAATATGTGCTTGTATGTTGTCGGTGCTTTTCCATAATCGACAAGTTAGGTGTTGTGAGCAGCGTTCGGTAGTTGGACCTGGGCCGCCCCCTGAATTATTCGCTTCCGCATCGATACAGCGACGCTCTCAAACTGTTGCGCTGTAGCCTGAACATTTCAATACGGGCAAGCGCGGATACTTCGGGAAGCTCGGATCGCTCGCGGATCGCTCACACAAGTAGAACGTCGAAGCTCGTTCAGACTCGACTTGCCGAGAATGCGAACAGGTCGCACACAAGCCCGCATCGATCGGCGCGTTCGGAATCACGGCCTGCTCCAATAGCCATAGACACATCTCGTTCCGTGCCGAGAACAGTCGTGTGTGTCGTGGATCACGCCATCGACCACGGCAACCACATGCTTCGAGACGCTGACAATCAATCGCCCGCGCGGCAATTCATCGGCTCGCAGATGCACCCTGCAGCCCGAGCCGATGGACATGGTTGGCGTCCAGCGCCATCCAAGCGAATCCAAGACGCGGCGCGTGGTGTCTTTGTGAATGCCGGTTCTGGCGCTGCCCCGCTTGGTGCGCCTTCGCGTGATGCGTTCCTGCTGAGAATGATCGTTCAGCAGATCGTAAACGGTTTGATACGGCATCCCGCTGGCTATAGCGATGGCTCGGCAGACGCAATCGCCGGTTTTGCCGCAGTAGCCGGCCGCGGATCGACCGCCGTCATCGAAAAAAAATCGCATGCACGGCATTCTAGCAAACGACAATTTCGAAATCGCGCGACGACGCTGTATGTTTTGGGCACTCTTCCCCTCCTCCTTGGATCCCGGCCGGGCGGAGTTGCTAATTGTTTTGACAAACTAAACTGAACGGTATAGTATTCGCTCCTCGAAACGGTTATGCCGCGCACGCGATGGTTCGTGGCCGGCAATTTTCCAAGGCGGACGAATCCATGTCTCGAGTGCCCAGCACCGAAGCCCACGAGGCGGTTTTAGGCGCCGCTTTGAAATTGATGACCGATCGCGGTATCGAGGGCACCAGCGTTGACGAAATCGCGCAGGTGTCCGGGGTCAGCAAAGCCACCATCTATAAGCACTGGGCGAGCAAGGACGTGCTCTGCATCGAAGCGATCAGCCGCTTGAAATGCGATCTACCCGTGTTCGATTCCGGCGATTCTCGTGCGGACGTTGCCGGGTTGCTGCGGCATCTGGCGCACACCAAGAAGCCGGAAGCGCTCAGCAGAGTCTGGCCGCGGGTGATCGGCTACGCGGCCGGCAATCCCGCATTTGCCAAAGCGTTTCGCGCGCGGATTGTCGACCGGCCCCGCGCGCAGTTGGCCGGATTGTTGCGCAACGCAATCGAGAAGGGCGAGTTGCGCGCGGGTCTAGATGTGGAACTAGCGCTCGACGTACTTCTGGGACCGATCTTGTATGTGCGGTTCATGCAATTAACGGTCGCGACGGAGTTGCCGCAGCACGTGGTCGATTCCTTCTGGCGGTTGCATGCAGCGGAATCCTCGACGGTGGACGGCAAGCGCGAAACGCGGCCCGAAAAATCATCAACCCTAAAAATCAACGATGAATCAAATGGCCGGCGACCGAACGGCGCATCAATTCATCAAACACCTATCCGTCGGAGAGTGCGATGAGAACGCGATACGCAATTCCGAGTTTCGTTTTGTCTATGGTTGTACTGCTCGCGGCCTCGGGCTGCAAGCAAACCAGCGCCCAAGCGCCCTTCCAGATGCCTCCGCCCCCGGTTACGGGGGCGCGCGCCGTGGCTCACGATGTCCCGGTCTATTTGGACGAGATCGGCAAGAGCGGCGCGTTTGAGGCGGTGACCGTCACGCCCGCAAATTCCGGGGCGCATTACCGAGCGATTGTTCGAGGACGGCGCGCAACTCAAGAAGGATCAGCCGCTCTTTACGATCGATCCGCGGCCCTATCAGGCGCAACTCGACGCCGCTCAGGCGCAGCTGGCGCAGAGCCGTGCGGCGCTGGACCTGGCCAACACACAACTGAAGATGTACGCGAGCATCGCGGACACGCGCGCGGTTTCGCAGCTCGATTTCGAAACCAAGAAAAACACAGTCGCACTCGATGACGCCCAGGTGCAGGCCGCCGAAGCCGCCGTCGAAAATGCCCGGCTCAATCTGGAGTATTGCCACATCCGTTCGCCCATCGATGGCCGCGCCGGCGCCCGACTGGTGGACGTCGGCAACGTTGTGCAGGCCAACACCACTTCGCTGCTGCTGATTCAGAAGCTCGATCCCATCTACGCGGACTTCACGGTGACCGAATCCGATCTGCCGGAAGTCCGGCGGCAGATGGATCGCGGAAGCCTGAGGGTGCTGGTGCGCATTCCATCGGACCCGGAAAACGGCGGCCGCAGCGGCGAGCTCACCTTCCTGGACAATTCCGTGCAGAACGGCACGGGCACGGTAGGCCTCCGCGCCACGATCCCCAACGCCGATCACCATTTTTGGCCCGGCCAGTTCGTGAACGTTCGCTTGATTCTGGCGACCGCCAAGGGAGCGGTGCTGATTCCCAACCAAGCCGCGCAGATCAGCCAGCAGGGCCCGTTCGTCTACGTGATCAAGTCGGATGGCACCGCCGAACTCCGCCCGGTGACTCTGGGGCAGCAGCAAGGCGACGACGTGGTTGTGACCAAGGGCTTGTCGGACGGCGAGGTGGTCGTGGTCACCGGGCAGCTAGCTGTGCATCCCGGAGCCAAGGTGCGCGTCGAGACCGATGCGCCGGCACAGATGCCGCCGGGGAGCAATCCAGCAGCGGGTAATCCGGCAGACGGTCCGTCGAAACAGGAGACCGGCAAGCAAACAACCGGGGCAGGCGCGCCATGAGCCTCTCTGAACCATTCATCCGCCGCCCGGTAATGACGGTGGTCCTGACCGTCTCGGCGATCCTGTTCGGCGTGCTCTCCTACTTCACGCTGCCGGTGAATGATCTCCCGGCGGTGGATTATCCCGTGATTCAGGTGTCGGTAAATTATCCCGGCGCCACGCCCGAGACCATGGCGAACAACGTCGCCACGCCTCTCGAGCGGCAGTTCATGCAGATTCCCGGACTTCGAGCTGATCACCTCGAACAGCGGCACGGGCCACAGCAGTTTCGTGCTGCAATTCGACCTTTCGAAGAGCCTCGACGGCGCCGCCACCGACGTGCAAGCCGCCATCAACCAGGCCACCGGCAAGCTGCCCGTGGACCTGCCGAGCCCGCCTACGTTCACCAAAACGAATCCGAACGACCAGCCGATCATCTACGTCGGACTCACCAGCGACAGCGTAACCGAGGGGCAGCTTTACGATTACGCCAATACGCAAGTAGGCGAGCGCATCAGCATTCTGCCGGGCGTCAGCCAGGTGACGGTATTCGGCGCGCAATCGGCCGTGCGCATCAAGGCCGATCCTTCGGCCATGGCCACCCGGGAACATCACCATCGACGATCTGGCCGCGGCCATCAAAAATGGCACTAGCCTACACCGGGCGCCGGCCAGTTTGACGGCGAGCACAAAACCTTTCTGCTCCAGCCGCAAGGTCAGTTGAACGAGGCCGAAGACTACGAAAATCTCATCGTCGGCCAGCGCAACGGCGCGCCCGTCTACCTGAAGGACATCGCCCAGGTAAAGAACAGCCTGCAGGACGAGCGCATGAACATGCGCTTCTGGATGCGCGGGCAGAAGGTGCCTTCGGCCACCGTCGTGGTCGCGCGTATTCCGCCGGGCCGGCTCGAATGCCGTTGAAGTCGCCAAAGAAGTGCGCGCGATCATTCCCGAGCGTACGCGCGCAGCTTCCCGGCGCCGTCGACGTCGTGCCGATCTACGACCAGTCGCAGACGATCGTGAACAGCGTCGACGACGTTCAGACCACGCTGTACATTGCCTTCGGCCTGGTGGTGCTGGTCATTTTCCTGTTCCTCGGCCGCGCCACCGACACTCTGATTCCCGCAGTGGCTCTGCCGTTGTCGCTGCTGCTTACCTTCGTCGTCATGAACCTGCTGGGCTACAGCCTGGACAACCTCTCGCTGATGGCCCTAACGCTGGCCATCGGATTCCTGGTGGATGACGCGATCGTGTTTCTCGAGAACACCGTCCGCCTGATGGAGACGGGCCAGAGCGCCTTCGAGGCCACGCTGCAATTCCGCCACCGAGATCAGTTTCACGATTCTGGCCATGACCATTTCGCTGGCCGCCGTTTTTATCCCGCTGGTGTTCATGAGCGGCCTGGTCGGGCGCATCTTCCGCGAATTCTCCATCACCATCATCGTTGCCATTTTCGCCAGCGGCATCGTGTCGCTGACGCTTACGCCGCTGATGTGCGCCAGGCTGCTCGGCCAGCGCGGTGCCGGCGCCAAAAAGACTTGGGTCGAGCGCATCATCGGCGGCGTGGAGCGTCGCGTGCTCAACGCTCTACGGCCGCTCTCTCTGGTTTTTCCTGCGCCACCGCTGGATTTCCGCGCTGACTTGGGTCGTCTGCCTGGTGGGGACAGTCTACCTTTTCTATACCGTACCCAAGGCGTTCCTGCCGGTCGGCGACA
The DNA here is from genome assembly GCA_963818345.1 of uncultured Acidobacteriota bacterium. Classification (GTDB taxonomy): domain Bacteria; phylum Acidobacteriota; class Terriglobia; order Acidiferrales; family UBA7541; genus Palsa-189. The sequence continues at coordinate 379,732 of CAWFRX010000011.1, read as the reverse complement.
GCTCTTTCATTCGTGGCGTCATGGTGGCCCAGGAGGGCTCCTCGCCCGATGAGATGCGTGCCTGACCAGGAAAAGGCCGAGCAGGCCCTGCACGCCAATCCCGCCGTGGACATGACCTTCACCATGACCGGAAATTCAGCGCCTTTCTTCCCGGCAATCAAGGCTTCCTGATCGCCTTTCTGAAAGATCCTTCGCAACGCGCCGCCGATCGCTGCGGTCGCCGGGCAATTGATGGGTGCGATCAATACGCAAATTCCCGGCGCCGCGGCCTTCCTTCAGCCCAATCCCGTTCTTTCGATCAGCACCGGAGCGACGGCTAACATCCAGGGGCAATTCGCTTACTCCATTTCCGGTATTGATCCGCCGGAGGTCTACGCCGTCGCCGGGAAGCTCACGCAGAAGATGTTTCAGTATCCCGGCTTTCTGTTCGTCACTTCCGACCTGTTCAATCACACGCCGAATCTCCAAGTCGAGCTCCTGCGCGACCAGGCCAAGCTCTACGGCGTTTCCGAATCGCGCATCCTGAACCTGCTGCACAACGCCTACTCGCAGAACTACACCTACCTGATCAAGAAACCCAACGATCAGTATCAGGTGATTCTCGAAGTGGCTGACGCCGACCGCGCCGACCCCGAGGATCTCGGTCTGCTCTACATCAAGAGTGACGATGGGCTAGCGCATGGTTCCGCTGCGCGCCGTCACCAAATGGAGTTCCTTCGTCGGGCCGCAATCAGTCAACCACATCAACCAGTTCACCAGCGTCACGCTCTTCTTCAATTTGAAGCCGGGCTACACCATCGGTGAGGCCACGCAGTTTGTCGAAAACGCCGCCAAGGAAATTCTGCCGCCGGACGTGCAAGGCAGCCTGCAGGGCGAAGCCCTGACGTTTCGCGACACGGTGTCCAGCCTCACGATCCTGATGGTGCTGGCTGTCTTCGTCATGTACGTGATCCTGGCGATTCTCTACGAGAGCTACCTGCACCCGATCACGGTGCTCTCCTCTCTGCCTGTCGCGCTGGTCGGCGGCCTTCTGACGCTGCAGATCTTCGGCGCCGAAGCCTCGCTCTACGCCTTTATCGGCATGTTCATGCTCATGGGCATCGTGAAAAAGAACGGAATCATGATCGTCGACTTCGCCCAGCAGCGCGTCGCGCAGGGACTCCCGGACCACGAGGCCATTCACGAAGCCAGCATGGAGCGCTTCCGCCCGATCATGATGACCACCATGGCCGCGCTGATGGGCGCGCTTCCGATCGCGTTGGGTTTCGGCGCGGACGGCTCCTCGCGGCGGCCGCTGGGCCTGGTGGTCGTCGGCGGACTCATCGTCTCGCAGTTCATCACGCTCTACGTCACGCCGGCGATCTATCTTTACCTCGAGGAGTTTCAGGAGAAGGTGCTCAATCGGAGCAGCTTCTTCCGTTCGCATCCCGTGCAAGCCCCGCAGGCTGGAACTGCTGCGCTGCATGCTCCTAGCGCTGGCAACGATTGATCGCCAGAGCTGCAAAAAGCCAGAGCCGCCCCCAAAATGGATCGCCAATATCATCATGATTGTGCAGAAAGGCGGAGCCTCATGACTAGGCACGCGGAAAAATTCTACGTACGCTCCGGCCCGCTAGCCGCGCTCGCTGTCGTGCTCGCCCTTTGTGGCTGCAGCGTCGGCCCGAGGTACCAAACACCCACCGTGCAAGCGCCAACGGCGTACAAGGAGCCCGACGGCCCAAAACGTCTACGAAACCGAGCCGTGGAAAATGGCGCAGCCGAGCGACGCCACGATTCCAGGTAAATGGTGGGAGACCTTCGGCGACGCCGAGCTTAATTCCCTCGAAGAACAGGTCAGCGTCTCGAACCAAAACGTTGCATCGGCCGCGCAGAATTTTCTGGCGGCGCGCGCTTTGGTCAAGCAGGCGCGCGCGCAGTATTATCCGACCGTAGCGGCAGCCCCCAGCATTACCAACTCGCGACCTTCGTCCGCTGAATTTGGCGGATTCAAGGCTGGCGGCGGTTCCTCCGGATCTTCCTCTTCCGGCTCTACGTTTGAACTCACCTCGTTTACCGGATACTACGTTGCCCTTCGATGCCTCCTGGCAGCCCGATTTCTGGGGCCGCGTTCGCAACACGGTCAACGCCAACGCGCTTGCCGCGCAGGCTAGCGCCGCCGACCTCGAGAACGTGCGCCTGACCGTCCAAGCCGAAGTCGCCGTGGACTATTTCGAGCTGCGCGCGCAGGATGCCTTGAAGCAATTATTCGATCAAACCGTCGCCGGGTATCGCGACTCGCTGGACCTCACGCAGATTCAGCTTCGCGCCGGCATCACTTCGGATGAATCGGTCGAGCAGGCGGCAACCCAACTGCAAGCCACGCAAGCCGCCGACACCGACCTCGGCATTCAGCGAGCGCAATTTGAACACGCGCTGGCCACGCTGGTCGGGAAGCCGGCTGCGGCGTTTGAGCTGGACGTCAAGCCGCTCGACACCAATTCTCCCGACGTGCCGTTTGCCGTTCCAGCGCAACTCCTGGAGCGGCGGCCGGATGTCGCCGAGCAGGAACGCTTGGTCGCGGCGGCCAACGCGCGAATCGGAATCGCGCGCGCCGCGTATTATCCCAACGTGACGCTCAGCGCCACTGCGGGCCTCGGCTCATCTTCCATCGTGGACTGGTTCACTTGGCCAAGCCGCTTCTGGTCGGTCGGGCCGACGCTGTCGGAAACGCTGTTTGACGGCGGCCTGCGCCGGGGAACCCTGCAGCAGTACCAGGCGCTGTACGACCAGAGCGTCGCGAATTATCGCCAAACGGTTTTGACCGCGTTTCAACAGGTGGAGGACAATCTCGCGGCGCTGCGCATCTTGTCGCGCGAAATTCAGCAGCAAGCGGAGGCCATCGATTCAGCTCAAAAAAACCTGGTAGTCGCGAACGATCGCTACCGCGCTGGAATCGACCCCTATTTGAACGTGATCACGGCGCAGACCACGCTGCTGAGCAATCAGCAGACGGCCGTTGGCCTGCGCAGGCAACAGATGACCGCGACGGTCCAATTGATCGAAGCGCTCGGCGGCGGATGGGATGCGTCGCAGTTGCCGAAGCCCCAAGCTGTGGGCACGGGCGCAGACCCACGCGCGGGCTTGAAGCCTTAACGCTTGCCAAAAAAGCGGCGCGCCAGATGAGGCGTTGCGCTAGCGGTTAAGCAGAGTGAAGCTCCACCGTTCCCCGCGCGTCTTTCATCTCTCGTTCTAACTTCCTAATCTGGATCAGGTGTTTTGGATTGAGCGGCAGCGACGGGTAGTAACAGTTGGATTCGTGCGTGCAGAAACATCCGTCGGCGACTTTTTTGCGGCGCGCTTGCATGGCGGGAGAGAACCAGAGCTTGCGGAAGTTCCAATCGTAGTCGCGCAAATTCCCGACGGGCGCAAGGTTTTCGCATGATGACACCGTTCCCTCGTCGTAGATCACGCCCCCGGCGGTTCCGGCGTAGCACGTCAGCTGGGCCCGCTGCGTCTCTTGCGTCTTGGCGATCAAGCCGTGCATGTGGATATCCAGGGCAGCCTTGAAAAACCCGATCTCGCCCGCGTAATGGTTTTTGATCGCGCCGGAGCGCGAATCTTCATCGATCCTGCGGGTCAGCGCGGCGTACCGTGCGTGATCGATTTCGAGTTCCCTGGGATTCGCTGCAGGGGGACGGATGTAGTTCACGTTCACCTTGTCGGGCTGCAACTCGTATTTCAAAAAATCGTACCACTCAAAAATCGTGTCCTGGTTCGAATTCATGAAACACGTGCAGGTTTGCACATCGAGCCGTGGATATTCCTTCTTCATGATTTGCAGCTGGCGCGCCGTGTCCACGACCATGCGCCACGATCCGGGCTTCTGGCGAATCTTGTCGTGCTGCTCTTCGAGGCCGTCGATGCCCAGACCCACGGTGACATTGAGCCGCGGGCATTCGCGGAGGATGCGGCTGACATCGGGGAAAATACGTTTTTGAATTTGACCGTTGGAGATCAGGTAGATCGATTCCAGCCGATTGTTGGTGTAGAAGGCTCGCGCGATTTCCGGCAGATCCCTTCGCGTAAAAGGTTCGCCACCCGCCAAAATCAATACGCCCAGATTGCCGCCCAGCGTCTCGGAGATTTGTTCAATCTCCCGAGTGGTCATCTGAAGCTTCTTGCGCGGCCCGTCGTCGAGCTCTTCGGTAAAAAAGCAGTGCGTGCAGCGCATGTCACACACGGAAGTGACCAGGACGTTCAGCAAAGCCGGCGAGAACGGCTGCCCCAAGGCAACTTTGGCGTAGCGCTTGAGAAGATCGAGCATGGTCAATTCGGGATTGCGGCTTTTCTTATCCCTGCGCTAGACCATATCCCGTTCGCCCTGCCGGATCAATGGCGGAGCGGTGCTTGCGTGCATAAGGCGCCAGAAATCCCTTTATCGTTTGCCGCTGGCGGCTTGCAGGCTGCTGGGGCGGCTCGGTCCCGTTCCCACTCCCAGGTCGTCAACGGCGCGGGCGATCTCCTCGAGGTCTTGCGGCGTGAGGGTGACCTCACCCGCGTGAATCCAGCCGTCCACTTGCTCAGCCGAGCGCGCGCCGACGATGGCCCCAGTCACGCCGGGCCAGTTCAGCACCCAGGCGACGGCGATCGTCGCGACGGAAGTCCCGTGCCGCTTGGCAATCGGCCGAAGAGCGTCGCGCAGACGCTAGATTGCGGCTCAGATTGGGCTCCTGAAATTCCTTGGTTTTCCGGCGCCAGTCGTCCTCGGCGAGTTTGGCCACGCGTCCGGCGTCAAAACTGTCGGTGAGCAGTCCGGCTTGCATGGGGCTGTAAACGATCACACCAGTATCGTGGGCGGCGCACCAGGGAATGAGCTCGGCGCCCGAATCGCGGCGGATCAGGGAAAACGGAGGCTGCAGCGAATCCACGTGGCGGACGCGCTCGCAGCGATCGAGCAGCGCAACGTCAAAGTTCGAGACGCCCGCGGCTCGAATTTTTCCTTGCTCCCGCAGTCTGCCCATCTCTTGCCACGAATCTTCAATCGGTGTGCCCGTCGCATCGGCCCAGTGGAACTGGTAGAGATCGATGCGCTCGACGCCGAGCCGTCGCAGCGAGTCTTCGCATTCCCGCCGGATGGACTCCGGCTTGAGATTGCGCTGGGCCACGTCGAACGGCCTGCGCGGTCGGCGATCAGCCCGCACTTGGTGAAAATGAAGGGACGCTCGCGCGCCGGAATCCCGCTGATCGCGCGGCCGACCACTTCCTCGGAATGGCCCAGCCCGTAGATCGCCGCGGTGTCGATCCAATTGACGCCCAGCGAAACCGCGTGCCGGATCGCGCTGATCGAAGCTTCGTCGTCTTGCGGTCCCCAGCCGAAGGACCAACCGCCGCCGCCGACGGCCCACGAGCCGAAGCCCACCGTTGTGATTTCAAGGCCGCTCTTGCCGAGTGCTCGTTTGTTGAGTGCCATGGCTATTCCTCCGCGAATTCCGCGATTAGCGTACCAATTGCACGATCTCGAACCAAGCCTTCACGTGGCATTTGATTGCGGCCCGTCGGGTGTGGTTACATTCCTGCTTCGGCTTCCGAGCGAGGAGCAAAACCCAGCGATGAGCGAAACCACAGCCAAAAAACCGACACGCATTGAAACCGACAGCATGGGCCCGATCGAAGTGCCCTCCCACGTCTATTGGGGCGCGCAGACGGCCCGCTCGCTGGTGCACTTCAACATCGGCCGCGACACCATGCCGCCCGAACTGATTCGCGCCTTCGGCATTCTGAAGAAGGCCGCGGCGCTGGTCAATCAGGAGCTCGGCAAGCTGACCCCGGAGAAAGCGCGGCTGATCGCCCAGGCGGCTGACGAAGTGATCGCCGGAAAGCTCGACGACCAATTTCCGCTGCGCATCTGGCAGACCGGCAGCGGCACGCAGACCAACATGAACGCCAACGAGGTGATCTCCAACCGCGCCATCGAACTGGCTGGCGGCGTACGCGGGTCCAAGAATCCGATTCATCCGAACGACGACGTGAACATGTCGCAATCCTCGAACGATACCTTCCCCACGGCCATGCATATCGCCGCCGCCGAGCGCATGCATGCGCGCTGATTGCCCGCGGTACGGCGCGTGCACCAAGCCATTGACGCCAAGGCCAAGGAATTTGCCGACGTCGTCAAAATCGGCCGCACGCACCTGATGGACGCCACGCCGCTGACCGTGGGCCAGGAGATGAGCGGCTGGGCGAGTCTGCTGGAGCGCGACGTCGCGCGCCTGGAGCAAGGCGCTCGACGGACTCTACGATCTGGCCATCGGCGGCACGGCCGTCGGCACCGGCATCAACGCCCATCCGGAGTTCGCCGTGCGCGCCGCCAAGAAAATCGCCGAGCTCACGCATTTGCCGTTCCGCTCGCATCCCAATAAGTTCGCCGCGCTTTCCGCGCACGATGAATTGGTGTTCGCGCACGGCGCCATCAACACGCTGGCCGGCTCGCTGATGAAAATCGCCAACGACATTCGCTGGCTGGCTTCCGGTCCCGCGCTGCGGTCTGGCCGAGCTGTTCATCCCCGAAAATGAGCCGGGCTCCTCGATCATGCCGGGCAAAGTGAATCCGACACAGTGCGAAGCCATGACCATGATTGCCGTGCAGGTTCACGGCAACAACGCGGCCATCGCTTTTGCCGGCTCGCAAGGAAATTTCGAACTAAACGTCTTCAAGCCGGTGATCATTTACAACTTCCTGCACTCAGTGACGCTGCTCACCGACGCCTCTCAGCTCTTCGTGGATCACCTGGTGCGCGGCATCAAGCTGAACCGCGTAAAGATCGACGAGTACGTGCAGAATTCGCTGATGCTGGTGACGGCGCTGAGTCCGAAAATCGGCTACGACAAAGCCGCCAAAGTAGCGCACAGCGCTCACGTGGAAAATCTCAGCCTGCGCGAGGCCTGCCTTAAGCTTGGTTACCTGACCGGCGAAGAGTTCGACGCCTTGGTACGCCCCGCGGACATGACGCATCCCTAAACCGCTAACCACAGCGACACGCGGATGGACACAGCGCGTTGCCGGAACGTTGACAACCCCGTTCGGCTCGCACATTCTAGGCTGCCCGCAGCCGCGCGCAATGCGCCCGGCAGGCCGGGCCGATTCCACCCAGAGGTTCCCTCATGTCTGCGAGCGACGAAAAAAGTCTGTCCGCCCTGCTCGATGAGCGCCGCGTATTTCCGCCCTCGGAGGAGTTTCGGCGCCAGGCGAACGCCTCCGATCCCGCGATCTACGAACGCGCCGCGCGCGACCCGCAGGCGTTTTGGGCCGAGCGAGCCCAGCGCCTCGACTGGTTCACGCCGTGGCACACGGTGCTGGAGTGGAAAGCGCCCTGGGTGAAATGGTTCGTCGGCGGCAAGCTGAACGTCGCCCACAACTGCGTGGATCGCCACGCGCATTCGGCGCGCCGCAACAAAGCCGCGATCATCTGGGAAGGCGAGCCGGGCGATTCGCGCGTGCTCACCTACGGAATGCTGCGAGCGCGAGGTGAACCGCTTCGCGAATGTGCTGCGCTCGCTGGGCGTGGCCAAGGGCGACCGCGTCGCGATCTACATGGGCATGGTTCCCGAGCTGGCCATCGCCATGCTCGCCTGCGCGAAGATCGGCGCGCCGCACAGCATCGTCTTCGGCGGTTTCTCCGCCGAGGCATTGCGCGAACGCATCAACGACGCCAAGGCCAAAGTGGTCATCACCGCCGACGGCGCCTGGCGCCGCGGCAGCGTGGTGCCGCTCAAGGCCAGCGTGGACGAGGCGCTGCGCGGCACGCCGACGATCGAGAAAGTCGTCGTGCGTGCGCCGCGTCGGCGAAGCCGCCAAGATCACCATGCAGCCGGGCCGCGACCTCTGGTGGCACGAACTTGTGGCGAGCGCCTCCGACCGAGTGCGCCGCCGAACCCATGGACTGCCGAGGACATGCTCTTCGTCCTCTACACCAGCGGCACCACCGGAAAGCCCAAAGGCATCGTGCACACCACCGGCGGCTATCTGGTCGGCGCGGCCACCACGCACCACTACGTTTTCGACATCAAGGAAACACGACGTCTACTGGTGCACCGCCGACATCGGCTGGGTCACCGGCCACTCCTACGTGATCTACGGCCCGCTGGCCAACGGCGCCACCTCGCTGATGTACGAAGGCACGCCCGACTTTCCGGATCGCGACCGCTTCTGGTCGCTCATCGACAAGTACGGCGTGAACATTTTCTACACCGCGCCCACCGCCATTCGCACCTTCATGCGCTGGGGCACGGAGTTGCCGGCGAAGCATTCTCTCGCAAGCCTGCGCCTGCTCGGCACTGTCGGCGAGCCCATCAATCCGGAAGCGTGGATCTGGTATCACGAATACATCGGCCGCGAGCGCTGCCCCATCGTGGACACCTGGTGGCAGACCGAGACGGGCATGATTCTGATCTCGCCGCTGCCGGGCATCACGCCGACGAAGCCTGGCTCGGCCACGCGGCCGTTCCCGGGAATCGTCGCCGAAGTGGTGGACGCCGAGGGCAAACCCGTCGGCGCCGGCGCCGGCGGCTACCTGGTGCTGAAGCAGCCCTGGCCGGCGATGATGCGCACGATCTACGGCGATCCCGACCGCTACGTCGCAGCAATACTGGTCGCGCTATCCCGGCATCTATTTCACCGGCGACGGCTGCAAGGTGGACGCCGACGGCTATTTCTGGCTGCTCGGCCGCGTGGACGACGTGATGAACGTCGCCGGCCATCGCATCTCCACGTACGAAGTGGAAAGCGCGCTGGTGGATCACCCGTCGGTGGCCGAAGCCGCGGTGATCGGCAAGACCCACGAAGTGAAAGGGCAGGGCATCTCGGCGTTCGTGACGCTGAAAGAGGGCATCGCCGCCAGCGACGCGCTCAAAGACGAACTGAAGCAGCACGTGGTAGCGAAAATCGGCGCCATCGCGCGGCCCGACGATATTTTTTTCGCCGCCGAGCTGCCCAAGACGCGCAGCGCCAAAATCATGCGCCGCCTGCTGCGCGACATCGCCGAAGGCCGCGTGCTCGGCGACACCACCACGCTGGCCGATCCCACCGTGGTCGCCCGCCTCAAAACGCAATACGAAGACGAAGGATAAAGCTAAGCTAAAAGCCAAACCCGCCGGATCAACCGGCGCGGCCTCGGATCAACCATCGTTTTGCAAGCCACGCGTGGCCGCAAAGAGGTACACTCTCACCCTGCCGGGAGGCCAAGAAACCTAGAGCTTGTCTGATTTTCTAGCGGGAGCCCCCTGCTTCATCAGTGGAACTGGACTTTGCTCCAGCGTGCGAGGCTGGCGTTATGAGAGATGCGGTATCGATGAGCGAGAGGAACGAAGTGAACCGAGATTCGGCGGCCGTCGCTGCTCCAGCGTCGTGGCGCTTTCCCGCGCTCGTCATGCTATTTGCGTGCAGCGGTTGTGCGGCGCTGATCTATGAAATCGTCTGGTTCCAGTTATTGGAACTGGTCATCGGATCGTCGGCGATTTCGCTGGGCATCTTGTTAGGCATGTTCATGGGCGGAATGTGCTTGGGTAGTCTGGCGATGCCTCGATTCGTTTCGCCGCGGCATCATCCTTTGCGTGCTTACGCATTGATGGAGCTGGGAATCGGCCTCCTGGGATTGGTGCTGCTCTTCGCCATGCCGCTGGTCGGAGGCATGTACACGGCCTGGGCCGGGCAGCACGCTTTCGGCATGATGCTGCGCGGGATCGTCGCGGGAGTTTGCCTGCTGCCGCCTACGTTCTTGATGGGCGCAACGCTGCCCGCAGTTTCCCGCTGGGTTGAGAGCACGCCGGAGGGCGTTTCCTGGATCGGGCTTCTCTACGGGGGCAACATCGCTGGTGCGGTGGTTGGCAGCTTGGTGTCGGGCTTTTATCTGCTGCGCTTTTACAACGTCGCGACGACCACGTATGTTGCCGTTGCGGTCAACGCGGGTGTTGCGCTATTCAGTGTGCTGATCGCTCGAGCCATTCCTTACGAGCCAGCCGTCGCGCCTGAGCACGAGTTCGCCAGCAGCGAGTCTGGCCACGGGACAGCATTGGATACGCGGATTGTTTACGTGACCATTGCCCTTTCCGGGATGACGGCGCTGGCCGCAGAGGTCATTTGGACGCGGCTCCTTTCGCTTCTGTTTGGCGCGACAGTCTATGCCTTCGCGCTTATCCTCGCCGTGTTCCTCCTCGGACTTGGAATTGGCGCTGGTTTCGGCTCGTCACTCGCACGCCGATTGGTGCGGCCCCGTGCGGCGCTGGGCTGGTGCCAAATATTGTTGTGCGGGGCAATGGCCTGGACCGCCTACCAACTCGCGAGCTCGCTACCCTACTGGCCGATCAACGCCGGCCTGTCCGCCACTCCTTGGCTGCGGATGCAGCTTGATTTTGTGCGTTGCGTCTGGGCCGTGTTGCCTCCCGCGATTTTCTGGGGCGCCAGCTTTCCGCTGGCGCTGGCGGCTGCGGCCTCGCGCAAGCAAGAGCCGGCCCAGCCGCACGAGCCGGCCACGGAGGATCAAGGGCTCCTGGTAGGGCGCGTCTACGCGGCGAACACGGTGGGCGCTATCGTTGGCTCGCTCGCAGCCAGCCTCTGGCTGGTGGCCGCGGTTGGCAGCCGCCACTCCCAGCAAGTGCTCATCGCGATCTCGGCGATCTCGGGGCTGCTCGCGCTCGCTCCTCTCCCGAAGCGAAGCTACGCCCGCTCCAGCGCGCCTTTCTACGCTGCACTCGTGATGGCCGTCGTGGGCGGCGGACTCCTCATCTGGAGCGTGCCTGCGGTTCCGCGAGACTTGATTGCCTATGGCCGGCACGTAGACGAGACCGGCCACGGCCAGATCGTGTACGCAGGCGAGGGGCTCACCGCATCGGTGGCCGTCTCGCGCAGCGCCGGCGACGTTCTGAACTACCACAGCGCGGGCAAGATTCAAGCCTCGACGGAATTTCAAGACATGCGGTTGCAGCGCATGCTGGGCCACCTGACGACGCTCGTGCCGCCGAATTCGCGCAATTTTCTGGTCATCGGCCTTGGCGCGGGAGTCACCGCCGGAGCCGTTTCTATCGAACCGCGCCTCGAGCGCGAGACCATCGTGGACATCGAGCCGCTCGTCGCCAAAGCAGTCGCCCAGTATTTCCACGCCTACAATTTCGACGTCCTCAACCAGCCGAACGTCCACATGCAAGTCGACGACGGCCGCCACTTCCTGCTCACCACCAAGGAAACCTTTGACGGCATCACCTCCGATCCGTTCGATCCCTGGGTGAAGGGCGTCGCGGTTCTCTATACCAAGGAATTTTTCGAACTGGCGCGTCGGCATCTCAATCCCGGCGGCGTGGTCACCCTATTCGTTCAGCTTTACAACACCAACGAAGCGTCGGTGAAAAGCGAGATTGCCACTTTCTTCGAAGTCTTTCCGAACGGCAGCATTTTTGCCAACTCTTCTCAGGGCCAGGGGTATGACGTTGTCTTGCTCGGCCAGGTTGAACCCAACCCGATCGACGTGGATCGCATGGAAAGCCGCCTGCAAAGTCCAGAGTATGTGCGCATGGCCCAGTCGCTGCACGACGTTGGATTTAATTCCGCGGCCGATCTTCTCTCGACCTACGTTGGCCAGGGTCCCGATTTCCAGCCCTGGCTTAAGGATGCGATCATAAACCGCGACCGCGACCTGCGATTGCAGTACCTTGCGGGCTTGGATGTGGACCTGCACACCGAGTCGCAGATCTTCGACCACATGACGGCCTTTGGGCCGCACTTCTCGCCAAACGTTTTCAGCGGCTCCGGCCCGCTCTTGCAATACTTGGCGCTGGCGATTCAGTCCGGTGCAACCCGCTAACCAAATTCCTGGAGCGTGCCCTGCGCTTCTCGTTCCCGATGCGGCTCGCGGATGATTGTAATCGAGGGAATTCAGTTTTTACGCGGCGATGAAATATCCTTGTGAGACGCCGAGCCCGCTTGCTTCGCGGTGCGGCGGCCCCAAGGAATTTTTGCGTTCAAGGCGATCCGGAAAAAGGCCTCGGCCAGCGGCGAAGAGAGCTCGCGATCGGGCATGACGACTCCCACGCGAGCCGGTCTGCCCGGCCTGGGCAGCGCCACCATTTCGAGATCGTCGCTGTTGTCGGCAATGCTCGCAAGCGACCTCGGCACCACCGCCGACCATGCTCCGGACCGGACCTGAGAATAGAGAGCGTCGACCGAGTTCGTCTCCATATGTGGCAGGTTCGGCGACGCGTGGCCAAACAGTCCAGCGGGTAGCGACCCGCGCTGTTGCATTTCGGGAGCGAGAAAGCACAGCGGCAATCGCGCTGCCTCTTCCCAGGAAATCTGCTTTTTGCCCGGGCCTAGGGTCCCCTTGCGGGTCAGCAGAGCGTAGCTCTCCGCATATAGCGGATGACTGCGTCCACAACGAATGGAATCTTGGTCGATATACGTAATCGCGACATCGATCGAATACTCCTCCAGCGCCCGCAACACATCCGGTGGATTGGAATTGATGATTTGCAGGTTCACGCGCGCGTGCCGCTGGTGAAAAGGGGTCGTCAGTTTCGGAACCAGCGGGATCGCAGACGGGATCACGCCGACGCGGAGGATCCCGAACATCTCGTGGCCGCGATCAGAAGAAAGCTCTTCGCGAAGGCGCTCGCATTCTGAGGCCATGTGCTGCGCGAACGCCAGCACCCGTTCTCCCTCTTTTGTCAGCGTGTGAAATCGCGGTCCGCGCTCGATAATCAGCACACCCATCTCGTTCTCGAGTTGGCGAATCGCGGCAGAGAGGGTCGGCTGGGACACGTGACAAGCCGCGGCAGCGTGCGCGAAGTGTCGTTCCCGTGCGAGTGCGATTAAGTACTCAAGTTTGCGACCGATCATTGGCCCGAGGGTTGAGCCGAGCCCATCGATAGGTCACCGCACGCCATCCCGGGTGGAAAATCTCGGCGGCCTAGCGATTCCGCAGCAGGGAACAACCCAGCTATATGTAAGCCTCGAGCCAGTAGAAGTCGAACAAAATACTACGATAGATCATATCCAAAATTTCTATCCGTCCCGCTGAGATTCGGCTGGTCGCGACGATGGCTCTCACAATCGGGAATTTTTATTTGACTTCCTTTTTGCCCGAACGCAGAATGACGCCCGTTTAAGTGCCAGAAAAATCTGCAATTGGAGGAAATCTCGATGGTCAGCCTGGAAGACGCCCGGAGAGTCATCGCAGCCGCGGAGAAAAAGTCGTCCGCGATCGGACAGCCTATGAACATTGCCGTGGTCGATGGAGGCGGCAACCTGGTGGCGCACGTCCGAATGGATGGAGCCTGGATCGGCAGCATTGATATCTCTCAAAAGAAGGCTTATACCTCCCGCGCGTTCGATATCTCCACCAAGGATTTGGCCACCCATTCGCAATCCGGCGGCCAGTTCTTTGGCATCCATGCTTCCAACGACGGGAAAATCATGATCTTCGCGGGTGGAATCCCGCTCAAGAAGGATGGCAAGGTCGTCGGCGCCATTGGAGTGAGCGGAGGCTCGGGCGATCAGGACCACGCAGTAGCCGAGGCCGGCGCAGCCGCATTCTAATAAGCCTGCCTGTTTCCCCAAAAACCGCGCAACCGCGGAAGGTCACTCTCTCCGGCTCCACAGTTGGAGCGATGATGCAGAGGTTGACGCTGTTCCGCGCTGTCTCTAGTATGTAGTCAGAGTTACCATGCGTTCAGCCCCGCCCATCATCGCCGTGCGCGACCTTCTCGGCCGGCCCCTCGAGAGCCTGCGCCTCTCGGTTACCGACCGCTGTAATCTTCGGTGCCTCTACTGCATGCCCGAGGAAGATTACACATGGCTGCCGCGCGATGAGCTTTTGACCTTCGAGGAACTCACCAGAGTGGTCGAAGTCTTCGCGTTCGTCGGCGTCCGGAAGATCCGGCTCACCGGTGGGGAACCGCTCCTGCGCCGCGACTTACACGAGCTTGTGGCCATGATCGCGGCAAATTCACGCGTTGACGATATCGCCCTGACCACCAACGGCGTGCTCTTGGACGAGCAAGCTGCGGCGTTGAGGAAAGCCGGTCTGCATCGCGTCACCATCAGCTTGGATACGCTGCGGCCGGATCGCTTCCGCGCGATGACGCGTCGCGACGACCATGCCCGCGTGCTCGCCGGAATCTCGGCCGCTCAGCGCGCCGGTTTCACCGGCACCAAGCTCGACGCCGTCATCGTCCGCGGCGTGAACGATGACGAACTCACCGACCTGATTGAGTTTGGCCGGGCCCACGCTGCCGAAGTTCGCTTCATCGAATATATGGATGTGGCCGGCGCGACGCAGTGGTTGCCGGAGCGCGTCGTCTCGCGCGCCGAAATGCTGCAGCGGCTCGAGCAGCGTTACGGGAAGATCGTGCCAGCCAGCGAGAACAGCGCCGCCCCGGCCGAGCGTTTCTTCCTCCCAGACGGCACCGTGTTCGGCATCATTGCCTCGACCACGGCTCCGTTCTGCAGCCGTTGCAACCGCAGCCGCCTCACTGCCGACGGCCAATGGTATCGCTGCCTCTACGCTACTTCGGGCACCGATCTGCGCGGCCCTACTGCGCGCGGGCGCTTCGATCTCTGCCCTGGCAGAGCAGATTTCCACCATATGGAGCGCGCGCACCGATCGCGGCGCCGAGCAGCGTAAAGCCGAACGGTTTCGCGGCGCCTTCGTCAGTCTCGACGAACTGCAGCGCGATCCGCACCTCGAAATGCACACCCGCGGTGGCTAGACCGATCCCTGCTGAATGATTTGAAATTAAAATCGTGGAATGATTTCAGATCGAACGAATTTGAAGTCGAAATATCTGCAACTGGCTACCGGCCGGCGTGGCCCAGGTCCATGCGTGTCTGCACCACGCGCAGGATGGAGTCGCGAGTCACTAGCCCGACGAGATTGCCGCCGGTGATCACGGCCATTTCATCGACGTTGGCGTTGCGCATGCGTTCGAGGAGTTCGAGCGCCGGCTCTTCCGGCGCTGCCCATTGCAGACCGTCGCGCGATAGCATCACCGCCTGCACCGAGGTCGTGGCCCATTCTTCCCGCGGCACGGCTTGCAGCGCCGCATTGGTCATCAGGCCAACGAGTTGGCCGTCCGAGACCACCAGATGCGTTCGGCGCCCCGTGCGCGCTACCTCCCGCCCATACTCCTCGAGCGTGATATCTCGCGTCACCGACGGTAACTCTGAAGTCATCACATCGGCGACGTGCAATCCCTGCAGCGCGCCATGCGCTTCGATTTGCACATAGCTTTGCCGCGCCGCGGTGAGTAAGTACCAGCCGATGAAAGAGAGCCACAAGCCACCGACCACGTCGCCATTGGTTTTATAGGCCCGCACAGCAAGCAAAAGGCCTAGAGCCATCATCGCGTAGGCGATCGCTTGTCCACTGCGCGCGGCAATGCGCGTCGAGCGAGTGTAATTCTTGGTGATGCCCCAGACGATGGAGCGAAAGATGCGCCCCCCGTCGAGAGGGAAACCGGGCAGCAAATTGAACGTCGCGAGCCCCAGGTTGATCCAAGCGAGTGTCTCGCCGATTGCGTTCAGCATCGTGCCGTGCGCCGTAATTGCGGCCAGCAGGAAGAAGCCGCCCGAAAGTAGATAGCTCGATAGCGGCCCCGCCACGGCGATTTGGAATTCCTGGCCGGCGCTGTCGGGCTCGCGCGTGATGCGAGCGACGCCGCCAAAAATGAACAAGGTGATCGAAGCCACCGGAATGCGATAGTGCATGGCGACCACGCTGTGGGAAAGTTCATGGAAGAGCAGGGAAGCAAAAAAGAGAGCGCTGGCCGCCAACCCCACCGCCCAGCGCTGCGCGTCGTTCCATTGCGGGTTGGTCAATGCCAGCTCCGACGCGTAGGAATATGTGATCAACGCAAAGATTAGGAACCAGCTCGAGTGGAGATAAATTGGGATGCCCAAGACCCGCCCGACCTTGAGCCCAGCGCCGCGTGGCATGCACAGTCCCTCGGTACCCAAGTATAACGTAATCGAACAATGGGTGCGCCGCGCCGCCGCTGGGCCGGGGACTACGTTCTCCACTGACAACGGCCGGACATTTTCTCGCAACGACGCCAACCGCGCTGGTCTATTATTCACTTGAGACGGCCCATCCGGCGCGCGGAAGTTGAGGGCGCGGCATCGCCGTCAGGGGCAATTCAGGGACGCTTCGTGCGATGACGTTTCGAGCAAGATTTTTCATTTTGTTCTCGCTGACCGTGGTTGTCGGCGCTGGCGCGCTAACCTGGGGTGCCACGCGCCTCGCGCGGCGGGAGTTCGAGCAGTTCGATCGTGAGCGGAGCGATACGCTCGCCGCGCAATTCCAGAGAGAGCTCGACCAGCGCCGCAGCGAAGTCAACTTCGCCATGCAGGGACTCGCTGATGCGGAGGGGACGCTGCGCATGGCCCTCGACCTCAGTCGCGCCCAGGGGGACCCTTCCGTTTATGCCAACGACGCGCGCGGATTGGCCGCCGCCCATCAGCTCGATTTCCTCGACTTGGTCGCAGACGATGGCACGCTAATCTCCTCGGCGCAGTGGCCCTCACGCTCCGGCTACAAAAACGATTGGGTGGCCACTGAGCAAGATTGGAATCAGCGCGGCGCGTTTTTACAGCGCGTCGAACTGCCCGATGGTGTTGACCTGGGTGTTCTAGCCGTTCGCGTTGTGAGCGGCGGCGCCAAAACCCTCTACCTGATCGGTGGGCGGCGATTAGACCGCGGATTTTTCGACGTAATCGCACTTCCCGCCGGCACAAGCGCGCTGCTCTATCGCAATATCGAGGCGCAAGCGGCATTCGCGCCGGATGCACTGGCGGCCGCGAACGGTTCCGTCGATCAGCCCGAGCGTTTCGCGACGTTGATCGAATCGGCGGAAAAGCGCCAGGGCCCGCAGAGGCAGACGCTCCAGTGGACAGGCGACCCGGCCAGCGCGGAAAGTTTTGTGGCATTCGCTCTTGCTGGGCGGCAGAACGAACCGCTGGCCGTCGTGCTGCTCGGTAGCACGCAGCGCGAAATTGTGGCGCTGGTCAATTCCATTCGCCTCGAAGGATTGCTTGTCGCGGCCCTGGGTATTCTGTGCGGAGTCTTCTTGAGTAGTTGGGTGTCGGCGCGCGTGGCGGGGCCTCTAGAGCGGCTGGCGGCGGGCATGCGCGAGGTGACCACCGGCAACTGGGGCGCGCGAGTGAACGTTCGCGCGCGCGACCAGGCAGGGCAGCTGGCTCGGGCCTTCAACGACATGACCAAACATCTGTCCGACGAGCGCTTGCGGCTGGTACAAACCGAGCGCGTGGCGGCGTGGCGTGAGATGGCCCAACGTATGACTCGCGAAGTGAAACAATCCCTGTTTCCCATGGAAGTTTCGGTCGGCACCCTGACGCGGGCTCGCGAGAATTCTTCCGAACGATTCAGCGACGTATTTTTTGAATCGATGGCGACGCTACGATCTGAACTCGACCAATTGAAGGTGGCGGTAACGCGCTTCGGCGAGTTTGCCAAGATGCCGCCTCCACGCTTGAAGCCCGTGGATGTGAACGAACTCGTGCGCGCCGCTCTAAAAGCCTTCGAGCCACAATTTAGGGCCGTTGGCCGCCCGCCGATCACGCCAGAGCTCTATCTCGAGAACGGCGTGAGCAAAATTCAAGCCGACGAGGATCTCCTGCGCAAGGCGCTGGAAAACCTTCTGGCGCATTCGATCGACGCCATGCCCACCGGCGGTTTGCTGACCATCCGCACAGGGCAAGCGAACGGGTTCGTGCGAATCGAGGTTTCCGGCAGCGGCGCGGGCGCCGTGCAGCTGGAGAGCGCCCGGCCCCGGCCGTTTGGTGCGTCCCGTATGCGGCCAGCCGCAGCGGGTTTGGGAATGGGCCTGCCGACAACCCAAGCGATCGTGAGCGATCTCGGCGGTAGATTTTTCGCCGAGGCGGTTGCCGGGGTTGGCGCCACGTTTCGTCTAGAGTTTCCAGCCGCCGCGGCAGTCGCTCCTCCTGCGATTGCGCACACCGAGCGCCGCAGGCCCGAGACGAAGCGCGCGATGCCGGAAATTCCCCCGGTTGAAGTGGAAGCGATCGCGTATCCTGCCGAGCCCTCTCTGAAAGACGAGTAGGCTCAGCCGCGACGCGAGGATCTCAGTTGCCCGTCAATTGCCCGTCGGCGCAGCCGCGGCAGCAGGAGGCGTGGCCGCCGGGGCTGTGGACGGGGCCGGCGTGGCCGGCTCGGCCCGAAGCGCAAAGTAGTTGCGGCCGAACGCCGCGTGCGCTCCGCCAGCTTCAACCACCACCGCCTGAACCGTGTAACTTCCCAGGGGAACACTCGCGAGCGGCAGGCTGATCCGGAAAGAGGCCGTGCGCGTCTTATCGTCTACTTGCTCGGGCGCAACCATCGGCGTTTGGTTGACGCGTCGGCCAGCGCGGAACAGCTCGATCCCCGCGCGCAGGTTGTTGGGATCGGCGGCTTGCGGCACGTACGCCTGGAAGAAGATGTAGAGCATCTGCTGCGCGCTGAAAACGCGAGTCACG
Source organism: uncultured Acidobacteriota bacterium (assembly GCA_963818345.1). Taxonomy (GTDB): domain Bacteria; phylum Acidobacteriota; class Terriglobia; order Acidiferrales; family UBA7541; genus Palsa-189. The sequence continues at coordinate 361,218 of CAWFRX010000011.1, read as the reverse complement.
CTGGGAACGATGCTCTGGCCCGCTACGTCCAGCGGCGATTCCTTCAGCAACTTCGTGCCGGGCGCGTATTTTTTTGTCTTCACTTCCGAATTCTTCTGGTCTTCCACGAGCTGGCTCGACAGCACCACGGAACTAAGTTGCAAATGATCCGTGGCCACCGATGGCAGCTTCAGTTCGTCCTCGAAGGTGCCGATCCGTCCCGTCTCGTTCTCCCGCGCCAGGAATTTCAGTTTGTAGTCTCCTGGCGGAAGCACGATTCCGCCCTGGTAGACCAGCGCGTTTTGCTGCAACTGCTGGAATCGCTCGGCGTCCAGGTTGACGGTAATCGTGTCGCGCAGCGCGCCGACCACCCGTCCTGATTGCGCTTGGCGAATCTCGGCGGCGAAATCGAAATTGACCTGGCGGTGGCTGCTCTTCTGCGCCCACTGTAGAGCGCTGGCCGCGATTTTCGCTGAAATGGGCACGAAAACTTGGCCCTTGTCGATCTGGAAGTAGGCCGTGTCCACGGCGATGGGCAGCTCGACCACGGGAGTTTCCGAGCGGATGGCGTCTTCCAACTGCCGCTCGCGGTCTTCCGTTGTGAACACGCCAAAATCTTTCGCTGCGTAGTAGCCTTCGCGGTATCGGATTTTGGCGCCCGGAACGCCGTTGACGCGAACTTTGAGCGTCCTCCAGCGGCCGTCACGCGCCGCATTCGTGCTGTAGTAACCCACCAGGTAGTAGCCCGCCGAGTCGGCCTGCACCGAGCGGAATGCGTCGCCTAGATCGCCCAGGTCGAAAAAGGAGCGTCCGCCGGTATCCGTCGCCAGCGTGGCCAGCGTGTCGCGCGAATCTTCCCGCGCGTCGCTTTGGTGAAAGACCGAAGCACCCGAGAACATCGAGTTGCCGGTTGCCGCTCCAACGCTCGGGTCGCCGCCGGGAATCTCAGCCATCAGGCCGCGGGAGTCCACCGTGTAGATCGAGACATTGGCGCGATTGGCGGCGTCGGTGGTGACGCGGAGTTGCGAGCGATTATCCTCGCCGGTTTGCGTGATTCCGCCGGTGAACTGGATTACCGCTTTCTTGCCGGGAATATCGCGCAGCAGATCGGACATCGATTCCAGCGCCACCAGTTTGCGGTCGGTATTGAAAATGTTGAACTCGGTGTCGTCGGCGGTGAACGCCGCATCGGTGTCCTCGGTCACGCCCGTCTCATTACCTTGCGCCGCGGCCGCGGCCAGTGCGGCGAGCTGCGATTCCTTTCCGGGGAGCAGCGCGTCCACGGCTTGGCTCAACATATCTCGGTCGTTGGTGAAATCCGAGATGACATTCAGCTGGTTCCCGAAGGCCACCACGCCGACCAGATCCGCTGCCGTCATCTGTGTGCGCAGAAATTTCTGCGCGGCGTCCGTCGAGCGCGTGAGATCTTGCGGCTGCAGCGAGGTCAGATCGAAGAACAGCACGATCAGGCGCCGGTCGCGCAGGGTTTGCGCGCAATTGCTCCGGTTCGGCGACGCCTCCGATCGAGACCGTGACCGGCACGGTTGCCGGCGCGTTATCGCCGGGCCCGGCCTTTTCGATCTTTTCGACGTCGTAATAGTCGAACGTGGATAACTTTTGCTCCTTGCCGTCCTCGGATACCGTAAATTGGTCCTGCGTAAGACCCTTGATCGGCTTTCCGTTGCGGTCGGTGATTTCCACGTCGACCTCGACCAGATCCACGGCCGCGCGAATCGTTCCCTTATCGTTGAGCGGGGCGCGCGTGGGAGGCGGCGTTGGAGCGCGGCGGCTTGGCAGGCTGCTGCGCATTTTGCGCCAGTCCCGCCGGAGCCAGCAGCGCGAGCAGTGCGAGCGCCGTCAGCAGGAGATTGCATGGGGAAGCTTTTGTTCTCTGTCTCGCGTGTCTCATCGCAAGTTCACCAGTTAAATCGCGTCACCACGTCCATCGTCCGCATTCCCCCGGCGCCAGTGATCCGGCCGAAGGTGGACGAGCCCACGAGGGTCGAGAGGCCGTTAAAGTTCGGCGTGTTGGTGAGGTTGGTCATTTCCCAGCGCACGTCCACGCGGTGGTTATTGTCATTGCCAAACGGAAACCACTTGGCCATCTGCAGATTCCAGACGAACGATCCCGGACCGATGATGGTGTTGCGCGCGGCATCGCCATATTGCCCGGCCGGAGGCACCACGAAGCATGCTGTGTTGAAGAAGTCGAGAGGCGTGCGCTCACCCGCGGGCAAGTTCGGGTTGCAAATTTGGTTCGGCGCGCGTGGCGAAAGATCCGCCGCCGCCGGTGTTATTCGCACCGCCGGTCACGGTCGCTGTAAACGGTGTTCCGGTGTGCACCGCGATGTTGCCGCTGAGGCGCCAGTTGCCAAGCAGCGCGCCGCTGAAGCCCTTTTGCGCGAAGCGGTGACGGTCGCCGAGCGGAATCTCGTAAAAGTAGGTCGCGCGAAGGGCCTGGCGTGACGTTGAACGAAGACAGGCCCCACTCCGCCCTGAGGTTCCGCCGGATCCTGCACGACCACGCCCGTGCCACCGCCAATCGAGCTGGCGTCGTCCATCGATTTCCCGTAGGTATAAATCACGTTGCCGCCGATGCCGTGCGTCGTCCGTTGCTGCACGCGTATCTGCACCGCGTTGTACATCGAGTCCGCGTCCGAGGTGTCGTAGATGAAGTCGCCGGCGTTGGCGACCTGCGAACTTGTCGAAGTGCTTCCGGGCGCCGGGCGGTTGGGAGCGAACAGCATGTCCAGGTGCGTGCCTTTTGTTCCTGTGTAGATGATCGAGAGAATCGTGTTGGTGGCCAGATTCGTCTCCACCTGGGCGTTCCAGATTTGCGCGTAACCAACCTTGTAATTGGGGTCGATCGCGTAGGTGTTGGGCAAGACCGTAGGACTCGTCGCGGAGCAGGAGGAAGACGGAATGTTGGTGATGACCAAAGGCTGGCACGGCTGGGAAATCAGCATTTGCGAATTGGCCCAGGGAAACTGATTGGCCAGTTCGGTGCTGAGCTGGTTGTAAATGGATTCGTTGTAGAACATGCCGTAACCGCCGCGCACCGTCGTGGCATGTTTGCCGGAAAGCGCTTTGATCGGCGGGCGCCAGGCCAAGCCAAAGCGCGGCGCCCAATGATCGTAGTTGCCGTGAATGAGCGCGGAGTTTTGCACCACGCCCGTGGCGGAAACCGGCAGCGCGGTGCTGCAAGAGCCCGTTTGCGACGGGATGACCACGGTCGCTTCGCTCATCGCCGGGTTCAGCTCCAGATTCGAAAAGTGGCCGCACAGTTCCGAGGGCGGCGTGAAGGCTTCGTAGCGCAACGCCGTATTCGAGAGTGAGGTTCGGGCGAGCGCGCCAGTCATCGGTGAAATAGCCGATGTAGGCCCAGCTCCGGAAATACGTGCTGGGCGTTCCGAAGCGCACATTGGTGGCCGACGGCAATCCCAGCAGGAAACTGGCGAAATCGTAACCGTTCAGCGTGCCCGGCGCCGCCGTCACGGGCGTGCCGCTGGAGTCTGAGCTGCGCCGTCATCAAATTGCTGAAGCTGAATTGGCCCTCGGGTGTGGGGTCGGTGAAGTTGTTGTTTTCGATGCGCCGAATCTCGAAGCCGGCCGAGAGCGTGTGTTTCGCGCGCATGTTCGTCACCGCGTCCACGAAGCGATAGCTTTGGTTGCGAGTCAGCGAAGGAGCCGCGTCGCTCAGATTCGAATAGTTGGTAAAGGTCAGTTGCGGCAAGCCCCAATCGATCGGCGCGTCTGAAATCCCGGAAATTCCTAAGTCCGACGAGACATTGTCCACATTGGCAAACGTGTTCAGGGTCAGCACCCGGTTGCGCGAATAAATCAGCTGCGAGTCGTTGATCCACGCGCGGTTAAAGTTCTCGGTGAGCCCCAGCGTCGCTGACTGGCCGCGCGTTCCCGAATTGCTCTCGAGCGAAGGGTACGATTGGAAAGCGTGGTTCGCGACTTCGCTGATGTTGTAGAGGACTCGCGCGTTGAGTTTGGGCGAAATCGTTTGCAGGACGCGCGTATTGATGCGCGTATTTTGCGTCGGAATGCGCGTCTGCAGGAGATAGTTGTCCACCAGCCCGGCGTTGGGCACGTTCGGAAAGGGGAAGAATTGGAGCAGCTGCTGCGAAGTGCTGTTGAGCATCGAGGTGGGAATATCGCAGCCACCATTATTCGCCAGTGTGCGATTTCCGAAGGGCATCGATGGGTCGGTGGGCACGTAGATTTGAACGCCCGGAACGTCGCAAAAATCGCCTGGATTCTCGTGCTCGAAGACCGTCGGCACGGTCGAGAATTGGTTCACGGCGTTGCGCGCCCAGGCGCTCTCGAAATTGATGAAGAAAAATGTTTTGTCGCTGCCGTCGTAGATGTGCGGAATACGCACCGGCCCGCCCAGGTTGCCGCCGGTCGTGTCGCTCCAGGTCGGAACCTTGTACGGGTTGATCTCGGTCAGCGAATAAGGCCGCGCGTCGAAAGCAGAGTTCGTATACGTGTCGTAGAAACTAAAGTGCACTTGGTTGGCCCGCTGGCGCATCACGCGCTGCAGCCCGAACAGAGCGGGAACTCCTTGCGGCCGTGCTGGCTGCCGTCCGCCGCCGCGCCCGCCGCCTCCACCGACGCGCAGGTTTAATCCCGGTGCCCCGCCGCCCCCCGGGCCGCCTCCGCCGCCCGGCCCCCCGGCCGCCACCTTGCCCTCCAAATCCCGGCACTGCCCCAGCACCGCCCGGCGCGCCGCCGCCGATCCCTGGGCCACCAGGTCCGCCCGGCCCGGGCCCGCCCCCGCCGAATCCGCCCGGAGGTCCGCCAGCGTCGGCAACGCCTTGACCGACGGTGCCGTTCAAGAGAAATGCGTCCGAAGTCGCAGCTTGGCCGAGCGGGCCTTGATCGGCAGCAGCGGCCGACTCACCTTCGCCCTCAGCCTCGGCTTCTTGCTGTTCGGAGGCAGCGGCGACGCCAGGTTGACCGTTGCCAGCGTTGGCAGGGTTGCCATTGCCGCCAGCATTGCCGTTCCCATTCAGGCCGAGCTGTCGAAACCCACGGCCTTGACCTCCGGGTCCACACGGCTGCCCACCACCTCGGCCTGGCGAGCCTTGGCCGCCGTTGCCTTGGCCACCGCCTTGGCCTCCCGAAGTTTGGCCTCCGCCCGCACCACTGCCAGCACTTGCCCCAGCTCCTTGACCTCCCGGAGCACACGGGTTGCGCCGGAAACCCCCAGGACCACCCGGACGGCCGCCCGGACCGACGCCTCCAGCTCTTGCCGGTCGATTCGCTGCTGTTGCGGTGCCCGGTGGAGCAGGATTGTTGGCTGGTGGTGTGCTGTCTGGAGATGCCGCAGCTTCCTGCGCAGCTTTCGGAGCTGGAGCCGGTTGCGCAGCCTGCGCCGGCGGCTGCTCTGACTTTTCGATGGCTGCCAGGCTGGCCACTTTCAGCGTCAACTGAAGGGGAGCGGCAGCTTGGGCCGGCGTGAAGTCCGCTTCGCTGGTCGCCGTGTCGAACCCGAGCTGTGTGATCTCTATGCGGTAGTGGCCTGCGGGTAAACCGGGGAGATCGAATTTGCCATTTTCGTCGGTCCAGCTAACAAACGCGTGCCCCGTCGCCGTGTCCGTCAGCAGCAGCGTGGCGCCGGGAACGGCTACGCCGTTCGCTGTGCGGACCAATCCGGTAGCTTCCACGGTTGGCGCAGCCGCAACCTCGCTCGCCGGAGCCTCTTGTGCCAATGCAGGCCTGCTAATCGGTAGGACCAGAGCGAATGCCGCAAGAGTGCCAAGAGCGATGGTCGTTTTCTTTAGCAGAGAGCACCCAGGCCGTTTGGAGATGCTGGCGAGGCGCCGGCGTCTCGGTTGCGATCGCACCGGAACACGCGGACAGGAACCCATGCGCACCCATCAGAGGCCCACATTATAGTTCATTACCCCCTCTTGATAGTTCCCACACGGTGCCTGGTAAGTTCCACAAGCTTGGCCAGTTTGCCTGGCTGGCAGGTCTGAAGCTTAGACGCGCGCTTTCACAAGAACGTTTCCCGCCAGCGTTCTCCGTCGCCCATCTAGGCACTCCTTCATTCACCGTGCGAGAATACTCGTTCGAGTGAGGGTTCCCCAACCCGGAAGCATGAACGAACGACTCATGAACGAAACTCTGCACAAGAATTGGCGCTTCGCCGTCTTGCCGTCGCGACGCGCGTGAATCCGTGGCCTATCGTGCTGCCTGCGGTAGCGGGGGCCGCCGCGGGCGTGGCTGCCTGGGGCGCCGTACACCCTCGCTCTCAACTGTTTGGCGCCACGCTCTGCCGCACGCCGCTGCGTACGCAGATCGCGCTGACCTTCGACGACGGGCCAAATCCCGCCATCACGCCTCGCCTGCTGGCGCTTCTCGATCGCCGAAATGTGCGCGCCACGTTTTTTCTGGTGGGCCAGTTCGCTCGCGCGTGCCCCGAGCTTGTCCGCGAGATCTCCGCGCGCGGCCACACCATCGGCAATCACTCTGAAACGCACGCCAACCTCGCGCTGGCATCCCCGCATCGCGTTGCGGAGGAGCTCGCGCGCTGCCAGCAGAGTATCGCTGGCGCGCTCGACCGCGGCGCCGACGGCCTCCCGGCCTGGGTGCGGCCTCCTTCGGCTATCGGCGGCCCGGCCTCTCGATCGCCGCGCGTCGCGCCGGCCTGCGCGGCGTGGTGATGTGGTCGCTAACCGCGTACGACTGGAAACCGCAGCGCCCGGAGCGGCTGATTGCTCGGTTGGCGCGCGTCGCGGAAGGGCCGGCTCGTGGGCCTGGCGGTGAGATCGTTTTGCTGCACGACGGCGATTTTCGTCAACTCGGCGCCGATCGCGCTCACGTGATCGCCGCTCTCGAACATTGGTTGCCGCGCTGGCACGACGGCGGATTCGAGTTTGTTACAATAGATGAGGTTGCCGGCGCGAAGGCTGGTACCGCCTAAGCGCGTCAGGAGGCACATGGACGAACGGCAGTTTTACACCGAGCGGCAGGAAACCAAGAACATCACCCTGGTCTGTCCGCATTGCCGCCAGGAAAATTCATACCCGATTCGCTGGATGGTGCGCAGCAAGAAAAAAGAGCTGCCGCGCGGTGCCGGTGAAGAAGACCGCAAACAATTCGCCAACGCGCGCTCCTACATGGTCCGCGTCGACGAACTTGCGGCTTGCAAGAATCTGCGTTGTCGAAAACGTTTCGAGCTGACCGGTCAGAGCGTGGTGCTTGGTTCCAGACGCCGGAAGCGCGCCCGCCGGCGACTTCGACCCGGAAACCTTCGGCAACCGCTAAACGGTCTTAAGTAGCACGGGCACTCTGGTGCCAGTACGGGGTTATCTGCGCGAAGTTATCAAAGCTACGGGTGGTGGGCTTCGCCTGCTTCACCCGTAGCGGCTACCACTCTCATCGAACATCGCACCAGCCACGTACGTCGAACCGGCCCGAAAACTTCTACGCTGAAGTCGCGCGCTTCTCGCTATCGAGCCAGCGCATTTGCTCTTCCCCGTATCGCGTTCCGGCAACCGCGTCGGCTGGAATCGCAGCTTCGATTCGCGCGAGGTCCGCGTCCGTGAGTTTGAGCTCTAGTGCCTTGAGCGATTCGGTCAGTTGACTCCGCCGTCTCGCCCCAATCAGCGGAATGACGTCCGCGCCGCGCGACAGCACCCATGCAAAAGCGATTTGAGCAGCGGTAGCATTCAGGCCTTCGGCAAGTCCATTCAGCGTGTCAATCAGCGCGCGATTTTTCTCGTAGTTCGCTCCCTGAAAGCGCGGGAAGTGCCGCCGGAAATCCTTCGGGGAAGTGATGGGCGATCCCGTCAGTAGGCCGCGCGACAGCACACCGTAGGCCGTGACGCTGATTCCCAACGCGCGAACGGCCGGAAGATTTCCGCTTCCACTCCGCGGGTGACCACAGGCGTACTCAATCTGAAGCGCGGAGATCGGATGTACGGCGTTGGCCTTCTGAATCGATGCGGCGGAGGCTTCGGAAACTCCGATATAGCGAACGTAGCCGGCTTTTCACCAGATCGGCAATGGCGCCGATCGTTTCTTCATACGGATATTCGTCCACGCAGGGCAAGGCTGATACAGATCGACATAATCCGTTCCCAGCCTGCGTAAACTGTAAGACCAGAAAATTCTTGATCGCCGCCGGGCGCATATCGGTGCCCGCCCAGGGCGCCATCGGGTCCGCGCAGTGCGCCGAATTTCACGCAAATCAAAACGTCCTTTCGGCGGCCCTCCAGCGCCCGGCGAATCAGCATTTCATTGTGACCCATGCCATAAAAGTCGCCCGTATCGAGCAGGTTAATCCCCGGCGTCGATGGCGGCATGAAGATGCGTCGCGATGCTTTCCGACTCGTCCGAAGGGCCGTCGACATCGGACATCGCCGTGCGGCCCAGTCCCACCTGCGAGACCGGCCCGCAGGGCCATTGATCCTCGTCGCGTCATTTTCACGGGTTCGTGGCTCCTTCCGAAAGCGATCTCCGTCCGGGGCAGCACCCTCGGCCGCGCTCTTTACTTCCTGCCGCATCTTACCAGGGGTCGACGCCCGTGTCGCTGAAGACCCCTGCCGTGGGGCCATAATCCGGAGCAGTGCCAGGCGAACTGGCGTTGCGGCGCCCTGCGCGACGGTTCTTGGCCCGCGATGCTGGTTCATGTCCGTCGCTGTGTAACCTTGGATTCGCGGAATTCACCTTGATCCCGAATGTTTTTAGCTCGTTGGCGAACTGAATCGTCATCATGTTGAGCGCGGCCTTCGACGAACAGTAAGCCAGCAGCATGTTCCGGATCGACAAGATTGTTTTGTTTTAGGATCGGCGTTGCGGGAGAGCGAACCCCAGCCCACTCGAAACATTCACGATCCGGCCGTGCTTCGATTGCTTGAGCAGCGGAAGCATCGCTTTTGTGACTCGGAAGACGCCGAACACATTGGTCTCAAACGTCGCCTCAAGCGTCTCCACGGTTAGCTCCGAGGCGGGATACCAGTCGAACGCGATCCCCGCATTATTCACCAGGATATCGAGCCGTTTGTAGCGGCGCTCAATCTCGGCCGCGGCTTCCTCCACGCTCGGTTGCGACGTCACGTCGATGAGAATAAATTCGACGGAGAGACCCTGTGCGCGGAGCTCAGCCGCCGCCTTCTCTCCCCGTTCACGATTTCGAGCGCCCATCAAAACCCGGACTCCTTGAGAAGCGAGTTGTCGGGAGATTTCTCTCCCGATTCCCTTGTTTGCGCCGGTAACCAATGCAATCGTTTCACTCATACGTTCCTGCACCATGACATGACCTCACGCGAGCCCGCTGCAAACGCCGAGGGCCGGCCATTCCCTGATATCGGCGCGAATAAGCTCCATTCTTACAGGCCGATCTGAAATCAAATTTCCGGGTACATATCGAAGAACGCTTCGATTGATTGCCGCAGCGTGCCTTCGATCTCTTCCTTGCTGCCTTCGATCAGATGCATCGTCACGCGCGCCGTGCGCCCATCCTTGAGATGAAGCGTCGCCTCGCTGATCTCCCCAAGTTCCTCAGCGGGGAACAGCCGCATTCCATACACCAGCGCAAGCTTTGCCATCGTTGCCTCCTTAAATTATGTGACTCGCATCGAGGGTAGGCGGTGCGCCCAAGGCGTCAAATGCCGCGCCGCAGCAGACGCGGCGAACGATCTCGCGCTGCTGTCCTCGCCGAGGCCAGCGGCGGTATACTTCAGGCAATCGCCGCTTTCGCGTGTGACCATCGGCGAGCACGGGAGCGCGAATCAGCCCCGCAGTCGGTACGTCGTGAGGTGTCGGATGAGAGCCCAATACCACGCGGTCACTCGGCTTTCTTTAGTGGCTGGGCTCGCGCGGACTCTGCGCCTGCGCTTCGCTGCGCGCACAAGAGGCCGCCGGCCCGATCGCGCCCCCGCCGCCGAACCCGCCGCTTCAATCCGCTCCAGCGGCGTCCTTCGCCGCAACGCTCCAAGAGCAGGCGCGCCGCAGCCGCGCCAACGCGCACCGTCCACGATCGTTGTGCCCACCGGCACCACGCTGCCCCTCGTGTTGCACAACGCCATCACCACGCGCAACGCCCAGCCCGGCGATCCCGTATTCCTCGAGACCGTGTTTCCCATCCTGGTCGACACCCGCATCGTCATTCCCGCCGGTTCCTACGTGCAGGGCGAAATCCTCGAGGCCAAACGTCCCGGCAAGGTCAAAGGCCGCGGCGAAGTGCGCATCCGGCTGAACACCATCATCATGCCCAACGGCTATTCGGTGAAGTTCGGCGCGATCCCGAGCAACGCCGGCACCGGCGGCGGCGAGACCACCGACAAGGAAGGCAACATCACCGGCGACACCGACAAAGCCGGCGACGCCGGCACGGTCATCAAGGGCACGGCGATCGGCGCAGGCATCGGCGCGGTGGCCGCCCGCAGCGGGGACGGCGCCGGAATCGGCGCGGGCGTGGGCGCGGCCGTCGGCTTGGCGGCTGTGATGTTGACGCGCGGTCCCGAGACTGGAACTCCCGCGCGGCACGACGCTCAACGCCGTGCTCGACCGCCCGCTTTACCTCGATTCGAGCAAGGTCAATTTCACCGAGCCGGGCCACGCCTCGGAGTTGCCCGGTCCGCCCAGCCGCGAACCGGCGCGCAGCCGAAGCCCGTTCTAGCTACGCTCCGCCGTTTCCTGACAGAGTCGTCTCAAGAATTGTTTCGAGCGGATTCCGCTTTCGCTGAAACCGCAGCGGGTCGAGGAGCTCTGCCAATCCATCGAAACGCGCTGCTCCGTGATCCATTCGCGCACCAGCTTGGCGGTGATCGGCGCGAGCAGAATGCCGTTGCGGTAGTGGCCGGTCGCGATTGTCAGGCCCGCCAGTTCGCTGGGGCCCAGCAAGCGGCAGATGGTCGGGCGTATCGGGCCGCAAGCCGCACCAGGTTTCGACCACTTCCGCGCCGGCCAGCGCAGGAACCAGTTCTTGCGCGGCGGAGAGAATCTGCTCCAGGCCGTCGCGGCGTCACGCGCTTCTCAAAGCCGGCATCTTCGAGCGTGCTGCCCGCGACCATGTGCTGGGGCCCGCGACGTTCGCGCGGCACGATATAGCCGCGCTCGGAACGCAACACGTGACGCAGCCGAACGGTCGCTGCGCAGCGCCACCATCTGTCCGCGCATCGGCCGCACCGGGACGGGCGGCTGCGACGCCCTCGATTTGCGCCGAGAACGCACCCGCCGCCAGCACCACGTGTGCCGCGCTGAAGTTCTCGCCGTCCGGCGGTCACGCCGGTGCATCGCCCGCCTTCCGCATCGACCACGCGTGACGCTTCGCGTTGGCGTGCAGCTCCGACGCCCGACGCGGTCGGCCGCCGCCAGCACCGCTTCGCGTCAGCGCCCGCGGATCCACCGAACCCTCGTAGTCCAGCCAGGCCGCCGCGCGCGCTTCGCGGCCGAGTGCCGGCTCGAGCTTGCGCGCTTCGTCGATGGGCAGCGGTTCGGTCGGCAATCCCAGGCCGTGATGCAGCGCGACCAGTGTGCTCAGTTGGCGCTCGGCGTCCGCGGAAAAAGCACCTCGATCGCGCCATCGCGGCGCAAGCCCGCGCGCCGCCCGGTGATCTCTTCGACTTCGGCGACAAATTGCGGGTAGAGGTTCAGGCTGGCGCGTCCAAACGGCACCAGGGGAATCGCCGACGGGCTGTCGGGCGCGGGCGAAAGCATGCCCGCGGCGGCCCAGGAAGCTTCGCGGCCGGGATTGCTGCGATCGAGAAGCGCGACGCGCAGTTTCGCCTGCGCCAGCTGCAGGGCGATCGCGCCGCCGATGATGCCTCCGCCGATGACAATGGCGTCGTAGGAACGCACGGCGCGTCAATCTTAGCAGTATTCGTCGCGCCGGTTGGGGGGTTGCGCCGGTTGCGGAGGAATGCGACGCGGACGAGCGGGCCGTCGGCGGAGCTCGCGCGCGCATCGCGCGCTAGAACGAGCGGTTCAGCTCGACCGAAAGGACCTGCGCCTTGTGCGCGAGATTTTGCGCGCGCACCCAGTCGTCGGCGCGGATCGCTTCGTGCGCTTGGGAGAGGAATCCCTGAATTTTTCGACGAGGTCTTTCTGTGGCGGCTTGAGCTGTTTGCCCGATGGCAGCTGCAAATTTTTTTCGGCGACGCGAATGTCGTCGTTGGTGCTGCGCGTGGCTTCGGCCTGCTGCCGCGGCGAGAGCTGCGGAGCAATCTCCGGCGCCGGCGCGTCGGGTTTGGGTTTGGGCGCTTCGGCTTCGGCTGGCGCGGGCCGCGGCTTCGGCGGCAGCGGCTCAGGGGCCAGATCCACCGGGGGCGGAGGCGTCGCTGCTGGGCTCAGGCACCGGCGCGGGCGGTGCGGCTTCTGCCGTGGTCGGCGGGCGGCTCCGGGCGCCGGCAGCGGCTCGATGACGGGCGGCGAAGTCACCGAGGGCGGCTCGGCGCGGACGATATTTCGCCGGCAGCCGCGCCCGCGGCAATCGCCAAGCCCAGCACGAACGCGAAAGCGAATCTGTGTCGTGTCGTCATCAGGAAATTCTCGTCATGGCGCCGGCCGCGCTCTTGTGGCCGCGCAAATGCCGGCTCGATCGTGTGCGCCAGCGGCAATTCGATGCGAAACGTCGTTCCCCGGCCCACCTCGGATTCGAAATCAATCGTCCCCATCGTGCAATTGCACCGCGCGATAGGCGCTCGCCAGTCCGATGCCGCTGCCTCCGGGACGCGTTGTAAAGAACAGCTGGAAGATGCGGGCGCGATGCTCGGGCGCGATGCCCTTGCCGGTGTCGGCGACGCGAATCTCCGCGCGGTCGCCGCGGCGCTCCAGCGCCAGCGTCAATCGGCCGCCTTGGGGCATGGCTTCGATCGCGTTGAACACCAGGTTCAGCAGCGCCTGCTTGAGCAGCGCGCGGTCCACGTGCAGCGGCGGCAGTTCGGCGATAGTGCGTCTCCAGCTGCACGCCGGCGCGCTCCATCTGCGGCCGCGCCACGTCCACTGACTTCGCGCAGCAGGTCCTCGAGGTGCGTCTCCTCGAGGCGCAGTTCCGGCGGGCGCATGAAATCCAGAAAGCGCTTCACCACCGAATCCAGCCGGTCAATTTCGCTGTCCAGCACGGCGACGGCCTGGCGCGGCAATTCCTCGCCCGCGGGAAGACTCTCCTTCAGATTCTCCAGCCACAGCCGCATGGAGTTCAGCGGATTTTTCACCTCGTGTGCCACCCCAGCGGTGACCCGGCCCAGCGCCGCCAGCCGCTCGGAGACCTGCAATTGGCGGCCGATGCGCTCGATCGATTCCAGGTCGCGCAAGCGTCACCAGCGCGCCCATGCGCGTGCCGCCTTCGGTGATCACCTGCACGCTGACTGCCGACGCGCCGCGGCGGCAGGCCGGGCGCCGCGCCGGGCAATATCCACTTCGGCGGCCGCCACCGGCGCGAATTCGTCGCCGCGTCAGGCCCAGCGCCGGACGCAGCGGATGCCCGGCCGGGAAAATTTCGCCGGCGCGGCCGGCCCAGAAGTTGATCGGCGGGAACGCCCAGAAAATTTTCGCACCGCGGGACTGACCATCACGGCGCGGCCGTCGCGCGTGAACAGCAGCAGCCCGTCCTCGAGCCCGCCGAGAACCTGATCCAGATTTTCGCGCAGGGTGCTGAAAATTTCGCGCACGCCGCGCAATTGCTGACCGATCTGGCTGATCTTGGTGCTGACCTGGCCGAATTCGTCGCTGCGCTCCAGCGGCTCCTGGTCGAATTCGCCGCGTGAGATGCGGTCCAATTGCGCGGAGATGCGCTCCAGGGGAGCCAGCGACGCGTTGCTCACCAGGACCGCCAGAACCATCGGAGACCAGCACCGAGCCCAGCGCCAGCCATCCCGCCGAGTGCAACGCCGGCGTGATCTCCGTCGCCAGCAGGCCGGTCTGCGCGGCGACGCGAATTTCGCCGAAGGGCACTTGCTGGCCCGGCGGGCCCAGCTTGAAGGGATAGGAGACCTCGTAAGCCTGCGGCGGACCGTACGATAATGCGGAGTTGCCGGAGAAAGCCGGCATTGACCAGCTGGCTGAGCGGCGGGCGCGAGGTGCCTTGCGTGCCCAGCAGCGAAGGATCGCTGGAGATCAGAACGGTGCCGTCGCGATCGACGATAGTCACTTCATAGACCAGCAGCGATAGCCGACTTCGGCGTCGATCAGCGAGGTCAAGCGCCGCATTTTGCTCCAGCGCTTCGCGGACGTACTCCCGGATGTCTTCCGGGCTGCTGGAAGCGGGCGCCGGCCGCTGGCTGGCGGCGTCCCGCAGCGCGTTTTGCGCCTGGAAGAAAATCTGCTGCGCGACCAGGTTGGCGCGGTCGTCCGCCTGGCGGATGACCTGCTGGGTGAGCGTGCGCAGGTACAGCCAGGAGGTCACGCCCACCACCGCCAACACCAGCAGCACGATGACCAACGTGATTTTTGTCTTCAGGCGCATGGCTTTGCCAAACGGCCTCAGCCGCCGTTGCTTCCGGGCCGCTTCGTATTCCTTCAGTTTGTTGTGCAGCGTCTTCAGGCTGATGCCCAGCAATTCGGCGGCGCGCGTTTTGTTGTTGGTCGCCGCCAGGGTCTGCAAGATCAGTTCGCGCTCCACGGCATCCACGGTGGTGCCCAGCGGAAAGCGCAGCGCGGAAAGTTCCGCGCCGCCGAATGCGTGGGTGCGTCCGAAATCCGTCGGGCAGGTGCGCGCGGCCGATCAAGTCGCGGTCGCAGACAATCGCGGCGCGCTCCAGGACGTTGCGCAGTTCGCGCACGTTGCCCGGCCACGCGTAGCCCTGGAACAGTTCGGCGACCTCGGCGTTGATGCCGCGAATATGGCGCCCGTGCTTGGTATTGAGGTCGCGCAGCAGGTGCTCGACCAGCAGCGGCAGATCTTCCTTGCGATCGCGCAGCGGAGGCAAATGAATGTGAAAGACGTTCAGCCGGAAATAGAGATCCTGGCGCAGCTGCCCTTGCGCCACGGCCTGCTCGGGGTCCTTGTTGGTGGCCGCGAGCACGCGCACGTCCACCGGCGTTTCCGTCTTGCTGCCCAGCCGCCGCACCTTGTGGTCTTCCAGTACGCGCAGCAGCTTGGCCTGCGTGGGCGGCGGCATCTCGCCGATTTCGTCCAGCAGCAGCGTGCCGCCGTCGGCCAGTTCGAAACAGCCGATGCGCCGCTCGGCGGCTCCGGTGAAGGCGCCCTTTTCGTGCCCGAAAATTTCGCTCTCCATCAGCGATTCGGGAATCGCCGAGCAATTGATGGCCACGAAGGGCCGGTCGGCGCGGGGCGAAAGCTGATGCATCGTGCGCGCCAGAATCTCCTTGCCCGATCCGGTCTCGCCGGTGATCAGCACCGAAGCCGACGAGGGAGCGACCTGCTCGACCACGCGCATGACTTCCTGCATGGGCTTGGCGTTGCCGACCAGCTCGCCGATGCGGCCTGCCTCGCGCAGCTGTCGCGTCAGTGCGGCCAGTTGCTGGCGGTCGCGCGCCTTGCCCAGCGCGCGATCGAGCAGCGCCCGCAAGATCGCCGCCTTGAGTGGCTTTTCGATGTACCAGAAAGCGCCCGCCTCGATGGCCGCGACCGCGCGCTCCTCGCTGCCTTTCCCGGTGATAACGATGGCGGGAATGTTACGCAGCTCCTCGCCCAGGCGTCCCAGGAGCGTCAGCCCGTCCATTCCGGGCAGTTCGACGTCGGCGATCAGAACCGCGGGACGGTATTCGGAAAAACGAGCCAGGGCATCCTCGGCGCTGGCCACGCCCAGCACGTCCAGGCCCCACTTGCGCAGCAGTGCTTCGTACCCGCGCCGAGCATTTTCCTCGTCCTCGACGATGAGGACGCGTTCGGTTGGTTGATCGTCATTTTCCATGAAGTTGCTCACCGGCTGATCCAATCGAATCTACCAGCCCGTCAACCGAATGCCAACCATGAAACCCCGGTATATGGGGAGATACCGCAGAGTACAGTGTTTTACCCCTGTCACATACGGTAAGTTTCCTAGTGAATTACACTGGAAATCCTTCTGTCCATGCCCCATTTGCTCTATAATCTGCGGCGTTGTGGGGTGCATGTCTTAGCGACCGGCGAATCCGCGCGGTAGCGCAGTGGCAACGTGTATCTTCCCCCGCAACAAGAGCAGTCCGTAACGTCACGATCGGCGGAGCCGCTGAAGCGGCTGTGCAGCCGAAATCGCAAGATCAAGATCTTTTGCAAGGAGGGACGATGCGCTTGAGCCGGCTATCGGCACTGTTGGGGCTAATGCTGTTGTTCGGGGCTTTGGGATTCGCCAAGACTCCCGCGAAAACAAAATCCAAGAAAAAAGCGGCTGCGACGAACTCCGCGACGTCTGCGTCGAACACCAATTCCGGAGCGGCGGCAACTGCTGACGCTTCGGCCACTAAGCCTGCCCCCCAGAAGGCGAGCCAGTCGAGCTCCCCGGAAGCGCCTCCGGCGTTCGCGCCTGTTGCTGCGACTTCGGGAACCCTCGGCCTGTTCACCGTAGAGACCGGCGACACGCTGCCCAAAGGCGGATGGTCGTTTTCCGCCGACATCAACAAGTTCGGACGCATGCCGGGCAGCGTCACGGTCTTGCAGGACGGCGTGAACGTCGGGTACAGCCTGAGCGACCGATTCAATATCTACGTGGGTTTTGTGCCAGAGGAACATCTGCACGTTTCCTCTTCCAACCCGGGCGCACAACTCAGCCTGGACACGCCTTTGAGCAGCGGGCTGCCCCTCTACGTCAATCCGAACGGCTCCTTGACCATGTACCGCGTTCTCGGCAAGGGACAAACTCCGGGTTATGTGGAGGACTTCCCCTTCGCTGCGCACGACGGCGGAGGCATCGGACCGCTGACGGTGGGTTTCAAGATCGGTCTGCTCTCCGAGCGTTCCGGCGCACCAGTTAGCTTCAGCATTCGCAACGACTTCATCATTCCGACCGAGTATTCCACCACGTCGCTGTTGAACAGCGGCCTGCAAACCGGCCAGTTCAACGACCAAATTGGCGCGGCCCTGAGCAAGCAGTTCGGCCAGTTCTTGACGTTGACCGGCAACATCGACTTTCGGATCACCAAGAGCCCTGTGATTTCGACCTCCACGGGCTCGGCCCAGGGCATGGAGCAGGCTCAGCAATTCCTCCCAGGCGCGGGCTTCATCATCTTCCCCCAAAAACGCTTCCAGATCATGAGCGAATACACCAGCGTGATTTTCCTGGGTGGCACGCCGGATAATTCGTTTGGCGCGCGCGATCCGATCGACGGCGTCTGGGGATTGCGGGTTTATCCGTTCACCAACGTCGCCATCGATGCCGGCTATCGCTACATGTTGAATCTCGGTAACGACGTCGATCGCAGCGGATTTATCGTCAAAGTCGGCGCGTCGCTATGGCCCGTCAAACCGCCACCGCCGCCGCCGGCCAATCAGCCGCCCACGGCCACTTGCTCGGAAGATAAGGCCGCGGTGCAAGCGGGTTCGAACGACACCGTCGCCGTATCCGCGATGGCCAGCTCACCCATGGGCAACCCCTTGAGCTACACGTGGTCCACCAGCGGCGGCCAAGTAACCGGGACCGGCCCGCAAGTTCGCTGGTCTCCGGCCGGAGCCATGCCGGGTAACTACACGGTCACGGCCTTCGTGGATGATGGTCACGGCGGAATGGTAAGCTGTTTAGTCAATGTACGCGTCAATCCTCGTCCCGATCTTCCGCCCACGGTCAGCTTGACTTCCGACCGCGACACCGTGATCGTTGGCGGCCGCGTGCATTTCACTGCCGTCGGCTCTGATCCACAAAACTACCCGCTGAACTACACCTGGCAGACCAATGGTGGAAACTTGGCCGCCACGGGCGCAGGCGCGGATCTCGATACCACGGGCCTCAATCCTGGGCCCTACACCGTCACCGTGCGTGCGGACGATGGACGCGGCGGCGCAGCCGACGCATCCAAGACCATCCAGGTCCAGGCTGCCCCACCACCGCCACAAGCGACCAAGCTCAATGGTTGCGACTTCAAGGCGTTGAACAACGCGCGGGTGGACAACGTTTGCAAGCGCGTCCTCGATGATGTCGCGGTGCGCCTGCAGAACGAGCCGCGATCCACCGTCGTCATTATCGGTTACTCGGATCCCAGGGAGCGGGCCTCGGCGAAGCTTGCCGGAGACCGCGCCTCCGCTGCCCGGCAGTATCTGGGCACTAAGGGCGTGGATGCCTCACGCGTCAACACGCGCACCGGAACGGGTCAGACCGGCGCCGGTCAACAAAACCGCCGGATCGACGTGATCTTCGTTCCGGAGGGCGCGACGTACTAACGGGCGGCTTCGATTCTGCGGGCTCCGCGCGCTTTTTGCGCGCGCGGAGCCCGCTTCCGTCAGCCGAATCGAACAGCCGAACCGAATAAGGAGTCCGAGCATCAGGCTCGCTTAAGAATGCGTTCGGCTGCTGCAACCATCGTTCTTTTGCTGTGTTCGCTGCCTCTGTGGGGGCAGAGTTGGCAATCGTTGGGCCCGCCCGGCGGCGACGTCCACACGCTCGGTCACGATCCACAACATCCCAGCCAACTTTATCTGGGCACTGCCGATGGGCACATCTTCGGCTCGGCGGACGCTGGCGAGCACTGGGTTCTGCTCGGCCGCGTGAGCACACGTCTGGATGCAGTCCTCACCGTTATCTTGGTCGATCCGCGCAAATCGCAAACGCTCTACGCTGCGGCCTGGACCAGGGACTCTTCGAAGGGCGGCGGCGTGTTCCGCAGCGACGACGGCGGGCTAACCTGGCGCGATTCCGGCCTGGCCGGCCAGGCGGTGCGCGCTCTGGCCCAGGCGCCTTCGAATCCCGATATCCTCGTCGCCGGCACACTCGAAGGCGTCTTTCTCACGCGCGATGCGGGAGTTTCCTGGCAGCGCATCTCTCCGGCGGCGAGCGCCGAATTGCGCAATCTGGACGCGCTCGCGTTCGATCCGCGCCAGCCCAATACCATTTACGCCGGCACGTTTCATCTCCCGTGGAAAACCGTCGACGGCGGTCGCACCTGGATGCTGGCTCACACCGGCATGATCGACGACTCGGATGTCATGAGCATCTTGATCGATCGCTCTAACCCGCGGCGCGTTTACGCCAGCGCCTGCTCGGGAATCTATCGCAGCGAAAACAGCGCGGCCTTGTGGCAAAAAATGCAAGGCATCCCGTATTCGGCGCGGCGCACCAACGTCATCACCCAGGACACGATCCATCCGGAAGCCGTCTACGCCGGTACCACCGAGGGACTGTGGAAGTCCGATAATTCCGGTTCGACCTGGCGCCGCACCACGCCTCCCGATTGGGTCATCAATGCGGTCGAGTTGCCCGCCGACCATCCGCGGCGCGTGGTGCTCGGCACGGAGGAACTGGGCATCCTGGTCAGCGACGACGGCGGCGAACACTTTCACCCATCGAATGATGGATTCAATCATCGTCAGACGGCCGCTGTGGCCTTCGATCCCGATCGTTCCGGTCGCATTCTCGCGGTCTTCGCTCACGCGCCGGAATCGATCCTGGCCACCGAGAACAATGGCCGAACCTGGACCTCGCTCGGCCCCGGCCTTGCAACGCGTCAGCTGAAACAGCTCTTTGCCTCGCCGGACGGCTGGTGGGCCACTTTGCAATCGGGCGGTTTGATGCATTACGACCACGATCGCAACGCTTGGATAAGCGCGGGAACCTTCGCTGGCATCGAAGCTCCCCAGCCTCGGCCTCATACCCCCCTTCCCAGCAAGGTTCGCTCCGCGCGCAAAGGTGCGCGAAAGCGGGCACCCAAACCGGCGGCCGCCGCGGTTACTGCTCCCGTGGTCACCGCTCCAATCGTCAACGATATGGCCTTCTCCGGAGATCGCTGGTTTGCAGCCACCGAGGTCGGCCTGTTCGTGTCCGCAGACCACGGCCAGGACTGGCAACCTCTAGCTCTCGGCCCCATGACTGAATCTCCCGGTCTCTTCTGTGCGCGCCACAGGCAACGGGCGAAGGCTTTGGGTCGTATCGTTGCGCGGCCTGGTCTTTTCGGCCGATTCCGGTCACACGTGGACGTGGCACGACCTTCCGCTCGCCTCCGGGGGGGCCCTGCGCGTCGACCTGGCTCCTGGGGCCGAGGGGCAGACGCTGCTGGTCGAGGCGCATAACGGTCTGTTCATTTCGCGCGACGCCGGCAGCACCTGGCAGCGGGTCGCTTCGGGACTTCCGGAAGCCCCCGTCGAGGATCTGACCATGGTGGGCTCGGTATTTGTGGCCTCGCTGCGTGTGGGCGGGCTCTACGCCTCACTGGACGCGGGCCGGAACTGGAATCACCTCCCGGGCACGCTAGCGGAAGGATTTTTCCCCGTCGTCGCTGCTGAAAATGGCAGGATCCTGGCTGCCTCGGCCTCCGACGGAATCTACTCATTTGAGTGGGCGCCGCTGGTCTCGGCCACTCCATCGCAAGACTCACAACCCGTAGCCCCGTAATAGTCCGATAGCTCTATCGTCCGGAAGTCCCTTCTTTTCCCGCCTGCCGCCCATGAATTGTTCCAGATTGGGGCGACCCTTCTTCCGATCTTGCACTCGGTTCAAAAAAAAGGATTTCCGGCGGGTGAGAGGATTGACTCGTTGACGCTCTTCACCACACTGGTATATCTCAAACACTCCTGTTATCGCCGCCGGCGCTCTTAACTCGTTGCGGTAAAAGGGTTCGCTACTCCCTGAAATGGAACAGGCCGTGCTCCATTCTGAGAAGAGGTACCAGAATGCAAGTGGAATCCGAGGAACTAATCGCCCGCACTCGACCTGCTGGCCTGACGTTGCTGGTCGTCGATGACGAACCCTCGACGTGCAACCTGTGCCGCGACATCGCGGTGGAAGCAGGACTCGAAGTGCATACCGCCGAGACCACCGAGCGGGCGCTCGAGCTACTCGAGCAGATTCCGGTCGACATCCTCATCACCGACCTCAAAGTGCCGCAACAGGGAGGCCTCGAGCTCCTCAAAAGCGTCACCGCGGCCTACCCGCAAGTATCCGTTGTGGTGCTCACGCAGTACGGGACGATCGAGACGGCTGTCGAAGCCACACGGCTGGGCGCCAAGGACTACGTCACCAAGCCCTTCCACATCGAAGAGCTGCGCAACAAACTCGACCGTGTGGTGCATGCCATCGAACTGGATCAGGAAAACCGCGTCCTGCGAGAGCAATTGCGCACGCGGCCTGGTTTCGGCGGGCTCATTGGCGTCTCGCCAAAAATGCAGCGCGTCTACAAGCTGATCGAAAAGGTCAGCCAGCACAAATACCCGGTGCTCATTCTCGGCGAAAGCGGAACGGGTAAAGAAGTGGTGGCGCGTTCGATTCACTTTTTGGGCGAACGGCGCAACCAGCCCGTTCTCCCCGGTCGATTGTTCCGGCCTGGTGCCCACGCTGATCGAATCCGAGCTTTTCGGTTACGTCAAGGGCGCCTTCACCGGCGCGCAGCATGCCCGCGCCGGCCTGTTTGAATCCGCCAACGGAGGCACGGTATTCCTCGATGAAATCGGCGACCTTCCGATCGACATGCAGGCCAAGCTGCTGCGCGTGTTGCAGGAGAAGGAGATTCGTCCCGTGGGCGCAACCGAGCGGATACAGATTGACGTGCGCGTCATTGCGGCAACCAACCGCGACCTCGAATCGGCCATCCGCACGGGAGGATTTCGCCAGGACTTGTTTTTTCGCTTGAACGTTGTGCAAGTCAAGCTGCCCGCTTTGCGCGACCGCAAGAGCGATATCCCCCTGCTGGTGACCTCGTTCCTTGAAAAATTCAGCGATCCGCAGCGTTCGGTGCGAACCATTTCCGAAGACGCCATGCGCCGCCTGATGGCCTATGACTGGCCCGGCAACGTCCGTGAACTCGAAAATGCCATCGAACGGGCTGTCGCGCTCGGCTCCGGTCCGATCCTGCATCTCGGTGATCTGCCCTCCAACCTGCAATATAAGGCCGATGAAAAACCGCTGGACGTCGACGAACTTTTGCCCCTCGACGATCTCGAACGACGCGCGATTTTTCGTGCCCTGCAAGAGACCGGCGGAGACAAGCTTGCTGCCGCGCGGCTGCTAGGCATCGGCAAGACCACCTTGTACCGCAAGCTCAAACAGTATGAGGCGCGCGTCTCCTGAGCGCGCGAGCCGTTTGCCGCCAAGCGGTCCTGCCGATCGGCGCCGCCGTCTTTCCCGTCTGCGCCGTCGGGGCCGGCTCAGCTTGAATTTCCCCTCTCGGGACCAATAACCCACCCTTCCGTTTCGGACTGGGAAGTAGTTTTCCTTCCGTCTTCGTACCGAAACTCTAACTAATTGATTATCAAGTATTTGCTGCTTTTTGCCGATGGTCCTATCGGTGCATGGAATCGTGTGGGAGACTGCCATGATCTACCGAAAATTCTGGCTCCACTATCACTCCTTGCGTCTGACCCTGGAAGTTTGCGTCCTGCTCGGCGCCGCCGTTCTGTGCAGCTACTTGATCGTGCGAATACCGTAATGCGAGCGCCCTGATGTGCGAACCGAACCATAGGAGCGAAATGTCGAACTCGGATTCAACCGGCCCGCTGCCAGATCTCGATAGCGCCTCCGTTCTCGCGACGGTGCTCGAGTCGGTGCCCAGCGGCGTGCTGATCTTCGATAGCCGCGGCCAATTGCGTGTCGCCAGCGCGCCTCTCGCGGCCATGTTTGGGATGGAGCCGCAACAGTTGCGCGAGCTGCAAAACTTCGACAACGTGGTCGCCGAACTCGCTCCGCGATGCACCGGACCGGAAGCGCTCGCCGCGCGCTGGCGTCAGCACCTTGCGGCCGGCGAAGCCGCCTGGGACGAACTCGAGTTAGCTTCACCGCCGCGAAAGATCCTGGAACGTTTTGCGCAGCCGATTCTGGGTCCTGCCGGGCAGCGGGCCGGCTGGCTAGAGGTCTATCGCGACGTTACCGGCGAGCGCCTGATGGAGAGCCGGCTGTTTCACACCGAGCGCATGGTGGCTCTGGGGCAAATGGTTTCGAGCGTGGCCCACGAGATCAATAATCCGCTCACCACCATCTTCGGTTACGCGCAACTGCTGCTCGCGCGCTGCGAAGACTCCTGGAGCGCGGTCGAAGCCGAACGCATCCTGCAAGAGGCCGAGCGCGCCAACCGCATCGCCAGAAACCTGCTGCTGTTCGCGCGTGGCGCCAAGGTCGAACGCAGCGCCTCCAGCCTGAACCAAATCGTGCAGCGCACCATGGCTTTGCGCGCCTACGAACTTTCCCTGTCCGGCATTCGCGTGCACCTGAACCTTACCCCGAATCTGCCGCCGATCCTGGCCGATGCCTCGCAGCTCCAGCAAGTCGTGCTCAATCTGGTGACCAACGCCGAGCAGGCCATCGGACCCGGCACCGGGCGCGGCCGCATCTGGTTGCGTACCCGCCGGGTCTCCGCGGAACGCGTCGCGCTGGACATCACCGATGATGGACCGGGCATTGACCCCGAGCTCCTGGCGCGCATCTTCGATCCTTTCTTTACCACCAAGCCGTTGGGCGTCGGCACGGGGATTGGTCTGTCCATCGTTCGCGGCATCCTGCATGAGCACGGCGGGGAAGTTTCGGTGCAAAGCCAGCTGGGGCGAGGCGCCATGTTTACCATCGAGTTAGTCGCTCGCCAGTCCCGCGGATCTGGCGCTCCCGCAGCCGTTGGTCCGAAGCGCCGCGGGGCTTCCGATCCTCGCCTCGCCCGGCGCTGTCTGGCGAAGCCCCCTCGCCGCGCATTCTGGTCGTCGAGGATGAGCCTACCGTCGCCAGCCTGATCGCCGATCTGCTTACCGAGGAAGGATATTCCGTCGACACGGTGCTGGACAGCCGCCAAGGGCTTGGCCTGCTTCAACGCAAGCCCTACGACCTGCTCATCTGCGATCTGCAGATGCCGCACCTCGATGGGCGCAGCCTGTACCGCGAGTTGTCGCGCCTGGGAAACCCGCTCGCGCAGCGCCTGGTCTTCGTCACCGGCGACATGCTTTCTCCCCGGACCGTCGAATTTCTCGAAAGCAACGCCGTCCCCTGCCTGGCCAAGCCGTTCCTGGTCGAGGAACTCAAGGAGTTCGTGCATCGCGCGCTCAGTAGAACGGCTGAGTGTGCCTCGGCGCAGGCCGCGGCCGCCGGCGAAGTCGGGTAGCGTCTGAAGAAGGCAGCGCAAGAAGTCAGCGGACGAAGACCGGGAGAAGCCACGGGTCGAATCCATTCGCGACCTTGCGACACTGAATTTCGGGGGCTCTCGTAGGGGGCACGAGAGAAATCGTCAGCCGTAAGGAGAAACCATGAATCGTCAGGGCACCGTGCAGATCGTCTGTGGGGATTCCCACCTTGCTTGCCGCTACCTGGCGGCTCTCGACCGCGGCGGTCAGCCGCGCGCTTGTGCCGTCGTGTCTACCCCAGCCGAAGCGCGCAAAATCTATCAACTTGCCGAGCCGCTGGTCACCTTGCTGGATGAGTCCGCGATTACCCCGGAGGACTCGCTCGAATCCGTCGCGGCGATGCTCGCTGGGAGTGCCCCGGTCGTCGTCGTGGCCGCACCCGAGCGCCAGTCCGAACTCGCTTTTCTGATCACCTCCGGCGCGGCCGATTTTGTTTCCCGCAGCGGTTCCTTCATCCTGCTGGCCGCGGACCGAATCGAGCGGCGCGTTCTTCTGGCGACGCTCGCCGCGGATCTGCCGGTATTTTCCGGCGAGGAGTTCGCCGGCGACTTCGGCGAGATTCTCCGCCACGAACTGAATAACCAGCTGACTGGCGTCTTGGGCAATGCCGAACTATTGCTCGCCCACCGCGATCGTCTCCCGGCCGACGCCGTCGAACGCCTGCAAACCATCGGGCAATTGGCCGTGCGCCTGCGCGAAACCGTTCGCCGCCTCAGCCACGCGTGGGACATCTGGCAACGTCAGCCGCGTTCTCCTTCGGGGACCACCCTGGCGCAGCCGCTACTCCAACCCCAGCCGCCGCCTCCCGGAGTCACGACCCTGTCGAGGAATAGTGACGCACGCCAATCCGCCACACGCCTAGCATCATTCCCAAAAACACCATCGCCACAACTGGGGCAAACGCCGCGAAGCCCCGAAACGCTACGCGATGCAGCAGTCGCACGCTGGGATAGAAGGTGGCAAAGCCGAAAGGGATGATCCAGCTCAGAAAAAATTGAATCGCGCCGCTGTAAATCGAAAGCGGATAGCGGCCAAAGGCCAGCAGGTTCCACGCCGGCGGGTGCACACCGATGCGGTCTTCAAACCAGAACGAGAAGCAACTGAGCGTCAGGAACACGGCCACATAAATCGTCGCGCCCGAAATCGCAAAGACCGCCAGTAGCGCAAAGTCCACCGCGCTCCAATGATTTCCCAGCCGCTTCGAGGTCCAGAACACCAGTACGATCCCCACCAGCACTTCGTGAAACGATTCGATGCGAAAGGCCTCGAACAGCACCTGGAACAGCGAGCTCACCGGGCGTATCAGTACCCGGTCGAACTTGCCCTCCATGATGTATTCGCCTCCGAATTCGTAAATGTTCTGGCTGAGCACGTTGAACAGGCCAAACGGAATCAGCGAAAAGCCATAAAGAAACAGCACTTCGTCAAAGCGCCAGTCCGCGAGGCGCGGCACGTTGCGGAATAGCACCCAGACGAACCCGAGCGCAAAGAACGTCGCCGCCATGCTCGTCGCTAGCCCGATCAGAAAATCCCCGCGGTGGCTGACGCGCACCTTCAGATATTGCGTAAAATATCCGCCCAGCAGGCCCATATGCCGCCGCACGTTTTGCCACGCCCGCCCGATCACGCTATCGCTCCGCCCATCGCGCACCGACTCCCCTCATCACGCCATGACTCCGTCCCTGGCGCTACGACTTCGCCCATCGCGCTCTCGAATCCGTCTATCCGCATCGCCAGACACACCGCACCGCATAATTCCTTAGGGGGTCGGAGCTTTAGCTCAGACATCCACAGCTGCAAAATCGGGGGCTTTAGCCCCTGAAGCAGGTCTTCTATCCCCCATGGATCGTAATTTTCTGCACCGCCCGATTCCACCAAAGATGCCCAGCCCACAGCAGCAACACCACCCAGACCCAGGAAACTCCTACGGCGCGCAGAGCTTCCATCCGGCTCAGCTTGCCAAGATAAATCTGCAGCGGCGTGTAGGCGATGTGCTCAAAGGGCAGCCACTGCGAAAGAACTCGCAGCGGCTTGGGAAAAAAAGCGATGGGGATCAGCAAGCCTGAAAGCAACTCGATGAGCCAGTACTTCGCGCGAATCAGCGACAGAATCGAGTGCAGCGGAATCGCGCAGGTCCCGATCAGAAAACTGATCGCGCCCATCAGCAGAAAGCTCCCGGCAACCGCCGCGAGAAACAGCCCGAAGTGCGCCGCCGATGCCGGCCGCTGCACGGGAAACACCAGCGTGATCAGCGCCGCGGTCGGCACCGTCAGCAGCAGTAGACGAAACGCCGATTCGCCCGCCGCGCGCGCCAGCCACATGCCTTGCACCGACACGGGCTTGATCAGCTCCATGGCGATTTTGCCCTCGAGAACCTCGTAGGCCATTTCCTGGTCGATGGTGTTCCAGTAAAACGACCGGATCATCCAGCCCACCGACACGTACGTGAGCATCTGTCCGAGGTTGTATCCCGCGACCATGCCCCCGTTCCTCGCCGCCGGTCCCAGCACCGCCGTCCAGATGTAGTAGTACACGGTTACGTTCAATAGGTAGGTGATGATGCCGGTGTAATAGCGCAGCCGGAAGGCCAGGATATTTACGAAGCCGATGCGCGCGAACTCGCGATACGGCGCGAGCGTGCCGCTCCAGGTCGCCATCTCAGACCGACGCCTCTTGCAGCGCGGCGCCCGCGTAAATCCGCTTGATGATCTCCTCGATGGGCTCGTCTTCGATCAGCAGGTCCCGCACCTCCACCGACGCCAGGATCTGCCGGATCAGGTCCGAGGTCGAGATGCGGCTGGGATCGAAGCGAATGCGGTAGGTCAATTCATCCACGCGCTCGATCTCCAGGCCCTCTCGCCCGAGCGAAGCCAGCAGCGCGGCCTGTGCGCCGTCGCGCGCCACGCATTTCACCTGCTTGGTGCGCAGCAGTCTGCGCTTGAGCTGCGCCAGCGAACCGTCGTAGAGCACCTTTCCGTGATCGATGATCAGGATGCGCCGGCACAGCTCCTCGATATCGTCCAGATCGTGCGTGGTCAGCAGCACCGTGGTGCGAAATCGTTCGTTGATCGCGCGCAGGAACTTGCGGATATGGTCTTTGGCCACCACGTCCAAGCCGATCGTGGGCTCATCCAAAAACACCAGCGGCGGGTTGTGCAACAGCGCCGCCGCCAGATCGCAGCGCATGCGTTCGCCGAGGGAAAGTTTGCGCACCGGCGTGTTCAGATAATCGCGGATGCCCAAAATCTGGTTGAACGCTTCCATGCGCTCGTCGAAATCCCGCTGCGAGACGTCGTAGATGCGCCGCAGCAGCTTGAACGATTCCACCACGGCGATGTCCCACCACAGCTGCGTGCGCTGGCCAAAGACCACGCCGATGGTTTTCACATACGCCGTGCGCTGCCGCCAGGGCTCGAAACCGTTGACCAGGATTTCCCCCGAGGTCGGCACCAGAATGCCCGTCAACATCTTAATCGTGGTGGACTTGCCCGCCCCGTTCGGCCCGATGTAGCCGACCATCTCCCCGCGCCCGATCTCAAACGAAACGCGGTCGACCGCCGTCACCCAATGATGTTCGCGCCGAACTAAATTTTGGATCCCGCCCCACAGCCCCTCGCGGCGCCGGTAGGTGCGGAACTGCTTGGTAAGATCGTGCACGGAAATCATAGGCTCTGACGACATACTGGCCCGGAATTCTAACACGCCAGCCGCGTATCCGACGGCGTCCTCATGGTTTGCAGGTAGCACCGCTGGCTTCAGCGGCCAGGGTGCATCGCACCATCTCCCAGCATGAGAATCGGCCGGCCCAGCCTCGCCCAGCGAAAGCGATACAGATCCAAAACGCCGTAAAGCCAAACCAGCGTCGGTCGATATAGTCAAAGTGAGCGTTTCAAGGTTGCTAAGGGGCGGTTAAATGCGAAAGCTCATCTATGCCTGCATCGCTGCGGCGCTGACGGTGCCATTCGTTACGGTGGCAGCCTCGAGCGACCTGGCGGTAGTCGTCAACAAATCGAACTCCACAAGCAATCTCACGAAATCAGAAATTCGCAAACTCGTGCTAGGAGAGCAAGAATCCTGGCCCGGCGGCGTGAAGGTATCTGTGACCCTTCTCAGCCCCGGAAACCTCGAGCGCGCCGCCATTCTAAAAACCGTTTGCCGAATGAGCGAAGACGACTACACCCAGCACTCCATGCATTCCGACTTCACGGGTGAATCGACGAATGCGCCGAAGATCGTCGCCTCCGACGCGGCGATTCTCCAAATGGTCGCGAGCGTCCCGGGTGCCATTGGCTTCCTGCCTCTGAATCAAGTGAACGCCTCGGTCAAGGTCGTCAGCGTCGAAGGCGTTTCCGCCGGGGAACCCGACTACAAAATAAAGGTGGGTCCATAACATGAAGGCCACCATCCGCAATAAATTGGTCGCCGGCTTTTCCGGCGTGCTTGTGCTCATGGCTGCCGTGGCCGCTATCGGCGGATATGCGGTATTCAGTCTGCGCCGCGACGCCAACGACGCTACTCGCGTCGGGGCGCGCTTGAATTCGTTGGCGCTCGAGATTCAGGTTCACGACCTCGAAGCAACCCGCAGAGTCAAGAGCTACTTGGCCGAAGCCGCAGTTCCCGGCGCCGACAAAAAGCGCCAGATGTATCTCGACGAGGCCACCTTCGAAATCAACGAAATTCAATCCCTGGCCGCCAAGGCCATGGAGATTGCGCCCACGCCGCAGACGCGCGCCAAGTTCACCCACATTACCGAAGCTTCCACGCAGTTTGGCAAATCGCTCGGGACTGCCGTCGCAGCAACCAAAGCCGGTCCCGAGAGCGAGAACGCCAAAGCCGCGACAGCCGCCTACGAGGATGCCGCCGACGACCTGCATGACAGCGCCGAAGACGGCGAGGTTGTCGGGCACGATGCTAGCCAGACGTCGCTTGAAGCCATTGACCGTACCAGTTCTCGATCGGTCGCCCTAGTGACCGGAATCTCCATTCTCGGCCTGATCCTCGGCATCACCGTAAGTTACATGCTCGCTCGCGCCATCCTGATTCCGGTCGACCACTTGAAGCAGGTAGCCGAAAACGTAAGTCTCGGAAACCTGGACATGGCCGTCCGCCGCTATTCGGACGATGAAATCGGAGACTTGGCCGACTCTTTCTCTCGCATGGTCACTGCCGTGAAGTTCTTCCGCATGGAGGCGGAGTTGAGCCAGTCCGAGGCCGAAGCCGCCGCCCACGAGGTCAAGTCATGAGCTCCGTCTCCGAAAAAGTCATCAACATCAGCAAGACATACCTAGGACCGGCCACCGAATCATTCCTGGCCCGCCAGTGCAAGGGCCATTTGAAACTTGAATTGGCCGACTTGACTTCGGCGAACCTCAAGGATCTCGCTAAGTGGGTGAAGGAAGGCGCTGGTCTCATCATGGACGCCGACAAAGCGTCCCAGCTAGCCAGTAAGATTTCGAGCGTGTCGTAAGCAGTCCTTATCAGAGCCACTATTCGACGGGGCACAAGGCCGCCCCAAACCATCCCCTTCCCAGGTCCGTGTCAGCAACGAATATCTCAAATGATTCGAGGGGGAAACGTATATGAATTTATTGGGCATCGTTTTGAAGGCGCGTAGGAAGACCATCCGGGTGGGTACATCTCTTTTGCTTTGCCTCCTGTTGCTTGCAGCAGCATCGGCAGGAGCGCAGACTCAGGCACTGCCGTCTCCGCCCAGCGACATCTCGCAACAATCGGCCGCGACGCACGATCCGGCGATCGCGCAGCTTGAGGAACAACTCCGGGCGCAGGAGGCCCAACTAAAGGAACTTGAAGCGAAGCTTGCCAAACTGAAACTCGGCCAGCCTCCCGCGCCGAATGGCGTAGTGGAGCCAGCCAGCGCGGGAGCGCCCGCGTCTCCACCCGCCTCCGACGACGCAACGGCTCCTGCGCAAACCACACCGAGCCCCGCAGCCGAGGTGCCTGCCACTCCCGTGGCGCAAACGGAACCCGAAATGGGGACGCCAGGGCACAACATGGCGATTCCAGGCGGCCCGGTCATGAGCATTAGAGGATTCTTCGATTTCAATTTTGGTATGGGATCGATCGCCAATCCTCTGGTTTTTCCGATCATTGACGGCGGATGCGGAACGTGCGGGAATCCCGTGACGCCGCCCCACACCACATTTCAGGCCGGCGAGTTCGATCTTTTCATCACATCCAAGCTTTCCGATCACTTGAATTTCCTCTCGGAGATCGTGCTTGGCCCCGATGATACGAACGAGTTTGGCCTCGACATTGAACGGTATCAACTTACGTACAGGGCCAATCGCTACTTCGCCGCGAGCGCCGGCCGCTTCCACACATCCATCGGTTTTTACAACACCGCCTATCATCATGGGCTCTGGTTTTCAACGGCTGAAGGACGGCCCATCATGTATCTGTTCGAGGACAGCGGTGGCATCCTGCCGGTCCATATGGTCGGCCTCAGCGTTACCGGGGCCGTGCCGCACACCGAAAAAGTAGGTCTTCACTGGACCGCCGAGGTTGGCAATGGCCTCAGCTCAAATCCCTTCGCGGCGGAGTCCGTACAGAACTTCTATTCCGATCGGAATTACAAGGCGGTGAACCTAGCTGGATATATCCGGCCGCAGTTCCTCTCGGGGTTGCAGATCGGCGGGTCCTGGTATCACGATGGTTTAGAACCCTCCCAGGCTCAGAACCCGCTTCCGATTCCCGAGGTCATGCAGAACATCGGCAGCGCCTATGTCGTGTATCTGACATCCGAATGGGAGTCCCTCACCGAAGGGGTCATTCTCAGCAACCACGTGGTAGGAACGGCGCGGCCGTTCCTGAGCCCGATGACGTACACGCAATTCGCCCGCAAGTTTGGGAAATACAAACCCTACTTCCGTTATCAGTACGTGAACGACAGCGTGAACGACCCGATCAATCTTCTGAAAGGAACCTATTACGGCTCCTCGGTCGGACTAAGGATCGACTTCTCCACCTACGCCGCGTTCAAACTGCAATACAACCATCTTTATGAGAGTAGCCAGTTGCCCGGGAACGGTTTCGATGCGCAGGTTGCTTTCGCCTTCTGAGGGACCTGTTTGTATACGCCGCGCGAAGTCGGTGTCGGTCGGTTACCGCTGGCTGGTCACCGCCGACCAATCGGCGACTTGCTTTGCCGCGCCGGTGAGTTCAAGGACGTGCATGCCGGTGTTCGCGCGGTCCACGATGTAGATGTAGCCGCGGTCGTCCACTTCGGCGTTATCGGTCTGGATGGCTGTCTTGCAGGTCTGCGCGGCGCCCTGGCCGATGCAGCGGCTGTCGGTCTTGTCGGTAGCGGCGGGGATGTAGTAAGCGATCTCCTTCGGGTTCAGCGGATCCCGGATATCCAGAGCGCGCACGCCGGCATTGAACTCCGAAATGAAAACGATGCGCCGGTAATAAATCGGCGTCATATTTTCGTTAAGAGAATGCGAGCCGAAGCGTCCGCCACGGCTGCAGAAATTGCCGCTGGCTTCCGGGACCGTCCATGTCGCCACGCCAAAGGGTCTGGTCTCCGAGGTCACATCGATCACCCGCAGCATCTGCCGGTTATCCAGACACTCGTTGCCCAGCGTCTCGCCGACAGACAGCACGAAGTTCCGCGTCGACTGGTTGGCCGCCATCGGCGGGCCTGACGAGATCATCACGTGATCGACCCCTGCCGCGGCCGCCGGCGTGCGCGGTTTCTCTTTAGCGAACTCTGGCAGCTCCATGCCTAGCAGTGGATATGCCGTGTGCGAGCCAATGTCCGGAGGAAGATCGAGCCGCGAGATCTGCGGATACGCAAGGTTCGCGTCCGTAGGATCCGGCGAACCCTTCAGCAGCTTGTCCCGGTCCACGATCTGCATCACGCCATTCGAGTCCGTTCCGTACCCGAAGTACACCCGGTTGACGTCCGGCATCGAGATCATCCCATGCAATTCCGTCGGCACCGGTCCGGTCGCGCCCGGCTGCTGCCCCGGCAGGCCAAAGTAACGGATGAAAACTGGCTTTGCCGGATCGCTCAGGTCGTACACCATGGTCATCCGCTTGACGCGCCATCCCGGCGCGCCCCCGACGAGTAGGCGATGCCCGTGCCGCATTCCCAAAAGCTCTTGTGCGTGTCGCTCAGTCCGCTGACCACCACTGTCAGCCGGCTGGGCTTCGCCGGATCGGTGACGTCCCAGACCTCATGGGCCGAGCTGCCAAAGCTCCGCAGCATGTACACTTTGCTGCGGTCCGCTCGCGGCAAGCTGCTGCCGTCGCAGACACGAACCATCTGCGCTCCGTTGCCAGGTCCCGTGGGAGTCGCCTCACCCGGAATGTGCGCCAGGTACTTCGGCTCTTTCGGATCGGTCACGTCAACGATGGACGTCCCGTTCTCTTCCATTTTTCCCGTGAGCGGATTCATCGCGGTTCCGGCGAGATGACCCACGTAGGCGATCCACCGATTGCCTTGTTTGTGGATCGTTGGTTGATAGGCGCTGCGAGCCTGGAGATCGTTGAAGCCCACCAAGTTCATGTTGCTCTTCTCTGCCCTCATCTGCGCCGGCGCGGGCGGTTGCGTCGGCGGATGCTCTTGCGCCGCCCCAGACGTAGCGGAAAAGCCGCCAAACGCCCAGCCAAGGAACAACAGCCCACAGCCGATGACAACACGATCTCGCACCAGCATGCATCCTCCTTCACCGAGCTTTACCGGCATCCCAGAACAGCCGCTCATCAAGTGACCGGCCGCTGTACCTTTGCTCCCCGTGACGTTCACTTCGCAGCCGTGCTGCGGCTACTCTCGACTTTTTCAGGATGCAAGGTGAGCTTTTGTACGCGCCAATTGGTAATTTCACCCACGTATACTTCATTGTCCTTGCGGCAGTCCATTTCGTGCACGGTGCCGAACTCCTTCAACCGTTTGCCGCCCGTGCCAAACTTGCCCAGAATCGTGCCATCGAGTTGCATCTTGTAAATCGGGGCACTGTCGAAATCGTTGTTGTTGGAATCGGAGGAGTAAAGATACTGCTGCGGCCCGGACGTGATGCACAGGGCCCACGGCGAACCGACATTGCTGTACTGCTTCTTGAAATTGCCATCCGTATCGAATACCTGAATGCGCTTATTGCCCCGATCGGCTACGTAGAGATTATCTTTCGAGTCCACGACCATCGAGTGCGGTGTGCTGAATTGTCCCGGCGCATCGCCTCTGCCGCCCCAGGTCTTGATGAACACGCCATTTTTGTCGAACTTGGCGATCCTTGAGGGTGTCGCGACCATCCGCCACGAAAATATCTCCTGCGGAGTCCCACGCCACATCCGAGGGACCGTTGAAATTGTCTCCCGGAAAACCTGGCCCGCCCCCCGGCACGCGAGCGGAGCCGCGGCACGCAGCGGATTGTTGACCGCTTCCGGCTTCCGGCCCATGGTCATCAGCACCCGGCCTTCCGGATCGAATTTGATAACCATGTCGGAGCCTTCGTCCACAACCCAAATGTTGTCCTGCGGGTCGACGCGCACGGCATGCGCCTGCACAAACCCATAGAGTCCCTGCCCGATTTCGCGGACATATTTTCCATTCTGATCGAATTCGAAAAGGCGCGAGGCGGAGCGCACAAACACCCGGTTCGTGCCGGTCGTCAGATTCACCGAGCCGGTGCGGGTGTACACGTAAATGTGTCCCTTGGAATTCGTGGCCACGCCCACCACCTCACCCAAATAAATGTCGTCCGGCATTTTCAGAAGGTTGGGTGTCGAGTCGTAGGAAATCTCAGGAATCGACTGGCCAAAAAGCGGCATGGCCGCGAAACAGACCGCTAACACGCAAAGTAAATAGAGCGAGCGTCTCACGGAAATCCTCCCGGCTGTAATCGATGCGTTCGTGCAATGGGTTCGCATCAGTGGCCCAGCTTCGACGACGTTTCCGTCTGTGGATGCAAGGCCAGTTTCTGCACCCGCCAGCCGGTAATCTCGGCCGTCAGCAGATCGTTTTCATTCCGGCAATCCATCGCATGCACGGTGGTAAATTCCTTCAATTGCTTGCCTGCTTTGCCGAACTTGCCCAACACCGTCCCGTCCAGCTCCATCTTGTAAATCTCGCCGCTCACGGCGGCAGCCAGCGAATTGTTGTTGTCCGGGTTGGAATTCGAGCTGTAAAGGTATTGGTGCGGCCCGGGCGTGATGCAAAGCGCCCAGGGCGTGCCCACGTTGTCGTAAACCGCCTTCACCTCGAGGTCGTTGCTCAACACTTGAATCCGGCGGTTTCCCCGATCCGCGACGTACACGTTGCCTTTCGCGTCGGTCTGAATCGAATGCGGCGTGTTGAATTGTCCGGGACCGGACCCTTTGGTGCCGATCGCCTTGATGTACCGCCCGTTCTTGTCATACTTCACGACTCTCGAATTGGTGTAGCCATCGGACATGAAAATGTTGCCGGCCGCATCCCAGGCAACATCTGTCGGCCGCCCGAAGCGATAGGGCTCGGGGGCGGGCGGAGGAGTATTCGGCGGCGGAGTCGCTCGTAAGCCCAGCCCGCCCGGCCGTCTCCCCATGGTCATCGCTACGCGGCCGTCAGGACTGAACTTGATGACCATGTCCGTGCCTTCGTCCACGACCCAGATGTTGTCCTGCGGATCGACCCGCACAGCGTGGGCCATCTGAAATCCATACAGCCCCTTGCCAATCTCGCGGATAAACGTCCCTTTGGGATCGAACTCGAACAGTCGCGACGTCTCCCCGCCTCGCGTGTAAACGAAAACGTCTCCTTTGGAATTTCGCGCCACGCCGATGCCTTCGCCCAGATACAAACCGGTTGGCAGTTTCAGAAAATTGGGCATCGAATCGAAGGATTCTCCGGCGCGCTAGCGAACGCCTTGGCCGGCGGCGGCACGTTCTCTTGCGCCAGAAGTGGCACGGCCAAGACTCCCGCGAGCAGAAGCGAAAAAAGGCCGATCGGATGGACCTTCACGTTAGGGCCTCCCCTATTCCGAAACGATAAATGATTCGGCACGACAAATGACTCCGGCAGGGCAAATGATTCCGACACAAGAAAAGTCTGCGAAGTCGCAGGTTCGCGTCGGCTTTGCTGGGATTCCGTCTCGACCTCCCGGATGGCACACTTATACACCCGAGCCCCTCCCGAGTGAACCGAATTGTTCTCCCTCGCAGCTGTAGCCCCTTCGGGAGGCCAGCTCGGGAAACTGACGGCGCACGAAGGCTTCGCGCTCCACTCGGCTCGCTCGCGCGGCTCGGTGAAACACGCTCCCCCGCTGATCAAAATGATCAGAAAATGATCTTCACCGCGAGCTGAATCAGTCGCGGAGGAGCGGCGCTCACGACCTGACCAAACGTCGAGTCGTTGATGTTGCCGTCCACGGCATGAGGGCCGTAAAACTGCGCGTGATTGAAGGCGTTGAATGCCTCCAGCGCGAAATTCCAAGGATTTCGATTCGGTAAGCTTCAAGTTCTTCTGCAACGTCAAATCGAAATTGTTGATTCCCGGCCCGGAGAAGAACCGGCGGCCGCTGTTGCCGATCGTGTTGGCGATCGTGTTGCCCACGGCCGGGTCGTCGGCCGGCAAGCTGAAAAGCGACGGTGTTGAAGTACGGCTGTCCATTGCGCGGGTTGTGATTCAGATCGAGCGGGCCGGCGTGTAGTCGAGTTCATCGACGGTCAGATTGTTGATGCCATTTCCGAACGTTCCGATCAAGGAAGTGTCCAGCGGATTCATGAGCGTCACCGGGAAGCCGGTGCTGAAACGGGTGATTCCGGAAATCGACCAGCCCTGCGTCCAGCGATTGTTGGCGTGAAAGCAGCTACTCGAAGGGAATGCTGTAGGTGTAGCTCGCGACAAAATTTTGCCTCATATCGAAGGAGGAAAGCCCTCGGAGAAGGTTCGGATCGAATGGGTCCACCTGGTCGCCGAAATTCGAACCCATGTCGATGGATTTGCTGTAGGTGTAGCTGAAAAACAATTGCAGCTCGCCCGCTGGTGTGGTGCACGCTGGCTTCCAGGGCGTTGTAGTTGGAATTGCCAATCGTCGCCTGGTAGCTGACGCTGCCGAAATCGGGACCCAAAGGCCCGCGCGTTCCGTTGACCGTTTGCCCGGAACCGTTGGTGTATACGCTGTTCTCGCCGTCGGGACCGCATCCAGGCAGGCTCAGGCACAGCGCGGGATTGCCAGGATTGGCTGCCTCGAGCACGGGAAGATGATGGGCCTTGATTCCCCACGTAACCCACGCTGACCAGCGTGTTGGTTCCGATCTGCCGCTGCAGAGACAGCATGTACTCCTCAGTGTAGGGAATCGTGTTGGTGGTCTTATAGCCCGGCGTCGCGCCGATGGGCTCGAATTGCGAGAAGTCGATGTTGGGATCCGGATTGCTTGGCGAAACATTTAGCGGCGCGAGTTGCGCTGGGAAACGCTGGCCTTCGACATTGCCGGTGTCGCCATCGATGAATGGAGTGGCGAGGAGAGGATTAGCGGCATTCTGAAAGGTGTATCCGTAGGGGGGATTGTCGCTGACCAGTCCCAGCGTTTCTCCCGGAATTGCCGCGTAAAATATGCCGAAGCCGGCGCGGATGCTTGTTTTGCCGGGGCCTCCCAGGATTTTGCCCAGCAGCGAATCCGGCGCGCACGTTGGGCGAATATGCCAAGCCGATGCGCGGGGCGAAATCCTTGTTTCCCGGGGGCGCCAGCGTGCGCGAACCCCCGGATCTCCGGGATAGACGATGCCGGTGGGCGCGGTCGGGAAAACCACGGATTGTTCGCCGGGTATGAACGTGATGTTGTTGTTATATTTCTCATACCAGGGCTCGATGCGGTCCCAGCGCAGGCCGTAATTCAACGTGAGGTTGTGGGTCACGCGCCAGCTATCTTGCGCGTAGAGGCCCACGTATTTGTTGCGGCCGTAGAACGCTCGAAGTTGGTTCTGCGTGTATTCGCTCGTAATGCCCAGCAGGAAATCCGCGAAAGCCAGGCCGGTCTCGCTCCCGTTGATATCAAAGCTGCCATTCAGGAAGGCCAGAGGATGCGTGTCGATCTGGTCGTATTCCAACTGCGCGCCGAATTTGAGCGAGTGCGTTCCCACCACTTTGGAGAAATTTCGTTCATGCCGAAATCGTTGTTGATCTGGTTGAACTCGTCGGGAACCGTTCCGATGACTAAGCTCCGCCATTGAATACGATGTTTTCCACGCCCTGTTGCGGCGCCCGGGAACAATGCCCGGTACAAGCCCTGCGAGGCCAGGCTGACGCCCAGCCCGCCGGACGGCTTGCCCAGATCGTTCGCGTCGCGCGTGTAATTGAGGCGAAATTCATTGACGGCGCTTGTTCCGATCGTTTTCGTGATCGCCGATATCAACCATTTGCGCGCGGCCCGTGTACAGACCGTTGAACCCGGGCACGTTGGCGCCGCCCTGAGCAGTCGGGTAAGGATTGTTCAGCGAGTAGTCGTCGAACGAATAGTAGCCGAAGATAGTGCCCCAACGGGTGTTGGCGTCGATGCGCTCGCCAATCTTGTCATCGCGGAGAATCTGGTTGATACGCCGATGTCGAGAAGTACATTCCCGCCGACATTCGGCGTGGGGATGTATTTCAGCAAGTTCGAGGCTGGAGCGGACCACGCGCTCTGCGGAATCATCGCGTCCGGGAAAACGCAGGGTTCGCGAGTGACTGGTGCATCCCGGAGTATAATAGGGTTCGCCGGCGAAACCGGGTAGCCGAGCCTCTGCGTCAGCTGATTGCGCGAAGGAGTCGGCCCGCACCGACCGTGCCGGTCAGCGAGCTCGCCTGGTCCGACAAATTGCCGGTGCGGTCCTGCAGCGACGGCACGGGTATCAGTCCGCTGTCTATTCCCTGAATCTGCCGGGTGCCCTGATAATCGGAGAAGAAAAATATTTTTTTCCGCACGATGGGGCCGCCGACGGTGCCGCCGAATTGGTTTTGAATGAATGTGCCGCGAGTGGGAGAGAAATAATTGCGCGAATCGAGATCGGTGTTTCGCAGGAATTCGAATACATCTCCGTGAAACTCGTTGGTTCCGGATTTCGTGATGACGTTGATCTGGCCGCCGGTATATCTTCCATACTCCGCGTCAAAATTGTCGGACAGGATTCGGAATTCGGCGATCGAATCGAGATTGGGAATGATGGCAGCGGCCATGCTGCCGGTCTCTTCGGCATCGGCGCCATTCACCAGGAAGCCGTTGGCGGACTCTCTCTGGCCATTGATGGAAATTGTTCCCGGGTTCAAATCGCCGGAGGGAGAAAACACGCTCTGGCCCAGTCCCTGAACCGTTTGCGATGTGATCGTCGTGACGGGCATCACGCCGGGCTGAAGCGCAAGCAGGTCGGTATAGCTGCGTCCGTTGAGCGGCAAGGCCGCCACGTTCGCCGGCAGTGATGACGTCCCCAAGTTGAGTGCTGGCCGTTTCCGCCTGCACGGCGATTCCTGTACGGTGACGGCTTCCGTAGCTTCCGCCCAATTCGAGCACCGCATCCACCAGGAATGCGCTGTTGACGTCAAGCTTGATGTCCGTTCGACGATAAGGCTGGAAGCCGGCGGCGGTAACTTCGAGATCGTAGCGGCCCACGGGCAAGGTGGGGAAGGAATACGCCCCAGACCCGTTGCTCCTCGCGTTTGTTGGACGTTTGTATCCAGGTTCGTCGCAAGGACAGTCGCTTTTGGAATTGCCGCCCCGCTGGCATCCCGCACCGTCCCCGAAATGCTTCCGCCGTCGTCCGCGCAAAGCCTCATCGGGATCGCCAAGAGCGCAATCGCCCCCAAGACGAACAGAATCGACCTAAAATCGTATGGTCATCGCCCGCTCGACAGCACCCCGGGGCGTAACCATACCACCAGCAAAGCGCGAGGGAAACTAGAGACGGAGACCGTCCTTCGTTCGAACGGCAGGAAATTCTCGGTAGGCTCCAGGCCAGCCCTATTGCTTTGCCTGCGGCCCAATCGATCCGAACACACGATTCGAACACGCCTCGCCTCATACCGGCTGGTAAACGTATATCTATTGACTAACATGGTATAATGGCCCTATGTTCGCGCCCAAACCACCTCAGCGCCACAGCCTGGACCCGTTCACTCCGGCGACGCCGTGCGACCTCCATCAAGAGCCGCCCGGAGCATTTCTGCTCGTCGCCTCTGTCCTTTCTCAAAGTCCTTCAGCTTCAATCATTTGCGCGATCTTTAAGTCCTCTTCAGCGCCAGAGCGAAAGTCAACTCCTTTGTTTTCATGCGCGTGCGCACTCTTTTGTAAAAACACCCGGGGTGGGGGGCATGCCGTGGCCAATCAATGAAACAAAAGCACTTACGTGCGGAAGAGCACGGTCTCTTTTTGAAAGAGACGAATCGCGACCCACAGCGAGACGGCCGCGTACACGCAGGAGGAGACGAAAATCAGCGCCATGTAACCCCAGTGGTAGGTGCCCGGACACGATCTCCTTGCTGACCAGGCTGGTGTTCAGCACGGGAATCAGCGAGAGGCCGCGCGTTCAGTTCAACGCCGGGCAGCACCGACACGATCGCGGGCAGCATCACGATGATGGTCAGCGGCGAGAGATAGCTTTGCGCCTCCCGATAACTCTTGGCGAAGAGCGAGATGGCCAGCAGCGCCGCGGAGAAACAGCACCGCCAGCGGCATGATCATCACAAACACCAGCGCCAGCGCCTTCACGCTGATGCTCGCTGTGAAATCGAGGTCGCTGAGCTGCGGCGTGCCCGCGAGCATGCTCTTGCCCGCGGCGAAGGTCAGCCCCAGCGAAGCCATCGCCAGAAGCGCGGTGAACAGCGCGGCCGTGAGCACCATGAAGAACTTCCCGAGCACCAGATGCACGCGCGAAACGGGGCTGCTCAGGATCGTTTCGATGGTGCCGCGCTCCTTTTCGCCCGCGGTCAGGTCCATGGCCGGATACATGGCCCCGGAGAGGCAAAGAATAATGATGAAGTACGGCACCAGTCCGCCGATGATGGCCCCGCTGACTTTTTCGGCCGACGCGACGTTTTTCTGCTCGATGCGAAACGGCTGTATCAGATTTTCGGGAAGCTGGCGGGCCGCCAGGCGCTGCGCGTGACGACGCGGTCGCGCAGAGCGTGGCAAAGAATCGTTGCAGCCTGTCCGCGCCGAAGACGGACCGCAGTTCTCCCTGGTACATGTAGATTCGCACCGTGGGAACGTCGCCATGTTCGACCGCCGCGTCGAATCCAGGCGGAATCTCGACGGCGGCGCGAATCTGCTTGTTCGAGATCTCCTCGCGCGTAGTCGGGCCGCGTCGGGTACGATCGCGAATGTCCTTGCAGCGCGAGAAGCTGGGCCAGCACCCTTGGGCGAATCCTCTCCGCCCAGGACCATCACCGTGGGAGTCTCCTGCATGGCCTTGCCAAACAGCAGCACCGACACAACGCCCGCGCCGATCGTCAGCATGCGGCATCAGCAGAATCGGCACCAGCGACCATGGAAATCACCGTGCGGCGGTCGCGCAGCGAATCGGTCAGTTCCTTGCGATACACGACGCCGATGTTCCGCCAGCTCACGATTGCCACCGTCCGCACGAAAATATCTTCCAGGTCTTGCTGGCCGGATCGCGCGCGCAACTCGGCCAGCGTTCCTTCGGTTTTCAGGCAGCCGCCGTGGATGATGCCGATCGTGTCGCAGAGCTTTTCCGCTTCGCTCATGACGTGCGTCGAGAAGAGCACGGTTTTGCCCTGCTCGCGGCATTCGCGGATGAACCCGATAATCGTCGCGGGCGCTCATCACGTCCAGGCCGCTGGTGGGCTCGTCGAAGATCATCACCGGCGGGTCGTGCACCAGCGTGCGCGCGATGGAGACTTTCTGCTTCATGCCGGTCGAGAGGCTGTCGCAGCGGCGGTCCGGAAAGTCGACTTCCAGGCGCGGCAAAGAGAGTCTCGACGCGGCGGCGCAACGTTTCCCCGTCCATTCCGTACAGATGGCCGAAGTATTCGACCATCTCTCGCGCGGTGAGCCGGCCGTACAGCGCCGTCGCCGTGGAAAGAAAGCCGATGTTGGCGCGAACTTTTTGCGGGCTCGCGCAGAATGTCGTACCCGGCCACGCGCGCGCGTGCCGCTCGCTGGGCTTGAGGATGGTGGCCAGCGTGCGCAGTGTGGTGGTCTTGCCGGCGCCGTTGGCGCCCAGCAAGCCCGTACACGCGGCCCGGCTGGCAGCGGAAGCTCACGCCGTCCACGGCGCGGATCAGTGCCGCGCTTGGAATCGCGGAATTGTTTGCTGAGCTTGTCCGCTTCGATCACGGTGCGGGCGCAGTCCGGCCCGGCTTATTCGCCGAGCACCTTGATGAGGATGCGCTTCGGGCGCATGCCGTCCAGTTCGGCGTAGACCACTTGCTGCCAGGGACCCATCTCGAGCTTGCCATCGGCGAAGGAGAGCAGCGCCTGCTGGTTGAGCACCAGGGCTCTGCAGGTGCGCGCGCGGCGTTGCTTTCCGTGCGCGGACCCTTGGCGCCGTGGTGATAGTCGCTCGCGAAACGGCGCCAGATGGTCGAGCCACTCCGTCGATGTCCTGCAGCAGGCCGGCTTCATCGATCGTTGATGAAGACGCTGCAATTGGCATGCAGCGCAGCCACCAGGATGATGCCGTCGTGCAGTGCCGCTCTTTTCCACGGCGCTCTTCACGTTCGGCGTGATGTTCATGAACTCGCGCTTTTGTTGCGTTTGTACGGTCATGTATTCGCTATGAATTCGCATGCTGGTTCTCCGTGAGCGGCGGAGATTCTAGCCGATGTCGCCGCGGAGGGGAATGCCGCGGTCGCTTGACGCTAACCCTTGTGGCAATTGGAGCACAGCTTGGCTTCAAACTTCTCCGGCGACACGCGAAACATGTGGTTGCACTGGGTGCAGACCCGGTGGATGGCGCGTTTGGAGTCGGGCGGGGGCCCGGCGTGCTGCGCTTGCGAAGAGGCTTGGTTTTGTTCCGTCATGAGCCGATTCTAACACAGGCGGGCCTTCCGTTTTTCTCTCCGCCCCGCTCAGAGTGCAAGAAGAAGCACGGGAAGAAATACAGGAAAAACTCACTGCGCCGACGCTGCGAGGCGCGCGAGCACGCGCGCCACGATGTCTTGAACGCGCAAGGGCCGCTGCAGCCGCTCGGCGCCAATGAGTTCGGGCGCCGGCGTAACCCGCGAGTCGACCACGATGACAGCCACATGCTGTGCGAGATTCGCAAGCGCCTCGCGCGTCGAGGAATTTTCCAGTTCCGCGCCATCGATGACCACGACCGACGGCGCCACCCCGCGAGCCAGCGCTTTGCCAACGTCGTCGGCGGTTTCGAGGCCCAGCGCGTCCACACCCGTTTCTCGTAATTCGGCGCGCACGGCCGTGCGCAGCTTCCAATCGGACGAAACCACAAAAACAATCTGCATCTTTGCTGCAAACTATAGCATCCTGCCCTTAGGGCCGATGAGCCGGGCAGGGCCCCAAGTAGCTCCCGCCGAGGCGATCGGAACTCGGTTCAGCCCGCGACTAGCCCCCGACGAGCCAATGATCGCTCTGCGGCTCACGGCCAAAGTCGCCAAAGCGCAGATGACGGGCGCTCGTGCCGTCCGTCAAACTTTGTTAGAATCCTGCGATTACGCCTGTCGGAGGCACCGAAAGGAATGCGTAGCGAATGGGTTCTTTGACCAGACGAGTGTGGCTGCTCTTGGGCGCGGCCGCACTGCTGGGCATTGTGCTGTTTTACTTGAACGGCCGTCGGCCCGCGCCGCGGGTGACCCTTGCCCCACTGACTCGCGGCAATCTGATCTCCTGGATTACCAGTAACGGCAAAGTCGAACCGGTCAACCCTTACGCATTGCGCGCGAAATTTGACGCGTTCGTGACGGCCGTACCCGCCGTCGAAGGGCATGCGGTGCGGACGGGGGAACTGCTGGTGTCGCTCGACGATAGCGCGCTGCGCTCCCAACTCGATCAGGATCGGGCGCAGCTAGCCTCCGAAGAGGACGACCTGCGCGCGGCCGAGGCCGGGGGGCGCGCCAATCAACTGGCTCGATTGACGGGCGACCTGCGTGTCGCGGAGGCCCAACGGGATTTGCTCACGCGGCAGCACGACGTCTTAATGAAGCTGGTTGCCCAAAACGCCGCAACGCCGGATGAACTGGCGAAGAATCAGGAGGCTTTGCTCCGCGCCAACGCCGACGTCGAGCAGCTCCGCAAGTCGAAAGAGGAATTCGATCATCAGGCGCAAGTGGACCGCGACCGGCTGGCGCTGGTGGTGGCGCACTCCCGCGACGAAGTGAAAAACTTGCAGGATAAGATCGATTCGGCGCGTGTGCTGGCTCCCGTGAATGGCACGCTCTATTCGCTGCCCGTTCACGTGCGTGATTTTGTCCACACCGGCGATTTGCTGGCGGAGGTGGCCGATCTGAGTCAGGTGCGCGTGCGCGCTTTCATCGATGAGCCGGAGCTTGGCCGCCTGCAGCCGAAGCAAACAGTGGAGGTCACCTGGGACGCGATGCCCGAGCGCACGTGGACGGGCCATACCGAGACGCTGCCGGAGCAAGTTGTGTCGCGCGGGGCCCGCAACGTCGGCGAAGTTCTTTGCGCGATCTCGAACGAGAAGATGTCGCTGATCCCGAACACCACGGTGGATGTCCGCATTCAGTTGGCCGAGCGCACGAATGCCCTGTTGGTGCCGCGCGCCGCGGTGCAGACCGACGGCTCCCGCAGGTACGTCTTTCTGGTGGAGGCAGGGCGGCTGCACCGCAAAGAAATTAAGGTGGGCGCGTCCAACGATTCGGAATTTGAAGTTGTCTCCGGCTTGCAGGATAGCGATTCGGTCGCGCTGCCCGGCGATGCGCCGCTCAAGGACAATGCTCCGGTTCGCGTGGTTACTCCGGAATGATGCGCGCGCACGCCGACGACAGGCCTTCTTCTGTTTGCGTCGACTTTTCTTGCGGCCGTCCCGCTGGCCCGACCGTTAGCGGCTTCGGCGGCGACCTCAGCTTCGCAGAGCGATCCCTCGGCGGAGATCGCGCGTCTCTATGACGCCGGCCTCTACGAACAGGCCATGAAGGTTCTGCACGCAGCGATTGAAGCCAATCCCATGGACGCTTCGCTGCATGATTCACTCGGCCGTTGCTACTACCAGTTGCGCGACTACAACAGAGCGTCGGCCAGCCTGGAGCGCGCTGTGGCGCTCGACCCCAACAATTCGGATTATCACGAGTGGCTGGGCAAAGCTTACGGGCGCAGGGCAGAGGAATCGAATCCCTTCAGCGCCATTTCGCTGGCGCGCAAGGCGCACAAGGAATTTACCGAGGCGGTGCGTCTGAATCCGTCCAATCTGGCGGCGCAGCGGGATCTGATTCGTTACCTGCTCGC
Organism: uncultured Acidobacteriota bacterium; assembly: GCA_963818345.1. Classification (GTDB taxonomy): domain Bacteria; phylum Acidobacteriota; class Terriglobia; order Acidiferrales; family UBA7541; genus Palsa-189. The sequence continues at coordinate 316,745 of CAWFRX010000011.1, read as the reverse complement.
TTCGCCGGGGATTGTCGGTGGCGGACAAGAGCGCGCCGACGAGCAGATCGAGGCGTTGACCAAGGTGGATGTGGTCGAAGGGCAGTTGGCGCAAGCCGAGGCTGATGTCACGCGCAAGAAATTCGACGTGGCGGATCAGGAATACCAGAAACTGCTGGAGTCGCATCCTCACCGCATCGGTGTGGATATGGAGATCGCCGAATATTACCGCGACCGTCGAGACGGCGAGCATATGGCGCAAGCGGTAGACGCGGCAGCGGCGCTGGACCCCTCGGACGTCCGAATCAGCTACTATCGCGGGGTCGCGCTGGTGATCGCCAAAAAGGATCCGGCGAAAGCGGAGAAATTGCTGCGCACGTACCTCGATACCGCACCGAATAATTCCGAACTTCCGCCGCGCGCCTCCGCCCGCGAGTGGCTCGGACGGCTCTACGAGCAAGAGGACAAGCTGGACAATGCCGCGGAACAATACCAAGCTGGCCTGGCGCTCGACCCCGGCAACAAGGCGCTTCGTGAGGGGCTGAGGCGAGTGCAGAAAAAATAGCCGCGCCAGCAGCGCGCGGCCGCAGCGCGCGGCCGCGACCGCGCCGAATCCGGCGCAGAAGAATGGTGCGCTGGCATCTTTGTTATATTTTCTGTCGATGCTGCTGTACTGGGTGAGGAAATGCTTGCTGGCGAGACGTGGCGCGTTGCATTTGAAGCGCTCTGGTCGAATAAGCTGCGCGCGTTCCTGACCACGCTTGGCGTGGTGATCGGCAGCGCGTGCATTGTGTTAGTCGTGACAGTAGCGGTCGCGGGCCGCCGCTACGTGATCACCCAGATCGAGGGCGTCGGATCGAACCTGGTGTACGCCAATTACGAAGTAAATCCGCAGCAGGCGCTGGTCATGAGCAACGAGATCACCCTGGCGGACATGAATGCGATTAAGGCTGCGCTTCCCAACGTGGGCGCCGTAGCGGGTACGCGGAGCATGCAGACCACGGTAGTGGCGGCAGGCGTGGAGCACAGCGTCGCACTGGTTGGCGCGACCGAAGGCTTTCAGGTGATCCGCAACCTGCGGATCCTGCAGGGCCGATTTCTCGATTCCGATGACATCCAGTCTCGCGGCAAGGTGTGTTTGATCACCGAAGAATTGGCCGCGCTGGCGTTCCCGAATCAGAATCCCGTGGGCGTAAGCTTGCGCGCCGGCGATCTCAGTTTCACCGTGATCGGCGTGTTTCGCGAGAGGATTGGCACCTTCGGACTTTCGGAGATTCAACGATACACCGTGCTGGTCCCGTTTCCGCTGATGCAGTATTACACCGGCGATAATTCGATTGACGCCCTCTACGCGCAGGCCGCTGCGCCGGAACAGGTTCCCGCGCTGACTCGGCAAGTGGAAGAGTTGCTCCGAAGCCGGCATCCTGGCGGAACGTACGTGGTGCAGAATCTCACGGCTATTTTGGATGCCGCGCGGAGCATTGGCACGGCGCTGACAATTGTGCTGCTGGTGATCGGTTTCATCGCGCTGCTGGTGAGCGGGATCGGCATTATGAACATCATGCTGGTCACGGTGACCGAGCGTACCCGGGAAATCGGCATTCGCAAAGCCATCGGCGCGCGGCATCGCGAGATCCTGTACCAATTCTTGATCGAAGCGATGCTCATTAGCGGGGTCGGCTCGGTGCTGGGCATTCTGATCGCTCTGGCCATTCCCATAGCCGTGCGGCCACTGCTGCCGGGCGAGATCAGCGTGCCTGTATCGTGGCCTTCGGTGCTGCTGGCATTTCTGGTGGCGTGCTCGACGGGGCTGTTTTTCGGGTATCTGCCGGCGAACAAAGCGGCGCAACTTCCGCCCACCGAATCGCTGCGCTACGAGTAGGTCGGCGATCATCCGATTTTCGAGCGAGTTTTGGCCGCGGTCGAACGGAGGAGACAGGATGACAACGAGAGAGCGTAGGCAGCGAATCGCGGGTCGAATCCAGCGTGTTGTGCCGCTGGTGGCGTTGCTCACGGCCGGTGTGGCCGCTGCCACTTCGTCCGCGCGCGCCCAGATATCGGCGCAGACATTGGCTCAGGTTGGGGCTCAGGCTGCCAGCCGGACTACCACTGAGGCTTCGCGCCAACCGGGCCAGGCTCAGAACCAACCTGGCCAAGCCTCCAGCCAAGCGGTGCGGCTCACGCTCAAGCAGACGGTCACCCTCGCGCTCCAACACAGCCGCGAGGTCGCGCTTGCGAATTTGCAGTCCGATATCTCGGGACGTGAGGCGCGGCTCAGCCGTTCGGAATTTCTTCCGAATGTTTATGCGGGTTCCGGCGCGGCTTATACCAAAGGCTCGCCGATTCTCGCGGGAGGGGGCACTCCGTCGCTATTTACCCTGTCCTACGAAGAGATGTTGTTTAACCCGCTGGCCCGCAGCGACATTCGGGTGGCCCAGCAAGGAGCCGAGCAGCAACGGCTGGCCGCTGAAGACGCCAGCAACGCCGTCGTCGTGCGATCCGCTTCGTCCTATCTCGAACTCGCCAAGGTTCGGCGTGAGCTCGACCTGATGCGCCGCGAGCGCGAGAGCGCGCAGAAGATCCTCGACTTCACGCAGGAACGGATGGAGGCCGGCTTCGAGCTGCCGATCGAGGTCACCAAAGCCCGTCTCACCGCAGCTCGCGTCGAACAGCGCATCGCCCAACTCGAGGATCAGGAAGATTCGCTCTCTGATCAGCTGGACTCGATGCTCGGCTATCAGCCGGATCAACCCCTCGAGGTTGGGACCGAGGACCTGCCGCCAGCGGCCGACCAATCGGTGAGCGATTTAGAGGAGCAGGCGCTGATCAACAATGTCGCGGTGAGGCAGGCCGAATCACAGCGGCAATCCAGCTTCGCGCACCTGCAGGGAGAGCGCGGGGGCTACTGGCCCACGGTTTCCGTGATCGGCCAGTACAACGTGCTCGCCAAGTTCAACGATTACGATCTGTTTTTTCAAGAGGTTCCAGCGCAACAATTTCATTGCCGGAGTGGAGGTCAAAATTCCCATCTTTGCCTCCCGGACGATGGCCGCCATCTCCTTCGCCCAGGCCAACGTCAGCGCGGCTGACATGGTCGTGCAAAACAAACGCAGTGAAGTTTCGCTCGACGTGCGCCACAAGGCGCGACAAGTCAAGGAAATGGATACGTCTCGCGAAGTAGCCCGCCTGGAACTCGATCTGTCCCAGCAGAATCTGGAAGTCTTGCAGGCGCAATTTCAGCAAGGCCGGGCCAGCGTGCGCGACCTCGAGGCCGGGCAACTCGATCAGAACGACAAGTGGCTGGCCTTTCTCGATGCCGACTTCGCCCGAAAGCAGGCCCAGCTCGATCTGCTGCGCACCACCGGGCAGGTGGCCAGGCTCTTTCAGTGAGTTTCGACGTGTTTTCGTTACGAGCCGCGGCCGTTTCAGGTAAAATAACGCGTGTTTGGGGGCGCCGGGCACTGCGGGTGGTCCTGTCCGGCGAAAAGGTGAAGCCTTGAAGAAGACGCTGTTTATCAACCCGCCGAGTTTCGAGGGATTTGACGGCGGGGCCGGCTCGCGCTATCAGGCGCGGCGAGAGATTCGATCGTTTTGGTATCCCACCTGGCTGGCGCAGCCTGCCGCGATGGTGCCGGGAAGCCGCCTGATTGATGGCCCTCCCGACAATTTGACGGTGGATCAAGTCGCGCCGCTCGCGAAGGAGTACGAGTTGGCGGTGGTGCACACCAGCACGCCCTCCTTCCGTAACGATGCGCGATTTGTCGCGCGCCTCAAAGAAGAGAATCCCAAGCTCGAGGTCGGCATGGTCGGCGCCCACGTGGCCGTCCAGCCGATGCAGTCCCTGAACGGCGCCCCGGAAGTGGACTGGGTTGCTGTGGGCGAGTTTGACCACGCCTGCGCAGAGGTCGCGGCGGGCAAGCCGCTGCGAGAAGTGCAGGGCATCGCGTACCGCGAGAACGGGCAGATTCGCTTCAGCGCGCCGAGACCCACGCTCGAAGACATGGATTCGCTGCCGTTCGTGGTGGACGTTTATAAGCGTGATTTGACGATCGAGAACTACTTCATTGGCTACCTGATGCACCCGTACGTGTCCCTGTACACAGGACGCGGCTGCCGCTCGAAGTGCACCTTCTGCCTGTGGCCGCAAACCCTGGGTGGGCACCGCTACCGCGTGCGCAGCGTCGACAACGTAGAAGCCGAGATGAAGCGAGCGAAGGAGCTCTTTCCGCAGGTGAAGGAGTTCTTTTTCGACGACGACACGTTTACCGACGATCTGCCGCGCGCCGAAGCCATCGCCAAACGGCTGAGCAAGCTGGGCCTGACCTGGTCGTGCAACGCCAAGGCCAACGTACCTCGCAAGTCGCTCGAGGTGCTCCGCGAAAATGGTTTGCGCCTGCTGCTGGTGGGTTACGAATCCGGGAGCCAGCAAATCCTCAACAACATCAAGAAGGGCACGCGCATCGATATCGCGCGGGAGTTCACCAAAAACGCCAACGATCTGGGGATCACCATCCACGGCACGTTCATTCTCGGATTGCCCGGCGAGACGCCCGAGACGATTCAACAAACCGTGCGATTCGCTTGCGACATCAATCCGCACACGATTCAGGTGTCGTTGTGCGCGCCGTATCCCGGCACCGAGCTTTATCGCCAGGCGCAGGAGCAGGGCTGGTTGCAGATCCAGGGCGGCGATAGCAGCGATCTGGTCAACACCAGCGGGGTACAACTTGCCGCTTTGCAATATCCCACGTTGTCATCGACCTTGACGTTTGATTCGGTGGACGAGTTCTATCGCAAGTTCTACTTCCGCCCGCGGAAGATGTTCTCGCTGGCGGGCGAGATGCTCCGCAGTCCGGACGTGATGCGGCGGCGTTTGCGCGAGGGCGTCGAGTTTTTCCGCTTCCTGCGGAATCGCAAGGACGAGGCGGGGACCACCCAGGCCGCCACGCAGCGGCAAGCGTGGGCCACTAGACCGCGAGTCGGGCTCCGCCCGCACACGCACGCGCGCAAGATGCATCCCATGAGAAATCTTGGGCCTAAAACCTACGTGTTGCTGTTCCTCGAGGTGTTGTTCGCCGCGCTCGGGAATACCCTCTTCGACAAAGGAATGAAGGAGATGGGCGCGCTCAGTTTTGCGAATGCCTCAGAGATTTGGGCGGAAGCGGTGCGCACCTTCGCGAACGGCACGATCTGGATCGGCCTCCTCTTCATGCTGCTCTTCATGGTGTGCCATATGCTGGTGCTCTCCTGGGCCGACTTCAGCTTTGTGATGCCTTTCTCGGCGGTCTCTTATGCGCTCGTGCCCGTGTTTGCGTATCTGTGGCTAGGCGAAAAGGTTCTGCCGATGCGCTGGGTGGGGATCGCACTCATCGTGGTGGGAGTGTTCCTGGTGAGCCGCACGCCGCCGAGCACCACGCTGCCCTCGCTGGACGATCCGCGGACGGACCTCAGCTGATATGCGCACGGCGCTGATCGTGCTCTTCGTGGTGGCCGACAGGCACGGGCGGAGAAATCGCCCTAACCCATGCGATGAAGCGCCTCGGCGAGGTGCGTCGATTTACGCCGGCCTCGATTCTGCGCTTCGTGGGACGCTCCGTTCTGCAACCGTGGATGTGGTTCGGCATCGGGCTGTTGGCGGTGTCCTTCTATGGCTTCCTGACGATGCTTTCCTGGTACCCCGTGGGTTTCGTTGTGCCGGCGACTTCGCTGGCGTACGTGGCGGGACCGCTGGGCGCCCAGTTTTTTCTGCGCGAACGGCTGAGCGCCACGCGCTGGGCTGGCATCCTGCTCATCTTTGTTGGCGTTGCGTTGGCGTGGGTCGATGACGTGCCGCGAACGCTCAGCGCGGTCGCGCTTCGCGATGCAGGGCGTGACGCGGTGTTTCTTCTGGCCCTGGTGCCTTTGGCCTTGTATCTGTTTGGGGCTTGGGCCGCCATCCGCTTTTTCGGGCGGCCCCGGCAGACGACGGCTTCTGTCCGGCGCGACTCGCTCCGCCGGCGAGCATCCTCAAACCCGTGCGTGGACTCGACCGCGGCGCGTACGAAAATTTCGCCAGCTTCTGCCGGCAGGACTACCCCGACTACGAAATTCTATTTGCGGTGACCGAGGAAAGCGATCCTGCGGTTGCGGTCATTCGGCGGTTGATGCAGGATTTTCCCGAGCGCTCTATCCGACTGCTGGTCGGCGTGGAAAGAAAAGGCGCGAACGACAAAGTCGCGAAGCTGTGCCGCATGGTTCGGGAGGCGCGTTATTCGTTGCTGGTGATCAGCGATAGCGACGTGCGAGTCGCGCCGGACTATTTGCGGGATGTTGCCGCGCTGCTTGCCGATCCGCGAGTTGGCGCGGTGACGGCGCTGTACCGCGCTCTCGAAGCGCCTTCGTTCGGAGCCGCCCTCGATGCCGTGGCCGCTTCGGCATCGTTCGCGCCTTCGGCGCTGATTGCGCGCTCTCTCGAAGGGTTGAAGTTTGCCATGGGCTCGACCTGGCCACCACGCGCGAGCGGCTGGCTGAGATCGGCGGGTTCGAGGCGCTGCTCGATCTGCACTCGGACGATTACGAATTTGGGCGGCGCATCGCAGAGCGCGGTCACAGTGTTGAACTCGCGCCAAAACCTGTGGACATGGAGTTTCCATCGGAATCGCTCGGTGACTATCTGCGGCACGAGCTGCGTTGGGTGATCGGAATCCGTCACATCCGGCCCGGAGGACACTTCGGCATGGTGATGACGCACGGGCTGGCTTGGGCGATATTGGCCGCCCTGCTTGCGTCTACCGGCGTACAGGCGGTCGCTTGGCTCGGTGCCTATCTTGTTGTGCGCTTGGTGACCGGCTGGATTGTGGGCGTGTGGGGGCTGCGGCGATCCCGTCCTGCGACGTAAACTTTGGCTGCTCCCGGTGCACGACTTCTTCGCATTTTTGACTTGGCTCGCCAGCTTCGTCGTGAATCGCATCGAATGGCGCGGGCTGGTTTTTACACTCGAAAAAGGCCGGATGACGGCTGTGGCTCCTCGCCCCGACCGGGGATAACTCGTCTGACGCGGATTTTGCGGCGCTGGTTACGCTTGCGAACCGAACCCAAAGGTCCCAGTAGGGCTTTCGCTCGCTCACGATACACTTCTTGCAGTAACTAACCTCAAAACCCAGCACTGAGGAGCCGTAAATGGGAAAGCTAGTCTTCGTGTCCCCGCTTCTTTTGTGGATTGTTTTTTCCTGTCCCCGATCGTCTTTTGCGCAGTCTGACCAGGGCAGTATTCCCGCGACAGCGATCAGTTCGTTGCCCGACGTCGGACCTGCCGAGCCAGACCTTCCTCCGGCTCAGCCGGGGGCGGCTTATTCGGGTGGGGACAACAGCGGCCTATCCAGGTTCGGGATCGGCATCCAGATGTCGACGTTGGGCCCTGGCGTCGAAGCGGCATACGAAGTGGCCCGGCGAATCAATGTTCGCGGCGGCTTCAACTACTTTACGTACACGACCAATTTCACAAACGATGGCGTCATTTATGGCGGCGGCCTGAAATTTGAGTCGGGCGAAGCAAGCGTAGATGTGTTTTTGTGGCGCAGCCTTCACGTGAGCCCCGGCGTTCTGTTCTCGAATGGCAGCCTCCTGAACGCGACGCTCGCGGTTCCGGCCGGGCAGTCCTTCACGCTTGCCGGTACGACCTATACCAGCAATGGCCTGACGGGCGCCGGCGCCCTCAAATTCAATCGCGTTGCGCCCTCGGTCCTTTTTGGAATCGGCAATCTAGTTCCGCGCGGCAACCATCGCTTCAGCGTGAAGTTTGAAATTGGAGGAGCCTTTCGGGGATCGCCGGCGGTGGCATTAAATTTTGCGGGCAGCGTGTGCAACCAAACGGACACGGTTTGCCAGAACGCTGCAACGTACCCTGGGTTTCAGAGCAGCGTGGCAGCGCAGCAGGCCAAATTCGACAGCGACATTTCCTTCTTTAAATTTTATCCGATTGTGTCAGTAGGCTTTGGCTTCAAGCTGTAGGCGCATCGAGCGGAAAAAGCTAGAGGCCGGATGGCTTGGCCACCCGGCCTCTGGAACTTCACTGCTTCAGATCGTTGACGCTGGTTCAGGGTCACTCGTTCAGGCGAGACTAATTCACGCGATGGGGACCTTGATCTTCATGGTCCTGCCGGCGATCACGTTCACCTGCTCTTGATACATCGTCTGGCCGTTGGGAGCACGCAGCTCGACGTTGTGCGTGCCGGCGCGAAGCGGAAACGCTCCAAGCTGCGATGCCGTTCCTGCGTAGGCATTGTCGACGTAAACCTGTGCGTCCTTCACCTTGGTGTCGAACTTCACTTTGCCCGCCGTTGGGCCAGCCACGTAGCCATACGGCTCATACCAACCTAGGCCGTAGTAACCGTAGCCCCAACCCGGACCGTAGTAGAAACCAGGCCCGCCAACCCATACCGACGGACCGTAGAAGCCACGGCCGCCAAAGCCGCCCCTAAAACCAAAACGTTGTGCTGAAGCTCCCGGCGCAAACATCATCATGGCGAGAACCGCAACCCCTGCTAATTTCAAGTAGCCTTTCATGGCAACCTCCTCCGTATCTCTATCTCTCTCCTCTCTCCGCTCTTACTACTTTAGATGCCATTCGGCTGACTAAGGAGCAAGGCCCATACCAAACCGGGACGAGCGGCCCGCGCGGCATAACCATCGCTGTATAAGTGGTTTGCAGCCATCCGCGTCTCACAAGCGAAGACCGTGCCCCCCGTCCGCTGGTGCGTTTTGGGCGGCGCTGGTGGTTTTGGGCCACACTGGACCGGCCACTCCTACAGGGTTCAATCCACTCCCTACTCGGCCCTTCCTATAGAGGTTAGACGGCTTAGACGGCGGGTTGCTGTTGGGTCATGCAGTGGAGCGTGCCGAGTCCCAGTACCAGATCGCGGCAGGCGATGCCGACGACCTCGCGATCCGGGAATAGTTCCGCCAGCGTATCGAGTGCGATGCGGTCGTTGGCGTCATTGAAAGTGGGCACCAGCACCAGGCGGTTGGCGATGTAAAAATTTGCGTAGCTCGCCGGGAGGCGCTGGCCGTCGAAGTAGACCGGTTCGGGCATCGGCAACGTCTCGACGCGCAGCGGCTTGCCATCCTGGTCCTTCATTTCACGCAGGCGCGCCAGATTTTCGCGCAACGGCTCGTAGTTCGCGTCGGAAGGGTCGGGCTCGACGACAGTGACCACCGTCGTTGGATTAACGAAGCGCGCCAGATCGTCGACATGACCGTGCGTGTCATCGCCGGCGATGCCGCTTCCGAGCCAAAGTACGTGCGTAGCGCCAAGGTAGTCGCGAAGCATGGTTTCGAGATCCGCGCGGCTCATGCCCGGATTGCGGCATTGCACCGAACTGAGCAGGCACTCCTCGGTGGTCAGCAAGGTGCCGCAGGCCGTTGACTTCGATGCTGCCGCCTTCGAGCACCATGCGGCGGCCGCGAAACTCCGGCTCCCAAACGGGCAGGCTCAACTTGGGGACGAGCCGTGCGGTCGCGGCGTCATCCTTTTTCCAGTCGTCGTATTTGGCCCAGGCGTTGAAATGCCAGTTGGTGAGGGCCACTCCGCTATTCCTCGCGGCGGATTTTTTGACGAAGATGGGGCCGAAGTCGCGCGTCCAGCCGCGGTTTGTGGGCACGCGAAAAAATTCCACGGCGCTCATATCCGCGCCGCTCTTTTCCAGGATTCGCCGCGCACCCTGTTCTTCACGCGCGCTGCCGATGAGGATGCGCACGCGCTCGACGCGCGAGAGCTGCCGAACGATGTCGGCGTACACCCAGGGAATCGGCGCGAATTTGCCGGGCCAGTCGGTGCGTTCGTGGGGCCAGGCAAGCCAGGTAGCCTCGTGAGGTTCCCATTCGGCGGGCATGCGATAACCCAGCCGATAAGGAGTAGAAGGATTTCGCGAGGCGCGCGTCAATCGAGCCATCGTTCGAGCAGTGGGGCGTAGGCGTCGGTGCGGCGGTCGCGCAGAAACGGCCAATTTCGGCGCACTTCTTCGATGCGGTCGCGGGTCGCATTCGACGATCAGAGTTTCTTCGGCGCCGGTGGCCGCTTGGGCGATCACTTGCCCAAAGGGATCGGCGACAAACGACGAGCCCCAGAATTCGATGCCGCTTTCCGGCGGACCCTCGAAACCGACGCGGTTGACGGCGGCGACGAAGATGCCGTTGGCGATGGCGTGCGAGCGCTGAATGGTGCGCCAGGCGTCGAGCTGTGCGGCGCCGAACTCGCGCTTTTCCGAGGGATGCCAGCCGATGGCCGTGGGATAAAACAAGATGTTCGCGCCGCGCAAGCTGGCCAGGCGCGCGGCCTCCGGATACCACTGGTCCCAGCAAACCAGAACGGCGATGCGGCCGTAGCGCGTGTCGAAGCTGGGAACGCCGAGATCGCCCGGCGTGAAATAAAATTTCTCGTAGTACAGCGGGTCGTCGGGAATATGCATCTTGCGGTAGATGCCGAGCAGAGAGCCGTCGGCGTCGAGAACGGCGGCGGTGTTGTGATACAAGCCCGCGGCGCGGCGCTCGAACAGCGAGGCGACAATGACGACGCGCAGTTCGGCGGCCAGCTTGCCGAGAGCCTCGGTCGAGGGGCCGGGAATCGACTCGGCGAGATCGAAGCGGTCGTGGTTTTCTTCGCGGCAAAAATATTGCGAGCGAAACAGCTCCTGGAGGCAGATGATCTGCGCCCCGCGCGCGGCGGCTTCGCGAATGCCGGCGATCGCCGTGGCCAGATTTTCCCGCGGATCGAGCGAGCACTTTCGCTGGATCAGCCCGACGGTGAATTTATCCGGCATCTGGTGATACTACCATCCCGCCCGGAGAGTGCAACGAGGGCGGGAGTTAGGAGGACGGGGCTCAGCGGAAGCGGCGAGAACCTGGCGAATGCGCTGCAGGACGGCGCAGAACATCGCGGGAGTGAGGCGGCCGGTTTGCGTGTTTTGCTGGCTGGGATGATAGGAGGCGAAAAGGCGCGGAAGCGGCGGCGGCAATTTGCATTCGGCGCCGTGCGCGAAGGCGTAAGGAGCTCGCGAAGCAAGCGCGCCGCGGCGCACCAGCAGACGCAGATACGTGTCGAACGCAATGGCGCCCAGCGCGAGAATCACGCGGGGCCGCAGCAGATCGAGTTCCTGCTCGAGGTAGCCGCTGCAATTGAGAATCTCGGCGGGGAGTGGCTTGTTGTCGGGCGGCGCGCAGCGAATCGCGGCGGCAGATATAGGCGTTCTGCAGGACCAGGCCGTCGTCGGCGTGGCGCGATGTCGGTTGATTCGCAAAACCCGCGCGGTAGAGTTGGGCGTAGAGAAAATCGCCGGAGCGGTCGCCGGTGAACATTCTGCCGGTGCGATTGGCGCCATGCGCGCCCGGCGCGAGGCCGACGATCAGCAGTTTGGCGTGCGCGTCGCCGAAGCCAGGAACGGGCCGGCCCCAGTAGGTCCACTCGCGGTAGGCGCGACGCTTGATGCGCGCCACCTGCTCCGCGGTAGGCCACCAGGCGAGGGCACCGGCGGCAAGCGATCACGGTTTCACGCAGCTGGCCAAGCGATCGTCGATGCTCTCGGTCATGTCAGGGTTCTGCGGTTCGTGCGTTTCGCCGTCGTATTCTATCGGGAAGCAGGACGCATCGAACAGGTCCGGCGCGCTGGAGCAGGCGGCGGAAAGCTGGATTCGCCTCCGCGCCGTGAACGAGTGGGAAGAAGATCCATGGCGGAGGCGGCCCAGTGCGTCGTTCGTGTCCGTCTTTGTACATCTACAGATATATCGCGTCAAGATTTAATTTGGAAGTCGTGCTCGTTGCCGACCATCCTCGCACCACGGCTCTTTCGTTGCTCCGGCTAAGGTGCGCTCCGCGCCAAGGCCGGTTCGTATTCCAGCGTCGGGCCGGTTCTTCTTCGGAGGTGCAATGGGCGATGCGAACGCGTTGACAAACCTGAGCCTAGCGCCTATCCTTAGCGATTGTCTCTACAGGAAAGGATGTGACTGAGCCGATGCGTACGTATATCCCCCGAGGCCGGGAAGCGGAGAGCCTCTGGAAGGTCCCCAGTGGGTAGTCGTGGATGCTGCCGGGCAAGTATTGGGGCGGCTGGCGACGGTTGTGGCGCGCGTGTTGATCGGCAAAGACAAGCCCAATTTTACGCCGTATCTGGATTGCGGCGACCACGTCGTGGTCATCAACGCACAGAAGATTCGTCTGACCGGCAACAAGCTCGAAGCCAAGATCTACCGGCACCATAGCGGATATCCCGGGCGGCCTGAAAGAAATTCCGGCCAAGCGCATTCGCCCGAACCGCGCAGACTGGATGGTGCGCGAGGCGGTGCTGGGCATGCTGCCGAAGAACAAACTGCGCGCCAGCCGAGCCAAGAAGCTGCGCATCTATTTGGACGAGAAGGGTTTGGCGCGGCACGCCGGGCAAAAGCCGCAGCCGCTGGCGCTGTAGCATGCCTGCCGCATCCGTCGAGTAACCTAGGCGTCCGAAAACTACCGCAGTTGGCGGCAGCTTCGTCGCCGCGCGGGAATGATCGCGGAAAAGCATTCGGGAATTGGAGGAGGAAAGTTGAGTTCCACGGCACAGCCCGTTGAGGGCGCAGCGAAGACGCAATTGTACGGCACCGGCCGCCGCAAGAACGCCGTCGCGCGGGTGTTTATCACGCCCGGCTCGGGAAAATTCGAAGTGAACGGCAAGCCGGTGAACGAATATTTCCCGAACGTGGCCTGGCTGACGCGCGCCATCGAGCCGCTGAAGTTCACGGGCATGGACAACGCAGCTGGATGTTTGGGCCACGGTCAACGGCGGCGGCGTCGGCGGGCAGTCGGGCGCGATCCGCATGGGGCTTTCGCGCGCTCTGTCGATCTTGAATCCCGAGCTGCGGCCGGGGCTGCGCAAGAACGGATTCCTGACGCGCGATTCACGCATGCGCGAGCGGAAGAAGTACGGACAGAAGGGCGCGCGCAAGCGCTTCCAGTTCAGCAAGCGCTAATCGGCACGGCTCGTACGGCCCGGTTCGCCGGGCCGAATACATGGCCGGCAGGACGCCGGCAACAGGATGCTCTGCTCCGGGCGCGGTTACGCTTCCGGGGCCGCAAGCATCCAATCCAAAGAGGAGGTCCATTGGCAGTTGAAATTACGATGAAAGAGTTGCTGGAGGCCGGCGTTCACTTCGGCCACCAGACCCGCCGTTGGAACCCGAAGATGAAGGAGTATATCTTCGGCGAACGCAATGGAATCCACATCATCGATCTGCAGAAAACCTTGAAGATGTTCCGCGACGCCAGCCGGTTTTTGAGCGAATTGACCGGGCAAGGACGCACGGTGCTGTTTGTGGGCACCAAGCGGCAGGCGCAGGAAGCGGTGGCCGAAGAGGCTCGGCGCTGCGGCATGTTTTTCGTGAACCACCGCTGGCTGGGCGGCACGCTGACGAATTGGGCCACGCTGCAGAAATCCATCAAGCGGCTGAAGACGCTCAAGGCCATGATCGAAGACGGCCGCATGGCGCAGCTTTCGAAGAAAGAATCGGCGCGCCTGGAGCGCGAGCTCAAGCACCTGCACCAGAATCTGGAGGGCGTCGAGAACATGACCACGCCGCCCGACGCCATGGTGGTGATCGATTCGCATACCGAAGTGATTGCCGTTCGCGAGGCTCGCCGCATGGGCGTTCCGGTGGTCGCCGTGGTGGACACCAATTCCGATCCGGACCAGGTGGACTGGATCGTTCCGGGCAACGACGATGCGCTGCGCGCGATCCGCTTGTTCGTGACCAAGCTGGCCGACGCGGTGGCCGAGGGCCGCTCGGCGTTCGAGCAGACGCAGCTTGCCGAGCAGAAGGCCGAAGGCGTGGCTGCCGACGGCGGCGAGAACGTGGAGTACGTGGACACCAGCGCCTACGAATCTTACGAGAAGCAAGAAGGCGACTTCGTGGATGCGGTCGAAGGGGCTCGCCGAGCCGCGTGGCCGACGCCGCGCGCAGCTGGCTCCGGGCGAGAGCGAAACCCCGAGCTGATCTGAACCGCCGCGCTAGCGGCGGCCTGCAGCGCCGCCAGGGCGCGCCAAACCAAAACATTTGTAATCCTGTTTCCGGAGAGCCAGGCGAAGCGATGACCACGAACCCTGAGCAAACGAATATTCCCGCGCCGTTGGTGAAGGAGCTGCGCGAGCGCACCGGCGCGGGCTTTAGCGATTGCCGCGCCGCGCTGGTGGAAGCCGAGCGGCGACATCGACAAAGCCATCGACGTCCTGCGGCGCAAGGGCCAGGCCGCCGCGCAGAAAAAGGCCCAGCGCGAGGCCACCGAAGGGCTGATCGGCCACTACATCCACGCGGGCGGCAAGATCGGCGTGGTGGTGGAGATCAACTGCGAATCCGATTTCGTGGCGCGCACCGAGGATTTTCAGCGGCTTTGCCACGACGTGGCCATGCACGTGGCCGCGCTCGATCCCCGCTACGTCCGGCGCGAAGCAGGTCACGCCGGAGATTCTCGATCACGAGCGCGAAATCTATCGCGAGCAGGCGCGCGCGACCGGCAAGCCGGAACCGGTGATCGAAAAAATCGTCACCGGCAAGATGGAGAAGTTCTACGAGGAAAATTGCCTCTACGAACAGCACTTCATCAAGGATGAATCGGTCACCGTCGGCGAGCTCATCAACCAGATGATCGCCAAGCTGGGCGAGAACATTTCCATCCGGCGGTTCGTGCGGCTGAAGGTCGGCGAGACGCTCCGCGAGCTTCGCTCCGGCGCGGCCGGAATGATGCGGCTCGCGCGTCGCGGCCGGCCGCTGAGTCGCTGGCCGCCGCCGCGCGATTCTCTGCTAGAATGCCCGCCGAGTTGGTCGCGGTAGAACTCGGCGGCCCGCATGCGCCACTCCATGACCGCCACCGCGCCCATCCCGGATACCGAGCAACGCTCCGCGCGCCGCCTATCAGCGCGTGGTTCTGAAACTTTCCGGCGAATCCCTGCAAGGAACGCAGGGCTCGGGCATTCACGCCGAAACGCTGATGCGCATCGCCGGCGAGCTCAAGGAAGTGAGCGACCTGGGCGTGCAGATGGCCATCATGGTGGGCGGCGGAAATATCTTTCGCGGCACGCGCCAGAAATCGCTGGCCATCGACCGGGCCACGGCCGACCACATGGGCATGCTGGCCACGGTGATCAACGGCCTGGCGCTGCAGGACGCGCTCGAAAAGCAGGGCGCGCACACGCGTTTGCAAAGCGCCATCGAAATGCACCAGGTGGCCGAGCCGTTTATCCGCCGGCGCGCGGCGCGGCACCTGGAAAAGGGGCGCGTGGTGATTTTCGCGGCGGGCACCGGCAATCCGTATTTTTCGACCGACACGGCGGCGGCGTTGCGCGCCATGGAAATCAGGGCGCAGGTGATTCTGAAAGCCACGCGCGTCGACGGCATCTACGACGCCGATCCGGAAAAAGTGCCGGACGCCAAGCGCTTTGACCGCATCAGTTATCTGGACGTGCTGCAGCGCGGTCTGGCGGTGATGGATTCGACGGCCATCTCGCTGTGCATGGAAAACAAGATGCCGATCATTATTTTTGATCTCAACGAGCCGGGAAACATCAAGCGGGTGCGTGCTGGGCGAGAAAGTGGGATCGCTGGTGACGGCGAGCTAGACGCTGCGGCCAGGCAGTAGGAAATGGAGACAGGAGCAGGATTCGGTCTATGACCACGATTGCGACGAGTAAGGATGCGATGGCGCAGGCCAGGGTGCGCATGGAAAAAGCCGTCGAGGATTTCCGGCGGGAGCTCGCCGGCGTGCGCACGGGCCGCGCGAATGTGTCGGTGCTGGATTCGATTCGCGTCGATTATCACGGCACGCCGATGCCGGTGAATCAGCTGGGAACCGTCACCGTGCCCGATCCCATGAGCATCGTGATCTGCGCCGTGGGATCCCGGCGCGGTGCCGCTGATCGACAAAGCGATTCGCACGGCCGACCTGGGCCTGAATCCGACCAACGACGGAAAGATCGTGCGCGTGCCGATTCCGCCGCTCACCGAGGACCGCCGCAAGGATATCGTGAAGCATTTGCACAAAGTGCTCGAAAATCATCGCACCGCCGTGCGCAATATCCGGCGCGACATGAAGGAAGCGATCGAGCATCTGGAGAAAGAAAAGAAGGTCAGCGAGGACGAGCGCAAGCGCGCGCATCGACGAACTGGACAAGATCACGCACAGCGAGACCAAAAAAATCGAGGACCTCTGCGGCAGCAAAGAGAAGGAAATCATGGAGTTGAAGTAGCCGGCGAGGGGTCAGGCTCGGGCATGCTGTTAAGTGATTGATAATGCAGCTTTTGGTACCAGAGGGAGCTTGCCGCTGAGTTGGGCGGTCCTTGCAGGAGTGGTCTGGGGTCCAAGCAGCCACTTTTTCCTCAGGTCTTCGAGATTTTTATTTTGACATAGGTTTCCTTTTTCCCTATACTTAGCGACTTCGTCAGGGAGTTTTTGACCCTGTTGTAGAAGGGGAAGGTCTCCTGCCCCGGAACGTAGTAAATGGGGAACGGGGTTGGGAGAGCGGCCGGAATGGGGCGCCAGCCCCGCAAAGCCGAGTAAGCCTCTCCGCTCTGACCAGCTGTCGAGAACTTTGCAGTTGGAATCAGTGTGGAGATTCTTGTCGGTCCACCGGGGTCGCTACTGACCCTTTCTGTAGATCAACCCGAGACACTCCGTGTTTCCGGTGCGCGCCGGCGCGGAATGGGAATCAGAAGTTTTGCTCGATTGAGGGAGAGCCGTGCCGACGTTTGCGCAATTGGTCCGAAACGGACGCGAAAAAGTACGCACGAAGACGAAGTCGCCGGCGCTGCAGGGATGCCCGGAAAAGCGCGGCGTTTGCATTCGCGTTTACACGCAGACGCCGAAGAAGCCCAATTCGGCCTTGCGCAAAGTGGCGCGCGCGCGTCTGACCAATAGCATCGAAGTGACCACGTACATTCCCGGTATCGGCCACAACCTGCAGGAGCACTCCATCGTGCTGGTGCGCGGCGGCCGCGTGAAGGATCTGCCGGGCGTGCGCTACCACATCATTCGCGGCACGCTGGACACGGCCGGAGTGGACAATCGCAAGCAAGGGCGTTCGAAATACGGCGCCAAGCGGCCCAAGGCCGCGCAGAAGTAGGCAGAGTACGAGCAGAATGCCTCGCAAAGGATTCGTTTCCAGGCGCACGGTGCGGCCCGACGCGGTCTATGGCAGCGATCTGGTGCAGAAGTTCATCAATTCGATGATGTGGGACGGCAAGCGCTCCACCGCGCAGCGGATTTTCTATACCGCGATGGAGCAGATGGGGCAGAAGGCCAACGACGAGCCGCTCAAGCTGTTCAAGAAGGCCGTGGAGAACGTCAAGCCGGTGCTCGAAGTGAAGTCCCGCCGCGTGGGCGGCGCGAACTATCAGGTGCCGGTCGAAGTGAGCCCGTTCCGGCGGCAGTCGCTGGCGATTCGCTGGCTGCTGCTGCACGCGCGGACCCGGCCGGGCAAGCGCATGGTGGACAAGCTGGCCGATGAGTTGCTGGACGCGGCCAACGGCCGCGGCGGCGCGATGAAGCGGAAGGAAGACGTTCACCGCATGGCCGAGGCCAACAAGGCCTTCGCGCATTACCGCTGGTAAGAAACGGGCGGCGCTGGACCGAAGAACAGAGAACGGCGAAAGGGACCTAAGGAAAAATGGGCACGGGCATTCAAACTCGAGCATACGCGCAATATCGGCATCATGGCGCATATTGACGCCGGCAAGACGACTTCGACCGAGCGCATCCTGTTCTATACGGGTGTGACCTACAAGATCGGCTCGGTGGACGAAGGCACGGCCACCATGGACTGGATGGAGCAGGAGCGCGAGCGGGGCATCACCATCACCTCCGCCGCGACCACGGCCAGTTGGAAGCGCGCCGACCAGCTGTACCGGATCAATATCATCGATACGCCTGGCCACGTGGATTTCACGGTGGAAGTCGAGCGCTCTCTGCGCGTGCTCGATGGCGCGGTCTGTGTGTTTGACTCGGTCGCCGGCGTGCAGCCGCAATCGGAGACGGTTTGGCGGCAGGCGGACAAGTACCGCGTTCCGCGGATTTGCTTCGTGAACAAGATGGATCGCACCGGCGCGGACTTCGATCACGTGCGTGCGCACGATTCGCCAGCGCCTGGGAGCGCACCCCGTTCCTCTGCAGTTCCCGCTCGGCCGCGAAGGTAATTTTATCGGCATCATCGATTTCATCGAAGAGAAAGTCATTGTGTGGCTCGAGGAAACGCTGGGCGCGAAGTATGAGGAATTTCCCGTCGAGAAGCTTTGGGACAAGGCGTTTGTCGATTCCCGCCCTGATATTGCTACGGCTTTGAAGGCTTCGGCGATTGACAAGAAGTTCTATGACGAGCATCGCAGCAAGATGGTGGATTACATTGCCGAGCACGACGACGATCTGCTCGATAAGTATTTGAATGGGACCGCGCTCACGGTGGAGGAGATGCGCAAGTCGATCCGCAAGTCGACGCTGGCCCTGAAAATCGTTCCGGTGCTCGCGGGTTCCGCGTTCAAGAACAAAGGCATTCAGCCGCTGCTGGACGCCGTGGTGGATTTTCTGCCGTCGCCTCTGAATGTGCCGCCGGTGGAGGGCGTGGACCCGGCGACCGATGAGGTGGCCCTGCGCCGCGCTGCCGACGATCAGCCTTTTTCCGCGCTGGCTTTCAAGATCATGTCCGACCCGTTCGTCGGTCACGTCACCTATATTCGCGTGTATTCCGGCGTTTTGAAGTCGGGCAGCTATGTGCTGAATTCCGGCAAGAATTCGCGCGAACGAATCAGCCGTTTGTTGCAGATGCATGCGAACAAGCGCGTCGAGATCGATGAAATTTATGCCGGCGATATTTGCGCTTGCGTGGGACTGAAGAGCGTCAATACCGGCGACACGCTTTGCGATGAAGAGAAGCCCGATCATCCTCGAATCCATCGTGTTTCCCGCGCCGGTCATTTCGGTGGCCATCGAGCCCAAGACCAAGGCCGACCAGGAGAAGCTGGGCGTGGCTTTGCAGCGGCTGGCGCAGGAAGATCCGACCTTTCGCGTGTCCACCGAGCCGGACACCGGCCAGACGCTGATTTCGGGCATGGGCGAGTTGCACCTCGAGATCATTGTGGATCGCATGCTCCGCGAGTATAGCGTGCAGGCCAACGTGGGCCGGCCGCAGGTGGCCTATCGCGAAACGATTCGCAAGAAGGCCTTCGGCGAGGGCAAGTACATCAAGCAGACCGGCGGCAAGGGGCAATACGGCCACTGCAAGATCGAGTTGCACCCCCTTCCGAGTTCCAGCCACGAGGACATGAAGGAGATGTCCGTCGACGATATCGACGCCCTGGCCAAAGAGGTCGTCGGCGGCGGTTCGACCGGCAAATGGAAGTTCGATAAGGAGCATCGCTTTCTGTTTCATCGACAAGGTCGTGGGCGGGTCGATTCCCCGCGAATTTATCGCGCCGATCGAAGCGGGCATTCGCGAGGCGCTCGATAGCGGCACCTTGGCTGGGTTTCCCGACCGTGGACGTTGCCGTGGTGCTTTTGGACGGCAGCTATCACGAGGTGGACAGCAACGAAATGGCGTTCAAGATTGCCGGCTCGATGGCTTACAAGGAAGCGTGCGCCAGGGCCAAGGCGGTGCTGCTCGAGCCGATCATGAAAGTGGAAGTCGTGGTTCCCGATGAATATATGGCGCCGGTGTTCGGCGATCTGAATTCCCGGCGTTCCTCGATTCAGGGCACGGAGAATCGCGCCGGCAGCAACGTGATCCGCGTCGAAGTTCCTCTGGCGCAAATGTTTGGCTACGCGACGGATCTTCGCAGCCGGACGCAGGGACGCGCGACCTTTACCATGCATTTCTCGCATTACGCCGAAGCGCCGGCTTCTGTTGCCGAGGAAGTGATCGCCAAGGCGACCGGGCAAAGTCGCACGGTAGGGCAGTCAGGGGGAGCCGGCGCAGGCCGGGTCTGGCGTAACGGGGATTTTCATCCAGCGCGAGTGGAGGAGCGGAGCACGCTATGGCGAAGGAAAAGTTTGAGCGCAGTAAGCCGCACGTGAATATCGGGACGATCGGTCACATCGATCACGGCAAGACGACGCTGACGGCGGCGATCACCAAGGTGTTGTCGAAGCACAACCCCAAGGTGGCGTTCCGGGCGTTTGATTCGATCGACAACGCGCCGGAAGAGCGCGAGCGCGGAATCACCATCGCGGTGGCGCACGTGGAGTACGAGACGGCCAACCGGCACTACGCGCACATCGATTGCCCGGGGCACGCCGACTACATCAAGAACATGATCACCGGGGCGGCGCAGATGGACGGCGCGATTCTGGTGGTGGCGGCGACCGACGGGCCGATGCCGCAGACGCGGGAGCACATTTTGCTGGCGCGGCAGGTGGGCGTGCCGTACATCGTGGTGTTTTTGAACAAGTGCGACGCGGTGGAAGATCCCGAGTTGCTCGAGTTGGTGGAGCTGGAAGTACGCGAGTTGCTCAAGACCTACCAGTTTCCGGGCGACGAGGTGCCGGTGATTCGCGGGTCGGCGCTGGGCGCGCTGAACGGCGAAGAGAAGTGGGAGAAGTCGATCCTGGAGCTGATGGAGGCGGTGGACAAGAACATGCCGCTGCCGCAGCGGGACATCGACAAGCCGTTCGCCATGCCGATCGAAGATATTTTTTCGATTTCGGGACGCGGCACGGTGGTGACCGGGCGCATCGAGCGCGGCAAGGTGAAGGTGGGCGAGGAAATCGAGATTGTGGGCTTCCGGCCGACGGTGAAGCGGATCGTGACGGGCGTGGAGATGTTCCGCAAGCTGCTGGATGAGGGCATGGCGGGAGACAACGTGGGGTTGCTGCTGCGCGGCACGGAAAAAGAAGAAGTGGAGCGCGGGCAGGTGGTGGCCAAGCCGGGGTCGATCACGCCGCACACCAAGTTCAAGGCCGAAGCGTATGTGCTGACCAAGGAAGAGGGCGGGCGGCACACGCCGTTTTTCACCGGGTACCGGCCGCAGTTTTACTTTCGGACCACGGACGTGACCGGAGACGTGAAGCTGCCGGCGGGCGTGGAGATGGTGATGCCGGGAGATAACGTTTCGGCGGAGATTTCGCTGATCACGCCGGTGGCGCTGGAGCGCGGGCTGCGCTTCGCGATTCGCGAAGGCGGCCACACGGTCGGGCGCCGGCGCCGTCACCGAGATCATCGAGTAAGCCATGCCATCCGGAGAAAGAATTCGAATTCGGCTGAAGGCTTACGACCACCGCATTCTGGACCAGTCCACGCGGGAGATTGTGGAGACCGCCAAACGCACCGGCGCCAATGTAGCCGGCCCGATTCCGCTGCCGACGACCATCAACCGCTGGACGGTGTTGCGGTCGCCGCACGTGGACAAGAAATCGCGCGAGCAGTTTGAAATGCGCACGCACAAGCGGCTGATCGACATTCTGGAGCCGACGCCCGACACGGTGGACGCGCTGATGAAGCTCGATCTGCCGCCTGGCGTGGACGTGGAGATCAAGGCCTTTGGGCGCGAGCACGTAGCCAAGTAAGGGCCGAGCAACGTAAGGGCCGACCAAGATCGGCGGAGCGAGACAGAGCCATGGCAGTAGACGGAATTCTCGGAGTAAAAGTCGGCATGACGCGGGTATTTGCCGCAGACGGCACGGCCGTGCCGTGCACGGTGCTGCAGGCGGGTCCGTGCGTGGTGGTGCAGCGGCGCACCAAGCAGAAGGACGGCTACGAGGCCGTGCAGCTCGGCCTGGTCGAGTTCATCAAGCCGCAGCGCGTCAACAAGGCCATGACCGGCCATTTCAAGAAGGCCGGCGCGGCGCCCTTGCGCCTGCTGCGCGAGTTTCGCCTGGAAGAGTCGGCCGACGAGACCAAGGTCGGCGACCGCGTGCTGGTCGACGGCTTCGCCGAAGGCGAGCTGGTCGACGTGACCGGCGTGAGCAAGGGCAAGGGCTTTCAGGGCGGCGTGAAGCGCTGGCACTTCCGCGGCGGCGACGCGACGCACGGCTCGATGTTTCACCGCGCGCCCGGCGGCATCGGCGCGAGTTCGTTTCCTTCGCGCGTGTGGAAGGGGCAGCATTTCCCCGGACACATGGGCAACGAGCGCGTGACGGTGAAGAATCTGCGCGTGGTCAAAATCGATAACGACGACAATCTGTTGCTGGTGCGCGGCGCGGTGCCGGGCCCGCGGGGCTGCTATCTGCTGATCCGCAAGGCCAAGAAGGCCAAGTAACGCGCTCGAGTCCGCGCGAGGCCGAGCAAGACGGAACGCGGTAGAGCACGGGTCGCAGAAGCACACGGAAGCGCAGCGCAAGGAAGCTAAGCGCAAGGAAACGAAGCGCAGGGAAACGATAGGAGACAGGAATTCATGGCGGTCGTGGACGTCAGAAATCTCGAAGGCAAGACGGTGGGCCAGATGGAACTGGCCGACGCTGTCTTTGCGGCCGGCGTCAATCCGCACCTGCTGCATGAAAGCGTGCGCTGGTATCTGGCCAGCCAGCGCGCCGGAACGCACAAGACCAAGGGCCGCGGCGAAGTTTCCGGTTCGGGACGCAAGCTGTGGCGGCAGAAGGGCACCGGCCGCGCGCGCGTGGGATCGATTCGTTCCTCGATCTGGCGCAAGGGCGGCACGGTGCATGGCCCGCAGCCGCGAAGCTACGCGTACGCGCTGCCGCGCAAAATGCTGGTGGGCGCGCTGCGTTCGGCGCTTTCGGCCAAGCTCGCCGATCAGAAATTGACGGTGGTCGAAGGCTGGACGCTGGCTTCGCACAAGACCAAGGAGTTTCGGCAGACGCTGGCGCTGCTCGACGGCGGATACGCGCACGATGCTGGTGGTCGAAGCGCCCGGCAATCACAACCTCGAACTGGCCAGCCGCAACCTCGAGGGCGTCAAGTCGTCGCGCCGGGCGCGCTGCAGCCCTACGACTTGTTGCGGCACGATCGCTTGATGCTTTCGAAGGATGCGGCGCTGCGCCTGGGCCGTTCGCTAGGCAAGGCATCGCGAGCTACCGAGCCGCGGATCTACGCCTGAGACGCCGGTCACGATTTCGTCTGCGCCGGCGAGCGCACCCGCTGGGCAAAGCCTCGAAGGCCAAGGCTCGCAGCGCGAAAAGCGCCGGGACCAAGGGCGAGGCGCCGGCCAAGCCGCGCGCCGCTCGCAAGCCGTCGGCGAAATCCAAGGCCCCCAAGGCAAAGGAATAAGCGATGGGCAGCTGACGTTTACAAAATTATTCGCCGGCCGATCATCACCGAGAAAGGTCTGGGCGTGAAAGAGACCCAGCACACGGTGGTGTTCGAAGTGGCTCACGGCGCCACCAAGACCGAGATCAAGGAAGCCGTGCAGAAGATTTTCAAGGTGAAGGTCGCCGCCGTGCGCACGGCGATTTATCACGGCAAGTTCCGGCGGCGCGGCCGGGCCGAAGGGCACCGGCGGGACTGGAAGAAGGCCTACGTGAAGCTGGGCCGGACGAGAAGATGATCGAGTACGCGGAGAATATGTAAGGGCTTAATCGGAGTTCGAGAGGGACGGTAAGCGGCGATGGGACTTAAAAGCTTTAATCCGTACACAGCGTCCAGACGCTTCATCACCATGCTGGACAAGAGCGAGTTGACCAAGCAGACGCCGGAGAAGTCGCTGGTCGAGCCGCAAGAAACGCTCCGGCGGGCGTAACGCGCACGGCGAGATCACCTCCTGGCATCGCGGCGGCGGCCACAAGCGTCAATACCGCGTCGTGGATTTCCGGCGCGAGAAGAAGGGCATTCCAGCGCGCGTGGCGGCCATCGAGTACGATCCGAACCGCTCGGCGCGTTTGGCGCTGCTGCATTACGCCGATGGCGAGAAGCGTTATATCCTGCATCCGATCGGCCTCGAAGTCGGCATGACGGTGCAGACCGGCGAAGGCGCCGACATTTTGCCGGGCAATGCGTTGCCGTTGCGGCTGATTCCGCCCGGCACGCAAGTGCACAACCTGGAGCTGGCTCCGGGAAAGGGCGCGCAGTTGGTGCGCTCGGCCGGCGGATCGGCGCAATTGCTCAGCAAAGAAGGGCAACTGGCCCTGGTGAAGCTGCCCTCGGGCGAAGTGCGGCGGTTTGGTTTGGATTGCATGGCCACGGTCGGCCAGGTGGGCAACCTCGATCACGAGAATGTGACCTACGGCAAGGCCGGCCGGACGCGCTGGCACGGGAAGCGCCCGACGGTGCGCGGCGTGGCCATGAATCCGGTGGACCACCCGCACGGCGGCGGTGAAGGCCGCGTGAAGGGGAATCATCCGCAGACGCCGTGGGGTTTCCCGACCCTGGGCGCCAAGACGCGGCATAACCGGCGCACCGATCGCATGATTGCCGAACGCCGCAAGAAGTAGCATGAACACGGAAGTCCTGATTTCAGTAAACACGGCCCAATCCCGGCGCGGCCAGCTGATGTTGACGGAGAGAGCCATGGGAGCTTCACAGATCAGGCGGGCAGCAGCGCGGCGCGCCTCGGGCGCGCGAAAACATGCCGCTACACGCGCGGCGAAACCGGCGCGGAAGCTAAGCAAGTTAAGCAAGCCAGGCGCCAAGCCGGGAGGCAAAGCGGCGGCGGTTCCGGTGCCGCCGGTGATGTTTCGGTTTTGCAAGTCGGGATGGGCGGTGCTGGTCGAAAAGCAGCCCAGCCAGCAAGGGACGCGATTTGTTTGTCCCTTCTGCACGTTGTCGCACCGCGTCTCGGGTCCGGTGCGCGGCTTCCGCAAGATGCGGCGCGCGCAGTGGATCAAATTGCGCCGGGTGGATGAGTAGACCGGCTTCACGAAGCAGCTTTGAAGGATCGGGTTTGAGGAATTGAGAAGTTTGACGGGAAGTTTGGTGAAACAAGAAGTTTGGTGGATTGAGAAGGTTTGCGGATCGAGAAAGCTCGCGAGTAGACGGAACTAGAGGGAAGAGGAACGCATGGCGCGCTCGCTTAAAAAAGGACCGTTCGTCGACGGCCACCTGCACGTGAAGGTGGCGGCTCTCAACGAGCGGAACGAGAAGAAAGTCGTCAAGACCTGGTCGCGGCGCTCGACGATTGTGCCGGACATGATTGGTCACACCATCGCCGTGCACAACGGCAAGAAGTTCATTCCGGTGTATATCACCGAGCAGATGATCGGACACAAGCTCGGCGAGTTTGCTCCGACGCGCACCTTCAAGGGCCATGCCGTGCGGGCCGCCATGGAAAAGGCAGCGGGCGTGGCAGCGCCGGCGCCGGGGGCGGGCGGCGGCAGCGTCCGGGCGGGAAGGCATAACCCATGGCCACCAGCGTAACAGCACCCCTACCGGTCATTGAAGCGCACGCCATGGCGCGGCATGTGCGCATGTCGCCGCAGAAAGTGCGCTTGGTTGTCGATTTGATTCGTGGCCACCGCGCCGAAGAGGCGCTTGCAGATTCTTGCGCTACACCAAGAAGCGCGCGGCGCGCGATATCGAAAAAGTGCTGCGCAGCGCCATCGCCAACGCCGAACGCAAGGCCGAAGATGCGGGAGCCGCCCTCGACGTGGATGAGCTGTACGTGTCGCGCTGCTTTGTGAACGAAGGTTCGCGCTGGAAGCGTTTGCGTCCGGCGCCGATGGGGCGCGCGTTTCACTACCAGAAGCGGACGGCGCACATTGTTGTGGCCGTCGCCGAGCATCATATGGCCGCGTCCGACCGTGCCGCGCAGGCAGCGGCCACGGCGGCATCCGAAAAGGGCGTTCGAGGCGCGGTGCGCAAGGCGCGCAAAGCGCTGACCGGCCAGCAGACGCGGCCCCGCGGGCCCAAGCCGAAGGCGAAAGAGAAGCCGAAGGCCAAAGAGTAGAGTTCAGGGATCGGGAGTCGAGGAGGAGTCGCTTTGGGGCAGAAGACACATCCGTATGGGTTCCGGCTGGGCTACAACAAGCCCTGGAAGTCGCGCTGGTTTGCCGGGAACGAATATGCCGACCTGTTGCACGAAGACGTGGTGCTGCGGCGTGAACTCAAAGACCGGCTGCGTTCGGCGGGCGTCAACTCGATCGATATCGAACGCGCCGCGAACAAACTGGTCATCCGCATCTACACGGCGCGCCCGGGCATCATCATCGGCCGCAAAGGCGCGGAAATCGATAAGCTCAAGGCCGACGTGCAGAAGCGCACCAAGCGCGAGGTGCACATCGACATTCAGGAAGTGCACCGCCCGGAGCTCGACGCGCAACTGGTGGCCGAATCGATCGCCCTGCAACTCGAAAAGCGCGTGGCCTTTCGCCGCGCGATGCGCAAAGCCGTGGATTCCGCGCTGCGGTTTGGTTGCAAAG
Organism: uncultured Acidobacteriota bacterium; assembly: GCA_963818345.1. Taxonomy (GTDB): domain Bacteria; phylum Acidobacteriota; class Terriglobia; order Acidiferrales; family UBA7541; genus Palsa-189. The sequence goes on along the minus strand of CAWFRX010000011.1, from coordinate 290,482 downwards.
GCATCAAAGTCCGCGTGGCCGGACGCCTGAACGGCGCCGAAATCGCGCGCAAGGAGTGGTACCTGCAAGGGCGCTTGCCGCTGCAGACGCTGCGCGCGGATATTGATTTTGGTTTTGCGCAAGCCTTCACGACCTATGGCGTGATTGGCGTGAAGTGTTGGGTTTACAAGGGCGAAAACGTTCCGGAGCGCGGGCTTCGCAAGGCTGCGCCAGCCGCTGGAGTCGGGGTGGGAGTGGGAGCGTAAGGGCAAGCGTAAGTAAGGGACGGCCGTTCGTAAGGGACAAACTTTATGTTGATGCCGAAAAAAGTGAAGTATCGCAAGCAGCAGCGCGGCCGGCGCCGCGGGAAGGCTTGGCGCGGTGGCGAGTTGTCGTTTGGCGATTACGGGCTCAAAGCGCTCGAACCCGCCTGGATTACCGACCGGCAGATCGAGGCTTCGCGCGTGGCCATCACCCGCTTCATCAAGCGCGGCGGCAAGCTTTGGATCCGCATTTTTCCGGACAAGCCCTTCACCAAGAAGCCGGCCGAAACGCGCATGGGCAAGGGCAAGGGCGCGCCGGAACGCTGGGTCGCGGTCGTCAAGCCCGGACGAGTCATGTTTGAAATGGCCGGGGTCGATTTGGCCACGGCCACGCAGGCCATGGAACTGGCGGCGCACAAGCTGCCGATCAAGACGAAATTCGTCACCCGCGCAGGGAGTCTGTAATGCCACGCTCGATTGAAAAATTGCGGGACCTAGACACCTCCGAGCTCGAGGCTCGCGAGCGAGAACTCGCCGAACAGGTTTTTCGCCTGCGCTTCCAGCTCAGCACCGGGCAGGCCGAAGCGGTTACCCGTTTGCGCTCCGCCAGGCGCGATGTGGCGCGCGTCAAGACGCTGCTGCGGGAACGAGAATTGAGGAAAGCTCATGGAAACTGAAGCGCCCAAAGTGCCGGCGGCGGCCAGGGCCGTACGCAAGGAGCTGGTTGGCGTGGTGACCAGCGCCAAGATGCAGAAGACCATCGTGGTGCGCGTGACGCGGCGGGTGCAGCATCGCCTCTACGATCGCTACGTGCGCCTGCAGAAGAAATTTTACGCGCATGACGAGAGCGGCGAGGCGCGGCAGGGCGATACCGTGCGCATCGTTGAGACGCGCCCGCTATCGAAACTCAAGCGCTGGCGGCTGGCGGAAGTGGTTTCGCGCCGCACCAGTGTGGATTAGGCCGAGGAGAGCGCAGCCATGATTCAGATGCGAAGTTGGTTGACCGTGGCCGATAACTCCGGCGCGCGTCGCCTGATGTGTATTCTTCCCGTGGGCGGGGATGCCGGCAGTCGCGCGGGTTTGGGCGACGTGTTCACCGCGTCGGTGAAGGAAGCCACGCCGGAAAGTCCGATCAAGAAGGGCAAAGTGGTTAAGGCGGTGGTGGTGCGCACCCGCAAGGAACACCGGCGCAAGGACGGCACCTATATCCGCTTTGACGACAATGCCGCCGTGCTGATCAACGACGCCAATGAGCCGGTGGGGACGCGCGTGTTTGGCCCCGTGGCGCGCGAGCTGCGCGAAAAGAAATTCGCCAAGATCGTTTCGCTCGCGCCGGAGGTCTGGTAGCCGATGGGCACTCGGGAGTTGCAGCCCACCAACGCCAGCATTCGCAAGGGCGACCAGGTGCGCGTGATGAGCGGCCGCGACAAAGGCAAAACGGGCCGCGTGCTGTTCGTCGATCCGAAAAAGCGCACGGTGACGGTCGAACACACCAACATTATCAAGCGGCATACGCGCCCGAACCCGCAGAAGAACGTCAAGGGCGGAATTTTGGACAAGGAAGGTCCGATCCAGATCTCGAACGTGCTGCTGCTTTGCCCGGGCTGCAACAAACACGCCCGGGTAGGGCACAGCGTGCTCCCCGACGGCACTAAGGCGCGCGTCTGCCGGCGTTGCGGCACGACGCTCGAGAAATAGGCGACAGTGAACGATCAGATGATAAGCCGGTCACAAGGGCAGATGACGAGCCGATTACAGCCATGATCAGCCGATTACAAGAAAAATACCGTAGCGAAACCGTTCCGGCGCTGATGAAGCGCTTCGGATACAAAAATCCGATGGCCGTGCCCAAGGTGGCCAAGGTCGTCGTGAATATCGGCCTGGGCGAGGCCAGCCAGAACGTCAAGCTGCTCGACGTGGCCGCCATCGAACTCGGCCAGATTACCGGCCAGCGCCCGGTCATCACCCGGGCCAAGAAATCAATCGCCAATTTCAAGATTCGCAAGGGCATGCCCATTGGCTGCTGCGTGACCCTGCGCGGCGACCGCATGTACGAGTTTCTCGACCGCCTGTGCAACGTGGTGCTGCCGCGCGTGCGCGATTTCAAGGGTTTGCCGCCAATGCGTTCGACGGCCGCGGCAATTACACCATGGGCTTGCGCGATCAATTGGTCTTTCCGGAAATCGATTACACGCGCGTCGACAAGATCAAGGGCATGAACATCACCTTGACCACGACGGCGCACACCGATGAGGAAGGCCGGGAGCTGCTGAAGTTGATGGGCGTGCCGCTGCGCACCACCTAGCCCGGCACGGCTGACACAAGGAGAACTATGGCTCGAACGTCTCAATTCGCGAAGATGCGCCGCAAGCTGAAGTTTAAGATCCGCCAGCGCAACCGCTGCCGCGTCTGCGGCCGCCCGCGCGGCTTTCTGCGCAAATTCGAGATGTGCCGCATCTGCTTCCGCGGCTTCGCGCTCAAGGGCGAGGTTCCCGGCGTCGTCAAAGCGAGTTGGTAGGAGATTATGCAAACCGATCCCGTTTCCGACATGCTGACGCGCATCCGCAACGCCGCACGGGCGCGCCACGCCCGCGTCGAGCTGCCCGCCTCGAAGCTGAAAATCGAGATTGCCCGGGTGCTCAAGGAAGAGGGCTACATCTCGACCTATAAAGTCGTCGATGAATCGAAGACCCGCAAGGCCCTGCGCGTCTTCCTGAAATACACGCCGGACAAGCGTTCGGTGATCACCGACCTGCAGCGCGTCTCGCGCCCCGGCAGCCGCCGCTACGTGGCCGTGAAAGAGATTCGTGGCGTTGTGGGCGGCCTCGGCATCAGCATTCTCAGCACGCCGCGAGGCGTGATGACGGGCCGCGCCGCGCGCAAAGAACGCGTCGGCGGCGAAGTGCTTTGCGAAGTCTGGTAGAGAATTTGTGGTAGACGGCATTGCAACGTATCGCGCCGCCTGACCGGGTTTGAAACGCGAAGGGGCTTGAAAAGGTCAGTAATTAGAAGCAATCGAAATTCGAAGCGGAAGCAAAAGGATAGAGAGCCATGTCGCGAATTGGACGCAAACCGATTCCGGTGCCCGCGGGCGTGAAGATGCAGCTCACCGCCGCGTCCATCGAAGTGCAAGGCCCCAAGGGCAAGATGAATGTCGTGGTGCCGCGAGGCATCCGCTTCGAGCAGAAGGACGGCGTGCTGAACGCGCTGCGGGATACCGAAGAGCATCGCGCACTGCACGGTTTGGCGCGGGCTCTGGTGGCCAACGCCGTTCGGGGCGTCACCGAAGGCTTCAAGAAAGAACTGGACATCGTGGGCGTCGGCTATCGCGCCGAACTCAAGGGCAAGACCGTCGTCTTTGCGCTCGGCTATTCGCACCCGGTCGAGTTTCCCGTGCCCGAGGGAATTCAGATTACCGTCGAGAAGCAGACGCACCTGGCCGTCAGCGGCGCGGATCGCGCCAAGGTTGGCCAAGTCGCTGCCAACATTCGCGCGCTGCGCCCGCCCGATCCCTACAAGCAAAAGGGCATCCGCCTGGTCGGCGAGCGGCTGAAGAAGAAGGCCGGCAAAGCGGGCGCCGCCAAGACTGCGGCGTAGTGCGCTTAGCGGTAGAAGTAGCTGTCTTAGTAGTAAAAGTAAAAGTCGTCGCAGCCGTACGCAGTAGAGCCTAGCAGCGAAGGGAACAAGATCGTGGCCACCAAAGCAGTTCGCAAGCTGTCGCGCAATGCGCATCGTGAGCGGGTGCATGACCGGGTTCGGCGCCGCGTCGCAGGCACGCCCGCCCGGCCGCGGCTGTGCGTCTATCGCTCGCTCGGCCATATTTACGCGCAGGTAATCGACGATCAGAGCTGGCCGCACGCTGGTTTCCGCCAGTTCGCTCGACAAAGAGACGCGCACGCAGACCAAGGGAGGCGGCAACGTGGCCGCCGCAAAAGTTGTTGGCAAAGTTGTCGCCGAGCGGGCTCGCGCCGCCGGCATCCAGCAGGTCGTGTTCGATCGCGGCGGCTACAAGTATCACGGCCGCGTCCAGGCGCTGGCGAATGCGGCCCGAGAGGCAGGATTGAACTTCTAACTTTATGTCGAAACAGATTCTACGAGAAACTCTGGCGGTCCGCCGGCCGATCGAGGTCAGCGCGAATAATCTGAAAGATCAGGTGGTCTCCATCCAGCGCGTCACCAAGGTCGTCAAGGGCGGCAAGAACCTCAGCTTCTCCGCGCTGGTGGTCGTCGGCGATCAGAACGGTCATGCCGGCTTCGGCATGGGCAAGGCTCGCGAAGTGCCCATGGCCATCCGCAAGGCTATCGAGCAGGCCAAGAAGAATCTGATCCAGCTGAACCTGAAGGGCACTTCGATTCCGCATCAGGTTCGTCGGGCACTACGGTTCCGGTCAGGTGCTGCTCAAGCCGGCGTCGGAAGGCACCGGCATCATCGCGGGCGGGCCGGTGCGCGCGGTGATGGAAGTCGCGGGCATCAGCAACGTGCTGACGAAGTCGATTGGCACCTCGAACCCGCACAACGTGATCAAGGCGACCTTTGACGCTTTGCTGCGGCTCAAGGATGTCGCGCGGGTGGCCGAGCAGCGCTCGAAGACGGTCGAGGAACTGCGCTCCTAAGCGCGGCAAGCGGCTAGCCGGAGCGCGAGAGGCGGCAAGAGCATGGCTGAAAACAACATGGCTAAACAGAAGAAAGCCGAAGACAAGAAGGCGACGGGCACATTCAAAATCAAGTGGGTGGTCAGCTTCATCGGCTGCCCGCGCGACATGCGCCAGGCCGTCCGCGGCCTGGGCCTGCGCAGATTGCACCAGGTGGTCGAGCGCGAAGATACACCGGCCATTCGCGGCATGGTGGACAAAGTGCGCCACCTGGTTGTCGTGGTCGAATAGCGGGAGAATGGGGCGAGACATGACGGCCAATCTATCCAATCTGCATCCCCCGCGGGGCTCGCGTCACCGCAAGGTGCGCGTCGGGCGCGGTATCGGCTCGAAGCTGGGCAAAACAGCGGGCGCCGGCAACAAGGGGCAAAAATCGCGCAAGGGATTTTCCCGCCGGCCTGGTTTTGAGGGCGGCCAGATGCCGCTGCATCGCCGCATCCCCAAGCGCGGCTTTCACCAGCCGTTCCCGCGCGAGTTCGCCATCCTGAACGTCGAGATGCTCAACGCCTTTGCGGCCGGCGAAGTGGTATCGCCCGAATCGCTGGCTGCGCGCGGCCTGCTTCGCGCCGGCCGCAAGCCCATCAAGATTCTCGGCGATGGCAATCTCAAGGCGGCGCTGACGGTGCGCGCGCATGCCTTCAGCCAGTCCGCGGAAGAAAAGATCACGCGCGCCGGAGGCAAGGTGGAGCGGCTGTCATGAACCAGTTTTTCGAAGCCTTCGCCAACATGTTCCGCATCGCGGATCTGCGCAAGCGGATTCTGTTTACGCTGGCGATGCTGGCGGTCTATCGCTTCGGCGCTTTCCTGCCGACGCCGGGGATCAATACCGACGTGCTCACCCAGCTGTTCCAGCAGAACCAAGGCTCGGTGCTGGGCATCATCGATCTGTTCAGCGGCGGCAATTTCCGCCGCCTGACCATTTTCGCGCTGGGCATCATGCCGTACATCACCGCCTCGATCATCCTGCAGTTGATGACCGTGGCCTGGCCTTATCTCGAACGCTTGCAGAAGGAAGGCGAGCTGGGCCGGCGCAAGATCACCCAGTACACGCGCTACCTGACGATTCTCCTCAGCATCGTGCAATCGCTTGTCGATCGCCTTCACCTTGCAGCATCAGGCGAGGCCCGAACGGCGAGTCGCTGGTGTATAACCCCGGCATCCGCTTCACGCTGATGACCATCCTGACGCTGACCACCGGCTCGGCCTTCATCATGTGGCTGGGCGAGCAGATCAGCGAGCGCGGCGTGGGCAACGGCATGTCCCTGATCATCTTTGCCGGCATCGTCGTCGGTCTGCCGCGCGGTCTTAGCGATTTGTGGACCAAAGTAACCACCGAACAGTGGGGACCGTTCACCGGTCTGGCTGTGATTCTGCCTGGTCGGGCTGATGCTGGCGGTGATCGGCTTCATCGTCTTTGTCGAAGGCGGCCAGCGGCGCATTCCCGTGCAATATGCCAAGCGTGTGGTGGGCCGGCGCGTGATGGGCGGGCAGATGACCTATCTCCCGCTGCGCGTAAATGCCGGCGGCGTGATCCCGCCGATTTTTGCCAGTTCGCTTGCTGACCTTCCCGGGCACCCTCGCTCTGGTCCTGGGGAAGCGCTTCCCGTCCTTTGACGTTTTGGCCAAGGCTTTGGCCTGGGGCGAGCCGCTCTACACGCTGATCTACGTCATGCTGATCATCCTGTTCGCGTTCTTCTACGTCGGCATTGTCTTCAACCCGACGGAGCTGGCCGACAATATGCGCAAGTACGGAGGATTCATCCCGGGCATCCGTCCGGGCCGCAATACCTCCGAGCACATCAACCGCATCTTGCGCCGGCTGACCTTTGTCGGCGGCTTGTATTTGGCCGCGGTTTGCCTCCTTGCCGGAGTGGATGATCGCCGGAATTCACTTGCAGCACTTGCCCGGTGCGGTGGGCGCCTGGTTCGATAACCACATGTGGCGGTTCGTGCTCGAAGGTTTGAACATCTCCTTTTATTTCGGCGGCACCTCGCTGCTCATTGTGGTCGGCGTGGCCATGGATACCGTGCAGCAGATTGAAGCGCAGTTGGTCATGCGTAACTACGAGGGTTTTGTCAAGAAGGGCAAGCTGCGGAGCCGGCGATATGGCTGATCCGCAGGTCCCGTGGCCCGAACGGGCTGCGGCTGGGACGCGCCCTGATTTTGATCGGGCCGCCGGGAGCTGGCAAAGGCACGCAGGCCAGGAAAATCGGCAAGCGCCTGGGCGTGCCGCATATCTCGACCGGCGACATGTTCCGCGATCTGATCGGGCGCGGTTCGCCGCTCGGCGAGCGCGCCCAGCCGTTCATGGATCGCGGCGAGCTGGTGCCCGACGACATCGTTTTGGCCATGGTCGAGGAGCGCATCTCCCGCGACGATTGCGTCGAATGGCTTCATGCTCGATGGCTTCCCGCGCACGGTGCCGCAGGCGGAAAAGTTCGACGAGATGGTGCGCAGCCACCATCTGCATGGAGCCGTTCGTGATGCACTTCGTGGTGGATCAGGCAGCTGTTGCTGCGGCGGCTGACCGGACGGCGCACCTGTTCGGTGGGCGGAGAGATCTACAATATTTACGACCATCCGCCGAAGGTTCCCGGGCGGTGCGACAATGATGGCGGCGAATTGATCCAGCGCCCGGACGATCGCGAAGAGATCATCAGCGGGCGCCTGGCGACCTACGAGGCGCGCACACGGGTGCTGGTGGAGTATTATCGTCGGAAGGGTACGCTGGTGGATCTGGACGGCATGGCTCCGCCCGCACGGTGACCGGACATCTGCTTGGGGCTCTGGAACGCAGGGTGCCAAGCTGCACGTGAGATGATTGTTTGCAAGTCATCCGCCGAGCTGGAAACGATGCACCAGGCGGGCTTGGTCGTCTGGGACGTGCTGAATGGCCTGCGCGAACGAGTGCGGCCGGGAGTCACCACGCTCGACCTCGAGGAGTTTGCGGCCAGCGCGCGGCCGAGCACAAGGTTCGGCCGGCCTTCAAAGGCTATCGGGGCTATCCCTGCGTGCTGTGCGCCTCGGTGAATCAGGAAGTCGTGCACGGGATTCCTTCGGCGTCGCGGCGCCTCGAGGAGGGCGACATCATCTCGCTGGATTTCGGAGTGGAGTACAAAGGCTACTATGGCGACGCGGCGGTGACGGTTCCGGTCGGCAAGATTCAGCCCGAGCAGGAGAAGTTGCTGCGCGTGACGCGGGAATCGCTCGACCGCGCGATCGAGAAGGTCCGGCCGGGCAACCGCCTGAGCGATGTTTCGGCCGCCGTGCAGGAGTGGGTGGAGAAGGACGGGTTTTCGGTGGTGCGCGAGTTTGTCGGACACGGCATCGGAACGAAGATGCACGAGGAGCCCAACGTGCCGAATTACGGCGAACCGGGACACGGCCCGCGGCTCGCAGAGGGAATGGTCTTCGCGATTGAGCCGATGGTTAACGCAGGCGGTCCGGGCGTGAAAGTGCTGGACGATCACTGGACGGCAGTCACCACCGATGGCAGCGCCTCGGCCCATTTCGAGCACACCGTCGCGGTGACCTCGAAGGGCCCGTGGATTCTGACCCGGCCGCGCGAAATGGCCGGGAGCGTCCTGGTAGACTCGGGAGTTTATGCCCAAGCCGCCACGTCCAGAAAAGAAAAAGCCCGACGCCGGTAACCCGAAGGAAGACGCCATCGAGGTGATGGCCACGGTGATCGAGCCGCTGCCCAACGCCATGTTTCGCGTGCAGCTGGAGAACAAGCATCAGGTGCTGGCGCACATTTCGGGCAAGATGCGCAAGAATTTCATCCGGATTTTGGCCGGGGACCGCGTGGCCGTGGAGCTTTCGCCCTACGACCTGACGCGCGGCCGGATCGTTTACCGCTACAAGTGAGTCTAATGCGGTTGGAGCGGCATCGGAAGGAGGTACGACAATGAAAGTTCGAGCTTCGGTCAAAAAGATTTGCGATAAGTGCAAGGTCATTCACCGGCGCGGCGTGGTTCGGGTGATTTGCAGCAACCCGAAGCACAAGCAGCGCCAGGGTATGAGCAGGGTAATGGAGGATCGCGTAATGGCACGCATCGCAGGAGTGGATTTGCCGCCGCAGAAGCGGCTCTGGGTTGGACTGACCTCGATCTATGGCATCGGACTGCCGCGCGCGCGGGCAATCTGCGCGAAGGCCAACGTCGATGCAGACCAAGAAAATCAAGGATCTTGACCGAAGAAGAAGTCAACCAGCTTCGGCAGGAGATCGAATCCGAAGGGCGCGTGGAGGGCGATCTCCGCAAGGAGATCCAGATGAATATCCGCCGCCTGATCGAAATTCAGTGCTACCGCGGCTTGCGCCATCGGCGCAACCTGCCGGTGCACGGCCAGCGCACGCACACCAATGCCCGCACGCGCAAGGGTCCGCGCAAGGGCGCCGTGGCGGCCAAGAAGAAGACCATGGCCCGCAAGTAATCAGTCACGCAGAGTCGAGAGAGGAGCAACGTGGCCAAAGAAGCAGCAGGAAACAGGCGCTACACCGGCAGCGGGAAAGCCGGCGGCCAAGCGCAAAAAAGAGTTCAAGAAGAAGCGCGAGCGCAAGGTCGTGCCGCACGGCTTGGCCTGCATCCAGGCCACGTTCAACAACACGATCGTCACCATCACCGCGCCCGATGGCCGCTCGGTCTGCTGGTCTTCGGCGGGCTCGATCGGATTCAAAGGCTCGCGCAAGGGCACGCCCTACGCCGCGCAGCAGGCCGCGATGACGGCTGCGGGCGTGGCGCGCGATCAGTACGGGATGAAGAGCATTGAAGTGCGAGTGAAGGGGCCGGGTTCGGGACGCGAGTCCGCGGTTCGCGCGCTGGCCGCCGCCGGTCTGCATATCGTCCACATTAAAGATGTCACGCCGGTACCGCATAATGGCTGCCGTCCGCCCAAGCGCCGCCGCGTCTAGCGGGCGGAGCAGGTGGATTCGAGCAAAAGGAGAAAACGAAGTGGCAAGACACCGGGAAGCGGTTTGCCGGCTGTGCCGCAGGGAAGGCCAAAAGCTTTTCCTGAAGGGCCTGCGGTGTTTCACGGAAAAATGCGCCATTGAAAAGCGGAATTTCGTGCCTGGGCAGCACGGCCAGGCGCGCCGTTCGAAGACGTCCGGCTACGGCCTGCAGTTGCGCGAAAAGCAAAAGGTCAAGCGCACCTACGGACTGCTCGAGCGGCAGTTCCGCAACTATTTCCACAAGGCCGAGAGCGCCAAGGGGCCGACGGGCGAAAACCTGATCGTCATGCTGGAGCGGCGGCTGGATAACGCCGTGTGGCGCGCCGGTCTGGCCAGTTCGCGCGCGCAGGCGCGGCAGTTGGTGCTGCACGGCCACGTGCTGATCAACGGGCGCAAGGTCAATATCCCCTCGTACCTGATTCACGTGGGCGAGGAGATCGCGCTCAAGGACAAGATGCATCAGAACGCCATGATTCTTGAGGCGCGCAACGTGGCGCAGAGCCAGAGCGCTGCGCCGTGGCTGGATATCGACCGGGAAAACTGCAAGGCGCGCGTCGCCGCACTGCCCAAGCGCGAAAACGTGCAGACGCCGCCGATTACCGAACAGCTCATCGTCGAGCTCTACTCGAAGTAAGGGCTCGCGCAACGCAAAGTTTCGCTCGCCAAAATTTTCAATTGTTTGCCCCGCTCGCGGGGAGGAGGGACAGTACATTATGTGGAAGGGCTTTCAGAAACCAAAGCGGCTGGCAGCGGAGCTCGATTCGCTGACCGACAAGTACGGCAAGTTTTCGGCGCAGCCGTTCGAGCGCGGCTGGGGCACGACGGTGGGCAACTCGCTGCGGCGCGTGCTGCTCAGCTCGATCGAAGGCGCGGCCATCACCGCCGTGAAGATCGAGGGCGTGCTGCACGAGTTCAGCTCGATTCCGGGCGTCGTCGAAGACGCCACGGACATCATTCTGAACCTGAAGCAGGTGCCGCTGAAGCTCAACACCGATCAGACCAAGACCATCACGCTGAACGCCGAAAATCCCGGCGTGGTCACCTCGGCCATGATCGAAGAAGACGCCGATTTCGCCGTCCTGGACAAGAACATCTACATCGCCACGGTCAGCGAAGGCGGCAAGATGCAACTCGAGATGCGCGTGAAGAACGGCCGCGGCTACGTGGGCGCGGACCGCAACTTCGACGAGGATCTGCCCATCGGCTACATTCCCGTGGATTCGGTCCATTCCCCCGTGCGCAAAGTGAACTACTCGGTGGAAGCCGCGCGTCTCGGCCAGATGACCGATTACGACAAGCTGATGCTCGAAGTCTGGACCAACGGCGCCATCACGCCGCAGGACGCCATCGGCTTTGCCGCCAAGCTGATCAAAGACCACATGAGCATCTTCATCAACCTCGAGGAACAGCCCGAGCTGCCCGAAGAGGCCGTCGAGTCCTACAACGATCCGCGCCTCGAGCAGCTGGACCGCTCCGTCGAAGAGCTGGAGCTTTCCGTGCGCTCCTACAACTGCCTGAAGAACGCGAATATTCAGACCATTCGCGAGCTGGTGCAGAAGACCGAAAACGAGATGCTCAAGACCAAGAACTTCGGCCGCAAATCCCTCAACGAGATCAAGGAAATTCTCACTCGCATGGGGCTGGGCCTGGGAATGAAGTTCGACGAGCACGGCCGCATCATCTGGCCGCCGCTGCCCAGCCAGACCGCGCCGCCGACTCCGGAGGAGACTGCCGGGCTGTAGCGGCATCGTCCACCGACCATGCGACATCTTGAACTCAGGATCGAAGCTTGGCCGCCAACCCGGCGCACCGCCGGGCGACCTTGCGCAACCTGGTGACCAACGTCATCGAGAAAGAACGCATCACCACCACCATCACGCGCGCCAAGGCCGCGAAGCCGCTGGTCGAGCGGATCATCACGCTCGGCAAGCGGGATTCGCTGCACACGCGGCGGCAGGCCGCGGCGTTTCTCATGACGCCGGGCGCAACCAAAAAACTGTTCGAAGACATCGCGCCGCGCTTTGCGGATCGCTCCGGCGGCTACACGCGCATCATCCATGCCGGATTCCGCATCGGCGACGGCGCCCAGCTCGCGATCCTCGAACTGCTCGGCTCCAAGCTGAAGAAGAAGGAAAAGAAAGACGCGGACAAGCCCGCCGCGAAGGAAAAAGAACCCGAGGAAGCAACCGCAAAAAGCTAACGCCTCATTCACTCGATAGCAGCCAGTTCAATCCGGCCCGCCCTGAAAATAGAGCGGGCCGGACCTGCGTCCGGCCCGTACTGACGACCCCCCAAAGCTAGTGCCGCAACGACGCCCAGCCCAGCCGCGTGGCTAGAAATCAGCTTCAACGCCATCTGCATCGTGCGGGGACCGCCGCTGCCGAAGATAAAGCTGAACGTATTCGGCGTGCTCAGCGAACGTCCGAAATTCGCCGGCGACGCCAAATTCGAGTTTGTGGTGAGGTACGGGGTGGCGTACTCGACGGAGTTGAAGATGTTGAAAAATTCCGCGCGGTACTGAGCCGTCAAGCGCTCGCGGAACCTCCAGCTCTTGGTGATCGACAGATCGGTCTCCTTGAAGGGCTGGCCTCTGAGAACGTTGCGGGGCATATCGCCGTAAGTGCCCTGGCCCGCGGGGCTGATCGCCGTGCCATTCTCCAGATAGCAGCCAAGGGTGGCCAGTTCGCCATATGGGTTGTCGGCGGCGGGAAGCGAAGAGTTTGTCGCACCGCCGGCAGCCGCATTGACGCACTGCACCGGGAACCCGGACACGTACGCCGTCGTGCCGATAATACTACCGGTGGCGGCGCAGCAACGGTGATGCAGCCATTGGCCGCCGAGAAGGACTTGCTTGTCGAAAGACCGTAGCAAGGGATCGACCCCGCCGTGCCTGCCCGATGTTGCTTGGCTTTCCGAAGATATTCCAGCGATCCTGATTGATGCCCGTCCCGCTCAGGTCATCGGTGCCGTCATAAGCATTCCACGGCAACGCGCTCAGCACGGTTACGGTGCCATTTACTTGCCACCCTTCGAGTAGCTGTGCGGGCGCCTTGATGCCGGGAACGTCATAGGTCGCTGTCGCCGTGAAGTGATCCCGAGCGTCGAACGCGGCGTTCCCATAGTCCAACCTCGGATTTTGAGTGTTTTCCAAGTTGGTGTTTGCAGCATTCGAAAGCCCCGAGGATTCGTCCAAGGCGTGCGAGAAGGTGTAGCCAAGAGTAAATTGCAATCCATGCGTGACGCGCTCGTTTAGAGTGATCTGCAGACCGTTGTAATTCGAGATTTCATTCGGGAACTGCACCTCGACTTGCCCAAGATAGGGAAAGCACGGGCCAATCTGAGTCGCTTGGGCGCCACCCTCCGAAGCCGGGCAATTCGAAGTGTACGGCCGCCTCAGCAGTTCGGTCGCGCTTCCGGGGTTGGCCATAGACACGAAATTGCCAGTTCCATTGGGAAGCCCCAGGGCGGGCTGGTTGATGTCGGTTGTGCCCCGGAGGTCCTCACCGTGCGTGCCGACATAGGCAACGTTCAAAGACAATTTATTGTTAATGGCGTGCTGGACGGAGAGATTCCAGGAGACAATGCCATCCGGCTTAAACCCGTTGCCCTGAATCACAGCGGGATTAAGGTTGCAAGGTCCCGGCAGTGCAGGGTTAGCCGTAGTCACGGCCGTGAGGTTCACACCGATTCCGTTCCCGCAGGCGAACCCGAAGTTATTGGCGGCAGTGACGTTCAGAATCGGGCCCGTACCCGTCCAATTGATCGCGGCCGGAGCGGGATCTAAGGTGCCCAAAAGATTGCTGCCGGGTGTTACCACTGTGCCATTCGGGGAAGTAAGTTTGAACCCAGTAGGCACGTTCTGCAGGTTAGGCAGGATATTTTGGAACACCAAGAAATCGTGCATGTAGGTGCCGCCGATCCGGACCACTGTTGTGCCCTTTCCGGTTACGTCCCAAGCCACTCCGAGCCGCGGCGAGAAAAGATCCTTCGGAAGGGAATAGACCGGCTTGCCCCCGGTCTCCTGAACAAGCCCCGTCGGGGAATTTACGTCGAAATTGCCCAGAACGTTGTTCGACGTGGTGGGTGGCGCGACGTATTCCCAGCGCACGCCGAGGTTTAAGGTGATTCGCGGCTTGATCCGCCAGTCGTCTTGTGCGAAGAGGGCGTAGCGGTTATACGCCAGCGGTGACGAAAGGGTCGCGTTACCCAGCAAAATGCTGTTTGCATTCGCCGTTGTGGAAGTGTCGCCGGCCAGGAAGGCCTGGATGGCGGTGCCGCTGATGGTGTTAGCCCCTGTACCGATGGTTTCCGCCTTGAAAGCGAAGGTGCCGTTATCGTTCGTGAGCGACTTGCTCCCGGAGAACCGGGTGTCGTGGATCTCGCCGCCGAATTTGAATAGATGCTGGCCGCGGGTGTAGGAAACGCTGTCCAATCCAGACCAGACGCTAAAATGATTGTTTTGGGGTCCGCCGTTGGAGCTTTGGCTGCCCAATGCTGTGAAGGTAGAACCAAACGAAATGTTCGACAGTCCGCACTGGGGCGGAGGAATTACTACACCAAGGTTGAAACCGTAAGTGGCCGCATAGTTAGGCGCTCCGTCATGTTCGTTGCAATCGTCCGGGCTTCCGAGTTGGTTATATTCCAGAACGCCGAATCTCATCTCGTTGACTAGCGACGATTTCGGCGTCCAGACCCAAACCACCCTGCCCGTCGACGTGAGGAAGTGGTTGTCGGCCAGCCAATAGGGCGATGCAGAGCTAACGGCATTGTTGACGCTTCCGTCTCCCACGAAATACTCAGCGTTTATTGTGCTCTTATCGTTTAGATGGTAGTCGGCTTTCGCGAGTCCATTGTTCGAACCGCCCACGTTATTGAAGGCAGTCGAGTATGTCGCTGTAGAGCTATCGTTTTGGAACAGACTGGGCGGAGCGCCAGCCGCGCTAGGCCCGCAGAACGGCGCGACCAACGCGCCCGTAGTCAGGGCAGCGTTATTGGCCCCGGTCGAACACCCAGCCATCAAAAGACTCATATTACTGAGCGGAACTGCATTGGGATGGAGGCCATTGAACGCATTGATGGCCGCTATGGCGTCCGGGATGCTGTTCGTCGTGTTACCGCCGAGCGATTGGTCGGTCGGCTCGGTGACACTTTTGACCGCTCCGAGCGTGTACTGATTCCCCTCGAAAGCTGAGAAAGTAAAAGAGTTTGTCCTTCTTGATCGGGCCGCCAATCGTAGCGCCGTACTGTGTCAGGCTATCCTAGCCCTTGATTGGCCCGAGGTCTGGTTCGACGAAGGCGTTCCTGGAATCCAGATCGCTATCGCGGCCAAACGCGAAGGCCGTGCCGTGAATGGCGTTGGCGCCTGACTTGAGGCCGACGTTCACCGCCGATCCCGCCATCCAACCGTATTCGGCCTTGGGACTCTGGACAATGTTGATTTCCTGGATCGCGTCCAGCGACAAGATGGTCACGCCGTCCACGCCGCCGCCATTGCCGCCGACCGTGGGGCCTGCGCCGCCAGCCATATTGATTTCGTCGATGCCATCCAGCATCCAGGCGATGTTCGTGCCGCGTTGGCCGTTCGGGTTGTAGGCCGGTGTGCCGCCGCCGGGAAGCGACTGCATGCCGGGGCTATAGTCCAGCAGTTTTTGGAACGCGCGCCCGTTGATCGGCAGATCCACGATGGTGGAGGTTTCCACCGTGTTACCCAGCGTGGCGCTCGTGGTGTTCACTAAGGGCACATCACCGGTGATGGTGACCGTCTGGTTCTGGTCGCCAGGCTGCAACGTGAAGTCGACGCGCAGATCCTGGCCGACCGCCAGCGTCAGTCCCTTGTGTTCGGAAACTTTAAAACCCATGGCCTGAGCTCGAACGGAATAGTTACCGGGGAGCAAGCTGGATGCGGAGAAGGCTCCAGACTCGTCCGTCGTCAACGGGCGATCGATGCCTCGATCTGAGTCGGTGACCGTGACGGTGGTGCCGGCAATGGCGCCGCCGCTTTGGTCCGTGACGGAACCGTAGATGTGGCCGTAGTTCAATTGTGCGGAAGCAGGCAGACAGAAAAACAGCGCGCCGAGACCAATGACCGACACCCGAACAGCCCCTCTCAAACTCACCCACGCCGAATGGCTCTTCATTTTCGTCCCCCCCGATTTTCGAAATCGCTCCTGCTAGCGGCCCAAGCGGATGACCTGACTCTCCACTCGCTCGCTTCGTCGACCCCTCGATGGGAGCCAGCGAAGCGCACGGTTGAACGCAAATGCATTTCGTTCAGAAGCGGAGGAAGCCGGGTAAGGAAAGGGATTTAAGATACGGGCGCACCAAGCAGACTTAACCGGCGACCCCACGCCGGCAAGCATCCTAACGATCACAAAGCAACCTAACTTTTCTTGTAACACCCCAAAGCCTCGCGACAGAAGGCCTGTGCCTTGGGCCACGTATTAGCACCGGCTTCCGGCAGAGTCAAGGAAATCCTTCCAAGCAAACCTCAAGTGAATTGTCGCAGCGCAGCGAACTCTTCAAAAAAAATGTCATGTTCGATCTCGCTTGTACGATTCTAGGTGCCCGGAGGCAGCAGATTTCGCGGGTCGAGTTCTGAGTGGTTTACAACGAAGTGTCAAATACCAGCCGCCCACTCCGGAGCCAGAGCGAACGTTTTATTTTCTGTCGTGCTGAGGTGCTATCAGGAAGTTCGCGGCGGGCCGTCGCTATTCGCGGAGAGCCGCCGTCTCCACCACAGCCACAGAATCAACTGAGCCGCCGCCGCAGCCGAAGTGTCCAGCAACGCATCCCAGACCGAGGGGCCGCGGCTGGGAACAAACGACTGATGGAATTCGTCTGAAGCCGCAAACACAGCCGCGACCAGCACCGCGATACCGGCCCAGCGAACGTTCCAGCCCCGCGCCGGAGTTCGTATCGCGCGGAACAAAAGCACGCCGAAGACGAAATACTCAAACACGTGCGCGCACTTGCGAATCACGATGTGCAGGACGTCCAGCGTCGCGTCACTGGCATATGGCAACAGCCAGTGCAACACCGGCAGAATGACCCGAGAGGTATGCTCTTTCGAGAATGTGTCGGTAGAAAACGAGGTGATCAGGCTGGCCCACAGCAGCGCTGGCAGCCAATGTCTTAATCGCTCCATGCTCAGAGCTTATTCAACTTGCCGACTCGACCTGTTCCTCACTTAACCTGGCCCTACTCGGCCTGACCCTCACGTAGCCTGCCCTACTCGACCTGCCCTACTTCCACCTGATAATTCGGCGCTTCCCGCGTGATGATCACGTCATGAACATGGCTTTCGCGCAAACCGGCGGAGGTGATGCGCACGAAGCGGCTGCGCTCGTGGAGTTCCTTCAAATTGGCGGCGCCGCAATACCCCATTCCGCTTCGCAGCCCGCCGATGAGCTGCTCGATCAATCCGCCCAGCGGCCCTTTATACGGCACGCGCCCTTCGACGCCTTCCGGCACGGACTTGCCGCGCTCGGCCAACTCCTGTCCATAGCGGTCCGCCGAGCCAGCCTCCATCGCGCCGAGCGATCCCATGCCGCGATACGACTTAAACGTGCGCCCTTGATAGAGGATGGTCTCGCCGGGCGCCTCTTCCGTGCCGGCGAGCAGCCCGCCAATCATCACCACCGATGCCCCAGCGGCAATCGCCTTCGAAATGTCTCCCGAATATTTCACGCCTCCGTCGGCGATGATGGGCACGCCCGTATCCTTCGCGGCGCGCGAAGCCTCGAGGATCGCGGTGATCTGCGGAACGCCGGCGCCAGTTACGACGCGCGTCGTGCAGATCGAGCCAGGGCCGATGCCAATCTTCAGCCCATCGAGACCCAGCGAGATCAGATCGCGCGCGCCGTCATACGTCGCCACGTTGCCCGCGACAACTTGCATCTCCGGCAGGCGCTGCTTGACCGCGCGAATGGCCTCCATCACGCGCGTCGAATGTCCGTGTGCCGTATCCAGCGCCAAGACGTCCACATTATTGCGGCTGAGCTCGACGGCCCGCTCGAGAAAATCTCCGGTCGCGCCGACCGCCGCGCCCACGCGCAGCCGGCCTTGTTCGTCTTTGGTGGCTCGCGGAAACTCGAGCTTCTTCTGGATGTCCTTAACGGTAATCAGGCCCTTGAGGTTGTACTGCGCGTCCACCACCAGCAGCTTCTCGATGCGGTGCCGTTGCAGCAGACGCTCGGCCTCCTCGAGCGTGGTGCCAACCGAAACCGTGATGAGGTTTTCCTTGGTCATCACCGCGCTGACCGGCTGCGCCAGGTTTTTCTCGAAGCGCAGGTCGCGGTTGGTAAGAATGCCCACCAGTCGCGCGCCGCGCGTCACCGGCAATCCGGAAACGCGGTACTTGTTCATCAAATCGAGTGCGCTGCGCAGCGTGTCCTCCGGCGAGATGGTCACCGGGTCGACGATCATTCCGCTTTCCGACCGCTTCACGCGGTCCACTTCCTCGGCCTGCCGGTCGATGGTCATGTTGCGATGAATAAAACCCAGCCCGCCCTGCCGCGCCATGCCAATGGCCAGCCGCGATTCCGTAACGGTATCCATCGCCGCCGAGACCACCGGAATATTCAGCGCAATCTTGCGCGTAAGGCAGGTCCGCGTGTCCGCCTCCGTCGGCAAAATAGCCGACTTCCCCGGCAGCAGCAGCACATCGTCAAACGTCAGCGCTTCGGTAATGGCACCTTCCATCAAGTTTCAGCTCCGTTTCAACAAATCCCGGCGCCCGCTTCGGGTCGCCGGTCGCGCCTTAGCGTCGCGTAACCGTCGCGCCAGCCCCCGAACGAGCAAGCTCGTTCGGCGCCGGCAAAAACCAACCAAAAACCACACAGCCCAGCGGCAAGCCACTGGGCTGCAAAACACTCACGCAAGCTTGCCGTCCGACCACCCCACGAAGGGTGGTCATCCCGAGCGTCTGTGGCTTTTCTAGCCCAGCCCATCGCACCGGACACAAACCATCGCAGCGTTTTGAAGCCCCGCGTCATTCTGAGACGGAGTGGCGGCCTGTTCTTTCCTCGCATCCCGTTCCGCTTTCGAGCGAAAGTCCCCGGCAAGGGGAGCTTTCGCGGTAAGCAAGTTTGAGCCGCCACGAAGCGAAGAATCTCTCTGCTGGTTTTCGTTCGCGTCGTTCCCGCTCACCGTCCAAGGCGACGGTTTGCCGTAAGTCTGCGCTTCCCTTGAACCCGTTTTGTGTCGTGACACCTTGCGACGCCCAGCACTTAAGTAGTCATCCCGAGCGCAGCGGAGTCGAGGGATCCCTCTGTCGCGTTTTCGTTCGCGTCGTTCCCGCTTACCGTCCAAGGCGACCGTTTGCCGTCGGTCTGCGCGCCCGTTGAACCCGTTTTGTGCCTCGACACCTTGCGACGCCCCAGCACTTAAGTAGTCATCCCGAGCGCAGCGGGTTCGAGGGTTCCCTCTGTCGCGTTTCCTGGGAGCGCCAATCTCTAGATTGGCTCCGTCGAGTCATCGATGAATTCTCATTCTAGGTGCACGCAACACGACCGGTCAAGGCGACCATCCCCGAAGGGCGGTCATCCCGAGCCGCCCGAAGCGAGGTCGAGGAGTATCTCGGTATGGGCAGGTTGTGGGTGACCCATGTTTCGCTCCGCGAAACGTGGGTCCGGTTCCTTCCTCGCCTTTGCCCAGCGCAGTTCCCCTGAGCGCCAATCTCAAGATTGACGCCGTGGAGCAATGACCAGCCCACGAAGCGCGTACTCATTACGAGCGCCAGTGACTTTTTCGATTGTGCTAGTCGTCTTGCCCGCGGTCTGGCAGCATCGCTGTTACTCTCAGCCCGACACGGGCCGCGCCGCCGCGCCGCAGCCACCACCGGTCATTCCAAGCGCCAGTGACTTTTTGATTGTGTTAGTCGCCGTCGACCCACACAACCGGCCTCTATGCCCCCAGTTGTCATCCCGAGGCCCGCAGGCAGAGGGATCTGCTTTTTCCTTGCCGTGCCCCATCGCCCACCGCGCATGCTAACAATGTCGCCAACAACCAACCGACGGTCATTCCGAGAGCCTGTGACTTTTTCGATTGCGCTTGTCACCTCGCCCGCGGTCTCGCTGCATCGCTGTCGCTCGCACCGCCGCGCCGGCCCACCTTGTCTCGCCCGGGCAACCGCCGGTCATCCAGCAACCGATGGTCATTCCGAGCACCTGTGACTTTTTCGATTGCGCTTGTCACCTCGCCAGCGGTCTCGCTGCATCGCTGTCGCTCGCCCCGCCGCACCGGCCCACCTTGTCTCGCCCCGGCAACCGCCGGTCATCCAGCAACCGACGGTCATTGCGACCGAAGTGACGGCCGCCTTTTCCTGCGCCCCGCTCCTGCGGGACGCGCCGCCACGCAGCGGAGGAATCCCTCAGCCGGTTTTTCTTTTGGTCTGTTCGTCACTCAATCGCGAAGCCAGCAAACAATTGGAGCTTGCTGAAGGCCCGCGTCATTCCGAACAAGTGGTGGCCCGCCTTTTCTTGCGTCCCGCTTTTCGGGACACGCCGCCACGCAGTGAAGAATCTCTCTGCTGGTTTACGTTCGCGTCGTTCCCGCTCACCGCCGAAGGCGACGGCTTGGCGTAGGCTTGCGCTCGCATTGAGCCCGTTTTGTGCCTTACACCTTCGCTCCGCCCCAGCAGCCCACGGTCATTCCGAGCGGATTGGCCGGCCTGTACTCGTTCCGCTCCGCGGAACGCCCGGCCAAGAAGTCGAGGAATCCCTCATCCGGTTTTCGATGGGCGGCCTACGCGAAAAGCAACACCGCGCGAGAGAACATTCTGCGAGGAATGCCGGAAGTCGACGACGAACGCAAGTATGAAGAACACAAGAGCACCGGCGGCCTATCTTCCCCCGGTGCGTTAAGATGCCACTGCGCAGGGGACGTTCCGCGAGCGGCTTCCAACTGGGCTGCCACAAGAGAGATCGATTTCGCCAGTCGGAAATGCGATCCAGCCCAAGACCATGTCAAAGAATTGCGTGCCTGGCTATCCCTGCTTCAAGCGCGATGCGCGTGCGCGGCTTGTAGGCTTTCGTGGCTGGCGTTTTGCATTCGCTCTGTTTCTTCGACTTGTCCCGGACCCTTTCGCTGACAAGGTAACTCCGGCTCGGCGACTGGCCTGAGGCACTTTCATTCCGAGCGATTTGGCCACCACCTGTTCTTTCGCTTTCACTAGCCGCGTGAATTCCGTGGTTTTCGCGGCGACTGCGCCCAACGTCGAGCCAATGGTGACTGCAACGTTCGAAAGTAGTCCTGCTTGCTTCTTTCGCATTGTCTCCCCCTGAAAGAAGTGCCGTTCCGGCACGACTCCGAAACATCGGATCTTAGCCTGATACAAGCTACAACCCAACGTCGTAGCCCTCCTGAGTAGAATCAAAACATCTATTTACAATTCTTGGAATACAGGGAGCAGGGTATTCTGGCATGGCCTAAAACGGTTTGAGCGCCGCGACTTTGGCGAAGACGGTCATCGGCTTCCCAACTCCGGATTACGGCGAACGACCGCCGGAGATGCTCAAGACCTTAGACGAAGCGAATCGTGCGAACCCCAATACCAGGGATGGGCGCGACGCTCCCACGACGCAAAAATCTGATCTATGCGCTGTTCAGGATCCGCTCCAACTGCAGGCAATCCAACCAGAGTGGCTCAGGCGGCGGTTCTCTGGAGGTTCGTACCAGTCCCCCTTATCACGGGCCAAGGTACACCGCGACAGATTTTTATCTAACCTGCCGAGTCCCCCAGGTGTATAAGCGGAGGAGTCACAACCTACGGAGGGGGCAATTCATGCTCTTCCATAAAAATCGGTGGCTGATAGGTCGCGGTCTAGCCACGGGTGCTTTGTTCGCCTTTGTACTGGCCGGCTGCACCGACTGGGCCAGGCATAACGATTCGCAGCGTGCGGCCCCGTTCTACCTGACCAGCTCGTCGCCTTCGTCCGTGCCGGTTGGCACGAGTTCCCAAACGCTGACCGTAAATGGCGGCGGTTTCCTGGGTTCGTCTGTTGTCACGTTCAACGGCGCCGCACACCAAGCCGCGTTCATAAACTCTTCGCAGTTGAGCATTCTGCTCTCGAACGCTGACCTTGAGAAGGTCGGTGACTTTGCGGTGACGGTGGAGAATGGTGACACCGCGGTAGCGGGCTATGTCAGAGTAGAGGGCGGGATACTTCAGCTTCGCGTCAGCGGATTGCCAGCAGAACAGCCGGGCAGCGTTTCGATCACTTCTCCCAGCGGCTTCACGAGTGTAATTTTGTCGACCCAGACTCTTCAGATCCCTCCGGGTACCTACCTGGTCTCAGCCAATGGCGTCGGAATGGGAGGCTTGAACTATTACTCTGACCCGGCAGCGCAATCAGTTACCATCGCCGATGGGTCTACCAGTTCCCTTGACGTATTTTACAAGATGGTCACCGCGAGCACGATGCGAACCCTAGATCCTCGAGTGGCATCGGTTCACTGGATGGTTCTCCCCGATGCGCCAGTACCAGAGCAGGAGTAGTTGCTGCAGCAATGGCCCATCGTTTTGGGGCTACCGCGCGACCAGCTTAAAGGATCGTAGCCGATTTGGGTCGTGCACCTAGTTGGACCCTCTTCTCTCCTTCAGACACCCATTGGAGGGTTCGCAAAACTGCGCGAGTTCGAATCCTGCGCCAGTTCGAATACTGCTCAGTCACTATTGACCGCCATGTTATAATATCTCATGCTTGTACGTAGCGTCGTCCGCCGTTGTCTTGGCGACGGTGGGAGCCTTTGCGAACGCAGGTTCGCACCCAGCGCCGGCACGGCGCCGGTCTTGCTGCCCCGCAAATCGCACGCTTCCCCCATTTTCAAGGATTTCGCACTCTTTTCCATCATTCGTCAAATTCCCTTCCTTTGTTTTCAGCAGGTTGCAGGCTCTCTAGCGCCAGAGCGAAAGTTAACCGGTGCATTATCATGCGCTTGCGCACTCTTATGTAAAAACACCGGGGGTGGGGGAGTCTCCGCGGCAGCCCAAAGTCGGGCGCAGGATGGCTCCTCTAACTCCCTAAGAATCAACACTTATGCAACAAAAAGACAGAACCCCAATCGAATCAACACTTACGAAAATACAGGGGGGGGCGGGGGTAAGGTTGTGTAACTACCATATTTTCAGCAGTGGTCACAAGGCAGTACCAGCACGCCACGCAGAGTGCGAGGTGTTACCTGAAACCGGACGGAATTGCGCGCAAAGCCGATGCGTCGGGCGCTCGCGCGAGACCGACAATGATGAAACCAACTGGCGCGGGCTGCCATCTAGGTTCCTGTCAGCTTGAGACTTAGTGAGATGGCCAGAGTGAGACTGGCTGGAGGTCCACGTTCGGTGGGTAAGCGACGGCGGCAACCCTTGGAGTTCTCTTTCCGGAGAATGTATGCGGCGAAGGCATGGCTGGTCGTTTTCGCTCTGGTCTTGTTTGGCGGCCCGGCTTGGAGCCAAGGATTGATTTCGCTGAGCGGCAACGTCACCGACTCGAACGGCGCGGCCATTTCTAACGCGACCGTTCATTTGATCAATCCGGCGAACAACGCCGATCGCACCACGACCACCGATCAGCGCGGCAGCTACACATTTTCAAATGTGGCGCCCGGGACGTACCGGTTGCTCGTCCTAGCGCCGGGCTTCGAGGAATACCAGCAAGCTGACATTCAAGTCGCCGCGGGAACGTCGGCGAGCGTGGACGTAAAGTTGACGGTCAAACAAGTCCAGCAGAGCGTCACGGTGAGAAGCCAGGAAGGCGATCAGTGTTTAGCGACGGAAGGCCGCGTGTTGCCGGATGTTGGCCCGGGGTTGCGCGCGATCCGTCCTGGCCCATCCGGGAATTATTACGTTTTGACCGCTCCGGGAACCTCCGTGGCGATTTACTCGCCGGATGGAAAGCGAATCGGCCAGGTGCCCAAGCGGGCCGCAGCCGCGTCCACTCCTTCACCAGTGTCTTCGATTATCAACGGAACCGATCTCCAGGTGGATTCGACCGGGCGCGTCTATGTTGCGGATTTTGCCGCAAACGCGATCAAGATTTATTCCGCGGACGGAATCCTTGCGAAAACGATTCGCGTGATGGCGCCCACATCGGTCGAACCGTTGCCCGGCGGCGAAGTTGCGATTGCCAGCATGGCCTCAAAACATCTCGTGGATATATACGACGAAGAACGAGGAGATCTGGTGCGCAGCATCGGAGATCCCGAGCCCATTGTCGCGGTGTGCGATGCATCTACGCTGGTTTGCACGGAGAAGGTCACGGTCAAGGACCCGAACCCCGCTGCGAATCGCCTCTGGTTTTACGGCGATTCCGCCGGCAACCTTTATGTACGCCTCATTGATCATCCGGACCCGACGATCCGGAAATATGACCCCTACGGCTACCTTGCCTACGAGAGCAGCTTTCCGTTGAAGGCCTTTAGCCCCCCTGCTTCCGGATCGGGCAACGCTTGGAGCATCAATCCAGGCGCTCGCGTGGCGGGTTCGGGAACCATCGATCTGACGGGTAACGCGCCGCAGTCGAATACGTCGACGTCAAGTTCGACGAGGAGCAACGGCACAACCGGTGCGGACTCGCAGTTGCCCCCGGGTATGGAAGAAACGGGCGGCAAAGGCACGGGAGCAGCAGGCGAAGGCGGGATGCAAGGGATGGAAGGCGCAGGCGGGGGAGTTCGAGGCGGAGCCGGAGCCGAGAGCGTGCAGTTTGGCCTGCGCCTAAGTCAACGTGCGGAAGGTCCGCTGGGTTCGATGAAGCCGATCATCGACGCAATGGGCGCCGACGCAGTGAGCCAGGAGGTTTGGGCCTCGATCGGCGGGGTTCTCGTTCACTTCGATGATGGCGGCAAACTCTCCGGATATTACTGCCTTGCTGGGGCGGGCCAAGCCGCCGTCAAGCCGACCACGATTCTCGTCGAGCCGAATCGAATTCTGATCGGTAGCGATCCGTTTGGCGTCTTCCAATACCCGCGCCCCGACAAACCGTCATCCAGCGGCACGGTGTCCCACTAGTTTTAGTTTCTGAAGCGCTCTCTGAGTTGGATTACTAGAAAGCTTAATTGTGTACAGAAGAATAAGCGTGAGAGTTCTTTAGAAGTCTTAGTGCGCAGCCGCGCCGCAGGCGGTTTCCACATCGTGCTGCAACGCCTCGTCCAACTGAACCTGATCTCTCTCCGCGGCGGAACAGACTTGCATCGCGCTCAGTCCAAGCGCGCCGCGCAGGTCTGCGCCTTGCAGGTTTGCGCCGTTGAAAGCCGTTCCAGCAACTTTGGCGTTGCGCAGGTCGGCTCCCCTCAGATCGGCTTGCGTCAGCAGAGCTTCATCGAGTTCGGTGTTCTCGAGTTTGGCGCCTGCCATCTTGGCCGAAGACAAATAGGCACTGCCTAGGTTTGCAGCGGTCAGATCGGCGCCCGCCAGATTTGCTTCGCGCAGATCAGTCTGCTGCATGCTGGCGCGCTCGAGCGCAGCGCCGTGTAGATCCGAGCGGTACAGGCTGGCGCCATCCAGCTTGCTGTCGTTGAGAGTCGCGCCGTCGAGAGAGGCGTACGAAAGGTCGGCCTTCTCCAAATTGGCGCGCGTCAGACTGGTTTGTTGTAGATCGGCTTGCTGCAAGACGGCGCCATTGAGTTTGGCGCGATCGAGCACCGCAGAGCGCAGCCTGGCCTGTCGCGCTTTCACGTCGCGAAGATCGGCTTCCGACAAATCAGCGCCCTCCAGGTCCGCTTGCCAAAGGTCGGCCTTGGCGAAGAACGCGCCGTAGGCCTGAATGTTGCGCAGCCTGGCTTTGCTGAGCCGCGCACCTCGCACCGCCGCGAGGTCATCGCCGCTGTCGGTCCAATGCGCGGGTTTTTGGGAGATATCGGTCCCGGTTACCTGAGCCTCGGGACTATAGCCGATCAGCCAGAAAGCGTCGGCGGCCCAAGCCTGAACTTTATAGTTATGCGATCCGGGCTTGGTGCCTTCGTCGCGCGGCGTTCCCAAGATTACGCCGAGAGAAAGCAGGAAAATAAGCGTGCCGAAGGCGAGCGTAGACACCAGAGTTATATCCGCGTATCGCAGAATCCCTGTATCGGCCAGAGGCTCGAGGGGAACTGCGGTAGGCGTGGAGTCGGCGGCGAGCGTTCGCTTCATGGCTCGCGAAAAGTGCACCGCTGCCGCGCACGAGGCGATGACCAGCAAGATATGCAGGGCCGTGCCGTGCAAATCCTGGAAGGTAAGGTAGCGGGCCCAAAACAGAATCATGGTCAGCGGAACGATCCAGTAAAGAATGATTTGGGAGAGCGCCGCTTCGAGTGTGGCGACCGGAGAATTCTTGTTTCTCAACGACTTCAGATGCGTTCTCGCAATCAATCCAACGAACCAAGGCAACATCCGGTCCAGGGGTTGCCCATCGGGAAAGATCGCGGGCATGGTTGACGCGCTTTCCCAAAGGCGTTGCAGATATAGATGCAGCCAAACGTAGAGGCCAAGAATCAGAATTGGCGCGACGAGAAAGACCTGGTCCATGGGAAAGACTGCGAAGATTCTGAACGGCAGGACCGGAGCATTGCCCAGGATTTGCGCATCCGAAGTGGTGATCACGCGGAGGGCTGCGGCGGCGTTCAGCAGCAACATCGATAGAACAACCCAGCCGGCCGTCCTTGCTTCGCTGGCCAAGTCTTTTACAGCGTCGAGCACGGATACTTCGGCCGGAAGGCTGGCGCCGAAAAGATTAGCGCCGGCGAGTTGTTCGGTTTGAAGTCCGACGGCGTTGTCCAGGAGTGCGCCCTGAAGATCGGCCTCCTGCAGCTTCGTGCCGAGCAAATTCGCGCCCTGCAGATTTGCTTGCAAGAGGCTGGCCTTCTGGAGGTTGGCCAGCAGCAAATCGGCGCCCTTAAGTATGGTTTTGTTGAGCCAGGCGTCCTCAAGGTTGGCGTCGGTGAGATCCGCACCGCCTAGATGGGAACCTGAGAAGTCCGCGCGCTCCCCGGCATCGCCATTCGATTCGAGCCATTCCGCGTGCCGCTTGAGAATTTCCTTGCGATCAAGAGGAGGAGCCGCGGGAGTGGGCGGCGGAGGCAGTATCGGCGGCGCAGACAGCAACGGCGGCGCGTAGATAGTCCGCGACAATTGGAGAGCCACCGTCTGAGAGGTTGACGACTCGGTTTCCATTTTTTTGCCCGCCGTAGCGAGCGAAAAGAAAATTTCGGAGAACTGCCAAAAGACAGCTCCTGCCCTCGGAGCAATCCCCCATCACCCGACCACTGTAAGGAAGATTTGTAGAGCGGGACAATTACAATGCGGCACGGCGTTGTTTGCGCGGAACCTGTCCGTTCGTACAGGTAGTAGGGCTTTTGCTTAGATCGGGTTCGCGTGGGAAGAACGTTGGTGAAGCGGCGGCGGGCGCTCCTGATGCGAAATCAAGGTTGGGGGTCGGCGCCTGTCTCGAGGCTGACCTTCATTTCCGTTTTCAGGTTTGCGGGCGGGTTGATTTCCATTTCGTAAGTCCGGTAGCCGCTCGCAGTCACTTTGAGCTGGTGTTTAGTGGGGCTGACATATAAGGAGTGAAATCTTCCGCCGAAATCGCCTCCGTGGCCGACGTAGAGATTATCCACGTAGACGGCGGCATTTTTGGGGCGGATGTCCAGCCGCAGTTCCGCGCGATCCGCGCCCGGGTAAATCGCGCTGGGGTTTGCGACTAGAGAGACGTTAATCATTTGCGTTTGGCCGGCGACGACCGTAACTGTTTTCGTCAAGTCCTGATAGCCATCATGGCGGATGGAAATCTCGTGATCTCCAGCGGGCAGCATCAGTTTCTTTTTGCCGGTGAGCTCACGGATGTAGCCCGCGTATTTGGCGTCTATCCAGACGCCGGCGTCTCGCTCGTCTTCCGAATTAAGGGAGAAGCGTACCTCGCCGGTGTCCTGGCTGTCCTGGCTCTGCTGCGCATAGGCGCCGGACATCCCGAAAAACAAAGCGGCTAGCAGGAACAAGATTGTTAAGCGTCGTCTCTCAGTTTCGGTGGCGACGGGCATGGGCGTCTCCTTCGGGCGGATTCTACACAGATAATGGTAGTCGAATTACTTCCGCGCGGGAGACGTAATATAAGTGGAATTTCGCGAAGCGCGATGGCTAGTACTGAGCGCAAACGCAAGCGGACGACTGTTTAGCTGACCCTGAGAAGAAGACCAACCAAGCTGCAAACGCGGGGTCTTGGCTCAGGCTTTCGAGGAAACCAAAGCGTGCCGGGGCCAGGCTCGCCAAATCAGCCAGGCGACGACCGCCAGCATACCGATCCAACCCAAGAACTTTGTAGCGGCGCCGATCTGCGTATCGTGGTCGAGGACGCCCGCGTGTGAAAAGAGGTAGAACCAGTCGTGCTCGGCGAGGTCGGGATCGCCGACGGTGACGTAGGTGAGCGATTGACTGCGAGAATCCGCCATGTAGATGCCAACCGGCAGAAGCTGTTCGAAGAAGAAAAATGCGCAGAACGCGGTGCCGAGAATTTGGCGCTGAAAGGCGAAATAGACCGCCAGGGCCAATGGAACGGATAGTTGCATCAGAGTGCCACCGGCGACCATCAACCAGTGGCTGCCAAACCATCCAAAGAACAAATGGCCGCCCTCATGAATGGGCACAAATACCAGGTCAAACCAACGAGCCACACCGCCGCCGCCCGCCGCGCCGAGTAAGACAATCGCGTAGAACGAAACCCAAGCCGCCAGGGCCACGCGCGAGACCGGCTCCCAGTCTTCTTCGAGAAGAGCTAGAGCGGGCAGGCGATCGGCGATGGATTCGGGAACGATCATAACTTTGTCCGCAGGGCTGGAAGCACGAGTGAGGTCCAGCAAAATTAGCGTATCGAAGGCGCTTTGTCCGGTCGAGGTCGCGCAACCTAATGATTAACCAACGCGAAAGAAGACAGAAGCTTTGTGAACGGTGTGGATTTCGGAGTGACGGTATTTTCATTGCACGGTCACATGCCATTGATACAGCCGGGAGGATACTGTCGCGCCTAGGCGATGAATTTCAAAACGGGCTCGATGTTGCGCAGGTTGATGTCAGTTGCAGCGGTTTGTTTTATTCCGTGGTGTGCGAGCCTTCGTGCTCAGGAAACTCGCAAGGACGCTTGCCCGCGTCCGCAGGCGGGGAGCACCGTTCCAGAACCCGCAGATTTGCGTAGTCACGACGGCGTGCTCAGAGTGGACCTGACGGTCCACAATCACACGGAACCCGACGGGTCGATGCGCTACTGCTACATCGACGCCAACGGCAACGAATCGCCTACTTTGCGGCTGCATCCTGGCGACCTGCTCATTCTCAATCTCAAGAACAAGCTGAGCGGTCCCCACCCCGGCGATGCCGAGCCGAGCGGCGACTCTATGAACGGGCACATGCACATGGACATGCACGGCGATGCCGCGACAAGCGCGGACGCGTGCGACAGCGGTTTGATGACGGCGACGTCGACCAACCTGCACTTCCACGGCTTGACCATTCCACCGGTTTGCCACCAAGACGATGTGCTGCACGTGTCGATCCAGCCGGGCGATGCGCCATTCGAGTATCGGTTTCGCATCCCGGAGAATGAACCGCCGGGATTGTATTGGTATCACCCGCATATCCACGGATTCAGCAAGGCGCAGGTACTCGGAGGAGCTTCCGGGGCGATCATTATCGAAGGAATCGAGCGCGCGAACCCGGAAGTGGCGGGATTACCGGAGCGCGTGCTGATCATTCGCGATCAAGACCTGGTGAATCCGGACGCGCCGCCGTCGAAATCCGAGCCGGTCGTGCCCAAGTTGCTCATCGACCGCGACGGGGACGCGGCAAACAACGGCACCGGCTTCGGCAAGCCGGCGAAGGACCTCTCGATCAATTTTGTGCCGGTTCCTTACCCGGATTATCCGCCGGCCGTCATCACGATGAAGCCGGGGGAGAAGCAGTTGTGGCGCGTTCTCAATGCGTCAGCGATTACCTACCTCAATTTGGAAGTTCTTTTTAACCGTGCGCCGCAAAAACTGGGCCTGGTGGCTTTAGACGGCGTGCCGCTCAAGCAAAATGGCGGCGGTGGAGACGGCATTGGTTGGCAGACGCACCTGGGATTGCCTCCCGGCGCGCGCATGGAGTTCATCGTGAATGGACTGCCGCCCGGGGCGACCGGGCTGCTGGTGACGCGCACGGTGGACACCGGGCCGGGCGGGGAGAACGATCCCAATCGTATGATCGCGATGATTCGGGCGTCGACAGGCAGCCCCGAACCGCATGCCAGGCTTGCAGCATCGCCGAAGCCGCTTCCGCCGCCGAGCGTGGCGTGGCTGGGGAGCGTCGCTCCTGTGCGTACGCGGAGACTGTACTTTTCCGAAGAGCCGCTCGATCCAAAAAACCCCACCGGACCGACGCGATTTTATCTCACGGTAGATGGTCAAGCTCCGGCAGTATTCGATCCGAACTCGACAATTCCCAATATCATCGCGCAGCAGGGCACGGTGGAAGATTGGATTATCGAGAACCGGTCGAATGAGCTGCACGCCTTTCACATTCACCAACTGCACTTCATGCTGATCGATTACGCAGGGACCCAGGTTAATGAGCCGTATCTGAGAGATACGGTCAACGTTCCTTATTACAACGGCAGGGCGCTGCAGTATCCTAGCGTCAGGTTACGGATGGACTTCCGCGATCCGAATACGGTCGGGACGTTCGTCTATCATTGCCATCTCCTGGAGCACGAAGACGGGGGAATGATGGGGACGATTCGCGTGGAGCCGCGCTCGGCCGCAACGCCGGTGCCGAGCGCGAAGGCGACCGTTCCCTTCGCAAGGTGAACGGCGGGCCCGGCGATCACATTGTGGGCCCGGACGTTTCCGGGCAAGCCAGCGCCGCAGCGAAGTTCAGCGCCGGCGCCGGGCGCTAACGTGAACTGAACACACTCACCCAGCTAGAAATCTGATCGCTGCCCGCTGCCCGCCGCCCGGTATGGTTGTGCGCTGGGGCGTGAGGGATTCGGTTGCGCTTGTGTTGGCGTTTGCGTCGTTGCGTCGCTTGCGTCAGCGGGCGTGTGTGTTGCGACGGTAGAGCAATACACTGTAATAAATTACTGTTCATATATTCACATTGGCAGATTTGTTTTTCTCTTCATCCAGCACACATCAATTTGTAATACGGGGCGGCTATTACTCTCCGCGCTACACGCAATCCAGCACCAAAAGAAAACAAACAGGAGGATGTGAATGAAACTTAGAACTGTGGCCTCAAACGCGCTGTTTGCTTTGCGCGTCGGGCTAGCGTCCCTGGCGCTCTTCCAGTTTACGATTGGGACCGGCTTCGCCGCGGACACCCCGACGGAAGCAAATTTCCCTCGCGATAAGCAGACGACCTCGCCCATCAAGCACGTGATTGTGATCATTGGGGAAAACCGCAGCTTTGACCACGTTTTCGCGACCTACGTTCCGAAAAATGGGCAGAAGGTAAACAACTTGCTCTCGGAAGGCATCATCAAGCTGGATGCGAACAAGAATGCCATCGCAGGACCGAATTTCGGCAAAGCACAGCAACTATTCGCCGAGGATTACGGCACCTTTTTGCTGGACCCGCCGTCGGAACCATTCTCCTCTCCGGCTGGTGTGGCTGGTCCCCAGCAAAAGTACGGTGTGATGCCTCCGGCGTTGGTCGGTGGCCCGGCAGGCGGCGACGTCGACGGCTATTTTTCCGGTGCCACACCCTGTCCGGGAACGCCGCTGACGGCGCTGGAGTGCGCGCAAGAATCAGAGAACGGTTTGCCGGCGTCTTATTATCAGGATCTCGCCAGCGGCGGTACCACTCTGGGCAACAAGACGCCCGACACACGCATCACGAGTGTGGACTCCCTTCCTGCCGGCCCGTTCCAGCTAACCAACGGCAGCACGTTTCTCTATAACGACTATGCCGCCAGCCCTGTCCACCGCTTTTATCAAATGTGGCAGCAGGAAAACTGCACCGCGGAGAATGCCATCTTTGAGAATCCATCGGGGTGCAGCGCCCAGCTGTTCTCCTACGTGGAGAACACGGTTGGGGCGGGCACCAATGGAGTGGCGCAGCCGCCAATTTGCACGACGGCTGCCGATGTGACGCCTTGCTTCACCACGACGTACCTGCCAGCGTCGTCCTATCCCAAAGAAGTGACAACGGGTGAAGGCTCGACGGCTCTTGGTTTCTACAACGTGCAGCAGGGGGACGTGCCGTATTTCAAGAGTCTCGCGGATAGCTACGGGATGAGCGACAACTTCCACCAATCGGTGGACGGCGGGACCGGCGCGAACCACATCATGTTCGGCCACGGGGACGCCATTTATTTCCACGATCCGAACAGCAGCACTCCTTATACGCCGCCGGAGGGGCAGGAGGTGTTTACCGCTCCGTACATGGGAGCCGCCAACCCGGACGCGGGAGTCGTCAACGAAATTGAGAACCCGAATCCGGCGCCCGGCACCAACAACTGGTACGCAGAAGATGGCTACGGCGGTGGTGGTTTCGGATCTCCGGCGTACGGCGGCGGATCCTATAGCGAGTGCGCGGACAGCAGCCAGCCCGGCGTCGGCGAGATCAACAATTATCTCAACTCGATCGGAATCGCTCCCCGCTGCGAGAAGGGGCGCTACTATCTTCTGAACAATTACAACCCAGGCTGGTTTGGCAACGGCAAGAATGCCTACATCGATCAGAATCCGGCGAACACGCCGTTTACGGTTCCGCCTTCGTCGGTGCCGAGCATCGGCGACGACCTGAACAGCAACAATATTTCGTGGAGGTACTACGGGGATCAGTGGGACAACTATGTGCCCGATCCATACCAGGAGAATTACGGGACCAATGGGCCGAATGCCGACGAATACTGCAACATTTGCAACCCGTTCCAGTACGACACTTCGATTATGTCGCACCCGGATCAGGTGAAGAAACACATCGTCGACACGCTCGACCTGTACGCCGACATTGCCAACGGAACGTTGCCAGCGGTGTCCATCGTCAAGCCCAGCGGTTACGTGGATGGTCACCCGGCTTCCTCGAAGCTCGATCTTTTCGAGGGCTTCACGCAAAAGATTGTGGATGACGTGATGGCTTCCCCGTATTGGAAGAACACGGTCATCTTCATCACCGAAGATGAGGGCGGAGGATATTACGACTCCGGGTACGTGCAGCCGCTGGATTTCTTCGGCGACGGCACGCGGATCATCTTCCTCGCGGTCTCGCCCTTCATCACTCCCGGACACATCTCGCACGATTATGCCGACCACGTTTCCATCCTCAAATTTATCGAGAGGAACTGGGGCATCAGCCCTGTCACGAAGCGCAGCCGGGACAATTTCCCGAACCCGGTCAGCGAATCGTCTAACCCCTATGTGCCTAAGAACAGTCCGGCGATTAGCGATCTGTGGGATCTGTTTAACTTCGGCGGCAAGTAGGACGGTAGCACGCTTGGCGGTAGCAGGTGGGACTAGAAGCGGATTGAAATTGCTGTAGAGAAGCGGTAGCAGCGAGTGAGAGGCCGAAGCCGGGAAAATGGCTTCGGCCTCTACTTGTTTGCGGAAGATCTAGATGAGGTCGCGATGTGCTCGCCGAGGGGCGAGGACTGCGTCAGCTCACAGGCATCAGGCAAATTTCTCTTTGAACTTGCCGGCCGCGCCTTGGAGTATCGCCTTGCCATGGCCGAAGCAGGCGATCTCAAACTTGAGTCCGGCGAGCTTGCGCAGGTCGCGCTTGCCCGCCTCGAAATCTTCGTAGCCCAGGCTCCAGCCGACGCCCATCATGTTGCTGCAGGCGTCGGCCGCGAAAAGCACGCCTCCGTTTTGGGGCGACAGTAGAGCGATTTGCCCGGAGCAATGTCCCGGGACATGTACGACGGTGAGACCGCCCGCGATGGGGAGTTGCTGCCCGTCTTCAACCAAGTGGTCGATCGGCGCGGCTTCGACGGAGGTAACGGGGCGGACGAACAGGCGGAACAAGAGGCCCGTCATGAGACCGGGCGCCGGCTTCAATGGACGGAATCCCCTTCCGGATGTGGCGATGGGGGCGTCGGCCGGGTGCATATAAGCGTCGGCTCCGGTGGCTTTCTTCAGCGCTGCAAAGCTGCCGATGTGGTCTTGATGAGCGTGCGTTAGAACGATGTGGCGAATGTCCTTCTCCTGCTTACCCAGGCCACGAACGGCCTCGAGAATTTTGGCGGCGCTGCCAGGAAAGCCGCAATCGATCAACGTGCAACCGTCGGAACCTTCGAGCAAGAATGCGTTCACCGGGCCAGCGGAGATCGCGTAGACTCCGGGAACAATTTGTGTTGCGGGCATGATCACCTCTGCCGCGTTCGGTAGAACATCGCTTGGCGCTGGATGAGTGTATGATATTCGTAGGCTTAGTTGAGAGGTTATATCGCGTTCGAGGTACCGCTGTCATCGTGTCGGGTAGGCTGGCAGCGATACGATCTCGGGTATCCGCGGTTGCATGCGAGACAGTGTCTTGTATACTAGACGAAACTCCAGAGTGATGGCGGCTTTCTCGGGCTGCTGTCGCTCCGAATCGAGGGTGTCAACATGATTGCTCGATTGCTTCCCTTTCTCGGATTCTCACTCCTGGTTTTAGGATGCGCGGCGAGTGCTGCGCCAAAGATGCCGATCCCCGCAGCATCCGCTGACGCGCCGCTTTCTGCGGGTGCCGGAAAAGAGACCGCGGTTTTCGCCGGCGGTTGTTTCTGGGGCACGCAAGCCGTTTTCGAACGCCTGAAAGGTGTGCTCAAGACCACTGTGGGATACTCCGGTGGTTCCGCAGCGACGGCCACGTACAATCAGGTTATTACCGAAACAACCGGTCACGCCGAATCCGTCGAGGTCGTCTACGACCCGTCCAAGATTACCTACGGTCAGCTGCTCCGCATTTTCTTTTCCGTGGCGCACGACCCCACCGAACTCAACCGGCAAGGGCCGGACGTCGGCACATCGTATCGATCGGTCATCTTCTACGCGAACGAGGATCAGAAGAGAATCGCGACTGCCTATATCGCGCAGCTAGACGCCGCCAAAGTTTTCCCGAAGCGGATCGTCACGGAAGTTACGCCGCTCAAGGCCTTCTATCGCGCGGAAGATTACCACCAAGACTACGCGCTCAAGAACCCCTACAACCCCTACATTAAGATTTGCGATTTGCCGAAGATCGCAGACCTGCAGCAACAATTTCCGCAGCTGTTCGTGGACTACAAAGGCCAGCCGTAACGACGGGCTCGAGGAGAGAAGAGTTCGGCCCGGTCATCGATACGATTGCGTCTTGCGTGGCGAATGTGCCGCTACAAGATCAGCGGAGTTATGTAGAATGACTGACGCCGCTGTGCGGAAGTGGCGGAACTGGCAGACGCGCAGGACTTAGGATCCTGTGGCCGAAAGGCCGTGAAGGTTCAAATCCTTTCTTCCGCACCAGCATTTTTATTGGCTATCTCGCTGATTAGCGCGCACCCGCTCTGAGTTTCATAACCCACCTGCAATCCCGTTCTGGTGTCGCCCAACAGGTTAGCTTCCGCTCAGGAATTGCCTGGGCGCGACGATGAGGCTGCGCGCACGATGCCCTGCGGCTCGAAGATGGGCCTGGGAAGAAGTGACGGCCTGGGTTGACGCAGCACGGCCGGCCTGCGCTTGAGACGGGGTTGCACCACGCGATTCCACCACATGATGAAGCCCGTGACGAAGAGCAAGGGGGGCACAAGACCGAGAACGACCCAAAGCGCCTTCACCGGCCAGCCTCCGAAGTCGCCGACGTGGATGGAGTGGGGTATTTGCCCGAGGGGTATGACGCGACCGGTAACAAGCTTGATGACAGCATCGAAGCGCTTGGGGAATACCAAGTAGGCGCCTGTGACCGTCCACATCAAGACCAGCGCGAAGGTCCAAAAGCCGATGGCGCTGTGCAGGTCCCAATTGAGGCGCTTGGGATTTGAAGCCCCGCGAATCTTGAGGCTGCCGCGCCATCTGCGGATTCCCGGCCACCAGATCACGATTCCGGTTAGGCAGAGGACGGTGGTGAGGACGCCTCCCACGCCGTTGACGATGCGTCCTCGGTAGTCCATGAGGAGATTCATGTGCAGTTGCGAAAAGAAGCTGACCATGCGGAGGCCGAACGGCCGGGCGTTCCCGATATCGCGCCCGGTATAGGGATCAATGAATCGCTGTTCGGCGTAGACTCCGGCGCCAAAAGAAACGGTGGCCGCGAGGTGCGGGTCTGCCGTCAGGGCGACTCGCGTGACGGTGGAATGCGGATGGGCTTTTTCTGCTGCCGCTTTTATTTCATTGCGTGTCAGGCGCGTGCCGGCGATCGCCACCGCCCTCGGTTGCGGGTAAAACGCGGTGTAGAGCTCACTGTTGAAGACCGCGGCGCTTCCGCTGACACCTATCACGAAGACATATAGGCCCAGAGCGATGCCACTCCAGAGATGGATTTGGAAGAAAGCTTTGCGCAGCCAAAGGCTCTGGGGCCGGTCTAGCCATTGCTTCCAGATGTGCATCGGTGGTTGCGTGAGGGCTGTATTTAATCATACTCTGGCGCCGGAGTGTCAAAGAGTATGCTCGGCGGGCCAGGAACGGGAACGGGTTCCCTTTGGAAGATGGGATTTCAGGGCCGGGCACCCTCCTTCTCGAGACTAAAGCACAGGTCCGTGTCGCTATGCGGGCCTCGTTGCTCGGCTTGCCAAGTGAGCGACGCTAAGCCCTTTTCCAACGGGAATGATTGTGTACGAAATCTGCTCAAATTGGCCAAGTTGCGCCAGATAGCCTGCAATCTCATCCGGGTGAGACGTCGCGTTGTCCGCTAAGAGCAACACAGGCAGCGACACTTTGGGCAGCAGTAGCTCCAATTGTTTCGGGGCACTGACGCGATCTGCGTCGAAGAAAAGACAGTCGAAATCGCTGGTGAGGGTGGCGGCAATCTCCGTGGCATCGCCGAGCCGCAGGTCTACATGGCGAAGCAGACCAGCGGCGGCAAGATTGTCACGCGCCATCGCATGCTTTGGAGGGTTTCTCTCGATACTGGTGACTCGTCCGCCTTCGGGCCCAATGGTTGACGCTAGCCAGATTGTGCTGTAGCCATTCGACGTCCCTATTTCCAGGACATTGCGAGCGCGCGCGATCCTCAGCAGAATGGCAATGACTTCTGCCGTCGCTCGCTCGAGATTCAAAAATTTACGCGCGTGGTCGGGTTCGGCTTGATCGTGTTTCGCTCCTTCCACTTCAAGCCGCTGGAGCAATCTCTGGACGTTAGGGTCCATACGCCTGCCTACGAGACCGTGAACGAATGTCATGCCGGCTACGATCCCGCAGCCACGCGAGATAAAAGACCGTTCCGCCATTCGCCATCAGGCCGGGGATAGCCGGGGGATTAGTTGTCTGCTGGAAATCAGGGGAACACGTGGTCAATTTGCGACACACCGAGGTTGCGTCACAGAAGGTGAACCTGGGGGTGCGCAGCCATCTGTCTAGCGCCGCCGCCTCCCGGGGCTTTCGGGAAACCGGAGTGGGCGCCAGTGTTCTAGCCGCCTACGCCGCCGCCTTGCCCACCGGCTTCTTTTTCTTTGTCGGGCTGCACGTATTGTTGTTTAGGATCGGGCTGCTCCGCGCACGCTCCGCCTATTTCGCCTCGCTCCTCCATGATAAATGAAGTCGCGCAACCCTTTTCGTTGGGGTCGACCTTCGGCGTGGCATTCTTGGTAGGGCCGTCCTTTTCACCGGTCCCAGGAGTCCACGAAGGGGGATCACTCGCCGGAAACGATTCTTGCGAGGATTCGTCCACCACGTCGGCACCACTCTGCTTTGATCTCGGCGAAGTTTGCTTAGCTTTGTCGTCCGGCTTGTCTTTTGTGTTTGCCATATCGATTAGATGCTTTAGCGCGCGGTATGGATACGGACACCCCCAAAGCGTAGCCGCGTCCCACGAGGATTGCGGGTGCGCAAGTTGACGCACCTCAGGGCTTCCCCTATACTGCGACTTTCGCACACCGCCGAACGATTTCTCCGGTTCTCTTTTCTTTTGGGTGCGGCGCGTTGGGCCGCGCACTTGTGGCTCCGGCAAACAGCAGCGTGAGCAAGGCGTGCGTAGGGGACGCACGGCGGACCAATCCGAAACGTACAGCATCCAGGGGCTATGACTGAAACTACTTGCCGGCGGGAACTCGAGCTGGAAATTCCCGTCGAAGACGTGAAGAAAGCGGTGGAACGCGTGGCGCGCGAGTTCGCGCGCGTCGCGAGAGTTCCCGGTTTCGCCCGGCAAGGCGCCGGTCCCGCTGATCCGCCGCCGGTTTGCCGACGACATCAAGAGCGAAGTGCTGCAGTCGCTGGTTCCCGAACAGATCGAGAAGGCCGTGAAGGACCAGAACCTGATGCCGGTCACGCAGCCGCAAGTAGAGCAGGTGGACTATGCGGAGGACCGGCCGCTGAAATTCCGCGCCGTGTTCGAGGTGCTGCCGGAGTTCGAGCTAGGGCAGTACAAGGACCTCGAGGTGGAGGTCGATGCAGCCGCCGTGACCGATGCGGACGTCGAGAAGCAGTTGACGGGCGCGCAGGAGCGCGCGGCGACGTATGTGCCGCTCGGAGGGCCGCGCAGCGGCCAACGGCGATTACGTGCAGATCAAGCTTGTGGGCACGCCGGTCGGCGGCGGCGAACCGCTCAAGGCCGACAGCGTTCTCTGCCACATCGGCTCGGACGAAACCCTCGAAGCTTTCACCGAGAATTTGCTGCGGCGCGCAGGCGGGCGAGCATCGCCGCTTCGAGGTGAATTACCCTGCCGAGTATCCCGATCCGAAGCTGGCGGGCAAACACTACAACTATGCCGTCGAAGTGCTGGCCATCAAAGAAAAGAAGCTTCCAGAACTAAACGACGAATTCGCCACGAGCATCAGCGACTCGAAGACGATCGAGGAGCTGCGCACAAAAATGCGCGAGGGCCTCGAAGCCGAGCGCGATCAGCGGCAGAGAGCGGCCGTGCGCGACGCGCTTGCTGGCCAAACTCACCGCCGCGCACGACTTTCCGGTTCCCGAAGCGATGGTCGAAAATCAAATGGACACGCGCCTGGAGCGCGCGGTGCGCACGCTGGCGGCGCAGGGAGTGGACCCGCGCGCGGTGAACGTGGATTGGGTAGCCATGCGCCAGCGGCAACGCGACCGCGCCATCGAGGACGTCAAGGCGGAATTGCTGCTCGACCGCATCGCCACGGCGGAAAATATCGAACCGACGCGAAGAAGAGATCGAAGCGGAGATCGCGCACATCGCCGAACACCGCGGCGAATCCGCGGCGGCGGTCCGCGCCAGCTTGACAAAGCAAGGAGCGCTGGATAGGATTAAATCGAAGCTCCGGAGCGACAAGACTCTCGATTGGCTCCAGCAAAATTCCCGGGTACGAACTCGAGAGGCATCGGGAGCGTTCCTGACCGGGTTCCTCCAAGTCCCTGACATCATCCATGAACTATAGAGACGACGATTCGGCTCCTCACGCGACGACGCTTATTCCCATGGTGGTCGAACAGACCACTCGGGGCGAGCGCGCCTACGACATTTACTCCCGGCTGCTCAAAGATCACATCCTTTTTATCGGCACGCCGATCGACGACCACGTGGCGAATCTGGTGACCGCGCAGCTGCTGTTTCTGGAAGCCGAGGATCCCGAGCGCGACATTCAGATGTACCTGAACTC
Source organism: uncultured Acidobacteriota bacterium (assembly GCA_963818345.1). Taxonomy (GTDB): domain Bacteria; phylum Acidobacteriota; class Terriglobia; order Acidiferrales; family UBA7541; genus Palsa-189. The sequence goes on along the minus strand of CAWFRX010000011.1, from coordinate 250,968 downwards.
GCCGGGCGGCTCGATCACCGCGGGCATGGCCATTTACGACACGATGCAGTACGTGCGGCCGGACGTGGTGACCACCTGCGTGGGACAAGCGGCTTCGATCGCGGCGCTGCTGCTGACCGCGGGCGCGCAGAAGAAACGCTTCTCGCTGCCCAATTCGCGCATCCTGATTCACCAGCCGTGGATGTCTGGACTTTCCGGCCAGGCGACCGACATCGACATTCACGCCAAAGAAATTCTGCGGATGCGTTCGGTGATCAATCAATTGCTGGCCGATCACTGCCACCAGCCGGTGGAGAAGATCGAAAAAGACGTCGAGCGCGACTTCATCATGTCGCCGGTGCAGGCCAAGGAATACGGTCTGATCGATGAGATTATCCACAAGCATCGCTAGCGCGTACCTAATAGTTAGTAGCGAGACAAGACCGGCAGCAGGCGCGGCGCGGGGAAACGGCCCTAGAATGTTCGGCGGGACCTCAGCGTTTCGAGGAGACCGTCGGAGGCCATACCTACGGTGAGAAAACTCAGCCCAGACGAACCGCTACGCTGTTCGTTCTGCCACAAGACGCAAGAGCAAGTCGAGAAGCTGATCAGTTCGCCCTCGGACTATCCGCGCGCGTACATCTGCAACGAGTGCGTCGGCGTCTGCCAGCAAATTCTGGAAGAGGAAAAGCGCGAACAGGCCAGCCCGGTCAACCGCCGCTTGCCGCGCCCGCCGGAGATCAAGGCGTTCCTCGATGGCTACGTGATCGGGCAGGACCGAACCAAGAAGAAGCTGGCGGTCGCGGTCTACAACCATTACAAGCGGGTCTTCCTGAACCGCCAGCCAGGCGACGTGGAACTGACCAAGTCGAATATTCTGCTGATCGGCCCCACGGGCACCGGCAAAACGCTGTTGGCGCAAACGCTTTCGCGGATGCTGGATGTGCCCTTCGCCATCGTGGACGCCACCACGCTGACCGAAGCGGGCTACGTGGGCGAGGACGTCGAGAACATCATCCTGAAGCTGCTGCAAAATGCCGATGGCGACGTCAGCAAAGCGCAGCAGGGCATCATCTATATCGACGAGATCGACAAGATCTCGAAGAAGGATGAGAACCCCTCGATCACGCGCGATGTTTCCGGCGAAGGCGTGCAGCAAGCGTTGCTGAAAATTCTCGAGGGCACCATCGCCAATGTGCCTCCGCAGGGCGGCCGCAAGCACCCGCATCAGGAATTCACGCCCGTGGACACGACGAACATTCTCTTCATTTGCGGCGGCGCCTTCGTGGGCCTGGAGAAAATCGTCGAGCGCCGCGTGGGCCAGAAATCGCTGGGCTTCCATACCGACGCTCAGCCGACCACGACCAACCGCCGCAATATCGAGATTCTCGAGCAGGCTCAGCCCACCGATCTGATCCGCTACGGCCTGATCCCGGAGTTCGTCGGGCGCTTGCCAGTCGTCGGCGTGCTCGGCGATCTGGACAAGAGCGCGCTGATGCGCATCCTGACCGAGCCGAAGAACGCGCTGATCCGGCAATATCAGCGGCTGTTTGAATTCGAGAACGTGCGGCTGCGCTTCGCCGACGACGCTCTCGATACCGTCGCCGATCTGGCGTTGCAACGTAAAGTCGGCGCCCGCGGATTGCGCATGATTCTCGAAGACCTCATGCTCGATTTGATGTACAACCTGCCGGCGCAGCGCAAGCTGCGCGATTTCGTGGTTACCGCCGAAATGGTGCGTAGCCGCGAAATCAACTGGAATCTACTGGAGAAAGCTGGATAATTGGGAGTGCAGGTGGCCGGGAACCTCAGGACGCCATGTTTAGCCGGGAAAAAAGCGAAATGAAACGGGTACCCATGATGCCGGTGCGGGATATGGTCATTTTCCCGCAGATGATGCAGCCGTTCATCGTCGGCAGGGAAGCCTCCGTGCGCGCGCTCGAAGAGGCGCTTGCCGGCGAGAAGAAGATTCTCCTGGTCACGCAGCACGATGCTTCCGTGGACGATCCCAAGCCGGACGAGATTTTCCCGGTGGGCACGCTGGCGAACATCGTGCAGAGCGTCAAGCTGCCCGACGGCAACATTCGCGTGCTGGTCGAAGGAGTGGAACGCGCACGCGTGTCGCAAGTCACCAGCGACGAAGGCTTCTACCGGGCGAATATCAAGCTGGTGCCGGTGCGCACCGAACCGTCGCCGCAGATCGAGCACGCGCGGTCAAGCGCGTGAACGGGCTTTTCGAGCAGTACGTGAAGCTATCCCAGAGTCTGAACTACGACACCATGATTGCCGCGGCTCGCGTTGAAGACCCCGGCAAGCTTTCCGACACCATCGCCGCCAATCTGCAGATTCCGATCGAAGAAAAGCAGGAACTGCTCGAAAACTTCGATGTGCTCGACCGCCTGAACCGCGTGGCCCAAATCCTCGAGGGCGAGATCGAAAAGCTCAACGTGGACCGCAACGTCAATTCGCGCGTAAAGCGGCAGATGGAGCGGGCGCAAAAAGAGTACTACCTGAACGAAAAGCTCAAGGCCATTCACAAGGAACTCGGCCGCGGCGAAAAAAACGAACTCGACGAGCTGAAGAAAAAGATCGAAACCGCCGGCATGTCCAAGGAAGTTAAGGAAAAGGCCATGCAGGAGCTCAAGCGGCTCGAGCTCATGCCGCCGATGTCGGCCGAATCCACCGTCAGCCGCAACTATCTCGACTGGCTCCTGGCGGTGCCGTGGAAGAAGAAGTCCAAGGAGATTCGCGACATCTCGGTGGCCGAAAAGATCCTCGAAGAGGAACACTTTGGCCTCGAGAAGGTCAAAGAGCGCATCCTCGAATACCTGGCTGTGCGGCAACTGGTGAAGAACCCTCGCGGCTCGATCCTTTGCCTGGTCGGACCTCCGGGCGTGGGCAAGACTTCCCTGGCCATGTCCATCGGCCGAGCCACTGGCCGCAAATTCGTGCGCGTCTCGCTGGGCGGAGTGCGCGATGAGGCGGAAATCCGCGGCCACCGCCGCACCTACATCGGCGCGCTGCCCGGCCAAATCATTCAGATGATGAAGAAGGCTGGGACGATCAATCCGGTCTTCGTGCTCGACGAAGTCGACAAGATGTCCATGGATTTTCGCGGCGATCCATCCGCGGCGTTGATGGAAGTGCTGGACCCGGAACTCAACCACGCGTTTACCGATCATTATCTGGACGTCGAGTACGACCTCTCGCACGTCATGTTTATCTGCACGGCCAACGTGCTGCATACGATTCCGCAGCCTTTGCAGGATCGTATGGAGGTTCTGCGGCTACCTGGCTACACGGAAACCGAAAAAGCAGCAGATCGCCAAGCGCTTCCTGATCAAGAAGCAGCGCGAGGCCAACGGACTGAGTGACGAGAACTTGCAACTTTCCGATCCAGCGCTCACCGACGTCATCCGCAATTACACGCATGAAGCCGGAGTGCGCAGCCTCGAGCGCGAACTCGCCAACATCGCCCGCAAAATCTCGCGGCGCGTGGTGAAAGAAGGCAAGCAGATCAAGGTGGACGTGGTCCCGGAGAACCTCAAGGATTTCCTGGGCATCATCAAGTACCGTGAAATCTGGGCGGGTAAGACCAACGAAATTGGACTTAGCAACCGGCCTCGCCTGGACCGAGGTCGGCGGGCAGGTGCTCTCGACCGAAGCCACGCTGATGGTGGGCAAGGGCCGGCTGACGCTGACCGGCAAGCTGGGCGACGTGATGCAGGAATCCGGGCAGGCGGCGATGAGTTATGTGCGTTCGCGCAGCGCGAGCCTGGGCTTGCCGCGCGACTTCTACCGCCATTTGGATATCCACCTCCACGTGCCCGAAGGCGCCATCCCCAAGGACGGCCCATCGGCCGGCATCACCATCTGCACCTCGATTGTCAGCGCGCTTGACGCACATTCCGGTGCGCTGCGACGTGGCCATGACCGGGGAAATCACGCTGCGCGGCAAGGTTCTGCCCATTGGCGGGGTGAAGGAAAAGTTGCTGGCTGCGCACCGCGCTGGGATTCGCACCGTTCTGCTCCCAAGGGACAATGAAAAGGATCTAGCGGACATTCCGCCCGAGATTCTGGCAGTCTTGACGGTGCAGTTGGTCGATACCATGGATGAAGTCCTGGCGTTCGCGCTCGAACGACCTCTGACAGCGCTGGCGCTTCCGGCAGTTCCGGAAGTGGCCACGAAATTCGACGCCGAGCCGGAACCAGATCAGGAATTGACCAACTGAGGGAGACCCTCGGGCGTTTTCCCGCGCGGGGCGGCAACAAGCATCTGTTTGGGACAACCCATGCCTGTTTGAACCCTGGACGAATCAAAGTGCCTTGATGCGTAGTTCGGTTGGTTCTCGCCGTGCGGCGGCGTGTATCGCCATGGCGCCGCGCACTCGACCAAAATCGAAATCACCAAGCCGGAATCTTCCGGCTTCACTGAAGGAACAGCAACGATGAGCATTAGCCTTGCAGAACTGAAAGACAAGAACATCACCGACCTGGCGAAAATCGCCAAGGATCTCGCCATTCCCGGCTCGAGCGGCATGCGCAAGCAGGAGCTGATCTTCCAGATCCTGCGCGCGCAGACCGAGAAGAACGGTCTGATCTTCAGCGAGGGCGTGCTGGAATGCCTGCCGGACGGCTTCGGATTCCTGCGCGCGCCGGAATACAACTATTTGCCGGGCCCCGACGATATCTACGTCTCGCCGTCGCAGATCCGCAAGTTCGATCTGCGGACCGGCGACACCGTGTCCGGGCAGGTGCGCCCGCCCAAGGACGGCGAACGCTACTTCGCGCTGATCAAAGTCGAGGCCGTCAACTTCGAAGACCCGGAAGTCGCGCGCAACAAGATCTTCTTCGACAACCTGACGCCGCTCTATCCGCAGGGCCGGTTGAAGATGGAAACCACTAAAGAAAATCTTACCGGACGCGTGCTGGATCTGTTGTGCCCGGTCGGCAAGGGCCAGCGCGGCCTGATCGTCGCGCCGCCGCGCACCGGCAAGACCATGATGCTGCAAAATATCGCCAACTCGATCACCACGAATCACCCGGAAGTGGCGTTGATCGTTTTGCTGATTGACGAGCGGCCTGAGGAAGTCACCGACATGCAGCGCACGGTGAAGGGCGAAGTAATCAGTTCGACCTTCGACGAGCCGCCGCAACGGCACATTCAAGTGGCGGAAATGGTGCTGGAAAAGGCCAAGCGTCTGGTCGAGCACAAGCGCGACGTGGTGATCCTGCTCGACTCGGTCACGCGCCTGGCGCGCGCCTATAACGCCGTCACGCCGCCCTCGGGCAAGGTGCTCTCGGGCGGTATCGACGCCAACGCCTTGCAGCGCCCGCGCCGCTTCTTCGCGGCCGCGCGAAACATCGAGGAGGGCGGCTCGCTCACCATCATGGCCACGGCCCTGATCGACACCGGCAGCCGCATGGACGACGTGATTTTCGAAGAGTTCAAGGGCACCGGCAACATGGAAATCAACCTCGACCGCCGGCTGGTGGATAAGCGCATTTTTCCGGCGATCGACATCAATCGCTCCGGCACGCGAAAAGAGGAGCTGCTGATGCCGCCCGACGAGCTCAACCGCGTCTGGGTGTTGCGCAAGGTGCTCAACCCGCTGTCGCCGGTGGAAGCGATGGAGTTGCTGCTGGGACGGCTGGTCAAGAGCAAGTCGAACGGGAATTCCTCGCCGTCGATGTCCAGCCCGCGCGTAGACCTGCAAGCGATCACGACGCGAACCACTCTCTTCCACATTCCGCTCGAACGAATTCGACTCCCGACAAAATTGTTTGTTTGCGGCTAGCTCGCGCCGCGACCCCGCGCCAGCAAGACGATCAGACGCGCGGTCTCGTCGATGTCCATCGCCGTGTTATCCACCAGGACGGCGTCCTGCGCGCGAACCAGCGGCGAGACGGTGCGCTCACGGTCGCGGCGGTCGCGTGCGCGCACCTCTTCGAGCATCTGCGGGAGGTCGAAGGCCTCGCCTTCCGCGAGATGCTCCTGTCGGCGGCGCTCGGCGCGAACTTCGGCGGAGGCGTCGAGAAAAATCTTGAGGCCGGCGTCGGGAAATACCACGGTGCCGATGTCGCGGCCCTCCATCACCACCCCGCCCGCCGCGCCGGCGCGCCGCTGCTCGTCCACCAGCGCCACGCGCAGCCCCGGCACGGCTGCGACGCGCGAGGCCGCTTGCGACACGCTCGCTGAGCGGATGCTCGCGGTGACGTCCTCTCCATCCACGAGCACGCGCAGCGATCCATTCAGCGCGCACTAGATCGATTCGCGTCGCTCGCGCCAGCTCTTCGAGCTGTCCCGGGCGAATCGAGGGCGACTCCGTCGCGCAGCGCCTTCCAGGCCACGGCCCGGTACATCGCGCCGCTGTCGAGATAGGTGTAGCCCAGCAGCGCCGGCGACCTGTTTGGCGACGCTGCTCTTGCCCGAACCCACCGGGCCGTCGATGGCGATGATCAGTCTAGTCATTAATAATAGATGTGGCGCCTCGACGAGCGGCACCAAGATGAGTGCGTCCCTGCGCACGATCAGACGCGCTTGAAGGCCCTCTCGATTTCGCGCAACGAATAGCGGAGCACGATGGGACGGCCGTGCGGGCAGCTCATCGGCCATTCGGTCTTGGCCAGTTCGGCGAGCAACCACTCCATCTTGGTTTGGTCCAAGGGCATATTCACCTTGATCGCGGCGTGGCACGCCGTGGAGGCCGCGATTTTCGATTGCAGCGAATCGATCGAAATGGCCTGATTCTCGCGCTCGATGCCATCGAGGATTTCGGCGAGCAGCCGCTGTGCGTCGGCGGCGGAAATTCCCGCTGGGGCGGCCTGGATGGCCACGCTTTGCCCGCCCATGGGCGTTACATCGAAGCCGTTCGCCGAGAGTTCCTCGGCAATGCGCTCAAGGATCACGCGCTGGTGCGGCGCGAGCTCCGCCACGATCGGCACCAGGAGCCGCTGCCCGGAGAGCAAGCCCTCGCGGCGCGCGCGCTGGTGCTGCTCGAAGAGCACGCGCTCGTGCGCCACGTGCTGATCGATGATCCACAATCCTTCGCTGTTGACGGCCACGATGAAGCTGGCGTTCACTTGGCCGAGCGGCTTTAATTCCGCGAGGCTGGCGGCGCTGGCCGGCATTTCGCCCGCCGGGGAAGGCCTGCTCGGCCAGCTTGGCGAAATCGTTCCGCAACTCGCTCGGGCTGCGGCATCGATGGCCATCGCCACGCCGCCTTCGAACTGAAAACGCTGCGCCTCGGGAGCCAGGGGCATCGGCGTCAAGTTGAACTCATCGCTGGCTACGCCGGCATCGTCGAGCATGGGCGGAATCAGCGCGCGCGGCGCGGCCATCGGTCCGACCGGCCACTGTAGCCGCGGCAGCAACGGCCGCTCCAGCGAATTCTGGCGCCGGGAAGTGAGCGGCAGCGGAAGCGGCCGAGAAACTTGGGACGGGCCGAGCGCGGCCGAGCGCTTGGCGCAGCGTGTCCCGCGCGAAATCGTGCACGAATTGCGAATGGCGGAAACGCACCTCGATTTTCGCCGGATGGACGTTGACGTCCACCTCGGCGCTGGGCAGCTCGACGAATAGCAGCGCCACCGGAAAGATGCCCGCGGGCAAAATGTTGCGATAGGCCTCATGGATCGCGTGCAGCAGCAGGCGGTCGCGCACCAGGCGTCTATTTACGAAGACGTAAATGCCGTTGCGATTTGCGCGTTGCACCTCGGGCCGGGAGATGAATCCGCCGACAGAGATTTCGGCGGCGCGCCCGGCCTCGTCCAGCTCGGCTTCGGTGATGGCGGCGCGAATGGGCGCGGCGGTCCTGGGCACTTCGATCATCTCCTCGAGCATCTGGCGCCCGAAAAGCTGATAGACGCGCTCGGCCATGGTCTGCAACCGGCGGCACGTTCACGATTTCCTGCGTGGGCGTCTTCAGGGTGAAGTGCTTACCGGGATGCGCCAGCGCGTAGTGCGTGACCAGCGAAGCAATGTGTCCCAGTTCGGTGGTCTCTGACTTCAGGAATTTTCGCCGCGCCGGCACGCAGTAGAAAAGATCGGCCACGCTCACGGCTGTGCCAACGGGAGCACCCGCGGGCTTCACGCCGATCAGTTTGCCGCCGGCAAATTCGATGCGCGTGCCCTGCTCTTCCTCGGCGGCGCGGGTTTCGAGCAACAGCCGGGACACAGAGGCGATCGACGGCAGCGCCTCGCCGCGAAATCCCAGCGTGGAAATCGAGAGCAGGTCGTCGGCGCTGCGCAGCTTCGAGGTGGCGTGCCGCTCGAAAGCCAGCAGCGCGTCGTCATGGATCATCCCGGAGCCGTCATCGGTGACGCGAATCATGTGCTTGCCGCCCGACTCGACCTCAATGCGCACGATGCTGGCGCCCGCGTCCAGAGCGTTCTCGAGCAGCTCCTTCACCACCGAAGCGGGCCGCTCGACCACTTCGCCCGCCGCGATGCGATTGGCGACTGCCTCCGGCAATATGCGAACGCGGCTCATGAATTTAGTTTAGGGGGTCGGAGCTTTAGCTCCGACATTCAACCTGCTCCTCTCGCGGGCTTTAGCCCCTGAAGAGAGGGTTTTCGGCATTTCATCCAGAGTATTGCCTACTCGAGCTGAACCGTAGGGCCACTCGTCGGGCTTTACGACGAGCTGGCTACGACCGGGTTCATGCGAATGTACTGCGCCTTGCTCAAGAAATCCTGCTCATTCCGAATTGTCCAGTCTTGAAAACCGGGCTGCCAGATCTCCATCCGCTGCTCTCTCTGCTTGTGAATTTCGTAGGAGCTGCCGCCTTTGATCAACTGCATCGCTTTTTCCAAACTTGTGGTCTGCCCTGGGGTCAGCAGCAAATGCAAATGATCGGGCATCACGACAAATTCATGGAGAAGGTAAGCACCGGCGCGTCTGTGGCGAAAGAGAATCTCTAGCACGATGTCGGCGTTTTGCGTCACTTGAAACAGGCTACGGTTCTCCCAGGTCTTCGTGGTTACGAAGTATGTGCAACGCGCCGAGGTGCGATGGGTAAGACGACCCATGCTTCAGGGGCTAAAGCCCCCATCCTCCCTGCTTGTTAATGTCGGAGCTAAAGCTCCGACCCCCTAACTCTTCCTGGAAGGGCACAAAGCCAAGGTGTGGCCCCCTAACTTTTCCTCTAAGAACCCGAAGCCAAGGTCCGTGCCGCCAAGGCTTGGTGCTCACTAGCTCTCAGCCGGATTTCTCTAGTCATGCCGCGTCCAGAGCGTTCTCGAGCAACTCCTTCACCACCGAAGCGGGGCGCTCGACCACTTCGCCCGCCGCGATGCGATTGGCGACTGCTTCCGGCAATATGCGAACGCGACTCATGAGTCTTAGGTTGGGGCTCCTTAGGGGGTCGGAGCTTAGCTCCGACATTCAACCTGGCCCTCTCGCGGGCTTTAGCCCCTGAAGCGCTACTCCTTTAGCTTAATTCCCAGGTCGTCGAGCTGGCCGGGATCGACTGGCGAAGGGGACTCGGCCATCAGGTCCTGCGCGGCGGTGGTCTTTGGGAAAGCGATCACTTCGCGCATCGATTTCTCGCCGGCGAGCAGCGCAATGATGCGGTCGATGCCTAGCGCGATGCCGCCGTGCGGTGGCGTGCCGTAGGTAAGCGCGTCGAGAAAAAATCCGAAGCGCGCGCGCCGCTGCTCTTCGCTCAGGCCCAGCATTTGGAATACACGCGCCTGCAGCTCCTGGCTGTGAATCCGTATGCTGCCCGAACCGAGTTCGACGCCGTTGGCCACCAGGTCGTAGCCCTTGGAGCGGACGTTCCAGGGCTCCGATTCGATCTTTTCGATATCCTCTTCGACGATTCCCGTGAAGGGATGCTGCGCGGGCGCCCAGGTTTTCTCGCTGGGGCTCCATTCAAAAAGAGGGAAGCTGGTGATCCAGAGAAATTCCCAGCGGTCCTTGGGTATGAGATTCAGGCGTTCGGCGAGCCCGAGCCGCAATTGTCCGGCGATGAGCGCGGCCGCGTCGGTGCCGGGGATTTGCTCGGCCGCGGCCACGGCGACGATGAGGTCGCCGGGCTTGGCGCCGGTCGCTGCGACGATCGCTTGCACCCCCTCCGCGCCCAGTGTCTTGTCGAGCGCCGACGCCGCGCCCTCCGCAGTTACCTTTATGGTATACAAGCCCGCGCGCGCCGAGTTCTTTGGCGCGCTCGGCCAATTCGTCGAGCTGCTTGCGCGAATAGGACGCCGCGCCCGGCGCCACCAGGGCCTGCACATTGCCCTCGAAGTGCAGCCGCTCGCGCGCGGCCGCGAAATGCGGTGTCACGTCTTGCAGCTCCATGCCGAAGCGCAGATCGGGCTTGTCGATGCCGTAGCGGCGAATGGCCTCGCGATATTCCATGTGGCGGAAGGGCGTTTTGATTTCGACGCCGGCCACCGCGCAGGCTCGCACCATGACCTGCTCGATCACGTCGAAGACATCCTGCTGGCGCGGGAAGGACATCTCCAGATCGATCTGCGTGAATTCCGGCTGGCGGTCGGCGCGCAGGTCTTCATCGCGGAAGCAGCGGGCGATCTGAAAATAGCGGTCCAGGCCGGCGATCATCAGGATCTGCTTGAAGATTTGCGGCGATTGCGGCAGCGCGTAAAACTGGCCGTGGTGCACGCGGCTGGGAACCAGATAGTCGCGCGCGCCCTCGGGCGTCGAGCGCGTGAGCATCGGCGTTTCGATTTCGTAGAAGCCGAGCGCGTCCATGGTCTTGCGGATTTCGAGGACCACCCGGTGGCGCAGCGCGAGATTGCGCTGCTGGCGCGGGCGGCGCAGATCGAGATAGCGATAGTGCAGCCGCGTCTCCTCGCTGGCGTTGATCTCGTCCTCGACGACGAAGGGCGGCGTCTTGGCCGTATTCAGGATGCGCAGTTCGGAGGCGAAGATTTCCACTTCGCCGCTGGCGAGTTCGCGGGTTGGGCTTCTGCCGGCAGGGCCACGCGCCCGCGAATGGCGACCACGTATTCCGCGCGCAACTCCTCGGCGCGGGCATGCGCCGCTACGCCAAGCTCCTTATTGAAGACGATCTGGGCGATTCCGCCGCGGTCGCGCAAGTCGATGAAGATGAGGTTGCCAAGGTCGCGCCGCCGGTGCACCCAGCCCATCAGCACGACTTCTTTTTCGGCGTCGGCCGCGCGCAAATCGCCGGCGTAGTGCGTGCGATGCCAGTCTCCGAGCAAATCGAGCGCGGTCATATTAGGTTTGCCGCTCCCTGCAGATAATCGAGCAAATCGGCCTCCGAAAGTTTCTTCTGTTCGCCGTCGGCCAGATTCTTCACGGTAAATTGTTTGGCCGCGAGTTCCTCTTCGCCGAGAATCACAGCGTAGCGCGCGCCCAAGCGGTCCGCCAAGCTCAGCGATTTACCGAACTTCATTTCGACGGCGGGCATTTCGACGGCGAGGCCGCGCTCGCGCAACTTGCGCGCGAGCGCCACCGCGACCGGATAAGTCGGCGCGCCAAACCAGGCGAGAAATACAGCGATGCCGGGTTGCGTTGCGGCTTGCCCCGCCTGTTCGAGCGACAAGATCAGGCGGTCGGTGCCGATCGCGAAGCCGATGCCTTTGGTCGCCGCGGGCCCACCGAGCAGTTCGACCAATCCGTCGTAGCGTCCGCCGCCGCAGACGGCGTTCTGCGAGCCCAGGCCGGTCGCGGTGATTTCAAACGTGGTGCGCATGTAGTAGTCCAGGCCCCGCACCAAGCGCCAGTTTTCTTCGTAGACGATGCCGCGCAGCGCGAGTTCCTCTTTCAGCTTCGCGTAATGTTCCTTGCATGTCGGGACAAAGATGATCGGCGATGTGCGGCAGATTCGCGATGATGGGCTGCTCTTCGTGCAGCTTCGAGTCGAGCACGCGCAGCGGATTGGTCTCGATGCGCCGCTGGCTGTCGGGACCCAGCTGGTCCTTCACTTTGCGCAATTCCTCGCGCAACGTTTCGATGTAGGCCGGGCGGCAATTCTTGTCGCCGATGGAATTGAGATAGAGCGTGGTGCCCTCAAGCTGCAAGCGGCCGAAAAACGCCATGCAGCATCTCGATGACTTCGGCGTCGAGCGCAGGATGGTCGGAAGGGCCCAGTAGCTCCGCGCCAATCTGATAGAACTGGCGGTAGCGTCCCTTCTGCGGACGCTCGCGGCGAAACATCGGCCCCATGTAGCACAGCTTCACGTTGCCGGGTTGAGGTGCATGCCGTGCTCGATATAAGCGCGCACGACGACGCGGTCGCCTCCGGCCGAGTCAGCTGCGCCAAGCTGATCCTGCAGCCGCGACCACGTCTGGCCTCCTGCCTCGAACATCTCGAGTCCGGAGCTGTCGTAGATCGTCCAGCGTTCGGAGCGTCGAACTGCCCTTCGCGCCGCGGAATGGCTGTCGAAAACGGCTCCACGGTCGACTGAGGTCCGGATCGTCAGCCCGTAGTGCCGCAGGCCCAGATCGATCTTCGAACGATACATCTCCTTCGAGACGACGTCCGTTTCGCCCCAATCGCGCGGGCGAAGAGTTCGGTGGGCTCGAGGATGGGCAGGCGGATTTCGCCGTAGCCATACGTGCCAAAAACTTCGCGGGCTGTGCTGCTCGACGCGGTTCCAGAGCGCGGATTCGGGCGGCAGAATGTCGCGGAAGCCTGTGATGGTCTGAAATTTCACGATTTGTGCGGTTTGCTCGAAGCAGGCGGCGCCGGCGACTCGGCCGGCTCATCGCGGTAGATTTTCGCGTATTCGATGTAGCGCGTCGCGTACATGCCGATGGTGGCCTGGTCCTCGGGCGTGAGGGCGCGGCGGAATTTGCCGGGGTGCCCCATGAACAGGCTGCCGGGCGGGATCACGGTGCCCTCGGTGACCAGCGTGCCGGCGGCAAGGATCGAGCCTTGGCCGATGCGGCAGTTATTGAGCAGGATGCAGCCCATGCCGATGAGCACGTGGGACTCGATGGTGCAGCCGTGCAGAATCACGCCGTGCCCGACGGTCACGTCGTCGCCGAGGGTCAGCGGGAACTCGTCCTTCATCACGTGGAGCACCGAGCCGTCCTGGACATTGCTGCGCGCGCCGATGCGAATCCAGTGGACGTCGCCGCGAATGATCGCGCCCGGCCAAACGCTCGACTGCTCGCCGATGGTCACATCGCCGATGATGATGGCCGCGGGATCGATGTAGGCCGACTCGGCGATGACCGGCCAGCGGCCGCGGTAGCTGCGAATCAATGTGTGGCTCCTAGACTCAATTTATGCTGGCAACTTATGCTGAATGAGCCGTTGTGAATAAACACGCAACGCTAGCATACGGCCCTCGGGCTGACAAGGAAGGCGGGGATGCGCGGCGGCGCGCCGGTTCTGGTTGCGAGTGCGCGCCCAACGCTCGAGAACGAGTAGGGTACCGATAACAGGCCCCCTCCCCCCATTTTTGTATAAGTGTTCATTCTGAACGACTTTAAGTCTAATGATTTTGTAAGTGCGGATTCGGCTGAGGTTACGGGCGCAATTTGCGGAAGTGTTCATTGCACGAGGTTTAGCGAAGCGGGTAGGAACGGCGGCCGGCGGGAAGAAAGCTGACTCGCGAGGAAACATGGCAGAGTCTAGCAGAATATTTACTAAATGTCAATCGCCGATTTGATTGCTTAAAGAGTATTCGAACGCGTGCTGGGATCGCCAGCGGCCGGGTGCGCGCCGCGGCCTCAGCTGATTTCAACGCGCGGCCCGGCGCCGGCGGCGCTCGACTCGGTGACTCGTGCGGCAACCGCGCGAGCCATGGCGTAGATACTGCGCGCGCCCGGGGCGTTCTCACCGAGTGAGGCGACTGGCTTGCCGGAATCGCCGCCGATGCGGATCTGCGGATCGATCTCGATCTCGCCCAGCAGCGGCACGCCATAAAGCTCGGCGAGCTTCCGCCCTTCGCCTTGGCCGAAGACGTCCACGCGCTCCTGGCAATGCGGGCAGAGCAAGTAGCTCATGTTCTCGACGACGCCGAGCACGTCCACATTCACCTGCCGAAACATCTCCATGGCCTTGCGCACATCGGCCAGCGCCACCACGGACGGCGTGGTTACCAGCACCGCGCCGGTCAGCGAAACGGTCTGGATCAAGCTAAGCTGCACGTCGCCGGTGCCGGGCGGCAGGTCCACGATCAGGTAATCGAGCGTGCCCCACACGACGCTGCGCAAGAACTGCTGCATGACGCTATGCAGCATAGGACCGCGCCAGATCATCGGCTTGTCGCCCGGATTGAGCAGGCCCATCGAGATGAGCTTCAGCCCATACGCCCCGACGGGCAGGATCTCCCTCTCGCTGATCGCTTGCGGCTGCTCCTCGGTGCCGAGCATGAGCGGAACGTTCGGGCCGTAAACGTCGGCGTCGAGCAAGCCGACCGCGGCGCCCATGCGCTCGAGTGCGATCGCCAGATTGACGGCGACCGTCGTCTTTCCCACGCCCCCTTTGCCGCTGGCGACGGCGACCAGGTTTTTCACGCCGCGAATGGGCATTTTTTCCTGCGGGGCTCCGGGTCTGGGCGGCATGGGGGGCATGCAATTCTCCTTTTGTTTTGCGCGCGCTCGCTAAATCGGGAGCGTGTGGCTTACGGGCGCATTGTCCCTGGGCAGCGTGTGAGAACCGGGTTCAGAGTCACTTCAGGGCCTAAAGGCCCAATGAAAATGCAGGCTTTTTGTCGGGGCTGAAGCCCCGACCTCCGAGTTGCCACACAAATCTGAAGCCTCGACCCCTGTTGCCACAGCAGCACCTCGTGCGCATCGGCCTTACGTGCCTTTGGCATGATAGGCCGCGGGTGCTCAGCGGGCAAGTTGGGGTCATCTGTTTACCCCTGTCTGCGTTTACCCCTGTCCGTTTACCTTTGTTGCCATTCGCCGCCCATAAAATGCCACGCCATGAGGCGGTCCTTGCTGAGCGCCCCGACAGCGGCGGACTCGGGATGCCAAGGGCCGTTGGCGATTCGCCACATTGCGGGCCTAAGTACCATTGAATGCTGCGCGTTACCGGGCTACGTTGTCAATGTAGGCGGCTCAGCGCTCCATGCACAACGACAATTCCCAATCCTAAGATGGCCGCGTCGC
Source organism: uncultured Acidobacteriota bacterium (assembly GCA_963818345.1). Lineage (GTDB taxonomy): Bacteria > Acidobacteriota > Terriglobia > Acidiferrales > UBA7541 > Palsa-189. Next base: position 235,933 of record CAWFRX010000011.1, on the reverse strand, counting down.
GTTCGTTTGTGCGCAGCCTCAATATTTTGCTGAAGTTTGTCCGGCTTTATGGGCTTGGAGCACGCGCGCTCGGCGGAGCAGTTTCAAACCGCCTGGAGCGAGTTGCGCGCAGCCATACCTATGGGAGATCAGACGGGGTTGTTGCTCGGCGCTGCCGGCTCGCAGCTGGTCCTTGACGGAATGCCCATCGAAGGAGCGCACGCCGAGCGCAGCTTCGCGCAACTGCTTTCGTCGGCGGGTCTCGCCAGCATCCAATTTTTGCCCAAAGCGACGCAGGACGAGTTCGCGCGATTTGTTCGCGCCTTTCCCACCGGGAACACGAAGGCATCGGTGCTCGCCGAGCAGCTCAAAAACGCGCTCGCCGACGCGCAGTGGAATTCGCATCAACGAAGTGCGCTACGTCGCCGAGGACTCCAGCTCGCCGGAGAAAAGTCTGGCGGCCACTCTCGCCGCGAAAACGCTGGGGATGGAAGGAGGCCAGTTCAGCAATTGGCTGAATGATCCTCAGAAGCTTTTGCAGCTGATTACCGCGGCAGAGGGTTCGCGCGGCGGCTCGGTTGGAGGAAGCGGAGGCGGTAGCTCCGACGACTCGGAGTCCGGCGATGGCGGCGGCTCCTATTACTCCGGGGACAACAGAGAGTTCGACTTGGGATTCGGCGAACCGGGACGAGGAACAGGCTCGGGCGTTGGCGGCTGGTTTGAAACGGGAAGCGGACTAGGCGCTGGACCCGGCCCGGGCGGCGCGACGTCAGGTCCTGGCGGCGGGACGGGAGTTGGTGCTGGCGGAAGCGTCGGCGGTGGCCCTGGCGCTGGCGGCGACGTCAACACAGCTTGGGCGGCGGTACTGGTTCGGCGAGTGGCACCGGCACGGGCGCTGGCGCGGGCATTGGCGTTGGCTCGGGCTCGGGTGGCGCAGGCGGCATCGGATCTGGCGCTGGCGCGGGTGCAGGCGGTGGCGCGAGCTCCGGCGTTGGTACGGGTTTGGGTGCCGGCGGCACGGGCTCAGGCAGTGGCGCCGGAGCAGGCCGGCCGGCGGCAACGGCTCCGGTTTTGGCGTTGGCACAGGCTCAGCGGGCACGGGCACGGCTCGGGTTCCGGCGCTGGCGGCGGTTCCCGACCGCACGGCGGCTCAGGCGGCAGGGGCGGACCGGGTGGCACAGGCTCCCTCGGTCCTCGTGAACCTCGCGACGACGAAATTGTGCACGTTCTTCGCCTGCTATCGCGCATCGGAAAATCCGCCACCGGCGAACCGGGAGGCGGACTAGGACTCGGGCCGGGCGGCTCCCTGCAACAGGAGATGGAGCAACTCCCCGACCGCCCCCGGAATTTGCTGCGGCAGGCGCTGATGAATCTCAGCGCGCAGGTGCCAGCCGCAAAATCGAATGACCCAATGCTGTTGCGCCTGGCCGAACATCTGGCCATCCGCTTCGCTCTGGACCGCTACGAAAAAGGCGAAGTGCGCGTAAACGCCGTTCGTCAAATGCTCGACCGCATGACCCAGGAAATTTCGGGGCTGCGCGAGATCCTTGGCGCTCACGAGGAAAAGATGGCCAGCGCGGGACTCGTCGTGGAGTCCCATTTGGACGTTCTGGATCGCCAGTTCTGGTCGGCGGTGCCCGAAACCGGTAAGCGCGCCGTGTTGACTTCGGCGGACGCCTGGTGCATTCCGCCGCGGAACCTCCGGCAGTTCGTCGAGGAACTGCGCCGCAAGGACGACGAGGAAACGGCCACGCTGATTCTCGAAAACTATGTGTCCTCGATTAAGCACAACGATGCCACCGCGCGTCGCCGAGTCGCGATCGGGCTTCCTGAACTCGCCGATCTGTACGCGATTAATGCCCGGCTGCTGGGCTCGGCCGTTCGCCACGTGGGACTGCAACTGATGATCGAGCGCGAGGACGATCTGCAAGGCCTGATCAGCGGGGCATTCGTCCGGGTGACGCAAGAGGCCACTACGAAGCGCTTCTACGCGGCTATCCAACAGTCGCTCGATTCGCTCGAGGGAATCGAACACCAACGGCCGGCGTTTGCGCAAAGCATACGGCCGCGCCTGGGCCTCGAAAAGCGCATTCCCGAGTTCGTCGAGGACGCGTTGCGGTCCGCTTCGATGCCCGACGGGCTTCTCGATCTGCTCAAGCGCATGTCCGCTCCTGCCTCCGAACACTTGATGGCCCGCTTCAACCGCACACAGTTGCGGGCGGAGTGCCAGCGCATCGCGGAGCTATCGGGGAACGACGGGCTCAATCTCACCTCGCGGCTGCGCGAGACACTGCACATCGGCGTGCCGGCCGACGCGGCCGAAACTGTGGGTCTGCTCAGCCAGCTCGACATCAGTGCCCTCGAAAAACGTCTCAGCGAGCGCCTCGGCGAATGGCCGAGGCTGGTGCAGGATCGCGCGCTGCGCGTTCTGGCGGCCGGTGGAGCGTCCGAGCGCGGCTTGGTTCTGGTTTCGGTCCTCGATCAATTTGACCCGGTGCTGCAACCCCTGGCCGTGGACGAGATCGGCATGAGCGGCGAACTCTCCGCCTGGGAGCGGCTCATGCGCCTGGCGTCGGACGAGCCCGCACGGCGTTCACCCTTTTCTGCGGCTCAAAGCGATCGAGGCGCTGGGACGCCTTCGTTCCGTCGCCGCCACCGAAGTGCTGCGCGAGATTGTGGAGTCCAAAAAGCTGTGGCGCTGGATTCATCATGCCGAGCTGCGGATCGCCGCGCTGCTGGCGCTCGAAGCCATCAGCCCGGCCTCGGCGGAGACTTTGCGGTCTCACAGCGGCTTTTCGGACGAGGACCTTTCGCTCAATCCGCGCGACGCCGCGCCGAAGTCGCGCTGGCTTCGCCAACGGCGGTATCCGCGTGTGCGGCTGAATACCACGGTCCCCGCCGCGGCAGCCTCCGATCGCGAAACGCTTCTGGTCGAGACGCGAGAGCTGAGCTTGGGCGGTGGCGTGGCTACCGGCGCAAAGCATCTGCCTCCGGGCACGCTGGTAGCCTTGCGCATCGGCTCCGGGCTGCGTCCGATTCGCGCGCAAGCGATCATGCGCGATGCTCGCGCCCAGGGACTGACCTTCGAGTTCGCGATGATGGACCTCGACGAGCGCGCCCGCCTTCGTTCCTTCCTGCTCCAGAACGGCGCCCCCGTTGCGGATCGGGCAGACGGAGCAGAGATGCGGGAAGAATCGGTCGCCCAGCAGACGCTAGAAACATCGACCGCCTTGTATCCTCCTGTCGCGCGGTCTTTGCGTGCGACGCCGCCCGCACGCTACAATCAAAACTTACGCACCCGAGACGCGGACTGATCGCCCTGGGCTGCTACTTGTGCGTAGGGGCGTCCCGCCAGCGGGAAGGCGCGCTCCGGGCAGATGAATCGAGCTCCTGCTGCGCGGACGGCGGGGCCAGTGGTCACGCCGGGAATCGCGGTCCCGGCCAGGGGCATCCAAGGAAAAGCATGCGAGTCGAAGAAGTCGTGGATCGGGTCGTAGCCCGGTTCATCGGCACCAAACACGAACGGGACATCAAGCGCCTGGCCCCGACCATTGCGGCCATGAATGCGTTGGCGCCGGACTACGAACGCCTGTCCGATGACGACATCAAAGCGAAAGCCGAACAATTTAAGGCGGAAGTGAAAGAGCGCCTGGGCGACGCCGATCCCGCCGAGCCCGACTACAAACAGCGGGTCGCCGAGGCACTCGAACCAGCGCTCGTTCCGGCGTTCGCGCTGGTGCGCGAAGCTGGCCGGCGCACGCTGGGCCTGCGTCACTTCGACGTGCAGCTGATCGGCGGCATGGTGCTGCACGAGGGAAAAATCGCCGAGATGAAAACCGGCGAAGGCAAGACGCTCGTCGCCACCCTCCCCGCGTACCTGAACTCGCTGGCCGGCCGCGGCGTGCACATCGTCACCGTCAACGACTACCTGGCCCGGCGCGACGCCGAGTGGATGGGCCCGATCTACAAAGCGCTGGGACTCACTGTCGGCGTGATCGTGCACGATCTCGACGACGCGCAGCGCAAGGCCGCCTACGGCGCCGACATCACCTACGGCACCAACAACGAATTCGGCTTCGACTACCTGCGCGACAACATGAAGTATGACCTCGCCGACTGCGTCCAGCGCGGCCACCAGTTCGCCATCGTCGACGAAGTGGATTCCATCCTGATCGACGAAGCGCGCACGCCGCTGATCATTTCCGGTCCGGCGGAAGAATCCACCGACAAGTACTACCGCATCGACAAAATCATCCCCAAGCTGATCCAGGAAATCGACTACACGCTCGAGGAAAAGCACCGCACCGCCACGCTCACCGAAGAAGGCGTCAGCAAGGTCGAGCGGCTGCTGGGCCTGGGCAATCTCTACGACCCCGCGCACATGGAGACGATTCACCACGTCTATCAGGGCCTGCGCGCTCACACGCTCTACAAGCGCGACGTCGATTACGTGGTCAAAAACAACGAGGTCGTCATCGTCGACGAATTTACCGGCCGCGAGATGCCCGGCCGGCGCTGGTCCGACGGCCTGCACCAAGCCGTCGAAGCCAAGGAAGGCGTGAAGATCGAGCGCGAAAACCAGACCCTGGCGACGATCACCTTTCAGAACTATTTCCGCATGTACAAGAAGCTTTCCGGCATGACGGGCACGGCGCTGACCGAAGCGGCAGAGTTCGGCAAGATCTACAATCTCGACGTCGTCGCCATCCCCACGAATCGCGCGCTGCTCCGCCACGAATTTTCCGACGTGGTCTACCGCACCGCCGAGGAAAAATACGAGGCCGTGGTCAACGGCATGATCCTCGAAGACAACACCAAGGCCAACGGCATCCGCCAGTTGCACGAGACGCGGCCAGCCCGTCCTGGTGGGCACGATCTCGATCGAGAAATCCGAGCATCTCGTCGAGTCTGCTCAAAAAAGCCGGCATTCCGCACAACGTGCTCAACGCCAAACAGCACGAGCGCGAAGCGCACATCATCGCGCAAGCCGGACGCAAAGGCGCCGTCACGGTCTCCACGAACATGGCCGGCCGCGGCACCGACATATCTGCTGGGCGGCAATCCCGAGGCCATGACGCGCGATTACTGCATGCGCGAACGCCTGGCCATTCCCTACGCTGCCGCCTCCGCGGTGATTGGCGCCGAAGGCGGCGACGCGCCCCCGCGCCGACCATGGTGCTCTTCCAAATCGAAGGCAAAATCTTCCAGGTGCCGCTCGAGCAGTGGAAGCCCATCTACGACCAGTTCGCCGATCAGTGCCGGTCCGAGCGCGACGAAGTGATCGCCCTGGGCGGACTGCACATCCTCGGCACCGAGCGCCACGAAGCCCGCCGCATCGACAACCAGTTGCGCGGCCGCGCCGGCCGCCAGGGCGATCCGGGTTCCTCGCGCTTTTACCTTTCGCTCGAAGACGATCTGTTGCGTGTATTCGGCGGCGAGCGCGTCAAGGCGCTGATGTATCGCCTGGGCATGACCGAGGGCGTGCCCATCGAATCGAAGCTCATCTCGCGGCGCATCGAAAGCGCGCAAAAGGCCGTCGAGGCCCAGAACTTCGAGGCCCGCAAACACCTGCTCGAATACGACGACGTCATGAACAAGCAGCGCGAGACGATCTACTCCATCCGCCGCTCCGCGCTCGAAGGCAAAGATCAGAAGGAATACGCCCTGGGCATCGCCGAAGACCTGGCGCGCGAACTCGTCGATCACATTCTGCCCGCGCGAAGAGCATCCCGAAAAGTGGAATCTGACGCAATTTTCCGGCGAAGTGCTCGGCCAGTTCGGAATCGACCTCAAGGCCGTGGGCCTTGAGGCCGGCGAGATGTCTCACGACCAATTGGCCGACGCGCTGGTAGAAAAGGTCAAGCAGCGCTACGAGGAAAAGGAAGCGCAATTCGGCGCCAAGCTGATGCGCTGGCTGGAACGCCGCATCATCCTCGATATCGTCGATACCCAGTGGAAGGACCACCTGCTCACGCTCGACCACCTCAAGGAAGGCATCGGCCTGCGCGGCTACGGGCAGAAGGATCCACTGGTCGAGTTCAAGAAAGAAGCCTTCACCCTGTTTGAAGACATGATGGCGCGGATCGACACCGAGACCACGCGCTACCTTTTCCTGATCCAGCCGGCGAAACCCGAGGAAGAGGCGCGCGAGATCGAGCAGCGCCAGCAAGCGGCAACAGCAGCAACTGCAATTCCAGGCTGGCCCGGCCCAGGCGGAGGCCCCCAAGCCCGCGCGCGCCGGCGCCAAGGTCGGCCGCAACGACCCCTGCCCTTGCGGCAGCGGCAAAAAATATAAGAAATGCTGCGGCCAAGCCGCCTAGCGCGAGGGCAACGGCTCGACCATCGGCTCGACCATCGAACTTAATTCCGGCGTAAACCCTGCGTAGTCGTTGTTAACCGAACGGATAACTGCCGCGGTTTTCTCCTTGGACATACCAAACGCCCTCCAGTACAACAAGTGATGCCGCGCGCCAAGGCGGCACGTGGGATTTCCGGGGGTCATCCGAATGCGCAAGCTCCTCGTTGTGTGTGGCGTGGTGTTACTGTCGTCGGTTGCCGCCTTCGCTCAGGACGACATCGCTACCGTCGCGGCTCCAGTTCCTGCAGCGGCGCTGCCCGCAGCGCCTCAGGTCGCCGCAGGCCCCTTACTGCCGGATTGGCAGGTCTCGGTTGGGTATCAATTCGACCGATTTAATATGCCGAGTACCAGCGCCCTGGTGAAGAACGAAGCCGGCGTTCCGGCGTTCACCGTGAATAGCAATGGGGTTAACGGCTCGTTCACCCGATTCTTCGACAAGTGGGGCGGGATTGAAGCGGAATCTGGTGCAGGCTACGGCACCGGTTCTATCCCCACGATTAAGGCGGTTGGCTCCGTCTTTGTCGGAGGCGGGTTGCGCGTGGCGCTTCGCGGCCACGGTCGTGTCGAACCTTGGGGCCATGCCGTTGTGGGCGTAGAACATTTTCGCTTTACGCAGACCAATTCGAACTACGGCTCGAATACGAGCGTCGCCTTCGTGGGCGGTGGCGGAGCAGACTTCCACTTCAACGGCCGCACGGCGTTCCGTCTGCAAGCCGATTTGCTCGAGACGAACATCGTGAGCCAAGCCGAGTACAGCTTGCAGATCGTGGGCGGTTTGGTTTTTGACTTCTAGTCGCGGCCCCGAGCGAACCCGCCCGGTCGTGGCAACTCGATGATCTCCGTCGGGCGCGTTCGAGTCCAGGCGCGCTATTCCCATCCGGGATCGTTTTTATCCCCCGAACTGGGAATCGCGGCAGCGCGCTACCGCGTAGACGCAGTAACGGCAACGGTTTCAGCGACATCTCCCACCCGGGAAAAGGGAATGCGGCTTGCTCAGGTTATCCAAGCATTCGAGGTGTATCCTAGTGGCCCCGCAATCGCGTACCTGCCAGACCGCCGCGTGTTCCAAACGCGTCCCTGCAGGCCTCGCCGGGTATGGCGTATGCCTGAGCCATTATCTGGACGACGCCTTCACGCGCGTTGCCAAGACGATCGAGCTGTGCAAGCAAGGCCAGCCGATCGATTCCGCGACGCTCGATTGGTTGATCGAGCAGGGCGACTTCGCGGTGCGCATGCTGTCGCGCAGGGATCCCGGCGAGCCGCTCGAGCAGCGGGCTAAAATGCTCGAGTTACTGCTCTGCCTGGCGAATGCGCAAGAGTACATCCGGCATCATTCGATCTCGAAGCCTACGTAGCACGTTTCTGACGTTAGGCCCGGCGCGCCGCCGCAAAGGTGACTTATGGAGCAGACTCCGCCACCGACAAACCGATTCAAAGCCGAGATGCCCAGCATACCGGGAGTAGGCGGTGCATCTCAGACACCAGCGCTACTGGGCAAGAACGCATTTTTTCTGGCAGCCCTCGTTGTCGCTCTCTCCATGATCGGCGGAACGGCATGGTGGGCCCTTCGCTCGATGGGCCACAGGGCTCAATCGGCTGCAGCGGTGGCCGATCCACTGCCAGCCGCGCCCCCCGCGTTCTCGCCGCTAGCTGCCCCGCATCCGTCCGGCCCGGTAGAGGCTGCCACGCTGCACGAACTCGCCAAGCCCTGGGCGGCCAAAGAATTCGCGTTCGTCGATCCGGCCACGGGGAGTACGATTCCGGCCATGGTCGTTCACTTGGGCGGAGGCGCAGCGAATTCGAGCGCGTCCTACTGGGCCTTTTCGCTGAATGCTCCCCTGGCGAGCTGCCAACTTGAATATATCTCCGACCTGAGCCAGTTGGTGGCGCGCTTCAGTTATCACGGCGCACATCCCATGGTTGTGTCGGCTTGTGACGGCACCGTTTTCGATCCGCTCAAGATGGGAACGATCGCCTCGGGCGCGTGGGTTCGCGGCGAAATCGTGCAAGGGGCGGGAATTCGTCCTCCTATTTCCATTGAAGTTAAAGTCCAGGGCGATCGATTAATTGCCGATCGGATTGAATAAGGGCTCGTTGCTCTTTGGGGCGTCTTTTATCGCGCTCCCAGAGCGCGCCGCAGCCTTTCAACCGCTCCGATTTTCTAAGCCCGTCGCTCGCCGGTTTCCGACTTCCTCTGCGGCCCGCCTTTGGCGATGCCGCGAAAGAACTCCACCACGCGCGCTTCCGCCCAATGGCGTTCCCAGCCCGGCGAGCGCGAAATGAAGCTGCAGTGTCCCCCATGTTCCGGTGCGATGATTTCGATGCGCGGATTGCCGGCGATTGCTGCGGCGGCAAAAAGCGAAAAAGGGACCATGGGATCGTCCTTCGCCGTGAGGATGAGCGTGGGCACGGAAATGCTCTGCATGACCCTGACCGCGCTGGCCCTCTCGTAGTAGTCCACGGCGTCACGGTATCCGGAGAGCGGCGCGGTGATTTTGTCATCGAAATCGCGAATGGTCCGCAAGCCTGCCAGTGCGCCGAGTTCGAACTGGCCGGGAAACAGCCGCGCCTTTGACCGCATGCGGATCTTGAGCAGGCGCACGAAGCGTCTCTGGTAGAGGCGGTTTCCCGGTTGCGCGATGGCGTCGACGCAGGGCGCAAGATCCGCCGTCGGACACACGCCGCAAACCCCCAGCAGCTCCGTGGGCGAGGCCGCGCCCAGCTCCCCCGCCATCTTCAGCACCAGGTTTCCGCCCATCGAGTAGCCCGCAAAGCCGATCTCCCGCAGGCCGTCCGCCGCGATCAGTTCGGCTAGTACAGCTCGGAAATCGCCACTGAGGCCGGAGTTATAAACGGTCGGCGTTAGACGGTCGCTTCCACCGCAATTGCGCTGGTTGAGCCGCACGACGTTGAACCCGGAGAGGAAAGCCTTCTCGGCGGTTCCGCGCATGTAAGAGGATTCGGTCGACCCCTCGAGGCCATGCACCAAAACCAACGTAGGACAGTCGCGAGGCTGCTCCTGCCAGTGGCACTTCGCCAGCAGCTGGGTGCCTCGTTCGACCATGAACAGGCGCTCCTGCCCGGGTGGCAGACGCGGCGTGCGCCGCGGCCATAGCGCGCCGGCCAGCGTCATCCAGATGTGGCCTTCGCAGCAGCGGATGTGGAACGAACGGACGCATCGGCATCGAGCGAATCCATCATACCTAGTGCGTGAGCAATTCCTCGAAGCGATTCACTCCGGCTCCCCGTCCCGCCGTGATGTACACTTCCTGGTTCATAATCGCGATGGGTACGCAACGCCTCGAAGCATTCACCGATGGAGTGGTCGCCATCATCCTCACCATCATGGTGCTGGACATGAAGGTGCCCCAAGGCTCGAATTTGAGCGCTCTGGAGTCCAGTGTGCCGGTGTTCCTGGCCTATGCGCTCAGCTTCACGAACGTCGCCATTTTTTGGAACAACCATCACCACATGCTTCACGTGACCGAGCGCATTAATGGCCGGGTGCTGTGGGCCAATCTGCTCTTGCTGTTCTGGCTGTCCTTGGTGCCCTTCGTGATCCGTTGGATGGACGACACGCATTTCACTGCCATACCAACCGCGTCCTACGGCGTGATTCTGATCCTGTCTGCAATTGCTTACCTGATGTTGCAGCGCGCGATCATCGCCTGTAACGGCCCAGACTCCAAGCTAGCCCGCGCGGTTGGAGGCGACCTCAAAGGCCGGCTCTCCCTCTCGTGCTATGTATTGGCCGTTCCGCTGGCCTTCGTCCGCCCCTGGATCGCCATTGCGCTCTACGTGCTCATCGCCATGATCTGGTTCATTCCCGATCGCCGCATCGAATCCGTCGTGTAGCATCATTCGCAGGGTCAGTAATGGGCCAGTTCACCCATCCCGAGATACCACGGCGGCGAGGTTTCCTTTTCACACTCCTCGAGGAACTCCCGCCACTGCGCCTGGAAGCCCGGAACCGTCGCAATGATCTTCTCTACATCTTCTCGCTTCGCAGCCATAACGTTACTGGGTTGCACCTGCGGCGGTCAGCACTTGAGCGCAATCGTCAAAGTGCGCTGCTTTTGCTTTCATAAGCGCCGTCTCACCTTTATTGTCTCGGTGCTCAAGGTCAATGTTCGCGGCTCTCACCAGGACTTGGAGCTTGCGGACGTAATGTTGCTGAGCAGCTCTGATAAGAGCTGTCTTGCCGTCATTGTCTTGCGCATTGACATTAGCGCCTGCCTCGATCAACAGATTCGCTATGGACGCCGAGACCGTTTCAATCAGTGCTGTCTCGCCACTGTCGTCGCGAATCTCGAGACTGATGTGATTATCTATGAGTTTCTGAACGGCATCTTTGTTAAGCGAGAAAAGGGCCGTGTCGCCAAACCAGCCCTGCGCATCAATATTTGCGCCAGCATCCACAAGCAGTTGTACGACGCGATCCCAATGAATCTTTTCCTCTGGAACTTCGGTGCGCCCTCTTCCCATCTCCACAATGCCGAACCCCGAATCTCCAGTCGCGCCACTAAGAAGAGCAGTTTGACGCCGACTATTTTGAGCATTCACGTCGGCCCCACCTCTAAGCAGCAGATCGACTAAGCAGCAGATCGACGGACTCCGGATTGCCGGAAGAGGCGGCGGCCATGAGAGCGGTGTCACCATACATATCCTTCTCGTTCGCTTTCAGGCCAGCTGCGAGAAGCATGCGCACAACGTCGGCGCTGCCACTGCCCGCTCCGAAGATTAGAGCGCCTCGCCCAACTTGGTCAACGGCGTGCGGGTTCGCGCCACTTTTGAGGAGCACGGAGACCATCTCGGGTAAACCCCTCTCGGCAGCGAGTAATAAGGCGGTTGAGTCATAGGGGCCACGCCGTTCCAAGTCAACTTTGTTGGACAAAATACTCCGCACAATCGCTATGTCGCCGTCCAGGGCGGCACGCGGGAGCGCGTCAGAAAGAACATTTCGTCTGGTGGCCGGGTTGGAGTTTTCTGCTACGAGTGCCGGGATCGTGTCGGCGTTTCCCGTGACCCATTGATCGGAATGAGAATACTTCAAAATGGCTTCCTGGGCGTTCTTAAGCGGTATTGGGATATCCACTCCATAATCCGTGATCACCTTTCTTGCAGCACCGATCTGGACAGAAGTTGTTCTGGCGTAACTGTCGGTCGCATAATTGTAGTCGTCTCTTAAAGAGAAAAAGTCTGATTGTCGAAGCACTTCCAACAGCTCGCGAATCTCTTCGGAGGTTATTCGTCGCACGTGTTTCCCCTCCACGACGACGTCCCCGGTGCCTTTGTATTCGACCATTCCATTTCCGTGGACGAGTAGGTCGAGCCTGCTATCGTTGTACTCAATGAGAACTGAGCCGGCATCCTGTATTTCTGGAAAGGGCACGTGCGGAGGGACGAGCTGCGAAAAAGGAACAACTGCCTCCACCAACGTGTCCACTCGGATACCGTTCAGCTCGAAAGGGCGATAACGATATTGCTTGGCGGCATCCGATGCCGCTTGTATCAAAAGTGGATGGCCGGAGGATTGAACCACACGGACTACAGTCCCTTTCGAGTCAACTTCTAGCGTAAGGTGTACATCACCACGTATATTGGCGAACTTCGCGAGCGGCGGATACTTTGGTGGTGTGCGCTCAATCAGATGTTGTTCCGCTTCATCCAGGGGGATTACAGAAAGGTCGTTCGCCTTGCTAGGCGGGGCGGGAAGGGTCTGCGCGATTAATGAGCTCCCCAAACATAGCGAGACCGCAAGAAGTCGAAGGTAAGCGGGCAGGTTCATTTGCGTTGATGCTTGGTGGCGTCGGCACGACGCGTATTCTCGATGCCACGTCGGCATTCTACCGCCCTTCCAAGGCTGAACCAACTTATGGCTCTACTGGCGGCAGCCTGCTTATCAGTCCACTACCGCGGGGTCAGCTTCCTTGCGGCCAGTCGGCTCATTTGGTAGCCTTGCGGCCGGTCGCGTCTCTCCTCAGCTCAGGATGGGAGCGGCCCGGAGCTACAACCATGGTCGAAAACTCAGGCACATCCGGCATCGAAGAAAACATCGCCGGGCTTCTTTGTTACACATTGGGCTGGGTCACGGGATTGATCTTTTATTTGATCGACCGGCGTCCCTTCGTGCGCTTTCATGCGGCGCAATCCATCGTGGTGTTTGGCGGCCTGCACATCTTCTATTACATCCTGATAAGGATATTTTTCACCAGTCTTACAGGCGGCGTTTTCTCGTTCGCTGCGTTGCTATTAGATTTGGTCCGGCTGCTTGGAACGGTGCTCTGGATTGTCTTGATGGTGAAAGCCTACCAGGGCGAGCGATTCAAAGTGCCGGTAGCGGGTGACATAGCGGAAAGCCTCGCAAAGCGCTGAGACTTGCCCATGGGGTACATCGACCAGAACCTGATTAGTGGAGAGCAGGTCGCCTACCGCAGTGGCCTGCACTGGATCGTGCTCGTTCGGGCGATAACCGTCTCGGTGGTTTTAGGGCTGTTTGGCTTGCTGATGCTCTACCTTGGCGGGCCGGCAAGGCGCCAGCTGCCATTTCGTGGAGCGGTCCCCCAGCCGCCGGGCACAGCATCGCCCGATGGCCTCGCGACCGCCTTTTTGGCCATTGGGATCGTCGCGCTGGCCATTGCCGCGATTTACTTGCTCACGGCCATCGTCCGCCGCCGCTCGGCCGAATTTGCGGTGACCAACAAGCGCATTATCTTCAAGACCGGTGTGGCGCGCAGGACAACCCAGGAGATATTTTTGAACAAAGTGGAAAGCGTGAATGTCGGCGAGGGGGTGCTGGGCAGGGCACTGGACTACGGATCGATCGCCATTCGCGGTACCGGCGGGTCAATCGAGCCCTTTCACAAGATCGCCCACGCGCAGGAGTTTCGCCGCCAGGTCCAGGAGCAAATCTCAAGAAACCCCTGACCCTGCGCAGAATTCGTTGTGTGGGTAAATTCGCCGGCGGACGACGAGAGCCTTGCGTGGAGGCATTTTTCCCGAGCGTGGCTTTTTGCTTGACAATCTGCGCCAGCACCCCCATGTTAAGTGGTTTTATTCGCAGAAAATCGCGGTAATCGTCTGTTTCCGGAGGAATGGGTGCCTGATCCCGTGACGGTTCGGCTCTGTTTTCACGATCGGTGTTTCGATGGCGCCGTCTCTGCGGCCATCTTCACTCGCTTTTATCGCGAGCGCATGAACCCGCAGTCGGAATTCCACTATTCCGGCATGACCCATCGCGCCACGCGGCCCTTCGAGGATGGCCTGTTCGACGGAGACGAAAACGTCATCGTCGACTTCAAATACTCCAGCTCGCCGCGCGTTACCTGGTGGTTTGACCATCACCAGAGCGCCTTCTTGACGCCCGCCGACGCCGAAAATTTTCGCGCCGACCGCTCCGGCCACAAGTTCTACGATCCCACCTACAAGTCCTGCACAAAATTGCTGGCGGACGTTACCAGCAAGCAATTTGGTTTCGATGTGCGTCCGCTCGCCGAGCTGATTCACTGGGGCGATATCATCGACGGCGCACAATTTCCCACGGCCGAAGCGGCCGTCAGCATGGCCGACCCCGCGACGCAGTTGGGTCTGGTCATCGAAGCCGCACCCGAAGAAGGCTTGGTGCCCAAGCTGATCCCGGAGTTGATGCACCGTTCGCTCGCGGAAATGGTGAAATTGCCGATCGTTGCGCGGCACCTGGGGCCTTTGCTCGAGCGCCACCGGCAATCCATCGATGTGTTGCGGCAGCGCGCGGTGGCTGGTAACGGCGTGGTGTTCTTTGACGTGAGCGATCTCGACCTCGAGGGCGCCAACAAATTCATTCCCTATCTGTTGTTTCCGCACTACCTCTATTCGGTCGGGGTGAGTGCCTCGAGCACGCGAACTAAAATTTCCTTGGGCTCGAATCCCTGGAACGACGCGTCGGCCGAGAAAAATCTAGCGTCGCTGGCCGAGGAATTTGGCGGCGGAGGCCACCCGCGGGTCGCGGCGATTTCGCTGCCTCCGGGTGAGATCGAGCGCGCACGGCAGGTGGCGCGGCAGATTGTCGAACGGCTGAGTAGCTGACGGGGCCTTGGGCTCGACTACGGTGGAACATCGGTGCGCTGTACAGCGAATGCAAAATTCGGTGGCTTTGCACTAACTGAGAAGGGTTGATAAGCTGCTTCGACGGCGCGCTTGTAGCTCAATTGGTAGAGCAGGGGACTCTTAATCCCAAGGTTGAAGGTTCAAGTCCTTCCAGGCGCACCACTCTTCGTTTAAGTTACTGAATCAATGGACCATGGCGTTTTTCGCCGTTGGGCTTTTCGCCAAAGTTGGGTTCGCTTGAGTCATCGTTGTCGGACTCAGGATCTTCTTCCGACCCCGGGCATTCTCCTATGAATTCGCGCCCCAGCGTCCATCGCCTCCGTCCAATTTTATAATCCTTCAGCGACTGAAGGATTGATTGTCTGGCCCAAATCCATCTTCCGGGCCGCGTCGCAGCGCCGCTTGCAGCGCAGGCAAATCGACGGCTCGTTCTGTGCGGGCGATCACGAGGGTAGCGAGCGAGTTGCCCAATACGTTCACTGGCACGAATGCGGCGGACAGAAGAACATGAACGCCGAGGATCAATCCGACGCTGGCTACGGGAATCACGCCAGAGGCTGAAAGGGTGGTCGTGAGAATAACGATCGCCGAACCAGCCACGCCTGCGCCGCCTTTGGACGTAAACAGCATCGTCGTCAGCAGTGCCAACTGCTGCCCAATCGACAAATGAATGCCCACAGCTTGGGCTAGAAACACGGAGGCGGTAGCCCAGTATAGGCACGTACCATCGTGATTGAACGAATAACCGGCAGGCAGCACGATGCCGACGACAGATTCCTCCACACCCAATCGTTCCAGTTTGGCCAAGACCGAGGGAAAGACGGATTCACTGGAACTGGTACCGACAACAATCATCAGTTCGGCGGCAAAATACCGAATTAATCGCAGGATGTTTATGCCCGCAGCCCATGCGATCGGGGCCAGGACGATTGCCACAAAAATCGCGCAGCAAACATAGAACTCGCCGACCAGTTTGCCCAACGACAGCATGGAAGAGGGTCCGAATTTACCGACGGTAAACGCGATGGCTCCGAACGCGCCGAGGGGGGCGACCCACATCACGAAGCCGATCATCTTAAAAAGCACCTGCGCCACAGAGTGAATACCGTCGACCATTGGCTTGCCCTTCGGCCCCAAGGCGAGCAAGCCGAAGGCAAACATCAGAGAGAAGAAGAGCACCGGGATCACGTCGCCATCGGCGAAAGCTCCCACGGCGCTTGAGGGGACCAGCGTAAGCAGAAACTGAGCAAAACTGAGGGGCATCGGAGGGGCCTTCGCCGCGCTGTCGGCAAGGCTCTTCAGGTCCACATGCATACCGGCGCCAGGCTGCCAGATATTGACGAGAACCAGAGCAAGAATCAGACCGATGGTTGTCACGCCTTCAAAGTAAATAAGCGCTTTGACGGCCACGCGGCCCACCTTCTTCGCTTCACCAACGCTGGCAATCCCGTGCACGACGGTGCAGAAGATGATCGGCGCCACGAGCATGCGTACCAGCTTGATGAAGAGGTCGCCCAGAGGCTTGAGCGCCTCGGCACTGTGAGGCCGCAGGTAGCCGACTATGGCGCCGAACAGCATCGCCAGCAAAATCTGTATGGATAAATTTTTGTACCAGTAACGCTTATGACGAACCGCTGCCACTTGGCTGGCTCCGGGCACGTCCGGCCTTGTGGCCGTTAGCATCGTGGACTCCTAGGCGAGCGAACGGGTGACGTCGTTGAAGAGTTCGTCGACTGTAAATCGGCGCGGGATCAAATCCTGCTGCTCGGAATACCGGATGATGGTTTCAAGCGATTTGCGCACCGCCTCGACGCCATATCGCAGTGCGCCCGGGCTTTTCGCGGGAGCGACGGCCGCACTCTCCTTCAGGAGCCGGTAAACCTCGCGGACAATATCGGGACGCGTCTGTGTGATGGATTCCCGTACGACCATCATGTGATTGATCGGGACGCCGCCGTGCGTTTCGGCCCAGCGCGCCGCAAACTCCGACGCATTTGGGATCAGAGGCTTCACCGTTGTGTTCTCCGGATTTTCGCTTCCGAAGATAGCCGCGTCGATTTCGCCATCGAGGAGCATTTGGAGTAGTTGTTTGCCTTCCGGCGCGCGCTGCACCCAGGGCGGATCGGCGAACTCGGCAACGTGCGGAGCTTCAAAGGTGATCCACTGGATACTCCGGAAGTCGACGCCATAGTCTTCCTGCAGGAAACCCCGAACCCAGGTGCCGGTCGTCTGCGTGTATGCCCGCACACCCACTTTACGGCCATTGATATCTCTCGGATTCAGATGGCCGCGCTCCGGATTGTAAAAAATTGTATGATGCTGGCCGCGCTCCACAACCACCGCCGGCATCAGAACATACGGCTTTCCGTAGGCCTTCGCTTGCAGGAATGTGACGATGGCAAGCTCGGCTAGATCGAATTTCTGCTCTCGCACAACGGCTTTGAACAGCTTGTTAGCGGTCTTGACGTCCGCGTAACTAAAGCTTACGAGCGGCGATCGGAGTTCGCCGTTTTTCATGGCAACGGTGTTCGGATTGGACGCCAGGAGCGTCTGGAGTGTCAGTGGAGTGTGCGTTTCGAGCATCTATTTTTTTCTACTTCTCGTTCAGTACGGGATAAAGGGTAAGCGCTGTCTTCGCGAAAATCCAATCGCGATCTTCGGCGGACAACATGGACAGGGCCTCTTGCGAAGCTTTGAGCAACTCCGCGAGCGTCCCCTTCGACGCCGGGAAGTTGGATCCCCACGCGATCCGCGAAGCTCCGAATTTGGAAACGAGGTACGGGAAGAAAGTTGCGTAAGTGGCCTTGCCGTTGCGCGCCTCTGCCAAGGTGTGAGGGCTAATTTTCAAATAGAGGTTCTTGTAATCCGCCAGCCGAAAGACATCCGCCGCAGCGCTATAAGGAGGTCCATCCGATAAGGAGGGTTTTGACAGGTGATCCAAGATCACGGTAGCTTTTGGGAAACGATCGAGAATGTGAATCAGTTGCGGAATCGCTTCCACCGTCATCTGCATGCAAACGGGAATTCCAAGTTCGCTGACGCACTCCCATGCTGGGAAGCATAGCGGGTCATCGATCCAATCGGCCTGCTTTTGCATCGTGCTGCCCGCAGTGAACAGACGCATTCCCGTCAGCCGGCGTCCCGACCAATAGCGAATCTTTTCCGGAGCATCGGGCGCAAGAGGGTCCACGGAGAAAACGCCGGTGAACCGGTCCGGGTGGGCCGCCACGGCATCGGCGACAAGGGAGTTATCGTTCCCGTAACAAGTGGAAGCCTGCACGAGAGCCGATTTTGAAATACCCGCTTCATCCATGGCGGAGATCATCTGCTCCACGCTTACGGGTCTTTCACGCGACCAGTTTGATTTATGCCCGTTGATCGGAGCGTTCGGATAACGAACCGCATCGGTACTGATCACATGAGGATGTGTATCGATTGTCATGATGCCGTCTCTCCCCAAATCGCTTGCGTCCAGGGAATTTCTGAATGTGCCACGACGCGATGAATAAGCACAAAATGCAGTGAAAATTCGAGCCTAGAAACCTCGATTCGAGCTCGCAAAAACCTCGTGGCTTCCGAGCTTAAAGAAGTTCGCCACGTTTGCCAAGCGCGACGGCCGCAACTCCACACCCTGGAATCACGATGTGCTCTCTCCGCGTCGATCTTTGCATAGGCTTGCACCGCCGCAACGGTACGGCCCTCGGGCGACGCTATGGTATGACCACGATAGGAGCTTGCCAGAATGCCGCCTTCTGCCCGGTTGGATCCAACACCGTCACTTGGCAGTCGTACTGGGCCCGGCGGAAGTTTCTCGAGAGGCAGGCTGAATCGTAGAGGTAAGGCTTTGGATTTTGCGTCCAACCCTTGGGACACGGCTATTGGCGCGGTTTCGAACGCCTTTGTCTGGCCCTGATAGAAGCTCACGAAGGCGACAATGGGCTGGGTCTTTGCAGTATTTCGCTCGTAGGCCTGAAGAAATACATAGAGGTCCCGGCTCTTGCTGAATACCCGGGTCACGCTGGGAATTAGCTTTTGCCCATCCAGCACCAGCGGGTTCGCAGCCTCGGCGTCAACTTTCTGCTTGACGCTATAAATGGAATCACCGAGGGCTACGCGTTGGCTGCTGAGAACTACGGAGCTGATCGGGACGCGCTTCTCTTCTTTGTTCAAATTCGGGATGACGAACGACATTTGGTACGTGCCAATCCGGCCGGTTTCGGCGTCTCGGGCGAGGTACTTAATCACATATTTGCCCGGCAGGAGTGTGAAACCGGTTTCGTACTGGATCGGATGCGTAGCGAGTTGATTGGCGGTGCTGTCGCTCAGCTTGATGTTCAGCTTGTCCCGGAGATTCTGAATTGTATTGCCAAAATCGTCTTTCACTTCGCCGATGAAGTCGATCAATGTCTCGCTCGCTCCACCGCGCCGGGCCAAGGCCAATTCGCTGCCGGGAATCTTGACGGCCACGGGGACGAAGTATTCGGCGCTGTTGAGTTGAAAATAGTTCACCTCCATCGCGATGTTGATGTCGGTGACCGGATTTTCCAGCATCAATGCATCTTCAAGCTGGCGCTCCTTGTCGGCGGCCGTGAACTTGCCAAACTCCTTGTCCGCGAAATACCCCTGGCGATAGGACAAGTCCGCGGACACACCTTCCTTCAAGGAGATTTTGATCCGGTGGAAGCGGCCATCCAAGGCCGTGTGCGTCGGGTAGTAACCGATCTCGTAGTAGCTATTCATCGCGTCAGCGGCTCGCTTAATACCCAACGATAGGTCATTGAAATCGAGCATGGCTTTTCCGCCCGTATCTTTGGCCAGGGCGTAGAGCGTGTCCTGAGAGCGCTGGAAGTTGGTCGTCACCGCTTGCGCCGAAGTGCCCGAGAACATGCCGATGCCGCCATTCGATCCATTTGTGGCATCGCCTAGGGGCGCCTGCGCCACCAGTCCGCGCGCGTCGATGGGATAGAGCAAGACGTTGGCTCGAAGGGCTGCATTGGTGGTCGCGACAAGTTGAGCTTGGTTATCGGTTCCGTTGAGGCGCAAGCCGCTGGCAAAGTAAATGAGAGCCTTCTGCTCATTGATCGTGCCAAGCATCTTGACGGCGGTCTGGAGCGCGGCCAACTGGCGATCGGTATTGAAAATATTGAATTCGGCGTCGTCCTGACCGAACGCAGCGCCCGGTGTCGGCGGTGCTGTCATCACTCGTCGTCTCGTCGAATCCCTGGCTCAGGCCGACGACAAGCTTGTTCATCGCGGCTTCGACTTGCGCCCGGTCGCCGGTGAAATCCTGCCGAACGCGTACGGCGCTGCCTTCGAACACGATGACCGCCATGAGATCGGAAGGGTCCATCTGCGTGTCAATGAATTTGAGCGCGGCATCGAAGGCCCGCAGCTGATCGGCGGGTTGCATGGTGGACATGTCGAAGTACAGAGCCAGCAGCCGGTGGTCGCGGTAGCGCGTGTCGCCGGGCCGTTCGGGCGCAATCTGTACTCGCGTGGCGGGTGGCGCCGTGGGGACAACCGGACTCGGTGTCGGCGGCTCGGCCGAATTCGCCGCAGCTTGCAGTCGCTGAAACTCAAAAAGGCCGATGGTCTGCGGAACGCCATCTTCCGTCAGAGTGAAATCATTCGCGGTCAGTCCTTCGATGGGCTTGCCGCTCTTGTCCTTTACGGCGACCTCTTCGACGACCAACTGCGTCTGGACTCGAATGGTCCCTGGGGTTTGCGCGGGCGTTCCTTGCGTTGTTGCAGCGTTTGGTGGCGACTGCTGCGCCGCGGCGACTAGAACGCAAAGCGTGAAGAAACACAACATACCGATCATCCGACGCATAGCTTAGAACCTCACGCGAAAGGTGGTTTGCAACTTGCGCATGGTATTCGCCTGATTGGGCAAGCCGAATAGAGGGCTCGTGACCGTGGTGTTGTACGAGGTGTAGGTCACGGTGTTCAGCAAGTTGAGCGCGTCGATGCGCCAGTCGGCGGTAAGGCGACTATCCAATCGGAACGTTCGACCGAGGGAAGCATTGAACGAAAACTGTGTGGGACCGGTAATCGAGTCTCGGCCAGCATCGCCCCACTGACCAGGGGCGGGCGCCGTATAGGCTGCTGGATTCAGGAAGAGTCCCGCGGGCGCAGCGTGGATGGGAGCGCCGGTGTAATTGGGGCGAATCGTCCCGGTGATTCCAGTGCCGGCCACGTTGGTCAGGTACACAGGTGTTTCCGGCAGCCCGCTGCCAACGGTCAGTTGAGGGGTGAGTGTCCATTCTTTCAAGAGACGTCCCTTCCAGCCGCTCAGAAGCGCACCACCGGCAGTGCCCTCGCCTGAAGTGTATTGCATCTGGAACGTCAAAAGGTGCCTTTGATCGAAGGTGGATGGCCCCCGCTCGGCGCCGAGATTGAGCCAGTTCTGCGCGATGGATGGGGCGCTCGGGTTCGCTGTGCTGGGCGACGCGTTTTGCGTGAATGTGAAGGGAGAGGCTGTGCCGCTCGTGATGGCTCCGCCCGTCAGTCCCACTCCGCTGAAGGAGCTAGCGTCGTCAATGGCTTTCGAGTAGGTGTACTGGAGCGTCCCGGTAAGGCCGTTGCTGAGGCGGCGGCGCAGCTGGATTTGGCCAGCCTCACGAGTTGAGTTGGCATTGGAGGCGAGATACACGAAACCCGCCGGACACGCAGGGCATGGGTTCGCCGCGCCGAGCGGAAAGGTATTGGGCAGAAACTCCTGCATCAAGCGCGTCCCTTTCGTGCCGACGTAAGTCGCCGTCAGGACCAAAGAGCCGGGCAAGTCCTCTTGCACGGACGCGTTCCAGTTTTGCGCATAGCCCACGCGGAAGTTGGGATCTACGGCAAACGTGCCGGACGTGCCGGATGGAACCGTATTGAACGCCGTCGCTAGCGTAAGCGGATTGGCGGCGCTGTTTTCTATGCTCAGCGTCTTGGTAAAGGGGGGCTGCTGCGCCAGTTGCGTCGCAACGACCTGGTACACCGACGTGTTGTCGTAGATCCCGTAGCCGACGCGTACGATTAACGGGGAAGCAGGCCTAGGACGCCAGGCGATGCCGAGCCGCGGTTCGATGCCCCGATAGTCGGGCCGCACGAGAGAACTGGGGTAAGCCTGGCCGGTAACAGCGCCGGTCGGATCGCTTGCCACGACCGGGGAGGCTGCGGCAAAACCAGGCGCGATGTCTAGGTTCGCGAGCCGGTCATGTAGCTCCGTAAACGGCTCGGCAAATTCCCAGCGCAGGCCTATGTTCATCGTGAGGCCCGAGTTGACCCTCCAATCGTCATTGATAAACGCGTCGAATCCCCACCCTCGAAGATTTTTATCGGCGTTGCCAAACGAGATCTGGGCCGTGTCCGGAACACCGAGGAGGAAATCCGCCAGATCCGAGCCCGTACCAGCCACTGGAAGGCCGCCAGAAGTTGTTTGTGTGGCTGCGCCAGTGAATGCAAATGTGCCGCGTGCATTCTGCTGCGAGAAGATGTTCAACTGCTGCTGCCGGATGTCTCCACCGAACTGAACGGTGTGGCGGTTGCGGTAGTACCACAAACTGTCGTAGGTAAATGCCTGCGTCTGGTTGGCGTTTCGCGCGTATTCGGGTTCAGAAAACCCTGCGACGCCGCTCGAAAAGATAAGGTTCGGCGGGCCCCAGTTCACCGGCTCCTGGTCGTTGCCGGAAATGCCGGCCTCGCCGGAAACGTTGGAACGATTGGCGAAGTACGGCGTCACGTCGGTTGCCAAGCGGCTGAATTCGTACTTGAAATGAATCACGAAGTAACTGGTACCGACTCGGTAGCCGCGCGACCAGTTGGCCACTGCGTCCAGGCCAGAGGTGGTCGTCGAATCCTCGAAGCCGAACAGATCCGTTGCCTCTGTTGTCAGACCCTGATAGGCAAAAGTGCCGAAAAATTGATTCCTGCCTTTATTTTTCGTAGCGCGCGCCTGCACGCTGTTCTGCTGGCTGGAGTTGAGAACGGGAGCCTGATAGTTGTAAAGGCCGGTTCCGGGGACATTCGGCAGAGGGTAATAGTTTAAGAGGGCTTGCGCTTGCGGGC
The DNA here is from genome assembly GCA_963818345.1 of uncultured Acidobacteriota bacterium. Lineage (GTDB taxonomy): Bacteria > Acidobacteriota > Terriglobia > Acidiferrales > UBA7541 > Palsa-189. Next base: position 213,459 of record CAWFRX010000011.1, on the reverse strand, counting down.
TGACAGGAACCATGTTCCCCGGAAAGGGCATGCCCGTTGCCGGATTGAAGAGCTGCACGGGTTGGCCGGCAGCGTCCAGTGTCTGCGAAAAATTACCAGTGCGTTCCAGCATCGTGGGCACACGGCCTGGCAACACGGTCGCGTTGTCATTCGCGGCGTGCTGATAGGCGACGAAGAAATTTGAATCGGCGAGGAGGTGGTGCGGAAGTCCAAGCGGCCCTCCCAGGGCGCTCACGATCTGCACATCGTTGTAGGACGGCTTTGGCGTTGCGAAACCGCTCAGCGAGAACGGGGCGGCATCCCATGACGACGTATCGAAAATCACGCCTGCGCCGCCATTGTAGAGCGAGCCTGGCCCTTTGCGATTGTTGCCGAACGCGGCCGTTTGGGCGAACGCCGACGCCGCGCCGTTATTCACGCTGCCGTTGACTAGCAGTCCGGTCGCGGCCCTCTGGGCGAGATCGCTGGAAGCATCATTCGCGGTCTCAGTATCGGTGGGCGGCGGCGGAGGCGGCGGTGGCGCATTGCTGGCGGAGTTCACGGCGGCACGCTGAAAGTCTTTTGGCTTCGCGGCTGGTTGAGCTGCGGTAGCATTCCCAGCCGCCGAGACAGGCGGGCTTGTCGCCGGTGTGCTCTCGATATTCTCGGGAGCAAGGCCAGCCGTAATCTGCTCGAGCGGCAGCAGCTTTAGCTCCCAGACCGCACTCGGTGTGTCCGCCCCGATAGAGATTTCTTGCATCTGGGTCGCGAAGCCCTGCATCTCGACTTCGAACTTCCACACGCCGTCAGCGAGATCGCTGAAGGTATACATCCCCAGCTGATCCGTGATCGCGACCAGTCGTTTGTCACCTTGCGTAGCGGTCACCGTCACGCCGGGAACCGGCAGTCCACCGAAGTTCACTTGGCCGTGATGCTCCGAAGCCGCGAATGCGTGGAGGCCGAAGAGCGCGATCGCCAGCGCGACTAGGCAGACTGCGACCGTGAACCGAAGGAGGCCCGGCTCTTTGTTCCTGCCGCCGAACCACAAGAGAACGGGGCACCCGCGCGCGCTTTTGAGTGCCCTGTCCATCATCGTCAATTCTCGGAAGGCTCCTCCACATGGTCGAGGACAAAGGCCTCGGACGGACCCATCTGCGACTCCAGTTTGAACCCAAGTTGGTCCTTGAGGGCTTGCTGAAACGTCGGGCCTGTCGGGTCAGGCTGGAAGTCATCACCCGGCGCCGGGGTCCACTGAGGCGTAAACTCCATGATGAGATCGAATGTTCCCTCGAGTCCGGTCTTATCCACTACGGTTTTGTCTACACCGGTAAACCCCGGGATGACGATATGTTTTGCGAACTCTGCCAGGGGCACATTTCGTGCTCCCATCCGAAAGCGGCCGGATACCGGCCACTGGGTGACCGAACCGCAACGCTCGGGGAAACCGCCGGCAATCGTTACCGGCGTACCCCCGTTCATGGAGCTCTGGCCGCCGGGCGCTATCGCGACGGAACAAGATGCGTCGCTGGGATGCGGTTGGATTTTAGGCCCCAACTTTCCGGGCTTATCCAGAACCAGCGCGAACACAGGAACTTGCTTGATCTCGTAGTGGACCGCCAGCTTGAAGCGATCCGCAAGCAGAGCCTGCATCATCAGTCGATATTGGTCCTTGGTAGGGTTGCCGGGCCCTCGCGCCTGGATGTCATAGCGATTGTCGAGTGCCCATTTTGGCGCCTGCTTTACGAAGGCCTGATCTTGTTCAGCCCCCAGCTTGTAGGCAAAAATCACGTATGCTTCCAGCGTTCTTTCGTTTACGGAAAACAACCCCCCCGTCGGAGTGAAAGCATCCTGCGGACCCAGCGGCATATTCGCGGTCCTCGTTGCAGGGGACTCGGGACGTGTATCCCGCTTGACCGAAGCCACGTCGAACTCCATCTTGCCGCCGGCGTCTATCTGCCACTGTGGCGCTGGAGGCTGAGCGGCCGGCGCCTGGCCTTTGGGCGCTTGCGCGCGTAGTGAAATCGCGATGAGTGTTGCTGCAAGCAGCATTGCTGAAGCTATCGCGAGAAGTTTCCTTGTTTCGTTTTGTTTCCCTGCGGCATGATTTCCCATATGCGCTCCAATCCCAGGTCAGGATTTGCACAACGGGCCCAAGTGGGTGCGATTATACACACTTCTAACAGTTAGTCCCGTAAAGGTGCTCGTCAGTTCGTTACTTCGGTACTTTTGCAATCTCCATTCGTATTCGCCAGATCTTTTGGTGATTGAGCTCTTGGACACGCCGTCAAACCTATGAGGAGTGTTATTGCAGGCCTAACCGCCGAGACGATCGCGAGGAGCGATCTAAGTCTTCCGTTCCGCATCCCTACAGGATGGTTTCCCATCGGCGCACCACTCCTAGCTCAGATAGGACCCGTAGACGCCTCTTATACACGCTATTGAAGCCAGAAGCACACAGTTTGAGAATGCAACCCGGAAGGATGCCGCTAGTTCGCCGAAGGCTGCTCGACGTGATCGATAACCAGGACATCCACCGGGCCGATTTGCGGCACCAGTTTGAGTCCGAGTTGATCTTGCAGAGCCTCGGTGAACGTTGGGCCGTCCGCGTCAGGGGTGAAACCGGGTGGCGGAGGTCCATTTAACCTTGGCGCCCACTCGATGCTCAGGTCGAAAGTCCCAGCAAGGCCGGTGTGATCGAAGACGGGACGGTCCACGCCACTGCTGGGGTTAGGCGCCATCTCCGCGAGCAGCGCAAGCTTGACCTTTCGTCCTGCGATACGAAGGCGGCCGGGGGCGCTTGCAGGCACGGGCATGAGGACGCCGCACGGAATCGGCGGAATCTGCGAGGCGGATGCCGCTGACTGCGCCGGCACGGGCATTCGCGGGGCCGCATCAAGAGCTTGAACATCGGCTGGTGTGCTGGAACATGACCCATCATCCGGCTTGAGTTGCAGCCCGCGTCTTCCTTCTTTTGACAGCACCAGCTCATACACCGGAAGTTGTCTTGTCTCGTTGTGAACCGTCAGTTTGAAGCGGTCCGCGATGAGAGATTGCATCATCAGGCGCAACTGATCTTTCGTCGGATTGCCCTGCGCCTTTGCCTCTATGTCGTATTCGTCGGTTCGTATCCAAGCGGGCGCCCCCGCAAGATCGGGCGTCGCCTGGTACGCGAGTTTGATGTCTTTGAATGCAAATCTCATGTAGTTCACCAGCGACGTGTTGGTTGCCGAGAAAAGGCCTCCCGTCGGTGCATACGCGTCACCGATCAGAGGAACGTTCGAGGTCGACCGTCCGCGCGTTTGGGTGGGCTTCACCGACGCGACATCGAATGCCATCTTGCCGCCTGCCGCGGTCTGCCAATCAGGTACAGCGGGCGACTGAGTTGAAGCCGCCGCGAGCATGCCGAACACGAGAGGACCGGCGACTGACGCCATGCCAATCGCCGCCAGCAGTAGTTTTCTGCCAACCGTGAGCTTTCCCGGCAGGCGCTGCGTCATGATGCGAACGATCCGCTTTTTGAGATCGGAGCCGGAGATTCCCGATACGCAAGCGATAGGAGACTCCAGATAGGACTTACAAATACTTAGAATTGCTTCCGCGTAGTCCTTTGGCTTGCCGCCAAGACGGAGCACTTCTTCATCACAGGCACGCTCGCGTTCTTCAATTAATCGAGTGCCGAGCCACCACACCACGGGATAAAACCAGAAGAGCGCCTCGACCAGCATGTGGACCGCTGCCGCGAGATTGTCGCGCCGGCGTACGTGGCACAACTCATGCGCGACGACCCCCTGCAGTTGCGGCTCCGTCAGTCGCCCTACGATGCTTTCGGGCAGCAGCAACACAGGACGAAAGATGCCGAAGACCCCTGGTTCGAGCCGCGCTGGAGTGGACACGACGCGAATCGGTAGGCCGAGAGGCAACGGCGAAGCTGCGCGCACGACGGTGCGGATGCGCACCCACTCGCGAATCCAACCCGCGATGACGACCACAAACCCGCAAGCCCAAATCGCCCAGATCGCAAGGACAAGTGCCGGTTGATGATCGGGAGCGGGCCTTGCGGCGGGAAGCGTCGTCAGGAAAATGGGACCGCTGACCGCGTCAGTGACGGCCGAAAATGCAGGTGGCACGGCCACGGAAACGGCGCGCCACACAAGATGGTGGCCCAGGCTCACTAGCCACGAAAACGGAAGCAGGAATTTGTACGAAGCCGCCAGCCACAGCCAATAGCGCACGCGCGCCTGATTGCGTCGCAGCGCGAGAGTCAGTAGGGCAGCCACCGCAGCGAACAGCGTCGATTGCCAGAGATGACTTGCCAGGGGAACAAAGGCCGCTGGAATCATGAGGGCTTATCCTTCCTCGCCAGTTCGCGAAGCATCTTCTCGGCCTCCTTCACGTCGTCCAGGGTGAGCTTCCCGGATTTTACGAAATGCGCCATCACCGGTTTGGCGCGTCCCCCCAGTAAAGCCAGCAGCTCGTCTATCAAGGTGCCTTGCGCCTCTTCACGGGAGATCGTGGCCTCGAAAATATCTGCGTTGCTGATCCTCTTCGCGCGACGGACGATCTTCCTTTTTGCTTCCATGCGGTAGACCGTTGTCTGCACGGTGGTATACGCGGGCCGGTTCCTCGCCGGGAAGGTCTCCTGAATCTCCCGAATGGAGCAGAGGCCGTGGCGCCAAAGCGCCTCCATGATTTGCAGTTCCAGTTTGGTGAGTTTCGCCGCGGGCATCCGTGGACTCCTATTATGTGATGCGATCCTACTATCAGAATAGGTTATGTCAAGGACTTCTTGCGGTTTGGAAGCGCTGCCGGGAATAGTGCGGTTAATTCGCCGAAGGCTGCTCGACGTGGTCAACTATAACGACATCTACCGGACCTGTTTGCGATTCCAGCTTGAATCCGAGCTGTGCCTTCAGAGCCTCTAGAAACGTAGGTCCCGTGGGGTCGGGCTGGAAAGTTGCGCCGGGCGGCAAGGGGCCGTTGAACTGAGGCGTAAACTCGATCACGAAATCGATCTTCCCGGTAAGTCCCGTCTTGTCTAATACGGGGCGGTCCACGCCGGTCAGCTGTGGGATGCTCAAAGAGGTTACAAACATTGTCATCGGTATGTTTCGTGCGCCAAGCCGGAAGCGGCCGGGGTTGCTTGGCTGCACCCCTGTGACATAACCGCAAGGCTCCGGGAAGCCCCCCGCAATGCTGGGTGACGGGCCCTGCGCGGAGCCGGGCGCTGGAACTGCAGTGGAGCAAGGCGAGTCATCCAGGTGGGACCGGAACTGCGGCCCCAACTTTCCAGGTTTGTCAAAGACCAGCGCCATCACCGGAAGTTGGCGGGTCTCGTAGTGAACCTTCAGCTTGAAGCGATCGGCAAGCAAGGCTTGCATCATGAGTCGAAATTGGTCCTTGGTCGGATTGCCGGATGCGCGTGCCTGGATGTCGTACCGATCGCTATTCGCCCATTTTGGCAGCTGAGACTGGACGTCTTTCAACTGATTAGCAGTCAGTTTGTAAGCAAAAATCATGTACTGAAACAGAGGCCAATTGGTAGCCGACAGCAGGCCTCCAGTCGGCGAGAACATATCCTGAGGGCCCAAGGGGATGTTGGAGTTCACTGTGGACGGGGACGGAGCGACCGCATCCTGTTTGACGGAAGCGACGTCGAACTGCATCTTGCCGCCTGCGTCGATCTGCCACTGAGGGGTCGAAGGCTGAGCCGCCGCTTGGCCTTTCGGCGATTGAGCCCTGACCGGCGTCGCGGCGCTCACAAGGAGCGTTACTGCGAACACCACCGCTGAGGTTATCGTGAGGAGAGGTTTACTTTTTCCGTTCCGCGTCCGTCCAGCATAATTTCCCATGAGTACTCCAGGCTTCGCTTAAATCGGAACTCGTAAACCCTTTCGTGCACGCGAACGAAGCCAACAGAAAGCACGGTTTTTTGATGCGCCCACAGATAGTGCCGTCAATTCGGCGAGGGCTCCTCAACATGATCGATTACGAGGACATCGACGGGGCCTTTTTGCGACTCCAGTTTCAGCCCGAGCTGTTCCTGAAGCGCGGTGAAGATCGACGGAGGTGCCGAGGGATCGGACGCGCCGGCGGTGGCGCTGGCGGTGGCACCGGGCTGGGAGCCCGGAACCACTTCGGGTGTGAACTCGAGCGTGAAATCAAAGACTCCGCTGAGCCCGGTCCGGTCCACAACGGTGCGATCCACGGATTGGGTCAGGAACTGCGCCAGCATATCCATCGTTATCATGTTGCCACTTTCTCGCAAACCGCCCCCGCCACGCATCATGAAGAAGCCTCCGCAAAAGGCCGGCACTGCCTCGCCAGCTCCGGGTGGCGGAGGCGGTCCAGCCGCAGGGTCAGAGCACTTTGTGTTGTCCGAATGTTCCACAAGCTGAGGCCCAGCTTTTCCTGCTTTCGATAGTACGAGGGCAAAGATCGGAAGTTCCCTGTTCTCTTGGTGCACCACCAGCTTGAATCGATCCTCGAGGAGCGACTGCGCCATTCAGGTTCACTTGCTCCCTGCTGGGATTGCCTTCGGCCTTGGCCTCGATGTCAAAATGCTCTGTATCGATCCAGCCCGGACCGCCGACAATTCGTTCGCCCTTCGGCGGGAACTGATTCAAATATGCGCTTGCGATCAGGGCCCGCAGCGGGACATTTGTTGCCGTGTAGAGTCCCCCAGGCTGACGGCGCAGATATGTGCCCTGCCCGCCCGATTTGCTGTGCTTGATCGACGCAACTTCGAACGCCGGCTTGCCCGAAGAAGGCGATGTTGGTGGAACTTCGGGTGCTTGTGCTCTCAGCCTCGGCGTCTTTGCCGCTCCAACGATCAAGGGAACGGCCAGCGCCATCACTCCGGCCGTCGTCAGGATATGTCGTCGCCAGCTGTTCCAAGTTCGCGCTGTGCCGTTTTCCATCTGCGCGTCCTTCTCACTTGAGTCGAAACCGATGATACATCCTTGCGATACCAAAACACATGTTTTGGCACCCCGGGCTGACCGCCGGTTTGATACATCTTCGCCCAATGTGTCCTAGGGGCATCGCTTGTGCCCTCCGCGGTCACTCTTATTCATGGGCGGGCTGCACGCGGTCTCTGAGGAACCAGTCATACAGCATCGGAAGCAAAAACAGCGTGAGCACCGTGGAACTGAACAGGCCACCGATCACGACCGTCGCGAGCGGCCGCTGAACCTCGGCGCCCGTCGAAGTCGCAATGGCCATGGGAATGAAGCCGAAACTGGCGACGAAGGCCGTCATCAGTACCGGCCGCAGCCTGCGCCGGGCGCCTGCGAGCACGGCTCTCGCGGCTCGCTGAGCCCGCTGCGAACAATTGGTTGATCGGAGCTGACCAGAACGACGCCGTTCAGCATCGCGACGCCGAAGAGCGCGATAAAGCCGATCGAAGCGGATAAGTTAAGATTCATCCCCCGAATCCAAAGCGCGGCAATCCCGCCGACCAGCGCGAACGGGATGTTGCCCACGACCAGCAACGCTTCAGGAACAGATCCGAACGTAAAATAGAGCAGGACGAAAATGAGTCCGATCGCGATGGGCACAATCAGCATCGAGCCGCCGCGTGGCGCGCTCCTGATTTTCGAACTGTCCGCCGTACTCGATGAAATAGCCGGGCGGAAGGCGATGTCGCGCGTCGATTTTCGAGCGCGGACCTCGGCGACAAAGCTGCCGAGGTCGCGGCCGCGCACGTTGGACATCACGACGATTCGCCGCTGGCCCTCCTCCCGATTGATTATCTCCGGGCCGCGGGTCACTTCGATGCGGGCCACCTGGTCGAGAGACGACCTGCTCGCCGCCTGGCGCGCGCAAGCAGAATCCCGCGCATGGCATCGGGATCGGTGCGGTAGCGCTCCGGCAGGCGCAGCGCCACGGTGTAGCGCCTCTGGCCGTCGATCACTTCGGAGATCACGTCGCCGGAAGCCGCCGCTCGCAACCGCCTCCTCCACGTCGGTGACGTTCAGGCCGTATCGGGCCAAGGCGCTGCCGGTCGAGCTGGATCGACAATTCGGCGACGCCGGAAGTGATCTCCATCTGCGGATCGGCCGCGCCGCGAACGGAGGAGACTGACGCGCACGACCTGCTGCCCGATGGCGTCGAGAGTCCGGAAATCGTCGCCGAAGACCTTGACCGCCAGATCGGCCTTGACGCCGGAGATCGTTTCGTCGATGCGCATCGCCATCGGCTGGGTGAAGTTCCTAGGCGATGCCCGGAATGGTCGCCATCTCCTTGTCCACCGCGGCGATCAAGTCCTCCTTGGTGTGGAATCGCGTCCAGGTGTTCATGGGCCGCAGCAGAAGATAGGTGTCGCCTTCGTTGATGCCCATGGCTTCGGTGGCGAAATCGGGCCGGCCGATCTTGATGACGACGTCCGCGATTTCCGGGAACTGCGCAGGCGCTGCTCGATCCGCTTGCTGATCTCGACCGATTCCGTCAGCGAAACGCCCGGCAGCTTGCGGGTCTCCATCAGGATCGAGCCTTCGTCGAGCTTGGGCATGAATTCCGTGCCGATGAAATAGAGCGAGCCGAGCGCGACGCCCAGGACGAACGGCGCAACGCCGACGGTCAAGAGCGCGGTGGTTCATGGTCCATGTCCAGAGCTGCGCATGTAGGCGCGGTTCAGTGTCTCCATCCAGCTGTCGCTGCTGGCCGCTGATGCCTGTCTCGCCGACGCGGTGAATCCCGTTGCGGAAGCTCGAAGGAGGCCAGCATCGGAACCATGGTCAGCGCCAGAAAGAGCGAACCGACCAGAGCCGTGCAAACCGTGATCGCCATGGGGCGGAACATGCGCCCTTCCAGGCCCTGCAGGAACAGGATCGGCAGGTAGACGGCGATGATGATGACCACCGCGAAGGTCATCGGCCGGGCGACTTCATGAGCCGCGCGCCGCACCGATTCGAGCGGCGGTTCACCGCCCGTGATGCTCTTCCAGCCGGTGGACGGAGTTCTCCATCATCACCACCGCGCCATCCACGATCATGCCGAAATCGATCGCGCCCAGGCTCATCAGATTGGCGCTGATGCCGAACAGCCGCATGCCCAGAAAGCTGATCAGCATGGAAAACGGAATGATGGCGGCGGTGATCAGCGCGGCGCGCAGATTGCCGAGGAACAGACAGCAGCACGACGGTCACGAGGACGAATCCCTCGAAGAGATTCTTCTCGACCGTGTGGATGGTGCCGTCGATGACGAACGCCTGATCGTAGAAAGGAACGATCTTCACGCCCGGCGGCAACCGCAGGCTGGCGATTTTCTCCTTGACCTGTTCGATCAGCCGCTTGCCGTTCTCGCCCTTCAGCATGATGACCATGCCGGAGACGGTTTCGCCGTTGCGCAGCGTGGCGCCCTGCGGCGGCGCGGCGCCGATGCGCACCGTCGGCCACGTCGCGCAGCAGCACCGGGCGTGCCGTCCTTCGCAGTGAGAACGATATTGCCGAAATCGTCGGTCGTGGTGGCGCGGCCCGTGCCGATGAAGGTGTACTGCTCGGAAGCGTGCTCGATGTAGCCGCCGCCGAAATTGGTGTTGTTTTCCTCGACGCGCGCGGCCACATCGTGCAGCGTCAGACCGTATTGATCGAGCAGCGCGGGATCCACGACGATCTGAAACTGCTTGGTCTGGCCGCCCCAGGCGTTGATTTCGCTCACGCCGGGAATGGTGCGCAGCTGAGGCTTGATCACCCATTCGTGCAGGTCCTTCAGATCCATCGGGCTCATCGGCCCGGAGAGCGTGTATTGATAGAGCTCGCCGAACGCGGTGGCGGGCAGCCCCAGCGACGGCTGAATTCCCGCGGGCAGCGACGAAGAGATCTGCTGCAGGCGCTCGCTCACAAGTTGGCGCGCGAAGTACATGGCGACCGAATCGTCGAAGACGATGGTGACCATGGAGAGGCCGAGCTTCGAGAGCGAGCGGACTTCCTCTTTATTCGGCAACCCGAGCATCGCGCGCTCGATGGGGTAGGTGACCAGTTGCTCGACTTCGGTGGGCGGCAGCGACGGCGCGTCGGTGACGACCACCACCTGGTTGTTCGTCAGATCGGGAAACGCCTCGACCGGGATTGTGTAGAGCGCATAGCCGCCCGCGCCGAGCAAGAGCCACGATGGCCGACCAGCACCAGCCAGCGATAAGCCAGCGTGAAATCGATGATGCGATTCAGCATGGGCGTCTACTCGCTTTCCAGGGTCGACTTCAGCAGTTGCGATTTGAGAATGAAGCTGCCACTGCACGACGATCTGCTCGCCGGCTTTGAGGCCTTCCAGGATCGGAGTGCTGGCCGTCGACGGTTTCACCAGCCTGGACGGGACGTATCGCGAACCGGTCCCGCGCTGTTCGCACAAAGACAACGTCCTGATCATTGATTTGCTGCAGTGCGTCGGAGGGCACGAGGAGCTGGGGCTTTCGCGCGCCAACGGGAATGTCAGCGTTGGCCAACATTTCCGGTTTGAGATGACCGGATGAATTATTCAGCACGATGCGCACTTCCATGACGCGAGTGGTCTCGTCGAGTTCCTGGCCGAGGTTGGTGATTTTCCCCGTGTAGTGCTGGTCGGGCATGCCTGGCAAGGTGACGACGGCGCTTTGTCCCAAACGCAATTGGCCCAGCATCTCCTGGCGGACGTTTGCGAGCATCCACACTTGCGACAGATCGCCGATCACAAAGGTGCTGTCAGTAGTCGTTTGCACGGTCTTGCCGAGAGTCACGTGCTTTTCGATGACGTAGCCGCTGGCTGGCGCGAGGATCGGCACGTTGTCGGTGATTTCCTCGGGTGCGTCGGCAGGCGGGTCGGCGGGAACGCGCAGGTCGTCTTCGAGCTGATCTTTGCCACGATCGATTTCGACCTGGGCCGCCCGGGTGGCGGTTTGGGCCGCGAGAAGATCTTGCTGGGCCTCTTCTACCTGTTGCTGCGAGCCGGCCTTGAGGCTCAACAGGAGCTGCGCGCGATCGTACATGCGCTGGGCCAGCGCCTCTGCCGCACGGAGGCGATTTGAATCGGCGAGCGACTTGCGATACTCCGCGCGAGCTTCTCGGACTTCATCGGCGTGATAGCGGGCCAAGATCTGACCCTTCTCGACGTGATCTCCCAGTTCCACGTAGACGCTGGTGACGATGCCGTCGGAGCGCACGCCGACGTGCCAGACGCGATCGTCTGCCAGGGCGATGCGGCCCGAAACACGCAGCATGTCCGGCGTTTCGCTGAGGCTAACCGTCTGAGTCTCAATTTTTCCGAGAGTTTGTTGCTCTGGCGTGAGCACAATTTCGTCCCGGTTCTGTCCCTCGGAGCGCGTTGGGGAAGGAGAAGCCTCCGGGGAAGCATGGTTACAGGAACTCGCCAGCAGACTGGACGATGCTAAAAGAGCGAGGATCGCAATTCGAAATTTCATGGCGCAACTCCTTCCGCGGCTTCCAAATTGACCACGCTTAATTGGTACTCGACCATCCCTTGCACGTACGTGACTTGGCCATCGAGCTGCGTGCGTTCGGCGTCGAGCAGACGGAGCAAATCGCCTCCGGCCTGCGTGTAAGCGGCTTCGGCGATCTGCGAAATTTCGTTGGCGTGATCGCGAAGCGGTTGCAAGGTCTCGGTGATTTCCTGCCGGTGCAGCTGATAGTCCTGCAAAGCGCCGTAATAGTCCGCGAGGACGTTGGCCTGCGTCTCTGCGAGCAATTTGTGCTGGCGGAGCACCTCGGCACTGGCGGCCGCGCGGTTGCCCTGATTGCGGTTGCCAACCGGCAGAGTGATCTGAATCCCGGCCAAAGCTGTGTTTGTGCCGGTATTGGTGTCAACCAACTGGGTTCGCTTGTAGCCGGCCTCGACCGCCAAATCGGGGCGAACGGCAACCTGCTCAAGCCGCTCCTCGGCTTCGGCGGCCGTGACCGCTGCGGTCGCTACCCGCATCTCAACGCGCTGCGCCAGCACTTGGGAAATGCTTGTGGTGGGTAGGGGCGCCTGATTGCCCTCCAGCGGTTCCGTGAGGATTACATCGGCGAAGTCGGTGCGGCCCATCTCGCGCTCCAACTGCACCCGCGTGCGCGTGGCTCCTATGACCGCAAGATCCAGCGAGACTTTTAACCGTTCGCCCTCCAAGCGAATACGCAGGAAGTCCTGCTCGGAAATCGCGCCCACGCGAAGCTGTGCCGCTTGGTAGTCGACAATCTTCTGGAAGTTGTCTACGGTCGCGGTGAATAAGTGCCGCGTCTCCTGTGCACCGCGCGCAGCCCAGTAGGCTTGGGCAACGCTCTGCGCGATCTGACGGCGCTGGAGTTCATACTGCGCTTGCGAGGAGTCCACAGCATCGCGGGCCACCTGAATGCGCTGCTTCCGCTTGCCGAGAATGTCGAGCGGCTGGGTGAGGAACGCGTAGGTGTCTACGTCGGTTCCATAGTTCATCCCCGGGCGCAGATTCTGATTTTCAAACTGGAACGTCGGGTTCTCGATCAATCCCGCCTGTGTGACGCGTCCTTGCGCCTCGGCAACCTGCTGGGCGGCGGCGTCAAGCCCTGGGCGAGTGCGCAGCGCCTCCGATACCGCCTCCTGCAACGACAGCTTGGACTGAGCGGCACAATTCGGCGCTGCGCCTGACAAGCACGCGGCAAGTAAAAACCAACAGCAACACATCCATCGGAAAGTTATTTTCACAGTCTCCTCTTAGCTCCGCGAAAAGAATGACGACGTCCTATGACTCACTAGCAGTGGGCACACACGTCTAGCTGTATCAGCGGGGACCTAAGCGGGGGGAGCGCGAGGAATGGAAACAGTAAGATCCGGCGGGTCGTGGCCGCAAGCTTCGACCGTCTCCGCGACCTGCTCGTGCAACGGCGCGAGACGAACCAATAAAGCATGCCAAACGGGAAGAACCGAAAGCTGGAAAATGGGATGCAACAGCAACGTAAAAATATCGAGAGCTCGAGCTATGTGGTCGTCGCCGGGAGCGGCAAGGCCATGGCGCGCACTTTGGGAAAGAGCCGAAACGATGACGAAATGAACGTGTACAACGGCGCTGTCGTCGTCATCATCCTGCTGCGCCGCAGAGTTGTGCGGTCCGGGGAGGCGCACGTGCACGTGCTGATACGGAGCCATCACCGAAGCGATAAGCAGCGCCAAAATGGTCGGAATGGGTGCGAGGCGTCGCATCAGTTCAGCTAATTATGCAACGGAGCCATCCTGATTGACACTCTTTATGACTTGGAAGGCGTTAAATCGATGTTAAGGAAAGCATGCCTCTAGTGCACCTGAAATCGTATTCGTGCGCGGTGCCAGGGAGGGCATCAACGTCGTCGCCACAAACTGCCTGCAAGGGTCTCGGCCAGCCGGTGGCTAGGCCGTGGCGCACGGCTTCGTTAGAGAACGACTTGAGAACAAGACCCCGCCGAACAGCTGCTATATGTGCCGCATCCCACACAGAAAAGGCAGACGATTCAGCTACATAGCACGCCTTAGAGTGATCCCAAGGTTGAAGGTTCTGCCTCGAATACTTCCGGGCAGCGGCTGAAGCACTGAGCGGTCCGCTCGCTCGAGCCGGGCCGCACATATGCGCCTACGCGATTGGGTGGGCTATTTCTTAGAATTGCGAAGATCGTCCTAAATTCCTTATAATCCTGGCCCTCTGCAGACTTTCGCCGTGGAGACTTACAATGAGTGCCCGCATGGTAAAACTATCGGTACTGGTGTTGCTTAGCACTCTCGCGGTTGGTTCCTTGTGGGCCTATCCCGTTCCCCAGGGCCCGCAAACGGTTCGCGTCGGTGGTGATGTCAAGCCACCTGTAAAAACCAAGAACGTGCAGCCCGTTTATCCGCCCGGTGCTCGTGAAAATCGAGTGCAAGGGGTTGTCATGCTCGATGTCACCGTTGGGACGGATGGCAAGGTAAAGGACATCAAGGTCCTTCGCTCGGTAAAGGGCCTGGACGATGCAGCTCTCCAGGCGGTGCGCGGCTGGGAATATAAGCCGACCCTTGTGAATGGTCAGCCAGCACAAGTGATCACGACCGTTCCAGTAGTTTTCAGTCTCGAGTAGTCGGGCTTAATCGGCCGCCGATGCTTGAATCATTCCGCAAACCGCAAGAAAACGGCGAGGCCAAGCGAAGGGGTGTCCAGACCCCGCGACTGGAGAAAAGGAAAATGCTGAACAAGCTCACCATTAAATCCCGCTTGATTGTTCTGATCGCGCTTATGAGCCTGGTGAGCCTCGCTGTGGGCAGTGGTCGGCATTGATCCAGTCCTCGAATGGCGAGCGGGCGTTCGACAGAATTTTCACGAATCGCGTGGTGTCGATCGGCTATCTGAAAAACGTCGAACTCGCCTACACCGTGCAGATTATCGGCGCCGCCAACAAGTTTGCCGACGGCGTGTTGAGTTCCCAGGATGCGCTCGCGGCGATCAAGTCCGCGACCGACGAGATCTGCGACGACGTGGCCCCGCTTTATGAGCTCTGCAGCAGGACGACGTGGACAAGCAACTGGCCAGCGCGGCCCGAGTCGCTGATGAAGAGCGCGGACACGCAAGTCGCCGACGCTCACCGGCGTTGCTTCAGCGCGGCGATCGCGCGGCGCATCCGCAAATTCATCGCCAGCAATTGGTATGCGGCCGCCGATCCGTTGAGCGATCAGCTCGACCAGCTCTACCAGACGTTGCAGAGCGAAGCACGCAACGATTTCCAGGATTTGACCACGAGTTATGCGCGAGGCGCGAACGATCCAGCTTTCGATCATCGTGGTCGGGCTGGTGGGTTCGCTGTTCATCGGCTGGACCGTCTCGCGCGCCGTCACGCATTCGCTTGGGCAACGTTCGCAATCAGCTCCATGAACTTGCCGCCGGCGAGGGCGATCTGACCAAGCGGCTGGTCACCAGCAATGACGAAGTCGGACTTGATCGCGGCTGGAAGTCAACGAGCTCATGGAGAAGCTGCTGGTGCTGGTCAAGCGCGTGCAGGAATCCGGCATTCAGGTCACCTCGTCGGCCACCCAGCTCACCGCTTCATCGAAAGAACTTGAGGCGACGCTCACGCAGCAAGTCGCCTCCACCAACGAGGTGGTCTCCTCCGCGAAGGAAATATCGGCCACCACCCAAACGCTGGTCGGCACGATGGCGGACGTGATGCCGCTCTCCCAGGAGGCGGCGACATCGGCGGGCAGCGGCCAGACGGGTCTGATGAGGATGGGCGCGACGATGGAGAAAATGGCCAAGGCGTCCACCGCCATCGCCCAGAAGCTCGCCGACATCAACGCCAAGGTCACCAATATCACCAGCGTGGTCACCACGATCAACAAAGTCGCCGATCAAACCAACCTGCTCTCGCTCAACGCCGCCATCGAAGCGGCGAAAGCCGGCGAATTTGGCCAGGGCTTCGCCGTCGTCGCGCGGGAAATTCGGCGCCTGGCCGATCAGACGGCCATCGCCACGCTGGACATCGAGCAGATGGTCAAGGAAATGCAATCCTCGGTTTCGTCCGGCGTGATGGGCATGGAGAAATTCGCGCAGGAAGTGCAGAGCGCGGTGCGCGAAGTCAACGACATCAGCGGCCAGATCGCCCGCATCATCGAGCAGGTGCAAGGCCTCGGGCCGCGCTTCGAATCGGTGAACGAAGGAATGGAGTCGCAGTCCGTCGGCGCGCGCCAGATCACCGAGGCCATGATTCAGCTCAGCGAAGCCACGCGAAACACGGCGGAATCGCAGCGCGATGCGGTGCGCGCGATCGAGTTGCTCGACCAGGCCGCGCGCGTGCTGCACCGGGAAGTCTCGCGGTTCAATGTGAACACCGCGACACCGTCCTACTCCTGAGCCGCAGGAAGTCGATCAGGGAACTGGCTACGGTGGGATAAAGAAGCCGGATGGTAGCGCTGCTCTTCGAAGTCGACGGCCAGCGATATGGCCTCGACGTTACGCAGGTCTTGAAAGTTTTGCCGTACGTGCGCCTGCGCCGGCTTCCGCACGTTCCGGAGTATGTCGCCGGCGTCTTCCGCTACCGCGGCGCAATGGTTCCGGTCATCGACTTGAGCCAGCTTATTGAGGCGAAGGCCCGCCGCGGCCCTTCTGAGCACGCGCATCATTCTGGTCCGGCATCCGGGGCCTTCGGGAGTGGGCCGGTGCTGGGCCTGCTCGCGGAGCGTGCCACGACAGCCTCGACGATGGCGCAGCGGCGCCCGAATCGTCCGGCTTTGCCGTGCCGGAAGCGCCGTACCTGGGCGGCCTGAGCGCTGAGCGGCGGCACCATGATTCAGTACGTGAAGGTGGAGCATCTGTTGCCCGACGAGTTGCGGAACGCCTGTTCGCGGAGGAGTAGCAGGCGTGGAGCATTACACGGACGTCGAGAAATCTCCTCGCCGCGCGGCTCGGGTTCGACGTGCAGACCGTTGGCCGGAAGGCGGTCGAGACCATGATCAAGCGATCCATGGAGGAAGCCGGCTTCTCCGATCCCGCGGCGTACGCTCGAGTGCTCGACGGACGATCCGGAAGCTTGGAACGCTTTGGTCGATCAGGTGGTGATTCCGGAGACCTGGTTTTTCAGAGATGTCGCGCCATTCGAGCTCGCGGCCGATTTGGCGCGCGCACGACTGCGCGGCGGGTCCGGCAAGAGTTCTCCGCATTCTGAGTTGTCCCTGTTCGACCGGCGAGGAGCCTTATTCGCTGGCGATGGCGATGCTGCATGCCGGCGTCCCGGCCGATTCGTTCACTGGTGGATGCGGTGGACGTGAGCCGGCGCGCCTTGGAGTCCGCGCAAGCTGCGGTTTTCAGCGCAGCGATCGTTCCGCGACGACGCTCCCTGGGACCGCGAGGCCTACTTTGATCACGCCGAAAGCCGACGGCTCGTGGCGGCTGGAAGTTCCGTGGCATCGCATAGTGCGATTCCGGCAGGGAAATCTTATTGCGCCCGATTTTCTGGCGATGACGAGCACCGTACGACCTGGTGTTCTGCCGCAATCTTCTGATTTATCTCCATTCGGAGGCGAGACTGCTTGCGATGACGGCTTTGCGCCGCTGTCGCGGAGGATGGCGTGCTCGTGCTCGGCCATGCCGAAGCGGCTTTCGCGCGGAACACGGATTCAAGCCGACGGGACCGCCAGCGGCGTTCGCTTTCGTCGAATCCGTGGCAGTCGCGAAGCGTTCCGAAAGCTACAGGTCAGCGAGCCGCCGGAACTGTCACGGTCGAGCCCTCCTCCGCCGCTGCCCGGTCGCGACGCAGCTCGCTTCGCGCCGCGATGGAACCGCCGCGCGAGCCGCGGCTCCTGCGCCAAGGAGTCGGAACTCTTCTCGCTGGCCGTCGCCCGCCAGCCTGGGAGACGCCGGGCAGCTGCATGAGGCGCTTCGCAGTGTGCGGCGAATATCTGCAGCGTGTTCCCGATTCCGCCGAAGGCCACTTTCTGCTGGGTGTGCTTCACGATGCCCTGGGACACTCGGACCTGGCCGTGAGCTCCTTTCGAAAGGCGCTTTATCTTGGATCCCACTCATCGCGAAGCCCTGTTGCATCTTGCGCTGAAGCAGGAAGCCCGTGGCGACGGCCCGGCGCAGCGCTGCTGCGCGCCCGCGCACGCGCGCGCGACCAGAATGCGGAGCAACGAGTAAATCTATGAGCGACGCTCCCATCGCCATACGCCGGAGCGACAAAATTGCTGGACGCAGATCGGCGTCTGGGGAGACGGCACGTGCGCGGAACTGCCGCGCGTTTCGCACTGCCGCAACTGCGAAGTTTATGCCGCGCAGCGGCCGGCGGCTGCTCGATCGGCCCGCTCCCGACGGACTACATCGAATCGTGGACCGCGCTCTTGGCGGAAGAGAAGGTCGTCGCCGAGACGGCCACGTCTGCCCTACCTGGTGTTCCGCATCGGTCAGGCCTGGCTCGCCTTCCCTGCCACCAGCCTTCGCGAGATCACCGAGCCGAGCGTCATTCGCAGCGTTCCCCACCGGCCCCGCGAAGTCTTGCTGGGCCTGGTGAATGTGCGCGGCGAGCTTCTACCCCTGTGTGTCGCTTCACACGATTGTTCGGCGAGGAAGTCGCCGCGCAGCGTGCCCCGGACCGCTCGCTTTCTTGTGGCTCGCTGGGCTGGGGAGGATTGGGTGTTTCCCGGTCGATCAAGTGGACGGCATGCACGATGTCGCCGAGCAGCACATCGAGCCGCTGCCCGCGACGCTCACGAACGTCGGCGTCGTCTATACGCAGGGCCTGTTCCGTTCCGGCGACAAGACCGTCGCGATCATCGACGAGAACCTGCTGTTCGGCGCACTTGACCCGGAGGATCGCGTGAGCAACCTCGGCGCCTTTTCGATGTGGGACCTGTTTCGCGGCGAAGTCGAATCGCAGATGCGCGTGTTCACCGACGGACTTCTCGCGCTCGAGAGCGGCGGTTCCGCCAAGGAACATCTTGCCTCGACCATGCGCGCGGCGCATTCGATCAAAGGCGCGGCGCGGATCGTGCATCTCGACGTGGCCGTCACGCTTGCGCACTCGATGGAGGATTGCCTGGTCGCCGCGCAGGAAGGTGCGCTCACGCTTGACCCCGCGGCGATCGATGTCCTGCTGAGTCGCCGGCGACCTGCTCGCGCAGCTTTCGACCTTGGAGGAATCGGCCGTTCCGGCCTGGGTGGAAGAGCAGCGTTCGACAGTCGACCGATCTGTGAGCCAACTCGCCGATGTGCGAGCCGGCAAGATTGCCGCGCTCGCCGACGCCTGCGCACAGCCGCTCGCCAGCGCGGTGGTTGAGAGCCGCCATAGCCGTGGAGGCGCCGGCGGCTGCCGCAGTCGGCCGAGCGACTCCAGCCGCCGCGGCAGTCGCCGCAGCGCAGCCCCGCGCATCCGCAGCGCCGGCGTCAGCCCGGCTGCCGCGCCAGCGCGATGCCGGTCGCGCCGATCGCGCCAGTACGCGACCGCGCCATCAAGGTGGCCGCGCAGACGCTCAACCGGCTGATGGGACTCGCCGGCGAATCGCTGGTGCAAAGCCGCTGGTTCGAGCCGTTCTCCGAATCGCTGCTCGGCCTGAAGCGCCGGCACATCGAAATCGACGACCTGCTGCGAATCGCTGCAGCCGCTATGTCGAAGATTCTCCCGAGGCCGCGGCGACCCTGGCGGCGGCGCGGCGCAAGGTGCAGGAGACGCGGCGACTGGTCCGCGGAACAGCAGGCGGAGCTCGATGGCTTCGGACTTCGCTCCGCAGGTCTGTCCGACCGTCTTTATCGCGAAGTTGTGGCCAGCCGCATGCGGCCGTTCGGCGACGGCGTCGAGGGCTTTCCGCGCCTGGTTCGCGACCTGGCGCGCCAGCTTGGCAAACAGGTGCAGCTCGAAATCGTCGGCGCGAACACCGAAGTGGACCGGGAAATCCTCGAGCGCCTCGAAGCGCCGCTCAACCACGCGATTCGCAACAGCCTGGACCACGGCATCGAGCGGCCCGAAGAGCGCGTCGCGGCCGGCAAGCCCGCCACCGGCACCATTCGCCTCGAAGCGCGCCATCGCGCCGGCCTCTTCGTGCTGACGGTGTCGGACGATGGCCGCGGCGTTGACATCGAAGTCGCTGCGGGCCACGGTCGATCACAAAGGGCTTGGCCACCGCCGAGATGGCGGCGAACTTTTCCGAAGCCGAGCTGCTGGAGTTTCTGTTCCTGCCGGGATTCTCCACCGCGCAAACCGTCACCGATATTTCCGGCCGCGGCGTCGGACTCGACGCCGTGCAGGAAATGGCCAAGTCGGTGGGCGGCGTGGTCTCGATCTCCTCGCGCCGCGGCCAGGGCCTGTCCATTCAGCTCGAACTGCCGCTCACGCTTTCGGTGCTGCGCACGTTCGTCGCCGAGATTGGCGGCGAGCCCTTCGCCTTTCCTATGACGCGCATCGCCAGCGTCGTGAAAGTGAACCGCTCCGATCTGTCCACGCTCGAGGGCCAGCAATATTTTTCTCTCGATGGCGAGCGCATCGGCGTGGTTTCCGCGCTCGAAGTTCTGGACATGCCGGGCAAGCCGAATTGGGGCGAGCAGATTTCCGTCGTTCTGCTGGGCGATCGCTCCGACGCGCTATGGGCTTGGCGGTGGACCGCTTCGTCGGCGAATACGAAATGGTGGTGCGGCCGCTCGACGCCCGGCTGGGCAAAGTTCCGTCGATCAGCGCGGCGGCGCTGATGGACGACGGCTCGCCCGTTCTGATCGTCGACGTCGAGGATTTGACGCGCTCGGTCGAGACGCTTCTGCACGGCGGGCGCCTGCGCGGACTCGGGCGCAGCGAAGCGGCGCAGGTCAGCTCGCAAGCGAATCCTCGTGGTGGACGACTCCGTGACCGTTCGCGAAGTGCAGCGCTCGCTTCTGCAGAATCGCGGTTACGTCGTCGAGGTGGCCGTCGACGGAATGGACGGCTGGAATGCCCTGCGCGCCGGCGACTACGACCTCACCATCACCGACGTGGACATGCCGCGCATGACCGGCATCGAGCTGGTCTCCAAGATCAAGGCCGATCCCAAGCTGCAAGTCGCTGCCGGTCATCATCGTTTCCTACAAGGACCGCGAGGAAGACCGCATGCGCGGCCTGGACGCCGGCGCGGATCGCTACCTCACGAAGAGCAGTTTCCACGATGAAACGCTGCTATCGGCGGTCGCGGAACTGATCGGCCTGCCCGACTGATGAGGATCGCCATCGTCAACGATGTGCGCATGGCGGTCGAGGCGCTGCGCCGCGTCGTTACCAGCGTGCCCGGACTACCAGATCGCCTGGATCGCCGCGGATGGCGAAGAAGCGGTGCGGCCGCTGCGCGGCGGATGTGCCGGACCTGATCCTGATGGACCTGATGATGCCGCGCATGGACGGCGCCGAGGCCTCGCGCCTCATCATGCGCGACTCGCCCTGCGCGATTCTGATCGTGACCGCCACCGTCGGAGGCCATTCCTCGAAAGTGTTCGAAGCCATGGGCTGGGGCGCGCTCGACGCCGTGAACACGCCGGTTTTCGATACGCTCGGGTGAGGCGCCTCACGCGTCCGAGCTGCTGGCCAAGATCGCGATGCTCGCGCAAGCTGCATCGGCAAGCCGCCGCGAAAGCAATTCGCTCCGTGCAGATCGCCGACGGCGCGCCGGCGACTGATCGCAGCCGGGACTTTCCTCTGATCGCCATCGGCGCTTCGACCGGCGGCCCGGCGGCGCTCGCGCGCGTGCTCGCCGAGTCTGCCGCCGGCGCTTCACGCCGCCATCACCATCGTGCAGCACGTGGACGAAGTTGTTCGCGCCCGGGCTCGCGTCCTGGCTGGCGCGCGAGTCGTCGCGCGACGTGCGCATCGATCCGCCCCGAGTGACCGGCCGGATGCCTCGGTTGGTCCAGATCGCCTCGACCAACGACCATCTTCTGCTGACGCCGGAGCTCACCTTCACCTACACCGAGCGAGCCGGCCGACTATTCCTACCGCCCTTCCGTGGACGTCTTCTTTCACACGCGTGGCGAGCTGCTGGCCGGGCACGGCCGTCGGCGTGCTTCTCACCGGCATGGGCGCGGACGGCGCCAAAGGGCTGCTTGCCATGCGCCGCGCCGGCTGGCACACCATTGCGCAGGACCAGGCCACGCAGCATCGTCTACGGCATGCCCAAAGCCGCGGCCAAGATCGAATGCCGCCGTCGGAAATTCTTCCGCTCGGATCAGATCGCCGCAGCGATTGCTCGCGCGGTCGAGGGACCGCTCGTCCGTCAGAAAGACACGCAAAAGGAGTAGCACATGAGCCGATCCCGTCCAACCTGAAGCCAGCGCAACGCAGCCGCTGCCGAGTCCGCTCGCCGGCGTTCGCGTGCTCCTGGTGGACGATCAGCCGATGATCGGCGAAGCCGTGCGCCGCATGCTGGCGGCCGAGACGGACATCGATTTCAGCTATTGCAGCGATCCCACCAAGGCCATCGAGGTGGCCGCGGAATTCCATCCCACGGTGATTCTGCAGGACCTGGTGATGCCGGAGGTCGACGGCCTCACCATGCTGCGGTTTTATCGCGCCAATCCCGGCGACCCGGGACATTCCCGACCATCGTCCTCTCCACGAAAGAGGAGCCGAAAGTGAAGGCGGAAGCCTTCACGCTGGGCGCGAACGACTATCTGGTGAAGCTGCCCGATCCCATCGAGCTGACCGCGCGCATTCGCCATCACTCGCGCGGCTACATCGCGCAAATCGAACGCAACGAGGCCTACGCCGCGCTCAAGAAAAGCGAAGAGCGCCTGGCCGAAGAACTCGCGCAGGCGGCGAAATATGTCATCTCCCTTCTGCCCGAGCGGCTGACCGGCGAAATTACCACCGACTGGCTGTTCATCCCTTCCGTCGAGCTGGGAGGCGACGCATTCGGCTATCATTGGCTCGATCCCGACCACCTCGCGATCTATCTGCTCGATGTTTGCGGGCACGGCGTCAAGGCGGCGCTGCTTTCCATCTCGGCGATCAACGTTCTGCGCAATCAGACGCTTGCCCCCACCGATTTTCGCTCGCCCGGCGAGGTGCTCGCGGGTCTCAACAGCGTGTTTCAGATGGACCGCCACAACGATATGTATTTCACGATCTGGTATGGCGTATACGACAAGAGGACCCGCCGGCTCACCTACGCGAATGGCGGCCATCCCAGTGCCGTCTTGATGGCAGGCCCCGCGCAGGAAACCGCGGAACCGCAAGTGTTATCTCAGACGGGCACGATCATTGGGCTTTTTCCGGACGCGAACTTCACCGAGCTGACCAACGAACTGCCTCCAGTCAGCCGTCTCTACGTCTTCAGCGATGGAATTTACGAGATTACTAGGGCCGATGGCACGATTCTCACCTACGAAGAGTTCGTCCGCATCCTAGGCGATGCCAAGGGCAATGGCCGGCCCGTCCTCGAACACGCCATCGATGCCGTCCGAGCTGTGCGCGGTGGCGATCAATTTGAAGACGACGTTTCCATCGTCGAGTTCGCCCTCTGAAAAATCCGAGCATCCACGCCAGGCGATTAATTAGGCGACGGTTATTTTTTGCGAGCAATGAAGACCGGAACGGGCGGCAAAATCCTATACTTCCTAGAAAAGTCGCCCTGGTTTAGGGCCACGGCGACCCGCCCGCGCGAGTCGATATACACGAGCGGCATACCGGGCGACACTCCCATAAAAGTCTTCTCGTACGGAAAGGTGTACGGCTTATCGTCGATTCTCAAAGCAACCTTGTCGCCGAACTGATATCCCAACTTCGTGAAATCGTCGCCTTCGATATCCGTGATCAAGTTGCCGTACGGATCATCGAGGCCGATCACTTCGCCGGTGATGCCCTTGGCCTCCACAGTGGCAACCTGCGGGCTCAGCCGAACCAAATTGCTAACTTCGGGTCCGGCACCCGTCCAATCTTCCCCCGCCGCCAGATGCGCGGCTGCTGGCGAGAAAATATCGCGGCCGTGAAATGTCGACGAAATCTTGTCGCCGATCATCCATGCGGGATTCGTGATTTCGCGCGCGCCGTCCAGGCCGTCGCGATCGGTCACCGGCGTGATCAGCCCGTTGTCTGGCAGTACGAAATATTGCCCCTTCTTCGTTTTCACGATCACAGCCTTGCGCGACGTGCCCACTCCGGGGTCCACAACCACCAGGAACACCGTGCCCGCGGGGTAGTAGGGCGTCACCCCCGCCAGAAACCGCGCGCCGTCCTCGATCGAAAACGGCGTCACCTGGTGAGTGATGTCCATAATCCGGGCGTCGGGCGCGATTCCTAGAATCACCGCTTTGCAGATCGCTACGGCATCGTTCGCCGTGCCGAAATCCGTCATAAAGACAATCGCGGGGCGCGCCGCCGGCTTTTTTGCTTCTTCTTTTCCTATCGACCCGGCCTGGCAACCCGCCGCCAGGCTTACAAGCAACAGTGCGAAGAACATCGCAGCCGATCGTGCTCGAGACGATTCCATGCGGCCTCCGAACGGCGGCGAGTATACCGCATGCCAAACGGCCTGAGACTGGCCAGACGACGAGATCGGACCGCGAATTTCTACTGCCCGCGCTGTACCAAGGAGGGGAGAAGCAGAATCCAACGACTCAAGAAACGGCGGCGAGTTGACGCGGTTGAACCAGGGCCTACAATACCGAGCTTATGAGTGAAACAGTTCACCGGATTAAACTCTACGGCACCCATGGATCCTCGGCGGCATACAGCATTCGCGATTTTCTGCAGCGCAGCGATGTACCGTTTCAATGGATCGAGCTGATGTCCGACGAACAGGCGCACGCCGAGGCGGGCGTCTCCGGCCTTGCCGACGATCGGCTGCCCGTCTGCGTGTTCGACGACGGCACTCGCTTGGAAAAGCCCACGCTTCGCCAGATCACCGAAAAATTGGGCTGGTTTCGCACTCCATCGCGGGCCGAATACGATCTGGCAATCTACGGCGCGGGGCCCGCAGGCCTCAGCGCCGCCGTCTATGGCGCGTCGGAAGGCCTGAAGACGGTGGTCATCGAGCGATCCGCCATTGGCGGGCAAGCTGGCACCAGTTCAAAAATAGAAAATTATCTGGGATTTCCCGACGGCATCGCCGGAGCAGACCTGGCCGAGCGCGCGCGGCACCAGGCTTGCCGCTTCGGAGCCGAGTTCCTTGTGTTGCGAGAGGGAGTGCGGGGCGAATTTGTTGCCGGCAAAGGAGTCGGTTACCTGGCGGATGGCACGACGATCGTTGCCCGCTCGACCGTTTGCGCCACAGGCGTGAGCTACCGGCGACTAAATCTACCGAATGAAGACGCGCTCGTCGGATCGGGCGTGTATTACGGCGCGGGATCGAGCGAAGCATCGTTCTGCAAGGACCAACACGTGTTCGTCGTTGGCGGTGGCAATTCAGCTGGCCAAGCCGCGATGCATTTTTCTCAGTTTGCCTCGCAGGTGACCATCGTCATTCGCGCCGATTCCTTGAAGAAGACGCTTTCCGAATACCTTGTGGACCGCATCCAAGCGGCGCCGAATGTCGATGTCCTGACGGGCACGGAGGTTGTGGCCCTGCACGGGAATGGCTCTTTGAAGGCAATCAGCCTCAGGAGCAAAAAAACCGGCGATACCCAGACCGTCGATACCAATCACATTTTCCTATGCCTGGGCGGCGAGCCGCATACCCAATGGGCCGCGGATGTGGGGATCGTCCGCGATGAAGAAGGCTATCTCGTGACCGGTCCAGATCTGTTCAAGAACGGACAGCGCCCGGCTACCTGGATGCTTGATCGAGATCCCTACTATATGGAGACCAGCAAACCGGGC
Source organism: uncultured Acidobacteriota bacterium (assembly GCA_963818345.1). GTDB lineage: Bacteria > Acidobacteriota > Terriglobia > Acidiferrales > UBA7541 > Palsa-189. The sequence goes on along the minus strand of CAWFRX010000011.1, from coordinate 188,286 downwards.
GTGTTCGCGGCGGGAGACGTCAGGCACGGTTCGGTCAAGCGCTGCGCTTCGGCCGTCGGAGAAGGCGCCATGGCCGTGACCTTCGTCCATCGCTATCTGACCGGCGGATAGTTCAATCGGCCCCCAATTGTCACGCGGTCCCGTCTTGTCTTCTCGCTGTAAAGTTCCCGCCGCAAACTTGTAGTAGGCTATTGCCGCCATTTATGCCCGTCGCCACTCCAGAACTCCGCGATCTGGTCACCCAGGCTCGCTGGAATGACGCAGTCGAAATGCTTCGCCGGCAAAATCCCGACGAAGCGGCCACCGCGATGTTGGCTTTGCCATTTGCACAACAGCAACTCTTGTTTCGCCATTTGCCCACGCGTCTCGCGGCCACGCTCATGGCGCGCTTTCTGTACTTCCATGCGTACGTACTGCTCTATTCTCTGACGATCCCTGAGATCGCGGCCATCGTCGACGCCATGGATCCCACCGAGCGCGACGCATTCCTGGACTCGCTTCCCGAGGAGACCTGGCAAACCCTCACCGAGACCATTGAGGAGGCTCGCCTCAGTGGACCTCCCGAACAAAGTGGGCCTCCCGAACAAGCCGCCTCCCGAGCGAGTGCCCCTCCCAAACCGACGCCCTCGGATACCCTCGACTCCGGCGAGTCGCCGTCGCCCGCGCCCACATCGTCGCCTGCGCCGGCATCGCCCGCTGCGCCCGCGCAGCCTCACGTAGAAGTTCAGCCGATCATCGAAGCGCGTCGCGTGGAGAAATACTACCGGCAGCCCGAAGGCAGGGAAATTCAAGTCGTCGCGCCAATCGATTTGTCGATCGAGCCAAACACGATTCTCGCGCTGCTCGGTCCCTCGGGTTCCGGCAAGTCCACGATCTTAAGGATGCTCTCGGGACTTCTGCCGCCCTCCAAGGGAGAAGTCCTCTGGCATGGCAAGCCCTTGCAGGGATCGCAGCCCGAACGTCGCGATCGTCTTCCAGAGTTTCGCCCTGTTCCCGTGGCTCACCGTGCTCGACAACGTGGAAGCCCCGCTACTTGCGCGCGGCATGGCGCATCCCGAGCGCCACCGCCGCGCGCTCAAGGCGCTCGACGCGGTCGGACTGAAGGGATTCGAGACGGCCTACCCGAAGGAGCTGTCCGGAGGCATGAAACAGCGCGTTGGATTCGCTCGGGCGCTCGCCGTTGAGCCGGAAATCCTCTTCATGGACGAGCCGTTTTCTGCGCTGGACGTCCTGACGGCGGAGAACCTACGCCGCGAGTTGATGGAGCTTTGGACGGAGAAAAAGATCTCCACGCGCAGCATTTTTTTGGTGACGCACAACATCGAGGAAGCGGTGCTGCTGGCCGACCGGATTGTCGTTCTCGGGAGCAACCCCGCGACCATCCGCGCGGATTTTCGCATTCCCTTGCCGCAGCCAAGGGACCGGCAAGTCGGCGTCGTTTCTTCTCTACGTCGATTACATTTACAAGGTCATGACGCAGCCGCGGCTGGAGCTGGCTCCCCCGACCCTGCCGCGAGTCGGAGCCAAGCCACATTGGCAGATGCTGCCGCACACGCGCCCGGGCAGCATTGCGGGCTTGCTCGAACTGCTCGATCGATCACGGCGGCGAAGAAGATCTCTACCACGTGGCCGAGCAGCTTCTTCTCGAAGTCGATGACCTGCTTCCGATCGTGGAAGGCGCCACGCTGCTGGGCTTCGCCACCGCTCGTGAAGGCGACGTGAAGATCACGCCGGAAGGAAAGGCTTTTGCCGAGGCCGACATCTCCACGCGCAAATCGCTGTTTCGCGAAGCGGCGCTGGCCCACGTCGACCCTGCTGCAAAAAATGAAGTCGGCGCTCGAAAGCAGATCCGACCACGTCATGCCGCTCGAATTTTTTCACGACATCCTGGATGAGCACTTCACCGAAACAGAAGTTGTGAACCAGCTCGAGACCGCTCTGAACTGGGGCCGCTACGCCGAAATTTTCAGCTACGATCCCGAAGACGACAATCTCCGGCTGCTCCCGACCACGGCCTCGACAGCCCGAACTCGTGATCGAATCGAACACATGTCGGGCCCGACTGATGATCGAACGATGAAACGACCTGCGCAACGTGATCCCGCCAAAACTCTCGCTTGGGGAACCTTCCCGCACGGCGTGCCGTCGTTGCTCAAAGACTTGCCGATCTTCCTGGCCGCGTTTTCCGTGTTCTATGCCTTTCTCGCCGTGGCGCGCTATTGGCTCACCCCGGTCAACTCGCAGGCCGAAATCGATCTGCGGCCCAGCGCGCTGCCTGCATACGCGATGTTCTCCGTCATGCGCATCGCCATCGCCTACGTCATCAGCCTGATTTTCAGCATCGCTTACGGATACGTCGCAGCATACAACGCCAAGGCCGAGCGCGTCATGATTCCGCTGCTCGACACGCTGCAATCCATTCCCGTGCTGAGTTTTCTGCCCGGCGTGATGCTGGCCATGGTGGCGCTGTTTCCCAGGCGCCAGTTCGGGATCGAGCTCGGATCGATTCTGCTGATTTTTTCCGGACAGGCATGGAACATGGCGTTCAGCTTTTATTCCTCGCTGAAGTCCATTCCCCAACGAAATGCACGAGGTCGCGGAGGTCTATCGCTGGAGTCCGTGGCAAAAGCTCGCTGCAAATGGAGCTGCCGTTTTCCGCCATCGGACTGGTCTGGAATTCGATGATCTCCGTGGCGAGCGCCTGGTTTTATCTGATCGCCTGCGAGATGTTCGTTCTGAGCAAGCAGGATTTCCGCATCCCTGGTCTGGGTTCCTACTTGCAAACGGCGGCAAACGCCGCGCGACACGCGCGCGATTGTCTGGGGCTTGGTCGCGATGATCGGCGTGATCGTGGCCATGGACCAGCTCATCTGGCGACCGGTCATTGCCTGGGCGGATAAATTCAAGTTCGAGCAGGTGGAAAGCGCGCAAGCCCAGCACTCGGCTGTTCTTGATCTGCTGAGAAGCTCGCGGATTTTGCCGCTGGTGGGCCGCTTGTTCGTCGGCCCGGCGCGCGAACGCCTCAATCTGCGCCTCGCCAGGGAGTGGGCGCAGCATCGCGAAGAATCGCCCGGCCACGCAGAGCGGCCAGATGGATTTCGTACGCCATCGCAGTCGGTCGTGCTGGCTGGCCATCGCGTATGCCGTGGTGAAGATGGCCGGGCTGGCCGCGGCGGTCACCGCGTCCTGAGCTGCGCGGCATCTTCGTGGGAGGCGGCGCCACTTTCCTGCGAGTCGAGTTTACGCTGCTGCTCGCGGCGCTGTGGACCGTTCCCGCCGGCGTGGTGATCGGCTTGAACGCCAAGCTGTCGGCGCATCGTTCAACCGATCGTTCAGGTCGTGGCCTCGGTGCCCGCAACGGCCCTGTTCCCGATCATCGTTCTTCTGCTGACCCGAGTCGGCGGAGGACTGGCAGTCGGATCGATCGTCCTGATGCTGCTCGGAACGCAGTGGTACATCCTGTTCAACGTCATCGCCGGCGCGATCGCCTTGCCGACGGACTTGAAAGAAGTCTGCGGCGTCTTCCAGTTCGGCAGGTGGGAGCGATGGCGGGAGCTATTCCTGCCGGGAATTTTCCCCTATTTGATCACCGGTTTTGTGACCGCTTCGGGAGGCGCCTGGAACGCCAGCATTCTGGCCGAATACTTCCACCTGAATGGCCAGACGTTTTCAACCACCGGATTGGGCGCCGTGGTCAGCGAGGCGGCGGACAAAGGCAATTATCCTGTCTTGTTGGTCGCGACGATGCTCATGGCGCTCATCGTCCTGGTCTTCAACCGCCTTGTCTGGCGCCGGCTGTACAAGCTGGCATCCACCAGGTTCAGGCTGGAAACGTAGAATCGCTCCTATAAATGGAAAACGTGCGGGGCGTGCCGCTCGAGAGCGCACGCCCCGCACGTGGTGAGAACTAGCCTACGGCGTTTGAACCTACCGCCGTCCGCGGTGCTCTTCGTTCATTCGGCGCCCTTGTCGTGCCGACGAACGCTCAGCCTCCGAGCGCGCATGCAGTTCGTGGGCTTCGGCGGGCCGGTTTCCCGGCGCGAATCGCCGCACAGCGGGATAAGGATGAACGTAAGCTCCTCGGTTTGCCCACGTTCGTCCCCAGTGAGCGTTGTTGATGAATACGGCGTGACCGCCCCAATCGAACCGGCCAAATGCGCCAGGGCCCCAGCCCCACGGCCGGAAGAACAAGCCGAGGTTGACGCCAAAGCCGAAACGGATCGCGCCGCCCACCACAAAACCAGGTCGCGGTGCGAAGAACACGACGGCCGGATCGTAATAGGGAACCACCATGAAGCCCGGATCATAGGGCATGATCGTGATGTACGGTCCTGGGGTGACAACTACTTGTCCGTTGCTTCGCAGGTAGCCGTATCGGTAGGCCGCTTGGCGTTGCCGCTGGACCGCATCCATCACGTCCTGTTGCTGCGCCAGGAATGCGTTACCCACGGCGGTCGTCCAGTTCATATCCCCAGCCATCATTTCGAGCACTGACGGGAACGGCAGCAGCGCTTGCACGCTGGGATCCCAGGGAAGTTGGTCGGCTTGAATCGCGTCGGCCAGCGCCTGTCCGCTGAGGTAGTGGTGCTGATCGGCCCACATCGCTGCGTCGGGAATCTGGTCGGGATAAGTCGCTGCGGCGAAAATCTGCGCGAGCAGCGGGTCGGGATAAAGCGCCACGCGTGCCACCAATTGATCGAGTTGTGGTGGCGGGAGAGGCGGTGGCGGCGCCTGCGCAAACATGGGGACGCTGACGAGAATTGCAAGCATCGAGACGGTCAGCATTAAAAGTACGCTCTTGAGTTTCATTCCATCCTCCTCAGTCACACGTAATCGGTTTCGGGTTGGGTCCCTAACCGCGACCTAAAAGCAGCCTGAATTCTGGCGCCCACGGGATAGATGCACAAGCCCTGCCAAAGGGGCGGCTCCTCGTTCCAACCTGCCCAACCCATGTGTTGTCAATGGGATGGCGAAGCTGGAATGGTCAATAGGTTCGAGAGCATACGACGTGCGGCTGCGGGATTTCAAGCGCGTAGGTGCTTTTCAGCCACCAATCAAACCGAAGGAAAAAGCCGCGTCGACGGGTATCTGCGAACGGGTATCTGCCGATAAGTATCAATAGATCGCCAAGCCCGCCGAGCCGCAAAATCGCCCGCGGCGCTTACTAAATGGTTCACCTTGCTGGCGAGCGCCTTGACGGGAGCCGTCAATTCACATACGATGGTTAAGCCCGCCAACAACTCTGTAACCTCGCTAAACCAAAAGAGGTTATGCGAGGCTCCCTGCTGCAACAACAAGGAGAACCGCCATGTTTGCATGCAGAGTGTCTATGCACTTGAAGCCTAATTGCACCGACGAGTTCATCCAGAAACTGGAACAGGTTGTTGTTCCGATCCTTGAAAAGCAGAAGGGCTACCAAGACCAGGTTACGTTTCTGGCCGAGGACGGAACGGAAGCCTTTGGGATCACTCTCTGGGACAAGGCGGAGAGCGCCAAGGCTTACAGCTTGGGCACGCATCGAACCGTGGCCAAGATCTTATCCAGGGTTGTGGAAGGAACTTCGCGCGTCGAGACCTACGAGATTTCCCACGCCTACGCGAACTGAACCGTAGCCGGCGATGGGCACCCGCGAGGCAACGGCTTGACGCTCGCGCGGTTGAAACCTACAATCACAAACCAAGAGATAAGGGGCCGCTCAGTCCAGATGCGGTCGCCCAAATTACGGATCGGGGATGGTGCAATCGGTAGCACACCTGCCTCTGGAGCAGGGAATCTTGGTTCGAGTCCAGGTCCCCGAGCCAACTTCATCAGATCGACTCGCTTGGCACGGCTGGCTGGGTACTTTCGAGGGCGAGCGAGGTTTGTTCCCACTCCTTCATCATTTCTTTTAGTTGTGTACGGCGCTCTTCTAGAAGCTTGGCGACGCGAATGGACTCCTCGGCGCTTTTGAAGTTCGCCAGTTCGGCTTCGCACGAGGTGATTTCCGTTTCGGCGCGTGCGATCCCCTCTTCGAGTTCCTTACGACGGCGCTCCATCTTGCGGACCAGCACGGGATTGACTTTTTTGGCCGGCGGCTGCGGCTCGGAACGCTTTTCCGCCTGCTGTGCTTCGCGCGAGGAGGTGCGGTTGCCGTTCGATGAGGCCATGCCGGCAGCTCCGCGATGCTCTTTCTGCCAGAGGTAATCCTCGTAGTTGCCCGGATAGTCCTGCAGCACGCCGTGCTCGATCTCGAAGACGCGCGTCGCCAGCTTGTCGATGAAATAGCGATCGTGGGAGACGAAGACGACGGTTCCCGTGTACTTTTGCAGCGCTTCGAGCAGGACATCCTTGGCGCGGAGGTCCAGGTGGTTGGTGGGCTCGTCGAGCAGTAGGAAATTTGGCGGGACCAGCAGCATGCGCGCCAGCGCGTAGCGATTGCGTTCACCGCCGGAGAGCACGCCGATGCGCTTGAAAACTTCGTCGTCGGAAAATAGAAAACAGCCCAGCAGCGAGCGCAGGCGCGTCTGATCGCTCAAGGCCGTGGGCGCGACGCTGGTGAGATCGTCGAGCAGGCGAGCATTGGGATCGAGCGCCTTGTACTGATCTTGCGCGAAGTAGTCGACGTGCACGTTGTGGCCCAGGCGGAATTCGCCGGCGTTTGGCGTCTCGGCGCCGGCAAGCAGCTTGATCAACGTGGATTTGCCCGCGCCATTGATGCCCACCAGAGCGATTCGATCTCCGCGGTTGACGATGAAATTCACATCCTCGAAGACGTGTTTTTCCCCATAGCTTTTGGCGACGCCGTGAAATTCCGCGACCTGGCGGCCGCTTTGCGAAGGCTGCGGAAACGTGAAGTGGATGGTTTTCTCTTCCGGGGGGATTTCGATGCGTTCGATTTTTTCGAGTTCCTTGATGCGGCTTTGCACCTGCTTGGCCTTGGTGGCCTGATAACGGAAGCGATTGATGAACGCTTCGAGGTGCTCGATGCGATCTTTCTGATTGCGGTAGGCGGCTTCGAGCTGGGCGTTGCGGTCGGCTTTTTGCGTGAGGTAGCGGTCGTAATTGCCGGTGTAGAAATAGGCGCGCTTGTTCCAAAGTTCGAGGATCCGGTTGACGGTGACGTCCAGAAAATAGCGATCGTGCGAGACCAGCACGAAGGCGCCAGGATAGTCGTGCAGATATTGCTCCAGCCAGTTGCGGGCTTCGAGATCGAGGTGATTGGTGGGCTCGTCCAGCAGCAGCAGGTGCGGCTTGAGGAGCAAAAGCTTAGCGAGGGCGATGCGCATCTGCCAGCCGCCCGAAAACTCCTCGGTCGGGCGATGAGCGTCTTCGGTGGAGAATCCCAGGCCGTTCAACACGGCGCTGGTTTGGGCTTCGAGGGTGTAGCCGTCGCAGCGCTGGAACTCGGTCTCGATGCGGTGGTAGCGGTCGGTGACCTGACGGTACTCCTCGCTCTTGGGGTCGAGCTCGGCCATGCGGTGCGTGAGCGTTTCCATCTCCTTTTCGATTTCGAGCAGCGGCCCGAAGGCGGAAAGGCATTCCTCGAGAACGGTTCGTCCCGAGAGGGACATGCCGTCCTGGGGCAGATATCCGGTGGTGATGTTCTTGGCGGCGGAAATGGAGCCGTAGTCGAGCGGCTCGATGCCAGCCAGCATCTTGAGCAGTGTGGATTTACCGGTGCCATTGGCGCCAACCAGGCCCACGCGCTCTTCCGGACCGATGACCCAGTTGAGTTCCTCGAAGAGGGTCTTCGATCCAAAACCTTTGCCGGCGGCGGAAAGATGAATCATGACTGTTTGCTCAGTCCTGTGTCGGGTGGGCGCCGAGTAGAGCCCGCGCCTGCGCTATTTCTGTCGCTCTTTGACGCAATTCCACTATAGCAGGCGACGAATATGTTGGAAGGATGGGAGTTAGCTGGTGGGGTACCCCCACCCCCGGTGTTTTTACAAAAGAGTGTGCAAGCGCCTGAAAACAAGAGAGTTGACTTTCGCTCTGGCGCTCGAGAGGGAGCAAGGAATGCGCAAGTTGCTGAAAATGGGGAAGTAAGTGTTGCTTGAGAGAGTGCGAGGGACGGAACGACATTCTGGAGTGGCAGCGCGCTGCGGACACGGCACGGCCGATCCATCGACAGACGGACGCAGCTAGCAACAAGCATGAGACATTATAACATGGGGGTCAATAGTGTTTACTGAGGAGTATTCGAATGCCTGGCGTTCGAATGGGCGGGAGGAGGGGATAGCTGCAATTTCGTTTCGAAAGAATGCGGCGGTCTCGATGCAAAGACCTTTCTCGCACCGCGAGCAAAAGCAGATCCCTCGGCCTGCGGGCCTCGGGATGACACCGGTTTCGTGCAGCGTCGCTTCCTCGGCATTGACTGCGAGGGCTTTGTCCATCCGCGAAACAAGGTCATGCAGGCTCGTTTCACCCACCGGGGCCCCTCGCGGTTGATCACTTCAGAGGCTGAAGCTGGTGCGTCTTTTCGTTTCTCAAGGTGCTGACGTCCACGGTGGAATCGGCGACCGTCACTGCGAGTTTTGCCATTGAGCTTTGGTTCTCGCCGGTGAGGAATTCTTCTATCGCGAGGATGATGACTCCCTGCGCGAATTGGTACTTATCCCACTTGGCCAATTGAATTTCACGTTTCGGGTAATAGACGTTGCTGGCTTTGGCGCCTAGAACCAACGTCAGCTTGGGACGAACCGGAGCGGTTCGGGCGAATTCCTGCTCGACGACTTTGCACGCGGACAAGTAAATCGCTTCGGCCTGCGCCTGGGGCACGTCTTGGTTCCCGGAATTGCGGATGGCAAACAATGCGCCCTCTAGCGGAGCGGCGTCGTCCGAGGACGCCTCCTGCGAAGCGGAGTCGGTAGCGACGGGGATGGGAAGTTGCGCCACGGCGCCAGGCTGGGGAAACCGTAGCACGGCTCCGAGCTGCTTCACATAGAGGGAGCTCACATAGTGGCTGTCCCCTTCGTCGTTGATTTCCAGGCGAGTGTCTCCATAGAACCCGTTTGGCGGCACGAGGCTGGGAGCAATCGACTCGGCGAAGTCGCTGCCTTGCTGGCGAACGGTCACGACGGGAGAATCGCCGAGCGAAACCAAAACGCTATAGTCGCCGGCCTGCAAGACGGCGCCGCCCCAGTAGGTTTCCTTGGAGAGCCGAAACGTCATGGTAACCGGCGATTGGGCGGGAGGTTGGCCCTGAGATGGAGCGGACGATGGAGCGGGCGATGGAGCCGGCGATTGGGCGTGAACAAGACTGAAGGATGAAATCGCGGCGGCGCAGAGGAATACAGCGGTACAAATCGGAGGGAGGAGAGGCGGTGAGCGCACGCTCAGCCTGCTGGCCAGTGTTTTGTTGCTGGGTACGGTTGTCTTAAAGGATGAACACTGCGTTTGAAAGGACGAGCATAGGTGAGAATACGAAGAACGGATAAAACCAGCTGGAATACGTAGGGCCCTGGACCTCATTCAACGCGCTCCCATAAAAGTACATCCCGAATAGTTAACTATTCGTCCATCTGTATATATTAATACAAATTCAGTATCGCACAGCAAGTCCGAGCGGTCCAATTCAAAGAATCGATGTGTACAATTGATGAATGGACTGTTTCAAAAAAGGACAGGACAAGTACTCACGAATATAACGATGGAGTGGAGCGAACAGAAGGTGATGAGCAGTTGCGGCGTCGAAATCGACAACGTGCGAAACGAGAAAGCGGCTCTCTCATGGCCGGCGCACGCATGCCAGTGGAGCAGAGCGTTAGGTAAGAGCGCGGCGCGTCGGCAAGGTCTAGCATTGCGATGACAAAAGGGGCCGGCGATTTATTTGCCGGCCCCTTTGGGTTGTGCGCGAACTGCTGGCGTGAACGGTCAGAAGCTTAACTTCAAGCCAAGTTGGATCGCGCGTGGGCCTCCCGATCCGAGGACGGGATTGTTATTGGCGCTGTCAGGAGTAGCGGTGACATAGCCAAGCCCGGACGCGTCCGCCGTTGAAGGATTGAGAGTGCCGCTGGCCCCGCCCGGCCCATTACTCGGGTTGGAGAAGTTGGGATGGTTGAGGATGTTGAAGACCTCGCCTCGGAACTGGGCGGTAAAGCGTTCCTTGAATTTGAAGAGCTTGGTGAACGAGAAATCTATGTTGTAGTAGCCGCCATCGCGGAATGGATCGCGGAGCGGCAACGTGCCGTAGCTTCCGTAGGCGGGAGGTACCAGAACGGAGTTGCCCAGCGCGTAGCAGCCGAGGTTGGCGAGCGAAGCCAAGGCCAGCGGCCCCATAGCGCTGGACTGATTGTAGCAACTGCCTCCTGGTGCTGACGGTGAACCCGCCGCGTAACCCTGCGCGGCACCCTGGTTACGCCTGGATACCACGGAAGTCCAGGAGATCCGCTCAGAGGCAGGGGAACATCGCGGAAATTGCGAATAGCTTCAAAGTCTTTGGGGTTGCCGACCGCGCCGATGCTACTCGCGCTTAGGAAATCCCAGGTATTGTTGATGTCGCCGGTTCCGGCGAAGTCGGTGGTGGTGTCAGCTATACCCCAGGGCAGCCCGCTTTGAATGACCGTCACGATGTTGATCGACCAGCCTTCCAGGGCTTGCCCAAAACCCTTCCTCCCCGGAATGGCATAGGTCGCCGAGATGGTCTCGCGATCACGGATGTCGAACTCGCTGGCCCCGTAACACTGTGACTTCAGACTCGCATACGTGTCGTTGGGAATACAACCGCCGCCGCCCGTCCCTTGACCGGAAGCGTCGCCCAGGGCGTGCGAATAGGTGTAACCGCCGGTGAGCGTCAATCCATGGTAATTCCGCATCGTCAGGGTCGCTTGCAGGGCGTTGTAGTTGGAGATGTCATTGTTCCCGAACACGTCAATGGTTTTGAAGTACGGGAACTTGGCATTGAACGGTCGGGCCAATTGCTCGTTACTTGAACTTGCGTTGCAGTTGTAAGCGGGTTGCGTCGCGGGTGGCGTGGGGGGCAGCAAACAGGTGGCTATGGCAGCCGCTGTCCACCCGGGGCCCATAGAGCCGGGACCGCATGGGACGGCGAGGGAACCGGCCACGGCGGCGGCGGCTGCGGCGGAGGCGCAGCTAGGCTGGTTGATATCCGCGGCACCTAGCAATGCCCTGCCAACGTTGCCGACGTAACCGATGTCCAAGCCGATTCCGTGCGTAATCTCATGCTGAATGCCCAGGCTGTACTCACCGACGTACGGGGTGCGCAGATTGGGATTCACGCCATAGATGGCGCATTGCGCCGGCTTGTAGCCGGTCAAGGGACCCGACTGGATGGCTGTCTTGCCATCGCCGCAATAGGGCTGAAACGAGTAGAGGGAGGTAGTGGGGGCGTTATTCGCCCAGTTAGACGGGATTTCGCCAGCGCATTCGCCGTTGCCGTTGCCCCCATTACAACCCGTACCGTTCAGAATAGGCGTGTTCGCGAAGGCGGTGTTGATCACGCCGATCGTGCCGGTACCCGGCTGAACAACCGTGTTCCCCATGGGGCATGTCCCGGAGGCAAGTGACACATTGCAATAAACCAGGCCAGCGCCGGTGGGCGTCGCACGCAGTCCATTCGCGTTGCCGATGCCGTTGAACACATCCAAGGCGGTCTGCGAGAAGTAAATTCCGCCTCCCGCGCGCAGGACGGTTCTTGCCGTTTCCGAACATATCCCAGGCAAAGCCCAGGCGCGGCGCAAAATTTTTGGCGTCACTGTTATAGGTAGAGGTGAGCCCGTAGCCAACCTGTTGAACTCCCGTGGGGGCGTTCGGATTGAAGTTGCCCGTCAGGTTGTTCAGCTCTTTGGGGACGGTGTCGTACTCCCAGCGCAGACCCAGGTTCACGGTTAATCTTGGCTTGACGCGCCAGTCGTCCTGGACGAAGAGCGCGTACCCTTGAAAGGTAAAGTTCCTAAGAAGGTTCCCGGTAAGAATCGTCGCGGTTCCCTTGGTAGCTATACCACCGGGGGCGGTGCTAGCTAGCGCGGGGTTGCCGTTGGGAAGGCCGGCGAAGAAATCTTGAAGGCTGGAGAATTTGATGGGTCCCTTGGCATTTGCGGTTACGTCCGATTGACTGGTATTGTCCAGGATATCGCCGCCGAACTTGAAGGCGTGCTTGCCGCGTAAGTAGGAGATGTGATCCGTGACTTGCAACACGCCGTCGGGCCCAACGACTTTGGGCCAGCTTGCACCCAAAGCGCCGGTCAGGTTCTGGATACTCAATCCTGGAAAACCATAATAGAGTGGATTGGTCTGGCCGGTGTAGAAGTTGTAGGTGCTGCCGTTGAACGTGTAGTTTGCCGGGTTATCGGTGTTGTCGTTGCTGAGAAATTGCTGGAAATAGTGGGCGTAGCCAACCCGCGCTTCATTGACCCATGAGGAACTGGGAGTATAGGTCCAGTTGCCCGCGAAGGCCATGGAGCGAGCGTATTGATTGGTTTCCCAAACGGAGTTTGACTGGGTTGGGGAGTCGTTAAACAGGCCGCCACCGGGGCTGATGTAATACATGGCACTCAAGGAGTGTTTGTCGTTGAGGTGGTAGTTCACCTTGCCCAGCCCGGAGTCAATGCGGTTACTGTTAGCTAAGCCATTATTGATAGAAGCTAACCCGGAAGGGCCGCTGATGCCCGCTGGATTTTTTCCATTCACGACTGGCCACAGGCCGGGATAGTTCGGACCCTGCATGCAGACGCCATTCGCGTGCCCGGGCTGGGCTGCGCCGACCGTGATACCCGACAACTGAGCGCTCAGCGCCGTCAGAGCTCCCGGAGTGTTGCCGGCCGCAGCCTGCGCTGGCGTCCCTATGTCCAGGGCCGCTTGGCAAGCGGCGAGCAAGTTGTTAATGGCGGTTCCGGTGAGGGCTCCGATCCCGGGGGCCGTAATTGGGTCCGAGATCACCAGGTTGGATGACACGGTGTAGCGTTGATCCTCATACGTCAGAAAGTAGAAAAGTTTGTCTTTCACGATCGGACCGCCCAAGGTGGCGCCAAACTGCTCCAAGGCCACGGCAGGAGGCGGGCCCGGCGGCGGGTCGAAGTAGTTGCGGGCATCCCAGGCGCCGTCGCGGCCATATGCGTACGCCGTTCCGTGAATGGCATTGGTGCCCGACTTGATGCCTACGTTGACGATGCCGCCGGCCTTCCAGCCGTACTCCGCGCGGGGCATTTCCTCGGTCTTGAATTCGTCAATGGCGTCTTGCGAGATGAGCGTCCCGGTATCGCCGGAAGCCATCACCGAATCCCATACGGCCTGGGCCATCCAGGGGTCGTCGCCATTGATGCCGTCCACCATGTAGACGTTGTCGGTGTTGCGCAAGCCGTTGGTGCTCTGCGTCCAGCCTGAGCCACCTGGGTAAATTGTGAAGCCCGGGCGCAGTTGAATCAGGTTCATGAAGTTGCGGCCATTCATGGGTAGCTGCGTCACGATTTCGCTTTGCAGCGTGCCGCCCAACTCGGCGTTGTTGGTTTCGACCAGGGGCACAGACTCGCTGACGGTGACGGTCTGGGTCACATCACCGGCTTGGAGCTGCAGATCGACCCGGACTTCGCCGCCGGTTTCGAGGAGGACATTTTGGCGCTCGAACGCCTTGAAGCCTTTGGCTTCGCCGCGCACGGTGTACATGGAAGGCGTCAGGTTAGGAGCGTTGTACTCTCCGGAATCATCCGTGACCAGAGTACGGGACACCCCGCGTGCTACGTCCGTGACCGTAACCATAGCGCCTGCGACTGCGCCGCCACTTTGGTCGGTTACGCTGCCTAGAATTCGTCCAGCATTTCCTTGCGAAAATAAAGGAAGACTAATCGACAACACTCCGACGAACAGAACAAACACACGCATCCCCTTCGCGATCCGATGCGAACGGAATGCATTCGCCCCCAATGCGATTGCCAGCATAGGACCTCCCCCTCCGGATTGTGTGGAACGTCGACCCCTTGTTCGGGCTTAGGCCCCGAATGGGCCCCTTATACACCCGAAGAGCCGGAAACGTGTCAATATATTTTTTATTGGGGGGCTTGCCGCGAGATCACGTGTGATCCGAGTCAATCGGCTGCCGCTGTGTCCGTGTCAATGACTAACAGAACAGCGCGATGCTTGGCGGCGTTGGCAGGGGTGTGAATTCTTGGCGCGAGTGAGCTATTCTTTTGCCGCGCGGAACGAGTAACGAACGAGAGGTCGCCTTGGGCGGTTGGCGATCGCTTCGCTGAAGAAGGCGGGGTTCCATGCATAGAGCTGTTCGAGAATTTGCGCTGGTTGGGTTGTTGGTGGCGGGCGTCTTCGGTCTTTCGCACGACGCTGACGCACAGGAGGCGCCGCGAGAGCTGCAGGCGCCCGCGGGCGAGCGCATGGTTCTGCAAGTGCACGCGAAGGGCGATCAGATTTACACCTGCAACGCGGACGGCGCGAAATTTGCCTGGACGCTGAAGGGTCCCGATGCGCAGCTCTACGATGCGCACGGCAAGCCGTTTGGCAAGCACTTCGCGGGTCCTTCATGGAAGGCGAACGATGGCAGCCAGATCACGGGCAAGGCTGCGGCGAACGCGCCGTCGCCGGATGCGAGTTCGATTCCGTGGCTGCTGGTCACCGTGGTGAGCCACAGCGGCGAGGGCGTGCTGGCGCGGGTGACATCCGTGCAGCGGCTGAACACCAAGGGCGGCAAGGCGCCGACGTCGGGGTGCGACAGCGCACACGCCGGCCGCGAAGTGCGCGCGCACTACACTGCCGACTACGTGTTCTTCGCTCCGCAGTAGCTGCGCAGTAGCGCTCTCATGCAGCAGCGGCGCCAGCCGATGCTTCCGAAGAGCGTCGCACTCGCGGCGCTCTTCGGGCAACTTGCCGCGCGCTTGAAACGCTACTCTTGAGATGGGCGCTCCCGGGCCGCGCCGGGCAAACCTGCGAAATTCGTTCTGACCGGAACCAAAACGGAGTAAGCTGCGAGTCCTCCGGGAGGAAATTCGATATGAAACGCTACATCGGTATTTCGTTGGTTGTGTGCGCGGCGTCGTTGTTGCTTTCGGCGCCTTGGGGGGTGCGGCCGTTGCGCAGGCGAGCAAGCCGGCTGGCGCGGCCGATGATGAAGTACTTCGCGCGGACCGCGCGTTGGTGGCGGCTCTCGAAAAAGGCGATCGCCACGCTTTGGACAAGATGCTCGATCCCGAGCTGATGTGGATCGACAAGGAAGGCATCATGTGGTTCCGGGAGGACGCGTATCAGGCGGGGCTCAAGTCGCTGGTGCCGAACGCCAGCGATGTCAAAGTGACCGAGCACAAGTACAACAAAGTGGTGTGGATTCAGAACAACCAAGGCAGCAAATACGCAGCGCATTTTTGGGTGCGGCGTCCGGCGGGATGGCGGCTGTTACACATCGTGGAGATTGACCAGCGTCCGGCAGAGCCGGGCGATGTGCGCCCGAATTATTTTGTCGCCTGCGACAACCCGTGCAATGAGATTCCGTACAAGCCTCTGACGGACAGCGAAAAAGACGCGATCCGGGGATGGGAGCTCATGGACTCAGGCGATCCGGCGCTGCGCGCCAAGTATCTCGGCAGCGGCGTTACGGTGGCATCCGAGAGTCGGGGCGGCGGCGGTGGAAATGCGGCCGCTGGAGGCGCAGGCAGAGGCGCCGGCGCAGGGGCCGGCGGAGGCCGAGGCGGCGCAGGGAGGGGAGCCGATGGCGGACCGGCGCCGCAGCGAATGGTTGGCGCGCCTCCCGCGCTATTTGTGCGCGTGTGGAGTTTTGGAGACGCCGAGGTATCCGTGATGCTGATGGCGGATTATGGAGCGAGGCCGTATTGGGCGAGCCGCGTGCATTTTCTGCGCGATGGCGTTTGGAGGATGGAGGAGAGTTACCACGCCAGGGTGTGGGCGGCTCCGCGCTTGACCGCGATACCGGGCGCGCAGCCCGGCGCGCAGTCGAGTGCCCAATCAAGTGCACAGCCAAGCGCGCAATCTGGTGTACCGCCGTCGAATTAAGAGGTTCTCGTCCTAAGAGGCTTTAACGTCGCGCCGCCATGGCGGATCGGCTCGGCGGAGAGCCAGCGCCATGGCGGAGACGTGGGCTCCCCGCGGAGCCCACACTCGTTTTGCCCGAGCTGCTTAGCGAATTGCCCCTGCTGCCTCTCCCATCAAACCGCAGGTGTCTTCGGGCTGGTCATAGTCCTTTATCTTTTCCCTGATCGATCCGCTATCCACGAAGTTCGCGATCAGGTCCGCGAGATACGCGGCAGAATTCGCATTCGCTTCGAGATAGGCGTTCGCTGCCGGCGTGCCGAAGAGGCTCGGATGCGCATCCATCGCGTCGATGACCGCTTCGTTGTCCTTGGCCAGCGCGCTCAGGTACGGTTCGATCCGAACAATCACGGTTTTCTGCCACGGTTCAGCGGCACCGGCCAAGGCCTTGAGCGTCGTGATTTGGTCCTCCAGAACCATCAGATGCTCTCTCATTTTGGCGACGGTAGCGGCATGAGCTTCCCACTTGATGTCCATTCGGGTGTAACCCGCCATGGTGATCGCGTCCTCCTTCACCTGGAGGGCGACCGTCTTTGCATCCACGAGAAGCATCGAGACCTGTTTGGGATCTCGATCGCCGTCACGACGAGGTGAGGCAAATACGTTTTGCGGGGTCCCGAGGAATCCAGCTAGCAGAAGTGAAACGGTCCCGGCCCCCGCGAGCAATCTGCGTACTTTCATAAGGCCCTTCCTTTCGCCGGGAGCCCAATCGCCGCGGCTCCCGGCGGCCCTGAGCTACTTTGATTTCGGGGGGACTCTGTCTTGTTCTTTGGATTGTCCCCCCTGCGATTTCCTTATATGTTGGGAAGAGATTGCTTGCAGTGAGGCAGGTCACGCGCCGGTGTGACGCGTGATCAACGATCAAGGGCGAGCGGCGTAATTACAAAGCGGCTAAGTGCAATCAAGCCTCTTGATAGAGATAAGAGGGAATCGAGTGCTTCAGAGTTGGATCTGCGTCAGCTTACCGTTGTCGGTTGGACGGCTCGGGGGAGTGCCATTGGCATTCCATCGCGGCGGCCGAACCGCGCGTGATCGAAGACGACTCATCAAGCGGCCCGCTTTGAGCGACCCGGAGATGAAGTGATCGACCTTCACAGGGCCTGCCATTTTGATCGACCGGACCCAGTGCAAACCCATGCTGATGGCGCAACCGCATTGGGAACAGTCGGGATTCCCGCCGAAAACGCATGGTTCGACGCGACTCTCGAGGTCCGCCGAATAATTGGCCGACATCTTGGAGAAAACGCAGTCTTCGGGATCCTGCGGCGGATGAAGGAAGGCCCCGCTTAGACCGGGGTCGAACAGGAACTTGGGATGGCCCTGCGCCAAGGAAGGCAATTGGCTGGCTAAGTCGGCGCGGTTCGCCGGCGTGAGCATCTCGGGACTGCTCTCGCCGATCTGCGGAGTGTAGACGCTGAACCAGATGTGATCCACCTCTGGGCGCGCGCTCCAGAACTCCACATATTCTTGGAGATAACCTTCGCGTTCGAGCATCGGGCGCGTGATCACCCAGTGAACGTTCACCTTGCGGCCTTCGATATTGGCTAGGATGCGCTCGTATGTCGCCGGCTTTCGGCGCACGTCATGGTGCTCGGGCAGGCCGTCGACGGAAATCGCGACGCGGACCCGCGGAAGGCTCATCCACTCCTGCGGAATAGGTATCACGCCGCTGGTCACCACCAGCGTGAACACGCCCATCTCGCTCAACGCCGGCAGGACTCGGCTCAGTTCGCGATGCCGGACCAGCGGCTCGCCGCCGACCAGCGAAACGTGAAGCGGCTTGTGTTTGCGCACCAGCGCGAGAACTCCCTCGACCAAATCGTCGCCGCGAAAGTCGTTGAGCTCGCTCAGCGTGATTCCGCCGCCGAGGTGCTTGTCTCCATACGCATAGCATCCGGGGCAGGTAAGCGGGCACTCGCGGGTAATCTCGATCGATAGCAAGGGGATTCGGCCCATGAGGATCCTTCCCCAAGCGGCGAGCAGGTCGCCAGGCTTGATGCTGGGATTGATGCTGGGATGGACGCCGGGATTCGGCATGAGGCTCGGATCAGGCACGATTATCCTCCGACCGGTTCAGATGCAAAAGACACGCGGCCGGATGCGCGATTTTTTGCGTCGAGTCCAGAAATCGAGCGTACGGGGGCGTACAGTATTAATGATTACGTCAGGAGGAAAGTATGTCACCTCGGACCATTTTTTTGAGCAAGCTGCTCGGGCTGTACTGCATTTTGATCGCGCTGTCGATGAGCGTACAGAAGCAAGCTGCCTTGGATTCGGTGACGGCGCTTCTGCACAACCCGGCAATGATGCTGGTGCTTGGTGTGTTCACACCGGGCGCTGGGCTGGCGATGGTTCTGGCGCACAATCTCTGGACTCGCGGCGCGTTTACCGTGGTCGTTACTGTGGTGGGTTGGTTGACGCTGATCAAGGGACTGCTGTTCTTGTTCCTGCCGCCCGAGGTGGAAGCGGGAATTTTCGTGAAGGGACTTGCCTATCGGCAACATTTCTATGTGTACTTGGCGATTACGCTGGCGCTCGGCATGTATCTGGCGTATGGAGAATTCGCGTCGAAGAAGCACGCGTAGAAAGACGCGATCCCGCTTCTATCGGGGCGAACTGGCCGCCCGCATAATCTGAAAAAAACCGAACGGACCCATCAGCCGGCTTGCGGTGACCACGCCGCCCATCAGCGCGCCTATGATTCCCAGGACGGCCACGTCGGTGCCCGTCAGATACAAGTTTTGGATCGGCGTGGTGGGGCTGAGCCAACGTTTCCGGTATTTCTCCGGTGTGCCTGGGTAGCCGTAAACCGATCCTGACGGCGCACCTGTGAAGTACTCGAATGTCAGCGGTGTCCCCGTCTCGGAATATTCGACCAAGTCTCGAAATCCAGGATGGTGGCGCTCGACGAAGTCCAGCAGCGTCTCCGTGATTCGGGTTTTGGCGGCTTCGTAGCCGGCGCTGCGGCGGCGCCAGGGCTCGTCTCGATAGGCGTAAAGCGCGCGATAAGAAAATGGCGCGATGATTTCAGCGGTGTGCCGCTTCGCTTGAGGATCTTTGAGGGAAGGGAACGAGAGATAGGCCATCGCCGCGCGGCCGCCTAGCAGATCGTCCCGCTGCGCGTACATCTCGTCGTGGTCAAACGAGGAGAAAATCCAATGATTCTCGCCATGGAAGCCCAACTCGCGAGGATCGCGCCGCAGCCCGAGAAAAAGCTCGACGACCTCGAACCCGGCGGGCGGAGTTTTGAGTTCGTCGCGGAAAGGCAGGGCGGCGGAGGGCAGAAGACGCGCGAATGTGTTCCACGCCCCGGCGTCGGACACGATGACCGGCGCGCGAAATTCCGCGCGGGTTCCTTCTTTGCCCTTCTTCACGGTCGCTGCGACCCCCACGGCACGGTTGCCTTCGAGAAGTATGCTGCTCACTTCATGATTGGGCAGAAGATCGCCGCCCGCGGCGCGGATTACGGCGCCGGTGGCCTTCGCGATTTCGCCCGCTCCGCCATCTGGATACCACGCGCCGTTGAAATAATGGGTCGCGATCATGGCGTGCGTGACAAAAGCGCTCTCGCCCGGAGGCAGTCCGTAATCCGCCCACTGGGACGTCACCACCGCGCGAAGCCGAGGGTCGCGAAACCGCCTTTCCAGATATTGCTCGTGCGGCCCAGAGGCAGATCGTTTGCGGCCCGATTCACCGCCCGCCCAGCCAGCTCAGCGGCGCCTGGCGCGACCGTGGCTATGAGTTGCCGGTTGAACCATCCCGCGGCGGACTTCAGGTCATGGAAATACGCGTCGATATTCGCGCGCTCGTTCGGAAACGCTTCGGTCAACGCGCGGCGGAAATTCGCTTCTCCTTTCGGAGCCTGGACCTCCAGGGACGGATACGGAAAATACGTCGTACACGTCGGGCATCGGATTCCATTTCACCTCCGGCATCGGTGATGTAATCGAAAAGCCGGCGACCCAGCATGCCCTTGCCCATGTCGCCGACGTAATGAAGGCCAACATCCCACGACCAGCCGCCCGGCCGCGTGAATGTGTGCGTGAACCCTCCAATTTTGAAGTGCCGCTCCAGGACGAGCACGCGCCATTTGCGCAGCTTGGCCATGATGCTCGCGAAGGCCAGTCCGCCGATGCCGGAGCCGATCACGATGGCGTCGAATTCGTTTTGTGTGGCCATGATGTTCGCCCTCGGGTCTTGGATGCCCGCGGTCAATATAGCCGGTCAATATAGACCGTTTGTAACACGCTCGTGCAGGGAGAAGTCTTAGCTCGCACAGGCCAGCGCGTTTCCTGATTTGTGCAATTCTCTACCCTTCGCCTTGGTCTGCCTACAGTTTTTAACCGATCTAATTGTTTACCGAAAAGATAAAAAGCCTCAAAACAGGCCGTTCTGCTGAACGCGCGCAACTCTTCCTTTTCTTCCAGAATCAAATCTGTGTAACGGCTACTTGGCGCGCTTTCCGCTTGACCCCCTGAGCAGCAGGCCGCCCACCCAGTCCGCAAACCAGTTGTGAAGGATTTGCGGTGAGAGACTTTGGTACCACAGGCGTTCGGGACCGGCTGCTAAGCGTTGCGCCTCGATGCACGATCGGGCTTCGACGGAACATCGCCCCTAGGTGGAAGATCTGCGGTTGGTCCCAAATCATGATGTTTCTGCTTCTGTGCGCAGCGTGTATTCCGGCGCGCGCCGACATCGGCGTGGTGTTGAATGAATCGCTCGACACCAGTGTCGCCAGAATCACGGGCTCGGGCCACACCGCTATCTATTTTTCGCGCATTTGCCCCGAGTCGCCTGTGAAGCTGCGTCTTTGCCGGCCCGGCGAACAGGGCTCGGTCATCAGCAACTACACCACGCTTGGGCGAAAATCAGCCTTTCGAATGGAACATCGTTCCGCTGAGCGTGTTCGTTTACGGCGTCGAAGATCCGCGCGACCGGCCGCTGTTTGGCACGCCCGAAATCAAGCGGCTGCTCGAGGAGCGATACCGCGAAAAATACCTCGCCGAGTTGTGCCCGCCCGGTCCTTGCACCATCAGCGGCGGCGCGGAGTGGAGGGAGATGGTCGGCGCAGGGCTCTCGCGCAGCATGTACATCTTCGCGGTGGGGACGACGCTCGAACAAGACCGCGCGCTGATCGACGAATTTAATGCGCTTCCGAATGTGAATCATTTCAATCCGATCACGCGGAACTGCGCCAACTTTGCGAAGACCATCTTGGATCATTACTTTCCGGGCGCGGCCCACCGGGAACTGGTGAACGATTTTGGCATGACCAGTCCCAAGGCCATCGCGCGTTCCTTCACGCTGTATGCCGAGCGGCATCCCGAGACGCACTTGCACATTTTCCATTTCGCGCAAGTGCCCGGCACCATCAAGCGCAGCAGCGAATGCCGCGACGGAACCGAGCAGCTCTATCACTCCAAGAAGCTGTTGGTCCCGATGGCCCTGCTCGCTTCGCGCGAGTTGCCGGTTCTCACCGCAGCGTACTTGCTCACTGGCCGATTCAACCCCGAACATCAATGGGAAAGCCATGCCGCCCTCGACGAGGTCGCCGCCCCGCAATTGGCCGAGCTCACGTATGGTGGCAGCGGCTCGTCCGGCGTTTCCGCTAACGCGGCTGCCTCGGACGTGGAGCTCGTCGGAACCTCGCAGCAATGGGATCGGTATCGCCGCGCGTTCAATGAAATCGCCGAGGACACTTCCGGTCGCGGCTCCGTGAACGGCTTCCCCAAGCGCCTGGACAAGATGGGTTCGCCGACGATCGATGCCGACGGCTCGCTGTGGATGAAGGTCCCGCAAGATGGGAGAACCGTGACGGTGGGCCTCAGCGCCAGCAACGTGCTGGCTTCCAATTCCGACCCGCGCTTGGCGCGTGACCTGATGCTCGCGCGCGTCAGCGCGGTGCTGAAGAGTCCGAAGCACGGCCGCGAGAGCATGGCGGAATTTGAGCAGGATTGGGCGCTCTTACAGAGCTTTTCCGCACGAAAGGCCGTGACTCTCTCCGCCGCCAGCCGCTAGCACGCCAGGCGCCCAGCTTCAAGGCCCCGCACAAAGCCTCCAGCACCGGGCGCCCGCGGCCAGCCAATCGAGAAGTGCGATAACATGTGATCAGCGCGAGTTCACTCCACGATTCGGAGCGGTGCGGAGTCCGCGCGAGCTTCATGCCTCTGCGAATTTTGTCATTTTTGAGTCTTGCCCTCTTGCTAGGCGCCGGCTGGGCAGCCACGACGCCTGCGCCTGCCCCCGGTTCGACGACCGATCCAGCGTCTGGCGCCGCACCGCCTGTCATGATCATCGGGTTCGCCGGCGGCTTTGTACGGCACGACAATATGGTTCATGGCCCGGTGCAATTCGCCGCTCGACTGCGCCGCGATCTCCCCGAGGGCACGGTGGTGCAGATGTTCGAGAACCGCCACGGCGAGCAAGCCCGCGCCGAAATTCTTCAGCTCTTGGCCGCCGATCGCGGCGGAGCACCGTCGGCGGAAGAGAAACAGCACGCACGGGTGGTGCTGTTCGGCCATAGCTGGGGCGCGACGCAGGCGATCGTGCTGGCGCGCCAGCTCCAGAAAGACGGCGTCCCGGTGCTGCTGACGATTCAGATCGACAGCGTGCTGAGGCCGGGCGAGAGCGACGACGCGACCATCCCCGCGAACGTCGCCGCAGCCGTCAACTTCTACCAGACCACTGGTTTTCTCCATGGGCAGACGGAAATTCGCGCGGCCGACCCGGCGCGCACGGAAATCATCGGCAATTACAAATACGATTACGCGACCCATCCGCTCGGCTGTTATGTGACCTATCCGTGGTTTGACCGGGTTTTTATGAAGGCGCACACGGAGATCGAATGCGATCCGAGCGTTTGGGACAAAGTGGAAACGCTCATCCGTTCGAAGTTGCCGTGAGGCGGGGCCGCGCGGGGACCCTCGCGTTTTTCCTTGCTCGAGTCGAATAACAAAAACATGAGGTCAACAACAAAAGCAGATCCCTCGGCCTTCGGGCCTCGGGATGACACCTTCTCTGGCTGAGGGCATCGTTTCGTGTCGATGACGCACTTTCGTGCGATTGAGGTCGCGTAGTGCGATTCGTTGCCTATGCAACGGACGTTGTTTAGCGCTGTGAACGTCGTTTCGTGCGGAGGACGTCTTCTCGGGTCTGTGTGACAGCGAACCGGCACTGTTGCACTAAACGACGGCAATCGCGCAAGAAGGTGTCATCCCGAGGCCCGAAGGCCGAGGGATCTGCTTTTATTGTACAGGCGCGAAAAGCCCCGTCCTTGGAAGCTCTTCGATGGCGAAGCTAACAAGATGTTGAACCGAACAACGATGTCGAACCGAACAACGATGGCGAACCGAACAACGATGGCGAAGCTGAAAGCAGCCTCTCAGTGCCGGAGCCCGCCGAGGCGGGCTCCGACGGCTTAAGAGTGCGCAAAGATGAGGACTAGACGGCGACGGCAGCGGGCTTCCCGACGCTATTGATCGTCTTCAGAATGCGCGAAACGATCTGGTAGGGATCGCCTTCCGAGTTTGGCCGGCGATCTTCGAGATAGCCCTTGTAACCGTTCTTGATGAAGTTCACGGGCATGCGGATCGAAGCGCCGCGATCCGAGAGGCCGTAGCTGAACTTATCGATCGCTTGGGTTTCGTGCAGACCCGTCAAACGCAGGTGGTTGTCCGGCCCATAGACGGCGATGTGGCTCGGGATATTCGCCTCGAACGCCTTCATGAGGGATTCGAAATATTCCTTGCCGCCCACTTCGCGCATGTATTTCGTCGAGAAGTTACAGTGCATGCCCGATCCGTTCCAGTCACCCTTGATCGGTTTACAGTGCAAGACCATATCCACTTCGTATTTCTCGCAGAGACGCAACATCAAATAGCGCGCGGTCCAGGTGTCGTCCGCGGCCTTGGCTGAGCCCTTGGCGAAGATCTGGAATTCCCACTGGCCCTTGGCGACTTCCGAATTGATGCCTTCGTGGTTGATCCCCGCGGCGAGACACAGCTCCAAATGCTCATCGACGATCTTGCGGGCCAGGTCTGCCCATATATTTATAGCCAACGCCGCAGTAGTACGGGCCTTGCGGAGTGCTGGGGTAGCCGTTTTCCGGGAAGCCCAGCGGACGCCCGTCCTTGATACAGGAAGTATTCCTGCTCGAGGCCGATCCACAGGTCGGGATCGTTCTCGATGGTCGCGCGCATGTTGGTGGGATGCGGCGTGAGGTCCGGGTGCAGGACTTCGCTCAGAACGATAAAAGCGTCCTTGCGGCTGGCGTCCGGATAGAGAGCCACCGGCTTTAGCACGCAGTCGGAGCTTTCTGCCCTCGGCCTGCATGGTGGAGCTGCCGTCGAAGCCCCAATTGGGCAGATCACCCAGCGTCGGCGGTTTATCAAAAGTTTTGATCAGAGTTTTGCCGCGCAGGTCAGGCACGGGCTTTTTGCCGTCGAGCCAGATGTATTCAAGTTTGTACTTTGTCATCGAATCTCCTTGGAATATTAGGGAACCACGCAAGAATCGCGAAAAGTTTAGCAAGGCCCGCGATCATCGCGCCCTTTGAATATTCGATAGACCCGATCAGTATTTCTGGGGTTCGCTCGGATTTCGAGGAGCTCACGGGGCGCCGTCAAATCCCCCCAGGCGCGCTCTGGTTGCTCCCGAGGAGGCTGGGTCGAGCACTTGCATCGGGGGGGCTGGCAGGGGACAATCTAGCGCCTGACCGGCGCCCCAGAAACTCCCGCTTCGACGGTGCTGCAGAACATCAAGGAACCAAGGAGAGCACCATGCGAAACAGACAGAAGGGTTTTTCGCTCATTGAACTGCTTATCGTCGTCGCCATTATTCTGATCATCGCCGCCATTGCCATTCCCAACTTGCTGCGGTCCAAGATGGCCGCGAATGAGGCCTCCGCGGTGGAATCGCTGCGAACGCTGAATACCGTTTGCATTCAGTACTCGACGACCTATGGCGGGTATCCGCCGGCGCTGTCGAATCTGGGGCCGGGCAACCCGGCGACCCCGGCCACGGCGGACCTGATCGATTCCGTGCTGGCCAGCGGCAGCAAGAGCGGATACAGCTTTGCCTATGCTGCGGGGTCCACCGACGCCAACGGCAACGTGCTGTCCTACGCGATTGCTGCGGCTCCCGTGGCTCCCGGAACGACCGGCCAGCGGTATTTCTTCACCGACCAATCCGGCGTGATCCGCGCGAATCCGACGGGTGTCGCGTCGGCGAACAGCACGCCGATCGGATAGCGTCGCTCGCGCTAACCCGACAGCAAAGCAGGTACCGCGCCGCGAACGAACGCTGCGCGCCCGGCGGGTATTGGCGTTCACAAACGGCGGCATGCCGCGGTACGCCTGCGGAGAAGTGTCGCGGGGAGGTCAGCAGGTCTTGTCAGCCGAAGCAAATAGACCGCGCTGGGGCAAGACTCCCTGGACGATTGATTTTCGCGCCACGTCACACGCGTTGCCCGAGCGAGGTGGATTTCGCCATCGTCGGAGGCGGCTTCACGGGCCTGGCGACGGCCGCGTGGCTGCGCCACCTTGCGCCCGAGAAAAGCGTCGCCGTGTTCGAAGCTGACGCAAGTCGGCGCGGGAGCCAGCGGACACACCGGCGGGTTGGCGCTGGCGGAAAGCGCCGTGGGCGACCTTCCTGGGCTCGGTGACGTACTGAAGGGTTCGGCGAAATCCTGCAAACGCTCGGTGTCGATTGCGACCTCACGCTTGCCTGGCGCATGGGAGCTGACGCGAAAAAAGACGCGGCCTCTTCGCCGATCTCCTGGAATGACTCTGGCACCCTGCGCGTCGCCGGGGAAGTTCCCGGAGGCACGATCGACCCCGGCAAAATGGTCAGCGGACTGGCGCGCGCCGCGGAACAGTCAGGCGCGCTGATTTTCGAGCACGCGCGTGTTGCGAACGTTTCGTTCGATGAGCCGCTGCGCCTTCATATCGCCGGCAAGGAGCTGCGCGCGGAGCATGTGCTTTTTGCCACCAACGCGCAGTCGCTCGAGTTGAGCGGTCTTGCTCGGAACCACCGAGCCAAAATTCACGCTGGCGCTGGCGACCGCGCCGCTCGCCGCCGAGGCACTCGCCGAATTGGGCCTGGCCTCCGGCAAGCCCTTCTACACGGTCGATTTTCCGTATCTCTGGGGCCGGCTGGTGCCTGGCGGCGGAGTGATTTTCGGCAGCGGGTTGGTTCATGCGAATGACTGGCGCGAGCTGCGAGCGCTGGACATCGCCACGGGAGAGCCGGCCGAGTTGCTTGCGCGACTCGAGCGGCGCGTGCACGGGTTGCATCCGGTGCTGCGATCGGTGGAGATCACGCACCGCTGGGGCGGCCCGATCCTGATTGGCGAGGAATGGCAGCCGGTGTTCCGGCGCCACCCGCGCAGCCCGCGCGCGCTGGTGCTCGGCGGCTATAGCGGACACGGCGTGGCGCTGTCGGTTTACCTGGGGCGCTGGGCCGCGGAAGCGATGCTGGGACGGAGGGAATTGCCCGCCTGGGACACCGCCTGATTCTTCAGCCTGCACTTGTTCGGATCGTAAATCATGTGCTCGAAGTCGCCTTCGCGAATCTCGGCTAGGCCGACGGTCGCGCGCATGGCGCGCTTGGCCTGCACCGCCGCAAGGCGCTCATAGTTGAGCGTGTCGCTGATCACGCGCACCGGATGCTCGACGTGATATTCCACGATTTTGTGCCGCAGGGTTCGTATCTTCACGCCGGCCAGGCGCAAGCGATAATCGATGTCGGTGTCTTCCCAGCCCGGCCCCGCGAATTCGGCGTTGAAGCCGTTGATCTTTTCGAGGTCGGATTTCCAGGCGGAAAAATTCGAGCCCAGAATTCCGCGATAGCCGGTCTCGTACGCCACCGGCAGCACGATGCCGTGCTCGATCAGCTCGGCCCTGCCGCGAAGCCACAACGCAGACAGGCGCAACGTGCCGAAACGGCAGGCCGCTGCTGCCAAATTTGCTCGGCGGCCGGAACGTCCTGCCGCTGGACGTTGACCCGGCGGCACGCCAGCACGCCGCCCGGTTCGAGATAGCGCACGTGGTTGCGGACGAAGTCCTGGTGCGGCAGGCAATCCATGTCCACGAAGATGAGCCGGTCGAAGCGGCTGACGTGAACGGCGCGATTGAGGACGCGCGTCTTGCGAAAGCCGAGATCCTCGTGGCGGACGTGCTGAATGGGATGGAGCAAATCGCGGCGCCCAGCGTTCCAGCATCGGGCGGTAGTCTTCCGGCGAGCCGTCGTCGGCGATGATCAGCTCGAAATCGCGATAGGACTGGCGCGCGAAGGCGGCCAGGTTTCGCTCGACGATGTCGGCGTCGTTGTAGCAGGCGATCACCGCGGAAACGGGCCCGACGCGCTTGACCGTTGATGATGATTTGGCCGTTGCGGCTGCATTTCTTGCATGGACGAGACAGGATAGGGAGAGTGGCGAAGTTCCGTCAAGGCGAAGGGCTCGCAATCCTATCGGCGCGGGCATGCCATTCGACGTGGGTAAGCTTCCTCGTGCGAACGCCTTTGTGCTGGAGCGCCTTTGTGCTGGAGACCGGCGGCTCGGGTAGAATGGCACGGCCGTGACGCGCGAAGAAGAAAGACTGCTGGAATCCCACCAGCGCAAAGTTCATTGGAAGCGCTGGGGGCCCTACCTCAGCGAACGCGAGTGGGGCACGGTGCGCGAGGATTACAGCGCGAAGGGCACCGCCTGGGAGTATTTTCCGCACGACCACGCGCGCTCGCGCGCCTACCGCTGGGGCGAAGACGGCATCGGCGGCATCTGCGACCGTCACCAGCGCATCTGCTTCGCGCTGGCGCTTTGGAACCGCCGCGATCCCATCCTGAAGGAGCGCCTCTTCGGGCTGAACGGCAACGAAGGCAACCACGGCGAAGACGTGAAGGAGTATTACTTCTATCTCGACGCCACGCCCACGCACTCCTACCTGAAGATGCTCTACAAATATCCGCAGGCGGAATTTCCCTACGCGCGCCTGGTGGAGGAAAACCGCCGGCGCACCAAGGCCGACCCGGAATTCGAGCTGATCGACACGGGCATATTCGATGAGGACCGCTATTTCGACGTGTTTCGTCGAGTATGCCAAAGCCTCGGTGCGAAGACATTCTGGTGCGCATTACCGCGTGGAATCGCGGTCCGCAGGCGGCGCCGCTGGATCTGCTGCCGACGATTTGGCTTCGCAACACCTGGCGCTGGGGACGGCATCCGGTCCTCGGCCAAATTGTGGCGCGGCGCCGACCGCGAAGGCGCGCGGATCATCGGCGTCGAAGTAGCGGAATACGGGCGCCGCTGGCTGCTTGCCGAAGGCGCGCCGGAGCTGCTTTTCACCGGGAACGAAACCAACATGAAGCGGCTCTTCGGCGTGGAGAACCTGGCGCCCTACGTGAAGGATGCGTTTCACGAATACCTGATTCGGCGGCCGGCAGGACGCCGTCAATCCCGCCGAGACGGGCACCAAGGCCGCGGCGCTCTATCGGCTGGAAATTCCCGCGGGCGGCTCGACGACGCTGCGGCTGCGTCTCACCGATCACGATCCCGGCGAGCGGCCGGCCGAGCCGTGGATCGTTCGGCAAGGCTTTCGATGAGACCTTCGCGGCGCGCATTGCCGAAGCCGATGAGTTCTACGCGCAGCGCGCGCCGCGCGAACGCGATCCGAAGACCGCCTGCGCGTGCAGCGGCAGGCCTTCGCGGGCTTGCTGTGGTCCAAGCAGTTTTACCACTACGACGTGCGGACGCTGGCTCGAAGGCGACCCCGGCTTTCCGCCGCCGCCCGCCGGAGCGCGCTCACGGGCCGCAACCACGAGTGGAAGCACCTCTACAACGCCGACGTGCTCTCCATGCCGGACAAATGGGAGTATCCGTGGTATGCGTCGTGGGACACGGCGTTTCATTGCGTGGCGCTGGCGCTGATCGATCCCGATTTCGCCAAGGAGCAGCTCATTCTGCTGCTGCGCGAGTGGTACATGCACCCCAACGGGCAGTTGCCGGCCTACGAGTGGGCGTTCGGCGACGTCAATCCGCCGGTGCACGCCTGGGCGGCCTGGCGCGTGTACAAAATCGAGAAGCGCGTCCGCGGCTGCGCGGACCGCGCGTTTCTCGAGCGCGTCTTTCACAAGCTGCTGCTGAACTTCACCTGGTGGGTCAATCGCAAGGACCCCGACGGGCTGAACGTGTTCGAGGGCGGCTTCCTGGGCCTCGACAATATCGGGCTTGTTCGACCGTTCGGCGCCGCTGCCGACCGGCGGCCATCTGGAACAATCCGACGGCACCAGTTGGATGGGCATGTACTGCCTGAATATGCTGGCGATCGCGCTGGAACTTTCCCGCGAAGAGCCCGCCTACGAGGACGTGGCCAGCAAGTTTTTCGAGCATTTCATCTACATCGCGCAGGCCATGAACGACGTCGGCACCGAAGGGATCGCGCTGTGGGACGAGGAAGACGGCTTCTACTACGACGCGCTGCACCTGCCGCGATGGCGCGCAGCACTTTCTGAAGATGCGTTCGATGGTGGGGCTGGTTCCGCTTTTTGCGGTGGAGACGCTCGAGCCGGAAATGCTGGCCAAGCTCGAGGGCTTCAGCGACGCGGATGCAGTGGTTTCTGGACAACGTTCCCGCGGCGCCGGCGCCACATCGATATGAGCCAGAGTTCGGCGCTGGGCGTGCGCCATCTGCTTTCGCTGGTGAGCCGCGAGCGGCTGCTTCGCGTGCTGGGCTACATGCTGGATCAGAACGAATTTCTTTCGCCGTACGGCGTTCGCGCGCTTTCCAAGTTTCACCGGGACCATCCCTACGTCGTGCGCTTCGATGGCGCCGAGTATCGCGTGGACTACGAGCCGGCGGAATCGCGCACCGGCACGTTCGGCGGCAATTCCAACTGGCGCGGGCCGGTCTGGTTTCCCAGTAATTTTTGCTGATCGAAGTCGCTGCAGAGATTTCATTATTATTTTGGCGATTCGCTGCAGGTGGAATATCCCACGGGCTCGGGCGATACGTGACGCTCTGGCAGGTGGCGGCGGAGCTCTCGCGCTCGCTCGCACGATCTTTCTGCGCGATAGCAGCGGCCGGCGGCCGGTCTATGGCGGCACGAGCGCTTCCAGACCGATCCGCACTGGCGCGATTTGATTCTCTTCTATGAATATTTTCACGGAGATAACGGCGCGGGCCTGGGCGCCGGCGCATCAGACCGGCTGGACGGCGCTGGTGGCGAAGCTGATCGAGCAGAACAGCGCCTAGACGCGAGTCCCCGACGGTTCGCGGAGAGAAGCCATGAATTACGGAGAATGAGTTCCGGAACAAGAGTCGCGCTTCGTTGCGGGCGGCACCGGGCTCTGGGCCAGCGAAATTGTCGCTGGCGTTTCTGGAGCGCGGAGCGACGCGTGGTCGGCAACCTACCGCCAGCAGGAGGAATTTGCCGCATCTGCTTGGCGCGGCGCAGGCCGCGCGGGCGACCAGCGCTCCCGATGGCGTGCTCGCGTCGGACAGCCACCGACGCTGACGTGCCGTCTGCCGCGGTGGTCGAGAAGATGGTCGCCGAACACGGGCGGCTCGGACATTCTGGTGAACGCCGTGGGCGGCTATGCGGGCGGCAAGAATGTTTGGGAAGAAGACGCCGCGACGTACCAACGCATGATGGCGCTCAACCTGGAGTCGGGATTTGCGCTGGCGCGCGCCGTTGTTCCCGACCATGATTCGGCAGAATCGCGGCTGGATCGTCAACGTCGCCTCGCGCGCCGGCTACGGCCACTCGGCGGGCGCCGCTCTCTATGCCGCGTCCAAGGCCGGCGCGCTCGCTCTTTTCGATTCGCTCGCCGAAGAAGTGAAGCCCTACGCGATCAACGTCAATTCCGTCGTGCCGAGCATCTTCGATACGCCTGCCAATCGCCGCGCCATGCCTTCGGCGAATTTCGCGCTCTGGCCCAAGCCCGCGGATATCGCCCAGGTCATTCTGTTTCTTGTGTTCCGAGCAAGGCGCGCGTGATTCACGGCGCCGCCATTCCCGTGTACGGCAGGACGTGAGATGTGAACTTGCCGCTGGCGGTGGATTTTGGCTCGGAGGTTTGCGGCTCGCTGGAGCAGGCCTGCGAGCGCGAATGGCTGGTGACCAACGGCCTGGGCGGCTTCGCCTCGGGCACCGTCGGCCGGCGTGCTGACGCGCCGCTATCACGGCTTGCTGGTCGCCGCGCTGCAGCCGCCGGCGGGCCGCACGCTGCTGGTTTCGAAATTCGACGAGATCGCTGCGCTACGACGGCCGCGAGTACGCGCTCGGCGCGAATCGCTGGGCCGACGGCTCGGTCAGCCCCGACGGCTTCCGCCTGATCGAGCGTTTTCATCTGGATGGCACGACGCCGGTGTGGACGTTTGCCTGCGCCGACGCGCTGATCGAGAAGCGCGTGTGGATGCAGGACGGCGCGAACACCACGTTTGTGCGCTACGACCTGGTGCGTTCGTCGGCGGGAGCGGCCGAGCTCGAAATCAAAGCGCTGGTGAACTATCGCGACTTTCACGCCACCACGCAGCGCGGGCGATTGGCAGCATGGACGTTGTGCCGGTCGAGAAGGGCCTGGGCGTGGTGGCGCGTGACCGGACGCCACGCCGTTCTATTTGCTGAGCGATTCGGCGGAGGCCGAGCCGCGCCAGGAGTGGTACCGCAATTTCGATCTCGCGGCCGAGCGGTACCGGGGACTCGACGATCGCGAGGATCACTTTCTTGCCGGCATTTTCCGCGCGCGCCTGGCGCCGGGCAAGCCGGTCACGTTGGTGCTCAGCACCGATCCCGATGCGCCGCTCGATGGCGCGCGCGGCGCTCGACGCTCGCGCGGCGCTCGAAGAAAAGTCGCTCGAGCTGTGGGTCGCCGCGCAGCCGCAAGCTTCGCTGGACGCTCCGCCGTGGATTCGCCAGCTCGTGCTGGCCGCCGCGCAGTTCCGCGTCGCCCGGCCGGTCGCCGGCGCAGCCGGACGCGCACACGATCCTCGCGGGCTATCCACTGGTTCGGCGAATGGAGCCGCGACACCATGATCGCGCTGCCCGGCCTGGCGCTGGAAACGGGCCGGCGCGGACGTGGCTCGCTCGATCCTGCACGGCGCTCGCGCGCTTCGTGGATCAGGGCATGCTGCCGAACGTCTTTCCCGGAGTCGGGCCAGTCGCCCGAATACAACTCCGTCGACGCCGCGCTGTGGTACTTCGAGGCGCTGCGCCAATATCATGCCGAGACCTCGGATTTGAAGCTGATCGAAGAACTTTTCCCGATGCTGACCGCCATCGTGGATTGGCACGTGCACGGCACGCGCTACGGCATTCGCATGGACGAGGCCGACGGCCTGCTGCACGCCGGCGAGCCCGGCGTGCAGCTCACCTGGATGGACGCCAAGGTCGGCGACCGCGTGATCACGCCGCGCATCGGCAAGCCGGTCGAGGTCAACGCGCTCTGGTACAACGCGCTGCGCACCATGTCGCGCTTCGCCTTCGCGCTGCAACAAGCCGCCCGACGATTACGTGGCGCTTGGCCGAACGCGTGCAGAACGGCTTCGCGCGATTCTGGAACGCGAAAGCGGGCGCTTGCTTCGACGTGATCGACGGGCCGGACGGCAACGACGCGTCCCTGCGGCCGAATCAGATTTTCGCGGTGTCCCTGCCGGAAAGTCCGCTGAGCGCCGAGCAGCGCGCGGCCGTGGTGGATTTTTGCGCGCGGCGCCTGGTCACGCCGCACGGCCTGCGAACGCTCGACCCCGCCGACCCGCGCTATTGCGGCCACTACGGCGGCCCGCCCGCCGAGCGCGACGCCGCTTACCATCAGGGAACGGTGTGGGCCTGGCTGCTGGGACCGTTCGTGCTGGCGCATCTGCGCGTGTATCGCGATGCCGCGCGCGCGTTCACGTTTCTCGAGCCGATGGCGCATCACCTGACGGCGCAGGCACTGGGCACGGTCGAGCGAAATCTTCGATGGCGATCCGCCGCACGCGCCGCGCGGCGCCATCGCGCAGGCCTGGAGCGTAGGCGAGGTTTTGCGCGCCTGGCGCGCATGCCAGGAAGCCGGCCTGGCGGCAAAGCTCGCCGACGTCCGCGGCGCCATCGGCGTTCTGACTACTTCTTCTTTCGCTCTTCCGATCGGCCTCTTTTGTTTCGCCGGAACTTCCACCAGCTCGATGAGAATCTTGCGGTCTTCGTCGGCGGGCACCAGGAAAAAATTGACGCGCGTGCCGTCGGCGCCGGCGCGCGTTTCGGGATAGATCGGCTCGATGGCGAATCGCGCGCGCAGCATCTCCGTCGCTCGCGTCACGTCGCGCACGTCGCATTCGACCTGCTGGATTCCTGCGCCAAATCGCGCCAGGAAGCGCGCGATGGCGCCCTGGCCGGCGGCGTCGCGCGTGGTCAGCACATCCAAGCGCACGCCGTGCGCGAACGACAGCTCAAATTCGAGCGCATCCTGATCGGGCGGCACTTCGGCCAAGCGCGGTCTGCCCGGCTTGCTGCCGGATCGCTTCGAACTGCGCGGGCTCCACGGCCACGCCCACCGTCAGCAGCGCGTTGCCGCTCGGGAATCAGCTTGCGAAACTCCGCGTCGGCGAACCAGCGGCGCAGAACCGGTTCGGCGGCGGCGCATCCCTGGCGGAACAGTTCGCGCGCGGCTTCTTCGCGCTCGCTGCGCATCGCGCGGCGGCCAGGCGTGCGATCCAGGTAGCGGCGCTCGAAGAAGTGTCAGGCAGGTGTGGTCGGTCAGGCAGGGGTCGTCTCCGAAGCGCGCGCCGTCCAGCAACGACGCGGCCACCGCGATGCCCAGCATCGCGCCGACGACAGCAGCGAGACGCGTGTCGGCACGTGCAGCCACGGGTCCGCGAGCATCTTGCCTCCGATGAAAATCAGCACAGCCGCAATTCCCACATTCAGATAGCGAAAAAATGGCAGCGCGCCGGCCAGCAGAAAATAAAACGCGCGCAAGCCGAGAATCGCGCAGACATTCGATGTATACACCAGAAACGGATCGCGCGTGATGCCGAAAACCGCCGGCACCGAATCGAGCGCGAAAATCACGTCGGCGCTTTCAATCACCAGAAGCGCCAGAAATAGCGTGGTCACAGCCCGGCGCCCGTTTTCGCGCACAAAAAATCGCCCGCCCGTCTCTCCCTGAGCCACGGGGAAAATCGCGTGCGCCCAACGCAACACCGCATTGCGCTCGCGGATGAGAGTTCGGGCTGCCCGCGAAAGAGCATGCGCGCTCCAGCCACCACCAGAACGCGCCCAGCACCACCAGAATCCACGAGAAGCGCGTCACCAGCGCCGCGCCGATGCCAATCAGCGCCCCGCGCATGACCAGCGCGCCCAGTACGCCCCAGAAAAGCACCCGATGCTGATACCGCGGCTGCAATGCCGAACGCCCGGAACACCAGCAGAAACACGAAAATATTATCCAGGCTCAGCGATTTTTCGATCAGGTAGCCGGTGAAGAATTCGAGAGCGGGCGCGGCTCCGTGCGTGCGCAGGATCCACAGATTAAAACCCAGCGACAGCGCCACCCAGCACAGCGCTCCACGCCGCGGCCCCGCGCAAAGAGACGGCTCGAGCCTGCCGGTGGAAGATACCGAGGTCCAGGGCCAGCAGCGCCAGCACGCAGGCGTTGAATGCAAACCAGAGAGTCGGCGTGCCCATCGAGTCTGAATGTTAATACGAAACTAGAGCGCCGGTGGCGCGGGAGGTTCGATGGCGTTGACGTTCGAAAGTTCCACGCGAGCGGTCTCGCCCGCGCGCACCGTCACGGCCACGTCCCATCGCAAGCGAACGTCGCCGGCTAGGGCGGGCGTGTCCAGCGTGGTCAGCCAGTAAGTTCCGGGAGCGAGCCCGGCGAATGTTCCGCGGCTGTCCAGGCCAGACTCAGTTTCTCGCGGCGAGATAGATGCTTTGCGCCATTTGCAGCGCGTGGTGTTCGACGCGCTGGTGCTGCTCCTGCTCGAGCTGCGCCCAATGCTGGCCAGGGTTTTTCCCGGCGAGTTCCGCGTCCAGGCCGTCGAGCGTGTCCGGGTTGGCATCCACGAACTTGCGCATGGCCGCGATGTATTGCGCGTGCTCGCGCTCGTATTTCTCCGGCTTCGCGATCTTGTCGGCTTCCTTGAATTTGGGTTGGGGAAGGGCGCCGCTATGCGAGCCGCCATTGAGCGTCGTGTAGGCGTCGAGAAACTCCCGAACGCCGACGATGTCATCGCCGGTCAAGTGCGAAGTGAACTCCTCGCCCTGCAAATCCACCGTGTGATGCTTCTTCATCCACGCCTTCATTTCGGGTGTGAGTTCCAGGGTATCGATGAAGCGGTCCATGTCCGGAGCAGGATCGGCCTGCTCCGCTTCGAGGCGAATGTCCGCGAAGCTTTTGCGCAGCAAATAAAACGGCAGCCCGCGCACCGGTTCCGAACGTCCGCCCGACGGCATCACGCGCGCCATGAATTCGATGGCGCCGGTTGCGGCAGCTTGCGCTTCGATGCCCAGCGCGATAAGTAATGCCAAAGGAAACAGCACGACAGCAGCGAGGACGACGCGGCTTTTCATGCTTTGGATGCTAGCAGATTCGTTGCTATGCGGAGCCAATCTGAAGCCAGCGTGTGCGGTCTAAGTTACGCGTGGCTGGGACAGCTTCCAGAGCCGCCAAGATCGCCTCAGAAGGGGTGTCTTAGAGAAGACGAGGCACCTCAGAGGCGACGCCCTCAGAGCAGACGGAAGGTGACTTCGATCGGTGTGAGCGTTGCGACGGGCTTGCCGTTCGGGCCCAGCGCAGGCTTGAAGCGCCAGTTGCGCACGGCTTCGATCGCCTTGTCCTCCAGGCCCAGCCCGGGACCCTTTACCACTTTGATTTCCGTGGCGCGACCGTCCGGCGTGATGACCACTTGCAGCACCACCGTGCCTTGCCACTTGGCCTTGCGAGCGTCTTCGGAATATTGCGGCTCCGGGCAATACAGGCAGCTCGGATAGCCGACGCCGCCGGTGCCCGCGCGGAACGCGCCGCCTCCCGTCCCGCCGCCGGAACCCGGTCCGAGACCGCCACCGTTGCCGCTGCCGATGCCGCCGCCTTCACCGCTGCCAATTCCGCTACCGCCGCCGGTGCCGCTCGAGGTAGTGAGCATCGCGGCGAGCGGGTCGCCGAAATTAGCATCATTCGGGCTCGGAACCTTCAGGTCCGGAGGGCCGAGCAGCGTGGGCTCGGCGCTAAGCTTGGGATCCTGGTTGCGTGGCACCACCATCGGTGGCGCGATCTGCGTCATGCTCCAGCGCGGCAGTTTCCCGCGCGAGGCGGGCTCAGGCAACCGTTCGCCGCCGCCACCACCGCCACCGGCTTTGTCTTTGCCCGCAGGCAGTTTCGAAATGTAGGGAGAAACGTCCACGAACGTGACGTCGGTCTTGGCCGCCAGCGTGGTTTGCGCGATGTGGCGCGCGAAGGGCACCAGGATGATGACCGCCAACAGCGCATGCACGCCGATAGAGATGGCCTGCGCCCGGCTGTAAATCTTCGTCCTTAGCCCACAGCGGCCGCACAGCCACAGGCTTGCTGGTCACCTTCAGCGGCGGAAGCTTCGGCGGCGAAATCAAGTCGCGCAGGTTGCGCCACAGCGTGACGTAGCCCGGCTGAAACTCGACCATCATTCCCGAAGCGTTGAGAGCGGCTTTCGAGACGCGCGGAGCCGGCTCGAAAAATGCCTTGATGCTGTCGCCAAAGCTGTTGTCCAGGCCGTCGCGCGCGGAAAACCTGTTGCTGCGCATTGCGCGGCAGTTTGACGGAGCGCTCGGTGAGGAAGTCCTTCAGGTTGTCCCAGAAACTTGGCGCCATGAGCCGCGGATCCGGAGAAAATTCGGGCGGAGCTCCGGGCGTAAGCTCCACGACTGGATTCGGCGCATTCGGGTTGCGTGCGGGAGTGATGCGAAATGGCTGCATGTTGGAACGGCTATAGGCGCCGGATCCCCCTTCAGCACCTTAGAGAGCAGACCGTGCCCCAAAAGATGCCCGGCTTCCGCAAGCTGACTTGCTGCCGAGCTCCATTGTACCATATCGACTTTTGTTCCGCCAGCCTGGTAACTGGTAAAGTGCAAGGTGAAAAGGGGAGTGCCTCTGCGATGCCCGTTTCGCGGAGCGCTGCTTGCGGAATTCGGAATTTCAATCTCATGCCCAAACTACTTGACCTGAAAAGCACGCTCAATCTGCCGAAGACGGCTTTCCCGATGAAGGCCAATCTGCCGCAGAACGAGCCGCGCATCCTCGCGGAATGGGAACAAACCGCGCCTCTACCAACGCATCCAGCAGGCCCGCGCGGACGCGCCGACCTACGTATTGCATGACGGGCCGCCCTATGCCACCGGCGCGATTCACCTGGGCACCGGCCTCAACAAAATTCTCAAGGATATGGTGGTGAAGTCGAAGACGCTGGCCGGCTTTCGCGCGCCGTACGTGCCGGGATGGGACTGCCACGGCCTGCCCATCGAGACCCAGGTCGAGAAGGAACTCGGCGGGAAGGGCAAAGTTCCGCCGGCGGAATTTCGCGAACTCTGCCGCACATTTGCCACTCGTTTCGTGGACCAGCATCGCCGCGACTTCAAGCGCCTGGGAGTTTTTGGCCAGTGGGACAAGCCCTATCTCACGATGAGCCCGGACTACGAAGCTTGCATCGCGGATGCGTTCCTCACGTTTCTTGAAAAGGGCTACGCCTATCGCGGATTGAAGCCGGTCTACTGGTGCATCTACGATCGCACGGCGCTGGCCGAGGCCGAAGTCGAATACGAAGATCACACCAGCCCCTCGATCTGGATTCGCTATCCCGTCGTCGAGGCTCCGGCTGAACCCGCCGCGGCGCGAGGGGAAAAAGCTCTACGCGCTGGTCTGGACGACGACTCCCTGGACGCTGCCGGCCAGCATGGCGCTCGCGTTCCATCCGCACTTCGAGTACGTGCTGGCGGACGACGAGGAAGGCAACACCTACATCCTGGCGAGGGAACTGGTCGGCAAGGTGATGCAGGAAACCGGCGCGACTCTGCGCGTCGAGCCTGAGGGCTTGCACGGGAAATTTTTCGAGGGCGCGCGGTTCCAGCATCCATTTCTCGATCGCGAAGTCCCCGGCGTGCTGGCCGACTACGTCACGCTCGAGCAGGGCACTGGCATCGTTCACACGGCGCCCGGCCACGGCGCCGACGACTACCGCACCGGCCAGAAATATGGCCTCCCTGCGTATGCGCCGCTCGACGACGACGGACGATTCGTCGAAGGCTTGCCCGAGTACAAAGGCAAGACCGTGTTTGAAGCCAATCCGCTGGTGATCGAGCTGCTGAAATCGCGCGGCGCGCTCTTCGCCGAAGGCAAG
This sequence comes from uncultured Acidobacteriota bacterium, assembly GCA_963818345.1. Taxonomy (GTDB): domain Bacteria; phylum Acidobacteriota; class Terriglobia; order Acidiferrales; family UBA7541; genus Palsa-189. The sequence goes on along the minus strand of CAWFRX010000011.1, from coordinate 149,962 downwards.
CTGCAGCACAGCTATCCGCACTGCTGGCGCTGCCACAACCCGGTGATCTTCCGCGCCACCGAGCAATGGTTCATACAGCTGGATGCTGGAAGCGCCAACGTTCCCGCGCCCAAGGCGCCGCCTTTGCGGCAAGCCGCGCTAGCGGAAATTCCCAAGGTGCAATGGACGCCGGAGTGGGGCCTCGAACGCATGCGCTCGATGATTGCCGAGCGGCCCGATTGGTGCGTTTCGCGCCAGCGTTTCTGGGGCGTGCCAATCCCAGTTTTCTATTGCGACGCGTGCGGCAAGGTGTTTGACGATGTGAAGGCGCTGCATCACGTCATCGAATGGTTCCGCAAGGAGGGCGCGGACGCCTGGTTCCGTCACACGCCGGAGGAGTTGTTGCCGCCGGGCACCACGCTGCGGCTGCGGCGCCGCGCAGTGGCGCAAGGAAAACGACATCCTGGACGTCTGGTTTGATTCCGGCTCTTCGCATCTCGCGGTGCTCGATCCGCCCGGCACGCCGGACGCGGCGCTGCCCTGGCCCGCCGACATGTATCTCGAAGGCCCCGACCAGTATCGCGGCTGGTTCCACAGCTCGCTGCTGATCGGTGTCGGCGTGCGCGGCGGCGCGCCCTATCGCCAGGTGCTCACCCACGGCTGGACGCTCGACGAGCAGGGCCGGCCGATGTCCAAGTCGCTCGGCAACGTCGTGCTGCCGACCGAGGTTTGCGACAAGTGGGGCGCCGACCTGCTGCGCCTCTGGGTGGCTTCGCAGGATTACACCGCCGACGTGCGCATGTCGGACAACGTCATGACCCAGCTCTCGGAGGCCTACCGCAAGATTCGCAACACCTTCCGCTTTGCGCTGGGAAATCTGGCCGACTTCGATCCGGCGCGCGACGCGGTGCCCGAGCAGGAGATGGGCGAGTTCGACCGCTGGATGCTCCAGCGGACCCGCGCGCTGGTTTTGTAGTGCGAGGCTTTCTACCGGGACTTCGATTTTCACCGCGTCTATCACGCGCTGCACGACTTCTGCGTCGTGGAGCTGAGCGCGTTCTATTTCGACATTCTCAAGGACCGGCTCTACACCTTCGCGCCGAACAACTCCGCGCGCCGTTCCGCGCAGACCGCGATGCATCGCATCGCCAGCGCGCTGGTGCGCCTGCTTTCGCCGATCCTGGTCTTCACGGCAGAGGAGATCTGGAAATATTTGCCGCGGCAGGCCGGCGAACCCGACAGCGTTCACCTGGCGCTCTTTCCCGAAGGCCGCCGAATGCCGCAGATTTCCCGATGAGGCGCTCGACGCGCGCTGGGGCGAACTCGTTCGCGTACGAAACGCCGTGCTCGGGGCGCTCGAGCAGGCGCGCAACGCTAAGACGATCAACGGCGGCCTCGAGGCCCGCGTCGAACTTGCCGCCGACGGCACGCTGGCGGAACTGCTCCGCGACTATTGCACGTGGTTTCCAGCGCTGTTCATCGTGTCGCAGGTGGAACTCACCGATCAGGCCGGTCCCGGCGCGTTTCGTTCCGAGGCCATGCCCGGTCTCGCCGTTACCGTGCATCGCGCCAATGGCAAAAAATGCGAACGCTGCTGGAACTACTCGACGCGCGTCGGTGAAAGCGCCGACTATCCCACGGTGTGCGAGCGTTGCGTTGCCGCTCTCGACGAGATCGACCGCAGCGGCTCGCAAAGTGCCGGCGCAGGCTCCTGATGGCCAAGCCTAGCCACGCCCGCTGGCTGTGGCTCGCGCTGGCCGTGCTGATCGCCGACCGCGCCACGAAATATCTGGTCGAGCGCTATACCACCGCGGACTTTCGCCTCGAGCTCGTGCCGCACTTTGCCGCGCTCGTGCACAGCGTAAACACCGGCATCGCCTTCGGTATGCTCGGCGACTCGTCGGCCAGATGGGTCTCCATCGTCCTGATGGGGTTGGCGACCGCGGTCGTGATTTTGCTCCTCTGGTGGTTGCTGACGGGCCGCGCAGGCGCCGCGCTCAATCAAGCAGGTCTCGCGCTGATCGCCGGCGGCGCCGCGGGTAATCTGCTCGATCGCTTGCTCCACGGCGGCGTGACCGATTTTGTCGAGTTGCGCGCCGGCAACTTTATTTGGCCGGCGTTCAATCTGGCCGATTCCGCAATCACCGTCGGGGCATTTTTCATTCTGATCGAGCTCCTGCGCGGCGAACAAGTTTCCGTCCAGCGCCGTACCTAGGCGCCGGTTCCCATGGCCGTGGAAGCCTCCATTGACCTGCGCCGCTTCACCGTCTCGGCCCTGGACGCGGGCCGCCGCCTAGACATTTATCTCGCCTCGCGCCTGCCCGAACTGAGCCGCACCCGCATCCAGGAATTGATCGATCGCGGCCAAGTTCGCGTGGGCCAGCAGCTCTCGCGCAGCGCCCATCGCATCGTCGGCGGGTGACGCCATCGAGGTGGAAGTCCAGCCTCGTCCGCCCCTAGCCGCCAAGCCCGAGGAAATTCCCATCGAAGTGCTCTACGAAGATGACCACATCGTCGTCGTGAACAAGCGCGCGGGGATGGTGGTGCACGCCGGCGCCGGAGCGCGCAGCGGCACGCTTGTGAACGCTCTGCTCCATCATCTCGGAGGATCGTCGAAGGCCGCTGGAGGGCGTTCCCAGCCTGCTGGAGAAATGTCCCAGAGCGGTGAAGGCCTCTCCCAGGTGGGCGGCGCGCTGCGGCCCGGCATCGTGCATCGGCTCGACCGCGGCACGTCCGGCGCAATGGTAGTAGCGCGCAACGACGCCGCACACCGCGCGCTCGCCGATCAGTTTCGCGCGCGCACGGTGCACAAAACCTACCTGGCGCTGCTGCATGGCCGCCTGGCGCGCGACGCCGGAAGCATCGCGCTGCCGATCGCCCGCGACCCGCGCCGCCGCACGCGCATGACCGCGCGCCTGCGCACCGGGCGGGAGTCGCGCACGGATTGGCGCGTGTTGCTGCGTCTCGGAAACTTCACGCTGGTCGCCGCCGAGCCGCACACCGGCCGCACGCATCAGATTCGCGCGCACTTTACCGCCACCGGCCACCCGCTGGCGGGCGACACGCTGTACGGCGCGCCCGAGCAAGCGCGCGCCGGCCGCATCCTGCTCCCATCGCTCGGCCGCACCTTCCTGCACGCGGCCCGGCTCGGCTTCACGCATCCCGGCAGCGGCCAGCCGTTCGAGGTTCGCGCCCCGCTCGATCCCGCGCTCCGCGAATATCTGGCCCAGCTGGCCGAGGCGGTCGAGGTCGAACCCGCGAAGGTTGACGCCGCTCTGCGCGGCTACCTATAATTCCGGCAGTGCGTTTTTCGAGGATTTCCGCCGTTTTCCTGACGCTCGCTTTCACCGCGCCCATCCTGTGGGGACAGGCGCCCGCTGCGCCTCCGACGCCCGCAGAGCCCACAAAGGCGCCGGCGCAGGCGCCGGCCTCGCCCGAGGCGCCCAACACCTCGATTCGCGCCAACGTGAACCTCGTCGACGTTCTCTTCACCGTCGTCGACCGCAAAAACAAGATCGTTTCCGATCTCGGCCAGGATAATTTCACGGTCTTCGACGATGGCAAGCCGCAGGAGATTCGCTTTTTCAGCCAGCAGACCGACCTGCCTCTGCGCGTCGCCTTGTTGCTGGACACCTCCAACAGTATTCGTGAGCGCTTAGCCTTCGAGCAGGAAGCAGCCATCGACTTTCTCTTCAATGTCATCCGCAAGGACAAAGACGAAGCGATGATGATGACCATCGACGACGAGCCCGAGGTCATCCAGGATTTCACCGGCAGCCTGGACTCGCTGCGCGACGCCATCAAGCGTCAGCGCGCCGGCGGCGCCACCGCCCTCTATGACGCGATCTATCTGGGGTGCTCCGATCTGCTCCAGCACGCTCCGCTGACCAACACCAACAATGACGCGCGCCGCGTCCTGATCGTTATCAGCGACGGCGACGACACTCTCAGCCGGCATTCGCGCGGCGAGGCTCTCGAGATCGCCGAGCGCGCGGGAATTGTCATCTACACCATCAGCAGCAGCACCGATTGGATCATCCCCGATGGCGAGAACAAACCGTCCCAGAACCTCGATCGCAAGTTCGAAAAGGGCCCGGGAGATAAGACGCTCATGCAGTTTGCCGATGAGAGCGGCGGACGCGCCTATTTTCCTTATCACGTCGACGATCTCGCGCAGGCCTTCGGTCAGATCGGCACCGAACTGCGCAGCCAATACTCGCTCGCCTACAACCTGCCCAGCAGCAATCTAGCCGACGGCAAATTCCATGCCATCCGCATCGCCGTAGGCACCAAGGGACTGCAAGTGCACGCACGCAAAGGCTACCTGGCCGCCGCGCCTCCATCCCTCGGCGCCGCCACAACCCCGCCGGCCCGCTAAGCAGCCGCAGAAGCCAAGCAGCCGCAGCCGCCAACCTACTGTCGAGCCAGCGTCGACCCGAGCCAGCGTCTACACCCATCTCATAAAGTGGCAACTGGAAATCGGAAAATGGCACGGAGCGGGGAGAAGAATTTGCGGGTGCCCTGTCCTTCGGTTTTTGTGGGGCAGAGCTTTTACCTTTTACGTTTAGGTTTTGCCTCTAGGTTTTAGCCTTTTCCTTCGTACTCGCCGATCCGAACACGTCGTTCCGCTAATCCTTCGGAGCGTAATACCCGCGCCGCGTCAGCACGTCGAGATCCTTGCGCGTCGTATCCACTTTGACCTTCCGGTAAGACCCGTCTCGCGCCGTATTCGTCGAGTAGTACGCCAGCGTGTACTGGCTGCGCAGTTCCTCGCTAATCTGGTCAAACGCTTCCTCGAGCTTCCTCTCGCTGCGCACCACGATGGTGCGCCCGCCGGTCTCGTCGGTCAGCTTCCTCGCCACGGTCTCGTTTCCGCCGCCAAATCGCGGATCGGCAACCAGCAAAATGTGCACCACCGTGTCCGAGCGTTGCGCCGCCTCGATCGCGTCCTGCAGCTTGAGTTGGCTTCCCTCGTCCTGCGCGTCGCTAGCGACAATCAGCGCCCTGCGTCCGGGTTGGTCGCCGAGTTCGTCGTGGCAAGCCAGGTACACCGCATCGTAAAACACCGTGCCAGCCGTGTTCGTCGGGAACGGTCCCAGCGATATGGGCGAGTTAATTCGCGCGCGGTGGATCGAGCGGCTCAAGCGGTCCTGGTCGTCGGTGAAATCCTGCAACAAGTCGGCGTCGCTGTCGAAGCTGATCACCATGGCCAGGTCGTCTTTGCGCATAATCCGCGCGAGGAAGCGCGTGGCCGCGTCCTGTTCAGAGGGCAGCATGTACTGTTCGCTGCCGCTGGTATCGATCAGAAAACCGAGCGTCACGGGCAGGGTCGAGTCCTTTGAAAACGAGACAATCTTCTGGTCCTTGCCGTCCTCGCTGATTTTGAAGTCGTCCTGCGTCAGATCCGACACGATCCGCTTGCTCTTTTTGTCGCGCACGGTAACGAACAGGTTCACCAGGTTGACTTGCACACGAATGGGTTGCTGGCCCGCTTGTGGAGACGATGACTGTGGCGATGAAGCTTGTGGCGCTGACGCCTGCGGCGTCGGCTGTTGTGGCGGAGCGGGTTGCGCGGCGGTGCGGCGCGTCGCCAGCGGCACCGCGGCAACCGCCGCCAAGGAAAGAATTAACCCGAACCGGTATACTCGCATCATATAATATTCTCCGACCGCGTCTCGTGCTCTTCGATGCACGGCGGCGGCGCGGGGATGCGCGCTGCACGCCGGCGCTGCAAGCGGTTATGGTGATGCGCCAGACATGATTTGTCCATGGAGGAAAAGTTTGACGCTCGGCCTGCTGGCCGGGCTCGCCATCACGCTGACCCAGGCCGCGCCCGCGCTTCCATCAGGCCGGCAAGCGGAGCAGCAGCATCAGCCGGGCCAGCCGCAACAGCCCAGCCAACCGCAGCCTCCGCCACCCGCGCAACCGCTGCCCCCAGAGGCGCCGCAGCCGGAAGACACCCGCGGCGTCATTCGCGCCCAGGTCAACCTGGTGGTCGTTCCCGTCACCGTCAAGGACTCCTCCGGTGGGTTGGTCAGCGACCTCCGCGATGACGAATTCCGCGTTCTCGAGGACGGCGTCGAGCAGAAAATCGCCTTTTTCTCCACGGACGCGTTTCCCCTCTCGGCCGTGGTGCTACTCGACGATGGCCTCAAAGCCAAGACGTCCAGGCTCGTCAAGCCGACTCTCATCGCCGTCGCCGGGGCCTTCGGCGAATCCGATGAAGTCGCCGTGGGCCGATTCGACGCCTACTACACGCCGCTGCTCGACTTCACCAAAGATAATGACAAGCTGATCAACGCGCTCAAAAGTGTGGACCTTGGCAACCAGACCTTTTCGGTCAGCGATGCCTACGGTCCTCAGCCCCCTCGCCCCGGAATCGGCGATGAACGCGCGCCGGGCGAGCCGCCCCCCAGCGGCAACCCCTTCAAGGCCACCAACACCAAGCACATTGACGATGCCATCCACGCGGCCGCGCTAATGCTGCGCACCCGCGGACGCGATCGTCGCAAGGTGATCGTGATCGTCTCCGACGGCGCCAATGGCCGGTACAACGCGTATACCCACGACGAAACGCTCAAGCTGCTGCTGGCCTCGGATATTTCCGTGTACGCCATTGGTCTCGACGCCGCCGTTCTCCTTCGCGGCACCACCGATCTTTCCCACTACGCGCATACCACTGGCGGCGACGTCTACTACGCCGGACACGAATCGGAATTGCCGAGGTTCTACGCGCAGGTCAGCGAAGAAGCGCGCCACCAGTACACCATCGGCTATCTCCCCACCGGTACCGATCGCGCCAAGCCCTATCACACCATCGAAGTCCGCATTCGCCGCCCCAACCTGAGCCTGCTAGCCCGCGACGGCTACTACCTAGGCGCCCGCCCCTAACGCGACCCGCGACCCGCGACCCGCATCCGTTTCGCCGCTACGCTCTCCGCCCATAAAGCAGTGGAGGAGCCTGTTCAGCCGGTGCCCGTCTCTCTCGACGTTTGCAAAAGGTACGTCCTCTCCTCGTCGCTTCTTCTTTTCCAAGCAGTTGTTTGTCGGCCAATCCCGGACTCCCAGTGCCGCGCGATACTCGGCAGCAACCAGCGGCGATTCCGAGAGCCTGTGACTTTTTACCCCAGCCCATCGCACCGTGACGCAAATCATCGCAGCGCTCTGAAGCCCCGCGTCATTCTGAAGCGGAGTGGCGGCCTGCCTTTTTCTGCGTCCCGTTCCTCGGGACGCGCCGCCATGCAGTGAAGAATCTCTCTGTTGGTTTTCGCTCTCGTTCTTACGGGAATAGTTGCAGCGTCTCAGACTCAGTTTTGGACTTTGCTTTCTTAGACGCAGAAGATTTACCCACCACAGCAGCGCCGGCCGCACCGGTATCCGCCACGACAGCGGCAACAGCTTCCCCAGGCGCGCCGACTTCCTCCGGCCCGCGCCGCGGCTCTTGCGCTGGGCACAGAAAGCGGTACTCGCAGGTCCTGCACTGATACCCGACCTGCGCCGGAAACTCCCGCGCTCGAATGTCCGCCGCCACTTCCTGGATCGCGCCTCGCGTCTCGTGCAGCTGCTTATCCGTCGCGCGTCGCCGCGATCGCACTCGTTGCTTTGCAGGTTGTAGTAGACCAGCCGCGCCGGCTCGAGTTCCAGATCCTCGCGCGCCGCCAGCGCATAAATCCCCAGCTGCAGATCGTTGCGCGCCTGCGTTGCGGTCTTCGGCTTTCCGGTCTTGTAGTCGACGATTTCCACCTGGCTCGCCCCGCTGCCCTCGACGAGGCGATTGATCTGGTCGATGCGCCCGGTGATCTGCACGTTGTTCTCGAGTTCGAGCGTGAACCGCTTCTCCTGCGCCAGCACGTCCGGCGGCGAAGCCATGAAGCTGGTATAAAACGCGCGCAGCTGCTCGATGCCGTCCTGCTGGTAGCATCTCCTCTTGATATGCGTCCTCGAAGCCGGCCGAGGACCACTCGCGGCGGAAGATCGTCTCCACCTCTTCGAATGCGAGCCGGCCTCCCTTGCGCAGCGCCTCGACGAACTGCTTGATCGTCGTGTGCATCACGTTGCCGAAGGTGGTCGCTGCGCGCGGGCCCGCGGCAATGCCCCAGACGCTGCGCCGAATAAATATTTCTGCGGGCAGTTCCGGTAGGAATCGATGGCCGAGGCGCTCAAGCGCAGCGGTTCGAAGACCGGCGGCCGATAGCTTTCGCGCCCATTCGCCGATGCGCGAATAGACCCGCGCTCGCCGGCGGCCTCGGGGAAGAGCGATGAAGTCCTTCGGGCAGGCGTCTGGCGCGCTCGGGGTCGGCAGCGACTACCGGCACCAGCCGTTGCGACGTGCTGCCGCGCGAGTTGTGGCGAACTCAGAATGTCGTCGAGAAACACCGACGGTTTCGAGCGCTTGTGCAGCACCGTCGTCAGCGTCAGCCGCTCCCTCGCGCGCGTCAGCGCCACGTAGAACAGCCGCCGTTCCTCCTGCATGTGGAAGTCGCCCTTGGGCAACTCTTCTTTCATCAGCTCCGCGGGAAATTCCAGCATGCTGGTTCGCGGCGCCATCGGAAAGCCGCGGTGCGTGAGGCGCAGCACGAAGACGTGTTCGAACTCCAGCCCCTTGGCCGCGTGCACCGTCATCAATTGCACGGCGTCTTCGGCGTCTTGTTCGAGGTTGATCTGCCCGCCGGCCTGCGCGAAATATTCGAGATACTCGCACCAGTTCGCGCGAGCCTCGACGTCTCGCTCTTCGGCTGCCACTCGCGAATGAATGTCGCCAGCCGGTCCACATATCGCCGGTCGCCCGGCGAGACCACCAGCGCAAGCTCCAGCCACTCGGCAGCGCGTCGAACAGTTCGATGGCCGTCGACCGCGTTGGCGCGCTTGCGCAATTCCGTGATTCCCGGCGACCAGTTCGCGCTGCGCCGCGTGCTCGGCGCTGAAGGGCAGCTCGCCCTGCGCCGCTTGCAGCGCGTCCCACAGCGATGTCTTTGGCTTTTCGCCGCCCGCTCGCACAGCCTCACCAGATCGGCCGCCTCGAATCCCCAAGCCGGCGCCGCCAGCACGCGCGCGCAAGCGACGTTGTCCGACGGCTTGCGCAGCAGCCGCAGATAGGCCAGCAAATCGCGCACCAGCGGGTGATCCAGAATCGATAGATTGCGAATCACGAAAGGAATGCCGCGCTCCTCGAGCGCCTCCACCAACTCATAGCGATGACTGTGAATGCGGTAGAGCACCGCGAAGCCCGCCACCGCTGGCCCGCGCGTGCAACCGTTCGATCTCCGCCGCGATCCAGCGGCCTCTTGCGCGCGCCGAGCCGAATTCGGCGATGCGCACTTTTTCGCCTTCCGGCTTGTGCGCCATCAACTCCTTCTTCGGCACCAGCGGCGAGTGCTCGATGAAACCGGCCACTTGCCCGCGACACGCGAAGCACGCGCCCGGCCGAGCGGTAGTTGTCGACCAGCGGCTGGATAAAGCGGCTCGGCCGCGGCGCGATCGCCGCGGCGCGATGCCCGCAAATCGTTCCAGGAAAATCGTGAAGCTGCCGAACGACGCGCCGCGGAACCGGTAGATCGCCTGCGCGTTGTCGCCCACGGCGACGATGTTGCGATGGCCGCCGGCCAGCCGCCAGAGCAGCTCGATCTGCGCGACGTTGGTGTCCTGGAATTCGTCCACCAGCATGTAGCGGTAGCGTTCGCGCACCCGCGGCCGCCAGCGCCGCATCTTCGTCGAGCGCGCGCACGGCGTCGAGCAACTGCATGCCAAAGGTCAGCCGGTTCTGCTCGCGCAGCAGCCGGTCGCTGGCGCGGTAGGCCCGCGCGATCTCCCGTTGCCGCGAGATCTCGGCTTCGCGCAAGTGCTGTTCGTCCTCCGGCAGCGCGGCGCGCTCGCTGTCGTACGTTGCCGCGCAGATCTGCGACGTAGCGCTCGTAATCGTCCGGCGCCACCAGTTCGTCCTGGCAGCGCGAGAAAAATTGCACGAAATCGCCGAGGAACTGGCCCGGCTCGGCCAGCCGCCGGTAATATTCCAGCGCCAGGACCGGCAAATTGCGGCGCAGCAGGATCCAGTGATCCACGTTTTCGAGCGTCTCAGTTTGGCGTTCCGTTCGATCAGCAGCGCGGCGCAAAACTCATGGAAGGTGCCAAGGAAGACGGCGCGGCCCCGCTCGCCGGCGGTGCGCGCGACGCGATGCTTCATCTCCGCCGCCGCTTTTTCGGTGAAGGTCAGGCCGACGATGGCTTCGCCGGGCAGTTCGCGGATCCGATTCAAGCAGATGCCGGATGCGCTCGGTGATCACGCGCGTCTTGCCCGTCCCCGCCCCGGCCACCACCAGCAGCGGCCCCTCGCCGTGCGCGACCGCGGCGCGCTGCTGCGCGTTCAGTTGCTCGGTGGTTACCGCCGGCGGAGGAGTCAGCTCAAACAGGTCAGACACAATCGCCATCCTAGCCGATTTACCCAACCGAAGCACGCCCAGCCACCCGCCGCCAGCGTCCTAATTTGAAAAGCTAGCCCCAATCCCAAACGTGGTCACTGATTCCGGCGGCCATTGCGGGCGTCACTCGGAGAGCCGGTGACTTTGTTAGCGCAGCCCATCGCACCACGACGCAAACCATCGCAGCGTTCTGAAGCCCCGCGTCATTCTGAGAGCCTGTGACTTTTTCAGCCCAGCCCCTCGGACCGTGCCGCAAACAAGCGCAGCGGTCTGAAGCGCCGCGTCATTCTGAGACGAAGTGGCGGCCTGCCTTTTCTTGCGTCCCGTTCCTCCGTCGAGCGAAAGTCCCCGGCAGGGGGAGCTTTCGCGTTAAACAAGTTCGCGCCGCCACGCAGCGAAGAATCTCTCTGCTGGTTTTGCTCTCCACCCCATCGCCCGCTGATGCCCGCAACAAACAACCACCGCGTCATTCCGAGCGCTTGTGACTTTTTCAGCCCAGTCCCTCGGACCGTGCCGCAAACAAGCGCAGCGGTCTGAAGCGCCGCGTCATTCTGAGACGAAGTGGCGGCCTGCCTTTTCTTGCATCCCGTTCCTCGGGATGCGCCGCCACGTAGCGAAGAATCTCTCTGCAGGTTTTTGTTCGCGTCGTTCCGCTTACCGTCGAAGGCGACGGTTTGCCCTAAGTTTGCGCCCCCGTTGAACCCGTTTTGTGCCTCGACACCTTCCGCGTGCCCCAGCATCCACCGGTCATTTCGACCGAAGTGGCGGCCGTCCTCTTCCGCGTCCCGTTCCTCGGGACGCGCCGCCACGCAGCGGAGAAATCCCTCAGCCGGTTTTTGTCTGGTTGCTACAGCTTGATGTTCCTGCTGAGTGGTCCAGGGGTCGTCGTCACGTATGGGTTCAGAGGTCTGGTCATGACCGCCATGCTCCAGTAACCCATAGTCATCCGGAAGCGAAGAAGAATCGACGGATTGAATAGCCCTCGACAAGCGCATTCACAATACTGGATTTGCTTCTCAACGCCTCGCGCCCTCTCGAGACTTAGGAACACTAACGAAGCCGCTCCGCACAGGACCAACCACCGCAGGCGCAGGCGCGTTGACAGCGGGAACTGGCGCCTCCGGCCCCGCCGTCACTTGCACCGTCGCCGCCTGAACGTGGTAATCCTCGTACGCGATCGTCAGCGTCGCCCGGCCGCCAAACCGTATATTCGACGCCGAACTGTTTGCCACTGGCAGCCAAAAATCCCCCACCTTCGTGAAGGAATGATGAATCGACGTGCTCTTAATCCAAAACGACGGGTTCTTCGCCGGCTCCGCCTCGATCCGGCATACCGCGAAGTCCTTCGAGTCCACCCAAATGTTTCCGCGGAATAGAAACTTGTTCGGCACCTTCGGCTCGACGTTCAGCTCGTAAGGACAGCCGTCACCGTTGTCGCGCGAATCCAGCAGAACAAAATTGTAATTCCCGGCCGTAATCTGAACGCTGTCGTAATTCGCGGGCTGGAGCGATTCTCGCTCCGTTTCCATGATCGGCTTGATCACCCGGTTGAGGATCGTGCTCGATCCGCTCTGCGAGACCACCGTGAATTCCTCGGTCGAGGGCGCGCTGTAGCTTACCTGCACCACCATTTCGGCATGCAGGTCGTGGGGAAACCCTTTGTAGTCGAGCCGGTACTCCCGCCGTCCCTGAAAATGCCCCAAATCCTTGGCGCGCTCCGCATTCCTTTGCGTCATCTGCGCGACGATCTCGGACAGCGATAGCCGCGCCGGCCCGGCGCCGCCCGCCGAATCCTGCGCCACCGCGCCGATTGGCAAAAGCAGGCCCGCTACGAGCAGACGAGTGACAAGCACACCAAATCGTTGGCGAAAAACCATCTAAGACCTTGCTTTCCGAAGGGGAAGGACTTCTTCCTGCTTCCTGAGATTACCAAGGCTGCCGGTGTTACCGTCGCATTTCTACGAATTTGTCGCTAAATCAAAAACGGGCGCAGCCGCAGCAGGCGCAGCCAGCAAACGCTGCTCGTAGGATGCATACATGTCCTCGAAAATCGTGTCCCAGTTGCTTTCGAGGGCTTGCCGCCGAGCCGCTCGGCGCATCGCCGCGAGCAATTCAGGATGGGCCAGCAGGATCCCCGCGTAGGAAACGAATTCTTCGAAAGTATCGGCCACGTATCCGCTCTTTCCGTGCCGCACAATGTATTTCGGTCCGCCCTTCGCCATCACCACGGCGGGAACTCCCGACGCCAGCGCTTCGAGAACCACCAGGCCAAACGTATCCGTCTCCGAGGGGAAGGCCAGAATGTCCAGATTAGCGAACTCCTGCGCCAGAGCCGCGCCCCCCAGCACGCCGGTGAATTTCGCCTGTTGCAAGTTCTTTCGCAGCCATTTTTCCCGGCTGCCTTGGCCAATCACGACCATTTGAAAGTCGCGGTGCCCCATGCCCAGCAACGCCTGCTCCAACCGCACGAGCGCAGCCACGTTTTTCTCCGCGGTCAGCCTCCCGGCGTAGCCGATGCGCATCGGCCCCCCGATGCGCGTGCGGAACTTGGGGCTGAAGACCGTCGTGTCCACAGCGTGACCCATCAGCAGGCAGCGTTTGCCCGTTCCCATCTCGATCTTCTCGATAATCTCTTGGTTGGGTGCGAACAGCAGCCGCGGTATTTTGTAGAAACGCGCGCAGGCCCTGAAACTCAAGCGCTCCACAGTCGCGAGAAACCGCGACGTGGCCGCGTCCGGCAGGAACGATGCCGCCGCCGCGGCGCGGCTCCGCGCATATTGGTCCAGGTTCGTCTGCCAGCAGGCCGCCAGTGGTATCCCCAGATTGTGCGCGACCAGCGCGCCTAGGATGCCCACGTCGCTCGGGCCGGTAATCTGCACCAGGTCCGGACGGAAGCTGCGCACCAACTCCCGCACCTCCCAAAAGCGCCTGAGAAACAGCAGATCGTAGTCGTGCGCGCAGTCGATCGAAAACGTCGCCGGGCTGCGTCGCAACTGTACGTGAGTAACCGAGCCCGCGGTGGCCTTCGTATTCTTCGGGCCAGCGTAGACCATCAAAAAGGGAAGCTCGCGGCGCCGCGCGAACGCTTCAAACTGCCGGCTGGTGCTGGCGACCCCGTCGACCTCATGATAGGTGCAGGGGAAGTAGGCCACCCGCGGCCCTTTTTCTTTCGCCGGTCCTTCGGCCACTCCTCGCTCGATCGCCGGTTTTTGTTTCAACCGTTCTTCGATCACGAAGCCGCCTCAGTCGAACTCTCCGAGGGGAACGCAGAACCCATCGCGCCCGAAAATAGCCGTTCCCAAGCGCGTTGCACCGTGGTGTTCTCCATCAAACGGATCACCGAGAAACTATGCTCGATAAACGCCGGCGGTGTGCGCCACAGCCCGGAGACCGGCCGGTCGTCGCCACCGATGGGATGGAACACGCGCTCGTCCCAGCGCTGCGAGCCCTGGGGGTTTTCCGGGTAGTCGCGAATGACGTCGAGCAGCGTTCGCGTCGTACGCAGGCTCAGCGGCGCCGCATATTGCGGCATGACCAGCACATGGCTGCGCTCTTCCTGACGGATTTCGTGCACGAATTCGGGAAAGCTTTCCGCCTGCGTCAGGTTCAGCGCGCCGCTAGGCTCGCATCCGTGCCGGTCCCCGCCCGACACCAGTGGCAGCCGCCAACGCTCGGCGAGCCGCAGCGCGGCTTTGTTCTCCCCCAACCTGCGTGTGGCGTTGAATTCCGTCGCATGCAGGAATTTCACGCAGCTACTCAAAAATCGCTCGAGGGTTCGCGGGTCTTGCTCTTTTCCGACCTGCGCCTGATTCCATAGCGGATGGTTGAAGACCACCAAAACGTCCGGGAACTCGTCGAGCATCGCCAGCAACTCCAGCAAAAGCCCGTCGCTCGGATTCCGCGTGTACGCCTTCAGATCCGCCATAATTTCCTGCGCTCGCGCGTCTGGCAGATTGTGCACCCCGAGATGAAAGACCGTCCCGTGGTACGGTACGCTCCACTCCAGCGAGAGCGGAATGCTCGCCGTTTCGGGCACCGTGCGCAGCAGGCTCGGCGCCGCAATCGTGTCGTGATCGGTCAGCGACACCAGGCTCGCGAGCCCCAGCACATTCTCGATCTGTTTTTTTTCCAGCTCGTAGGCCAGCTTGGGCGTCAGCGGCGGAGTCCAATACGCGCGAACCAGATCGACGGGGATCGCCGACTTCTTGCACTGCTTTTCCAGCGCCGCGTGCAGCATCGGGCACTTCTGGGCCAACTGAATGAGGAAATAGAGGCTTTCCTTGGAATGATTGGTGTGGCTGTGCAGCGACACGCCCGTGCCAGCGTCCCGAACGAGGTTCGGTTTCCGCCAGAGGCAAGAGACCTTCGTTTCAGCCATTCTCAAGGGTCCGCGCAGACCGCTGGGCCGCCGTGCAATTTCTCAAATTCCAGGTACGGTACGTTAGGTGTAGGGCCCAGGCAGGCAACAGGAAAGCCGTTCGGACTCATCCGGGTTGCCCTGCCGGCAACCTGAAACCTGTGTAAGTCCGACCGCAGATTACGGTTACCTTATTATGTGAATTACCCGGCGATGTCAATTAACAAATCGGCCGCGGAGTCCTATCCGTCCCCGAAGACGATCGCCATCTCGTCACTAACCGCACGGCCTAGCCAACTGCGTTAGCGCCGCAAATCCCCAATCGCTGTTCAGCAACGAGAAAACGTCGCATTTTTGCCGTTTTTCGCGCACTTTTGCCCGCCCGTTTTGCCCCGCTGCCGTCCGCGCTTGGCACACGAGCCCTCAGCAGCCGCCCCGCAGCGCAAAACGAAACCGCCTCCGTTCCGAATTCTCTCTGCTACAATTTGGTGCTCTGTATGTCTGAAATCCGCGGAATCGGCATCAGCACTGGCGGCGGAGACGCCCCCGGCCTAAACGCGGTCATTCGCGCCGCCGTAAAGTCCGCCATCCTCAAATACAAATGGCAGGTCATCGGGATTCCCGATGGGTTCGACGGCCTCATCTGGCCGGATCGCATCCGCGAACTCACCCTCAAGGACGTCAGCGGTATTCTGCCCCGCGGAGGCACCATCCTGGGCACCTCCAATCGCGGCAGCCCTTTCCACCACAAATCCTTCGAAAATGGCGCGGAGATCGTCCGCGACATCTCCGACGAAGTGATCGGCAACGCGCACAAACTGGGCATCGACGCGGTGATCAGCATCGGCGGCGACGGCTCCCAGGCGATCGCCGAGGAGCTCTTCAAAAAAGGCATGAAGATCGTCGGCGTGCCCAAGACCATCGACAACGATGTCTCCGCCACCGAGACCACCTTCGGCTTCGATACCGCTCTGACCACCGCCACCGACGCCATCGACAAGATTCACACCACGGCCGAGTCGCATCACCGCGTCATGGTCGTCGAAGTGATGGGACGCGACGCCGGCTGGATCGCGCTCGAAGCCGGCATCGCCGGCGGCGCGCACATCATTCTCATTCCCGAAATCCCCTTTTCCGCTCCAAGGCTTGTGCGCCTACATCGCCGAACGCGAAGCCCAGAACAAGCACTTCACCATCGTCGTCGTTGCCGAAGGCGTCCGCCTCCCCCGCGAACTGAAGCAACTCGCCCGCAGCGGTTCGGTGGCCAACACCATCGGTGACGCCATCGCCTTGACCGCTCACAAGGAAGTGCGCGTCAGCGTGCTCGGACACATCCAGCGCGGCGGCTCGCCTTCCGCGTTCGACCGCGTTCTGGGAACCCGCTTCGGCGCAGCCGCCGTCGAACTCGTCGCCGAAGGCAAATTCGGCCAGATGGTCTGCTTGCGCAATGCCGCGATCGCCAGCGTCCCGATCGCCGAAGCCATCGGCAGGCTCAAGACGGTGGACCCCAGCGGCGAAATCGTTCGCATGGCGCGCGCCATCGGCATTGGCTTTGGCGATTAGCGCCGTTTCGGGCGACGAGTTTCCCACTTGCCCTCGCCTAGACCATCCACTTCTTCAGCCGCCGCGTCACCCTCCGGCCGCGGCCGCCTGATCAGCACGCTCGGCGTCGGCTTCGGAATCGCCGTGGCCATTGGCAACACCATCGGCGCCGGTATCGTGCGCACGCCCGGCGAAATCGCCTCGCTTCTGCCGTCCACCTGGCTGTACTTCGCCGCTTGGGCCGCCGGCGGAATCTACATGTCGCTCGGCGCGCTCCAGTTCGCCGAACTCGGCGCCCTGTTGCCGCAAAGCGGCGGCCAATATAATTTCGCGCGCGCCGCGCTGGGCGACTACGCCGGTTTCATCGTCGGCTGGAGCGACTGGATCTCCACGGCCGGAAGTTTCGCCGCCGTCTCGATCGTCTTCGCGGAATACACCAGCGACTTGCTGCCGCAAGCGCACGACCACGTGCGCGCGCTAGCCGCTGGCGTCATCCTCCTGTTTGCGCTGCTGCAATGGAAAAGCATGCACATCGGCAGCGGCGTGCAAAATCTAACCACCACGCTCAAGGCCGCGCTGTTCCTGGCCGTGGTCGCGATTTGCTTTCTGGGCCACCCCGGCCCCGTTCCTGCCGCCGCCGTCGCAGGGGCCGCGGCCTCGCAAGCCGTCCTGCCGACGGGCTGGCCGCTCTTCGTGGCCTTTATCGTCGCGCTGCAAGCGGTGATTTACACCTACGACGGCTGGTACGGCGTGGTCTACTTCAGCGGGGAAGTGCGCAATCCCGGGCGCGACATTCCGCGCGCGATCTTCGGCACGGTCGTCTCCGTCCTGGCGATTTATTTCCTGGTGAACGCGGCCATCGTCCACCTGGTCTCGGTGCGCGAATTTGCCGGCAGCGATTTCGCGATGGGCATCGCCGCGCGCCGCGTGCTGGGCGTCGCGGGTGACAACTTCATTCGCATCGTGGTCGTGGTGGGCCTGCTCAGCAGCGTCAACGCCATGGAGATGGCCACGTCCCGCGCCCTCTACGCCATGAGCCGCGACGCTCTTTTCTTTCCGCTCTTTGCCCGCGTGAACGCCGGCGGCATTCCCGCACCCTCGTTGTGGCTTTCGACCGCGGTAGGCCTATGCTTCGCGATGTTCAGCTTCGAGCGCGTTGCCGCCATCCTGGCGTCTTTCTTCGTGGCCGATTACGCCCTGTCGTTCGTGTCGCTCTTCGTGCTGCGCCGCCGCATCCCAGACAGCCAGCGCCCCTATCGCGCCTGGGGCTACCCCTGGACCACGTCGCTAGCCCTAGCCGCCTCGATCGTCTTCCTGGTCGGCGCGCTAGCCACCGATCGCGAGAACACCCCCCTCACCTTCCTCGTCCTAGCCGCCAGCTACCCAGTCTACCGCGCCCTAAAGTGGGCCGCCCGCCGCAGCGCGGCAAGCCGCGCCGCGCTCCCATAGCGCGTCGCGCAAACGCCGTTCGCGCGCAAGTCAACGCGTTGCGCGCACCCGTCAACGCCTTGCGCGCACCGCAGTGCGCGCATCGCACAGGGGCGCAGGCAACCTGCCTGCGCCCCACCCTCAAGCCCGTCACCCACCGAGTGAGCTTTCGAGCGAGCAGCCCGCGTAGCCGCGTCCTTTGGCAAGGATGCGCTTTTCTCCGCTTCCGCCGGGGCCCATCAGCGTCACCTTAGCTCTACGCACCCCGCGTCATCCCGAGAACCTGTGACTTTTCGAGTGTTAGTCACCACGCCCCACACAACCCGCCGCTATGCCCAGTTGTCATCCCGAGGCCCGCAGGCCGAGGGATCTGCTTTTTCCTTGCCCTGCCCCATCGCCTGCCGCGGATGCTCACAATGTCGTCAATAAGCAAATCCACGGTCATTCCGACCGAAATGGCGGCCCGCTTTTTCCTGCGTCCCGCTTCTCGCGGGACGCGCCGCCATGCAGCGTACGAATCCCTCAGCCGGTTTCGCCCGAAAGCCCACGCGGTTCGGTTTGCTGCCGAGCAAAAGCGCGCAGGCAGAGTGCCTGCGCTACCGCGCCGCCCGCACTGCGTGCGCGCAGCCCGCCCCTCACCTACGACTGCCCCTTGATGCTCGCAACGTGAATCGTCTTGCTCGAGTCGTCGAGCGAACCCATCACCGCCACTTTCATCCCGGCGTATTGCACCGGCTTCTTCTGATCGTCCAGCTGATACACCGTCTTGGTGTCGGCGTCATACAGAACGTACTTGGCTCCCATCTTCACACAACCGTTCGTGCAGTCCTTCGCCGTCATGCCCGGATGGTCCTTCATCATGCCCGCATGCGAGCCGGACGCCGCGCAAGCGCTATCCATGATCTCGCCCTTGTAGGTCTTTTGCGTCTGCGCCTCGAGCGACATGCTCATCCCCGCCAACACCATCGCCATCGTACAAAGAATCGCCAGTCTCATCGTTCCTCCTCGCGTTAACGTCGCCACCCGCAGTGGCCGCTACCCCGAGCCAGTCTTGTCGCGTACCACCCCCGCGTCCATCAGGTGAACCCTGCAGAATCTCTCCGTCTTGGGGTGCTGCGTAGTGACGCTGGCTGCCTCAACCATCGGTCATTCCCACGCATGCGCCACACGGCCAGACGCGTCGTCACGAACTGCATCCCCCCCGAAAACGAAGGACCGAGTCCATGCCCCCTGCGTTATCGGGACGAACCGCCGAGGTGCACCGTGGGCCGCCGCGCCATGCGCACACGGAAATGAACACACGTCGAGCCACTACCGAATGTCATCCCGACTCGCTCGCCGCAGCGAGCGACCGAGGGATCTGCTTTGTGTTTCCGCCGCGCCTCCCCCAGGTCGTCATCCCGAAGAGCCTGTGACTTTTTTAGCTCAGCCCCGTCGCACCGTGACGCAAATCGTCGCCGCGTTCTGAAGCCCCGCGTCATTCTGAGCCGAAGTGGCGGCCTGCATTTTCTTGCGTCCCGTTTTTCGGGACGCGCCGCCACGCAGCGAAGAATCTCTCTGCTGGTCTTCGTTCGCATGGTCCCGCTTACGGTTTGCCCTAACTTTGCGCGCCCTTTGAATCCTTTTTGTGCCTCGACACCTCGCACCCCAGCAACCAACAGTCATTCCGAAGCGAAGTGGCCGGCCGTTCCCTCGTTCCGCCATGGGGAACGCCCGGCCACACAGTCGAGGGATCTCTCAGCGTCGTGGTCTTTCAGGAACCCGCCAAAAACGAAATGAGTCGATCACCCAAAGACTGCCTGGAGCAGTTTTCGGGAGTCATCGTGCTTGTCATCCCGACTCGCTCGCCGCAGCGAGCGACCGAGGGATCTGCTTTGTGTTTCCGCCGCGCCTCCCTCCAGCTCGTCATCCCGAGCTTCCCGAGCGCGAGGCTCCCGGCAAGGGGCGCTCGCGCGGTAAGCAAGCAGCCGGCCGTCTCTTCGTTCCGCCATTGCGGAACGCCCGGCCACGCAGTCGAGGGATCTCTCAGCGTCGTGGTTTTCGAGCAGCGGCCCATCGCGGTGCCGACACAATCAATAGGAGCGCCCTGAACGCCCCGCGTCATTCTGAGTCGGAGTGGCCGGTTCTTCCCCAACGTTCCGCTTCGCGGAACGTCCGGCCACGCAGCGAAGAATCTCTCTGCCGGTTTTCGCTCGATCCTTTTTCAAGCAGCGCTCCCTGAAGTTCTAGTTCTTGAACCGGGCTCCGCCGCTGCGATACAAGCAACCCACGGTCATTCCCAGCGAAATGGCGGCGTCCTTTCCCCCGTCGCACTCCTCCGGTAAGCGAAAGTCCCCGGTAAGGGGAGCTTTCGCGGTAAGCAAGTTCGGGCCGCCATGTAGTCCAGGAATCTCTCAGTCTCCGCCCGATTGAAAAGCTTGACGACATGCACAGAAACCCGCCGAAAACGAAATGAGTCGTTCACCCCAAAGACCGGCCCTGGAGTAGCTTTCCCTTCTACTCAAATCGGAACCAAGGATTGATCCGCATCGATCCGGTCAGTCAACTTTCAAACACAAGGAGAGATCAAAACCCCGCCCCTCGAAACGCACGAGGATCGGCCACCCGGAAAGTCAGGACCATCTCAAAGGGTGCGCCACCCAAAGGCGTGCAAATCACCTGAGAATCCTGAAGCCTCTGAGCACCTCCCAATTTCTGATCCTGGCACAAAGGACCGAATTAGCGAAATCGCCGCCACTGTAAGCCAATCGAAGGGCGCGAGATATCTGTTCGGCATCCAATTGCTGCTGTGACCCTATCGCCCGACGCAGCGCGATCGCAAGCAAGTCAACCATGTCATGTCCGCAACAGACGTGCCAAAGGTCGTCGTTCCGATTTTGGGGCCAACCCGCTTCAGTGAGCTCATCATCAGTAATTGTCCAATTGCGAGACTGATTTTTGATTGCGGCGAACATTGCGTTACGGTCGAGCTCCAGAGTCCGCAGGTCAAAGAAGTGAGAGAATTTAAGGCCCTCGAAACATAAATTTATTCCATTTGTCTCAGAGTACCAGCGCAAGTATCCAAGATGTTGCACAGCATTCAAGAGCCAATCCCGGAATAAGGAATGCGCTCGGATCTCGAACGACGCAAGCTTGTCAGGTGAAGCAAATTCGTGCAGCACCGCGTCGAGCGCCGAAGAGCGAAGGAGCATAGTTTCAAGGTCATGGCTGTCATCCCCTCGAACTATATTGACGCTCGGTAGAGCCCCTCCCATCAGCGCATCGAAATCAGAGTCCACAACGCCGAGCACGCGACCGAAATTGGTTCCGTCGAGCACGATGACCGCGCCCATCACATTCTCTTTGTTAAACCCTGGAATTAATGAGCAGTGGTCTGGTGCGATGAATCGACGATAAAAGCGGCTGTCGTCTGAGCCCTCGACTACAAGAAAAGCTTTGCCGCTCAGAGAGCCCTTCATACGAACTTCGTTAGCGATGGTGTGGGGCGTACGAAGGGACATCATTCTCCGGCCCCTTCAGCTCGACAGTCAGATCCCATCGATCGCTGATGATTTGAGGCGAGTGTGTGGCCACGAGAACGTCGAAGCGCGAAATTTCTGTTATGGCACTCAGGTCAGCGAGGAACTGTTCCTGCCAGGCAACGTGAAGCGATATTTCAGGCTCATCTAAGAGGATTAAGCTATTCTCCGCCGCTCTAAACAGAAGTTCGTAAAGTAGGACAACTTCATGCTGTTCACCGGAAGACAGATTCATTGGATTGAGCGTCTCGCCTTCCAGCGTAACGAATCGAAAGCCATCTTTCCCGATAGAAACCTGTTTATATCGAAAATGATCATTTATGCTCTTCTTAAAAAGTTCCGTTTTTGCGACCAACTGATCGAAAGCGCTCAGCTTCTTCACCGCGTCCTCGGCATACACTGAGAGCACCGGCAATTTGGACTCATCAATCCTGCGCGGGAGGGAAAAAGTCGGCTCCTCGCTCTCTTTTTCTAAAAGACCAGCCTCGACCAGCCGAGCCCTCTTAGCCTCGATCGCCTCCAGGGCCTCGGGAAGACTTGACATAGAAAAAGAAGGGCTATGATTGACTACCCTCGCTGGGAAGGTTCTGTCCAACGACTGAGAGAGTGCAGCATACTCTGCCAAGGTTTGCTGAATTAATGCCCCAAGTTCGTTGGAATACGAAAGGACCGCTCGATTCGGGGAAGGTCGGACATTTCTCAGTCTCAGTCCGTGTGGCCCGACTCGAAGGGCACGACCAGTGGCCTGCAAGCGTTCTGCTTCGATCACGCGAACCGCAACCGATTGCCTGAGTGATGTCAGCCACTCTGGTGCAGCACTTTGCTTTCCAGGAAGCTGGTCTCCGTATCTTTCGATCACATCATCGAGCGAGAGTATCTCTTGAGTCCGAAGATTGCGCCACACTGTCGGCCCTTCTCGGTCTAGTTCAGGAATGATGTCGTCAACCTCATTTAACGGTATGTCCTCTTTATCGCGCCCTTTGAAGGAAAATGTTTCAGCTCCACTTTCAAAGATTAAGACAGGTTTTGCTGGTTCCTTCTCACTCCGAACTTTGCGTACCCAAATACTCCTACCGTTTTCAAAATCAATTCCAAATCTTGTATACGGGACAGACAAAAACGAGGTGTTCGTATTATTGAAGAGGTCGGCCACCATTTTTAGCAGCACGGTTTTACCAAAGCCGTTTGGACCATGGATAATGGTGATCCTGTGATCCAAATTCATCGGGATCACATAATCAAATCTTCCAAACAGCCCTTCCACGAAAATGTTTTTGACTCTCAAACCAATCGTCCCGCGAAAGTGGGCAGAAAACCTGACGGGCCCAAAGGCCGGACCGCATTATCCAGTAGGAGCCCGGCCATAGCAAGGCTCGTCGATAGCCTGCAGGCACCAATATCGCCTGGGCGGGTGGCCCACCCTTTCGTTCTTTGGTTTGACAAAGGCGCACCCTGGATAATACCACCACCGCAAGTCCCTCTCCGGGGGCCGCTTTTCCGCGTGGCCGACCCTTCGAAGTTAAAGGGTCGGGGTTTTGACTTCTCCGCCCCATGGCCAGCAGACTGTTCGCCGCAGCTCACAGCTTTTGCATTGGAAGTCTTGCCGCTCGATGGAAGCGTTGAGCGCTGTCGGTGACGAACCAAGGCCGCCGCTTACAGGATCACCTAATCTTCGATTCTCACGATCTGACCTGGTTGAATCGGATTCGATGTGTGCGAGGCAAGCGGGCACGTGCGGCAAGAGATCTCTTAAGCGGTTCGATTTCGTACGGAAGATGATGATGGCGATATTCCGCCCGGCAAATTCTGCTGATATTCGATGCCTTGATCTGTGGTGAGGAACACGTCAAATCGGGCGGTTTCCGCCGCCATAAGAAGCTCGCCGTTCTTCAGTCCCGCCAACCCCGCGTAACGCGCTGTTTGGCAATCGTGCCCGGGCAAATAGTTTCGGAATCGCTCGTCGATACATTCGTCGATCAGAACGCGCATCTAGGAACGGGCGAGCAAAAGGTCCTTCGCTTCTTCGAGCGCAGCGATCGCGGATTCGCGCGTGACGGTAGGAAAGCCCTGCAGGAAATCTTCGAGTGTTTCGCCGCCTTCCAGGTAATCAAACAGAGTTTGGATCGGTACTCGCGTTCCCGCGAAAGACGGGAGTTCCTCCGAGGATATCTCGATCCTTGACGATCACATTCACGACTGGATTCTACCACGACCCGGTGGCACACCGTTGAGCGTAAAGGCGCCCTCCCCGCGTTCGAACGCCCCCATTCGCCGAAGCCGATGCGGGTTCCGTGTCTTTGCGGGTGCCCCATCCTTGCGCAGCAAGGGTGGGTCTTGGTGTGAAATTCCCTCGTACTACGTTCGAAACTAGTACCACACAGTAATAGTATTTACAAAGGTACTATTTTGTGCTATCCTCTCGTATGACACTCGCACCCAACCCTCCGCTCCACACCCACAATCTCGCATGCTCCGCCGCGTGCGCCTCTCTCGTCTCCCGTTTTCAGCGCCAGAGCGAAACTCAACTCCACTGTTTTCAACCGCGTGCACACTCTTTTGTAAAAACAGGGGGGGTATGTCCCGCTCCCAGAACGAAAGTCACCGGCCTATGCAGGCCTCGGCAAGAGGCGCCGCGGTCGGCTCGGTCCAGCTTTCGCGCCAAGCATGTCAGGGGTATGCAATGTTAAATCAAAATTCTAACTTCGCCAGGAGGCACCAAAAACCATGAAAAGCCCAGTCGCCAGACGCGCCCGCAACTCGAACGCCCAATGCTGCCACCACACCGCCACAGGACGCCGCTGCCGTTCCACTCGCTCCAGCTCCGACTCCTGCCTCTGCCCGCGCCATCGCGCCATCGAACAGAAACTGCTCTCCGCCGAGCCCGACGACCTCACTCCCGAATTCACCGATCTTGAGGACTCCTTGCAGACCGTCGATGGCATTCACAATTCTCTCGCCGAACTCTACGTTCTCGTCGTCCAGGACCGCATCTCTCCTCGACGCGCGGCCGTCCTGGCCTACGTCTCCAGCCTCCTCCTGCGCTCGCTCGCAAACGCCGAAAAGAACGCGGCAAAGTCGAAGCCTCGCACGCAAATCATCTACAATTGGGCCCCTCGCGAGGATCACGCTCAGCCCAAGACCTCAGCCCCCGCGCAGCAAAGCGCGACAAGCCCGGCTCCAGCCAACGCGAAACCAGCCGCGAGCACAGCCTCGCGCGAAAATGTCCCCAAGCCAGCCGATGTTGCACACGGCGCGGCCAGCCCAAGCGCAGCGAACACCAACAACGGGTCAAGCGCATCGACCGCTCGAAATGTTCCCAGCGCAGTGAACCTTGCAAACAATCCGAACGCGCCAAGCGCCAACAACGGTTCAGTCGCAGCGAGCGCCGCAACCCCTCCGGCTCCGAGGGTCACGAATCTTTTTGATACCTCCAAAGGAATCTTTCTTGGAGATCACGCGAATGCTCACGGCGACGAATTATTCGGAGCCCCCCGCGACCGGCGGGTGCAAAATCGGCCCTAACACGCCGGTCGCCACCGGCGGCATCTGCTGCGGGAGAGAGAAACCGCCCTTTGGCCCGGCTGGCCGGGTTCGCGACCACAGTACTCAAACGGACTAAGCAGACTGGCGAGTTGTGCGGTAGAGCTTAAACGCGTAGTCTGCTGTTCTGCGATTTTCCGCAGGATGCAGACAGCACTTCAGGCTATAGGGTTCGGCGCCATCATGGGCACTGGAGAGGAATTTCTATGATGCGAAAATGTTTGTGGATCGTCCCTGTGCTATTACTATTCGCGGTCGTCGGAGTGCCAGCCGCCCACGCCGATACCTACCAATACACGTTCGACCTGAATCCTCTTATCGCACCCTCGACACCAATCGTCTTCGACACCACGGGCCCCATAGCTCTTGGCTCGGTTTATTCCGTAATCAGTGGATCCATAGCTTCAGTTGCGGCATCCACCTTTTGAGGTAGACCCTTCCGATAACCTGATCATTGGCGTCGGACGCCTTTCCGCCCCTCTATTATCATTCACGGCGATCACGAGTGGAAGCGAAGTTCTAGACGATGATATCGATTCCTATATCGGCACCTTGTATGCGATCGACACCACCCCCGTCATCATTACTCCGGTCCCCGAAATCGATCCGACGACTGCCCTGAGTGCATTCACATTGCTCGCCGGTGCGGTGATGATCCTTCGCGGACGCCGCAAGCGCCTGCCGGAACCGATTACTCAGCCCGACAGCTGTTGGATCGGTTAACGTCCGAGCTGCCCGAAAAGCTTTGCTCGGCTCCCTGGGTTGGCGACCACAGTACTCAAACGAGCGCCAGGCTCCCGGCCACGCTGCTTTGGCCTTCCTCCTTGCAAGGCGTGGCCTAGCGGTCCCCTTGGGCTTTCTGGGCGTTCTTGTACTCCTCGATGAGTGCGGCGCGAACGGCCGTTAGGGGCGAATCGACGTTTGCCGTCTGCAATACAGTCACATGCTTCGGGCGTTTCGGGTCGCCCGTGTCATACGCCCAGGCGTAGAGGCGTTTGGCTTTGGGATGATCTATAAGATCGAACACCTCTACGATTCCTTCCCAGACCGTCTTGCCTTGAAACGTTTCTTTTATCGGGACGCTTTCAACATGCGTCGAATCGACTCCATGCAAATGTCGAATTACGTCACGGAGTTCTTCGATGTAATCGCCAGGCATCTTGTTTAGTTCCCTCTGATCTCTGCGCGACGAAGAATCAGAATTCGACGCTCTTCGCGGCGGCCGTCCTCGTCGCGTCTGGATTCTAACATTGGCATGCGCTTTTTCTGCGGGCCAGCATCGCGCTGCACCACATCTAAAACCGCCGGCGAAATTGACCGCAAATTAACCGGCTAAATTGACCCACTTCGGTGGCGCGCCTATACTCGCCGCAAGGAGTCGTCATGGCTGAGCCTCTCACCTCGCAGCCCGTGATCTTGAGCGCGGTGCGCACGCCCGTCGGCAAATTTCAGGGCGGGCTGGCGCCGCTTTCCGCGCCGCAGTTGGGCGCGAAAGTCGTTGCCGAAGCGGTGCGCCGCGCCGGCATCGAGCCGGCGGCGGTCGACGAAGTGATCATGGGCAATGTGGTGCAGGCGGGGCTGGGGCAGAATCCCGCGCGGCAGGCGGCGCTGGGCGGCGGGCTCGATGCGCGCGTCGCCGCCATGACCATCAATAAGGTTTGCGGCTCGGGGCTCAAATCCGTGGCGCTGGCGGCGCAAGCCGTGATGCTCGGCGAGAGCGAAATCGTCGTCGCCGGCGGCATGGAGTCGATGTCCAACTGCCCTTATCTGCTGCCCGGCGCGCGCAACGGCTACCGCATCGGCAATGGCGAGCTGGTGGACTCGATGATTCACGACGGCCTGTGGGACGTTTACGAGAATTTTCACATGGGCGTGGCCGCCGAACTGGTGGCCGAGAAATACAAAATTTCGCGGCAGGAGCAGGATCAGTTCGCGCTCGAGAGCCACCAGAGGGCCGTGCGCGCGATGAATTCGTGCTTCGTGGAATCGCAGATCGTGCCGGTCGAGGTGCCGCAGAAGAAAGGCGAGCCTGATCGTGATTCGCCGCGACGAATCGCCGCGCGCCGACGCCTCGCTCGAGGCGCTGGCGAAGCTGCGGCCGGCGTTCAAAAAAGACGGCACGGTCACCGCGGGCAACGCGCCGGGCACCAACGACGGCGCGGCCGCCGTGGTGGTGACCAGCCAGAGCACCGCCGCGCGCTTGGCAAAACGCCGATGGCGCGCATCGTGGCGCAGTCGGTCTCCGGCATCGAGCCGAAATGGCTGATGATGGCGCCGGTCGAAGCCGTCGAGAAAATTCTCGAAAAGACGGGTTGGGACCGCGATCGCGACGTGGACCTCTACGAGTTGAACGAGGCGTTTGCCGTGCAGGCGCTGGCGGTGATGCGCGAGTTGCGGCTCGATCCGGCGAAAGTGAATGTGAATGGCGGCGCGGTGGCCATCGGCCATCCCATCGGCGCTTCCGGCGCGCGCATCCTGGTGACGCTGCTCTACGAAATGCAGCGGCGCAATGTACATCGCGGCATCGCCGCGCTGTGCCTGGGCGGCGGCAACGCCGTGGCGCTGGCCGTCGAGCGATAGCACACGGCGAAACGCGATGAGGTCGGCGCTGTTATCTACATCGCTTGCTTCGAGACCTAAAAGCAGATCCCTCGGCCTGCGGGCCTCGGGATGGCAGCATTTCGTGCAGTGCTCATCGCGTTTCGTGCAGTTGAAGGCGAGGATCGGTCTCAACGCAAGCGATGAGAAGACCGTCGTGAAAGGCGAGGATCGAAATGGCCACGCCAGACGTCAAGTTTCAGCCAGGACAAATCGTGCGGGTCAATCTCGCCGGGATGCAGGTCAGGGCGTGCTGTTTCACGCCGCGGTGACCGACGCGTGGGCCAGATTTTCGCCAGACGCAGCGAGGAGCCGCCCAAGTTTCTGGTGAAGCTGCTGTTCTCCTTCAAAGGCGTGAGCGAAGTGGAAGTGCCCGCGGACCGTGTCCGCGCCGCCTGATGCGAGGAGCCACGAGCCAGTGTCCGCGCGACGGTGGTGTCGCAGCAAAGGAGTAGTGCTCGGCTAGGCCGAAAGCAATCCCTCGGCCTGCGGGCCTCGGGATGACACCATTTCGCGTAGCGCACGAAGCCCAAGTTAGAGAAGTGCACCGTTTCGAGTAATTGCAGTGAGCGCGTTTGTTGAACGAGTCCGTCGCCGGCGAACGGGTTTCGTTGCCCGCGATTGGCGTTCGCGATAGACTCTCGGCGGCGATGGAGTTCGCCGGTAAAACGCCCCTCGGGCTGATAACTCCTACCAATCCAATCTGGAGAACTCCGTCGTGGCTTATTTATGGATTGCTCTAGGTGCAGTCGTTGGCGCCAGCGCTCGCTATTTCGTTGGCGGCTACGTGGCGCGCATCGTTCCTCCCACGTTTTCCTTACGGCACGCTGCTGATCAATTTCACCGGCAGCTTTATGCTGGGCTTTTTTCTGATCTGGATCGGCGAGCGCGTGCTCGCCGATCCGCGCTGGCGGTTGCTGATCGCCGTCGGCTTCTGCGGTTCCTACACCACGTTTTCGAGCTACGCGTTCGAGACCTTCGCGCTCGGCGAGCAAGGCCAATGGCTGCTCGCGGGATTGAACGTGGTCGCCAGCAACGTGTTTTGCCTGGGCCGCGGTGCTGGCAGGTGCGGCGCTGGCGCGGAGGATATAGGATGGCAAACAACATGGCCGTACAAGTGACGATGTATTTGACCGAGGGCGACTCCTGGCACCACCGTCCGCTGCATCTGGAAATTCTCCGCTACTTGCGCGACGAAAACGTCTCGGGAGCGATCGTGCTTCATTCGGTCGGCGGGTTCCTGGGGCGGAGCAAGGTGCGCACCGCAAATCTGGTGGAGGGCGGCGGCGATCTTCCGGTGGTGGTCACGTTCGTGGACACCGACGAGCACGTGAATCGCGTGCTGCCGAAGCTGCGGGAGATGGCGGCGCACCGGCTGATCGTGCGCGAGAACGTGGTCATCGAGCAAGGCAGCCTGGATTGACGGCGCGGATGAAGGGCCGCGCGATGAGAGCGAGCGTGGGCGCATTGATGTGAGTGCGGATCAAAAGCACATCCCTCGGCCTTCGGGCCTCGGGATGACACCGTTTCTGCGCAGTGACGGCGGCGCGTGTTGAGTGCGCATGAGAACGGCGTATCGAGACGGCGTATTGAGGGCCAGCATGGACAGGACAATGCACGGACGGGACGAGCGCATTGACGAGGCGACGATGAGCGACGTGGGCGCGATTCGCACCGTGGCTGTGCTTGGCGCGGGGACCATGGGCAACGGCATCGCGCACGTTTTTGCGCGCTGCGGCTACACGGTGATTTTGCGCGACGTCGAGCAGAGCTTTTTGGATCGCGCGCTGGCAACCATCTCAAAAAATCTCGACCGCGAAATCAAGAAGGACGTGATCTTCGCCGCCGATAAGCCGGGGATTCTTGCGCGCATCCAGCCGGTCACGGACATGGCTGCGATCGCGGCTGCGGATTTTGTGGTCGAGGCGGTTCCCGAGCGGCTGGAGATCAAGCGCGAGGTGCTGGCGGCGGCCGATCGCGCGCTCCGGCCCCCGCGATTCTGGCGACGAACACGTCGTCGATTTCCGTGACGCTGCTGGCCGCGGCGACCGGCCGCCCCGACCGTTTTCTGGGCATGCACTTCATGAATCCGGTTCCGGTGATGGCGCTGGTCGAAGTGATTCGCGCGCTGCAAACTGGCGACGAGGCTTTCGAGGCCACCATGCAGCTCTGCGAGAAGATCGGCAAGAAGCCGGTGGCCGTAAACGATTCCCCTGGGTTCGTGTCGAACCGCGTGCTGATGCCGCTGATCAACGAAGCCGCGTTTTGCGTGATGGAAGGCGTGGCCGAGCCTGCCGCCGTGGACGAGGTGATGAAGCTGGGCATGAATCATCCGATGGGTCCTCTGGAACTCGCGGACTTCGTGGGCCTGGATGTTTGCGTCGATGTTCTGGACGTGCTTTTCGATGGATTTCGCGATCCGAAATTTCGCGCGTGTCCGCTGCTGCGCAGAATGGTCGCAGCCGGGTGGCTGGGGCGCAAATCGGGGCGCGGCTTTTACAAATATTCATCTACGTAGAGTGTCGCCGCTGACGCACGCGCGTTGACGCGAGAAAGCTGCGGAGCGTATCGTTTGCGGCGGAAGCTGAAAGATTCGGTTACCGATGCGCCCCAAAGTATGTGTGCGAGCATGAGCGCGCCGCCGGTGCGGTAGAGACGGTTGACCCATTGCGCGGGGGCGGGAAGCGGCGGATGATGCGCGGGTGATTTTGAGGTAGAGAAAGTATTTGCTTTTTGTTCGCCACGTGGTAGGATGCCGGCTGGCAACGCGACATAGTGAGAGGCGGCCGGCTTCGCGGGTTGCTTTGGCAGTTTGGCCGAGTCCCGGCGATATCTAATCGGCGATATTTTTAATCGGGGTGCTTCGTGACAGATGAACGCGGCAAGGTTTTGGAGTCGGCCATCGCGCAGATTGAAAAGCAGTACGGCAAGGGTTCCATCATGCGCCTGGGTAACCGGGACGTGCTGGTACCGGTCAGCGTCATTCCGACCGGCTCGGTCAGCCTGGACGCCGCGCTCGGCGTCGGGGGCTTTCCGCGAGGACGCGTGATCGAGATTTTCGGCCCGGAGTCAGGCGGCAAGACGACGATGGCGCTGCACGTCATCGCGCAGGCGCAGAAGGTCGGCGGGCAGGCGGCGTTCATTGACGCCGAGCACGCGCTCGATCCCGCCTATTCACGCAGGCTGGGCGTGGACGTGGATAATTTGCTGGTGTCGCAGCCGGACAACGGCGAACAGGCCCTGGAGATTACCGAGACGCTGATTCGTTCGGGCGGCGTGGACGTGGTGGTGGTGGACTCGGTGGCGGCGCTGGTGCCGCGCGCCGAACTCGAAGGCGAGATGGGCGATCCGCAGATGGGCTTGCAGGCGCGGCTGATGTCGCAAGCGCTGCGCAAGTTGACGGGCATCGTCTCCAAGTCGCGCACCTGCCTGATTTTCATCAACCAAATTCGCGAGAAAATCGGAGTGATGTTCGGCAATCCGGAAACGACCACGGGCGGCCGCGCGCTGAAATTCTACGCCTCGATTCGCCTGGATGTGCGGCGCATTCAGTCGATCAAGGAAGGCGATCGCGTGATCGGCTCGCGGACGCGCGGCAAAGTGGTAAAGAACAAGGTGGCGGCGCCGTTTCGTGAGGCTGAATTTGACATCATCTATGGCGAAGGCATCTCGCTCGAAGGCGACATGCTGGATCTTGGAGTGGAGCAGGGGATCGTCGACAAGAACGGCACTTGGCTGAGTTTTGGCGGCGAGCGGATGGGGCAAGGACGCGACAACGCCCGGACGTTTCTGAAGGAACACACCGACATCCGCGCCAAACTAGAATCGACGCTGCGCAAGAAGCTGGGTCTGCCGAACTCGGAAGCGCCGGCGACTGCGGCTGCGACTACGGTGGCGGCACCGAACGGGGCTGAGAAGCAGGAAAAGCCCGGCGGTGCAAGCGCAGGCGGCGGCAGCAGGCGGGAATCGGGCGGCGGTCAGCGTTCCGGCGAAGGGTCGCTAGAAAAGCGTATAACAGACCGTCTGCGCCGCGGCTTTCTCGCAACCTACTCAGGGGGCTCTCGGCGGGGCCTCGACCGTCGCGATCCCGGACTGGCTTCAGGGCCTGAAGGCCCAGGGGAGCACAGCTCTTTATGTCGGAGCTGAAGCTCCGACCCCCTAAAGCCGGCCTGCCCCCCGGAGTGGCTTCAGGGCCTGAAGGCCCTGGGGAAACACGGCTCTTATGTCGGAGCTGAAGCTCCGACCCCCTAAGGTCGGCCTGCCCTCCCCGGAGTGGCCTTCGGGCCTAAAGGCTTTGGGGAGGCACGACTCTTATGTCTATGTCGGCGCTAGAGCTCCGATCCCCTAGGCCGACCTTAACCATCGAAGTTGCCGAACAAGCTCTGAAGCCCCGATTCCCTAGTTGGCGCATAGAGTCTGAGCGCTCAGTTTTTTGCTGCTGAAGCTAAAGCTCCCGCCCCGTTTGCCGATGATGTGATCGTACCCACCGGGACAGAGTAAGAGGGGGGTACTAGAAGTAGGCTGGAGCCGATTGGCTATTGCGTGTCGGCGCGACCTTATTCTACAATTCTTGTTTCCGTCACTCTTCGGGCGCTAAGGTGTTGCCCGTAGACGGCCTACAGGGTTTCTTAACGCGGGTTACAGGTTAGAGCCCGCACTTTCTAAATGGTGAGTCGCATGAATCGATTCAACTCGGTAGGTTTGATTGTTGTGGCGGCGCTGATGTGCGTGCCGCGGCCGAGCTTGGCTGTAGGTAGCGCCTCGGCGACCGCGTCGAAATCGACCAGTGGGTCGGTGCGGGCGCGAAAGCCTGTTCACCCGGCCATTCACTCAATTGTTGCCGTCCCTACGCTAGCCGACTCAGCGAAGGGCGATCTCGCTCTCTACGACGACCCGGTTGTGCGGCAGGCGGCCGTTGTCGGCGCTCGGTCCTTACAATGGATCCGTGGTGGCGCTGGACCCGAACAATGGCCGGATTCTAAGCGTGGTCAACCAGAAGCTGGCTTTCTCCTCGGGCTTCATCCCCTGCTCGACGATCAAGCCTGTGATTGCGGTGGCGGCGCTGGAAGAGGGTGTGGTCACGCGAGACACGATGATCTCGGTGGCGCCACGGCGGTACTTGAACTTGGTGGAAGCGCTGGCGCACTCGAACAACGCATTCTTCGAGGAGTTGGGCCGGCGGATGGGGTTTGAGACCGTATCGCGATATGCGCGGCTGCTCGGCTTAGGAGAACTGGCCGGTTATAACCTGCCGGAAGAACAGCCCGGCGCGCTGCCGTCGGAACCGCCGAAGAACGGCGGCGTTGCGAGGATGTCGAGCTTCGGCGAGGGCATCCAGATTACGCCGCTGCAGCTTGCTTCGGTCGCCGCGACGCTGGCCAATGGCGGCACCATTTATTACTTGCAGTATCCCCGCTCGGAGCAGGAAAAAGAGAATTTCACGCCGCGCGTCAAGCGCAAGCTGGACATCGAACCGCTGCTGCCGGATATTCGCGACGGCATGCTGGCCGCGGTGATGTATGGCACGGCGCGCCGCAGCTACGCAGGCGAAAACGGGCAAGAGCAACTGCTCGGCAAGACCGGGACCTGTTCGGATTCCGCTTCGCACGTCGGATGGTTTGTTTCCTACGCTGATCAGCTCCACCCGAAGATCGTCGTGGCGATTCTGATGCGCGGGCACAGCGTGATGGACACCGGCCCGCGAGCCTCCGAGATCGCTGGACGCATGTACCACAGGCTGAATGAAGTAAATTACTTCAACGAGCCTCACTCGTTGCCGGTCGCGCCACGCGTGGTTTCCGAGTCGACGGGCTTGGGCGGATAGACGAATAGTCTCGCCATTCTGAGTCTGCCAGTTGAGATAAGCCCACGTCGTTGGTGTGTTCGTAATCCAAACCCGAAAAAGCTGAGAGCTGTGCGGTCCTGTCTTTGTGCCGCGCCTCGAGGGCTTCCCCTGCTTCGATTTACTTCCCAGTGCTTCCGCGCTGCGCTATGTTTGCGCCGTTCCTTGCGGGACTCTCCTTGGGCGCTGCGACCCACCACCGCGGCAATTTTGCGGCGCTGGTGTTGGCGCAAGGGGGATGGCCCGGACCTCGTCGTGGGGCTTCCATGCGCGTCGATAAAGCACTTGGATCAGGCATACGCTGCCGCAATCGCAATCGGGTCATAACCAGAGAGACTGAGAGATTCCTCGGCTGCGTGGCGGCGCGTCCTTAGGAACGGGACGCAGGAAAAAGCTGGCCGCCATTTCGCTCGGAATGACCGTTTGGGCGCGGGGAATTAGTGGGTGGAGAGAGCGAATTGCGGGAGAGCGGGAGAGCGGGGAGGAGCGGGAGAGCGGGAGAGCGGGAGAGCGGGAGAGCGGGAGAGCGGGAGAGCGGGAGAGCGGGAGAGCGGGAGAGCGGGAGAGCGGGAGAGCGGGAGAGCGGGAGAGCGGGAGAGCGGGAGAGCGGGAGAGCGGGAGAGCGGGAGAGCGGGAGAGCGGTAACACTGAGAGACGAGCCGCTGTTGTCCAAAGTTGTTTCGCAGGACGCACGGAAACAAGATGAGAGCTACATCGCTCCGACCAAAATGATAAGTAATTTGTCGCGTTGGGGAAGCGAGGAGCAGAGTCAAGAATAGAGGGCTCGAAGGGGCGTCGTCGGGCGAAAAAAAGAGCCGGTACGTTTGTACCGGCTCTTTTGTGGCTAATGAGTTAGCTGGCGAGCGCTGGCCACCTGAGTGCTCGCGAGCGCTTGCGGTCTGAGTGCTAGCGAACTTCCCAGGTGTCGCCGGAACGCAGGAGCTTGGTGAGGTCGCCGGGGCCGCGCTTGGCGGTGACTTCGCGTGACCTGATCTGCGACGTTGTCTTCGTACCGCGAGATGTTGTCCCAAGAGCGGTAGATGCCGATGGGCGTCGGGAAGCCGGGCAGCTCCTCCATCTTGGCCAGCAAGAAGGCGTAGGCCGGGTTGCGGTATTCGGCGTCGTGGATGAGCAGATCGCGCTCGGCGATACCGTTGCCGAGTTGGACGACTTCGAGATCGAGGCCGTTCAGGCGAATGCCCTTGTCGCGGTTCTTGCCGAACACCAGCGGCTTGCCGTGTTCGAGTAGAGGACATGCTCGCTGCGAGCTTCTTTTTCGGTGACGCCGAACCAGGCGCCGTCGTTGAAGATGTTGCAATTCTGCAGGATTTCGACGTACGCCGAGCCTTTGTGCGCGGCGGCCTTTTTCAAGATCTCTTTCAAGTGTTGCTGGAAGACGTCGACCGAACGCGCGACGAAGGTGGCTTCCGCGCCGAGCGCCAGAGCGATGGGATTGAACGGCCGCGCCTCCGAACCGAACGGAGTGGACTTGGTCTTCTTGCCGAATTCGGAAGTCGGCGAATATTGGCCCTTGGTGAGGCCGTAGATCTTGTTATTGAACATCAGGATCTTGACGCCCACGTTGCGGCGCAACATGTGAATGGTGTGATTGCCGCCGATGGAGAGCGAATCGCCGTCTCCGGTGGCCACCCAGACGTCCAGGTCGGGATTGGTGACCTTGATTCCCGTGGCCACCGCGGGCGCGCGCCCGTGAATGGAGTGGAAGCCGAAGGTGTTCATGTAATAGGGGAAGCGGCTGGAACAGCCGATTCCCGACACCACCACGAACTTTTCGCGCGGGATTCCGAGCTCGGGGAGAATCGCCTGCACGGCGGAAAGAATGGCGTAGTCACCGCAGCCCGGGCACCAGCGAACTTCCTGGTCGGTCTGAAAGTCTTTTTTGGTCAGAACAGGCATTGTCGTGGTCATGGTCTTTTTCCTAATCTCTCCTGGCGGGTCCTTAGCTCCAAGACTTCCGCGATTTTGGCTTCCAGCTCGGACACCTTGAAGGGCTGGCCTTGAATCTTGTTGTAACCCTCCGCGTCGACTAGATACTTGGCGCGGAGAATCATGCTCAAGCTGGCCCATGTTCATTTCCGGGACCAGCACTTTCCGGTAGCGCGTGAGAAGCTCGCCGAGATTGCGCGGCAGGGGATTGAGATAGCGCAGATGCACGTGGCCAATGCGGCTGCCTTTGTCGCGTGCCGTTTTCAGGGCGGCGGTGATCGCTCCGTACGTCGAGCCCCAGGCAACGATCAGCAGATCGCCATCGGGATCGCCCGCCGGGACTGCGTCGGGAACGTCCTGCATGATCGCTTCGATCTTTGCGGCGCGCATGCGAACCATCTTTTCGTGGTTCAGCGGCTCGTAGTTCACGTTGCCGGTGACGTCCTGCTTTTCGAGGCCGCCGACGCGGTGCTCGAGGCCAGGCGTGCCGGGAATGGCCCAGGGGCGCGCGAGCGTTTCGGGATCGCGCTTGTACGGCAGGAAGCCCTGGGGATTGGTTTCGAAATGCACCGGGAACGCCGGGATCTCGTCGACGTTCGGGATGCGCCACGGCTCGGCGCCGTTGGCGAGGTAACCGTCGGAAAGGATGATCACCGGCACCATGTATTTGAGGGCGATGCGGCTGGCTTCGACGGCGACCCAGAAGCAATCGCCTGGGGTGGACGGCGCCAAAACGGGGATGGGCGCCTCGGAGTTGCGGCCATACATGGCCTGCAACAGGTCGGCTTGCTCGGTCTTGGTCGGCAGCCCGGTGGAGGGGCCTCCGCGCTGAATGTCGCAGATCACCAGGGGCAGCTCGACGCACACGGCGAGGCCCATGGCTTCGGTTTTGAGCGCCATGCCCGGACCGGAAGTTGTGGTCAGGGCCAATGCGCCGGTATAGGCGGCACCGATGGCTGAGGTGACCGCGGCGATTTCGTCTTCGGCCTGGAACGTCAGCACGCCGAAATTCTTGTAGCCGGACAGCTCGTGAAGAATGTCGGAGGCTGGCGTGATCGGATAGGAGCCGAGGAAAAGCGGTATTCCAGCTTGGTGAGCGGCGACGACAAATCCCATGGCCAAGGCTTGATTGCCGCTCAGATTGCGATACACGCCGGGAGCGAGCTTGGCCGGCGGAATCTCGTAGCTGACCTGGAAGGCTTCGGTGGCCTCGCAATAGGAGTAGCCGGCCTTCATCGCCAGCTTGTTGGCTTCGGCCAGCAGCGGCTTGTTCTTAAATTTGTCATCGAGCCAGGCGTAGGTGTGATCCATGGGCCGGTTGTAGAGCCAATAGCACATGCCCAGGGCAAAGAAGTTCTTGCAGCGATTCATGCTCTTGGCATCGAGGCCCAGGCCTTCGAGAGCGGCGTGCGTCAACTTCTCGAGCGGAACCGGGAACAGGCGGTAGCCGTCGAGCGAATGATCCTCGAGCGGATTCGAGGTCATGTGGGCTTTGTTCAGGTCGCCGGGGGCGAAGCTGTCGCTGTTCACGATCAAGATGCCGTTGGTGCGCAGGTCCTTCACGTTCATCTTGAGCGCCGCTGGATTCATGGCGATGAGCACGTCGACGCTATCGCCGGGCGTAAAGACGTCGCTAGAGGAGAACTGGATCTGGAATCCGCTCACCCCCGGCAGCGTGCCCGCAGGGGCGCGAATTTCGGCCGGATAGTCGGGAAAGGTGGCCAGATCGTTGCCGAAGAGAGCGGTGGTCGAGGTGAATTGATTTCCGGTGATCTGCATGCCGTCGCCGGAGTCACCGGCGAAGCGGACCACAGCTCGATCGAGGACTTGCCGTTGCTGCCGTTTGGTAGCTACTGTATCGGTGATGGTTGCCATGAGTTCGTAATTATCCCTACCCTTAGATTAGATTCTTCGTTCAGATTGCACGTTTCTTAGCGTTTTAGCCTGGCTGCTTGTTCGCTGTTTGTCTAGCTGTTTTATCTATAGGTGGTACCCCTACGGGGGACGCCGATTTCTAAATATAACACAATTCGGCCGAGGTTTGGACGTTCGCAAGACGAATGGTGAGGCGGCAGAGTAACCGCAGCGGAATTTTCGGGCGCAGGCGTGCGAGTTTTTGGAACTTCTTGCGGCCGGGCGTCGCGGTAGGCGGCGCGCGCGGGCATAGATGAGGCGCTGAAAAAGAGTGCTTGATTATTCGCCTTTGATTCGCCTATACTGCGGCTCCGTACTCATCCGTACATAGAAAAGCTTCGTCGGAGGCGCGCCATGACCCTTACCAAGCGGCAGAAGGAAGTGCTGGATTTTCTGGTGAGCTTCGTGAACAAGCAAGGGTATTCGCCGAGCTTCGAGGAGATCGCGAAAGCGCTGCGGCTGACGTCGCTCGCGACGGTGCATAAACATATTGGCACGTTGGAGCGCAAGGGGTTCATTCGCCGCGGTTACAATCAAAGCCGCTCGATTGAGGTAACGCAATTACCGAAATCGGTGCGCGAGCAAGTGATCGAGCGGCACTCGGTGGAGCTGCCGCTGCTAGGCCGAATTGCCGCGGGCCGGCCACTCGAGGCAGTCGAGGAGCACGAGACGTTTTCGCTGGGCGAGTTCGCGCGGGGCGGCAACAGTTTTGTATTGCAGGTGAAAGGCAACTCGATGGTCGAGGACCACATCCTCAACGGCGACTTCGTGGTCGTAGAGCAAACGCAAGTGGCCAACGCAGGCGAGATCGTGGTGGCGTTGGTGGGTGGGGACGATGCCACGCTCAAGCGCTTCTATCGCGAGCCGGGCGGAAAAATTCGGCTGCAACCGGCCAACTCCGAGATGGAGGCGATTATCGTGCCTGCTTCCGACGTGAAGATTCAAGGACGGGTCATCGGAGTGCTTCGAAAATACTGATCCCGCTTTGCCCCTCGCGTTCGCGCTAGGTTTTGGCGCTTGCAAACGTGTTGTTGGCGCGTTACTCTCAAGCACACCCAGCCGCATAACGACTTGCCCCGTTCTGAAACGGCGGTCTAGAGTGTCTGCCACCCCGGTCTAACGCCAGAATCGAGCGGTGAAACTGGCTGACCGAATGAGGGCCTAATGTGGGGAAATAAAAAACCTGAAGCAGCGGCACCATCCGCACCATCTGCATCATCGGCTCCGGCTTCGCCCAGCGTTCCGGAGCAAACTCCGAGCAATCCAAGCAGTCCAAGCACGCCTGTTTCTTCAATCCGGGAGGATAAAGCTATGAGCAGCGACGCGATGCGCCCGCTGGCTACCACGCCAGCCGGTTCGACGGCTCGGCTGGGCGCGAGTTTGCACGTCAAGGGCGAAATCTCAGGGAACGAGGACCTGCATGTCGACGGCAGCGTCGAAGGTCTAATTCAGCTCGAGGACCGGAAACTGACGGTGGGAGCGAGCGCGAAATTGACCGCCGATGTGGTCGCTCGCGAAGTCGTCGTGTATGGCAGCGTCAAGGGCAATCTGCGCGCCCGCGACCGCATTGAGATCAAGAAGGACGGGTCGGTGGTGGGCGATTTGACGACCGCGCGCATCATGATCGAAGACGGCGCGTACTTCAAAGGCTCGATCGAGATCGATCGCCACGCGGAAGGCGGCGCGGAGAAGGATCTCGACAAGCCATCGTTCGCGCGGGCGGCAACGGCAGCGCCGGCGGCACCGCAGCCTGCGGCGCGCACGTCTACCCCAACGACGACGCCTGCGAGCAAGAACAGCTAATCCGGGCGGCCTCGCCTCGGATTTTTTCAGATTTACGGCGGCGGGGACGGATTGATTCCGCCCCCCCACCGTTCCTGCGCCGTTCGGTAAGCTGCAAATTCAATTGGTTGTTCTTCAGGGCTAAAGTCGTATTTTTGCATTTTATGCGGGAGTGTGTGATAACCCGGTTCAGAGTCACTTCAGGGCCTGAAGGCCCAATGAAAACGCAGGCTTTATGTCGGGGCTGAAGCCCCGACCCCCTAGGTTGCCAAGCAAACTCTAAGGCTCCGCCCCCTATCTCCGCCTCCTATCGCCGCACCTCTATCGCCGCCCTCTATCGCCGCCCTCTATCGCCAACCCCAAATCGCCGATCAGCAATCGCCGTCCCGCTATTGCCGATCCATATCTTCGATCCTGTCTCGACGTCCAGGTTTTAACGGCCTGCGAGGGAGAACATGTGCAGGGAGGTGACGAACTGAACGGCGAGGGTGTTCTGCGACGCGCCCACAATGCTGGGACCCTGCTGGATCTCGTAGTCAACCTTCATGAGTTCGTGGGCGCCTGGACGATAACCAACGGCGAATTCATAGACCTGTGAGTTTGTGCCTTCGTTTGGCCGCTGAGAAGTGACGCGGGTGGCGACGTACCAGCGCGGCCGTACCGTCAGGCGCGCTTCGGCGTAGGCGACGTCGGTAATGAAGGTGGGGATTGCGTGGTAATCCATTTGGAATCGTTGCCATTCGCCGTTCACGTTCCAAGGGCCGTGGCCCCATTCGACGTCAGCGCCGACGGCTGTGGCGGGTAGGTCGACGGGGTCGGATTCACCCGGGAAGAAATAGGCGTACTGACGATCCAGATAAGGTCCCCTGTAGGCGGAAGCTCCCACGCGAAAACCCTGGAAGATCGTGTAGCCTGCGCCCGCGGTCCAATCACCATATTGATCGCGGCTGGTGAGAGGCAGCGGATTCGCGGGCGAGGAGTTTGTGAATTGAAGGCGCGTGTCGAGCTTGCCCAAGGTGGTGTCCACTTCCGCGCCCGGCAAACCAGCGGTGGTGACTTCCTTGTAATAGTAGCCGTAGGACGCGGGCATATCGACCAGGGGATTGACCGCGTCGTCGTATCGCAACAGGAACGATCCGAAGGCAGAAGATAATTCGCCGACGCGAACGATCACGGAGCGATTGCCCCAGAACTGCGAGTAGCTCACGATTGGCTTGGAGAATGTTTTCGCCGAGGAATTGTCCCGGCGTCGCGAGAATTCTGCATAGAAATAGGGCCGGGAATAGGCCTGCACGCTGCCGAATAACGTCCAGTGCTTGCTGAGCTTCCAGGTGGGATACAAAACGGCGCGAAAAGCGCCCATAGCGGGGGACATTGTCGCGCGATGGGATCGAGAGTTGCGGGGAGTACAGAGCCTCTCCGCTGAACGTGCTGTTCAATTCAAAGCCGGAATTAGCCTCTTGCGTTTGGGCGGCCAGGCCGGTCGCCAAAGCGAGCGAGAAGAGGCAGATCAGGATCAGACGCGTTTTCACATGATCCTCGCTCGTCGATAAATCGTCGCCGGAGACGGTCTGCGAGGTTGTGAAACGGCGCGGCCCCGACGCCGTTTCTGTGCCGGCCGCGTGTTGCGCGCCGGGATATCCGATTTCCTCCAGGTGAATGAAGACTTGCACGACCTCCGGATCGAACTGGGTCGCCGAACACCTGCGAAGTTCGGCATGCGCGACTTCATGGCTCAACGCGGAGCGGTAGGGCCGGGCGGTGGTCATCGCATCGTAGGTGTCGGCAACGTGCACGATGCGCGCGCAGAGGGGAATGCTCTTGCCGGAAAGCCGAAGGGGATAGCCGGTGCCGTCCCAATTTTCGTGGTGCAGCTCGACGATGGGGAGGTAGGCCTGGAAGCCGCGAACGCCTTCGAGAATTCTGCGGCCGATCGTGGGATGCTGGCGCAACATGGCCATCTCATCGGTCGTAAGCTTGCCGGGCTTTCTCAGGATGCTGTCGGACACGCCGATCTTGCCGATGTCGTGGAGCAGGCCTCCGATGCGAATCATCTCGATTTCCTCTGCCGGAAGGCTCATGGCCTTGGCGATCGCGCAGGAGTAGTCGCTGACGCGACGGCTATGGCCGGCGGTGTAGTCGTCGCGCGCGTCCAGGCTGCTGGCGAGCGATCCGACAAACTCGATATAGGCCTGCTGCAGGTTCTCGCGGCTTTCGCGCAGGGATGTCGCCGTGCGGTTGAAACTGTCGGTCAGGTCGCTGATCTCCTGAATCCCCGTGGGCTTGGACTGAAACATCGGCAAGAGGCCCGTTTTTTCGCCTTCGCGAAGCCGTGTGACCACCGAGGCGATGGGACGAGCGATCGAGCGCGAGGAGAAAAAAGTCAGTGCGGCCGCGGCCAGCATGGCGCCGAGAGCGGCGATCAAAAACACGCGGCGCAGAACGCCTTGCACAGGAGCTGCTGACGGAATCGACGCTTTGGAACGAGCGCAGCATGTAGCCATTTCCGAAACGAATGCTGTCGGACGGCAAGGTCAGGTAGGTTTCGCCGGCGAGCTTCACTTCGCACTCGGCTTGCTGCTGGCAGCGATCGAGTGAAGCTTCGAGTTCGCCGGCCGATGCTCGAGGAACGCTTGATCGCAGGATTTTGCCGTTCTGCGCGAGAACGGTGGGGGAGCTGAACTCGGAGAGATCGAAGCGCTCGCCGATGGACAGGATGCCGATATTTTCCTGATTGACGTCGACTGGAAATGAGTTCACCTGGTAGGTGTTATCGCCCAGCGTAAAAAATCCTGCGAGTGGCGGGTTCATCCGCGTACATCCATGGCCACGAGCTGATTATCGATCCGCAATGACGCCCGCTAGCGGAG
The DNA here is from genome assembly GCA_963818345.1 of uncultured Acidobacteriota bacterium. Taxonomy (GTDB): domain Bacteria; phylum Acidobacteriota; class Terriglobia; order Acidiferrales; family UBA7541; genus Palsa-189. The sequence continues at coordinate 108,230 of CAWFRX010000011.1, read as the reverse complement.
CGCGGCTCGGATCGGAGATAACCAGGAAATCGAAACGGAGAGATTCGGCGATCTGGCGCAACTGGTCTTCGACGGTTAGCCGAGCTGCTCCGCTTTTTGGATCGGAGAGCAACAGTTGAAGCCCCGATTTGAGAGATGGGTTTTCGGCGACGATGCGCAGGAAACGGCTGTTCTGAAGCTCACTCTGCTCGCGCATGCGTGCCATCGACTGATGGGCGTCACGCAGCGAGGAATGCAATCCCTCGCGCACCGTCGACTGCACCTGCCGCTGGATCACCCAGAAACTTCCCGCCAGCAGCAACGCGAACGGCACGAAGGACCACAAAAAGGCGCGCGTGCTTAAACGCATTTTCACTTGCTGGCCTCGATCGCGAGCGCCGTTTTCATCGATGGGAATCGCAAACTCGACCGAGGCGGTGTGGTTCGCGGTGACTTCGATCTTCTTGCGGAAGAATCCCGCCGTTTTGTGCCAGGCCACGATCGTGTAAGTGCCCGGCGGCACGCCTTGCAGAGTGAAGTGGCCATCCGGATCCCCGGTGGTGGCCCAGCGATTTGGCGTCACGACAATCACGGCGGACATATTGGCGTGGAGATGGCAGCCGACAAAAACGATGCCAGGCTTGGTAAACGTAACCGTCCGCGTATGGTCTTTCGAATAGTTGCCGAGATCGAACGACTTCGCTTTGGAGAGGGAAAAGACATTGTGAAAGATCGGATCGAGATTTGGGAAGGAGACCGTCGAACCGGCCGGCACGACGATGAAATCCGGCGTAAAACTCCGATCTTGCTGACTCATATCGGCGGTGACGCCGGCGTTGGGCCGTCCCCTTCGAGATAGATCACGACATGAGTGCGCTCGTAGGCCAGCGGGTCTTGTTTCTGATCCGCGGCCAGCGGCACGGCGACGCCACGCTCATAGAGGTCCGCGGCTGGGGTGACGCGGGGCTTGGTAAGCTTTTTCTCGATGATGATATTCCCTTGAACATCGCCTGCGCGCGATGACAGGGCTAAAAGCAGAATCAAGAGCAGTATGCTCAGGGATCGCTTGCTCATGGTGGTAGCCCTCATTTGCTCCCCCGTTGTCAGGCATGATGGCTCTTCGTGACGGGGATAGGTATAGGACCTCCGTTCTGTCGCCCTAGTACTGTTGGATACCGTCTTGGAGACGTGATTTGCGGGGTAATAGGGCTAGCTATTGGGCATAACGGCTGGGTGTTTGCCGCGGTGTTTTTTGATATAAGCTGGAACCGCTATGCCAGAGGGAACGGGCGACGTTAATCGAGTTGCAGGAATTTACGAATCGGCCTGCCACCCGAAAGAAAGGACAATCCTCGATGGTCAGCAATTTCCCCGCTGCGGTTCCTGCAACCGCGACACCACATGGGTTCTAGTCCGGCCACTCGATATTAAGCCTACGTTGAAGACGAAGACCGCCAAGCGTGGTCGAGATTCAGACTGACCCACTACCCCAAAATGGGTGAAATTGACATGGTGCCTGCCGCGGCATAGCATAAGTCTTTTGCCTGCAAGCGTTTTCTACGCTCTGGAGAGGGGCATCCTTGTCGTCAGTACAGACTAATTCGGGTACGGTGCTTGGGCGCATTGTCGAAGCGCGCCGGGCGGAGGTGGCGCATCGGCAGCGCGTGGTGCCGGAAGCGGTGTTGCGCATGGCGGCGCAGAAGGCCGATCCGGTGCGCGATTTCGCTGGCGCCCTCTGCCGGGATCAGACAATGTGATCGCGGAGTTAAAGAAGGCTTCGCCCTCGGCGGGCCTGCTGCGGGAGGATTTCGCGCCGGCATCGCTGGCGCGGGGCTTCGAAGAAGCGGGAGCGGCGGCGCTTTCAGTGCTGACCGAGGAGGGATTTTTTCAAGGCGCGCTGGCGCATCTGCGCGATGCACGCGCGGCGACCTCGATACCCGTGCTGCGGAAGGATTTCATCGTTGAGCCGTGGCAAGTGTGGGAGGCGCGGGCGGCGAATGCGGACTCCGTTCTGCTGATTGTCGCGGCGCTTAGCCGGGCTGCACTGGATGAACTGATCGCGCTGGGGCGCGAGCTGAAGATGGAGCCGCTGGTCGAGGTGCATACGGGGGACGAGCTGGATATCGCGATTGCGGCTGGCGCGCGCATTGTGGGCGTGAACAATCGAGACCTGCACACGCTGGCGGTGCGCGTGGAAACGTCTTTCGAATTGATTGCGGAGATTCCCGACGGTTGCATTGCCGTGAGCGAGTCGGGGCTGCGTTCGGCGGAAGATCTGGCGCGGCTGCGCGCGGCTGGGTTCGACGCGTTTCTGATTGGCGAGCACCTGATGCGGGAAGCCGATCCGGGCGCGGGGCTTGCGGCGCCTGCTGAACGGCTGAGATATCGCGCTGGGTGCGCGAATGCGAGGCGCCAAGATGACGAGGGCTTCCGGTAGCGCCCACACCCGTGTGCGCGTAAAAATCTGCGGGGTGACGAATTGGGCGGATGCGCGGCTGGCCGTGGATTTGGGCGCCGATGCGCTGGGGTTTAATTTCTACCCGCCAAGCCCGCGATCGGTGAGCCCGGGACGCGCGTGGGAGATTATCCGGCGGCTTCCGCCTGCCGTGAGTGTCGTGGGTGTGTTCGTGAACTGGCCGGCGGAGGCGGTGGCTGCATTGGCGCGTGCGCTGCACCTGGGCGCCGTGCAGCTTCATGGCGATGAGACAGTCGAAGAGGTACGCGCTTTGGCCGAGCGGTTTAGCGTGATCAAGGCTTTCGGAGTACGGCCGGGATTTCGCTTGGCCGACTTTGCGGCGCTATGGCGCGGCGTCGGCGTTTCTGCTCGATGGGTTTCGCGAGGGTTTGCATGGCGGCACCGGCAAGACGGCGGATTGGCGTTTGGCTCGGCGCGCGAATCGCTATGGACGCGTGATTTTGGCGGGCGGGATCCGGCCGGATAATGTCGCGCAGGCAATTGCGGAAGCGCGGCCGTACGCGGTGGATGTCGCCAGCGGAGTGGAAGCGCGTCCGGGCAAAAAAGATCCCGGCGCGCTGCGAGAGTTGCTGCGGGCGGTGGAAGTTGCCAACCGGACGGCGGAGGCGAGAGGAGCACGCGATGAATACGGGCAACGCAGACTTGGCCGGATGTTCGCGGGCGTTTTGGCCCGTACGGGGGGCGATACGTTCCGGAGACGCTGGTGGCGCCGCTCGAGGAACTCGAGCGCGCCTATGCCGAGGCGCGAGCCGACGCGAAGTTTGGCCGCGAACTTGATTTTCTGCTGCGCAATTTCGCTGGGCGGCCCACGCCGCTGCAATTTGCCCCGCGCCTTAGCGAATATCTGGGCGGGCCGCGGATTTATCTGAAGCGCGAAGATTTGCTGCATACCGGCGCGCACAAGATCAACAACTGCGTGGGCCAGGGCTTGCTCGCCGTGCGCATGGGAAAGCGCCGCGTGATCGCGGAGACTGGCGCCGGGCAGCACGGCGTGGCGACGGCCACGGTGGCGGCGCGATTTGGGCTCGAATGCGTCGTTTATATGGGCACCGAGGACATGGAACGGCAGCAGCTCAACGTCGTGCGCATGCGTTTGTTGGGGGCGAAGTGGTGGGCGTCGATTCCGGGAGCCGCACGCTGAAGGACGCCATCAACGAAGCGATGCGCGATTGGGTGACCAACGTGCGGACGACGCACTACCTGCTCGGTTCGGTGCTCGGGGCGCATCCGTATCCGCAGATGGTGCGCGATTTTCAGAAAGTGATCGGCGAAGAGGCGCGGGGACAAATTCTCGAAGCCGAAGGGCGGTTGCCGGACCTGCTGGTCGCCTGCGTGGGCGGCGGTTCGAACGCGATCGGGCTGTTTCACGCGTTTCTCGGAGATGCCAGCGTGAAAATGCTGGGCGTGGAAGCGGGAGGCCGCGGACACGTGCTCGGCGAGCATGCGGCGCGGCTGGCGGCGGCCGAGGGTTTTGCCGGCGCGCGCCCTGGCGTGTTGCAGGGCACCTATACGTATGTGCTGCAGAACGGCGACGGGCAAATTGCGACCACGCATTCGGTGTCGGCTGGGCTCGATTACCCGGCGGTGGGGCCGGAGCACGCCTGGCTGGCGGAGCGGCACCGCGCGGAGTACACGGCGGTGAGCGATGAAGCTGCGCTGGAGGCGGCGCGCACACTGGCCCGGCGCGAGGGAATCATTCCGGCGCTGGAGAGCGCGCACGCGCTGGCAGAGTTGATTATGCGCGCGCCGCGGATGTCGCGCGAGGAAATCGTGATCCTGAATTTGTCCGGGCGCGGCGACAAGGATATGGACATTCTGGCGCGCTCGCTGTGACGCCCGATGAATTCAGCCGGCCCCGACGGCTCCGGCGACCACGCGCATCGCGCGGCGATTTGCGGAGCTTCGGGAGAAGCGGCGAAATGGGCCTGGTGGCGTTTTTGACGGCGGGCGACCCGTCGCTCGCGGTCAGCGAATCGCTGGCGCTGGCGCTGGCCGAGGCCGGCGCCGATGTGATCGAGCTGGGCGTGCCGTTCAGCGATCCGCTTGCGGACGGGCCGGTGATTCAGCGCTCGAGCGAACGCGCCTTGCGCGCGGGCACAACGCTCGAAGGCGTGCTGGAGCTCGCTGCTGCGATCCGCCGGAAGAGCGACGTGGCGCTGGTGCTCTTCAGCTACTACAATCCCGTGCTGCAAATGGGCCTGGCGCGGTTCGCGGAGCGGGCGGCGACAGCCGGCGTCGATGGCGTGCTGATCACCGATCTGACGCCGGAGGAATCGGGCGACTATCGGCGGATCATTCGCGGCACATGGACTGGACACGATTTTTCTGGCGGCGCCGACTTCGCCGGATGAGCGCTTGAGACTGATTGCGGAAGTGTCGAGCGGCTTTCTCTACGTGATCTCGCGGACCGGGGTGACCGGCACGAAAGACTCGCTGCCGGAGGATTTGCCGGCGCTGGTGCGGCGCGTGCGAAAGAGCAACAACGTTGCCCATCGCGGTGGGCTTCGGAATTTCGCTTGCCGGGGCAGGTCTCGATGCTCGGAGGGTTGGCCGACGCCGCCGTGGTGGGCTCGGCGCTGGTGCAGGAGATCGAGCGAGCGGCAACGCCGGAGGCTGCCGTGGCTGCGGTGGGCGAGCGGGCACGGATTCTCAAACAGGCCGGACTGCACGGGATTGAGCCGGCGGGAGCCGGAACGATGAGCGTGGAAGACTGGCGCCGCAAAATCGACGAGATCGACCGCAAACTTGGTCGAGCTGCTGAATGAAAGGTCGCACTGCGTGCTTGGAGATCGGCCGGCTGAAGAAGGTCGATGGCACGCCGCTCTATCAGCCGGAGCGCGAGCGTAAAGTGCTGGAGGCCGCGAGCAGGCCAACCGCGGGCCGCTCAGCGCCGCAGGCGATCCGTCGGCTGTTCGAGAGAATTCTGGATGAAGCGCGATCGGTGGAGCGCCGGGTGATGGGCGACGATGAGAAGGCGGGCAGCAGCGGGCGCTGAGCGCGGCGAGCTATCTGAACGCGCGGTTTTGTTGCGGACGAATCGAGACGAGCGAAGATCATGGTAGTGGTGATGCAGGCGGGCGCGAGCGAAGAGCAGATCCAGCACGTGATCGACCGCTTGGTGGCGCTGGGCTTCGACATTCACCGGTCGACGGGCGCCTCGCAAACCGTGCTGGGCGCGGTGGGCGTGCGGCCGGACTTCGACACGCGCGACGTGGAGGTGCTGCCGGGCGTGCGCGAGGTTGTGCGCATCACGCAGCCCTACAAACTGGCGAGCCGCGCGTTCCGTCCCGAGGGCACGATCGTGGAATTGCCGAGAGGCGTGCGGATCGGCGGGAACGAGATTGTGGTTGCGGCAGGGCCCTGCGCGGTGGAGACCGCGGAGCAAATCAATCTGATCGCTGAGCGCGTGGCGCAGTTGGGCGCGCGGATGCTGCGCGGCGGCGCATTCAAGCCGCGCACGTCGCCGTACTCGTTCCAGGGATTGGGCGAGCCGGGACTGGTTCTGTTGCGCGAAGCGGCCGACAAGAATGGACTGCTGGTGGTCAGCGAGGTGATGGACCCGTCGCAGATCTCGCTGATGTTGCCGTACGTGGACGTGCTGCAGGTGGGCGCGCGGAACATGCAGAACTATCACCTGCTGCGCGCGCTGGGCCAGGTGGCCAAGCCTGTGCTTTTGAAGCGCGGCCTGTCGGCGACGATGGAAGAGCTGCTGCTGAGCGCCGAATACATCATGTCGGGCGGCAATTACGACGTGATCTTGTGCGAGCGCGGCATTCGGACCTTCGAGACCTACGACGCGCAACACGCTGGACATCGCGGCGATCCCGGTGATCAAGAAACTGTCGCACTTGCCGATTCTCGCCGACCCGTCGCACGGCACTGGCCGGCGTGACAAAGTTTCGCCGATGGCGCGCGCGGCTGTGGCCGCAGGCGCCGACGGCTTGCTGCTTGAAGTGCACAACGACCCCGAGCACGCGCTGTCCGACGGCGCGCAGTCCCTGTACTTCGATCAATTCGCTCAATTGATGGCGGAGCTGCGCATGATCGCGCCGGCCGTGGGCCGCCGCCTGGCCTGAACGATGCCAGCGCCGTTCACTCGCGTAGCGGTGGTGGGCACCGGACTGATCGGCGGCTCGTTCGCGCTGGCAGCGCGCGCGCATCTGCCGGGCGCTCGCCTGGTGGGCTGGGACAAGCCGGAGGTGCTCACACGCGCGTGCGCGCGCGGCGTGATCGATGAAGGGCACGCCGAGCTGGCGGATGCGCTCGCGGGCGCGGATCTGATCTACGTTGCGCTGCCGGTGGGGCTGACGATTGAACGGCTGCGGGATATTGCCTCGCACGTGGCGCCGATTGCGCTGGTCACCGACGCTGCCAGCACCAAGCGTGCGGTCTGCGCGGCGGCTGGGGAAAGGTTTACCGGCGCAGCGCGTTTTCTCGGCGGGCACCCGATGGCGGGCAAGGAAGGCTCGGGCCTGGATGCGGCGGAGTCGACGCTGTTTCGCGGGGCGCAATATGCGCTGATTGGCGCGGCCAGCGACGCCGATGCCGACCGGCGCGTCGCGGGATTTCTCGAGCTGCTCAAGGCGATTGGCGCACGGCCGGTGTGGATGGATGCCGCGACGCATGACCGCGCCGTCGCTGTGGTTTCGCATCTGCCGCAGCTGGTGGCCGTGGCCTTGGCCGGCGTCGTGCGCGAAGCGACCGACCAGACGGGCTTGCCGCTGACACTCGCCGGGCGCGGACTGCGCGACGCCTTACGTTTGGCCGGCAGCCCCTACGGCGTGTGGCGGGACATCGTTCTGACGAACACGGATAATCTGGAAGCCGGGCTGGACCGATTGTCGCAAGCGATCGAGGATGTCCGCCGGCACTTGCGCGGCCGCGAGCTCGAAGAAGAATTTGCCGCGGCGAACGAGGTCTACAAAATCCTGCGAGATTTGCAGTAAACTTTTTTCGGGAAGCGTGCATGGACAAACGGGTAGCCAATGCCGATGCGGCGATTGCCGGTGTGCGCGACGGCGCCATTATTTTGATGGGCGGCTTCGGGCTGTGCGGCATTCCGGAAAACCTGATCGCCGCGGTGCTGCGCGCGGGAACGAAAAACCTTACGGTGGTCTCGAATAACGCCGGGTCATCGGATTTCGGCGCGGGCCTGCTGCTGCAGACCCATCAGATCCGCAAAATGATCGCGACCTATGTGGGGGAAAATAAATTGTTCGAGCGGCAGGTGCTCAGCGGCGAAGTGGAAGTGGAGTTGAACCCGCAGGGAACGCTGGCCGAGCGGATGCGCGCCGGCGGCGCGGGAATCCCAGCGTTTTATACGCCCACGGGATACGGCACGATGGTGGCTGAGGGCAAAGAGGTGCGCGAGTTCAGCGGGCGGAAGTACGTGCTGGAAACGGCGCTGCGCGGCGATGTCGCGTTCGTCAAGGCATGGAAGGGAGACCGCTGGGGCAATCTGGTGTACCGCAAGACGGCACGAAATTTCAACGCTGTGATGGCCACGGCGGCCGATTTGGTGATCGCGGAAGTGGAGCATTTGGTCGAACTCGGGGAGATTGAGCCCGATCAGGTGCACACGCCCGGCATTTTCGTCGATCGCATTTTTCAAGGAGAGGGCTACGAGAAGCGCATCGAGAAGAAGACGTTGAGCCAGCGCGCGTAAGGCGGGTCGTCGCTGGGTCGCAAGGGGAGCGGAGGGTATCGTGCCGAGAGTGGAGACAGACAAGAGGGAACTGATCGCGCGGCGCGTGGCGCAAGAGCTGCGCGACGGCTATTACGTCAACCTCGGCATCGGCACGCCAACGCTGGTGGCGAATTACATCCCGGCGGGGATGGAAGTCGTGCTGCAATCGGAAAACGGAATGCTTGGCGTAGGGCCATTTCCATTTGAGGGCGAGGAAGATCCGGACCTGATCAACGCGGGCAAGGAGACCGTGACCGAGATTCCCGGCACCTCGTATTTTTCGAGCGCCGATTCGTTTGCGATGATTCGCGGCGGGCATGTGAACCTAACGGTGCTGGGCGCGCTTGCAGGTGGACGAGAAGGGCAACCTCGCCAACTGGGCGATTCCGGGCAAGATGCTGAAGGGCATGGGCGGCGCGATGGATCTGGTGGCGGGCGCGCGGCGCGTGATCGCGGCCATGGAACACGCCACCAAGGAAGGCCAGCCCAAAATTCTCTGCAAGTGCAGCCTGCCGCTCACGGGAGTGGAGGTGGTGGATTTGATTGTCACCGAACTGGCGGTGATCGAAGTGACGCCGGATGGGTTGGTGCTGCGCGAGGTGGCGCCCGGCACGACGCCGCAAGAGGTGCAGAGGCTGACGGAACCGGTTCTGCGAATTCCGAACGACCTGAAAACGATTGCGATTTGAACGAGGGGCATTTTTTTTGCAGGCAACGCTTGACGCCGCGCAACAGGACCCGCAGCTTGGGGTGCGGACGAGGCTTGATTTGCGTTAGGATGGCTGGCAGAGGGGTGCTTCCGTGGAGTTGAATCAAATCGTCATCGTCAGCCTGCATTCGCCCCGCGAAAAAGTTTGGGGTGAGCTACTGGCGCTGCATCCCGCAGGCATCACGATCCGCGGCATCGACTTGAACTCGTTCGACGATTTCGTTCGGCAGGTTTTGCATCCGGAGGGAGACCGCGTCGGTTTGTCGACGGTGTTTTTCCCGATGCAGCGCATCGAGAGGATTTCGCTCGACGAGCCAAGTGGATCGATTCCGTCGATGGCCGACGTGTTTGAACAGAAAGTGGGCCGCACGCTGAAGGACTATCTGGCGCTGTTTGCCTGACCGGCTTCAGGAGCTCAGGAGCTTCAGCCATGGCGACTCGGGTCCTCACGGTTCCCAATCAACTGACCTTCCTGCGCCTGGGTTTCCTGCCGTTTTTCGTCATCTTAATCTTCTACAAGAGCTATTCGTGGGCGCTGGCGATTCTGGTGGTCGCGGCGCTAACGGACGGAATGGACGGTCTGCTGGCGCGATCGCTGAACCAGAAAACGGCGCTGGGCGCTTACCTCGATCCCATCGCGGACAAACTGCTGCTGTCGTCGTCTTTTGTGGTGTTGGCATTCGAGGGGCAGATTCGCTGGTGGCTAACGATCCTGGTGCTCGGCCGGGACGTGCTCATCCTGACGACAGCGGCGGTGATTCTGGTGGCCGGAGGATACCGCAGGTTTCCGCCGTCCATTTACGGAAAGATTACGACCACGGTGCAGATTCTGCTGGTGTTCACGGTGCTGGCGGCGGCGGTTTTCCACGGACCAGCCCTGCATGCCGCCGAGCAGGTACTGATTTATTTGGTCGCCGGCTTCACAGTGTTTTCGGGATTTCACTACAGCGTGGTCGTTGCTCGGCGGCTCAGTCCAGAACAGAAACAAAGCGAAGGCTGAGGCCGCTCCAACGGTTCCTCGGAGCGTCGCAAGCCCCGCAGTCGACAGCGTCACACCGATGAAGCGCACCGGCACTAGCCGGCTCTGCTTCCCATCCGTTCTCTCTTCTTGATAAAGCCGAAGATTCTCTTCTTTTCGCAAACTCCACATTTTTCTTGACGCGTGCGTCGCGAGCGTGTTAGACGTTCGCGCATATTCACTTTCACTCTACATAAAAGGGCCTAGTTGGTTGAACTGCGGGAGGCGCTTCTATGAGTGCTCTAAATTCTGTGAGCTGGAAGCAGGTGCGGAAGAATTCTGAGGGCTCCGCACGGTTACTAGTGGGGCTATTTACATTGTTCCTACTTTGTCTCCCTCTGTTTTCGCAGTCTACGCAAGGCTCCATCCAGGGAGCGGTTTTGGATCAGAGTGGAGGCGCCGTCGCCGGCGCCACGGTGACGGTGACCGACGCGGCCCGAGGCATTACGCGAACCTTGACGACCGACGACGCCGGAGAATACCTGGCGACCGACCTGACTCCCGGCACGTACTCAGTGCGCGCTGAGGCCAAAGGATTCAGAACCAGTGAACACAGCGGTGTGCTGGTGCAGGTGTCGGAAAGATATTCGCGTCGATCTGGTCGGTGCAGCCCGGCGAGCAAACCCAGACGATCACGGTCACCGGAGAAGTCCCGGCGGTTGACACCACCGACTCCACGCTGGGCGGAGCGGTCAGCAACAACGAGATCAATGCGCTGCCTTTGAATGGCCGTAACTTCCAGCGCCTGCTCGAACTGCGTCCTGGCGTGGTTTACGTCGCCCAAGGGGGCCGCTCGGGCTCCTCGAGCACGAACGGCCGGCGTACCGGAGGCGACCTCATCTTGGTCGAGGGTATTCCTCAAATTGACCAGGCGTTTGGCGGCAGCTCGATCAATTCCGCCTACACGACGAGCGGAGAAGATACCGCCTCCATCCTGCCGATCGATGCGATCCAGGAATTCTCCAGCATGCAGAATCCCAAGGCGGAGTTCGGATTCAAAGACGGCTCGATCGTCAGCGTCGGAGTTAAATCGGGCACAAACAGTTTGCATGGCACGGCCTATGCATTCGGCCGCGACGCCAGCGCCACCGATGCGGCCAACTTCTTCACCGGGCAAGTGACCCCGGCCAACTTGGAGCAATTTGGCGGGACCGTCGGTGGCCGCGTTATCAAGGACAAGGTCTTCTTTTTTGCCGGATTCGAAGGTCTTCGGGCCACCGTGGGTAGCACAGTCGTGGACCAGTTGTTCCGATCGTATAACCCCGACAAATGCCAGGAAACCCAAGTACCAGTATGGTGGACGCCTGCAAGGCGGCGGTGAAAGCGGGGAAACTCAATACGCTCAGCGCGCAGTTGGCCGGCATCAGCAACCCGTCCACCTGTGCCGTAACGGCCTGCGTCCCCTACGGTTGAGAATATCTTTCCCTACACCCAAACCACGCTGACGGGATCGAATTATGCGCCCGGGACCCCGAGCACCACGCCGCTTAATAATGGGATGATTAAAGGCGATTGGACGATCAGCCCGCATCACCATCTGGATGGCATGTATTTTGTTTCTAAAGCAACCCAAGTGAACGGCTCTCTGGAACCGCAGTGGGACGGGCATATTGTTCTCGATACCCAGAGTACGACGGAAATTGGACCTGGACTCCGAATTCCACCGTTTGTGAACGATCTTCGATTTGGTTACGCCTACCTCGACGACGCAAACGCTTTTCGGAGACGCGAGTTTGCTTCCTTCGAATCCCTGGCCCAACGGCTATGGCCTGCCGACGGGCGTTACCAACCCGCTCTTCGGCGGTTTGCCGACGATCGCGATCACCGGCGGCTTCACGTCTCTTGGCAATGGCAGCAGGGCGGGTGTCCGCGGGCCGGACGGCACCGTCGATTTCAAGGATAACGTATCGTATCTGCGCGGCAAGCACGCCTTCAAAGCTGGCTTTGAGTACGCGGATGTCATTCTGGACGAAAACAGATTTTCTCTGTCCCAGGGCTCGATCACTTTTCCGAGCCTTTTGGGCTTTCCTGGAGGGTACGCCGACGAACGGGCCATTTTGGGCGGCAATCCCACTCCAACATCCGGCAGCACTGGTTCGCCGGATTCGTTCAGGATGATTGGCGCGTCACGCACCGAGTGACCTTGAACCTCGGTCTTCGTTACGAGTACTACACTTCAATCGTCGAGCGGAATAACTATATTGGGAACTTCAATCCCAATGTGAATCCTCTACGACTCCTGCCGTGGAACAAGCCGGCCCCGGCGCGCCGATCCCTTCCATGTGGCAGCATCCTCCTAAGGACCTCTTCTTGCCGCGTGCGGGGTTTGCCTGGGACATTCGCGGCAACGGCAAGACGGTATCTCCGCGCCGGAGTCGGCCTGTTTACCAGCGCCCCGTCGATCCCGGAGATTGCGGGTTCCCTTCGAACCTTTCGGAGCGAATTTCTTCGGCGGTACGGCGACATCGCCCGGTGCTGATAGCAAACAACACTGGCACGGCAGCAAACGCGAACACGCCACTCTCGTTCAGCTTTACGAATGCCACTCAACTAGCAATCGCTCTGGAACAAAACAGGCCCGATATTCCCTAATTTTTGCCGCTAACTGTTGGCGGCGTAACTACAGCAGCGTCTCGTGCACTCCTGCGGTGCCGTGCTCCACCGGCGCTCTCGCGCCGAATTTTACGGTGCCACGCTCGGTTCAATGGAATCTTGATCTCCAGCGGGTCATCACGCAACAATCTAACGGTCGATGTGGCTTACGTGGGGAATCCACGGCTATGAATGAGCAATATTTGAATGACCTCAACGAGCCGCCGTTGGGAGCCGGCTGGATCCAGCGGCCAGTGCTTGCCTGCTAACAACACGTACACGTGCATGACCACGTTCGTCTGCATACCCCGAATGAAAGCGCTGCAGCTGCGCCAGTACAGCAGCCAATTTCCTTACCTCAACTTCATCATGGAATCGCAGAACGGAGCGTGGTCCAACTACGATGCACTTCAGGTAACAGCGAACCAACGACTTTCGCACGGTCTGTCGTTCCTTGCCGGCTACACGTATTGCCATGCGCTCGATATTTACAGCTCCATTTCACAGGGTAATATTCTTCTTTCGGACCCGAATAACCTGGGCTTGGACTATGGGAACAGCGACAACGATGTTCGCATCGCTTCACCTTTTCGCCAACCTATGCCATCCCGGGGATGAAATCGCCCGGCAGATGCTCGAAGGCTGGTCCGTTAGCTGGCATTTTGTTGCTGCAGAGCGGATTGGGCTTGGTACCCGGACGATAACAATAAGACGGATTGGCTTGGAACCGGCGAGTTCGCTGAGGCTTTCTCCACGCAAGTGGGTCAATATCAGTTCTGGAACTACTGCGGTCCTAGATCCGCCTTCACGAAGGACTTAACACCATACCCTGTTACGCGGGAGCGAACGTAAGCACCTCCAGCGCGTTTGGCCAAAGGCTGCGTTGGCATCCTTAATTCCACGGCGCTTGGATCGCTTGCCCCGGCGCCAGCGAACATAATGGCCGCGTGCGACGCTGCCGCGGTCGCCCCATACGGTGGTTCCGGCACGACCAACGGGCAACTCGCCCTCGCGGCACTCGCGAATACCGGTTGCTACATTCAGAATGGAGGAGTTTTGACGCCTCCCGCTTACGGAACGCTCGGCAACACGGGGCGCGGAACATTCTTCAGCGACCAGCCCTATTACAATGTCGATTTTTCCGTTGCGAAGTTGTGGTCATTCAGGGAACGGTACACCGCCCAGTTCCGGCTGGAGACCTTTAATCTTTTCAATCGTGTCGACTGGGCCGCACCGGCCAGCGCCAATCCGACCAGCCCCACAACATTCGGCGTAGCGACAAGCACTGCCGACACGGGCAATGCGGTGCTGGGATCGGGCGGGCCGCGGCATGTACAGTTTGCGTTGAAGCTGACGTTCTAAGGGGTCTGCACGTTGTTCGTAAACTTGGCCAAACGGGGATTGACGCAGAGAATGCGACTGGCATACCTCGGATTTACATTTGTTGAAACTGGTTTGAGTTGGATTCCGTCCGAAGTTCGTTTCCAATCCGCTACGGAGGAGGCATCTCGATGAGAACTACGCTTCTTGCTGTTTTGTCGGCGGTTTTCGCTGTGCTGGTTGCGGCGACTCCCACGTTTGCGCATCACGGATTCGGTGTGGAGTTTGACGCAAGCAAGTGCATGGACCTGAAGGGCACTCTTACGGACATCGATTGGGAGAACCCTCACGCATATGTTCACATGGATGTGAAGGGCCCCGACGGCAAGACGGAGGCGTGGCGGCTGGAAATGATCACGCCCAACGCTCTGAAACGGAACGGTACCAGCCGGCAAGATTTCCTTACGAGTATGGGCAAGCCCATGGCAGCCAGAGCGTGCCCGGCCAAGGCTGGCGGTACTCAGTACCGGGGTGCGGCGGAATTCATCGAGTTGGCGGATGGACAAATACGGGTCACCGGGCAACTGGTTGAAAAGATTTCGCCCGATCAGTTTCATTTCTGAACGTCGGATGATCTGAATGCCTAGGCTGGGCGCATCCTAATATTTGAGAAATTTGACATGAGAGACAATGAATGCGAAGGTTTCGCTACTGAAGCGATTGGATGAGAGCGACGTGCCGGCGTCGTGCTGGTGGCGTTGTGCATGGTCCACACGCCCGATTTTGCCCAGGATTCGTCCGGACAAGGAGGCGGTGAAGACTGGGCCGGTGCCGATCGTTGGCGGGTTTGACAAGGTGCAACCGTTGCCCCCGGGCGGACCGGCGCCGCGCATGGCCGACGGGCATGTGGACCTGACGGGACGTTGGTATCCGAACGCCGCTGGCAGAATGTTGCAGGTCGCCTACCCGGTCAATCGAGCTGCCTTCCAGCAATTCGATCCCAAGGCAACGCCGGAGGAGAAACCTTCCTTCAAGCCTGGTCTGGACCCGAAATACACGAGGCCAAACCCTTACGGAGTATGCGATCAGCCAGGTGTTCCCAGCGCGACGTTAGAGCAAATCAGTCAACACGTCCCCATCGAGTTGATTGCAAGCCCGGCCAGAGTTGGCAATCCTTTATGAATATCCGCTGAACGTGCGCATGATCTACACAAATGGGCGTAAACATCTGAAAGATCCGGATCCCACGTTCAATGGCGACTCGGAGGCTCATTGGGAGGGAGATACGCTGGTGGTCGACGTGATCGGCATCGACGATCGGCTGAGGAATCTCGTACCGGGGGAAACGACGCCCGGATGGTTTCCTAGCGACAAGGAGCATGTGGTCGAACGCTGGACCCGTCCCTCGAAGAACTACCTCACCTACCAGGTCACCATCGAGGATCCCGTCGTGCTGGCGAAGCCTTGGACTTCCGCCCCTCGTACCTGGTCACTGTCGGCGATTCCCGGCGACGAATGGGGAGAAGTCTTCTGTACGCATAACGAAGAGCCGGAGGAAATCAAGGGGATCAATGCAGCGAAGGAGAAAGCCAACGGCAAGTGACGGGAGTGTGAAACTGCTGGATGTGTTGCCGGCTCGGTTTTCATCTGCTGCAAGGGAACAAGCACCTGCGGCGGTGGGACAAAGCAGAGCTTGTAAGACCGATCCTATCCCCGGGGGCTCTTGGGTACACGCATCCGTTCGCGATTTGAACGCTAGCCGGCGCCTAATCCCTGCGAAAAATAATTGAGCAGCATGAAGGCAAAACTTGCTGCGACGACCAGTCCCGCCGTCCAGCCCAGAGCGAACGCGCGGCGCTGTTCGGTGGGATCGGCCGGCTTGCGATCGGTCATCAGCTTGCCCAGTGCGAATCCGGATGCGAAGCCGCCCAGGTGGGCAAAGTTATCAATGCCCGGCATGATCAAGCCGAGCACCGCGATGTAAACAAGCCAGGAGATCAGCTGGCTGCGAAGCATGCGCATGCTCGAGGCGCGCCGTCCCATGGTAAGCGCCAGCAGGACGCCGATCAGGCCCAGCAACGATCCCGACGCTCCGACGCTGAAGCGACCAAACGCGGAACTGAGAAGGTATCCGAAGGCTCCCGTAGTGATGAAGATAAAAAGAAAGCGGGCGGAGCCGTAGAGCTCCTCGATGATGGGCGCAATGTCCATCAGCACCCACATATTGAAGCCGATGTGCAGGAGGCTTCCGTGGAGAAAGATCGCTGTCACCAGGCGCCACGGCTGGGCGAGATCGTAGGGCAGCGGGGCGGAAGCACCCATGCGGTCGAGAATTTGGCTGCCGATGCCGCCCAGGTTGAACAGAGCCCCCAATCCGCCACTGGGCGCCACAAAGCCGCTCTGGTGGATGGTCGCTAGCAGACTCACGCCATAGAGCACGCAACAAAGGCTCAGGAGGCCGTAGGTCACCGGCGAAGTTTGCGGGAGCAACCGGCCGAGCGAACGGCTGGCCGCGGCAACGGAAAAGGACATGTTCGCGCCGCACTGATGGCAGCGGTTAGACGTAGCGCCAACGAGCGTGCCACAGGCGGGGCAAAGGCGCGGGCGCGCCTGCTGGGGTTCGCGGTGCAATTTCGCGGCCAGCTCCTTGCGCCAGCGGTCCAACTTGTAACGCCAACGGACAGGAAGCTCCAAGCTGTCTCCTTGCGGGCAAATGACGGCCTGTCTATAATACCGAAAAATCCGCGTTGGGCAGCAGTTGACGGAAGCCAGAGCCCGAGGAAATGGCGCGATGAATAAGTTTGAAGAGATGGGTCGCGAACTGGATCGGGCGCTCGAGCGGCTTCGCGAGATCGCGGAGCAGAAGGTCAGTCCGGCCACGCGCGACAAGGCGGCAAAGGCGCTGCGGAGCGTTTCGGGAAGCCTGTCGCGGCTGGCCGAGGACCTCGAATCGAAATCCGCCCCGAAGGAACAGTAGCGCCTTGACGGGCCGACGCAGTCGTCCTGGCTGCCGTCTCGATACTCTCACATTCTGCTTGTTCGTTGTGATTTTGGCCGTTGCGGGTTGTGCGCGCACGCGATCCGCTTCCGCCAATATTCCGCTGCCGCCCTCGCCGTCACCAACTCCTTCGTCAGCGCCTCTTCCGGCGCCTCCTTCTGCCGCGCCTGCTGCGTCTCCCGCTCAGCCGGCCGTGCCGGCACCGGTGTTTGTTGAGGAGGGCATCGGATCGTGGTATGGACTGCAATTCGACGGGCGGCGCGCGTCCGACGGTGAAATTTTCGACATGAGGCTGCCGGTCGCGGCGCACCGCACCTTGCCGTTCGGCAGCATTGTGCGCGTCACGAACCTGAATAACGGCCTACAAACGGAAGTTCGCATCATCGACCGCGGTCCGTTCGTGCCAGGCCGCATCATCGACCTATCGCTTGCGGCCGCACGCATTCTCAACCTGGTGGGAACTGGAACCGCACCGGTGCGGATCGAATTGTTATCGAGTCCGGCGCCGCTCACTGGAGTTTTCACCGTGCAGGTGGGCGCTTTCACAGACCGCGCGAATGCCGAGCGAGTTCGGACGCAGCTCTCGGCCAAATATGCGCCCGTTCTCATCCTTGAGGAGAAGCAACCCAACGGCCCGTTCTTCCGCGTGCGCGTCGGACGCGTTCCGAGCCTGGAGCAGGCGCAGCAGTTGGCTGCTCAGCTCGCCAAGGAAGACGGCCTAACGAAGGGATTCGTCATTCGACTCGATGAGACGCCATGCTGCAGCGCACCCGGCCCGGGAGGACCGCAACCATGACCGACTGCCTTTTTTGCAAGATTAGCAGCAAGGAGATTCCGGGGAAGATGGTGTACGAGGATCCCGATCTGTTCGCGTTCGAGGACATCTCGCCGCAGGCACCCACGCACATCTTGATCTGTCCGCGGAAGCATCTGGCATCGCTCAGTGACGTCAAGCCCGAGGACGGCATGGTGATCGCGCGCCTGTTTCAAGTGGCTGCGCATCTCGCGGCCGAGAGGGCCTGACAGATGGTTATCGCACGGTGGTCAATAATGGGCGCGGCGCGGGGCAGTCGGTAGATCACCTGCATGTGCATCTGCTGGGCGGGCGAACTTTTCGATGGCCTCCAGGTTAGCGGTGGCTGCGGCGGATAGACGTTACATTTGCCCGCACGGGGGCGCCCCTCCGCCGCAATCAATAATGTTCACGAGATTGCTTGCCAGAGTTAGTCGCGGTAAGAGAAATGCAGGCGCAAGCGTCCGATTTCGATGATGTCGCCGTCATGCAATGGGGTCGCCCCAGCGATGGGTAGTCCGTTGATTTTGGGGACGCGGTCGCCCAGGCCAAGGTAGTAGCCGTCTTCGCGCTTATGGATTTGCGCTGCCACGCGCGGCGCAAACCACCCGCGCAGGCGGACCGTCGCCAATTCGGACCGCCCGATCACGGTCAATTTCCCGGAGAGCATGTATTCGGATTGGTTGGTGCGTCCCGCGAGCACGCTCAGCGTGGGTACGCGCATCCGCGTCGGCGAAAGTTGCGAGCGTTCGCCGGCAACCACGGCCTGGCGCAGCAACTCGCGGCGCTCGTGTGTGTCGAGCACCATGGTCTCGTCCACTTTTGGCGCAGGGGCTTTGCGCCAGGCGTTCACGGGCAGCGCCGCTTCGTGCGCGGCGTCCACTTGGATCTGGTGCTTGCCGACCTGAACCATATCGCCGTCGCGCAGGGTGGTCCGCTCGACGCGCATGTCGTTGACAAATGTTCCGTTCAGACTCTTGAGGTCCTCGATCACCAGCCGCCCGGCTTCGCTGTAGATACGCGCGTGATAGTTGGAGACGGCCAGGTTGTCGATGGCCATCTCGTTGTCAGGGGCGCGCCCGATGGTCACCGGCCGGGCGCCGATCGGAATTTCTTTCAGCACCGCCGAATCGAATTTCAGCAGCAGTCTGGCCATTTCAAGAGCCTCGCAGCGACTGCTTGTCTCGCGCGGCACCGGCCCGTCTCGACCAGCGGCGCAGCCGGTCCCAAAAGCTGTGCTCCTCCGGCAAAACGCGCACGACGATGACCGTCACATTATCCTGGCCGCCGTATTCGTTCGAGAGTTCCACCAGACGCTCCGCGGCGGCTTGCGCCGGCTCGGTCGTGGTCAGCGTGCTCGCGATTTCCGGGTCGGTGACCATCCGCGTCAGCCCATCCGAGCAGAGCAAGAGCGTATCGCCCTCGAGCAGGATGTGCTCGTCGGCGTCCACCTCGACTTGCTGCTCAGACCCCAGCGCGCGGATCAGCACGCTTTGGAGCTGGCTGGTCTCCGCTTCCTGCGGCGTGAGCACGCCGCGGCGCACCTGTTCGGCGACGAGAGAATGGTCGGCGGTGAGCTGCTCAAGCGTTCCGCCTCGCAGCAGGTAAGCGCGGCTGTCGCCCACGTGCACCAGGCTCAGCCGTTGCCCTTGCACGCCAGGCGGCGACGATCGTTCGCGCCCATGCGCGAGCTCCGGTTGGCTGGCGGCCGAATCGAAAATTTTGCGGTTGGCCAGGGTTACGGCGCTGGTCAGGCGATTGGTGCGATCGGAGACATCCGGCCGCGGCTCGACAAAAAGCGGTGCGGCGTGATGATTCTCCGCTTCCAGGCAATGCTGCGACGACGGTCTCCACGGCCATGCGCTGGCCACTTCGCCGTGCTCCTCGCCGCCAATGCCGTCGGAAAGCACGTAGAGCTCGAGCGATGATTCGATCCGGTAGGCGTCCTCGTTATTTTGGCGGACACGCCCCACGTGTGTCTGTGCACCAGCGTCAATTTGCAACGGATAACCTCGACATTCGGGTTGGCACAACCCGCCGGCCCGCATGTCGCCGCTGCCGGAAGCATGCTCCTAATCAGCTAAATTCCGTGCCTCGATGGAGGCTAACAAAGTGTCCGGAGGAAGCAATGGCGATGCGGCAACTGGTTACGGGCACGTGAGATGAACGGAACGACGAGCGAAACGACTAACCGGGAAACGATTCCCTGATCGTATGTTACTCGGCTAATCGGTGGAAGCGGGTTCGAGCGCTTTCGGGACAGCGCCGGAGCGCCCTGAGCCATTTCGTCGAGCGTGTTGCGAGCCCGCTCGAGCTTTCGATCGGCATCGGAATAGCTCTGCTGGGCGTTACGCAAGTGCGCTCCAAGCCGCTCGTAAACGTCGCTGAAATTCTCGATCTGTTTCTTGAGCCCGGTGAGGTCGGAAAGAATGCGCTTGGCGTTTTCCTCGATCTGCATGCCGCGCAGGCCCATCAAGATGACGCGCAAATGCGCGAACAAGGTGTTCGGCGAAACGGCAATCACGCCCTTCGAACGGCAATACTCGTCGAGCGGCGAACCATTCGAGATTTCCGAACGCAGCAGTTCGTAGTAAACGCCCTCGGACGGCACGAACATCAGCGCGATGTCCAGCGTGTCTTCGTCCGGCAAGATGTATTTCTTGGCGATCGAATCGGCGTGCTTGCGGACGCTCTTGCGAAAAATCCTTCCGCGCATCCTCGCCGGAATCGACCAGCCGGCGGTAGGCGTCCAGCGGAAACTTCGAGTCGATCGGCAGCAGCTTGCCGCCCAGCCGCACCACGGCGTCCACCGCTTCTCCCGTGGAGAAGCGGTGCTGCATCTCGTAACTGGCTTCCGGAAGGCCGTCGCCCAGCATGCGATCGAGCGCGACTTCTCCGAGCGTCCCGCGGGTCTTGGCTCCGCCCAGGACGGTTTGAATTTGCCGCGCGGCGTTCGGAGACTTCGTTCCCGGCCTGCTTGACCTCGCCGAGTTGCTGGCGAATCGTTCCCAGCATTTCCGTGGAAGCGCGCAGCTGTTCGGAAACGTCCTTTTGCGCGCCGGAGACGAGCGTGCCGGTCGAGGCCATGCCGCTTTGCAATTGCTGATTCACCTGGCCCAGTTGTGCGGTGACCGACTGCGACCAGTTGGCCAAGTTGCGCCGTGAGCGCCTGCGACTGCGTGGCCACCAGGGTCTGCATCTCCTGGCGCACCGCGGTGGCTTGGCTGCGGATTGGCGCTGCGCCGACTGCGTCGCGATCCAGGCGGCAACGACCGCGACCAGCGCAATCAGCAACAACCATCATCCATAGCGGCATACGCCGTACTTTAGCGCGAATTGAGGCGGGCGCAAGCGGTCTGGCCCAGGGAGTCCAGGGAAACCATCGATGAAGCGGGTGACGAAACGGGGCGGTGAAACGGCGCGGAAGGTGTTGTGCGGGGGTTAGCCGCAGCAGTTTGCCAATGCGGCTGCGGAGTTTTTCGCGGTCTTCCTGTTTCATGTGCACGAACTCAATTCCGTAGCCCCGTGCATTGGCGGTTCGGACTACGGCAGTCGCGCGATTCGGCGCAAGCCGGCGTGTATCTCGACGGAGTGGTCTCGCCGGCGGCGAGTTGGCGTTTGGTTTCGATCAGCGCGCCGCCGAGGGCGATCGTGTGCACCGGCGCAGAAGTGGCGTGCGGCTTCGAGCTTTGCCGGCAGAGGAGAAGGCAGATGACGCGCACGTAGCGGCGCGGACGGTCGAAGCGGGAGCTCGATGTTTCGGCGGCCTCCTTCGCGGCGCGCAGCCGTGGCGAACCGCGCCGATTCTCGATGAGCGCCAGAGCCTCTTCAGCGGCGGAGCGCAACCCGGCCGGTTCGAGATATGTAAGGCCGGTGCGGCCCGCACCAGTTCGCCCAACATAGGCGCGGCAGCTTCGGCGCGAAGATGGCCGAGGGCTTCAATGGCTTTGATTCGGATGAACATGTCTCGCAGCGTGTCGACATGGCCCGCGGCAATTTCGATGAGGAAGGGCACGGCCGACCATCGCCGGCAAGCGCGACGTGGTCCAGCATGCTCGGTACGACGAAGATGTGCGCTTCCGTGAGCCTGGCCACGAACACCCGAGCGATCCGTGTGCGCAGCGTTGGATTGGGCTGCCGCGCCAGTTCGGTGACGGCCAGGTCCTGCAGGGTCCAGTCCCACGCGGGAAGGACGCGCGGGAGCGTTCCCGCGAGGCGCTCGGGTTCGACGGCCGAGAGAAGTTTGATCGCCGTAGAGACGCGCTGGCGGCGTGGCTCGGAAAGCTGCTCCTGCAGCGCGCCGAGCACGGGCTCGCCCGCAGCACGAACCAGTCGCGCCATCGCCGGCAGCCAGTGCCCGCCTTCTGGCGAACTGAGCAAAATGCCCGAGGCGATCGAGAAGGCGCTCGGGGTCGCGGCGCAATAGTTTTGGAAGCGCCGGATCGAGAGGCCGGTTCGCCAGCGCCGCATCGACCAGCGAAAGCCAGCGTTCTTGAGCGAGGACGCGGCGCGACAGCGTGGCGGTCGATTCGTGCTCGGCATCTCGCGGCGCGTGGCCGAGCGACTCCAGAATGCGCTCGAATTCGGCATACTTTCCGTGTTCAAACGCCAAGCGCGCGAGCGTCTCCGTAGCTGCCGCCAGCAAGCCGGCGATGCCGGGCGAAGTCTCGCGAAGAAGAGCGTCCACGACCCTGCGGGACACTTCCGCAAACCGCGGATGCGGCCACAGCCGATCCAAGAAGTCCGCGAGCTCGACGAGTCCGGCCGCTGCGGTTCGCCTGGCCTTTTCTTCCTCGGATTCCACGCAGCGCGCAAAATCGACCAGCGCACGGCGCGCTTCGCGGCCTGCTGCTTCGGCGCCTTTGCGCACTGCCGCGGTGGCCGAAGGCTCGAGGTAAGCGCGCAATACCGGCACGGGTATACACCAGGCGTCGCGGCTTGCCAGCACACGAGCTTTTTCGCGTGCCGGGAGGACAAACCAGAAATGTTCGACGCGTTCTTCCGCCAGCGCCTCTTCGGCTGGGCCGTCGCCGTCGGCTGGCTCAAGTACTCGATGAGTGGGCGTACTTCGAGGGTGCGGACTCGCCCCGCGCGGTATCCCGCTTGCAAGAAGAAACGACGAGTGTGTCGCCCAGACGCTCGAGATAAGAGCCGGTGGTATCGCCTTGCCGCGGCGGATCGATGGCCAGGCCGTGTTTGACCAACGCGAGTGTTTTGGGATCGGCACCGGCGAGTTCCGCACGCACGATGCGCGCGGCTTCCTGTGGCGGCTGCTGTTGGGCCTCTTTGCAATCGCGGCCCCGCCGCCGTCAGGAAGCGGAGCGCCTCTCGCAACTGCTCGACCGTCGATTCGGGAAATCGGCAGGCGGGCGGCCGCTGGCTCCGCCGCGGGCAAAGCGCCGAGGAGGATGGCCAGCACGCTATCGTCGTCATGGCGCTCGACCCGCGCATTCACGCGGATTCCAGCGATCTGATGCTCAGCGAGCCATGCGCTCCAATTGCGGTTGGTGGAGCCGCGCTTTTCCGCGATCCGCGCCCGCGGCATCGAGCCGTCGCATCCACCGCCTGAGCGAGATAGCTGCAGTTCGCTAAGGTTTGTATGTTGCAGGAACGTCAGCGTGATCACGCCGGCGCCAGCCAGTTCTTCCGCGAGGCTGCGCAGCTCTCCGCGCGGATCGGCCAATGGCTGCGCCTCGAACTGCGCCTGCTGTCCGAGAAGCGTGAGGCCCGCGCGTTCCACGCGAAGATCGAGCGAGCGAGAGTGCCGAAAGGCCGCGCGCAGGCTGCGCTCGACCGATTCGAGGCTTTCCGCGATGTGCGGATGATTGCGCTGATAGAGGCGCACAGCGGTGACGAGCACGTGAAACGAGCGAAGGAAACTCGCGACGAGAAGATGGAGGGTTGGCGGACGGCGCGGGTGGGCTGGCCGCGGCCGCTTCCTGATCGCGCGCGAGCGTCGGCGAGCGCGTGGCCGGGACGAGTCGTCGCAGCCACACGAGGAACTTCTGAATGTGCCAGTGCCTTTGAATTCACTTCAGCGGACCCACGCTCTCCGTACTGAGAGCAATACCTTTGCCGCCTCGAGTGTAGCGTTAGGTGGCTTGTTTACAGCGGATTAGGGACGCTTCGACGCGTATGGGTAACGTTCGTCTTTCGGTGGATGTGCAGAAACGTTACCGGGCGAGCAAGAGCGTAACGGTGTGCTTATCGGCTGCTTGTGGCGGGAAAGGGTGGAGCGGATTGCGGGACGCCCTGCTGAGCGTTGGTTGTGGCGCCGGCTCATTGGCGTCGTCAATGTCGTCGATAATTTGAACGCGATCCGGGATGTTCTGTAAGCGGGCTAACAAACGGCGATGCGCACGCAACCCAAGTCTGCCGGTGAGCGTGATCGTGTTGCCGGTGGCCGCCACTTGAACTTGGTCCGCGACATCTGAATTCGCCAGGATCGTCGAGATGCGGCGCTGCCACGCCGCGGCCGCTTCGAGACGCCGGCGGGCGACTGGGTTTGTAGGGCGTGTTGGTCGGCGACGCGGCTCCGGTGCGGCAGGCGTCTGCGCCGCGCCCTCGTGACAGGTGCTGGCCCATCCTGCGGGCGTGCTGCGGGCTGGCTCGGCGCCGGTGGGGAACGTCCGCGTGTGACGGTGAGACAACGGGCGCTTTCTCGGGGCCGGGCTCGCTGCCGCTGGTGTGGGCTTGGCGCTTTCCGCAGGGCTCGACGGTGGTTGTGATTTTGGTGGAGGAGCTTCTGTCGAAGTTGGCGATGCCGGTACTGTTTCGTCGCTCGCGGTCGTCGTCGGCGAAGGCAGAGCTGGAGACGGAGCAGACGTTTCACCCGGGGCCGCTTGTTTCAGGACGAGCATGGCGTCGCGATCGGCTTTGCTCCGCTGCCAAATCTCGCGCACGACAGGCTGGACGCGATAGCCGGCGTACCCAATCACAGCCAGCAAGAAAAGCACCAACCAAACTGAGCCCTGCGGCTTGGCCGGGACGGTTTGCGGACGAGTCGAAAGTGTTGAGTGTCGCGCCACCGCAGGATTCTGGCTCCGCGGCCCAGCGGCGGCGAGCGGCGCGGGCATTCTCGCACCCTGAGCTGCGGGACGCGGCGTTGCCGAGCCTGGCAGAACCACGGTGGCCGCCGCGCTTGGGTCGCGGTAACTGCCGTAATTTTGCAGCGCCTCCACGAACTCGCGACAGCTCTGAAATCGCGCGTCCACCGGCTTGGCGAGCGCCCGGGAGACGATCGCCGACAGCCCGGGATGAATCGACGAGTCGAGTTCCCGCGGGGGAACGGGATCCTCGTTGACGATCTTGTAGATGACGGTGGTGACCGAATCGCCGGCGAAACGGCTTCTGGCCGGTGAGCAGTTCGTAGAGCACCACGCCCAGCGAGAAGATGTCCGACGCGGCCGTCCACCGGCCTGCCCTTGATCTGCTCGGGCGACATGTAGCTTGGCGTGCCGATGATCTGCGCCGTCTGCATGGCTCCGATTTGCAGGATCTTGGCGGTGCCGAAGTCGGTGATCTTCAGCGTGTCGTCGGGAGTCAGCATCAGGTTCGCGGGCTTGATGTCGCGGTGAATGATGTTGTGCTGGTGCGCGAAATCAAGCGCCGAGCAGGCTTGCTCGATCAGCCGCAAGAGCGCGGCAGGGGAAACGTTTGCCGCGCTTCGATCAGCGCCTGCAGGCTGGGCCCTTCGACCAACTCCATGGTGATATAGAGCAGGCCGTCTTCTTCGCCGGCGTCGTAAACCACCACGATGTTCGGATGATTCAGCCGGCCGCGGCGCGCGCTTCGGTCTGAAAGCGGTGCAGCAGTTCGTCGTGCGACAGTCCGGTGCTCGCGCTCGCCAGCCGCATCGTCTTCACGGCTACCGCTCGGCCGATCACCGGATCGTTGGCGCGATAGACGATGCCCATGGCGCCGCGGCCGATCTCTTCGATCAGTTCGTAGCGTCCTGCTTTGGCGGAAGCAGTCATTTCGTGTTCCGGGCGCAGAAGATTCCTTCGAGGAATCGGCAGAGGCGGCGAAGGCGCATCGGGGAGACTGGCGCAAACCCATCGATGCCGCTGAAAGCGGCCCTTACAGGCGTCAATCGAACATAGCGTCGCGGCGCTCGAGGCCGTCAACGCCGGCGAGGTACAGTGTTCGAGGGCTGCAACGTTAGGCTAGATGTGCGCCGGACGTGCGATTAGGCGTCTCGAGGACGCCAAAGCGTTAGAGACAGCGTGTGAGGACCGGATTCGCGCTGAGGGCACTGCAAAGATTAGTCTTGCTCGGCCTCGCGCTAATCCTGTCGCTGGGCGTTGCGCCGGTCAGTTGCACCAGTTGCCCGGCGTCGGGCTGCGCAACGGGGCGCGGCCGCAGAGTTTGCGGCGCGCGCCAATTGTCGAGCATGGCCACCTGCTGCGAGCAGGAGACCGTGCAGAGCGGGGCGCAGGGTTTTTCGGTGAGGTATTCGCGGCGCAAGTCTTCCAGCGTGTACTCGGCGAGCGGAATGCCGGGATAGCCGCGCTGCTGCGAGCACCAGTGCACCAGGCCATCCTCGCAGATGTAGAGATAGCGCGCGCCGGAGCGGCAGCGCCACTCGTTGGCTTTGCCGCGCGCGATGTTGTGCTGGAACTGGTTGAAGCGCGAATAGGAGCGCTTGCCGAGCGTCATCACCTGCTCGAAAATTTCCTGCTCATGCGGGCCAGCGGCTTGAGTTGCCCGCTGTGGTCGTGCAGCACGCCGACCGTGCTGGTGAAGCCGAGCTCCAGGGCGCGCCGCGCCACGGCCAGCGCATCGTCGGGATTTTTGACGCCGCTGCCCGAGCACCGAATTGATGTTCACCTGAAATTCGGCGTGCTCCGCCAGCAGCACCAGCTTTTGGTCCAGCACCTTGAGGCTTTTCTTCGAGATCTCATCCGGCATGGCGTTGTCGATGCTGATCTGCAGGTGCAGCAGGCCGGCGCGATTGAGGCTGCCGGATGCGATCGGCGGTGAGCAGGTAGCCGTTGGTGATCATGCCGGCGATGGCGCCGGTTTTTCGCACGCGAGCGATGATCTGATCGAGTTCGGGATGGAGCAGCGGCTCGCCGCCGCTCTGCGTAATGATGGAAGTCCCCAGTTCGCCGAGCTTATCGATCGCGCCGGAACATCTCGTCAAGCGGCACGGGCTTGGAGACGTCGTCGTACTCGTTGCAGTAGGCGCAAGATAAGTTGCAG
The DNA here is from genome assembly GCA_963818345.1 of uncultured Acidobacteriota bacterium. Classification (GTDB taxonomy): domain Bacteria; phylum Acidobacteriota; class Terriglobia; order Acidiferrales; family UBA7541; genus Palsa-189. The sequence goes on along the minus strand of CAWFRX010000011.1, from coordinate 81,455 downwards.
CGCCGCGTGGGGATAATGTGCGCCAGGACGGGGTGATCTGGGAGCCAGCAGGCCCCAGCCGATCATGCGCCACTCGGCCAGGCGCGTGCCTACAAAACGCAGTCTGCGGCGGAAACGAAGTCCCGAATCCATGCATCCCACTATATCGAGATTTGAAGCCGAAGTGTACTGCCCGCAGTGCCCCGGCGTGCCTCGAATCGTGGTCCGGGGAGGCCGCCTCGGGCGTGGTTCTTGGGTTGTATCTGGCGTAGCAGGTATTTTCGGAGTAGGCTCGGACGCTAGATGGAGCGCATTTATGAAGGAGCATGCATGAAAATCACCTCTTATGCGGCGTTGTTATTTGCAGTGCAGATTTTGGCTTATCCGATCTGGGCAGGGGACATCAAGGAAGCGGATTATCCCATTCAATATGAGGTCATGAATACGACCAAGAGCGACAAGTTGGTGGTTGAGAAGTTCTGTTCGATGACGCTTCGCGATCAAGCCAAAACCAACGTGGCCATCAATGTGTCGAAGAAGGGTTACGGTTCGTGCCCGGTTCTGCCGAATGGCAAAGTTTTTCATGGCCGCCAGAACCAAAAAAAGAACGAGATCGAGCTGGTGATTCCCGCTGAGAAGAAGGACAAGGCAAGAGTCGAAGACTGGCAGATCGTCGGTACCGTGGACATCACCCCCAGCTCAACAAAGTAATCCGTGCTCGCGGGCCGAGGAGTGTGTTGACGCACGGAGCCCGGCCCGCGTATAGTGCCGCCATCGTTCCAAATCAGCCGTGGGATCGCTATGCGGGAGCGTTTGTGCTGGCCGGCCCGCAGCCATGGCGCGCAACGACACGAACGAGTCGAGGTGCGAAATGTCTTTAACCCTGAAAATGACGACGAAGCTGCTTTTGGGCGTCGCTGCCGCTTGTCTGGTTGCGCTGCCGCTCTGTGCGCAAAAGATCGAGCCGATGACAGCCGAGGAGACCAACCTGCGCAACATTGGGACGCCTGGCCATCCCGGGAATAACGCCGCAGTGGACATGCCGGCTCCGCCGCACAAGATTATCGGCAATCTCTACTTCGTCGGAACCACGGTGCATTGCAACTATCTCATTGTGACTCCCCAAGGCGACATCCTGATCAACACCGGCTATGAGCGCACCTGGCCGATGACCCAGGCTTCGATCGAGAAGCTCGGATTCAAGGTCAGCGACATCAAGATTATTCTCGGCAGCCACGCGCACATCGATCATCAGCAAGCCGACGCCATGGTCAAGCAGTTGACCGGCGCGCCGGTGGAAGTCATGGACAAGGACGTGCCCATGCTGCAAAAGCTGATGCCGGAAGGCAAGCCGCACCCGATCGACAAGATCCTGCATGACGGCGACACGGTCAGCTTGGGCGGGTCAAGTTGGGTGGCTCATCTCACCGCGGGACATACGCCCGGCTGCACGACCTGGACCTCGAAGATCGCCGATGGCGGCAAGACCTACAACGTGGTCATCATGTGCGGCGGAGGCGCTACCGGCAAGCTGGTGGATAACCCGGAGTATCCGACTGTAGTGGATGATTTCCATCACACGTTTGCCTTCCTGAAGACGGTGCCTTGCGACATTCCTCTGGGCTCGCACACCGACCATTACAATGAGAACGAGAAATACGAAGCCTGGATGAAGAACCCCAACGGCCCGAACCCCTTCATCGATCCCACAGGCTGCGCGATCGAGGCTGGTAATTGGGAGGCCGTTTTCAACGATCTGCTCGCCAAGCAAATGAAGGCGGCCGGGGGAGCGGGACCGAGCGCGAGCAACTAGCGCCGCTCTTCGCCGGTTTTCCAGCGAGCCCGCGCTGGGCTTTTGAGCCAGCGCGGGCTTTGCTTTCGGGGACGATCTTTCTCGCGATGCGATTTTTGCCGCGATGTCCCGTGAAAGGATTGCCCGAGGGACAACGCAAAACACGCCGTTTGAACGATCCGGATTTGAGCTGCAGGTTGTTGCGTGAACGTTACGTCAAGAACGGCTTGAGGGCATTCGCGATGTCGGTGGGACTGACCTTCTCGCCGCGATTCAAGCGCTCCAGGATCTCGTTGACGGCGCGCTTGGCTTCTTCCTTTGTGAGATTCCGCAGAAAGCCGTCGAAGATGTGGTCGCCGCGCATGGCGTCATTGATTTCTTTTTCTTTATTGTGTTCGTCGAGCTCGGTGAAGTAGACCGACGCGGAAGCGCCCGCCGCGAGACGGCTCCCGGTAAATCTCAAACATCATTTTCTGCGATTCGATTGCCGGTGGCATGGTGCGAACAGCTCGCGAGGCGGCGCTTCTAACGCGCCGCCCCGACCATTTCTTCTGATTCCGCCTGCGTCTGCGCTTGAGGCAAGCCGTACTCCGCGCGCAATTGCGCTTCGAGTTCGGCCAGTCTTATGTCGATGTCGGACTGCTTGCGCTTGTTGGCGATCATGTCCTCGCGATAGCGCTTCAGGAAGTAGGCGATGGTTTCGACGCGAATGCGAATCGAGCCGGCGGGCTTGTTCTCGTCGATATCCTTGAACGAGAAATAGGGCGTGCCGGACTTGGTCACGGTCTCTTCGACCACCGTGTAGATCGGCGCGTCGTGTCCGCACTTGAAGCTGGAAAGTTCCAGCGCCACCAGGTTCGGATGCCGCGCCGCGAACTTGGCGGCCCAGACCTTCTGGCTGGTGTTCTCGCTGTAGGAATTTTTCCAGGCGTCGGTGATGTCCATCGGTGCGTGACCACGCCCGCGCGAACTTCTTCGCCGAACAGGCGCTCGAGAGATCTCCTCGTCGATGGGCAGCGAGCCCAGCGTCAGCACCGGATAGCCCAGCTTCTGGAATTCCTCGAGGATGTCGTGGTTGAGGCCGGGATCGTTGTGGTAGGGGCGCGCCAGCAGGACGATGCCGATGCCGTCTTCGGCTTCGAGCTTCTTCAAGATCTCGCGTCCCTGCTTGCGCATGATGCCTTCGCTGAACTGCGTCCATGGCCTTCATGCCCGCCTCGCGAGGCGCGCTGATTCTCTTCCGGAGATAGGCCCAGGATTTCGCTGAAGGTCTCGTACATCTGCCGCTCGAAGAGGATCGGCGTGCCGCAGTTGATGAGCGGATTCAGGAACTCGACGCCCATCTCCTTGAATAGGTCGCTTTCCTTGGTGAACGCCGCCTTGGTGGCTGCAGGCGTTGCCGTGACCGTCGGGCAGGCGCGATGGCTTTGCGCATTGACCATGTCGGACGGCAGATCGTCGATCATCGGGAAGAAGATGATGTTCAGCGGCTTCTTCTTGTGGTGCACATAGAGCAGGTTGTGCACGTGCGGGATGCCGACCTTCGACGGGAAGCATGGATCGATCGAGCCGCGCTTGGCGCCGGCCTTGTAGAGCTCCTCGGAGGTGAAGTCCGAATAGACCAGGTTATCGGCCGGAATGCCCAGCGACTCGAAGTACGCGCTGAATGCCGGATTGCAGGTGTATTGGTTCAGAACGCGCGGGATCCCGATGCGCAGCTCGGCGCGCCCCTTCATCGAGCGCGACGCGAGCCTTCTGCTTGGCGGTCAGCGCGTAACGCGGCAGGGGATCGGCCACGATCGCCGGCTGGAAGGACTTGAACACAACCTTGGCGGCAATCTCCGCCATGTTGGGGTTCGCTTCCTTGACCGAGTCCATGCCCTTCTTGATTTCGCGCATGGCGTTGACGTCCTCGACCAGGCCCTTATCGCAACTGTTGTTGACGATCAGGCGCTTGGTGTTCGGGGCGATCGGAATCTTGGAGGTCTTCGAGACCAGATTCTCGACGTGCACGCCCGGCATCAACTTAACGTCGATGAAGGTGCGCAGGCACTTGTTCTTGCAGAAATAGCAGCGCGTATCCTCGCTGCGGTGCGTGACGTAGCTGATCTCCTGCACCGCCTCGAGGCCGATGAACGTGGTCTGCCGGCCATTCTTCCACAGCCGGTTGGCCTCGATGGCCGCGCCGATGGCGCCCGACTCGCCGCAATGCTCGTGCACGATCACGTCGGGCTTGATGCCCTTGTCGCGAAAGCGCGACTCGATGAAATCCACCTGGGACTTCACGGCCGCGAGGTTATGCTGCGTGCCGCCCTGCAGCACGAAGGTCGTTCCCAGCGAAGCCAGGTTCGGAATCTGCGAAACGTACAGCCAGATGTTCTTCGGCAGCACGTTCGCCAGGCCCGCCAGGATTTCTTCAGGCTTCCAGCCCTGTCGCTGAAAATCGACGATGTCCGACTGCATGAACACCGCGCAGCCATAGCCGAACATCGGCATAGCCTTGGCAGTGAAGGCCAGGTCGGCATATTCGTGCACGTCGAAACCAAAGCCCTGGGCCGTGGACTGCAGGAAGTACCCATTGCCCGCTGAGCACTGCGTGTTGAGCTTGAAATCTTTCACGCGCCCGTTCTGCAGGATGATGAGCTTGATGTCCTGGCCGCCGACGTCGCAAATCACGTCCGCGTGCGGGTAAAAGTGCAGGCCCGATTCGGTGTGCGCCACGGTTTCCACGATGGCCGCATCCGCGTTCAAAACGTCGCGCAGGATGTCCTTCGCGTAGCCGGTGGTGCCGATGCCCATGATTTTCAGCGTCGCGCCTTGCTCTTCGATCTGCGCGCGCAAATTCGCGAACATGTCCTGCGTATCTTCGATGGGGTTGCCCTTGGAAAGCTGGTAGCACTTCACCAGGACATTCTTGTCCTTATCGATCAGCACGGCTTTGGTCGACGTCGAACCGCCGTCGATCCCCATGAAGCCTTCGACCACTTGGCCCGGATGAAACTTCGCCGGGACGAATTTCTTCGGCTGGTAGCGCTTCTTAAAGTCAGCCAGGTCCTGATCGTTCTTGCTTAAGCCGCTGCCGCCCTTTTTCTGCTTCTCTTCGAGGCGGCCGACGTTCAAATACCATTCCAGGCTTTCCGTGCCGCGGTAAACGCCGACGGAATCGTCTTCGTCTTTGCCGAATTCCACCGAACCGAGCGCCGCGAAATATTGCGCGTTTTCCGGCACGAGAATGAGCGAAGCGGGATCGACGCCCTCCGGAAGCGGGAACTTGCGCTCTTCCCAGACTTGCGGGATGCTCACCTTCCAGCAGTCCTGCATGCCTTGGATGTAAGTGTTCGGGCCGCCCAGCAAAAGCACCTGGGGGCGCAAGGTGTTTCCGCGCGTCAAGACCGACAAGTTTTGCTGCACGATCGCTTCAAACAGCGAGGCCATCAGTTCGTCCGGTGGCACGCCACCCTTCTGCAACCCGTTGATGTCGGTTTCCGCGAAGACGCCGCACTTGCCGGCCACCGGATGCAGCTTGAGCCCGTGATAACCCATCTTGCAGAGTTGCTCGGCCGGGATGCGCAACTTGGCGTTGATCTTGTCGATGACCGCGCCCGTGCCGCCGGCGCACTTGTCGTTCATCGAGGGTATTTTCTTTTTGCGGCCGGTCTTGGGATCTTCCTTGAAGATGATGATCTTGGCGTCCTGGCCGCCCAGCTCGATGACCGAGCCGCACTGCGGGTAGAGCTTCTCCACGGCCAGAGCCACGGCGTTCACTTCCTGCACGAACTTAGCGCCGACCAGCGGCGCTACGCCGCCTCCGCCGCTGCCCGTGATGAAAATGCGGCGTGTGGCCGGCGGTGATGCCGACCTCGTCCTGCATGCGCTTGAGGAATTCAAGGACCTTCTCAGGCTGCTTGGTGTCGTGGCGTTGATAGTCGCGCCAGAGGATCTTGTCGTCGGCGGGATTCGACGACCACGGCCTTGACCGTCGTCGATCCAACGTCCAGGCCAACCATCAACTGCGTGCCTTCGATTGGCCGCACGTTGAGGGTCTTGACGACCGGCGGAGGCGGAGCGATCAGTGGCTTTGAGAGATTGCCGATAGGAACGAATGCCCCTGTGCTTGCCGCTTCGCCCGCCTGTGCCGCAACTTCCTGTTGAGCAACCCATACGTTTACGTCCCCCGATCTCTTAGGCAGCTACGCTGGAGCTGGACTGCCGCGCGGGCATCCCGTCCGCTTGCATTCGCTCGGCGACGTGCCGAACGAAGTTTGCCGCCTGACCGATCACGCCTTCAGTGCGTGGGACTTTGTAGAGGGGAGATTTCATTTCCGGGTGCTGTTCGACGTAAGCGCGAATCTCTTCGATCGAGCGGCCGGTAGCGTCGAGCGACGCCTTGAATTCCAGCTTGGTCTTGGCCTTGGCTTCGCCGAGGGCCATTTGCACGCGGCTGTGCGCGTTGACGTCGCCTTCGCCGGAGGTTTCGACGGGCAGGAAAATCATGTCCTTATAGTGGGACATGACCGCCGACTGCGCGCCATCGGATTGCGTCGAGGGCATGCAGCCGAAAGGCTTGAGCGCCAGGACCATGTGCGCGAGACCCTTCTGCGAGTAGTAGATGTTCTTGGCGACTTCGAGGTGACCTTCGCCGCCAGCAGCGCGCGAATTGTAGTAGGGGTGGCCGAGCCGCTGCAGTTCGTACTGATCCACCAGATGATGAGCGGTTCCGCCCAGCGCTTCGATGATGCGGTTGTACTCGCGCTTGAAAATGGCCTCTGCGAGCTTGATCTGCATGATCTTTTTGCGCATGCGCAGGTTGATCTTCATGCGCTTGTCCAGCCGCCAGGATGGAGGCGGCGTGGCGCCTTCTTCGAGGCCCTTCTGATCCTTGGCTTGCTGCACGACCTGGTGCATCAGGTAGCAGATCCACGTGCCAATGGGCTCGACGACGACCTGCGCGCCCTCCTTCTCGAGGAAGCGGAACATGTTGAAGTTGCCGTCGCCCTCGGTGGTCTGCGCCCAGAACTCGCCGGTAATCTTCACGATCGGCTTCACACGCGTGCGATCGATGGGGATGGCAGCAAAGCGCTCGCGCACCTCGCGAAGCCCCGCCATGAGGCCCTCGCCGAAAAGCTGGTTGAGGAACTTGCCGATGTACTCTGCGGTGCCCGCAAACTTGGTCTTCTTCAGCAGGTCGCCAGTCTTGCCATGCAGGAGCCAGGGCTGCCGGCGTCGCATCACTTCGTGCAGTATTTCCATCGACTCTTCGAGGACGCGGTCGGTCTCGCCTGCGTTCACTTCGTAGGGCCGAATCTGGTAGGCCACATCATTGATAATGTCGCCGATGTTCAGCGCATTCAGGATGGCCAGGAAGAAGTCGACGTTCAATTCCAGGCCCGCTTCGGCCTCGGCCTGATTCAGACCGCCGCTTTGCTGGAAGAGCAGCACGCGGAATTTGTCGAAGCCCGCGTTGCGCAGCGCGAGCCGGTACTCGGATTCATACATGCCGAAGCGGCAGGGGCCGCAGGCGCCCGCGGTGAAGAACACGTAGCGGTCGCAGATCTCATCCTTGGTCATGCCCTTGGCTTCGAGGTCCTGCGCAAACTGCACCAGGTTCCCCACCGTGAAGTAGGTCGGGTTGCACTGGCCGTTGTTGCCGTACTCTTTGCCGAGTTGGAACGCCTTCTTGTTCGGCACCGGTACCGATTCGCACTTGTACCCCAGGCTTTCGAGCGCGGCGTGTACCAGCCGTTCGTGCTTCCAGGTGAGACCACCAAACAAAATGGTCGTCTGGTCGCGCTGCAGCTTGGTAAAGGGCAACTCGATGGGCTTGTGAAAGTGGCGGATCTCCTTCCGCTCAATTCCAGCTTCCAGCTCCAGCCGCTTGCGCTCGGCTTCGAGCCGCTGGCGAATCAGCATCTCCGGAGAGAGGATGTTCACCAGCTCACCATTGACCTGCGTGTTTTGAACAGGGGCTACAGTGCTCATCGTTTAGCTCCAATCGAAAATTAGATATGCCTGCTCCGCAAGCTCTACAGGGCCAGCCTCGTATAAGTCTGAGGCTTCCCGCCATCGACCTGAACCCTGGCATGTCAGGGTTCCATTTGCAAGGATATTTTTCTCTAGGCCCCTCAGCCCGTCTTGACCGCGGATGAGGACATTGCGCGTCCGCTCTCGTTGCCTGCCCCCGAGGACCAACCGCCCACGGTAACTCACAAATTCTGCAGGATTTGTCCGTCGAACGGTAGGAGAATCCAGCGGACGGCACCAACCGGTGTCCGAACGGTCACTGTGCTGGCCGGACGGCAACCGCCCGTAACCTGCTTCCGCGAGATGCTCGCGCTGCCGATGTTATCGAAAGGGCGTGAGTTATCGTTCCGAGAACGTCCGGCCTGGCGCTTGAGGCCAACGCCGCGTCACTTGACATGTTTCAGTTCATCGGTCAGCAGGATGGCCTCGGCGACCTCTTTTACCGACTTGTGCCTCTGCTGACTCTCCCGCTGCAAAGTGAGATAAGCGTCCTGTTCGTTGATCTTCAGCTCCCGTTGCAGGACTTCCTTGGCACGCTCGAGAATCGGGTCGTTTCCGCGATCGGTGAGCTCCGCGTTCTCGCTTTCGAGGCGCGCCATTTCAATTTCGGCGCCGACCAGGAAGCCGATCAGAGAGATCAGCTTGGTCTCTCGCTTGGTGTGCAGATGAGGTTTGCGATGTTGCAGATTAATGACGCCGACTACGCGTCCGCGGCTCACCAGCGGAACCGACAAGAACGCCTCGAAGTGGTCCTCGGGCAGATCGTTGAAAGTTTTGAAGCGCGGATCCTCGAACGCTTTGAGGGGCACGGCGACGGGCTCGCGATGCTCGGCGACCCACCCGGTAATTCCTTGCCCGACCTTGAGCGTCAGACGATCGACAATCTCCGGATGTGGATTTTTCGACGCGCGCAGAACCAACGCGTCCTTTTCGAGCACATAGACAAAGCAGGAATCGCATTTCACGACGCTGGTGGCAAATGCCACCACGTGTTTCAAAACGTCGGAGAGAGGCGGGGCCGCCGACAGACGAGCGGCCATCTCGTGGAGAAAATCGAGATCGGGATCGTCATCTGCCCAGTGATCGGCGTTCGGCCATCGGCTCATCGGAGGGGTCGGGTCCTGGGCGGCGCCCTCAAAAACCACATCGCCGCTCACCGAACAGGATTGACCAATCTCATACGGTCTGTCTAGCGCGTATTTCATATGCGCGCAATCGTATTTCCAGGGCCGCACGCAGCGAACGTGGCGGCGCCCGCGGGCTCAGGATAGAATGTGCGCGAGAGATCGAGGCATTTACAAAGTATTCACCAAGATGACCGAAGACACGCCAGGATTGTCCACGTTTCACAAAGTCCGCGAGCAATGTGAGCAAGCGAACGCCAGCGCTTGGCGGGCCTTTTTGACGCTTTACAGTCCACTCGGCTTGCACTTGCTGGGGATGTATTCGCCCGATCACGCCGCGGCTTCCCGGCTTTGGGGGAAAACGGCGCAGCGCTTGGCGGAAAACAGTTGTGAGCGTTTTCGCGCCACGGCGCGGCAGAGCGAGCGCGAATTCCTTGCGGATGTGCGCGCGCTGCTACTCGACATCGTTGTCCAGGAGGGCGGGGCGCAGGGGAACGGGGAGCAGGAGGCTGTTGCGCCGCAAGATGGGCTCGGCGACGCCAACGACGCCGGCGACGAAACGCCGGGTGGCGGCGCGAACACGGCGAGCAGAGCGATCATCGATTCAGAAAAATTGGCAACGCTTCTCGACGGTTTGCCGCTGCTGCATCAGGAAATGCTTTGGTTAAAATTGGCAGGGTATGGCGACGGCTCGATCGAGAAGATGTTGCGCATCACGCCTCGCGTGGCCGAAGCAGCATTCGCGCGATTGCTGCCCGATTGGGGCGCAGCGCTGAAAATCGAGCAGGATCGCTGTCCGTGGCCGGAAGATTGGCTTGCGCTCCTGCGGCAAGCGCGCACAGCCAAGAAGGAAAGCTGCCCGGCGCTTCATCAGATTCTTCGCGTGCATGACGGGCAGGTGAGCTGGTACGAAAAAGAGCCGGTGGAGAAGCACGTGTCCGGGTGCGTCTACTGTCTGGAGAGGTGGACGGCGTTGCGCGAAGTGGGTTACTGGCGGCGCGTGGCGCCTGCCGTTCCACCCGCGCAAATTGAGGACTGGCTACGTGGGCTTCCGCTGCGCGCGGAGGAAAAAAAATCGCTGCTCCGGCGCGTCTTCGGCTGAGCATCGCATCAGTGCGGGATCATGGCGCCGCGCTTCCATGCCCGGCGCTGGAAAATCCAGTCGCAGAGCGGCAGGAAAACGTTGTAGCGGCCCTCGAAATCGCCATGGTGGAGCAGGTGGTGTTGGCGCGCTCGTTGCGCCCACGGCGGCAGCCAGCCGCCCATGTGGAATCGCCAGTGAATCTCCTCGTACAGCAGGTAATAGCAGGTGAAGGCGAGCAGCGCGCCGGCGGCTAATCCGGCGTGAAGGAAATGGTCGAGGAGATAGAACGGTACGGCATTTCCCACGAAGAGCACCACGACCACCAGTGGCGAGGTGGCGAAATTGACGTAGCGCGGTTCCTCCGCTTTTCCGGTCGAGTCATGATGCAGCGCATGCCGCTGGACCAGAAATCCGTTGCCCCAGTGCAAAAAGAAACGGTGCAGTACGTATTCGTAGAGGTTCGCGTAAAACAGGCCGATGACAAAACCGGCCACGAGGCCCAAACCGTGGGTTCCTAAACCGTAGGCACGTGCGGCCACGAATGCCAACGCGCCACCGGTCATCATGGCGGTTATGGCGTTGCGGCGTTTCACGGCCATGCCGCGCGCGATCTCGGCGGCCCGAACATCGGTTGCTTCGCTCATCGTTGCAAACCTTTGGCCAACGCCAACCAACCACTACCAACAAGACGATGACCACGACCACAGCGACCACGACTACTACTCAAGACGATGTCCCGCGCCGGGCGCAGGTTGCAGTTCGCCGAGCGAGATTGTCGGCGAATAGCTGACGGCCATCATTCCCGTTCCCCGAACAGAAGCGCGTCGCGTAACTTCTGCTGGCGATCGACGCTGAGTTTCGCGCCGCTGGCTGTGAGGTAGAACGCGTCTACGGCCCTTTGTCCTTCCGTGTCGATGAGCGCCACTTCGATGTTGCAGCCGTTGTGCGCCATCGCGGAACTCAGGCGATAGAGCAAGCCGGGCCGGTCCTGCGTGATGATTTCCATCAGGGTGGAGTGGGACGAGCTGAGATCGTCGAAGCTGATCTGCGTGGATACGGTGACTTTCGGAGGGTGCAGGAAGTGGGAGCCGGTCCTACCGCGCATCAAAGAGTCTAAAGGAACCGAGCCGGAGAGGACGGCCACGAGGTTGTTTTCGAGGCGCGCCGACTCCGACGGATTGAGCTCGAGGGTGTTATAGGGGTCGGAAAAATAAAAAGTGTCCACGACGATCCCGACGGCGTTGGCGTAGGCTTCCGCTCTCCAGATGTTCATTCCCCAGGCCGCGAGCGTCCCGCTAATCCCAGCGAACAGGAACGGACGATCGGTCGCCAGCAAGGTCAGGGCGTAAAGTTGCCCGCGCTTTTGCAATCGAGTCTTTACGGATTTACCGGCTAGCTCGCGAGCCATCCGAAAGTGGGTAGCGATTTCTTCGGGCGCATCGGCCAGAAGATACCGCCGCGGTAATCCTTCGAGGAAAGCGCTCAATTCCTGATGCGTGGCGCCGGGGACCAAGGGCAGGATGCGTTCGACGAACTGCTGATCGTCGGCCTGCGCGTGAATGCGTTCTTCATCGAGGCTGCGGCTCATGTAATTGGCCGTAAAGACGTAGAGCTGCCAAAGCGATTCGGCTTTCCAGGGCGTCAGCGCCTCGGGATTGACGGCGCGGATATCGGCATAGGTGAACAGGCAAAGCAGCTTCAGATGCTCGGACGAGCCCACCCTTTCGGCGAAGGCGCGGATGACCTGGGGGTCGAAGAAGTCGCGACGCAGCAGGTTGGCGGACATCTCCAGATGGTCGCGGATCAGGAAGCGAACCGTGTCGGCGTCCTCGGGAGCAAGCCCCAGGCGTGTGAAGACTTGCTCCACGGCATTGAGGCTGCCAATTACATGATTTTCGTAGTACATGCCTTTGCCGACATCATGAAAAAGCAAGGCGAGGAAGAGCAACTCTGGCTGCTCGATCTGCGAGTAGATTTCAGCGAAGGGCTTCTCCCACCCGTGCTTGGCGTGGCGCAATTTGTGGATATTTTCGATGGCCATGAACGAGTGGGCGTCCACGGTGTAGTGATGGTAGAAATCGCGCATCACCAGGGAATCGATGGCCGCGAATTCGGGGAAAAGCCGGACCAGGAGTCCCGAGCTATGCATGGCCCGCAGCGCTTCCGCGGCTTGCGGCCCTTTCAGAATTTCCCGGAGATGCCGCCAAAGCCCGGGAAAATTCGCGACGGCAGGCGCAAGCGACGGCAGGGACGCGCGCACCTGCTCTTCCGCGTCGCGGCCCAGCTGGGACCCGTCGCGGGCAATGAACTCGAACAGGCGGAGCAGTTGGTGCGGGTCCTTGATCGCCCCTGGCTCTTGCAGGACCACGCGGCCGTGCACGACGGAGAATTCCGGATGGGAGCGGCGTGTTCGCCAGTCGCCGAAGCGGACCCGGAGTGAGGAATTCGCGGGCAGCGCTTCGTCGAGAAGCTGCGTCGACAGGCCGTAGACGCTGCGGGCGTGCCGGAAGTAGATGCGCATCCAATCGGAAGGCTCGAGGGCGCGGCCGACCTCGACGCCGATGCCGCGAGAAGCCGCCTCCGCTTGCAATTCGTAGGAGAGCACATTGTCGTCGCGCTGCTGGCGGTAGTGGAGGAAGCAGCGAGCCGCGGCAAGAAAATCGAAGGCCTTGCTCATTTCCTCGCGCACCGCAGGAGGCCAGAGGGTCTCGGGGTTGCCACGATCATCGTCACGCCGCCGGTTGGAGAGCAGTGCCGTCCAGCGGGCGACGTGATAATCGCGCAACCCGCCAGGCGAGTTCTTCACGTTGGGCTCGAGATGGAAGATGGTGTGGCCTTCTTTTTCGTGTCTTTGGCGGGTCAGTTCCGAGATGTCGCGAAGCAGCTCATTGCGGTCGCTGGCGACCAGACGCGGAAGCGCGTGTTGATGCAGCTTCGCGAACAGCCGCTCGTCTCCCGCAAGGTAACGGTGATCGAGGAGAGAAACCGCGAACTCGGGATTGTCGCGATGAAATCTTTCGCACTGCGCGAGCATGCGATTCGCCGGACTGAGGCGCAGGCGGATGTCCCAGAGGGTTTGCGAGATGGCCCGCATCGGCTCGCGGTACTGATTCTCGGCGGCTTCGTCTTCGGCCAGGTAGAGCAGATCGATATCCGAGAACGGGAAGAGTTCGCGGCGCCCGTATCCGCCGATGGCGACCAGGCAAAGTTTCTCAACGCCATTCGGGCCGACCGGCAGGCATTCGCGGGTCAAATCGACCACGATCTGGTCGACCAGTGAGGCGCGATCTTGCGTTGCCTTGCGGCCGTCGGAGGTGGCCTCGAATTCGCGTGCGATTCTGGCGGACTCCGCCGCGTAGAGTTCGCGGAGTGTGGTGGCGGCGGGCGAGGAGGCCATACTCATGGGAATCTTAGCAGAAGGCAGCCGAGATATTGGCGCGGTTGTGGTAGGGCGCTGATAACACAAGTAGTTGCGGCGCGGCACCTCCACCCCCCACTTTTTTCACAAGTGTTGATTCCATGGGACTTGCTGCGCAGAGTGGCACAAGTGTTGATTCTGAAAGGGTTACATGACGTGTACAAGCGCGCAGGATTCGCTGTGGCGCGGGCACCCCTACCCCGGGTGTTTTTACAAAAGAGTGTGCAAGCGCATGAAAACAAGCTGGTTACGTTTCGCTCTGGCGCTGAAGTGCGCGCTAGTAGCGCGCAAATCCTTGAAAACAGGGCGGCTGGGCGATTGCGGGGAGATTCGACTCGAAGCGGTTGGAAAGGCTGAACGACGGAGACGGTAGGGCGTGCTGAGTGGGCGGGTTTGCTTGCGGCAGTCATATGAGAGGTTAACATAGAAGATACTATTTGTCGATATGTGTATTAGTTGTGCATTCGAATGGACTGTGGATGGTGTGGAAAATCGGCGAGAGGACGGGAAGGTGCCTGGGCGACCGGGTCTCCGGGTCAGTGCGTCTGGGACAGCGGTCCAAGATTGAGGCCCGCCGCGGTGGCAAACGCCCGGAAGTCCCGGTCGCGCGTGAGGAGAGGAATGCCGTGGTCAATGCAGCTCTGGGCGATCAGCGCGTCGCCGAGGCGCGCCTTGCGGCCCTTTGCGAGCACCTTGGCTCGCAACAATCCGGCGCGTTCCCAGTAGGCGGCTGCGCACTCGATCAGAGGCACTTCGCAAAGCGTTTCGGCAACGGACGCGGGAAGCTTCGGATCGCTGAGCAGTTCCGTGAGCACGGCGGGTACCATGAGGACCTGGCGGTCTTCGAGGGCCTTATCGAGCAACTCGGCATCTTGGCCCCTGCTGCCTTCCAGGAAGGCAACCCAGGTGCTCGTGTCGGCCGCTATCATCGGTCGGCTTTCAGTTCGGCTAGCGTGCGGGCGAAGCGAACCTTCCCCCGGAATTTGCGTAGGCGAGCGTAGGTCCGCGATGCTGCAACCAACTGCAGTCCGGTGCGGACCGTCTGGGTGATGCCGGCGCCGCTCGCTTGTTGGGCGCGCTCAAGTAGGTCCAGTGGCACCTCGACTGTGATCTTACGCGCTGTTTCCATATGGGTGTTGGATTGTACCATACCCGAGGCCAGCATTGAGTATGGTGTTTCGGCAGGTGCACCGCGAGAAAGGAGGGAGATTCCATGGCGGCGCGAACTTGGGTAAAGGCAAGGAAAAAGCAGATCCCTCGGCCTGCGGGCCTCGGGATGACAACCGTTCGCGTAGCGCCCGGTTATGCGCGGCTCGTCGTCTTCACACGGTTCGACAACGTTGAGCTGAGGGCGTGAGAGGGCGGCTGAGATCGCTGGGCGGTTAGAGGGCGGATTCGCCGCGTTCTTCGTCGCGGATGCGGATGGCTTCTTCTACTTTGGAGACGAAGATTTTACCGTCGCCGATTTTGCCGGTTTTTGCGGTCTTGAGGATGGTGCGGATGGCGCCGTCGACGAGGTTGTAGGGGAGGACCATTTCGATTTTGATTTTGGGGAGCAGGTCGACTTCGTATTCGCGGCCGCGGTAGGTTTCGGTGTGACCTTTTTGGCGGCCGTGGCCGCGAACTTCGGTCACCGTCATGGCCTCGACGCCCATCTCTTGCAGGGCTTCTTTGACGGATTCAAAGCGTGAGGGCTGGATGATTGCTTCAATCCTAGTCATTTCGAATTTTCCTCGATTAGATCTGCTGGCCTGAGCCGAACGGAACGAGTGACGGTATCTTTCAG
The DNA here is from genome assembly GCA_963818345.1 of uncultured Acidobacteriota bacterium. Classification (GTDB taxonomy): domain Bacteria; phylum Acidobacteriota; class Terriglobia; order Acidiferrales; family UBA7541; genus Palsa-189. Next base: position 66,251 of record CAWFRX010000011.1, on the reverse strand, counting down.
ATGCGTATTCATATCATAAACGGTCTATCAACTTTGCAGTGCTTTCTCAAGGAGCTTTACGGCTTGTGTTTGGATTAGCAATGCCGTCAGGCCCTCCCGTTCGAGCTCCCAGCCCCCGAAGAGCGTGTGTGATCACCAGGTTTAGATTCACTTCGGAGCATGAAGGCTTAAAGAAAACGCAGGCTTTATGTTGGGGCGGAAGCCCCCGACCCCCTTGTTGCCACGCACACTCCCCAAAGGCAACTTGTGAGACGGGTTTCGGTCGCCATCGCATACGCTCAGGAGTCGAAATCCGTCGGTCACAAGGCCGTGTGGGTGCGACTCCCTCGTCCATGCCACGATCTTGTGCCCGCTAACCGATGAGCGCCAAAATTTTCGCGCGAACATCCGCCAACTCGTCCGAGGATGCCACGCCCTTGCGCGCTGCTTTGCGGATCCGCCAGTCCAAACTTTTCACCTGATCAGCCAGGACCACGCTCGTCGGTGTACCCGCGATGAGAACCTCGAACGGATAGTTCTTGATCTGCGTCGTCATGGGACAACAGATCATCAGGCTTGTCTTGTCGTTGTACGCGGCGGGGCTGAGCACCAGGGCCGGACGGAGCCCCGCTTGCTCATGGCCCGCCTGCGGCATGAAATTCAGCCACACGATCTCCCCTGCGTCCGGCACATACTGCGCCATTACCAGACCTCTTTGCCCGTCGCCATGCCGAAATCAACGGCGTCATGGCGATTTTTCGGTGTAATGGCTCTCAGTAGTTTGGCCAACTCGTATGTTTTTTGCCGGACCGGTTCAATCACGATCCGCCCCGCCTCCTCGCGCACCTCCACCACCTCATCGAGTTCGAGATGCGTAGCCTGCATTACGGATGCCGGAATCCGCACAGCCGCGCTGTTGCCCCATTTTCTTACCGTCGCTTTCATTCTTCCGCCTCAGTATCTACCTGGTATATACATTATGAAGGACCGTGCGGACCGTGTCAACAATGTAGATACGCCCACGAGTCGATCAAGATGGGGGTTCCCGGCAAAAGTATTGACCGGGCTGTAAAAAACGAAAACGGCGGCCAAAAACATCGTATCCGATTGTCAGAAACGGCGCTGCTTCTTGCGAGCCGTTGAAAGACTGACACAGTTTCGATGGTCATGCCCCAAGCCATAAAATCTCCCGCCTTCTGGATAGCAGTTGGTCTGGATTGCCCTCGACAGGCCATCGGAAGGCTAAAGCAAGTCGGTTACGGCGCCGACGCTGCTGCTGGAAACCAATCGTCGGTACTTGGCCAAGCACGCCGGAGGTGTAACGGGGCATGGGCGGCTTCCAGGCTGCGTGGCGGCGCTCGAGCTCTTCGGCGGAGATGTGGAGTTCGAGGCGGCGCGATTCGGCGTCGATGGTGATGGAATCGCCTTCGTGCACCAAGCCGATCGCGCCGCCTACGGCTGCTTCGGGAGCGACGTGGCCAACCACGAGTCCGTGCGAGGCGCCCGAGAAGCGGCCGTCGGTGATCAGGCCGACCGACTCGCCCAGGCCCGCGCCGATGATCGCGGAGGTGGGCGAGAGCATTTCGCGCATGCCGGGGCCGCCTTTGGGGCCTTCGTAGCGAACCACGACGACGTCGCCGGCGCGAATTTGATTGGAGAGTATCGCGGCAAGGCAAGTCTCTTCAGAATCGAAGACGCGCGCCGGGCCGGTCATCTTCAGGCGCTTGGAAATTTTGGCGACGGCGCCTTCCTCGGCGAGGTTGCCGCGCAGAATGACCAAGTGGCCCTATGGCGCGACGGGATTGCTCCACGGATGAATTACGTGCTGATCCTTGCGCGGCTCGGCGGGAATGTCCGCAAGCGCTTCCGCAACGGTCTGGCCGCTGATGGTCAGGGCATCGCCGTGAAGCAGGCCATGGGCGAGCAGGATCTTCATGACTTGCGGGATGCCTCCGGCGGCGTGCAGTTCGGTGGCGACATATTGGCCGGAAGGCTTCATGTCGCAGAGGACCGGAACCTTGGGGCGAATCACCTCGAAATCGTCGAGCGAGAGCGGCACGTTCGCGGAGTGAGCGATGGCCATCAGGTGCAGCACCGCGTTGGTCGAGCCGCCCACGGCATTGATCACGGCGATGGCGTTCTCGAAGGCTTTGCGCGTCATGATGTCGCGCGGGAGAAGCTGCGAGGCGACCGCGTCGGCCAGAACGCGGGCGGAGCGCGCGGCGTCTTGCAACTTTTCGGCGTCTTCGGCGGCCATCGTCGAGGAGTAGGGCAAGGCCATGCCCATGGCTTCGATGGCCGAGGACATGGTATTGGCCGTGAACATTCCGCCGCAGGAGCCGACTCCGGGGCAGGAGTGGCGCTCGATTTCGAGCAACTCCGCGGTGTCGATGCGTCCGGCGCTGTATTGGCCGACGGCTTCGAAGGTGCTGCCGATGGTGAGATTTTTGCCGGCGTAGTGGCCGGGCTTGATGGTGCCGCCATATAAGAAGATCGAGGGAATGTTCAGGCGGGCGATGGCCATCATCGCGCCGGGCATGTTTTTGTCGCAGCCGCCGATGGCGATCAGGCCATCGACGCGCGCCGCGCCGCAGACGGTTTCGATGGAGTCGGCGATGACCTCGCGCGAGACCAGCGAGTACTTCATGCCCTCGGTGCCCATGGAGATGCCGTCGCTGACGGTGATGGTGCCGAAGATTTGCGGCATGACCTGGGCGTCGCGCAGGGATTCGGTGGCGCGCGCGGCGAGGTCGTTGAGCCCGGCGTTGCAGGGCGTGATGGTGCTGTAGCCATTGGCGACGCCGATGATGGGCTTATCGAAATCGCCGTCGCCGAAGCCGACCGCGCGCAGCATGGCGCGGTTGGGAGTTCGCTCGACGCCTTGGGTGATGAGACGGCTTCTGGAGTTATGGCTCATGTTAGTAGCGCACCGCGAAATTGATGAATAAGGCTCCGATCACCAAAGCGAAGGGAGCAAATACCAGGCCGCCCCAGAAGTTGGTGTAATGCAACGATCCCGCCAGCAGCGTGAGAGCGCCAAAGGCTAATATGCCGAACCCGATGAGCGCCAGCCCCACGCGCTGAGACGTCTTGAGCTTGCGTCGCTTCGACGGGTGCGCCTTCAACCTGACCTGGCCTCATCGTTTCGCGGTGGCGGCCGATTCCGGCTCGGTTTTCACGGTGACCGGGTTGAGGAACGGCATCATGCCGCGCAGGCGAGCGCCGACCTGCTCGACGAGCAGGTGCTGCTCCTTACGGCGCATTTCGTTGAATTCGGGCGGCCGTTCTTGTTTTCGGCGATCCATTTTGCGGCGAAATCGCCGTTCTGGATTTTGGTGAGCAGGTCCTTCATGGCGCGCTGGTCTCCGGGCCGATGATCTGCGGGCCGGCGGTGTAGTCGCCCCACTCGGCGGTATCGCTGATCGAATAGCGCATGTAGTTGAGGCCGCCCTGGTAGATGAGGTCGACGATGAGCTTCATTTCGTGCACGCATTCGAAGTAGGCGGCTTCGGGCTGATAGCCGGCTTCGACCAGGATGTCAAAGCCCGCCTTCATCAGGGCGCTGATGCCGCCGCAGAGCACGGCTTGCTCGCCGAAGAGGTCCGTCTCGGTCTCCTCGGTGAAGGTGGTCTCCATGATTCCGGCGCGGCCTGCCGCCAATGGCTCGGCCATAGGAGAGAGCGAGCTGCTTGGCTTTGCCGGTTGCGTCCTGGTGCACGGCGAGCAAGCAGGGCGTGCCGCCGCCTTCGACGAAGACTTCGCGCACGCGGTGGCCGGGAGCCTTGGGCGCGATCATGGTGACGTCGACATTTTTGGGCGGGTGAATGGTGCCGTAGCGGATGTTGAATCCGTGCGCGAACATGAGCATTTTGCCGGGCGGCAAGCGCGGGAGCGATGTCCTGCTCGTAGATGTCGGCCTGGGTGGTGTCCGGCGCGAGGATCATGATGACGTCGGCCCAGTCGGCGGCCTCTTTGTTCGAGCGCACGGTGAGCCCGGCGGCGACGGCTTTCTCTCGCGACTTGCTGGCTGGGTGCAGGCCGATGCAAACCGTTGCAGCCGCTGTCGCGCAGATTTAAGGCGTGGGCGTGCCCTTGCGAACCGTATCCGATGATGGCGATTTTTTTCGCCTGGATCAGAGAAAGGTCCGCATCGTCGTCATGATGAATGATGGCCATTTCGTTCGCTCCTTTTATGCGTGGGGCAGCCTCGGCGGCCCGCACCCGAAATATGTTCTCGAGAATCGAGTGATTTAGACCGAGTGCGAAGCCTCCGACCGTTTGGGCGATGGGCTTCGGGCGATCCGATTCTTCCGGTGCAGTCTGTTCGCTGGCCGCGGGTCATCACGACCTGGCCGGTCCGGACCATTTCGATGATGCCGAACGGCCGGAGCACTTCCAGCAAGGCGTTGATTTTATCTTCCCCGCCGGTGATTTCGATGATGAGCGATTGCGGGGCCAAGTCGACCACGCGCGCGCGAAAGACACGCACGATCTGCATCAGGCGGCGGCGCGATTCTTCGTGCGCGTCGACTTTGATGAGCGCTAGGCTGCGCGCGACGGTCGAGGCGGCGGTCACGTCCTGCGACCGAAAGCACGTTCACCAGCTTGTAGATATTGGCTTCGACGCGGTGCGCGGCGCCTTCGCTGATCGCCGAGACGATGGTCATGCGCGAGACGCCCGGGCGCTCGGTGTGGCCGACGGTGAGCGACTCGATGTTGTAGGCGCGGCGGCGAAACAAGGAAGCGACGCGGTTCAGCACGCCGGGCTTGTCTTCGACGTAGACGACAAAGGTATGGGTGCGCGGGCCCTCACTCATCGGAGGCTCTTTCGACCAGCGGAGTGGGGCGGCGAATCATGGCGGCCAAGTCCGCACCGGCCGGCACCATCGGGAAGACGGAATCCTCCTGCTCGACGCGGAAGTCGATCAGGGCAGGGCCGACATGGAAGCGCGAAGTTTGCAGCGCGGGATTCACCTGGGCGCGCTGCGTGACGGTGAGCGCGGGGATCCCGTAGGCCTCGGCGAGCTTGGCGAAGTCCGGGCTCAGCAGAGGAGTGGACTCGTAGCGGCCATCGTAGAAAAACTCCTGCCACTGGCGGACCATTCCGAGGAAGCCGTTATTAATGATGGCGATTTTGATGTTGAGCTTTTCCTGCACGATGGTGGCAAGCTCCGCCATGGTCATCTGGAAGCCGCCGTCGCCCGCGACCACCCAAACTTCGGACTTCGGGGCGCGCGAATTTGGCGCCGATGGCGGCGGGTAGAGCAAAGCCCATGGTCCCGAGGCCGCCGGAGGTAATCAGCGTGCGCGAGCGTTCATGGTGGTAATACTGCGCCTCCCACATTTGGTGCTGGCCGACGTCGGTGACCACGATGGCTTCGCCCTTGGTCTCGCGCCAGAGCGCGTTGATGACATGCGCGGCGTAGAGATGGCCATTGTCGGGAAGATTCTGGATGTCGCGCACGGCCGAGTCGCGTTTCGATGCCGTCGACTTGGGCGAGCCACTCGGAACGCGCCACGGGCTGGACGCCAGGAAGCAGCCGCTCGAGCACCTCGCGAAGATCGCCGATCAAGGGAACGTCCACGTGAACGATCTTGTTGATCTCCGCACGATCGATCTCGATGTGGATTTTCTTGGCTTTCGTGGCGTAGGTGCTGAGTTTGCCGGTGACGCGGTCATCGAACCGCATTCCCAGGGCAATGAGCAGGTCCGCTTCCTGAATGGCTTCGTTGACCCAAGCTTCGCCGTGCATCCCCATCATGCCGAGGTTCAGCGGATGAGAGGCAGGGAAGGATCCCAGCCCAAGAAGCGTGAGCGCTACCGGGATCCCGGCCCTTTCGGCCAGCGCGCGAACTTCGCGTTCGGCGCCGGAGAGAATGATGCCGTGGCCGGCCAGAATGACGGGGCGCTGGCCTGGTTGATGAGCGCAAGCGCGGCTTCGAGTTCTACCTGGTCGGGAAAGAATACCGGCTCGCGGCGATGCGGCTTGGGGGCCGCGGCTTCCCAGTCGAAAACGCAGGATGCCTGTTGGGCGTCCTTGGTGATGTCCAGGAGCACGGGGCCGGGGCGGTCGGACGCAGCGATCTGGAAGGCTTCCCGCATGCTCGGGGCAATGTCCTCGGCGCGCGTGATCAGGTAGTTGTGCTTGGTGATGGGCAGCGTGATCCCGGTGATGTCGCTTTCCTGAAAGGCGTCGGTGCCGATCAAGGTGCTGCCGACCTGGCCGGTGATGCAAACGATTGGGGAAGAGTCCATCATCGCCGTGGCGATTCCGGTGACCATGTTCGTTGCGCCAGGTCCGGAGGTGGCTATCGCTACCCCCACTCTTCCGCTGGCGCGGGCGTAGCCGTCGGCCATATGCGTCGCGCCTTGTTCGTGGCGCACCAGAACGTGGTGGACCTTGGACCTGGTCAGAGCGTCGTAGGTCGGAAGATCGCGCCGCCGGGATAGCCGAACACGCAAGCGACGCTCCAGGGCTTCGAGGGACTTCCAAATGATTTCCGCGCCCGTAAGAGTCTTGCGTTCCGTTTTTGTGTCAGGCCGTCGGTCGGACATCCACGTCATCCCCCAATGACTGGTCCCATCGCTTGGAGAGCTGGGACACTGCGGGCAATGCTAAGGCAAGGCAGGACAGATAGTCCAATTTATAGTTAATCTATTCGGTATAACTTATTTTTATGCCTAGGAGCGCGGTGGCGGCGGGCTCGGCGGCATCGGTCCGTGAAGGGTCCGATTTAGGGTTGCATCACGGCGAAGAGTGCGCCATGCTTACAGCCAGGGTAGGAGGAGCGGCCCGGTTTATCCGGCAAGTCTCGGCGTAACGCATTCTGTTCCGCCCCGTCTAAAGCAAGTGCCACCTTTCGAACGCGAGCGGTTGTCACCATGCGGAGTGGGGCAGCTGGAGGAAGCAGCCAGCAAATCGCGTAGAAGTCGGAGCAAGATGGGGCCCGGCAGTTGGACAGAGCATATTGGTAAGATAGGCGGCTTGCGGAGCCTCGTAGTGTTGCGCGCGTGGAAGGTTCGTTAAGGCACTCGGTTTCCGGGTAACGTAAACTATTCTTTCGTCTTCGAGAGGACCATGCAGGACAAACTAACGCAAGTTCACGAGCCGCTTCACCCGAAGTTGCGACGGACGCCGGAAGGCGCCGCCAAGAAACGCTCTAAGGCCGGTTGGGTCTGGCTGAGTGGTGCTCGCCATTGCCGGAACCGGCGGATACTACGCCTGGCGCAGCACGCAGGGACAGCAAGCGGCGCGCCGGGGCTCGGCGGGAGCCGCGGGCGGCAAGGGCCGTAGGGCCGGAAACGCAGGGCCCGGCCGTGTCCGGTCGTCGTGGCCACGGTCAAGCGCCAGAATTTGCCCCTTTATCTCGATGGGCTGGGCTCGGTGCAGGCGTTCTACACGGTGACGCTCAAGAGCCGCGTGGACGGCGAGATTATGGAAGTGGACTTCAAGGAAGGGCAGGACGTGAAGAAGGGCGACCTGCTGGCGGTCATCGATCCGCGGCCGTATGAGGTGGCTTTGGCGCAGGCGCAGGCGAACCTGGCTAAGGATCAGGCGCAACTGGCGGACGCGAAGCTGGACGCCGACTCGCTACGACCAGCTGGTGAAACAGGGAGTCATCCCGCAGCAACAGTACGACACGCAGCATGCGCTGGCCGGCCAGCTCGAAGGCGCCGTGCAGGCGATCAGGCGCCAGATCGATAGCGCGAAACTGAATCTGGCCTACTCGCACATTACCTCGCCGATTGACGGGCGCGTTGGGCTCCGCCTGGTGGATCCGGGAAACATCGTGCACGCGGCCGACACCAACGGGATTGCTGGTCATCACGCAGATGGAGCCGATTGCGGTGATCTTCACGATCCCCGAGGATAGCCTGCCGACCGTCATCACCCACATGCGGCAAGGGCGAGTTGCCGGTGAAGGCGATGACCCGCGACTTGAGCTCTGAGCTGGCCACGGGTATGCTGCAGACGATCGATAACCAGATCGACCAGACCACGGGAACGGTCCGCCTGAAGGCGGTATTCGACAATAAAGACCGCGCGCTGTGGCCGAACCAATTCGTCAACGCGCGCCTGCTGCTGGACACCCAGAGAGACGCGATTGTGATTCCGTCCGCGGCCATCCAGACCGGCTCCCAGGGAACGTTTGTCTATCGTGGTGAAGCAGGACAAACTGTCGATGTCCGTCCGGTCACCGTCGCGCGTCACCGAAGGAAATATCTCCTCGATCTCCAGCGGCCTTACGCGCGGCGAGCAGGTGGTAACCGATGGGCAAGACCGGCTGCAAGCGGGCGTTACGGTAGATGCGCGCACCGGACGCGCGTCGCGCAAGCGCAGGCAGCCGCGCGCAACGGCTGCGAATACAGGCAAATCGCCGACTGGGCCGCCGACCGGGTGGTCCACCCGTGGAAGCGCGCGGGCGAGCGTGGGCAGTTCGGCGGCCAGAACGGCGGCCAGCGCAACCACCAACAAGCAGTATCGGCCAGGCCAAGCGACGACAGCAGCAGGGGGTACCGAAGACGTGAGCGTCAGTCCATCACGAATATTCATTCTCCGGCCGGTCGCCACCACGCTTGTTGATGGCGGGCATCATGCTCGCCGGCCTGGTGGCCTACGAACAGCTGCCCGTCTCGGCGCTTCCGCAGGTGGATTACCCCACCATTCAGGTGCTGACGTTCTATCCGGGCGCGGGTCCCAACGTCATCGTTTCCTCGGTGACCGCGCCGCTCGAGCGGCAGTTCGGGCAGGTGCCCGGACTCAATCAAATGACCTCGACGAGCACGTTCGGCGCGTCGCTGATCATTCTGCAATTTGACCTCAATCAAAATATCGACGTTGCCGAGCAGCAGGTGCAGGCGGCCATCAACGCCGGCGGCACCTTCCTGCCCACGGATCTGCCGAATCCGCCGATCTACAGCAAGGTGAATCCGGCCGACGCGCCGATTCTGACGCTGGCGCTGAGTTCGACAGCCATTCCGCTGCGCAAGGTCGAGGACCTCGCGGACACCACGTTCGCGCCGAAGATTTCGCAGCTTCCCGGAGTCGGCCTGGTGACCATCAGCGGCGGCGAAAAGCCCGCCGTGCGCGTGCAGGCGAATCCGACCGCCCTGGCCTCCTACGGCTTGAGTCTCGAAGACGTGCGCACCGCTCTGGCCGCCGCCAACGTGGACCAGGCCAAGGGCAGCATCGACGGCCAGCGCCAGGCCTACACCATCGGCGCCAACGACCAGATTTTCGACAGCACAGCAGTACGAGCCGGTCATCGTCGGCTACAAGAACGGCGCCCCGGTCCGCGTGCAGGACATCGCCACGGTCGTGGACGGCGTGGAGAACACCAACCAGGCCGCCTGGTACAACGATACGCCCGCGGTCATCGTGAACATCCAGCGCCAGCCGGGCGCGAACATTATCAACGTGGTGGACCGCATCAAGGCGCTGCTGCCGCAGCTGCAGCGCCTCCCTGCCGCCCGCCATAGACGTTTCCGTGCTCACCGATCGCACCGTCACCATTCGCGCCTCGGTGAAGGACGTGCAGTTCGAGCTGATGCTGACGGTTGGCCTGGTCGTGATGGTCATGTTCCTTTTCCTGCGGAACCTGGCGGCCACCATGATCCCCAGCGTGGCCGTGCCGCTGTCGCTGGTGGGCACGTTTGGCGTCATGTATTTGCTGGGGTACTCGCTCGATAACCTCTCGCTGATGGCCCTGACGATTTCCACCGGCTTCGTGGTGGACGACGCCATCGTGATGATCGAGAACATCGATCGCTACCTCGAAGCAGGGCGACACCCCGCTGGACGCCGCGCTCAAAGGTTCGGGCCAGATCGGTTTCACGATCGTTTCGCTGACCGTCTCGCTGATCGCCGTCTTGATCCCGCTGCTGTTCATGGGCGACATTGTGGGCCGCCTGTTCCGCGAGTTTGCGGTCACCCTCAGCGTAACCATCCTGGTCTCGGCCGTGGTTTCGCTCACGCTGACGCCGATGATGTGCTCGAAGCTCCTGCGCTACAAGAGCCACGACCAGCAGGGCGCTCTGTATCGCGCGTCGGAACGCTGGTATCAGTGGGTGGTGGATCGCTACGACACCTCGCTGCAATTCGTCTTGCGCCACCAGACGATCACGCTGTTCGTCACGCTGGGAACGCTGGTTCTGACCCTGTACATGTACATGGTGGTGCCCAAGGGCTTCTTCCCCGTCGAGGATACCGGCGTGATTCTGGGCATTTCCCAGGCCCCGGAATCGACGTCCTTCACCGGGATGGCCGACCGCCAGCGCGCCCTGGCGCGCGTGATTCTGCAGGACCCCGACGTCGTCAGCCTTTCCTCGTTTATCGGCGTGGACGGCACCAACATGACGCCGAACGCCGGCCGCATCCAGATCAACCTGAAGCCGCGCGAAGAGCGAACCGCCGACGCCACGCGACATCATCCGCCGCCTCTCCGATAACCTGGCGGGCGTCGAGGGCATCACGCTTTACATGCAGGCCGTGCAGGACCTCAGCGTGGAAGACCGCATCAGCCGCACGCAATATCAGTACAGCCTGGAGGCGGCCAATCCGGCGCGACCTGGACACTGTGGGTGCCGCGCTTCGTCGCCGAGCTGCAAGGCCTGCCGCAGCTGCGCGACGTGGCCACCGACCAGCAGGACCACGCGCTCGAAGAAGAACCTGGTGGTCGACCGCGACACCGCTTCGCGCCTGGGCTTGACCGCCTCGGCCATCGACAACACGCTCTACGACGCTTTCGGGCAGCGGCTCGTCTCCATCATGTTTACGCAGCTCAACCAGTACCACGTGGTGCTCGAGGTCGCGCCGGAGTTCCGGCAGAATCCCGACTCGCTCAAGAGTCTCTACGTGAAGTCGACCACCGGGCAGCTGGTGCCGCTGAGCGCCTTCACGCACTTCGAGCCCAGCACCGCTTCGCTGACGCTGAATCACCAGGGCCAATTCCCGGTGACCACGCTGTCGTTCAATCTGGCTCCGGGCGCTTCGCTGGGCGACGCCGTCAAAGCGATCAACAACGCCAAAGCAGGCGATTGGCATGCCAGCAGGCATTCAGGCGAGCTTTCAGGGCACGGCGGCGGTGTTTCAAAACTCCCTGGCCAACGAATCCTGGCTGCTGCTGGCCGCGGTCATCACCGTTTACATCGTCCTGGGCGTGCTCTACGAGAGCTACATCCATCCGCTCACGATTCTCTCCACGCTGCCTTCGGCCGGCGTCGGCGCCATCCTGGCGCTGCAGCTGTTTCACCTGGACCTCGGCGTCATCGCGCTGATCGGAATCATCCTGCTGATCGGCATCGTGAAAAAAAACGCCATCATGATGATCGACTTCGCGCTCGAAGCCGAGCGCGAGCGAGCACCTGCCGCCGGAAGAGGCCATTTATCAAGCCTGTCTGCTGCGCTTCCGGCCCATCATGATGACCACCATGGCCGCGCTGTTCGGCGGCTTGCCGCTGGCCATGGGCAAGGGCACCGGCTCCGAATTGCGTCATCCTCTGGGCATCACCATCGTCGGCGGCCTGCTGCTCAGCCAGGTGCTGACGCTCTACACCACGCCGGTGGTTTACATCTGGTTTGATCGCCTCGCCAGCCGGCTGGGCGTCGCGGGTGCACACTCGCCCGAGCCCGGCCCCTCAAATGGGGGACTAACGCGTGAACATTTCCGCCCCATTTATTCAGCGTCCGATTGCCACCTCGCTGCTGACGATCGCGCTGCTGCTGGCCGGCGGCGTGGCCTTCCCCCACATTCCGGTCGCCCCGCTGCCCGAAGTCGAATACCCGACGATCATCGTGTTTGCCAACCTGCCGGGCGCCAGTCCCGAGACCATGGCCTCTTCGGTGGCCACGCCGCTCGAGCGCATGTTTGGCCGCATCGCCGGCATCACGCAGATGACCTCCACCAGCCAGCTCGGGCAACACCAACATCATCATGCAGTTTGATCTCGATCGCAACGTGGACGCCGCCGGGCGCGACGTGCAGGCGGCCATCAACGCGGCGCGCGGCCAGCTGCCCGCCAACCTGCCCACCAATCCGAACTGGCGCAAGGTGAACCCGGCCGAGTCCGAGATCTTGGATCTTGGCGCTGACCTCGGACACCGCCACCCAGCCGCAGCTGTATGACGTGGCCGAATCCATCCTGGCGCAGAAAATCCAGCAGATCGCCGGCATCGGGCAGGTGAACTTGGGCGGCAGTTCGCGGCCGGCGCGTTCGCGCCGAAGTCAACCCGCTGCAGTTGAGCAAGCTCGGCGTCGGGCTCGATCAGGTGGCCACCGCTCTCAACGCGGCCAACGCCCATTCGCCCAAAGGCCAGCTGCCGAACGCCGGACTACAACTACATCCTCAACGACAACGATCAGCTCTTCATCGCCAAGGACTATGCGCCGCTGATCGTGGCCTACCACAACGGCGCCCCCGTGCGACTGTCCGACGTGGCCACGGTGATCGACAGCCAGGAGAACATTCGCAACGCCGGATCGGTGAACGGCGAGCACTCGCGTGATTCTGCAGCTATTCCGCCAGCCGCAGGCCAACATTATCGATACCGTGGACCGCGTGCGCGCGCTGCTGCCGGTGCTGCAAGCCTCGATTCCGCCTTCCATCCAGATCGCCGTGACCCAGGACCGCACCACCACCATCCGCGCTTCGGTGAAAGATGTCGAGATCACCATGGTCATCTCGCGTCCTCCTGGTGATCCTGGTCGTCTTCGTCTTTCTGCGCAGCGTCTGGGCCACGGTCATCCCCAGCGTGGCCGTGCCGTTGTCGCTGGTGGGCACGTTTGGCGTGATGTACCTGCTGGGCTACACGATCGACAATCTCTCGCTGATGGCGCTCACCATCTCCACCGGCTTCGTGGTGGACGACGCCATCGTGGTCATCGAAAACATCACCCGCTATCTCGAACAGGGCATGGCGCCCCTGGAGGCCGCGCTGATGGGCTCGCGGGAGATCGGTTTTACGGTCCTGTCCATGAGCATCTCGCTGATCGCCGTGTTCATCCCCATTCTGCTGATGGGCGGCATCGTGGGCCGCATGTTCCGGGAATTTGCCATCACCTTGAGCGTCGCGGTGGCCATCTCGCTGGTCGTCTCGCTGACCACCACGCCCACGATGTGCGCCAGATTCCTGAAGTCCCATGACCACAGCGCGAAGCACAACTGGCTTTATCGCGCGAGCGATGCCGGCTTTCAAGTGGATGCAGGATGGGTACGCCAGCAGCTCTGCGCTGGGTTCTGCGGCACCAGCCGCTGGTGCTTGGCATCATGCTGGGGACCGTGTGCCTGGCCGTCTATCTCTACATCGTCGTGCCCAAGGGCTTCTTCCCGCAGCAGGATACCGGGCGAATCAACGGGGCCGCGCGGGCTCCGGAGGACATGTCCTTTGCGACCATGCGGGATAAGCTGAACGCCTATATCGCGATTGTCCGCACCGATCCGGCGGTCGACATCGTGACCGGCTTCATCGCTCGAGACAATCGTCGCCAACATCAACATCACGCTGAAGCCTCTCAACGTGCGCAAAGTCGAGCGCGTTCCAGATCGCCAACCGGCTGCGGCCCAAGCTGGCTCGCGTTCCCGGCGCGACGCTCTTTCTGCAGCCGGTGCAGGAGGTCCAAATCGGCGGGCGCGCCGGCAACGCGCAGTTCCAATACACGCTGCAGGGCGACAACCTGCCCGATCTGCTGCACTGGGCGCCGATCGTGCAGCAGAAGCTGCGCGCAGCTGCCGCAGCTTCTGGACGTGAACAGCGATTTGCAGAACCGCGGGCTTGCAGGCCGGCCTGGTGATCGACCGCGATACCGCCTCGCGCCTGGGCATTTCGCCGTCGACCGATCGATAACGCCCTGTACGACGCTTTCGGCCAAGCGCAAGTCTCGGTCATGTACGAGACGCTCAACCAATACCATGTGGTGATGGAAGTGGCTCCCGAATTCCAGCAGACCACCGATGCGCTGGCGAATATCTACGTGCGTTCGAGCACCGGCCAGCAGGTGCCGCTCAGCGCGTTCACGCACTACGCAGCCCTCGACAACCCCGCTCGCCGTCGCGCACCAGGGCCAGTTCCCAGCGGTGACGTTTTCCTTCAATCTCGCGCCCGAACGTGCCCTTGGGCGACGCGGTGAACGCGGTTCAGGGCGCCATGAACACCATGGTCCTGCCCGGCACGATTCATCGGGAGCTTCCAAGGAACGGCGCAAGCCTTTCAAGCCTCACTCTCGACCGAGCCCTACCTGATCCTGGCGGCTCTGGTCACCGTCTACATCGTGCTGGGAATTCTCTACGAGAACTTCATCCATCCCATCACGATTCTTTCGACGCTGCCTTCGGCGGGCGTCGGCGCGCTGCTGGCACTGCTGCATTTTCCACACCGAGCTGAGCATCATCGCCTGATCGGGATCATTCTTGCTGATTGGCATCGTGAAGAAGAACGCGATTCTGATGATCGATTTCGCCATCGACGCGGAGCGCAAGGAAGGCAACAGCCCGGTCGACTCGATCTACCAGGCTTGCCTGCTGCGCTTCCGTCCGATCATGATGACCACGATGGCCGCCATGCTCGGCGGCGTCCCGATCGCCGTGGGCGGGGGAAACGGCGCGGAGTTGCGTCGTCCGCTGGGCATCGCCATCGTGGGCGGGTTGATGGTCAGCCAGATGCTCACCCTCTACACGACTCCGGTGGTCTACCTCTACATGGATCGGCTGCGCGCGTGGATGAGCGGCGGCAAGGCATTACGTCCACTTGCGGATGGTACCTTGGCGTCTCCACCGGCCCACTCGGCGACGGATTAGCCCCCGTCGGATTAACCTCGCCTGGGGCCCTCTGGGGCTCGGCGGCTGAAATATCTTGACGCCCTACCGGCCAAACACTAAAATCTCTTGTAGTCACGCCGTAGAGGCGTGACCCGTTCTTCATGCAGAGTGGCTGAGGGGCACGGGCCCGACGACGCCACGACAACCGGACCAGAGCAATCGGCTGGTCGCTAGGTGCCAATTCCCGCCCGGTTCGCGGGGGACATGAGGAGACGGTAAGTGCTTCTTCGCCTCGTTCCCCTAAACCCGGACGAGGCATTTTTTTTTGGCGCGCAGGACCGAGCGCAGCCCGGAGTCACGAGCATGAGCGAACACTTTTTACTCCGCTGTCGGGAATGCCAGCGCGAATATAGCAATCGTCCGTCGTCGATTTGCGAAAACTGCCTGGCGCCTCTGGAAGTCAAATACGACCTGGACGCAGCCCGCAAGACCTTCACCCGCGAAAACATCGCCTCTCGTCCGGCAAACCTCTGGCGCTACGCGGAATTGCTGCCGCTGCCGGAAGGTTACCAGCCCGAGCCTGCCCGTGGGCATGACTCCGCTGGTCGAAGCGCGGCGCCTGGGCAAGCGCCTGGGTGTCCGGCGGCTGCATTTGAAGAATGATGCCGTCTCCTTCCCAACGCTTTCCTTCAAGGACCGCGTCGTGGCCGTCGCGCTGGCACAGGCCAAGGCATTTGGTTTTCAGGTGGTCAGCTGCTCCTCGACGGGAAACCTGGCCAATGCGGTTGCCGCTCAGGCGGCGCACCACGGCCTGGACGCTTGGATCTTCATTCCGGCCGATCTCGAGCCCGCCAAGGTCATCGGCACGCAGGTCTTCGGCGCGCGGCTGATCCGCATCGCCGGCAATTACGACCAGGTCAATCGCCTCTGCTCGCAGATTGGCGAGCAATACCACTGGGGTTTCGTGAACATCAACTTGCGGCCGTACTACGCCGAGGGATCGAAGACGCACGGTTACGAGATTGCCGAGCAGCTCGGCTGGCGGCTGCCCGACAACGTCGTCGTGCCCATGGCCGGCGGCTCGCTGATCACCAAGATTCACAAAGCATTTCAGGAATTGACCGCGCTGGGACTGGTGGAACCGAAGCCGGTCAAGTTTTTCGGCGTGCAAGCCACGGGCTGCTCCCCGATCACCGACGCGGTGAAAAATGGCAAGGAAGAGTTCGATCCTCAGAAGCCTTCTACCATCGCGCGCTCGCTGGCGATCGGCAATCCCGGCGGACGGCAACTACGCCGCCCGGATGATTCGGGCGACTGGAGGATGGGCCGCGGATGTTTCCGACGACCGGAATCGTTGACGGCATCGAGTTGCTGGCCTCCACGGAAGGAATCTTCGGCGAAACGGCCGCCGGCGTAACCGTCTCCTCCGCGCAGTCGCTGATCGAGCAGGGGCGCATCTCTCCCGACGAGGAGACTGTGCTCTGCATCACGGGCAACGGCCTCAAGACCACCGACGCGCTGGTGAAGCGCATGACGCTCGATGCGCCGATCGAGCCGCGGATGGCTGCGTTCGAGAAGTATATGGGCCAGGCCATGGCGGTTTCGGCTGCCGCGTCCTGAAATATCCCGAACATGCCCCTGAAACTGCCGCTGCCGGCAGGCTTATGATGCGCTGGTGGTGTCGATGAACGCCGGCGAAACGTCGTTTGCCGCGCCGACCGGCGTCTCGGCTTCGGTCACCGTTCCAGCCACTTCGGCAAACCTGGGTTGTGCCTTTGACTGCGCCGCAATCGCGTTGGGCCTGTTTCTACGCGTGTCGGCGACGGCGCGGACATCCGGATTTGAAGTCGTGTATCGAGGCGTCGACAGCCGAGCAAGTCTCGCGGGACGAGAACAATCTGGTTGTCCAGGCGATGCTGCGGTCCGCCGCCCATCTGAACATGAAATTGCCGGGCGCGTTTCTCGATGTCGACAACCAAATTCCGCTGGGAGTCGGCCTCGGTTCGAGCGCCGCGGCCATCGTTGCCGGAATCGCGCTCGGGGGCGCGCTATGCGGCGCAAAGCTTGACGCGGCCGACCACCTTACGGCTCGCTTTGCAGATCGAAGGGCACCCGGACAACGTCGCCGCCGCGGTCTACGGCGGGATGGTGATTGCGATGACCACCGGCGAACCCGTCGAGGTGTTCGTTTCCAAGGCGGAAGTTTCGCAGGATCTCGATTTTGTCGCCGTGATTCCCGAGGTGCCTTTGCGAACGGAAAAAGCGCGGGCCGTTTTGCCGGCGCAGTATTCGCGGAAGGACGTGGTGGCCAACCTGCAGCGCACGGCTCTTCTGACCGCCTGCTTTTTCTCGGGAAAGTCTTTATCGCCGGAGTTGTTTAACGACCGCTTGCATCAGCCGTACCGCAGTCCCTTGGTTCCAGGCATCGAGCAGTGTCTGGCATACCGCCAGGAAGGCTTGGCCGGCGTTTTCCTGAGTGGCGCGGGATCGGCCGTGATGGCCATCGCGCGGCATAGCGCGCAGCAGATCGGCAAAGCGCTGGTCGAGGAGTTTCGCCGCCAGGGAGTCGCGGCCCACGCGCTGGTTCTGAAAGCGAACAACCGCGGCGCCGAAATCTCGGATTCTTCCGGCGTTCGCAGGCTCGCGGCGGACGCGCTGCAATTCAGCGCGTAGACGCGTAGAGTAGAGCACTTCCCGCCACCACTCAGGCCGGCACCGCTCGGCTCTCTCGAAGGTCGATTAACGCAGCAGGTCTTCGAGTTGCGTGCGCAGGTCGGTTTTCTCGTCGCGGTACTTCACGATGACCGGCGCGTAAAGCGAGAGTCCCCACTCCTTGCCGTGCCCGTGCGAAATGGGCCGCGCGCCAGCCACCACCACGGCTTTCTCGGGGATCACCAGCGGCTGATCTTCGGTCGAGCGATAAATTTCGCCGCGCACCACGTCGTAGACCGGCGTCGAGCGGTTCAGAATCGTGCCGCTCCCAAGCACCGCGCCTCGCTTCACGATCGTTCCCTCGTACACGCCGCAGTTTCCGCCGACGATCACGTCATCCTCGACGATCACGGGCATCGCGCCCACCGGCTCGAGCACGCCGCCAATTTGCGCGGCGGCCGAAATGTGGCAGCGCTTGCCCACCTGCGCGCAGCTGCCCACCAGCGCGTGCGAATCCACCATGGTCTGATCGTCGACGTAAGCGCCGACGTTGATGAACATCGGCGGCATGCAGGTCACGCCCTTGCCCAGGTAAGCAGCCGTCGCGCACGCTCGATCCGCCGGGAACGATGCGCACGCCGCTCGCGCAAGTCGATCTCTTTCACCGGGTAAGTGGCCTTGTCGAAAAAAGGCTGCCGCGCGGCGTCCACGGACATGTCCACGATGGCGCCCATGCGAAAGCCGAGCAAGAATGCCTTTCTTCACCCAGCCATTCACGCGCCAGCCGCCATGGCGAGAACTCGCGTCCGGCTCGGCCGCGCGCACCGTGCCGGCGTTCAGCCCATCTTTGAAAGTTTGAAACAGCCGGAGGTGTTCTTCGCGTGTAGTGCGCGGGCGGGTGATCGAACAGCGCCTCAATTTGCTCCTGCAACATGCCTGCCCTCCAGCAGCGCCAGCGATTCCAGCACGCGCGCGAATTTTTTCTTCGTTCTGCGGCTTCGGAGCGCACAGCGGCAAACGCCACACCGGTTCGAGCAATCCCATCGCGGCCATGGCCGCTTTCACGGGAATCGGGTTGGACTCGACGAAATTCACTTCCATCAGCGGCAGATATTTCCGCTGCAACAGGCGCGCGGCTGCGAAATCGCTCTTCGAGGCAGAGCTGCACGAGGCGAGTCATCTCCGCGGGAATCTCGTTCGACGCCACGGAAATCACGCCGCGCCCGCCCAGCGCGATCGTCGGCAACGCCAGAGCGTCGTCGCCGGAGAGCACGCAGAACTCCTCCGGCACCTGCGCCGAGAATCGTAGCGATCTGTGCGATGTCGCCCGATGCTTCCTTGACGCCCACGATGTTTTCAATTTCCGCGAGCCGCTTCAGCGTGGCAGGCTCGATGTTGACTCCCGTCCGGCGCGGCATGTTGTAGAGCACGATCGGAAGCGAGATCGGCTTCGGCGATGGCTTTGAAGTGCTGGTACAGTCCTTCCTGCGTGGGCTTGTTGTAGTACGGCGTGACCGACAGCATGCCGTCCACGCGCAAGCGATTCCAGTTCCTTGGCCAGCGCAGATGATCTCGGCCGTGTTGTATCCGCCGCACCGGCCAGCACCGGCACTCGCCCCTGAGCTTCCTCGACGTGATCTCCACCACGCGCAGGGTTTCGTCCCGGCTCAGCGTCGGGTTTTCCCCCGTGGTTCCGCAGGGACCAGAAAATTAATCCCGGCGTCCACCTGCCGCCGCACCAGCCGGCGCATGGCCGCTTCGTCCAGCGAAAGATCGGCCCGGAAAGGAGTCACCAAAGCCGTTCCGCATCCGCTCCACACAGTTCCTCCTCCGCGGTCCATCGAGACCGCTTACTTCTCGAACAGCATGTCGCGAAACTCGAACCATCCCTTTTTCCCGATCACCCAGCGCGCCGCCTGCAAGGCTCCGCGCGCGAAGCCCTCGCGGCTGCGCGCGGTGTGCCGCAGCGTGATGGTGTCCGCCGCCGAATCGAACCCGGCTTCGTGCGTTCCCGGATGCGCACCGGCGCGGCTGGAGCTGACGTCCACCTGCGCGTTGCGGATCGGCGCTTCTTCATCTCTTCCACCATCTTGAGCAGTGTGCCGCTGGGCGCGTCTTTCTTGGTGCAGTGGTGAATCTCCCAGGCCCACGCGCCATATTCCGGATACGGCGCCAGGCGTCGCGAAGCCTCCGCCACCAGATGCAAGAAACACGTTCACGCCAATCGAAAAGTTGGGACTCCACACCAAGCCGATGCCGCCCTTTTCGGCCGCCGCCCGCGCGCGCGCTCGGCCTGCTCCATCCATCCGGTGGTGCCCACCACGACGTTCACGCCAATCGCCGCCAGCCGCTCGATGTTCCCGACCACCGCCGCCGGCACCGAAAACTCCACGGCCACGTCGATGCCGCGAAAACGCTCGGCCGTAATGCCGGCGCCATCAGCATTGTCGTCAATGTCCAGCCGCAAGCGGAACCGCGAAGCCGTATTCGGGCGCCAGTTGTTCGACCAGGCGGCCCATTTTCCCGTAGCCGACGATGGCCAGATTCATGCGGGATTTCGCGCGCCAAATTCCTGGATGCGGATGGTTGGGTTCGGGGTTCATGGTCGGCGTTTATGGTCAGCGGCCACGCCCTTTTCGGATGCGGCCAGAAGCTCGCGCACCATTCGCTGATAGATCTGCGCGGCTGCGGCAAGTTCGCGCTTGGCGATGCGCTCTTCGCTGGTGTGCGCGACGTGAATGTTTCCCGGCCCGATCAGAAAGGGCTTGCCCCAGCTCGTTCGCAAACGCCGGAACGTCGGTGGTGTACGCCACGACGGACGTCGCGAATCCCTCGAGCGCTTCGAACCGGATCGCCGGGATGCACAGAATCTCCCGCGCTTCGGCACGGCCCGCAACCGCTTCGCTCATCGCTCGTCGCACCGGCTCGGGATCGCCCACCAGGCGAATGGCGATCTCCGCCATGGCCGCGTCGGGGATGACGTTGGGCGCGCGCCCGCCGGAGATGACTCCGATGTTGAGCGTGCAAGGCCCCAGCAGCGCGTCGGTCGGCAGCCGAATCGCGCCGCACCTGCTCCAGCGCATCCAGCAGCTTTTCGATCGCCGACTCGCCCAGCTCGGGATAAGCCGAATGAGCCAGCTTCCCGCGCGCCTCGATCTCGTAGCGCAGCACGCCCTTGCTCGCCAGCGCCAGCTTGTTTTCCGTGGGCTCGCCGTTGATCAAATAGCGCGAGCCGCGCGGATTCCGCGCGGCCGCGTAGGCCCCGGCGCTGTTGCGCTCCTCGCCCACGACGAAAAGCAGAGCGAAATTGCGGACTCCGGCTTCGAGCAAGCCCTCCGCCGCTGCCGATCATCGACGCGATGATGCCCTTGGCATCGGCCGAACCGCGCCCCCAGATGAACTCGTCGTCCTCGCGGGAAGGGAAGAAGGGAGGCACGGTGTCCATGTGCGTCGAGAGCGTGACGACCGGATCGCCCCAGTACGCGAACACGTTGAAGCGCTGCGCTTCCACCTCGCAGCGCTCCACGCGGCCCGACGTGCGAGCCGCCAGCCGCGAAAGATGCTCGAGGAGAAATGTGCCCACCGCCTCTTCATGGTTGGTGATGGACTCGATGTCCACCAGCGCGCGCGTTAGTTCGGCGATATTTGTCATCGGTTCGATCGTGCCCGCGATAGCGCAGAGGCGGCCTCGCTTAGCAAAAGGCTCGTCCGCAACGGTGCTTCAAGCTCGTAAATGGCGTGCTGAAAATAAACAGAGGCTAATAAGGAAGGAAAATTCGCGAGGAGCAGGACTCGGGTATCTTCGCTTCCCGATAGCGCTCCATCCGCTTCCAGCGGATGACAGTGGGCAGGATCTTGTTCCGGCCCCCCAACCGCCGCGGAGTTAGCTTCCAGCGGCGATTTCGGCGGAAGGCCCTCTTCGCCCCTTTCGCGCGGGCCTCCGAAGCGCCTCGGAAAAGCAGCCCGGCTACTGATGGCCTCCGCTCCTCTATCAAGAGCTTCCAACCTAACAGCTTCGCGGAAGAGGTGTCAAGGCAAGGCGCCAACACTCCGCGGACCGATGGTGCGTCGTTTAATCTCCGGAACTCGGCGCCCCGGCGCCGTTTGCTCGACGTCGACGGTGATGCAGAGAACGCTAGCCCCTCGGCTAGCCTGCCCTCCAGCGATAGTTATCGTCGGAGGACCCGTCGGTGAAGGGGCCCGAATTAGAGTTCCGGGTAATTTCCGTCGCGTTGCCGAGGAGCACGATTTCGGGCTTGTGATAGGTGCACTCAGCGCTCGCGTCCTCATCCTCAAGTTGTGGCTTCGCTTTGCTCTCGTCCATGATTTCTCCAATCTAAAATTTTAGATTGATTCTGGCTGTTGAACGCGGCGACGATCCTTTCCTTTCCTTCCCAAACTTTCGTTCCCAGATTGGGCGGTAGCCTCTAGTGCGCTTTGCCTTTGCACTCTGGGTGGCCGCACCGGCAGTCGATATCCGAGCGTTCTTCCATTGCTTCGCACTGGGCGCTGCAATATCTGCCCGACTTCGGTATGCAAGTACACGCCGGGTGTGCACATTTCTTTGGATGCTCAGCTGCCATGGATCCCTCCCCGTTTTGGATTACTGCGTTGCCCGCCTATCCTACGCCTGTCGAGCAAAGCAAACAACGAGTGAGTGCTTCGCAGCTACCGCTCCATTACGCGCCTGCGGCCTGGCTCATCGCTGCGGCGGCACGCTTGCGCATTTCTTCGGGCGAGACGTCTTCGATGTGGGTCGCCACGCCCCACAGGTGTCCGAAGGGATCGATCAGCGATCCGCTGCGATCTCCGTAAAACTGGTCCTTCACTGGGCGAACCAGCTTCGCGCCGGCGTCCACGGCCTTCTGCACGACGCTATCCACGTCCGCGGTGTAGAGGTTCAGAAGCGTGGCTGCACCGCCAATCGATTGCGGACTGAGCGCGCCCATTTGCGGATTTTCCTCGCCCAGCATGACGATCGAGTCGCCAAACTTCAGCTCGGCGTGCATAACTTTTCCGCCGGGACCGGGCATGCGCACGATTTCGGTGGCGCCAAAAACCTTCTTGTAAAACTCGATTGCCGCAGCTGCATCTTTGATGAACAGGTAAGGCGTCACAGTGTGATATTGATCGGGAATCGGTTTGACGGTAGTCATTTTGTAACCTCGCTGTGCAGGATTGAACCGCGGAGCCGGAACTATCGGAATTGTCGCCGCGCTGAATTCGGGCTCCTCCGCGGAAGCCAAAATCCTACACCCAATTTATATCTGCCGCGTTACAGAAATATTTTTGGCCTCGGCGTCTTGGCGCCAGGACGCCTCGCCCTACGCGGAATTCCGCGCAAGCGCAGGAATCGTTCTGCCCAAGTCCGAAACCGGCCTTCGGAGTGATAGAATCACGCCTCGCCGCGCTATGAAGCCGGAAGCCAGTTCGCCGGCGACCCGCAGACAGATTGTCAGGCCCATCGCGTCGCGCTGAATTCGAGAATTTGGCGCTTACGGAGGTGCAAGTCATGAGAGCTGTCAAAGTCATCGGCATTGTGTTGGGGATCATCATTCTGGCCATAGCGGTCACGGGCTTCGCTCTATTTGGCGGCTTGCAGTCCGCGACGGCAGGACCTGATTTGGGCGTGGGCATCGATCGCGTGCAGGCCGGCTTCTCGAGCGCCTACGTGTTGGATGCCGGCGATGGGAAGTTTGCGTTGGTGGATGTTGGCGCCGATAACAAGGGCACCGCGCTGATCCAGGATTTGCAGGCGCATCACGCCGGCCCGGAAGACGTTGTGGCGATCCTGCTCACTCACTCGCATCCCGATCACATTGCCGCCCTCGTGCTTTTCCCGAAAGCGATGGTCTATGCGCTGAAGCGCGAAGTGCCCCTCGCAGCCGGGCAGGAGCCCTTCAACGGCCCGCTCTTCAAGCTCATGGGGGAGAAGAATGCCACGCCTTTTAACGTGACCCATCCCGTCGATGACGGCGAGACGTTCATGGCCGGTAATCTGCAAGTGACCGCGTATGCCGTGCCCGGCCACACCGAGGGCAGCGCCGCCTACCTCGTGAACGGCGTGCTCTTTGCCGGCGATGCCATTCAAATCAAGTCGAACGGACAATTCATCGGCCCCTCGCTTATCTTCAGCACCGACAGGGCGCAGGGCGAGGCTTCGCTCAAGCATCTGGCGCAGGAGTTGCAGCCGCACGCGGCCGACGTGAAATTCATCGCCACGGGCCACACCGGCACGGTCCCCGGGCTGGCGCAGCTGACCGCGTTTGGAGGTTCCTGAGGGGCGGCCCTAACCGGTCCCCGCATACAACAGGTGTAACGCCAGGCGGAAGACAAAGTTGAAGATGTAGCCGTAGGCATACCAAGCCACAATCAGTCCGAGCAGCGCGTAGTTGCCATTCCGCAGAATCTCCATGTAGCGCACGGCCACGCCTTCCGGCATCAGCAGCATGATTCCCGAATGTCCATCGAGGGGCGGCACCGGCAGGAGATTGAACGTTCCCAGCAGCAAATTGAGCACGAAGAGGATGCTGAGTGCCGAAGTCAAGAACGTCGGCCCGGTCCCGGATGCCGACTGGACGATCGCCGAATAGCCGGAGAACGAAGTGGGCGGGACGAAATATCCTAGCGCGAGTCCGGCGCGGATCGCCGCCGCAGCCAGCAGCATGATCGTGAAATTGGCCGCTGGTCCGCCGAGCGCCATGCGCGCCGCCCGATGCGGGTGGCTGCGCTCCCAGTTGGGGTCGAAAGGGGCGCTGGCCCAGCCGATCATCCATCCCCCGATCGCGTAGGAGAGAATCGGCATCACGACCATCCCGAACGGCGAGCGCCGTATATGCGGAATGGGATTGAGCGTGACTTGCCCGCCCTCGAACGCCGTCGGATCGCCGCCCCACTTCGCGATCAGAGCATGCGAAGCCTCATGACAGGTCGTTGAGAAAAGAAAGGCGACGTACCAGATGGCGCCAATCGCGATTTCGGATGTGTTCACTGTGCGAGAGCCGGTGCGGCTGTGATTTAGCTGCCTGCGAGGGCTTTGTATTGGGCCGCCGTCAAGGGCACTACCGACAGTCTTCCTTGGCGAACCAGCGGGGAATCGGCAAAAATCGGATTGGCTTTGATTTCCGCCAGCGATACCGGGCGTGCAAGCGCCTTTCCGGCTTTGATCTCAACGGCTGGATTTTTAGGATTTGCAGCATTCACGGAAACCACGGTCGCCGTTCCCACGGCGCTCTTGTGGTCACCCGTCTCGTAGATGATGAGCTTCGCGCCCGGCTGCATCTCGCGAAGATTCTTCAGCGCCACAGGATTCGACACGCCGTCCCACAGCGTCACGCCGTCGCTTCGCAGGTCCTCGAAGGAGTATTCGGAAGGCTCAGTTTTGAGTAAATAGTCCGATGATGGCATGAACCCTCGCCTCGCTGCGCTATACGCGTGCCCGTCCGATCCGTCGCCGTTCGTAGCACGGGCACTCTGCCGGTGCGGATTCTAGCAACGATGCCATGCGCTGCCACGCGAAAGCGTTCGCCGCAATCCCTCGCAACGGCACTACGTTGGGTTTTTCACGTGTTCGACCGAGATGGTGTCCGGCTGCCGCATCAATTCGACGAACGCACTGGCCGCGCGAGGCAGGTGGCGGTCGCGACGGTAGATCAGACCAAGTTCGCGCGACAGATCGACATCCCTGAGCGGGATCAGCTTCACGCGCCCGGATCGTACATCGTCGCCCGCGAAGCCCTCGCTGATGAGCGAAACGCCCAGGTTCGCGCCCACGAAGCGCTTGATCATGGTGATGCTGGGCAATTCCATGGCAATGCGGAGATGAGAGACGTAAGGGCGGAAATATTTGTCCAGCACCTGCCGCGTGAATCCGGTCTTCGGAAAGATGAGCGGCTGGCCGGCAATATCTTTTGCGCTTGCCGACTTCAGTTTGGCCAAGGGATTCTTCGGGCTGACCATCAGCACGACGCGATCGCGATAGATCGAGTGCACCTTCAGGCTGGGCGATTTCGCCGGCAAGGTGACGATGCCCAAGTCAATCGTGCCGTCCTCGACGCGCTGCAAAATCTTGTGGCTGAAGTTGCGGTAGATGCTGATCTGCACGTCGGGATAAAGGCGCTGGTATTTTGCGAAGACGTCGGGAAGCACGTAAAGGCAAGTGGCTTCGTTCGCCCCGATGGTGATGATGCCGCGCGGCGTGGAGGACTGATCGGCTACGGCGCGCAGCGATTCTTGCCGCAGTCCCAGGAAGCGGTTGGCGTACTCGAACAGCACCTCGCCCGCCGGGGTCAATCGGACTGATTTCCCCAGCCGTCCGAACAGCTTCTCGCCGTATTCCTGTTCCAGCTGGCGAATCTGCGCGCTGACAGCCGACTGCGACCGGAAAACCTTGCGTCCGGCCAATGAAAAGCTGCCGTGTTTGGCAACTTCGACAAACGTGTTGAGTTGATCGAAATCCATAGTTATAGAGTGAGCATTCTATCGGAAACGCTTTGCGATTGCATCTCCGGCGCCGTGTTGGCTCTGGCACGTTCGCCCTACGGCAACAGTTCAGGGCCTGGTCGCCGGTGTCGCCGGAATCAGTGAGCTCGACTCTGTTGTGCGGCTTCTTGCATCGCCTTGGCTAGGTCGGGGCGCTCGGCAAGCACTTCAAGCATGGTCTGCTGCCCCAGATCCTGGCCCCATTTCATGCCCTCTTTTTGCACTTCAATGGTCATTTGCGGGAGCACGGTGAGCGTTTTCTTGCCGAGCGGGGTCGAGTAAAACTGGATCAGGCCCTGGATATCGTCCATGGTCAGATATTTATCGTAAATTCGGGCGGCTATGTCGAGGAGTTGCCGCGTGTCTGCTTTCTCGCGAAACTTCGCAAAGAAAAGGTCGATCAGCTGATCGCGATAGGCTCCGGGCGGAAGGACATTGGCCATCGAGCCTTTGATATTTTTCTGCATTCCGTCCATCACTTGGTTTATCGCCGCTGTTCCGCCGGCGAGATCGAGCAGTTGCCGGATCGCTGCGGCCTTGGCGGGGTCAACGGGAGGCGCAGGAGGAGGCGCGGGACTCGATTGCGGGGCGCGAACCGTCGCGGGTTGCTGGCCAGCCGAAGCTTGTCGCGTCTGAGCCATCGCGGGGGTAGAAAGCACCCCGCAAACAAGCAGACAGGAAATCGCCGTGCGAAACTTCATGAATGATTACCTCGTCGCGAGAAGGATGACGACCGTACGCAAATCAACCATATCGAAGTTCACCGCAAAACAATACTGCCTGTGGCCATCTGTGCAGCAGGGGAGGGTCGGCTGACCAGACAAGTTCCCTATCAATAATGGGATGCGGGCAGCAACAAGATGCAGGACGGGGCTACTTCAGCAGTGTAGTGCCCATGAGGTACGTATCGACGGCGGCTGCAGCCTTGCGGCCCTCCGAAATGGCCCAGACCACCAGCGATTGGCCGCGGCGCATGTCGCCAGCCGCAAAAACGCCTGGCACCGAACTCATGTAGTTCTCGGTCGCGATGTTGCCCCGGGCGTCGAGGTTCACGCCAAACTGTTCGACCATGCCCTGCTTCACCGGGCCGGTGAACCCCAGCGCCAGCAAAACCAAGTCGGCGTCCAGGATGAAGTCGGACCCAGGCACGGGCTCGAATTTCGGCGGCGGGCCAACCCGAACCGCGTGCAGCTGCTTCACGTTTCCCTTGTCGTCGCCGGTAAATTTCGTGGTCGCGATGGACCAGGCGCGGTCGCCGCCCTCTTCGTGCGAACTCTCCGTGCGCAATTGCAGCGGCCACAAGGGCCAGGGCGTGCTCGGCGAGCGTTCCGCCGGCGGCAGCGGCATGATCTCGAACTGGCGCACCGACTTCGGCTTTTGCCGGTGACTGGTGCCCAGGCAATCCGCGCCGGTGTCGCCGCCTCCGATAATCACCACGTGTTTGCCGGTGGCCAAAATCTGATTCGGCACTTTGTCGCCGGCGTTGCGCTTGTTCTGCTGCGGCAGAAACTCCATCGCGAAGTGAATGCCCTTGAGCTCGCGCCCCGGCACGGTAAGTCGCGCGGGGCTTCCGCGCCCCCGGTCAGCAACACGGCGTCGAACTCCCGCCGCAGATTCTCCGCAGGCAAGTCCTTGCCCGACGTGCGTGCGCGTTTGGAAGCGCACGCCCTCCGCGGTCATCTGCTCCAGCCGCCGGTCGATGACGTGCTTTTCCAGCTTGAAGTCCGGTATGCCGTAGCGCAGCAATCCGCCGATGCGATCGGCCTTCTCGAACAACGTCACCCAGTGCCCGGCGCGATTCAGTTGCTGCGCAGCGGCCAAGGCCGGCGGGTCCCGAACCCACCACGGCGACGTGTTTGCCGGTGCGCTTGCGTCGGCGGCTCTGGCTTGATCCAGCCCTCTTCCCAGGCGCGTTCGACGATCGTTTTCTCGATCACCTTGATCGTCACCGGCGGCTCGTTGATGCCCAGCACGCAGGCGGCCTCGCACGGCGCCGGACAAATGCGCCCGGTAAACTCCGGAAAATTATTGGTCGCGTGCAGAACCCGAATCGCCTCTTTCCAGTGGTCGCGATAAACCAGGTCGTTCCAGTCCGGAATGATGTTGGTGACCGGGCAGCCGGTGTGGCAGAAGGGAATTCCGCAATCCATGCAGCGCGCCGCTTGCATGCGCACTTTCTCTTCCGGGAACGGCTGATAGACCTCGAGGTAAGTCGTTGACGCGCTCCTCCACGGGACGCCGCGTGGGCATCTCCCGCGTGTATTCCTTGAAACCGGTGACCTTACCCACGGACGGCCTGCCCTGCCCGATTGCGTCGCAGCCTGCGCGACCAGCACACCGGCGGACACCCGCGGAACCCCCAGCACGCGCTTGTATTCGTGCGGGAACACCTTGATGAACTTCGGCAGCGTGGCGTCCCAATTCTGCAGAATCCACTTGGCCTGCGGGCTGCCGGTCAGTTCGCTGTGGCGGCTGATCAGTCGGTGCAGCGTCTCGATGTCTTGCGCCGCCGACCACGGGCTCAAGATCCACTTCGGCGCGGTTGCAGCGCGACCGTCGCAAATCTCCCGCTCTGGTCCAGCACGTAGGCGATGCCGCCGGTCATGCCCGCCGCGAAATTCCGTCCGGCCTTGCCCAGCACCACCACCAGGCCGTTGGTCATGTATTCGCAGCCGTGATCGCCGACGCCTTCCACCACGGCGGTGGCGCCGGAGTTGCGCACCGCAAACCGTTCGCCGCCCATGCCGTTGAAGAAAACCTCGCCGCTGGTCGCGCCGTAGAGGCAGACGTTGCCCACGAGAATGTTTTCTTCCGGCACGAATTCCGAAGCGCGCGGCGGATAGATCACCAGCCGTGCCGCCCGAGAGGCCCTTGCCGACATAATCGTTGGCCTCGCCCTCGAGCGTCAGCGTCACGCCCTTGGCCAGAAACGCGCCGAAGCTTTGCCCCGCGCATCCGGTGAATTGAACGCGAATGGTGTCGTCCGGCAGCCCCTCGGAGCCATGGACCCGCGCGATTTCGCCGCTGAGCATGGCGCCCACGGTGCGGTGAACATTGCTGATCGGAAGGCTCAGCGACGCGGCAGCGCCGTTCTCGATCGACTCACGAACCTGCGGAATAATCTTGTGATCGAGCGCCGCCTCCAGGCCATGATCTTGCGCCTGCATGCGACGTCGGCCCACGTGCCTGGGCATCGGCGGATTGTAGAGGACCGCCGAGAGGTCAATTCCCTTGGCCTTCCAGTGTTCAATGTCTTTGCGCTGCACCAGGCAATCCACCCGGCCCACCATCTCGTCCACGGTCGGAAGCCGAGTTGCGCCATGACGCGCCGCAGGTCTTCGGCGACGTAGAAGAAGAAATTGATCACGTCTTCCGGCTGCCCTTGAAACTTCTTGCGCAGCTCCGGGTCCTGCGTGGCCACGCCCACCGGGCAGGTGTTCAGATGGCATTTGCGCATCATGATGCAGCCCATCGAAATCAACGGGGTCGTCGAGAAGCCAAACTCCTCCGCACCCAGCAGCGCCGCGATGGCCACGTCTCGCCCGGTTTGCAGCTTGCCGTCCACCTGCATACGCACGCGGCTGCGCAGGTCGTTCATCACCAGCACCTGCTGCGTCTCGGAAAGCCCCAGCTCCCAGGGAACGCCCGCGTGCCGAATCGAGCTGACCGGAGAAGCGCCCGTCCCGCCGTCGTATCCGCTGATCAGAATCACGTCGGCGTGAGCCTTGGCCACGCCCGCAGCCACCGTCCCCACGCCCACTTCGGCGACCAGTTTCACCGAAATCCGCGCGCGCGAATTCACGTTCTTCAAGTCGTAAATCAGCTGCGCCAGATCTTCGATCGAATAAATGTCGTGGTGCGGAGGCGGCGAAATCAGCCCCACGCCGGGAATCGAATGGCGCACGCGCGCAATCAAGTCGTCCACTTTGTGGCCTGGCAGTTGCCCGCCTTCGCCGGGCTTGGCGCCCTGCGCGATTTTGATCTGCAAATCGTCGGCATTGACCAGGTAATTTGTGGTCACGCCGAAACGCGCCGAAGCCACCTGCTTGATGGCGCTGCGCCGCAGATCACCGTTCGCGTCCGGCTTGAAGCGCGCCTCGTCCTCGCCGCCTTCGCCGGTATTCGACTTTCCGCCGATGCGATTCATGGCGATCGCCAACGTTTCATGCGCTTCCTTGCTGATCGAGCCGAAGGACATCGCGCCCGTGGCAAAGCGCTTCACGATCTCCGCCGCCGGCTCGACCTCCTCAAGCGGCACCGGCTTTGCGTCGCTCTTGAAGTCAAACATCCCCCGCAGCATCTGCAAATCGCGATTCTGCTGGTTCACGATGCTCGCGAATTCCTGGAACGTCTCGAATTTCGACGTCCTCACCGCGTGCTGCAGCTTGCTCACCGTGGTCGGATTCAGCAGGTGACGCTCGCCGCGCACCCGGTATTGATATTCCCCGCCGATCCGCAGCTCGGTATCCGACTCGCCCGGCGGTTGCATCGCGAACTGGTGCTTGAGCAGCGCTTCCCGCGCCAGCACCGCCAGGCTCACGCCCTCGATGCGCGACGCCGTGCCCGGTGAAGTAGCGCTCCACCAGCGAACGCTCCAGCCCAATCGCCTCAAAAATTTGCGCGCCCTGATAACTTTGCAGCGTCGAAATCCCCATCTTCGAGAACGTCTTCAGCAGGCCCTTGTCGATGGCCTTCATATAGTTCTTGAAGACCTTGTCCCAGGGATAGTCCGGACGGGAAGGCGCCGTTGCGGTGCATGTCTTCGAGCGTCTCGATCGCCAGGTAAGGATTCACGGCGCTCGCGCCGTAGCCCAGCAGCAGCGCAAAATGCATCACCTCGCGCGGCTCTCCCGACTCCACGATCAGCGCGACCTGGTTGCGCGTCTTCTCGCGAATCAAATGGTTGTGAACCGCCGACAGCGCCAGCAGGCTCGGAATCGGCGCGTACTCGTCGTCGATGCCGCGGTCGGAGAGAATCAGCAGCGTGTAACCGTCCTTGACCGCCAGCGAGGCGCGCCGGCACAGCGTCTCGACGGCCTGTTCCAGCCGCTGCTCGCCGCCATCGACGCGGAAATGCATCGGCAACGTGGTCGCCAGGAAATTCCCCCAGCTCACCCGGCGCAGCTTTTCGAGCCGCCAGTTGGAAATAATCGGATGGCGCAACTTCAGCATGTGCGTGTTCTTCGGCGTTTCCTCGAGGATGTTTCCCTCCGAGCCGATGTAGCTGTTGAGGGACATCACCAAGCCCTCGCGAATCGGATCGATCGCCGGGTTGGTCACTTGCGCGAACGTCTGCTTGAAATAGTTGAACAGCAGTTGCGGCTGGTCGGAGAGGCACGCCAGCGGCGTATCGATGCCCATCGAGCCGACCGGCTCTTCCGCGTTCATGGCGCAAGGCAGCAGAATCGTCTTCAGGTCCTCGTCGGTATAGCCAAACGCACGCTGCCGCATCAGCAGTGTGCCGTGATCGGTCGGGTGCACGCGCGTGGGCGTCGGCAGATGATCGAGCGTAATCTGGTTATCTTTGACCCACTGCGCGTAAGGCTGCTTCGCCGCCAGTTGCTGCTTGACCTCGGCGTCCGAGATCAAGCGCTTTTGCTCGGTATCGACCAGCAGCATCCGGCCGGGCGCCAGCCGGCCCTTCATGCGCACTTCCTCCGGCTTCATCGGAAGCACGCCGGCTTCTGACGCCATCACCACCAGGCCATCGTTGGTCACCAGGTAGCGTCCCGGACGCAGCCCGTTGCGATCCAGCTTCGCCCCGATCACGCGGCCGTCCGTGAACGCCACCGCCGCCGGGCCGTCCCACGGCTCCATCAGCGACGCGTGATACTCGTAGAATCCCTTGACGTCTTCGGGCATCGTGGCGTCATGGTCCCAGGCCTCCGGGATCAGCATGGACATCACGTGCGGCAGGCTGCGGCCCGCCAGCGTCAGCAATTCCACGGCGTTATCCAGCATCGCCGAATCGCTGCCGCCCTCGGTGATGATCGGCAACAGCTTCGCCATGTCGTCGCCGAAGAGCGGAGTCGCCAGCACCGACTGCCGCGCATACATCCAGTTCCTGTTTCCGCGCAGCGTATTGATTTCGCCGTTGTGGCAGACGTAGCGGTAAGGATGCGCCAGCTTCCAGCTGGGAAATGTGTTGGTCGAGAAACGCTGGTGCACCAGGCACAGCGCGCTGCTGACGTCCTCGTCCAGCAGTTCTTTGTAGAAGTCCGTAATCTGCGGCGCCAGCAGCAGCCCCTTGTAGACAATCGTTCGCGACGACATCGACGGAAGGTAGAAAAACTCCTTCTCCTTGAAGTCCGACGCCTCGACCTCCGATCTCCGCGCGCTTCCGCACCACGTAAAGCTTGCGCTCGAGCGTGTCCTGATCCATGCCCGGCGCGCCCTTAATGAAGATTTGTTCGATATACGGCTGCGAACTGCGCGCCAGCCGCCCAATGGTGTTCCCGTTGACCGGCGTGTCGCGCCAGCCCAGCACGGTCAACCCTTCTTCCTTGGCGATCTTCTCCAGAATTCCTTCGCAGAGGATCCGCTCTTGCGGATCGACCGGAAGAAAGGCCATCCCCACTCCATATTCGCCCGGCGCCGGCAGCGCAAACCCCAGGCGCTTGCACTCGCGCTCGAAAAACGCGTGCGGAATCTGGATCAGAATCCCCGCGCCGTCTCCGGTTTGCGCATCGCAGCCACAGGCGCCCCGATGCGCGAGGTTGATCAGGATCTGCACGCCTTTTAGGACAATGTCGTGCGATTTCCGGCCCTGAATGTCGGCCACGAACCCGATGCCACACCCGTCGTGTTCCTGCTCGGGGTGATAGAGCCCCTGAGCCCGCGGAAGGCCTAGAAATGGGTAGTCTTGCGTCATTTTTGTATCATTCCTGAATATCATGGCCGCATCGGGTTGTAAAGCGACCACCCCACGAAGGATGGTCGTCCCGAGCAGAGCGCAGCGGCGCCGAGGGACCCCTCATTCTTTTTTCATTCGTGCGCCGACAACGGGCACCCCGTCCGAGCCGTTTTCAGCCCGGTGCGGGTACCCCAGACGCCGCTCTTGCATCTGGGTTCTCTACTCCAACGTAGCTCCCCAGCCCCCCATCACCCATGCCCAGCGCAACACAGGCGGATCGCCATACTCCAGACACCAACCGCCACCCTATTAGTAGCTCGCATAAACGAATTGTACAATTCAGATTTTCGATGGGGTCAATCGAAATCCCGAGTGCCGGCGCGCCTGCGCTGGACACTCGGGATTTCTTTCACTCGCGGGGGAAAACGGTACTCTTAGTTAAGCGTGTAGGTAATACCGGTGGTGATTTGCACGGAATTCTTCCTGAACCCGGGGGGCGGATCGTTCAAAAACGATTCGATGGCGTTCAGGCTGACCGCGAACTTCTTATACACCGGAAGGGCCAGCCCGGCGCTCGCGTACGCCGAGTAGGCAACCTCATCCGTCCATGCCGGGCTTACAGAGCCCAGTTCGTGCAGCGCGAGGCCGTGCGAGAACGTTCGCGTGTACTCCTCGGTGAAAACGGAATTAGCGAGATCCTGATCTTGCGATGCCAGCTGGAACGACTGTCGTTCGTAGTCGATGCTTCCTTTGATGTCGAAGGTTTGCTTGGGGTGTTTGATGATGGTCCAGCCGATGCCCCCGCCGTACAGTTGCTGCAGGTTAAGATCCTGCGAATAATTGTGGTCGAATGCGGTCGTACCGAACGCATAAACGCTCGGCGAGAAGTATTGATCCCGTTCTGCGCCCGCGTGAAAGATCGAAGTCTTTATCGTTGGTGTGTCGGGCTGGCTCACTGTGCCATAGGACTCGTTAAACGCGATCAGCGTTCGGTTGCCGGGCGGTAGCCAATTCTGCGATGCCGATGGCATCGCGCGAACCAGGTTCACAGTGCCGGTCAGACTCTCGCTGTCCTGCGTCGCCTCCACCAAAGATGCCCCAACCCCCAGCGCGCCCTTCCAACCGTGGAAAACGCCCGGACTCTCGAAGGACAGATCAAACGTGGGTTCTGCGACGATATCGTTCAGCTCGCTGACCTTCACCGTCTGCACCGGAAGCCCATTGCCCGGATCGACTTGCACGGTCTGGTTGGTAACCGTGA
The DNA here is from genome assembly GCA_963818345.1 of uncultured Acidobacteriota bacterium. Taxonomy (GTDB): domain Bacteria; phylum Acidobacteriota; class Terriglobia; order Acidiferrales; family UBA7541; genus Palsa-189. Next base: position 32,270 of record CAWFRX010000011.1, on the reverse strand, counting down.
TCGTTCCCTGGAGAATCTGGCCGTCTCTTTCTCCTTTGGTGAGTTTCACGCCCTTCCGAACGACCGCGACTTTCTGCGAACTGTGCAGCTCCTGGATTTTGCTGAGGTCGATCGTGATCTCCCCAAGCTTGTCGCTCTTGAATTTAGCGGCCCCCCCGATAAGGCCCTCGAAATGCCCAACGAGCTTCTCCCCATTTTCGAATACGACGCTGTCCGGCTCGGTCGGCGCCTGTGCGGGAGTCGCCGCTTGCGCGGGCGGCGGTGTTTGCGCGAGGAGGCTCGTCGCAGCGAACGGCCCGATGGCGGCCGTGATCAGGAACGCCATGGCCGCTTCCGAGAAACGGCTATGTAAGGCTGAATATCGCAATCGTTTGCTCAAGTTTCATTCCCCAGTGTAGGTTTGGAGTTGCGTCCGCCGAAGTTTGATGCGTCGGCGGCGTAAGCGGTAGTCCTCGGGGGCAGGACTTTTACGACACTTTTCGGCGTGGTCCCTCGCGTCGCTTCACCTGCGATTTCCGCGTTGCGCCGAACCTTATTCCCACCGCTCTCCGGTGTCAAGGTGCCGGGAAGCAAATAGGGGGCAAACCATGGCGAGACGAATCGTGGGTACCCTAAACAACGCCTGCCGCTAGCGCACGGTTTTCGCCGGACAAAGTGGCTAAGACCCGGCGAGGGTCATTCCCTGTGGGCAGATCGACGCCCCGCCGCGTCAGCCCTATTTCTTTGCAGAGGGCACCAGCGCGACCGCCGCCTCCGCGGTGAGTAACAGGAAGGTAAACGTTTCCTGCAAGTACAGCCGGACCGCAGTGTCCGTGTGGCTCAGATAGCCAATCGAGACGTCCTGGCCAATGTGCAGATCGAAATCGCCCCCGCGAGTGGTCAGCACGAAAGCGCCCGCGCAGGCCGGTGTCCAGATGATCTCGTCCTTGACGAGCCGCTTGACGTGCTCCAGCACTGGGTATCCGTAGTCGCTGGTCTCGGCGAGCGCGGTGTAGGCGTCTGCGCCGAGCAGCACCGAATACGGGCCATTAACACCCACCAGCCGCAACTGGCTCAAGGCCTGCGCGATGGCTTCGGGATACGCCCGCACGTCGGCCGGGAGCGTCATCTGCGGATTGCTGGTTCCCTGGCGAATGCCCACGATGCCGGCAGCGTCATAGCCTTCGAAAATAGCGGCGTCCTCGGCAAAGGCGACCTGGCGCGCCGCATCCTTGGCCGGCTGCCAGTCGGAATCATTCGCGCCCCGCGCGACATCGTCGATCATCTGCCGCTCAAGCTCGAAGGGAACACGCAGCTCGACCAGCGCCTTCACCTCGCGCTGCCGCGCCAGAATGCCCTCCCTCGAAGCCGCGATCTGCCGCAGGTGGCCGGTGCCAACAGCGGAGAGAGCGGTTCCCGCAGGGCCCTGCACGTCCACGACGCGGCGCCCCGCCAAGTAGCGCTTGAACGTGCGCGATGTTTCCTCCTCGATCTGAGCCCAGGCCGCATCGGAAATCGGGGCAAGCTCGCGGTGGAGATTATTCATGTGATTTTTCTCCTTTGAGGGAACCGATACCCAGCGAGCCATCGTTTTCGGGCTGGCTGACGGGAGATGTTTCGACTGGCGCCGGCGCTGACGCGCCCTCCGGCGCCTGAGCAGCCGGATCGTCATCGGCCAAATTATCCAGAAATGTCGCCGACGGCACGAAGAAGAGGTTTCCGGTGACCGCGCGGCTGAAATCGAGAATTCGGTCGTAATTGCCGGGCGGGCGCCCGATGAACATGTTCTCGAGCATCAGCTCGATGGTGCGCGGCGAACGGCTATAGCCGATGAAATACGTGCCAAATTCAGAGTGCCCGGGCCGGCCGAAGGGCATGTTGTCGCGCAGGATCTTGATCTCTTTTCCGTCCTCGACGATGGTCGTGAGTGCATTGTGAGCCGATGTGGGCTTCACGGAATCGTCGAGTTCGACATCGGAGAGTTTCTGGCGGCCGATGATTCGTTCCTGCGTCTCTGTGGGCAATGCATTCCACCCGGCCATATCGTGCAGATACTTCTGTATGATCACGTAGCTGCCGCCGGCGAACGCAACATCCTCTTGGCCGATGATCACGGCATCGAGCACGGCCTGGCCACTTGGATTTTCCGTTCCATCGACGAAGCCCAGCAGATCGCGATCGTCGAAAAAGCGGAACCCCTGCACTTCATCGACTGGTGTGACGGCGTCCCCAATGCGCGCCATGATTTGCGTCGCCAGCTCGAAGCACAAATCCATACGTTTCGCGCGGATGTGAAAGAGCAGGTCGCCCGGCGTCGAGACTGCGTGGCGTGCCCCGGCACGAATCTCACGAAACGCATGAAGCTCGGCCGGCCGCGGCGCTCCAAAGAGCCGGTCCCACGCTTCGGAGCCGAATCCCATGACGCAGGAAAGGTTCGCTTCGAGGTCGCGAAATCCGACCGCGCGCAACAACGCGGGAAGATCCCCGCAGAACGACCGCAGCGTTGCGCGAGTTTCTTTCGGCGCATTAAGCGTCACAACCAGGAAGATCGCGGCGCGCGTGAGCGGTGCATCCACGGGCTGCGAGTCGATTCGCTGGCCAGCGACCGTGACCGCTTGCGGTGCAGCTTTCGGTTCGGACTCCATCGCGTGTCATCCTGGTGACGCGCGCGGCATTTCATCTCGGAAATATCGCGCTCGCCTCGCCTGCAAAAAAGCGGACCCGCAGCTTACCATCTCCCCGCGACAAACGTCCATGCGGCCTGCGCACGCGCGCGCCAGCGCCCTCACGGGAGCGCCAATCTCCAGATTGGCTCGGTCGAGTTGCCTTACTGCTAATGAGATGAAGTCAGGTCGGGTGGGTTATATTCTGGCAGCTTGGCGTTCTTGTCGTTGCTACGCTGAAGTTCCAGATCGTCAAACAAAAGAGACGGACTGATCACGCTGGCGGGAATCGCTGCGCCGCGATTGCTCACCACAGGATCGCTCCCGGCGGCCACCACGTCATTGCGCAACGAGCGCGCGTCGAATTCGTTGAAGACGGCGCCGCGAACCAACTTTTTGCGCCCGTCCTGGACGTACACTCGATAGAGCAGGCCGGGATTCTGCTGGGAAAGCGCCTCGACATAGTAGCCGTACGGCTTATTCTCATCGCGGCACATGTCGATCAGCTTTTTCTGCAACTCCTCCGAGGAAAGCGGCTGGCTCGCCTGGAGGACCAGATTGCCGAGGCTGGCCCGCGGTGTCTGCCCTGGGCCGGCCCGGCCGTGGCCATTCGAGTCCGGAAAATCGCGCATGGGCTCGCGGCCCAGCAAGTAATTCACAAGTTGGCCCTTCTCGATCAGCGAGACCTTTTCCGCACGAACGCCCTCGTCATCGATCTCGTAATTCCCGACGAGCGACCTTCCCTGAAAAGTGCTCATCGTGGGATCGTCGAACACGGACAAAAACATCGGCAGGACGCGGCTCTTGTAGTTGGACGTCGGGTTTGCCGCGGCACGAGGAGCGGCGCCGCCCCTCCCACCACGGCCCCCAGGTGCATTGGCATTTGCGCCGACCATGGGAGCGATCATCGCAAAGACCTCGTCGGCAGCAGCATCCGGCGCAAAAAGCACCGGCCCGCGATAATCTTCTTCCACCAAGGGAGCCTCGCGCAGGGCCTTCAGGGCATCGATCACGCCGGCTGCTGCGGCCTGAAACTTCTCCGGTGTCGGTAGTTCAGCGGTTTTGCTCGCGACGAAAACCGGAGTGCGATCTAGGCGCATTCCGTCCGCCGCTTGCGTGGAACCGGAGATGGTCAGGGAATCGACCTCGGAGCCCTGCCGCGTCACGGTTCCTTCGCTATTCGCGAAATATTCGTTCAGCACTCGGAAGTGCGCCTGCGCCGAAAAAGATTCGAGCTTGGGATCGGACTTGAAGAGCGCGGAGGAATTCACCAGCATGTCCGTCCAGGTCTTGGCATCAATATTCAACTTGGCCACAGGCCGGACCGATTGCAGCGGCTTCGCATGGGAAAAATCGTCGAATCCCTGATCGGCGCTGAACTGGCTTTGCGTGGCCTGCTTGTTCGCGAGCGCTTGGGTCGCCGCCTTGTAGGCGCGATCGGCCGCTAGCCACAGAGCGCGGCGCAGGGCCACCGGATCGTTGTCGAGCGGCGCCAGTTCGCTGACGCCCGTTCCCGGGCCCGCATAGCTATCCTGCTTGTAGTCGCCCACGCGAACCACCACACGCAAGCTCCGCGAGTGTATTCGCTGATTCAGTCGCAGCGCGCCGAAGGACGCCTCGGCGTCAAAGTCATCCACATCGGAAACGTGAAATTCGATGTAGTACGGCGCCGGCAGATTGTCCATCTTGAGGCGCGTTTTCGATCGGTTGATCTCCTCGCTCATGGCCTGGAGCACCGGATCGGCGGGCGCTCCTACCGTCCCCGCAGGCGAAGCCGCCGGGGCCGCCGCGACGGCACCTTTTTGCTGACCCGCGACGCTCGCCGTGCAGGCGAGCAAGAACAAGGGCGCCACCCACGGCCAGATGGCTCGCGCTTTTCGGATCGCGCTCATGGCTTGCCTCCCGGCGCAGGCGCAACCGCGGGGAATAAACTACGGATGGAAAGGCTGTCGTCCGGGCCCGGAGGCGGCAGAATCGGAGGCCGGTCGGTGCCGCGGGCACGTTTCTGAACTTCGAGCTGAGAAAAGAGCATAGCTGGAGCAGCCGCCGAGACCGGCACCTGGCCGGATTCGGCGCCGCAGATTCCGTTGAATACCTCGAGCGTGTCTCCAGTGACCAGGATGCTATTCAGAGCCACCAGCGGCGTTCCTACAATATCCACGCCGCGCACCAACTCATCGGGGCGCCCATCGGCATACACACGCCACACCATCACGGGCAGCACCTGAAAGACCTGTGGCTGCGCGCGAGAGGTTAGCGTGAACCCACCCTGGATATCCTCGAAATATAGTCCGTAGGGCTTGTTCTGCTTCTTGATCTCGGCGATGAATCTCTGGCGCAGCTGAGCATCGGTCACGGTGTTCGTCGAGGTCACGATCAAATTGCCCTGACGTCCTGTCGGCATCAAGCCTGTCCCTGCCTGCCGGCGTCCATGGCCGTTGGACTGGCTGAAATTGGCGATAGGCATCCGCGACATCAGGAAGTTTTTGAGAACCCCGTGGTCCACGGCTTGCACCCGGGACGCCGGAACGCCCTCGTCGTCGAATTCGTAGCTACCCGACAGCCTGACGCCTTTCAGTTCCTTTAGCGTTGGATCATCGGCCACGCTTAAAAACGGCGGCAGCACCAGCTGACCCACTTGCTTGGTGAACGTTTGGCCCTGCGTCTCATCCCGTTGCCGGTGGCCTTCGAGCCGGTGCCCCAGCACTTCATGAAAGAAAACCGCCGCGGCGCGTCCCGAAAGCATCGCCGGCCCCGCATACGCATCGGCGACAGGAGCGGCGCGCAGCGCTTTGACGTCCGCGGCCATCTTCACGAGCTTGGCCTGGAGTTCGGAGTCGGTTGGCAATTGGTTCGGCGAATCCGCCTGGAATGTTTCCACGCGCAGCAGGTCCATGCCGTCGTCCGCGCGGGTCTCGGCCTCCATCACCAGACGCGCGATCGCGGAAGGCTGAACCAGTGCGGTTCCCTCGCTGCTCGCGAAATACGACTTGTTCGCTTCCACCGACACGAATACCTGCGACGTATAAACGTCGGGATATTTCAGGAATCCGGCGGAGAGCCGCTTCATGCGCTCGCCCCATTGGGCCGCGTCGAACGAAAGGCTTGGCCGCCCGGCGGCGTCGAGGTGTGTTTGCGGCGACTGCGGCGCAAAGTCCGGCGACTGATCTTCTTCCTGCGTTTGCAGCGCCGATCTTGTCTTCACTTGCACAAAAGCCGGGGCGGCCTTCTCGTATTCGCGATTGGTGAGTTGCCATAGGACTCGAGCGGTAGCGTCCGGATCGTCGCCCAACGGAAGGACACCGGCGGTCATTCCGGTCGCGCGGCTTTGCCCGTGCGTATTGTCGAGCGCGGACGAGCCCACTCGCATGGTCACCGCAGCCTGCCGTTCCTGCTCCTGCGAGGAGACCACCAGGCTGCCGTTCGTGGCGACGAGGACGGCGGAGTCCATATCCGCTACGGAGTAGCTCAAGAAATAGGCAGCGGGATCGGACTTGGCAAGCGCCGCGATCGCGCGCTGCAACTCCTTCTGCATCGTGGTCAGAAGCGTGTCCGGATTCCCGGCGGCGGAAGAGACCAGCAGCGGTATACCGCACAGAAAAGCCAACACGACCAGGGAAAATTTGGACCAGGATCCGCGTTTCCTTGAGCGCATGATGAACACCCTATTCACTTTCGTGGCGTGACGGTAGCTTAACACATCCGTTGGCTGCGCAGGGTCGCGCGAGAAGCCCACATTCTGAGATGCCGGCTTCCGACTTTGCAGCCGCAACCTCGAACGCAAGTTATGGGTAGTGAATCCAGTACCACTTGGTTCCCCCCGAGTGAAGTTTTGTGCGGAAAGGAACGATGAAGCCTTTATGGGCCGTCGGACTCTGCTTTTCGCACTGGTGCTGTCGCTTGCCCGTTCCGCAGCGGCGCAGAACTCGCCACCGCCGAATGCGTCCGGCCAAAGCCAAAACCTTGCCTCCTTGAGCATCGAAGAGCTCATGAATATCAAGGTGGAGGGCGCCGCGCTCCATCCGCAAACCCTTCAAGACGCGCCCTCCAGCGTGACCGTCATTACCGCCGAGGATATCCGCAAGTATGGCTATCGTACGCTCGGCGAAGCGCTTTCCGGCGTGCGCGGATTCTACGTGAGCAATGACCGGACCTACGAAACCGTAGGCGTGCGCGGCTTTGATTTGCCCGGCGATTACGACAGCCACGTGCTGGTCATGGTCAACGGTCACGACATGGCCGACAACATCTTCGATGACATGCTGTTCTTCGGAAACGGTTTCCCCGTTGAGATGAACCTGATCAAGCAGATCGAGATTATTCGCGGCCCCTCCTCGGCTCTCTATGGCACCAATGCCGTTTTTGCCACCATCAACATCATCACCAAGCCGCCGCAGGAGATGGGACCACTAGCGGCGACAGCGGACGTGGGGAGCTTCGGTGAAAAACGGGCCCAGATCGCGGACACCATCTCCCTCGGCGGCGCGAAGGTATTGCTCTCCGGCTCCATCTATAACAATACCGGCCAAAGTCCGATTTTCATTCCGCAGCTTGACACGCCGCAAACCAACTACGGAAACGCGATCGATATGAACGGTGAGAAGGGATATCACTTCTTCTCAAGCCTCGTCTGGCGCAACTGGACGGTCATGGCCGCCTTCGCCGGCCATGATCAGATTCAGCCTTTCTCCTGGGGCCTCACGATCTTCAACGACCCGGGAACGCAGAACGACGACAAGCGTAACTTCATCGACGTGGCCTATCAGCGTGCCATCGCTGGCGGCTCGTTTCGCTGGCGCTCCTACTATGACGCCTATTATTATGTCGGCCGTTTTGACTACGCCCTAAACGCTGGCGGCATCGACTACAACCGGGAACAGGACCTCGGCGATTGGCTTGGCACCCAACTCACCTACCGCATCCGCCCAACCTGGGCTGGAAACTTCACCGTGGGTCTCGAAGGCAAAGTGGACCTACGAGCCCTCCTTACCGACCGCGACCTGACTCCGGTGCCCTTCCAGTACCTCAGCATTGACCGGCCTAACCGCTCGCTGGCCTTGTTCGCACTAGATGAGAAGACGCTCTCGCGGCGATGGAAGCTGGATCTCGGAGTTCGCTTCGACAGCTCCGCGTACGGCAGTGATTTCGTCGCTCCGCGGGTGGCTCTGATCTATGAGCGCTCCGACTGGACCTACAAGTTTCTCTACGGCCGCAGCCTTTCGCAATCCCAGCGAATATCAACTCTTCTACGGCGACGGGGTGATCGCAGCGGGGAATCCCAACGCACGCCCGGAAGGGGCCGACACGGTTGAGGTCGACGTCGATCGCAAGCTGGGAAAGCGGATGGTCCTGCAGGCGTCCGCCTATGGGTACTGGATGCACGATTTTTTGGTCGGCGTAACCCTTCCGGACAATTTCTTCCAATATCAGAACGCTGAGAATGCTCAGGCCCAGGGCGGTGAACTGGAGCTTCACGGCCGTCCTTGGGATTGGCTGGACGCTGACCGCTAGCTACTCCCTGGAACGAACACACGATAACAGCTCGACGACGATGTCCTGGAAAACTCGCCGAGCCAGTTGGCCAAGCTGCGCTTTGCGGTCCCTCTGGGTCGAAAGCTCGATCTCAGCACCAGCATGCAGTACGAGTCGCGGCGCGAGACTGTTGTGTAATAATTGGGTACCGCCGGTCTACCTCGCCGACCTTACGCTTGCCTCCAAGCATTTGCTGCGAAACTTAGATCTTCGCTTGGGCATCCGCAACGCCTTCAACCAGAACTACTCCGACCCAGCAGCGCTCTATCCGACCGTCGACAGCCTGCCCCAACCCGGCCGCTCGTTCTTCGCCGAATTGATCGCCCACCGCTCGGAGTGACCCCGCGCGCATCGCAGCGAAGTCGGATGGTCCCTCCGGCATGGGCGCATGCGTTCATCGCGAATCGTTGCAAATCGCATCCGCCTCTCTCCGTTTGCCTGTGACTTTTTAGCCCAGCCCATCGCGCCGTGACGCAAACCATCGCAGCGCTCTGAAGCCCCGCGTCATTCTGAGTCGAAGTAGCGGCCTGCATTTTCCTGCGTCCCGTTCCTCGGGATGCGCCGCCACGCAGCGAAGAATCTCTCTGCCGGTTTTCGCGCCGCTCGCGTTCGCGAGTCGTCACACCTTTGCCGGCAGCCGCTTCCCGGTTTTGTTAAGCCGGTCACCCGTTAGAATGTCCGCCGAGATCGCGCCAGGACGTTTCCGAAAGATCGACGCCGTAGTGCGCTGCCGCCTTTTCGATGTTCGCAAATGCCAAAGCGCGATCGGCATCGGAGACGTCGATGACTTGATCAAACCTTGCCACGGCGTTACGTACATGTTGCGCATCGGTCAGCGGTTCCTTGCGCTGCTTCGGAAAGGCGTAGACGCTGTCTGGTAAGTCGCTTTGCGTCGTCAGCCGCCCATGCTTCTCGTGCGGTTCCCAGGTTGCTTCCGCCATCTCTCTACCCTCCACGGATAATGTTCAGCGCGATCGCGCTCGCCTTTCGCTGCCAGCGGTCGTCTTTCGTTGCCAAATCGCGCCGAGCAAGCGTGCTGCTTTCCGCGGCTCGCCTGCTCGCTTCCTTTGATTCGGGCGGCTTGCCGCCGGGTGCGTCTCTTTGTAGTACTCGCTGCCTGTGTCGGATGGTGTCGCCCCGCTGGGGCTCTTCTCATTTTGTCGCAAGTTTTCCCAGTGCTTCCGCACTGGGCTATGTTTGGCGCCGCCCCACCGAGGGTGTGTGATAACCAGGTTGGGAGTCACTTCAGGGCCTGAAGGCCCAAAGAAACTGCAGGGTTTATCTCGGGGCTGAAGCCCCGATCCCCTGTTTGCCAAAGCACACCCTCCCGGGCTTGAATTTCTCTTGCGATCGAGAGATGTCGACGCTGGGCAGGGATTCGGCTACCAACCCATTTGCGCCATGCGCTTCTGGATAATCGCGCTGTAACTGTTCATGCGTTCGGGTCGCCGCTTCAGCGGAGCCGGCAGAATGGCGGCGAGCCGCGCCGCCTGATCCCGGTCGATGTTCCGCGCTGTGGTTTTGTCCCAGTAACGGCAAGCCGCGTCCGCGCCATAAATGCCCGGGCCCCATTCCACCACGTTGAGGTAGATCTCCAGAATGCGCTGTTTGCCGAGGACCAGTTCGGCCACCGGTACCAGCGTGGCCTCCGCGCCCTTGCGCAGGATCGACTGGCCGGTTCCGAAAAAGAGGTTTTTCACCAGTTGCTGCGTGATCGTGGACGCTCCGCGCGTGCGCTCGCCTTCCAAATCTTCGTTCGGCGGCGATCTGGATCTCGTGCCAATCGAATCCATGATGATGGTAGAAGCGCGCGTCCTCCGCGGCCATCACGGCGTGCTGCATCACGGGCGAAATTTGGCTCAGCGGAATAAAATTGTAGCGTTCGCGATACGGCGCGCCGCGCATCGAGGCCTGCACGCGGCGCTCGATGTGTACCGCCGTCGTCGGCGGGTCGATCCACCGCGCAGCCACCAGGATCAGCGCCGCCACCGACCACAGCAGCACCACGCCAAGGAACAGCCACCAAAGTAAGGATCGTAGGAAGCCCGTCCGCCTGGTGCGTGTGTTCGCCATCGCAGTTAACGGCAGAATGATAGCTTGGGCGGAGTTGCCGCTGATCGATGATCTTGCGCGCGCCGGGATTTTTGCTTTCCTGGCCGACTACAGACACAAATGCAATATACTCGCGGTTACCAGATGGAATGTTTCGCGGGGTCCGGCGAAAGGCAAAGTCATGCTGAAAGGGAAGCATCCTTGGTGGGGCTGGTGCTTGCTGGCCATCCTCATAGGACTCGTTGTTTGGAGACTCTTGCCCGGTCGCCCGAAGCCGCCGATCACCCACGAACAAGCGCGACAAGCCAGCGAGGCCATTGAAAGCGAAGCCGCAGACATTTGCGCCGGCATTCCCGAAAATCTGATGCGCGCCTGCACCGAATCGATGAAGGCGAGGCTTATCGGTGACGACGATGAAGGCGCGTTGGAGAAATCGGGCAGATAGGCAGCGCGTCAATGCCCACCTTCCCTCGCTGAGGCTTCGGTATACCAACGCTGCGGCTGCGCCGAGGCTTCGGCGGAACCATGGCCAGCTCCGCTGCTTGCGGCTGTGCGCGTTGTGTCCGCCGGCTGTGGCGCTCCGGGAGGCGCGCCTTCGCCAGGGCTTCGGAGCGCTTTGGGGAGAGAGATTTGGTGCTCCTCGAGGGTAGCGGGAGGATCGTCTTTGTATATGCCGCGGTGAAAGATGCGGTCCAAGTAAGGGACAACGACGCGCTGGTGGTATTCCAGGTCTGTTTCTTCGGGCTCGTCCGCCTGCTCGCGGTCTTGCTCGCGGCCGATGGCCGAGAGGCTGTTGAGGAGCAACTGGCTCAGGTAGGCGAGCGCGATGGCGTCCCGGCGGGCGACGCGCTTGCGGACGACCTGCTTGACCAGGTTGCCGAGGAAGAGGTTGACGGTTTCGGCGGAGGTGAAGTCCTCGACGCCGGCCAGGAGTTCGTGGGCAACTGCTTCGTTTGCACGGACTTCGGCGAGGCGGGCGTGGCGATCGTGATAGGCGCAGACCGAGGAGTCGGCGAGCGCCGGCATGCGGCAGCGGTGGCCTCGGGCGGTGACCTGTTGGCAGACTGGAACCTGCGGTGGCAGGGGCGGTCGGGGCCACCCCCCTAGTGTTTTCGCAACGGCAATAATATACATGGCTAACCAAAGCTGATACTCTAGCCCCATGACAGACAAGTTCCCGCTCATCTTCTCAAAAGTCGAACGGGCCAAAAAGCACATCGAGGATTTGCATTTGGCCCTTGAGGCGCTCTGGGATGCCGAACCAAATAGTATTAGGTTCGAGGATGATCTCAACACAGGAGAGCGCAGCTACTACTTGGTTCGTGTTGGCAATGTCCCCCTGGAAATTTCTGTCATCATTGGGGATGCTCTGCACAATCTCAGGAGCGCTCTCGACCATCTGGCCCACCAGTTTCCGCGGGCCCCCGGTGTGGTCCCTGGTTGGACTCAATTCCCAATTGTCGACGACGCCGCGAAATACATGTCTTCCGACGTTCGTGGAAAAGTACAACTCTTTCGGCAAGACGTTGTTAAAGCTCTCGATGCGCTCAAACCATACAAAGGAGGGGATAGGGACGACACGCTCTGGAAACTCCATCGCCTTAACACAATCGACAAGCACCGCCTGCTCCTTACCGCCTGCATCGCATCTGACGCGCGCAGTATGACGCCAACCGAAAGACAGACCATCATCAAAGTCTACTCGGGTTCCTATCACGGCCATCCCCTTCCCGATTTGAGAGGAACTCTCAAAGGTGTAATCCCCGTCCCGTTGAAAGCTGGCGACAAACTCTGGACCGTTCATAAATCTGAATTGGAGCAAAATGTGCATTTCCATTTTGACGTAGCGTTCGATGAACCGACGATTATCAAGTGCGAGAGCGTTGTCGCAGCGCTCCACAAGATGGCGAAGCTTGTTGGGAAGATCATTCTCGATTTCGACCCTCTGCTCGTTTGACTGCACTTGGCTTTTTGGCCGCACCATTGTAATATCCCTCCTGAGAGGGATTAATAGTGGCGCGTCACCCGAAACCTTCCGCCAAGAACGAGTCGGGCGAATATGTCGCCTTCGAGGATGCCCTGAAGAAAGTTTTATCGGTCCCTCACTCCGAGATTCAATCCAAGATTCGCAGCGAGAAGCGGAAAGGACGCTCTAGACGTTCTTCCGCTTCCCGCGCTTCAAATATGAACTAGTTGGACGCGGCGGAACCCACCTTGCCAGTCACCTCAGCAAAAGTCAGCCGTTTTCCACCAATCTGCGATAAAGCCAGTTGGAAACGGTCACCGTCGTTCATCGGATTATCTTTAGTTGCGCGGTTGTTATAGCGCCATGTTTGCTCGTCTAGATATCGAAACAGATGGAATGGTTCGACGCTGATATAGGTTCCCTTCAGGCCGCGCTTGAGCAGCGACCAGAAGTTTTCGAGTCCGTTGGTGTGGACCTTGCCATGAACGTACCGCTGTGCGTGGTCAACGAACTGATGCTCAAAATGCTCAGGTAATCCCAAGTAGGACATAAAATCGTCCGTGTAAACCGCGCTGCCCGGCTCTACGTGTTTGTTAATTTCTCCATGAAGGACGGCACGTTTGCGACTCGGGACTACGGTGGCGCGAACCTCGCCTTTGCGGTTCAGTAGTCCGAGAACCTCAGTCTTGCCGCCGACGCCGCGAGGATCGAGTTTCCGACGCCGAGCAGTGCCGACATGCATATTGCGAGCCTTGCCGCCGATGAAAGTTTCGTCCACTTCGACTTCGCTACCAGGGCCGCCGAGTTTGACCAGTGACCCCTTCTGCAAAGCCAAGCGTAATCGTTGCAAAACGAACCACGCGGATTTTTGGGTGATTCCTAGATCACGCCCGATTTCGTACGAGCTTATTCCGTTCTTGCAGTTCACGAGCATCCACAGCGCAGTAAGCCACTTGTCGAGAGAGATGGCGAATCCTCGAAGATGGTCCCCACTTTGACGGAGAATTGCTTGCCACACTTCTTACACTTCCACCGTTTCTGAGTGGCTAGGTAGTAGTGCTCGCCGTGCTCGCACTTCGGGCAGGCCGGGCCATTCGGCCAGCGCAATGCGGCAACGGTATCAATGCACACTTGCTCGTGTGAGAAGTATCGGATAGCTTGTTGGAGCGTCTTTGGCTTTTGCATGGCGTCCCTCACAACTCAGACTGTAATGGAACCGCATTGGTTAGTCAAGTATATTATTGCCTTCGCAACGATGTGATTCCAAAGGAGTTCCTCCATGGGGTGACCAAACGATGTGATTCTAAAAGGGTTACGGAACCGGGAAGAGACGGATAGAAGGATCTATTATTTGATCTGTTCATAACATATTTTACCATGGGGGTCAAGAGACGCAGCTTCGTAACGTCTTACATCGACATCGATAGAAAACGTAGTTTGGAGCTCTGGGGAACTAATCCGCATCAACTGGCGACATGGTGAGGCATGCTTAGATTCTCAGCTTGGAATTTTTTCTGGTGTGGCATCATGCTCAAAAATATTGAGGCGGACTGTCTTGTTGGAGCGGCGGTTGCGCGTGGAAATGAGATTGTCTTTGTTTTGGGTCAAGACCTCGACGACGCGGCAAAGAACAGAGCATTGAGTTTGCTGAGGAGTGTCGTAACGGAATTCTCCAGAATTGGCCTGCGAATAACCGCTGAAACAACTAAAGACATTATCGCCGAGCTTGAAGACCCGTTTAATCAGCGCAATTGTCAGTGGCTCATTGAACAGGTGAAAGCCCTGCGTGGGCTATCGAAGAAAGAAATCGAAGGGAAGGAATTTTTCTACGTTCCTGCGGAACGAGCACAATTCTTTCCTCGGAAAAATGAACCGCACATTTTTGGCAAGGCCGTTGCCGAAGCGTTTCCTAGCGCGGCCCAAGACATCTCTGAATCTGGCGTTTGTCTTGCGTTGGATAGAGGAACTGCCTGTGCTTTTCATCTGATGCGGGTTTTGGAGATGGGGCTGACCACGCTGGGCACTAAATTCGGCGTGTCGTTGGCTCGTACAAACTGGGCTCCAGCAATTGATGAGATCGAAAGCAAGATCAGGGAAATGCACAAGGACCCCGCGTGGAAGGCGCTGCCCGATTGTAAGGAACAGCAGGAATTTTATGCCCAAGCAGCTAGTCACTTCGGTATTCTCAAGGATGCGTGGCGCAATTACACGATGCACGTACGCGGTTTCTATACAGAAGAGCAAGCTGAGCAGATCTTTGAAAACGTCAAAGGATTTATGAAAAAACTGGCGGAGAGGCTTTCTGAATGAAACAGAGAGCGAACACGACAGGTCGAACCATCATTGAGAAATTCGAGCATTGCGCCGCCGATGTAGCCTCTGCCGTCGTTGTCCTCACGCCCGCGGAGGAGAAACTAAAATTCCCTCGGATCTTTACGGCGTCATCTACACGGATTTAGACATGGCCAAAGGCTTGAAACTCAAGCTAGTGAAGGAACTCAAGGCCGCATAAGTGGAGTTCGACGCAAATCAAATCTTTTGATGAACGGCCAGAGGGCGATTGAGGGAAGAGATCCAAGCCCTAGGACTATATTATTGCGGTAACGTCTGCTCACCCGAGGTCAAGGTCCGTCAAGTTCAGTTCTGATTCTCGCCGGATTGCCATTCGCCCAAGTACTCGCGCAAGGGTTCGCGCGGCTGCCTCCACCTGTGCCAACGCCTTGGGATCTAGCTGATAACGCTGGCCGTGAACCAATGCCGAACGCGCACTGTATACTTGTTTGACAAGCCGGTACAGCGCTAGGCGCTGCTGTCCTGCCTCTTCGAGATAACGGGCAGCCCTGACTGCCACCTTGTGGGTGCTTTCTTGCCTGCTATCAGATTCCGCGAGAATAGATTCGAGTCCGATCACAATGTCCACAATCGCGTCGGGAGACCGGCACCCGAGCTTGAATACGGCATCATCCAACCGGTCCACGGCAAGCCTCCACGCAGTCGTTTTATCCCACCAGTGAAGGACAGCGAGGGTCTCAGCCATGGCTGTGATGTCTCCAAGCTGACTTTCGTCAAGAGTGGCCGCGGGAATGCGTGAAACAATAGTGCCAGAAGCCCAAAACCGAACTGCAAATTCTGAATCAGAGAGAGGTAGCTCCCAAGGACTGAACTCGACCTGAAAATGATTGTAGGCAGCAAGCGGATGTCCGGCGAGGCGAATCAGTGTTATTCGCTTCCCTATCTCATCCCGAATAGGTGAACGCGTAGCACCTAAGAAATGCCTTGTCGTAACGGCAAAGCTCAATTCGGCTGATGGGACCCTTGAATCGCACCAGTCTTCGTGATGCGCCCTTTTCAGTCGTCCGAACTCAGGAATGTCCCTTTCATCGGCGCACAGGTCCACGTTCAGGAGAGGCACGGCTACCCGTCGTTTGACGACATCCAGCGCAAGAAAGGAAATGAAGTTTCCGAGACGCTCGTCGAGACTCTCGGCCCACTCCAGAAGCGCCGCTGCGTTGAGGAGTTCCAGTTCAATTAGGTTCCGAAAAACCTCGCTACTGTGTATTCGATCTGTATCAGTCGGGTCGTCGCTGCTCAGCAAAACTTCGCCGACAGAACGTTCATTTATGCAGAATTGAAAGAGTCTCTGGAACGCAGCCTCCTTCCGGAGAGCCTGGAGCAGGGGGTTTTCCATAAACTCGCCCCAGGTCGCGGGCGCGGAGGAAGGCCGGTGGATTTGAAGAATGTACAGGGCTCCTTGCTCGAAGGTCAGTCCTTCTTTAAGCCGTTTCAGCGCAGCAACCGCCTCCCGCAAATGCTGTTTGAGACCCTCTTTTACTTCGGGGGAAAAACGGGGCCTAGGCTGCGACATTCAAACAGTATAACGTGACGTGGAAGAACTAGCCCGCTAGCGGGTTCAGACGAAGAAAGACTTCATGCCGATCTTCGCGAGTACCCAGGCTCGTGGGCGCGTAGGGGCGTATTAGGCTGTGTGTGCGGCACCCGGCGTTGACGCAGCGAGGCCATTGCCGAAGGGCCGGCGTTGACCCCGTCACCTGAGCGGTGTTATACCGCTGGGGACCTCGAAACTTGTCGCTCTGGAGGGAAGATGCGCCGAAATACAGTTTTGAAATTGGCGTTTGGCTTGGCGGCGGGGCTGTGCTTGACCGCTGGCTTGGTCCATATTTATGCGGCTGCCCATCCTGCGCCGCTGACGCTGGCGGCTGCTGAGCTTACCTCGGGCAAAGTTCAACTTAAATCTGCGGGGGCGCTGGCGTTCGGGCCGGACGGCATCCTTTTTGTTGGCGATTCGCTGGGGGCTTCGATTGTGGCGCTCGATACTGGTGACCGGACGGCGGCCAGCGTTTCGCCGAAGTTTGAGATTAAGGGAGTCAACGCGAAGATTGCTTCGTTGCTGGGAACTTCCGCCGATCAGATCATGATCAACGACGTGAAGGTGAATCCCATCTCGAAGAATGCGTACCTTTCGGTGGCGCGGGGACGCGGGCCGGATGCGGCGGCGGTGATTGTGCGCGTCGATGGCGCGGGACAGATGACGGCGCTTGCGCTCGACAACGTGAAGCATTCGTCGGTGAGTTTGGTGGACGCGCCGCCGGCCAATGCGCCGTCCACGGGCTTTGGCGGCAGCCCGCGCGTGCAGACGATTACCGACATGGCGTTTGTGAATGGCAATGTGATTGTGGCCGGGCTGTCGAACGAGGAATGGTCGTCGGCGCTGCGCTCGATCCCGTTCCCGTTCGGGCAGGTGGCCAAGGGCGCGACGGTGCAGATTTGGCACGCGTCGCACGGCGATTTTGAGACGGAGGCGCCGGTGCGGACGTTTGTTCCGTACACGATTCAGGGACAGCAATATATTCTCGCGGCCTACACCTGCACGCCGCTGGTGAAGATTCCGGTGAACGATCTGAAGCCGGGCGCGCAGGTGAAGGGAACCACCATCGCCGACCTGGGCGCGGGCAATCGGCCCATCGACATGGTCCCGTATCAAAAGGGCGGCCACAACTTCATCTTGATTGCGAACAGCAGCAACGGCATTCAGAAGCTCCAAGCCGACAACCTCGAGACCTACAAGCCGATCACCTCGCCGACGGTCATGGATGTGGGCGGCGTGCCGTTTCAGAAAATCGACCAGCTCACGGGCGTGATGCACCTGACGCGGCTCGATGACGCGAGCGCCTTGATCCTTCAGAGCAGCGGATCGAATTTGGATCTGCGCGCGATTGCCCTGCCGTAGATGATGGGTGCGGGTCGGCCTGGAAGACGTCTCATAAATGGTCTGGCAACTCTCGGGCATTTTTCAGGGGCTAAAGCCCGGTTTTTAGAGGTTTCCCAATGTCGGAGCTGAAGCTCCGACCCCCTACCGTTATTTATGAGACGGCTTGTAGGCAGGCCAGCGCCATTGTCATTGTTCGTTTTGCGGGGCCATTACGGGCGCGAAACGTACCTTGCTGAGGATCAGGCTGGCGCTGGTTGCGGTCGTTGCGGTCACGCTGCTTTTCGGGGTGGCCGCAGCCGCGCAAGAAATTTCGATACGGCTTGAAGGCGACGCCTTTCGAGTGGCCGGCAACGCCGCTGGATGGAAAGAGCCGGCGCAGGGCTGGGCGTCGATTTTTCGGGTGTACAGCGGCACTGGCAACGGCGATGTCCCGCCGCTCGCAGGCAGCTACACGGTCGAAGACGGCGTCCTCGTGTTTCATCCGCGTTTTGCTCTTGTGCCCGGCGTGCGCTACCGCGCTGTGTTTCAATTGCCGAACGGCAAGGCGGTCGAAGCAAGCTTCGAGAAAAAGCGGCCGCAGCTAGAATCCACCACGCACGTCACGCACGTCTATCCGTCCACCGACGTGCTGCCGAGCAACACGCTCAAGCTGTACATTTATTTTTCGGCGCCGATGAGCCGCGGCGAAGCTTGGCAGCACATCCACCTGCTCGATGAGAAGGGCCTGCCGCTCAAATTCGAGTTCGTCGAGATTCAGCAGGAGCTTTGGGACCCGAACAACACGCGGCTCACGGTGCTTTTCGATCCGGGCCGCATCAAGCGAGGCGTGCTGCCGAACGAGCAGCTCGGTCCGCCCATCGTTGAGGGGAAGCATTACACGCTGGTGATCGATCGCGGATGGCAAGACGCGCGCGGCGTGCCGCTCGAGGGAGAATTTCGCAAGGCGTTTCGCGGCGGGCCGGCGGACCGGACTCCGCCCGATCCGAAGACCTGGCGGGTGAGCGCGCCCAGAGCGGCGAGTTCGGCGGACTTGGTGGTGGATTTTCCGAAGCCGATGGATTTTGCGCTGCTGCAGACGGATGATTCGGGTTGCACGGGCGCGCGGCGGCGCTGGGGCGCAAGACGACGTCGACATTCGTTGGGACCGTCACCGTCGATCGTCAGGAGACGCGGTGGCGTTTCACGCCGCGGGAACCTTGGAAGGCGGGCGCATACCGGCTGCTCGTGGACACCGGGATCGAGGACCTATCCGGCAATCGCATCGGGCAAGCGTTTGACTTGGACAAATTTCAGAGAGTCACCAAGAGCATCGAAACGCAGACGATTGCGCTGCCGTTCGAGATTCACTAGCGCGCGCGCGGCGTCTCCGCGGACGGGTGGACGTCCTGGTGGCGTCTAGTTCGTGGAGATCGCGCGAAGCCTTTGCGTGAAAACCCTGGCGTGACGACCTCTGCGTGACAGTCTTTGAGTGAGAGGCGCTGTGCAAAACGCGTTAAGAATTAACACGGGCGTTATAACGAACGTGGTATAAGGGAAGCGCACGCCCCCTTTTTCCCTTTGGCTTCGCGCATCGAGCGTGCCGGAGGCGACCATGTGTGAGTTCGACATTTTCGAGATATTTCTGGACGGTTCCTTTCGCTGGCGAGCCTGCGCGATTGGACGATATGACAAGGAACGCAGGCTTCAGGAATTTGCGGAGACCTCGAAGAATCAATTTTGCGCGATCGATATCGCGGCCGGAGAGACTCTGCCGCTTGCCCTCGTTGAACCGGCGATTGAATCGATCGAACCGCCGGGGCCTCAGCAAGCTCCGGACCTTAAACAAAATGGGCTGAAGAAGGCTGGCTGATTCCCACACGCTTCCGCGGCATCCGAGCCATCATGGCCTTTACCGACGCAGCTACTGCACCGCAGAAGATTTGACGACTGGCGCGGCGCCGAGCAGGCGGTCGAATTCTCTCTTGGTGACGGCGTAGCATTCGCAGGAGCGCTTCTGCAAACCTGCATGATCGAGAATGGTAATGTGCCCGCGCGTGTAATGGATCAGCCCGCTACGTTGCAGCGCATTGGCCGCGACGGTGACACCTGCCCGGCGCACGCCCAACATCATCGCTAGAAACTCCTGGGTGAGCGGAAACTCGTCCTCGTGCATGCGATCGCGGGTCATCAGCAGCCAGCGGCAGCAACGCTGTTCGAGCGGGTGGAATGTGTTGCAGGCAGCCGATTGCGCGACCTGGTTGAAGCATGCGTGGGCGTAATGCAGCATCGACCTGCGAATCGAGGCGCTCTTCTGTAGCGCTCTCTCAAATGCGTTTGAGTCGATCCTTACACCGGTGCCGGCAACCTGCATATAAACGTTGCTGGGCGCCTGCGAGTCGCCAAACAAGATGGGCAGGCCAACGATGCCCTCGTTGCCGATGGTGCCGACCTCGGCCGCCTGACCGTTGCGCATCAGGTTCACCAGCGAAGCGACGCCCGTCTCGATGAAATGCACAAAGCGGATTGGTTCATCGGCTTCGTAGAGCGAGCATTTATAGGGCAGGTTAACGGGGACGAGATGAGGGCCGAGGTGCTGATAGTCGTTGCGCGACAGCGATGCTAGCAATCGATTTTGATGCGCTCTCGGGGATATTACGGCCATTCTATCTCCGGCGCGGAAACCCGTGACTCGTATCTCGGATCGTGCCTTTTCTCACGCGATGCACACGCCTCAATGCGGCGATCGAGGTCTTCGAACCTGCCGCAACTATTGCGGGCGGCGAAATAGGCCCATGTATACGGCCTTGCCGAGAATGTGACCCTGTATCGCCTTGATGATGTTTGTGCGGGTCTCGAATGCGTCGGTGCCAGGCTGGACATCGATTTTGGTGTCCAAGGCAAATAGTTCAAACGTGTAATGGTGGCGCGGGCCTGTGGCAGGCGCGCCGGGACCGCGATACACCGGGCCGCTGGCGCTGAGTTGGAAGGCTCCATTCTGCAACTGAGCTCCCATCGGGACGCCTTCGGGAAGGCCTGTTGCTGTGCCCGGGATATTCCAGACGATCCAATGCAGCTGATCATCGGTGGTGTGGTTGCGACTGGCCTCCATGTCATGCACGTGCAGAAGGAAGGTTACTGTGCCCGCGGGGACATTGGTCCAGGTGATGGCAGGCGAGGTTTGGTCGCCGGCCTGCGTGAATTTGGCCGGGATGTCGGAGCCGTCGGGGAAACCGGGGATGGTCATGATTAACGGCGTTGGAGCCGGCGCGCCTTGTCCGCGTTGTCCACCTTGTCCGCCTTGCCCGCCTGGCGCTTGAGCGGCGACGGTCATCGCTGACAAGGACATGGTTATAAACAGTGGAAGCAATCGAAGGAATCGCATCTGCTGACCTCCCGATATTCGCGTTACGCCCGCACTGCCTGCGCGCCATGATAGGCAACTGCGGAGCAGAAACACAAGCGAGACGTCGTGCAGTCTCGGTGCCGAATCAGGGCGCGGCGGCGGATTCGCTGCGGCATAGGCGCGCGGTAGCATCGGCGAGGGCCGCGGCTTTGCTTGCGCCAGCCTGCTCAGGCGATGAACGGTAGCGTCTGCGTCGTGAAGTTTGCCAAGTTGGGGAAGATCGCGGCGAAATCCGCGGCGGGCACCCCGAACCAATTGGCCAGCGTCGCCCCGTACTGATCGATCGCGGTGGTGGGAATCCAGCGGCCGTTGGCTGCCAACGTCGCTGGGACCGCCGGGAGTAAAGACCGGCAACGTCCCGTAGATGTCGCCACCCTTCACCGCGCCGCCCATAATCATTTGCACGCTGCCCCAGGCATGGTCGCTGCCGCCGTCGGATGCGGGCTGGTAGGTGCGGCTGAAATCGGACATGGTGAAGGTAGTCACCTGCTGGGGCGAGGTTCAGCTCCACGGTGGCGTTGTAGAAAGCGTTCAGCGCGGGACTGAGCTGCGAGATACAGGGTTTGCTGCGTAGCGATCTGGTTGCTGTGCGTGTCGAAACCGCCGAGGGAACAGAAGAAAACCTGGCGGTTCAAGCTGAGCGCGGAGCGCACCGACAGAAGCTGCGCCACTTGCTTCAACTGGCCGCCGATGCTGGTTGGCGGGAAGACGGTAGCCAACGGCGTGAGCGAAGTCAGCGCGCTGGAAAGAATCTTGCTGTCGGCCAGCGAATTTGAAGTGATGGAGCTGGCGGCTTGAATCAGCGAAACGCCGGTATCGAAGGTCAGCAATTGCTGCAAGGCCTGCAGAGCGCGCCGTCGCCGATGCCGAACTATCGAAGCCGGAAAGGCCCGGCGTGGTTCCGGGAATGATGGCATAGGGCTGCGTTTGCTGGCCGGTGCAGAAAATCGCCGAACCGGCGACTGAGGTGATCGGCGGAAACGTCGAACTGGTATTCAGCGCGCCGAGGTTGTCGGCCAAGCGGCCCGCCCAGCCGGTTTTGTAGAAGCCATCGAGTTCGAGAGATCTGCCACTGGTTGTTGCTGATCGGCATGCGAAAAAAGATTGGCGGGGACGGGCAAACTGTTGGCCAGATATTGCGCCCGCGTGACCGGCTGCGTTTAACGGTCCGACGTTCGCGAGGAACGCGAGCTTGTCCGGAGGTGTACAGGGCCTGGACTTCCGGAAGATTGGGATGCAAACCGAAGGACGTCTCGCCATTCTGCTGCGGTCTTGGACGCGATGGGGAGCAGGGTGTTTTGCGGCAGAGCCAAGCCGCCGCTGGCGACCGCGACGCGATATTTCAGGTAGTTCGCGTAGCCGGCCGTGTCGGTGGGAATCAGCATGTTGTTGGCGTCATTGCCGCCGAAGAGAAAAATGCACACCAGCGCGCGATAATCCGTGGGGGATTGCGCCAGCGCGTTGACCAGCCCGAAGCGGCGTGAAGCTGGCGGCCATTCCCAGCGCCGCCGCGGCGCAACAGGACTTGCGTAAAAGGTCTCTGCGCGTAAATTTCATGGGACTCCTCGCTAGCTACTGTTCGACCTGGTATTGCGACGACGAAAGAATCAAATAGATGGCGGCCTCGGCGCGCAAAAGGTTCTGGTTGGTGCCCGCCGGAACGGCGTTCACGGCCGTGAGAATGCTGGCGCGCACGTCCGACGTCATGGTGTTGTGCAGCAGCAGGGCATTGAGCGAATCGAGCAATCTGCCCGGTTGCGTTTGGATTCGCGGCAAGATTCGCATAGGTCGTGAAACTCACCGTGGTGCCCGTGCCAATCGATCCGTACACGAACGAATTCACGAAATTGGCGCGAACCAGCGTGGTGGCCGTGGTCTCCAGATCGAATTCCGGCCCGAGCAGAGTGGTGCCCGGAATGTTGTAGTCCGGCGGGAAGAAATTGAAAACGCTCGGCGAATCCATCACCGCTTCGCTCATCGAGGAAGCGCTATTGGCCGGCGCCGCGCCGTCGGAGGTCGCGCCAAATGCGCGCAGGATATTGGCGATAAACAGAATGGGCTCGCGCAGGTGGCCGTCGCCGGGATTCGTGGTGGCCGGAAGAGTCCCCGCGGCGCGCTTCGGGATCGAGCAGAATCGCGGCAATCACGGCCTGCATATCGCCGCGCTGCCCGGAGCCAATGGTCACGCCCCCGCCGCTAAACGTTCCGCTCGACAAAAACATCGGCGACGCGCTTGACGTAGGCGCTGCTCGGATTGCTGGTCACGAGGTGCTGGATCAGTTGCTTGGACACAAAGGGAGGCAAGCTGGGCTGCGCGAAAATATTGTCCAGAGCGCCGGCCAAATCGGCCTCGGCCGTCTGACCCGCCGGGAGAACGGTGGCCGCGCCATTGACGGGCAGAAGAGTTTTTGCCGTAGTGTTGTGATTGCTCTCGAACGGGACCATGGGGCCGATCCAATAGGCGGGATTGTGCTTTTGCAGACGTGGTGCCCGGCACCGTGAGGGTACGTCCAGCCGGTATAGGCCAGGGCGAAAGCGTCGACGTTCGCCTGCGTGTAGGTGGGAATGGGGTTGCCGCTGCTATCGAGTTGCAGGGTGCCGTCCTCATTGAGCTTGTCGAGGCCCAACGTGAAAAGCTGCATCAGTTCGCGCGCAGTAGTTCTCATTGGCGTGCTGCCCGGTGGGCGGATTGTCGTTATTCACCATGTTGAGATAAAGGCCCATCGCGGGACTGAGCGTCACGTCATTCATCAGCGTGCGGTAGTTGACGAAGGCATCCTGCAGCAGCAAACGCATGTAGGGCGCCATGCCCTGCGGAGGAACCGTAAAGCCCGAGGTCACCCAGATCTCGCTCAAGGCCAAAGCGACTCGCTGCCGCAGTTGGTCCGGATTGTTCAGCGCGTTGGTGAAAAGGACCTGCTGCGTCGGCAGCAAGGACGTGACCGTGGACGCGGGATCGGGATAGGTCGAACCCGAGGCCGCGAACTGGCTGGTTAGAAATTCCGGGAAGCCGATCTGCTGCACCTGGGTGACCAGCGCCGGAGTCGGACCAAATGTCGATTGCTCGAGGAAGCGCACGGCCGCGTTCGACGGTCACCACGGTTCCGGTGGTCACCTGGGCGATGGCCGACGTCGTGGAATTGTTGACGCCGGGCGCGGGATTCACGACCGTCACCGTAACGTTGCCGGCCTGCGACGCGCTGGCCGTGCCCGAAGCCGTGAGTTCGGTTGCCGAGACGAACGTCGTGGTCAGCGCCGTGGTGCCAAACATCACCTGCGCGCCGCTCACGAAGCCGCTGCCGTTCACTTGAATGGTGAATGCGCCGACGCCAACCGATTTGCGGGCTCACCGAGGTGACCACTGGAATCGGATTCATCAGCGTGACCGCGCTCGGAGCCTTGCACGGTGGGAGCGCTGACCAGCGTGGCTTGCACGGACACCACATTGCTCGCGGGACTGGCAGGAAAGCTGGCGGGCGCCGTGTATTGGCCGGTGGAATTGATCGTGCCGACGGTGGCGTTGCCACCAGCGACTCCATTGACCGACCAAGTCACCGTGATGCTCGACGTGCCGCTCACCGCCGCCGTAAATTGCATCGCCGGATCGCCGGGACGGATATTCGATGCCGCGGGGCTGACCGACACACTGGGCTGCGTGGTTGTAGAGGCTGCGGAGCCGCCGGACCCAACGCGAGCGCAGCCGCTTCCCAGAGATGCCAAAGAAATCACAACGAAGCAAAGTGCCCAGTTCAATAGGCGTGTGGACACAAAGTCCCCCCATTCCGCTCTATCGTTAGGTAGCGATATCCCCCAGCGGATAGACGGGCTACACCGCGGACCAAGTTGAAAGGCAAAACGAGCGTGAGCAAAAATCGCAAGGAGTCAGCATGACGGCATGCTGACGTACGCTTGCCACCTCCGACCTGCAACCGCTTTAACCCCGAGCGTCAGGAAAAGTCTCGCGACGAACTCAAAAAAGCTTAAAAAGATTTCCTGGTGCTCAAGACCGATATGCCTACGAGAGTGGGTTGGCACTCACGCATCACAGGCGTGTGAGAATTAACGAGAATTTCCGACCCGGACCTGTGATTTGTCCGTATCCTACGCTTCCCCTACCCGCAACACAAGCGCTGACGGTTTTAATTCTCAGGTCCTCGTGCATCTACTTTCGAGCAGATTCCGACCACTCGAAGGATTTCAACGCGTCGTGCAGGTGGGATCCTTACAAGGTGGTCAAGAACTTCAAGCGCGGAGTTGGACCGGTTGTTACCAGACTTTTTTTTCGACAACGCCGGAAGAATCAAACAGAAGTCTTATTTTCGAGTGTCCAATAGGCTTTTTCCGCCGGGCGATTCCAAAAGTGCAAAGAAGAAAACATTTCCCCGGCTGCAATCCGTGTTTTCGGTCACTCACAACGTAAAGTGAAAGGTGGCGCCTTGGTCGATTGCTCCCGATGCCCAAATCTCTCCGCCGTGCCTATGGATAATTCGCCGCACCGTAGCAAGGCCAACGCCAGTCCCGGGAAAGTCCGTCAGAGCATGAAGCCGCTGAAAGGCACCGAAAAGTTTCCCTGCGTAAGCGGGATCGAATCCAGCTCCGTCATCGCGGACAAAATAGGCACACTTGCCGTTTTGTTTATCCCTGCCGAATTCAATGTGGGCGGAACTGCGCTTGGAGGTAAATTTCCACGCATTACTCAGCAAGTTCTCGAGAACAACGTGCAGCAGGCGCAAGTCGCCATCCGCCTCCATGCCATCCTCGATCCGAAAATCGACGGTTCGTTCCGGTCCGTTTCTGCGCAGCTCGGCGGCGATTGAGTTCGCAAGCGCGCTCAAACTGATTTTTTCCCGGTGGATCTCGGCTCGCGCCACACGCGAAAGGTTCAGAAGGTCATCGATCAACACGCTCATTCGCTGGGTGGCAGCGCGGATGCGCTGAAGATGTTCTTTCTCGGTGTGACTGAGTTTGTCAGCACAATCTTCGAGCAAGGCCTGGCTGAACCCGTTAATGCTGCGAAGTGGAGCCCTAAGATCGTGAGAGACGGAGTAGCTGAAGGCTTCGAGCTCGTTGTTGGCGACCAACAGTTGCGCGTTCTGAAAACGCAGTTGTTCTTCGTTACGCTTCTGCTCGGTCATGTCCCTGGTTACTTTTCCAAAGCCGCACAGTTGTCCACTCTCATCTCGCAATGCGGTAATCATCACGTTGGCCCAGAAACGGCTTCCGTCCTTACGCACGCGCCAGCCTTCATCTTCGAACCGCCCCTCCTCCGAGGCGATCTTGAGCTCGCATTCAGGTTTGCCTTGTTCGAGGTCTTCAGGAGGATAGAAGCGGGAGAAATGCTGGCCAACGATCTCGGTCTCCCGATACCCGGTGATTCGCTCAGCGCCAGGATTCCAGCTCACGATGCGGCCCTGCGGGTCGAGCATAAGAATTGCGTAATCTTTCACAGCGGATACGAACAGACGGAACCGGTCTTCGCTAAATTGAAGCTTCCTTTCGAAGGTCAGCCGTTTGGCCACGTCGATGGCGACCACCAGGCGAGCTGGTTTTTCGTCATAGACCATCGGGTGAGACGTCGCTTCTACGTCGATGAGAGTTCCATCTTTTCGGCGGTGCCTCCGGAGAGCGGCGATATCGGTGTGGTCGCCTGCCTTGGCGAGCGTTTCTAGCAATGCCGGAACGTCTTCCGAGGGACGGATGTCCTTGATGGTTAACGAGAGGAACTCTTCGCGGGAATACCCATAGGCTATGAGTGCAGCAGGATTGACATCGAGCATTGCCAGCGTTGCCGCATCGAAGACCCACGCGGGAAAAGGAATGTTGTCAAAAAGCAGACGCGAATGGTCCGCGAACACCGATCTCGGCTCAGAGTCAAGTATCATGGAAGTCTCTCCAACGTTGGTTGTTTGCCCATCTTCGCGTTTGCCTGATGATCTTCCGCGGTCAGTCTAACGGCAATGGGTCGGTGGTACTTGTGCCCACTTTGCAACCTTATTGGTCATTACATCAAACGCTGTATTGTTGTGGTTACGGGTCGATGTGTGCGCGTTCTTCGCTAACGATTCTGCTTTGGCGGAAAATTCGTTGTGTCGAGGGCGGGAGAGGCATACGATGCGCGGGTCAGAGGCACAATCGGACATTCCGGTTTCAAGCATCGGTCCCGTGGGAACGTCTCGTGCATGAAATTGTGCCTGAAAGCGAGAGACGCGAATGAGCGAAACAAGGCGAGACCTCGGCTGTGGCGTCGCGAAGGCAGTTGTTATATGGGCCGCTCTGTGCATGCCTTTTGCGCCCGCTTTTGCGCAGGGCAATAACGCGCCTGCGCCAGGCAAGGCTCCGGGAAACGCCGACGGCTTTCAGTTTCCGCAGAAATCGGAGGAAACCTGCATCGCAAACCGGGACGGCTGCGGGAACCCTCCGGGAAACATTGCCGGAGGTTTACAGAAGGTGCATCCACTGCCGCCAGGCGGGCCGGCACCGCGCATGTCCGACGGGCACGTGGACTTAAGCGGACGTTGGTATCCGAATGCCGCTGGACAAATGCTGCAGGCTGCGTATCCGCTCGACCGCAACGCGTTCAGGCAATTTGACCCCGCTGCAACGCCGGAGGAGAAGCCCTCCTTCAAGCCTGGGTTGAACCCGAAATACCGGAGGCCTGTCCCTTATGGAGGCTGTGATCAGCCGGCCACTCCAAGTGCGACTTTAGAGCAAGAAAATCAGCACGCCCCCGTCGAGTTGGTCGCAACCCCGCAAAGGCTCGCGATGCTGTACGAATATCCCTTGGACGTCCGAATGATCTACATGAATGGGCGCGTGCATCCCAAAGACCCAGATCCCACGTTCAATGGCGACTCGACGGCTCATTGGGAAGGGGACACGTTGGTGATCGACGTGATCGCTATCGATGACAGGATGTGGATTAAAGGGGCACCAGGGGGCGATTGGTATCACAGTGAGCAGGAACACGTCGTCGAGCGCATTACCCGTCTCTCGAAGAATTATCTAACGTATCAAATCACCATCGACGATCCCGTGGTGTTGGCCAAGCCTTGGAAGTCGGCGCCTCGTATCTGGTCGCTGGCACAGGATCCCCACGACGAATGGGGAGAAGTCTTCTGCACGCTTAATGAGGAACCAGACGAGATCAAGAAAATAGACGCGGCGACAGCGAAGGCCAAGTAAGAAGGGCTGTCTGACGCCGGATGGAATTAGCGCTGCGCCGAGCTGAGCGGAAGAAGGTCTTCACGAGTTGTGGACCGTGAATGAGGCCGCGCAGGCAACGGCGTCGCGCCCGCTTTGATTTCCAGCCAATTCACTATGGGCGTAACTTCAACAGCGACATCCAGAGGCTACGCGAGAGCCTTGCCGTACAGGACCAGCAGGCGGCTCCAGGCCTTCTCGGCTTGTGGCTCGCTGTAGACGCCTGAATCCGGCGGACACCAGCCGTGCATGGCCGGGTACACTTCGACTTCGGCTGTCACTCCCGCCTTGGCGAAGGTTTCCTTCATCACGTCCTTTTCGGTGGGGGCCTGCATATCGTCATTCTGCGCAATCGCGACCAGGAACTGCGCCTTGGTCATCGCGGCCTCAAGATGCGGACTATTTGGCATAGCCGTCACCAAGCCGTTGCCGCCATGAAAGGAGGCCACAGCTCCGACTCGGTCCTGCATGGCATAAGCGGTACGAAAGGCCATCGCGCCTCCCATGCAATAACCCTGCGTCCCAATCTTGCGATTCTTGGCAACCGAGGGCTGCTGGTCTAGCCAGCCGATGAACGCCTTCGCGTCGGTCACCTGCGTGGTCTCGTTCAAAGTTTGCGCCAGCGGCAGTAACTGCGGGATCGGAGTCGCGGCGCCCTGAGCGGAGGTCGGAGCTTTCTGGGTCCGGTAGAACGGATTCACCACCAGCACCGAATAGCCCTCCTCGGCGAGCCGCTTACCCATCTGGCGAAATGCCGGCCGCAGCCCGAAGATATCCGGCCACACTAATACGCCGGGCGCAGTGCCAGAAGATGGATGGACGAAGTAGCAGTCCGCGGTGCCGTCCGGCGTCTTCACGGTCACCTCCGATTCGGTGACCGTCACGGCGTCAGCTACTCGAGGCAGCAGCATGGCGACGCCTGCCGCCAACAGGACGCCGAACTGCTTTCGCGTGATTAAACCGAGGCCTTGAAGTCGTTCCAGATCCTCTGCGGAATGATCTCGATCGCACATAAGTTTGCTCCTTGTCGTTCGTTTCTCACCGGCGCTGGTCGCTAGGCCTGATGGAGCGGTAGACCGCGAGCGCACCGCCATGTTTTTATCAGGGATTTCGATTTTGCGCTTGTCGATTATTGCGGCCGCTGTTGCTGCTGCGGCTGTTGCGGACGCGGCTCGGACGACGGCGGCACGATGTTCTTGATCCGCAAGGTAGTGACTAGATTTCCGTAGAGCTCGTTATTGTGTGCGATATTCAGGATCAACAAGCCCATGCGGGTTTGATGCACCTGCCGGCCGTTCTCCTGGGTGATGTCAATAACCTCCGCGCCGGAAGCGTCCGTGAGCGCATTATAGGCAACATCGCAGAAGGCGTAAGAATCGTTCAGGGCCTTCATAATATCAGCCTTGGACGTGAGCGTTTTTTCCAGATTGATCCCTGCATTGGGATTCTTTTCGCCTCTGGCTTGCGAACACCAGAGATAGTTGTAGTTGGCAACGTGCGCGAGGTGTTGCCCAAACGTACGCACTTCCTCTTGCGAGCCGGGGCGCAGGCCGTAGAACTCCTCGGGCATTTTGTCTCCCGATCGCACGATATTATTCTTGACGCCCATATATAGGTTGCGAACGAAGCCCGCGACCGTGGGAGGAGCCTGCTGCCCCTGGCCGGCCTGCTGGGCAGACGCGGGGACGGTTAGCAAACACCCAAGCAATACAACTACAGTGATTTTATTCATCAATTCCTTTCCTCCTGTACGCTTCTGTTTCCGTACCGTGAATCCTACACTGCTGCCGCGCTTGACACAACGAGCTTGCCACCCGCACAAGCCCCACGGGGAGGCTATGCGGCGGATTCTCGACGCGAACCACAGAGCACAATTGCGATCGGCGAATCAATGGAATTCAAATCAATGCAATTCAAAGTTTGAATTTGACTTCATCTAAACTGGACCGCAAACTACGCCGCGTAGTAACAAATAGTTCTGTTTGATTCCCTCTTTTCCCCGACGAAACGAGGGACGGCTGTTGATTGGTTTTGCTGCAAGCTGAACGTCTCGGACACGACGCCGTGTCCAACTCAATCGTTCCTTAGGGCTCGACGAGGAGCCAATCGGTTCACTGAGGCTTGATTTCGCGTTGTCGCGATTTCTTGCCAGCGAACTGTTGTGCGCCTCCGAGAGCGAGGTTTAGGACGAGTACCGCTCGTTTTGAGTGGACTCTCCCCACGCTAGCGGACCGCGTTGCCACAAATGCAATTGGCGAAGGAGCGGTCATGCGGACCTTATGGGAACTTGGTGATTTCGTCCGTGCGATGCGAAGGGAAATGCGCTTCGGCGAGCTTTCGCGCGCTCCCTTGCGCCTTCTGTCGCTCGATTGGCGCGGCGACTGGGTAAAGTGCGAGTGGATGGCGCGTCCTGCGGACGTATGGGACGCGGACACATCGCGCTCGATCCGCGAACGCAGGGTGACGGAGCAGGCGCTCGCAGATGCGATCGGAATACGCGCTCTTTTATTTTCCACTCTTCCTGGCATTACAACCGCCAATCTCCGCGTTTATCGCGAGGGCGATCCGCCTGAACTCGTGATTGCCGGCAGTGTCACCCGAGACTGCCCGGCTTTGAATGGCATTCGTTCGCTGGCGATGCGGGTGAAATTGTGTGGACTTCACTTTCACCTGGAGAACGGGAAGCTCGAGCCCTTGTTGCGCGAGGGCCCGACATGATTCGAGAGGCGGTTCGACCGTGGTTCAGGCACGGCACGGGGTGGGAATGAATTAAGAGTTCAAGAGAGAGGCGAGCAAAAGCCAGAGGCTAGAAATAAAAAAGGAGAACATGAGATGGCTGGAAATCGAAAAGCAGAGAGAAAGCTGTCGTTATCCGAAAAGATGATTCGTTTGCGCGGTCGTCTGCGAGACCCGCAATGGCGCAAGTACGGAGGGACACTCTTGGGCGGCAAGCTGCTAGGCGTTGGGATCGTCCTGGCAGTGATGGCTGGTTTTACCGCACTTTTCTTTAGTCATGTGTACGCAGCCCAAGCGGCACCGGAAGTCAAAGCCAGCGACATCGTAAATCCGGTGAATACGGCTTGGACGCTGATCGCGGCCTTCCTGGTGTTTGGCATGCAGGTCGGTTTTACCATGCTTGAAGCAGGTTTCTGCCGTTCCCGCGAGACAGTCAATGTGCTCGTGGAATGCGTTGTGGATACCTGCCTGTGCGGCATTCTTTTCTACGCGATTGGTTTTGCGTTTATGTTCAGCCATGGCAATGGGTTCATCGGCTATCACTGGTTCTTCCTGCAAAACGCGCCGGAGACATATGAAACGACGGGCGTCGCTTTCCTGGCCGTGTGGATTTTCCAGTTCGCCTTTGCCGATACCTGCTCGACCATCACTTCCGGCGCCATGATCGGGCGCACCGGCTTCGTCGGCGACCTTCTCTACAGCGTCGGCGTTACCGGCTTCATTTATCCGATCATCGGACACTGGGCTTGGGGTCCGGACGGCTGGCTGGCGAATATGGGAAGCACGGGCAACTTCTTTCCGTCGTTGGGAATGGGCTTCCACGATTTCGCGGGATCCACCGTCGTGCATACGATCGGTGGATTCATCGCTCTGGCTGGCGCCATCGTCCTCGGTCCGAGGCTGGGCCGGAAGTTCAAGCGCGACGGCGGCGCTCCGATGCTGCCACACGACCTGACAATTGCGGTCAGCGGCGGACTGATTCTGTGGTTCGGTTGGTACGGCTTCAATCCGGGGAGCACACTTTCGGCCATGGATTTCTCTGGCATTGGACGCGTCGCTACCAACACCACACTGGCGGCATGCGCCGCTGGATTGACCTCTATCATCTACGGTTACTTCACAACTAAGAAGTGGGACGCAGGCTACACCACCAACGGGTTTCTGGCGGGACTCGTGGCAATCACTTGCCCATGCTATTGGGTCAGCCCAACTGGCGCGGTCCTTCTCGGCGGAATCGCCGGCGTCCTGGTGATCCTGGGAGTTGAGCTGCTGGAATACCTTCGTATTGACGATCCCATCGGAGCCGTGCCCGTTCACGGGTTCTGCGGCATTTGGGGAACGATTTCCTTGGGACTCTTCGCCTGCGGAAGGTATGGCTCGACCGGTCCGATTTCTCCCGACAATAGCGCCCCGCTCAAGGGACTGTTCTATGGTGGCGGGACGCAAGTGTTGTTGGCACAAGTTATCGGCAGCGCGGTGATCACTCTAGCCACGTTCGCAGTCGCGATGGTCGTCATGCTGGCCGTTAAT